>CAVXIH010000001.1:0-178782 GCA_963761825.1 uncultured Acidobacteriota bacterium
GGGGACAGCCCTCAAATGATATGATAGTACCCGACGGGCAGCAGTTCCTGCTGCCGTGTGCGTAGCCATTTCTCGCATACGTTGATCTGATACTTCGGAAAATGGCCGTTTGGGGCTGTAAGAATTTAGAATGAGCCGATTAAGCGGATTGCCAGCCCGCCCGCATAAGATGCTGCGACAGATATAAGTATACGGAAGTATTTCTCAGGCCTGCGTGGCGTAAAAGAAACTGGATTGTGCGCAGGTCGGTTCCCGCCTCCATGTGGTGAGTAAGGAAGCTGTGTTGCACCGTGCGTGGCCTGATCCTCTTAGTCAAGCCTGCGCGCACAGCAGCCCCGTAGCAATCGTTCCGGACGGTTTTCTACGAAATTGGGTTTTCGGGTTCATTCCCGATCGAGGGACTGGGAAACAGATGAACCTTAGACTCAGTCCTGGAACGGAAATATATCATCTCGAATAAAACAGCCGATAGGAAGACTGAGGATATAATAGTCATTATGCAAAAAATAGGGCGATACGAAATATTGGCAGAGTTGGGGCGCGGCGCGATGGGCATCGTCTATTCGGCGATGGATCCGCTGATCGGCCGCCGGGTTGCGATCAAGACAATCCGCCTGGATTCGGCGGATGCTGCAGAAAATCGCGAGGAACTGACGCGGCGTCTTTTCAGAGAAGCCCAGTCCGCAGGCGTCCTGTCTCATCCCGGTATCGTCACGATCCACGATGTCGGCGAGCAGGGGAATGAAGCCTATATCGTCATGGAGTACGTCGACGGCAGAAATCTGGAAGATGTTCTTGCTTCCGGCGTGCCCCAGCACTCCGGCACGCTGCTTTCGATTTTGAGGCAATCCGCGGCCGCACTCGACTATGCGCATGGCAAAGGCATAATCCACCGCGACATCAAGCCCTCCAACATCATGCTCTGCCATGACGGTGTCGTAAAAATCGCGGACTTCGGCGTGGCGAAGCCTGCGGCTTCCACTTCCATGACCACGCAGGCCTGGTTCTCGGCACCCCAAGCTACATGTCTCCCGAGCAGGCGCAGGGCCAAGCGGTAGACGGGCGCTCGGACCAGTTTTCGCTTGCCGTGGTTGCATACCGCATGCTGACCGGAGAGCTCCCGTTCCAAGGGGCAACGCTGACGGCAATTTTAACCAAAATCCTGTTGGAAGATCCGCAGTACGACAGCTCGGGTCTGCATCCATATCTTCAAATCATTTTTAAGAGAGCCCTCGCAAAAAACCCGCAATTCCGTTTTCCGAATTGCACGGATTTCGTGCGGGACCTCGAAGGCGCCTATTCTCTGTGCAAAGCCGAAATGGCCGGCGGAAAGCCCGCTTCGGCCGAGCAGGAATCCAAGCCCGCGGCTGCCAGCGCTGCCGTTCCTATCGCTGCAGCATTGGCTGAAAGCCACCTTTTCAGGTTTCGATTCCAGTTTCCGTAGAGACCGCTGCAATCGCGCAGGACGAAGTATCTCTCCCGGCTCCCGTGTATTTGCCGTCTCCGGAAACGCCGGCGGCGGCAGGGGAGAATTTCTCTGCTTCATCCGTTCCGTCTTCCGCGCCGGACGCAAGCGTCCCGGCGCCGAAACGAAAATCCAAGGTCATGGTGTGGGTCGCGAGCCTGGCGGTTATAGCTCTGGCCGCGTCGCATTCTTTGCGATAAAGACGATTCAAAGCAGAAAACTCCGGCTGCAGGCGCTTCCTCGAATGCCGCGGATGCGACCGTCGGCGGGGAGGCGCAGAACTAGGGGCGGGAACCGGAAAAAGCAAACCAGCGACTGGCATGCCTCGCGGCCAAAGCCTGAAGAAGAAAAGACGGCTACATCCAGAACGGGATCATCGGATGCCGGCGGAGTTCTTCCCGGAACGGCCGGCGCACCAAAACCAACGCGATCGCTCGCTTCACGCCAACCTCAAAAGATCGAATCGGGCGTCGTTACCTGGTCCGGAAAGCTGGAAAAAACTCTGTCCTTGTTATTACGCCGCCGAAATCGTCCGTAGGAAAAATCACTGGAGGTTTCCCGGGAAGCCGGTTTCAATTAAAGTGGAGCCCAAGGAAGTAATTATCCGGCAGATGCCCGATGAAACAAACGGATATAAGCAGCTGATGCTGTATAGCGGGTCGAAAAAATTTACTTCCATCACCATTCGCTGGAAAACAATCCAATAAAGTTTAGCCTCGCGGCATTATGTATTGTTCTGATCCCGCCCCATGCGCCTGGCCTTTTCCAGAATGGACGGCCGCGCTTCCTCCATCATCTCCTGCACGGCTTCATAGCGCATGGTACGCTGTTCGAATGTGCGTTTCTTGAGAGCTCCAAGAAAGCGGCTCTCGAATTCCCTGAAGGAGGAACCATAGATATGATAGCTATCGGCCATGTGACAGTAGCGTCCAACTTTTATGACTTTGCCTGAAAGCCGGGAAATGCGCTCGGCCATGATCTTCTGCAACTGAACCAGCGCGAACATATTCATGAACGCTGCTTTGTAGGCATCATTGGACCGGAAGCGCGCGTTCAGGCTGAGGACCCATTCCCCGTTTTCTTCGATGATCCGGCCCCAGAGATTTTGCAGACAGGGTGGATCGTAGCAGTCATTGTCTTCCCAAACCTTCCAGGTGATTGCCTGGGCGCGGCGCGTGTAGGGCACTTCGGCCAGCTTGCGGCACATGGTTTCTATCTGATCGAACGGCGCGAAGCCGGGCACATCATGGGCGCATAGACGCTGATGATAGGTGTATTCCCAACGGGTGTCTGCCGGATCCTCCGGATTCCGGACCAGGTGATCCTTGATGCCTTCGCACATCTCCATGACATACTCTTGCAGCTCCTGCGGCCCGCCGGGAAAATCTTTGTGAATCATCGGTTCGCTGAGAGGGTCGAGGATGGTAAGCACCATCGTGCAATCCTTGCTCGGCGGGTCGTCTTCCTTATCGTATTGCGTCCGGATGCTGCATCCGTTCCGATTGAGTTCAATCAGAGATTCTTCCCAGCCCCGCGCAATGCAATCTGCCTCAACATGCAATACCGGTATGCCGCTCATGTTTCGCTCCGCTGTAAAAGAGACTATATAGCACGGGCAGGGATACATTCGCTACGCTGTATCGAAAATAGCTATCGATGAAACAATCGGGGTCGGGATCGGTATCGCTATCGGCATCGAAATGAAGGGGACAAAAAAGCCGACTTCGTTCCCGAGCCCGATTGTAGAATGTGTGTGCACATTGAATTCATATTCATCCCCGGATTTGTTCGAGAGGGCGCAATCAGCACAACATTGAATGCTCCGGAAGCCTCGGGTATGTCTGATTCCTCACAGATCTGCCATTACTTCCCAGATGCGTGTTTCTGGCCAACATGCCCTTTGCGAGTGCTTGAGGGTAGCACAAGCATTGCCATATCAATTATTTGCCGCCTTGCGTTTAACCAAACCATTGATTTGGCTATAGGCCTAACTGAGCTGCTTGGGATATCTTTCACATAAGATTTGATTTTGTTCGTGATTTTTTCCCGATCAATGCGAATAACAGTGTGAACAGAAAATGCCATGGCAACAGCCGCCATGGACGCGAGAGGGAGCCGATGGCTACACTGGAACTCCAGGAGAGATTCCAAACACTTATAGATGAGCATAAAAAGATCCTCTACAAGATATGCAATTCGTATTGCAGGAACCGCGATGATCGGGAAGATCTGGCACAGGAGATTGCTATCCAGCTTTGGAAATCCTTTCGCACATTCGATGAGCGGCGCCATTTTCCCACCTGGATGTATCGAATCGCCCTCAATGTGGCGATTTCCTTTTATCGCCGCGAAAGCACAAGAACACGGCATGTATTATCATCGGATGAAGAGCTTCTGGAAGTGGCTGTTGAAACGGAAGATAAATCGGAAGATCTATTGCGACTTTATCAGTTTATTGATGGGCTTGATCCGCTGAATAAGGCGCTCATCCTGCTTTACTTAGATGGGAACAACTACCAGGAAATCGCCGACGTGTTGGGCATTAGCGAAACCAATGTTGCGACAAAGATCAATCGGCTCAAAATGAAACTGAAGCAGGACATTGGTGGAACTGTAAGGACTTGATTGAGGAGCAAATTGCGATGGATTTGGATGAACTGAAAGAAAAATGGATTAATTATGATCGGAAGCTTGATGAGAGCCTCCGGTTGAACCGACGGCTTCTTCAGGCGATGAAACTCCCACGCGCGAAATCCGCATTACAGCGGCTTGCAATGGGCCTGTCCCTGGAATCAGTCCTTTGGCTTGTTGGCATCGTCGCGCTTGGCCAATTTATTTACAGGAACATTACGATGATGCGATTCGCGTTGCCCGCTGTATTCCTGGATCTGTACGCTATCGCCAACTTTGCACTTCTCATAGCCCAAATCGCTTCTGCGCTTCAAATCGACTATGAGAAGCCGATTGCTGTTATTCAGAAACAGATTGAGGCTTTGCGTGTGCTGCGGATCCGATATATTCAGGGATCAGTGGTGGGAGGATTCATCGTCTGGGTGCCATTCGTAATCGTTGTATTAAAGATGTTTTTGGGGATTGACGCTTATCGCATTTTCGGTACCGCTTGGCTGTTAGCCAATGTGCTGTTTGGACTGGTTCCTATAGCACTGGCATTCTGGCTATCGAAAAAGCTTAGCAGAACGATAGGCCGATATCCCCGCGCTCAGAAATTTATGAATGATCTCGCAGGGTACAACATAAAGGCAGCAAGGCGCACTATTGCAGCAGTCTCGGAATTCGAAGACAAAATGTAAGGAAGGCGACCCTTTCAAGATCGTTATTTCCCAAGAAGTCCTAGTGTTTTATCGGAAGCGCACTAGTTGTACAAATTGGCATAATTCCAGCCAAGTACCGGGTGCGCTTTCGATAAAACTACTTGAAGGTGGCCGCTGCCGTTTGCGGAGGGCGCGGGGACCTACGCCTATGGGTTTTGAATTATAAGTCTTTGTAGGGCAATCACTTGAGACGAAAGGCCGTTGAATATTAATTGCACGGTAAATGTGATGTTTCTCGACATGGCGTCCCTATAATAGCATATAAAGGGAGAATTTCGGCAGAACGTTGCGGACATGGCCAATGTTGATTTATAGGAACGCGAAGCGTCCGCCGCGTAGCGGCTACGTTCAAGTCGGCTTGTGGGAAGTTACCCTCCCCCAACCGATAAATATTTTCTTGCCGTCATAGCCCTATCCCCTCAAATAATAGAGTCTCCGGCAAACCCGGGGCGGTTCACAATAGCCCCCAAAATAAACGTGGCTAGTCCCTAATTATAATTCTAAACTCTTCCACAAAATGAGAAGAAGTCACATATAGATAATCCATTCTACGGAGGCGGCAATGGCGGATCAAGATCGTATCACAGCGTTAGAGAAGCAGGTTGCACAGATGTCTCAGGAAATTGGAATCCTCCAAGATACTCATGCGGTGCGGTGTCTTCAGCATAAGTACGGGTACTACATCGACAAATGCCTTTACGACGAAGCAGTCGCTCTGTTTGCCGATGACTGTGAAATGCACTTCCTGGGCGGGATCTATAGAGGCAAAGAAAGCGTGCACAGGCTTTATTGCGGGCATTTCAGAAATCATTTCGTCGGAGGAAAAAACGGACCGATGTTCGGATTCCTGCTCGACCATCCGATGATGCAGGATATTGTCGATGTGGCGCCGGATCGGAAAACGGCCAAAGCGCGATTGCGCTGCATGATGATGGCCGGACGGCATGAAAGCGCCGGAGGCGAGACAAGCCAGTGGTGGGAGGGTGCGATCTACGAAAATGTCTATGTGAAGGAGGATTCCGGACTCTGGAGAATCAAAGTGTTGAACTACCATCCTATCTGGCACGCGGACTTTGAAGCCGGCTGGGCGCACACGCGGCCGCACTATGTACCGTTTTATACTGCTGCCGACATCTACCCGGCCAATCCAGTAGGGCCGGATATGCTCGAAGATCCGCCACCGACTCTTTGGCCGGACACCGATATATTTCCATTTCACTATCCGCACCCGGTGACAGGCAAGGCCGTGAAATAAGAAGAATCGGGGACGGAATTTGTTTTCACATAGCAAATAGTAATGTCCTCTTGGCACAACACTGCAATTGAGTGAGACGGTGATTACCGCCAAAGAACGGGATGCGGAAACGGGATATAAATTCCAAGGCAGTATTACTCCCCAAAAACAGCAATCTGGGAAGTAATCTTGTGCATAGACATCAGGGATGTCACATGCATTGCCGACCTCTTTGCTTCGCCCCAGCCGCTATTCACTGTGCATCAAAACAGGGAATCGCGTGGGACGTCCCCGATTTCCGGTATCGGAATCGCTATCGGGAATCGGCTTTTCATTTCACGCGGTTACAGCCAAAAAGCGATATCCGATCGCGATACCCGATACTGACATTTCTGCATATCCTCCTCTGCCTATGGATTCGAAGACATGTTAAAATCATTGTTTGTTGCGCAATGAATGCTAATCCGGAATCCTGAATCTGGAATCTGGAATCAAAAGGAGGAGCGTTGGCCGGCCAAAAAGTGAAATCCAAATCTCCAGACACCGAAATCATCCGGACTACCGTCTGGTCTGCTGGTCCCGGCTGCCATGGAACATGCGGAGTTCTGGCGCATATTAAAAAAGGGAAGCTTGCCAAAATAGAGGGGGATCCGGACCACCCGTGGAACCAGGGTCGCTTGTGCGCGCGCTGTCTCGCAATGACGCAGTACGTCTATCACCCTGACCGTTTGACTCGCCCGCTGAAGCGGGCCGGAGAACGCGGAGAAGGAAAATGGCAGGAAATCTCCTGGGAAGAGGCCTTTGATCTCATCGAAGAGAAGATGGGCAAAATCCGCGAGGAGTATGGTCCCGAAAGTGCCGTATTCAGCATGGGGACCGGCAGGGACATCAGCCCCTGGCTGTGCATGCTCGCCTATGCCTATGGCAGCCCGAATGTCATGTTCGCCCTGAGCGGGAACGCCTGCTACAGCCCTAGAATCGCCGCCGTAGAAACTGTGCTGGGTGATTATTGCGTGCCTGACGCGGCGCAGTGGCTGGAAAAGCGGCTGGAGGACCCGCGCTACGAGCTTCCGAAATGCATCGTGATCTGGGGCTACAACATTCCCAACACCTGCCCCGACAATATCTTCGGACACTGGTTCATCGATCTGATGAAGCGCGGCGTTGAAATTGTCTGTATGGATCCGAGGCTGACGTGGTTCTCCTCCAGGGCAAAGCACTGGCTCAGGCTGAGGCCCGGAACCGATGGGGCCCTCGCGATGGGATTTTTAAATACGATCATCGGCGAGGATCTCTACGACCACACATTCGTCGAAAAATGGACGAATGCGCCCTTCCTCATAAGAAACGATTCCGGCAAATTGCTGCGCGAATCGGATCTCATCAAGGGCGGGCTCCACGAAAATTTCGTGGTCTGGGATAGTGAAAAGCAATGCGCTGCCGTATGGGAATCGGGAAAAGCAGCGTACCGGTCCGGCAATCCCAAACCATCCTTGAGCGGCAAATATCTATTGGATCTGGCTGACGGTACGAAGGTCGAATGCCGCACCGCGTGGGATGCGCTTTGCGCCGAAGTCGAGCAATACCCTCTGGACCGTGTTGCAGAAATCACCTGGGTCCCCAAGAAGGAAATTCAGGCGGCGGCCCGCTTTTTTGCGCAGAGCAAACCTGCCGCTATACACTGGGGATTGCCGATCGACTCCACTCCCGGCATTACGCCGACGGCCCAGGCAATTACGGCCCTCTGGTGCATCACAGGCAATCTGGAAGTTCCGGGAGGAAACGTTATTGCGCGCAACGCCTTTGAATGTGTCTCGTATGCACTGCCCGGCGCGGAAGGAATTATCAAACTGGCTTCGAAAGAAGCCGACCAGAAGCGCATCAGCGTCGATAAATACGGGCCTTTCCAGAAATTCATCTGGCGCGCGCAGACGGATACCGTCCTCGATCAGATTTTCAGCGGGAAGCCGTATCCCATAAAAGCGCTTTGGATGCAAACGGGCAACATCATCGCCGGCATCGGTTTCGAACCGAAGAAATGGCGCGAGGCTTTCAAGAAGCTCGATTTCATTGCCGCCGTCGATCTTTTCATGACCCCGACCACGCAGTATGCCGACGTTGTCCTTCCCGCCGCCACATTCCTGGAAAAAGACGGCGTACGGAGCTGGTGGGTTCCTTTGCAGACCATCAATAAAGCGATCTCGGTAGACGGCTGCAGGCCGGATGTGGAGATCAATTTTGAGCTTGCGAAAAGGTTCGATCCGAACCTGCAATGGAAATCCGTTGAGGAGTTGTTTGATTCCATCCTGCAAAAGTCCGGCATGAGCTTCAAGGAATTGCAGGAGAAAAACTGGGCGATCCCGCCGGAAGGAAGTTCGAGCGCTCCATACCACCGGCATGAAAAAGGATTATTGCGCAAAGATGGACAACCCGGATTCGCAACCACATCCGGCAAAGTGGAGCTGTATTCCATTCTGCGCGAAGAGTGGGGATTGGAACCGCTGCCCCACTACGAAGAGCCGCCGTTTACTCCGGTCAGCCGGCCGGACTTGGCAAAAGAGTACCCCTTGATTCTTTCTACCGGCAGGCGTTCCTTTGCGTTTTTTAATGCCGAACACCGGAATATCCCATGGCTGCGCGAAATTGATCCGGACCCGACGGTCGAGATTCACCCGGATACGGCTCGAAGCCTCGGCATCGGCGACGGGGAATGGGTTTGGATCGAGAACTGGCTGAGCCGGCAGAAATTTAAGGCAAAATTGACGCTTGCCGTTCTCCCGCAAATGGTTATGGCGGCTCATGGGTGGTGGTTCCCTGAGGAGGAAGGCGCGGAACCGTCTTTGTTCGGCGCCTGGAAGTCAAACATCAATCAGCTGATCCCGATGGGGAGTCAGGGGAAGGACGGGCTCGGCGCCCCGATCAAGAACTTGCTGTGCCGGGTGTACAAAGTCCAGGACCGGGATGAATCGCATGAATAAGAAAAAGCCAGAATTCGGTTTATTGATAGATTACGAGTACTGTACCGGGTGTCACAGTTGCGAAGTCGCCTGCGCTCAGGAGTACAAACACAAACCCGGCGTCCGGGGAATACGGGTATTCGAGGTCGAGCAGAAACTGCCCGATGGCAGCATGTACCTGGCCTATTTCCCTTTCCCGACAGAAACCTGCATTCTTTGCCCTCATCTCACAAGAGAAGGCCTCGAACCGGCATGTGTGAAGCATTGCATGGCCGCCTGCATGAAGTACGGCCGAATTGAGGAACTCGCGGCGGAAGTAGGCAAAAAGTCCCGGATGGTGCTTTGGGTCCCATAAAATTACGAATGACGACAATGACGAATTGAAAAACAGCCAAAGTATCCCTACTGTAAATATGGTTTCATTCGTAATTCGTCATTCGTAATTCGTAATTCGGGCAGACTCCAATCCTTGACAATAATCATTTAAAGAGTTATAGATAGTCGCTTATATCTCTCGTGATAATAGGATGTGGACCTTTGGATTTGCCTCACCGAAGATATCAAATAAACGCGGCTAGCTCGATTTCTGTTCCATATCAAATAGCACTAATAGTTTCGCAAAAAATAAAGTTCTTTTGCCGCGCATAGCAGCTTGAGAACTATCTTAGGAGGAGTGCATGTCAGTAGATGTTAACAATACGCAACCCGAGGCTGAGGATCTCTCCCTGCAGGAAGCATCTGCAAACCAGGAGAATCCGCCGGTAACCGGAACCGAAGCCAACGAGGAGGAAACCAGCTTTGAGAAACTCCTGGAAGCCTACGAAGGAAGAACGCAGCGTTTTTCCGAAGGGGATGTCATCCGGGGAAGGGTTATCGCGATCTCGGGCAGCGGAGTCATTGTCGATGTGGGATTTAAATCAGAAGGCATTATCCCCATCGAGCAGTTTACCACCGATCGCGGCCAGGTCACTATCAAAGCAGGCGATGCTATCGATGTATTTCTAGAACAGACCGAGGATTCTAACGGCTATGTCGTCCTTTCCAGGGAGAAGGCCGAGAGGATGAAGATCTGGGATGAGATCGAGCGCGCCTACAAGGAAGGGACCGTGGTCAAGGGACGCGTCATTGAGCGCATCAAAGGCGGCCTGGCGGTCGATATCGGCGTCCGTGCTTTCCTGCCCGGATCTCAGATCGACGTCCGTCCGGTGCGCAACCTCGATAGCCTGCGGGGTGAAGAGTTTGAAATGCGCGTCATCAAGGTGAACAAGAAGCGCGGCAATATCGTGCTCTCCCGTAAAGCCGTCCTCGAAGAATCCATGAAGGAAGAAAAAGCAAAAACCATGGAAGTCCTGGAAGGCGGCAAAGTAATGGAGGGTATCGTTAAAAATATTACCGATTACGGAGCCTTCATTGACCTTGGCGGTGTGGATGGTCTGCTGCACATTACGGACATGTCTTGGGGAAGAGTCAATCATCCTTCGGAACTCTTCTCTGTCGGCGACAAACTAACGGTTAAGGTCATCAAATTTACCAAAGAAGACGGACGAGTTTCGCTGGGTTACAAACAGATGACCGAGGATCCCTGGCTGCACGCCGATATGCGCTATCCCAAGAATATGCGCGTGCAGGGCAAAGTTGTTAGTTTGACCGACTACGGAGCCTTCGTGGAACTGGAGCCTGGAGTGGAAGGGCTGATTCATATCTCTGAGATGACCTGGAACAAGAGAGTGAAGCACCCGTCGAAAATTCTCACCGTTGCGGATACCGTGGAAGCCGTGGTTCTGGACATCGATGTCGAATCCCGGCGAATTTCGCTGGGACTCAAACAAACAGAGCCGAATCCGTGGGATGTCATTGAAGCCCGTTATGCTCCGGGAACGGTCATAACTGGAAAGGTCCGGAATATCACCGATTTCGGCGCCTTTATTGAAGTAGAGGACGGGATCGACGGACTGGTCCATGTCTCCGACATTTCCTGGACCAAGCGGATGAAGCACCCTTCGGAAATATTGAAGAAGGGGGATGAGGTGCAGGCGGTAATTCTGAGCATCGATGCGGCCAATCAGAAGCTTTCACTTGGAATCAAGCAGCTGGAGCCGGATCGCTGGGAGGATTGGTTCAGCCGGCACAATTTGGGACAAGTTGTGAAAGGCAAGGTGGTTCGCATGACCAACTTCGGCGCTTTCGTGGAGCTGGAGGAGGGAATCGAAGGCCTGTGCCATGTTTCCGAGCTGGATGAAAAACATGTCGAAAAACCGACCGAATTTCTCAATGTCGGACAGGAAATCGAGATGAGGGTCATCAAGCTGAACTTACAGGAAAAGAAGATCGGGTTGAGCCTGAGGGCGATGAAGGAAGATGAGCCCAGGCTTGAATTTTCATCGTATATGGCTTCCGCCGATTCGGGGAATGCCTCAATGGGCGAGCGTTTGGGCGAGCAGCTTCAGCGTTTTAAAAAGACGGAAACGGAATAGCCTGCCGCCGCAGCTCGATTATTTGAGATGCCACAGAAGCGATCAAACCTGTTGCTCTGGATTATCGTTGGAGGGGGAACTTTTCTCTTTATCGTCCTTTGCCTGCTTGCGGTTGTTGTTTACCTGGCAGGCGAAGGCTCCCCCGGTCTTTCTCTTTCGGGCAATCAGATTGCATCCCTTAAGCTCGAGGGTGTGATCTCCGATTCGAGGGACTTCGTCGATCAACTCAAGGATTACGGCAAACGCGCGGCCGTAAAATCGGTCGTCATCCGCATTAACAGCCCGGGCGGCGGGGTCGCTGCTTCCCAGGAGATTTACGAGGCAATCAAGAAGTTCCGCGCGGAAACGAAAAAGAAGGTAGTCGTGAGCATGGGTTCGGTGGCTGCCTCGGGGGGATATTACGCCGCATGCGGCGCGGATAAAATTTTCGCCAATCCGGGAACGATTACCGGAAGCATCGGAGTCATCGCAGAGTGGTACAATTACGGCGATCTGCTCCGGTGGGCGAAGATGCAGGACGTGGTTATCAAAAGCGGCACCTTCAAAGATGCGGGCTCCGGCACCCGCCCGCTCACCGAGGAAGAAAAGGTTTATTTTCAATCTCTGATCAACAACATGTACAACCAATTCGTTGCCACGGTCGCGAGCAGCCGCAAAATGAAAGATGAAGATGTGCGCAAGCTTGCCGATGGCCGTGTGTATACGGGCCAGCAAGCGAAAGCGGATGGGCTAGTGGATGAACTGGGCACTTATCAGGACGCCATCGATGCCGCAGCCAGGATCGCCGGCATCCAGGGAGAACCCAAAATTCTGAGCCCCGCGAAGAAAAGCTTTTCCATTCTCGATATCCTACTGGGAGAGTCCCGGTCAGCCCTCTCACTGAGTCCTGACCGTTCGGAATCTCACATCCGGTTTCAATATCTCTGGAGATAGAAAGTAATGACAAAAGCAGAGCTAGTAGAAGAAGTCGCCAATGAATCGGAACTGACCAAGAAGGACGCAGAGGTGATCGTCCAGACCGTTTTGGACAGCATTACCGAATCTCTCCAGCGTGGCGAGAAAATAGAATTGCGTGGTTTCGGCTCCTTCCGGATACGCAATCGCTCCTCCCGCCAGGGACGCAATCCCAAAACGGGAACCGGCGTCAGCGTCCCGGCTAAAAAGGTCCCATATTTCAAGCCGGGCAAGGAAATCAAGGACCTCGTAAACCTGTAATGGACCGTCTCTGGACCCCATGGCGTTTCGAGTACATCCGCAATGCTGATCAGGAGACGACGTGTGTCTTCTGCCGAATGCTCGAGGAACGCAGCGATGAGGCTAATTTCCTCCTTTTCCGCGGCCGGGCTTCCTATGTGATCCTGAATTTGTTCCCCTATACCTCGGGCCACCTGCTTATTGTGGCAAACCGCCACATCCCCTCTCTGAGCGAGGCGAGCTCCGAAGAACTGCACGAAATCATCGAACTGGGACAACTTTGCGAAAACGCGCTACGGCAGGAATACCATCCCGCAGGGTTCAATATGGGGTTTAATCTCGGTCGTGCTGCAGGCGCCGGCGTCGAACACCACCTGCACATGCACGTTCTCCCGAGGTGGGCCGGGGATTCGAATTTTGTTTCCGTTATCGGTGAAACCCGCGTCCTTCCTGAGGAATTGCCCACCACCTATCAAAGATTACTTCCTTATTTTATTAAATATTCCGCTTCATCTCCCCGTGCTTAGGCTACTTCGGGCTGCACGCCGGAGGGCCAAATCCGTCAGATAAACGGTTCCATTCGGGATGCTGGGGCTAATTTCCTTCTGATAGGCACGCGGGGGTTGGCGTTTCCCTGTTCACTGTCCCTCCGGGTATGTTTTTTATCTAATATTCCTATATTTTTTGTGATAGGATATTTAATATTGTTGCATCGTTATTTATCCCTTGTTTTCCAGTGTTTTTCCCATAGAACACCCATGAAACCCGCGTGGTTACTGGATTTTTATGATGCCCAAGAATTATTTCATTAATATATTTTTTTTTGTTGAATGTTCCAAACTCCGTGTGTTACCTTTCCCGCCGTTGTTAAGTAAGACAGAACGCGGAATCACGCGAAATCCTGACATTCAGATTTTCAGGGAGCAGCAAATCGGCCTGGAGTTATGCTGCTGAAGGGCATTTGTTTTCCACAGCTGTGGAAAACTCTGTGGAAAAGTCGGATGCCTCTCGGTTGTGTTTTTCCTCTCGGCGCCGGAAAATATATTATGCATTTTTGGAACCAAGTCCTTTCGACTGTAGAAAAACACACAAACCGCCAGTGTTTTGATACGTGGTTCAGGCCGATCACGTATCAGGGATGTGAAAACGGCGTTCTGTGTCTGACGGTTCCGACCGAGAGTTTCAAAAAGTGCCTGCTGGAAAATTACTCCGCCCTGCTTTTGGATGCAGCCGCTAAGGTTTCCCGGTCCACGATCGCCCTCCATGTATCTTTGGAGGCCGCTGCCACGCCTGAACCGACGGCAGCAACTAAACATTCAGCGGACACTCCTAGACTCCCCGCCTCTCTTAATCCCAAAATACACTTTTGAAACCTTTGTTGTGGGAGCCAGCAACGAGTTGGCGAACGCCGCTGCCCTGGCCGTGGCTGAGCGCCCTTCGAAAGCCTATAACCCGCTATACCTTTATGGCGGCGTAGGTTTGGGAAAAACGCATCTGATGCACGCGGTGGGTAATCTCATTCAAACGCGAAACAAGAGTATCCGATTGGCTTACATGTCGTCGGAAAAATTCATGAACGAGCTGGTGAATGCCATCCGCTTTGACCGCACGAGTCAGTTTCGCCAGAAGTACCGCAATATAGACGTGTTACTGATGGATGACATCCAGTTTATTGCGGGCAAGGAGCGGACGCAGGAAGAGTTTTTCCATACGTTCAACGCTCTGTATGATGCCCAGAAGCAGATTGTAATCACCAGCGATTGCCCGCCGAAGCAGATTCCCACGCTGGAAGAAAGGCTGCACTCCAGATTTGAATGGGGGCTTATCGCGGATATTCAGCCGCCTGATCTTGAAACCAAACTGGCAATTTTGAGAAAAAAGGCGGAATCCGACGCCCTGAACCTCCGCGATGACGTTGCCCTATACGTCGCGAGCGGCATCCGCTCCAATATTCGGGAACTGGAAGGCGCTTTGAACCGGCTCAGCGCTCGCGCTTCGCTGGATGGATTGGACGCTTCCGATATCGATGTCGCCTACGCCAAGGATGTCCTGAAAGGATTTACCACGGAAGAAAACTCCTCCGTTTCTTCCCAAATGGTTCTTCGCGCTGTCGCCTCTTTCTTTTCCCTGAAACCCGCTCAGCTTAAAGCAAAAAACAACTCCAAGCCCATTGCGGTGCCGAGACAGATCGCCATGTATATCTGCAAGGAGCTAACGCATCAGTCCCTGCCGCAGATCGGCAGAGATTTCGGCGGCAAGCACCACACCACCGTTCTTCATTCGATCCGGAAGATCGACTCCTTGAGAAAAAAAGATTCTGAAATCTCCGCTGCAGTGAACGCTATCGTTAAATCGCTGCGCTAGATAAAACGATTCCAGATTCCTGATTCCGATTAAAAACAATGTCCGGTTTAAGTCACTTGCTTTCCAGAATAGCTGCCCCGATCGCATGTTTTCCGGAATCCGGAATTCGGAATCAGGAATCATTAGATGCACAGGATACTCACCGGATTATGCAGAGAGTAAAACCTATGATTTAAAAGGATTATCTGGTTATTCAACAGCTTAATTGTGTGGATGCCCTGTGAATTTCCAGCGGCTGGAATGCGTCCACAGATTATTCCGTTTTTTCACATCATGAGCTTCTTTAAATGCACAGCCTATCTCGTTTATAGTATTGGGTGTTTCTGTAATTTCCACAAATTCACAGGACCTACTACTATTTCTAGGTATTAGGTATTGAATTAGAGAATAGAATTAGTGCTAATAAGCACTGCATACTATTTTTCGTGAAACTGAAGCGAGAGTACGCTGTATAATCACAGCGTCAGGCATGGCTGGTTCTCGGTTATCTTCCAAGGAGCGTCCTTCATGAAATTCACAGTTATCGAGAAACTCATTATTGAATGAGCTCAATCTTGTTCAGGGCGTAATAGAGAAAAAAAGCACCATCCCGATTCTCTCCAACATTCTTCTTGAAGCGGCGGAAGGCCGTCTCGAAATAACCGCAACGGACCTGGATGTGACAATTCGGTGCGGTTGTCCCGTATCGGTTGACGCGGAAGGAACGACGACGATTTCAGCCCGGCGTTTGTTCGATATTGTGCGCCTGCTCCCTGATGGGGCGGATATCGTCTTTTCGCTTCTGGAAAACGATTGGATTGAGTTGCGCTGCGGTAATTCTCACTACAAGATCGTGGCACTGCCCAAGGAGAATTTCCCCTCTATTCCCGAAGCGGCTCCTGCAACCGCTCAAATTCCAGCGGGCTTATTGAGGAGCATGATCCAGCGTACTATGTTCGCCATTACCCAGGAGGAATCGAGGTACTCTCTGAATGGAGCGCTTCTGGCTCTGCTGCCGGCTGAAATCAGGATGGTCGCCACGGATGGGCATAGGCTGGCGCTTGTAAGCAAGAGCATGGAGATCCCGGGATTGGATTTGGAAGTGCGCGCCCTTATTCCACGCAAGACCCTCATCGAAATCATGAAACTGATCGGGGATCAGGATGCGATGATGGAATTCGGGCGTGATGAGAACCACCTCTTCTTCACTCTTGGGAACCGGAAACTGGTATCCAGAGTGCTTGCCGGACAATTTCCCAATTATGAGCTTGTAATCCCGCGTGAGAACGACAAGTTTGTCGTCGCATCCACAAAGGAATTTGGGGATGGAATACGCAGAGCCGCGATTATGTCGGATGAGAAATTGAAAGCCATCCGTCTGTCTTTTAAAGCGGGATTGCTTGAATTGACCGCCAGTTGCGCCGAAGCCGGCGAAGCAAGAGAAGTCGTGGCCGTGGAATTTGGAGGAGATACCCTCGATATAGGGTTTAATCCCCTCTATCTTCTGGATTTTGTCGGCATCTGCGGGTCAGACTCCATATCCATCGCCCTGAAAGATTCTGAAACCCAAGGCCTGCTGCGGCCTATCGGAGGGTCTGATTTAGACTATCGATATGTTGTCATGCCCATGAAGTTTTAGGAGTGAAGCTCACAAGACTGCGTCTCTTCAATTACCGGAATATCCGCGAGTTGGAAATTATTCCTTCCGCAGATACCAATCTTTTTTCCGGACTGAACGGCCAGGGAAAAACCAATCTTCTAGAGTCCATTTACCTCCTTGGGTACGGCAAGAGTTTCCGCACGGCCAATCCAAAGGACTGCATTCACCATGGCCAGGCTGAATGCCGTGTGGAAGGGACCATAGAACACGGAAGCTTGTCCCGGGATCTGCAAGTATCCATAACGCAGACTGAAAAAAAACTATTTCTGCTGGGCAAGCAGGTGCCCCTGGATGAATTTGTGGGCAACCTGCATGTTCTGGCCTTCACACGCGAGCACCTCAATGTCGTGAGAGGTGCGCCGGCCGACAGGCGGGCTTTCCTCGATCGAGCCATGGTGACCCTATATCCCGGTCATGTCCGCAGTCTGGCGCTTTATGGAAGGGCTCTGAAGCAGCGTAATAGGGTCCTGGCATCCATGCTCGAAGGTCGGAGTGGAATGGATGAAAACCTCCTGGAGAGCTGGAACGAGGCCATCGTAAAACCGGGAGCGCGCATACTGTGGAATCGCATGCGCTATGTGGAACAGATGAAGCAAGAGCTTCCCCAGGGCTTATTCGGCTCAGAAGCGTTGAAGATGCATTATGTCTCGACGGTCACAACAGAACAGCAGGAGGTGCCAGCCATTGAAGAATGCTTCAGGCAGCATCTTTTCAAGGCGCGCCCGGGAGATCAGAAAACCGGATACACATCCGTCGGTCCGCATCGCGATGACCTTAAGCTCTATGTAAATGGCAAATCTCTTGTCGACTTCGGCTCATCAGGACAGCAGAGGTCGTGTCTGCTTTCTCTTTATTTTTCCCAAATGGAAATCCACCGCAAAACCCACGGTTTCTATCCGCTGTTTCTTGTAGATGATGCGGAAGCGGAACTGGACACGCAAAGAATCGAGGCATTTCTGCAATTTTTATCCCAGCGAACACAGACTTTTTTGACGTCGGCAAAAGATTTTCTCCTCTCCTCAACCCCGGGACGAACGACACATTTTGAAGTGCAAAACGGTAAGATCCTGCCCGTTTCAGACGAGAGTTGACCCGGCAAAAGGACCTGGCGACGCAGCGCAGAGATCTAAGGTCAACTAAATATATGAAAACAAACAACATAAATACTCTATATCCAGGAGAATTTCCCTCCATTTTATAGCATCCTTGTGCTATAATTCGCAGCGTTGTCAGTACCTAAATAATTTATTGGAAATAAATAGGTTGTAGAGTTTCTGGGTTGAATCGACCTCTTATCTAAATTGAAGAAATTCCGGCATGAATGAAAACATAATTTCACCCGAAAACGAGACTATCCGCACGCCTGAGCCAGCGAACTCCAAAGGCGAAGATTATGGGGCGGATAAAATCAGAGTGCTGGAGGGTTTGGAGGCGGTCCGTCTGCGTCCGGCGATGTATATCGGCTCCACCGGAATCGAAGGGCTGCACCACCTGATTTATGAGGTTGTGGACAATTCCGTCGATGAGGCGCTCAACGGTTATTGTAACAAGGTGGAAGTAACGATTCACATCAACAACAGCGTCACCGTGATAGATAACGGACGCGGCATCCCGACGGACTTTCACGAACAGACCCAGAAATCGGCGGCAGAAGTTGTCATGACGGTCCTGCATGCCGGAGGAAAGTTCGATAATGATTCCTACAAAGTCTCTGGAGGCTTGCACGGGGTTGGCGTTTCAGTTGTGAACGCTTTGAGCATGCGCCTCGATCTGGAAATCTGGCGGGGGGGAAACGTTTACGAGCAGAGCTACGAGCGAGGCAAGCCCGTCACCGAATTCCGGCAGACAGGAACGACCAAACGCCGCGGGACGAAAATTACTTTTGTCCCGGACACCGAGATCTTCGAATCGCTCGAGTTCAGCTACGACACTACAGCCGCGAGGCTGAGAGAGCTTTCGTTCCTCAACAAAGGACTCGAGATCGTCCTCGAGGATCTGCGCCATGATCGCCGCGAAGTATTCAAATATGAAGGCGGTATTTCCTCTTTCATCGAGTACCTGAACAAAAATAAAAACGTTCTCCATCCCAAGCCCATTTATTTCGAAACCAAAAAGGAAGAGATCATCGTTGAAGTGGCCATGCAGTACAACGACGGGTACAGCGAGACGACCTTTTCCTTCGCGAACAATATCAACACGCACGAGGGTGGCTCGCACCTGTCAGGGTTTAAATCCGCGCTTACGCGCACGATCAACGCGTATGCTCAGTCCGCGGATCTGCTGAAAGATCTGAAAGAAAATCCGACGGGCGAAGATGTGCGGGAAGGCCTGGTTGCCGTCATCAGCGTCAAGCTGAAAAATCCGCAGTTTGAAGGGCAAACCAAAACCAAGCTCGGGAACAGCGATGTCAAAGGATTGGTAGAGGCTGCCGTCAATGAGAGCCTCGGTGCTTTCCTCGAAGAAAATCCTCCCGTGGCGCGCAAGATCATCACCAAAGCGATCGAAGCGGCGCGAGCGCGGGAAGCGGCACGCAAGGCGCGCGATCTGACGCGGCGCAAAGGCGCGTTGGATACGGCTCTGCTTCCGGGCAAACTGGCGGATTGCCAGGAAAGGGATCCCAAGTTTTGTGAAATTTATATTGTCGAGGGAGACAGCGCCGGCGGCTCGGCCAAACAGGGCCGCGACCGGAAATTTCAGGCGATCCTTCCCATCAAGGGAAAGATCCTGAATGTCGAGAAAGCGCGCTTTGACAAGATGCTCGGCAATGCGGAAATCGCCACCATGATTTCGGCGATAGGAACTGGAATCGGCAAAGAGGATTTTGCGGCCGACAAACTGCGCTACCACCGCATCATCATCATGACGGATGCGGATGTGGATGGATCCCATATCCGAACGCTGCTGCTCACGTTCTTCTACCGGCAGATGCCTGAACTGCTCGAAGGGGGCTACATATACATCGCGCAGCCTCCGCTGTACGGAGTCAAACGCGGCAAGACAATCAGATACCTGAAAAATGAACGGGAGATGGAAGCCTTTATTGAGCAGCGGGCAACCGATGGCGTCGTAGTGACCGCAGAAAAAAGCGGGAAGCAATATAGCGGACCCCAGCTGGTCAAACTGATGCGGGATGTGCACGAGCATAAAACTGTTTTTGAAAAACTGAACCGGCGCCTTCAGGATAAAAACCTGCTCGAATATCTGCTTCAGTTCGTGGCCGGCGAGGGTGGATTGCTGAGCAACGGTTTCACTCTCAAACAGCTCTTTAAAGACGAAGAAGTGCTTTCGGAGCTGGGACGGGTTCTGGAACAGATCGGCTATTCGTCCACGATCCTGATCGATGAGGAGCACGGACTCCGTTCCCTGGTAGCCGACAACAAGTCCAACGGCAACAAAATCTCTCTGAATTGGGAGTTTCTGTCTTCGGCGGAGTGGCAGCGCTTATTCGAGCTCTATTCGGTAATGACTCCCCTGGAAAAGCCACCGCTTGACTGTGAAGGAAAATGGAAACGCTGTTTCCGTAAATTCCAGGGAAGAGCTGCTGAATTATCTGGTTGCGCTGGGGAAGAAGGATTTGACGATGCAGCGCTACAAAGGATTGGGAGAAATGAATCCCGCGCAGTTGTGGGAAACGACCATGAATCCCGAGACGCGAACGATGTTAAGAGTCACGATTGACGATGCGGTCCAGACGGATGCCATTTTCACCATCCTCATGGGAGATGCCGTAGAACCCAGGCGCCGTTTTATTGAGGATAACGCCCTCAATGTTCACAACCTCGATATCTAAGCACAATTGCCATGAATGAAGCTCTTGACAAAATCCCGGTAAATATCATTGACGAGATGCGCAAGTCCTATCTGGACTATGCCATGAGCGTTATCATCGGCAGGGCTCTGCCCGATGCGCGCGATGGGCTTAAGCCCGTTCACCGGCGCGTGTTATATGCAATGCAGGATCTGGGCAACACGCACAACAAGCCCTACAAGAAATCGGCGCGTATTGTCGGCGATGTCATCGGTAAATATCATCCGCATGGAGACAGCGCGGTCTATGACACGATGGTGCGGCTGGTCCAGGATTTTTCCTCGCGGTACCCGCTGATTGATGGTCAGGGAAACTTTGGCTCCGTCGACGGAGACAGTGCGGCGGCCATGCGCTATACCGAAGTCCGCATGGCCCGTCTGTCCGATGAGCTGCTTGCCGATCTCGACAAGGATACCGTGGATTTCGGCCCGAACTACGATGAGTCGCTGACCGAGCCGCTCGTCCTTCCCGCACGGTTCCCCAATCTCCTGGTCAATGGATCCTCCGGCATCGCGGTCGGGATGGCAACCAACGTGCCTCCGCATAATCTTACCGAGATCATCAACGCAACCATCCTTCTCATGGAAAATCCGGAGGCTACGCTGGATGAGCTGATGACGATGGTTCCCGGCCCGGATTTTCCGACCGCAGGATTTATCTACGGGCGCAGCGGCATACGGTCCGCCTATGAAAGCGGCCGTGGAATCGTCATCATGCGCGCAAAGGCGGCGATCGAGAAGATGGCCCGCGACCGGGAATCGATCGTGGTGACGGAAATTCCCTATCAGGTCAACAAGGCCAAGCTCATCGAGCGCATCGCGGAGCTGGTTCGCGACAAGAAAATCGATGGCATTTCCGACCTGCGCGACGAATCCGACCGGGAAGGCATGCGCATTGTCATCGAGCTTAAAAAGGACGAGCCGGCGCAGGTCGTCCTGAACAACCTGTACAAGATGACTCCCATGCAGTCCAGCTTCGGAATCATTATGCTGGCCATCGTGCGCAATCAGCCCAAAATACTGAATCTGCGCGAAGCGCTCTTCTGCTTCATCGAGCACCGGAAGGAAGTCGTCCGCCGCAGGACCATCTTCCTGCTTAACAAAGCGAATGCCCGGGCCCACATTCTCGAGGGTCTCAAGCGCGCGCTGGAGATGCTGGATGCCGTGATTGCCTTGATCCGGGCTTCCAAAGAACCCGCCATTGCCAAAGAAGGGTTAATGACGCAGTTCCAGTTCAGCGCGGAACAGGCACAGGCAATACTGGATATGCGCCTTCAGCGCCTGACAGGGTCTCGAACGCGATAAGATCATCGCGGAATATGAAGAAATTCTGCGGCTCGTCGCGCACCTCAAGGAAATTCTGGCCAGCGAGAAAGCTCTGGAAGCGGTCGTGATCACCGAGTTGAGGGAAGTGCAGGAAACTTACGGCGACAAGCGCCGGACCCAAATCGTGGATGAGGAAGTCGAAATCACACTCGAGGACCTCATTGCCGACGAAGATGTGGTGATTACCGTTACCCACTCGGGCTATATCAAGCGCACCATGGCTTCTCTCTATCATCCGCAGGGCCGGGGCGGCAAAGGGCGCATCGGGATGACGACGCGCGACGAAGATTTTATCGATCATGTCTTCGTTGCTTCCACGCACAGCTACCTGCTCGTGTTTACCAACCGAGGCCAGGTCTATTGGCTGAAAGTGTATGAGATTCCGGATGTGGGAACCGCAGGAAAGGGCAAAGCGATCGTCAACCTGGTCAACATGGGCAAGGATGAAAAGTTCGCCGACATTATCGCCGTAAAGGGCTTCGACACGAACGAGTATGTCGTGATGGCCACGCATAACGGGATCGTCAAAAAGACCGCTCTCGCCGAATATGGCAATCCGCGAAACTCGGGCATCATCGCGATATCTGTTCCGGAGAATGACGAACTCATCGGCTGCCAGCTCACGGACGGAACGTATGATGTGCTCCTTGCAACGCGCATGGGCAAAGCGATCCGGTTTTCGGAGAAGGATGTGCGGGAGATGGGCCGCACAGCCCGGGGCGTCATTGGGATCCGCATGGCGGGCGAGGATCGAGTCGTAGCAATGTCCGTATTCAAGGGACCGGGACAATTCCTCACGGTAACCGAAAACGGATTCGGCAAGCGAACCGATGTCGAAGAATACCCCTGTCAGGGCAGAGGCGGCTCCGGTGTGATCAATATCAAAGTGGGGCAGAAGAACGGTGCCGTTGTGAATACCTGCCATGTTCAGGATGACGCATCCGTCATGCTTATCACGGCCCAGGGAAAACTGATCCAGCTCCATACCGAAGATATCCGCAATACACAGACCAGGGCGGCCGTAGGCGTCAAATGCATCGAGCTGGAAGAGGGCGATTGCGTTGCCAGCGTGACGGTTGTCGCCGGCGAGGAATCCAGTCAGGAATAGTCAGCATTTCGGGGTCAGGTCTGGAAAATTTAGTTTTGCGCTCTGGACCTTTTCGCAAAACATAAACTAAATTTTCCAGACCTACGACACTGGCAGCTGTCAGCATTCACCGGTAAAGCACTGCCGACTAACGACTAACGACTGCCAACTGCAAAGAGTCTTGACAGCCGAGCGGCCGGAGAGTACTGTATGCGCTCGTCGTGAAGGGGGGTGTCTCGATTGGCGGAAGTCATTTTAAATGAAGGCGAATCCCTTGAAAGCGCATTACGGCGCTTCAAGCGCAAAGTCCAGCAGGAAGATATCATCAAGGATGCCAAGAAGCATTCTTTCTACCTGAAGCCTGGCGAAAAGAAACGGATCAAACAAGCCTTGGCGCGCAAGCGTCTTCGGAAAAAACTGCGTAGCTACCGCCCCGCCTAAACGGCGGCGGATCCGGGCACCTCCATTAAGGATTCCAGATTGCAGGTTTCAGAGTTCCAGGACATTGGAACCTGCAACTTGAAATCTGGAATCGATCGAGATTCCACCTCGACGCTAATACCATCAAATCACTTGCCGAAATTTAGAATGTGAATATCCGGCAGGTTCCGGTAACGCTGGTCATAGTCGAGGCCATAGCCGACGACGAATGCGTCCGGGATATGAAAGCCGATGTAATCCACAGGCACATCGATTTTGCGGCCGGCCGGTTTATTGAGCAGCGCCACGATCTTCAATGACTGTGGTTTTCGCTCTTTCAGATTTTGCACCAGGGAGTGAAGAGTCAGGCCGGTGTCGACAATATCTTCGACCAGCAGCACATCTTTGCCTTCCAGGTCGTCCTCCAGATCTTTCAGGATGCGAACCTCGCCGCTGCTCGTGCCCAGCGTGCCGTAACTGCCCACGGCGATAAAGTCAAAAGACAATGGCAGCTCCATGGCGCGGACAAGGTCTGCATGGAAAATGCTGGCGCCTTTGAGAACGGCGACCAGATGCGGCGTTTTGCCCTGGTAGTCCCCGGCAATCTGAGAGCCAAGCTCGCTAATGCGATTTCGTATCGTCTGGCTGTCCAGAAGCACGGGCCCGGTAGATTCATTGCGGCTGTTCGGCCATTCCATACTCACGCCTTTCTTGATTCCGGATTCCGGATTCCAGATTCCGGATTATTGAACTCGAAAAATCCCATAATCAGCTTTAACGCTAGTTTTGCTAACGTATTCCAGCGAAAGTATAAACCCTTAACCGGACAGTTCGGGTCCGGAATCAGGAATCCGGAATCAGGGCTAGCGCCGAAGGCGCTGCCCTTTTACCAGCAGGTTTTTCATTTTCTTTTTGTAACCCTCTAATGCCGCCCGGCCCGTCTGCGTCAGGCACAGCAAAGTAAGCGGAATCTTGCCGCGAAAAGTCTTTTGGATTTCGATGTAGCCGGCCTGTTCCAGTTTCAGCAGATGACTCGAGAGATTTCCCTTGGTCAAGCCGCTCTCTCTCTGCATGTAGAGGAAATCGGCTTCCTTGACCGCAGAAAGCAGGGTCACAATTAACAGCCGCGCCGGTTCGTGAATCACCCTATCTATTTCAGTGAGGTTCTTCAATTCCTCTGTGCTCATACCTCACTCTCCTGTTGTTGCTGGTTCTGCCGCATGAAGATCCGCAACCGGATGAATCCCACCAGGCACGAAAGCACGCCAAGGCACAGGAGGAACAATATCCATGCCTGATGCAGCTCCATGCGCGTCCGGGCGAATACGCCTGCGAGCACAAGCGACAAAGCGGATGAAAACAATAAATGCGGTAGCTTATGCCAGATAGCCGCGAACAGGTATCCCAGCGCAAAGAAGAGTGCCAAGGCCGGCGGCGCATAATCGGCTATTCCCCATTCCTTCCCATGGCTTGCCAGAAGGGCTGTCCCTGCGGCCACTGCCGCTGCCAGAATCATCACTGCCACCCTTGCGCCGATCCCCGGTTTTCGCCACTCCACATATCCCGTGCGCGGGAAGGTCAGGCGTTGCTTAAGTTTTTTTATTGCCCAGTTCGCGACATATCCGCTTACGACCATAATGGCTAAAGACAGCCAACTGAAACTCGATCGCCATTTCCCCGCCGGCAGCAGGTCGGGCAGAAGGAACCCGATGCCCCAGATAATCCACACAAAACCGAAAAGCAGGTCTGGCAGGCCGTCCGCATTCCAATACTGTTTGGGCCGCCGCTCGATTTCTTTCAGATCCGGATATTCCATTTGCTTGCTCCTTTCTACGTAAACTGGTTTGTAATGCAAACCAGTATGTATCCGTAATCGGCGGCTGTCAATATTTATTTTAATTATTTTTTGTGGAGAGATCAGAAACCTTCGGCCTGATTTATATGTGCGTGAACCGGAGTGGCGGCCAGGGCAAGTCCGGACATCCTTGGTACAGTGTATGCATGGATCAGCGGGATGGCGGCTGGAAGATATCCGGCTCGAGGTAGATCACCCGGGCAATCGGGACGGCGCTGCGGATCCTCGACTCGGCGCCATCGATGGCCCGCGCTACCGATGCCGCGGTTTCGTCATGCCGAATGGCGATCTTCGCAACCACCATCAGCTCGTCCGGGCCAAGGTGCAGCGTTTTGAGGTGAATAACCCTCTCGACATCGCTCCCGGCTTCAAGCGCCCTGCGAATTGCAGCGATGTGTTCCGCTGTGCCGGATTCGCCGATGAGCAGGCTGTTCATCTCCCGGGCCAGGAAAATGGCAATCAATACGAGCAAACCACCGATGGCCAGCGAGCCGATGCCGTCCCAGCGTCCATCGCCGGTGACGACGGCCGCGGTGACGCCGATAAGCGCGAAGATCAGTCCCAGCAGTGCACCAATGTCCTCCAGGAGAACTACCGGCAATTCGGGAGCCTTCGCTCCGCGGATGAACTGGCGCCATGATGCGCCGGCCCGCACTCTGTTGGCTTCCTGCACTGCCTTTCGCAGGGAAAGACTTTCGAGTATCAGTGACACGAGGAGCGTGCAGAGAGCCCACTGCGGGCTTTTCAGACCCTCGGAGTGGACGATCTTATGCCACCCCTCGTATAGCGCAAATATCCCGCCGAGGCTGAATAACACGATGGAGACTATGAAAGCGTAGACGTAGCGTGATCGTCCGTAGCCGAAAGGGTGCTCGTCATTGGCAGCCCGCCGGGCTTGCTTGCGCCCAATCAGCAGCAGTACCTGGTTGCCCGAGTCCGCAACCGAATGCACGCCCTCGGAGAGCATCGACGACGAACCAGTGAAGATGAACGCGACGAACTTCGAAACCGCTATTCCCAAATTTGCCAGAAGCGCTGCAATGATGGCGCTGGAATTCTCGGAAGTGCTCATGACAATACCTGTTCCTTCGGAAAATCAGATCGCGCAGCCTGCGAGAGCTCCTTCGCGCACGGCGTCCACGATCAGGCCGGGTTCTTTGCAGCTGCCGATCACATGAGTCTCGGCAACCAGCGTCGCAAGTTCTTCGATAGCTCTTGTGTTCGGACCCCAGTCCTGCGTCGTCAAGATGTGCCTGCCCTCAAGAATATATACGCGCTTGTCGGGCATCTGGATCTTAAGGCCTTCTTGGACGATTTCACGATAGGCCGCGTCGGGCCACACGGGTACATGCTTCTGCTTGAACCACGGCCACAGGTTTTCCAGATCATCCTTGGTCATGCCATCGCCTAATTCCGAGGCCGGCCCGTTGTGAACAAGGACCACTTTGCGGCCGCGCTTGACAAGGAATTCGGCCAACTCGCAACCGTGCAGCTTGCCTCCCAGGATAATCAGGCTTTTCGCCACCGGCATCCAGAATCGAGTGAGCTTCTGCACTTGGGCCGGCGTGAAGACGCGCAGTGCGGTCTCGAGCATGCCATGCAATGCACCTGCCTGGACTACTTTGCCGCTTGCCGCTCCGGGCAGATCAAGCTTGGTATGAACGGCCCCGGTGGCAAGCACCAGCACGTCGGGCTTCTCCGCATGCACAACCGCAGGCGTCACCGCTTCCTTCATGCGCACGGTCACGTTTTCTTTTTTGAGCTGGGTTTCAAGATAGCGAATGTGACCGGTGAAGTCCTCGGTTTCCAGGTCTTTTACGATGCCCGCGAGGGGGAGCAGCCCGCCCAGGCGGGAACGCTTCTCGTATAGGACTACTTCATGCCCGCGTCTGGCAGCCAGGCGGGCGGCCTCCATCCCCGCCGGGCCGCCGCCGACGACAAGCACTTTCTTCCGGCGCTCTGCAGGACGGCATTGATATTCAGGGAGGATCTCCCGCCCCAGGGTAGGATTCACCCGGCATTCAAGTTTCTTGTTCTTGTTGCGCATGTCGAAGCAATGCAGGCAGCCATGACAGACGCGGATGTCTTCCAGCCGGCCTTCTCGGACCTTGTTGGGAAGCGCCGGATCGGCAAGAAGCCGGCGGGTCATGCCGACAAAATCGAGGCTCCCTTTGCGCAGATATTCCTCGCCCAGCGCGGCGTCCAAGCGGCAGGCGGTCCACACCGGTATCGTCACGCCTTTGCGTTTGACGGCTTCCACCAGAGGCACGGTGGCTCCCCGGCCCTGTCTGCTCCAGTCAAGATCTGCAGGCAGCTCGGCCGGAGGCTCGGGATAGAGAATTCGATCCGGCTGAATGAGTCCGCCCCGATGCCCGTAGCGCTCTGCCCGGCAGTTGATGCCATCCGCCACCTCGGCAATTCGCTGCGCCATCTCGGCGCCTTCCTCGAGAGTGGTTGCCAGCGGATGATTGTATTCCACCACGTTGAAGAGCGTGTGTACGGCAAAGGAGGGGCCACAGCGGCGCTTGGCTTCCGCGATGATGTTTCGCAGGAAACGCGTGCGGTTCTCATAGTTCTGCGCGCCGTATTCGTCTTCACGCCGGTTCCACACACGCGATAGGAACGTGTTGCCCTGGTGACAGGTGCCGTGGTTGATTTCGCAGGCATCAAAGCCGGCTTTCCAGGCTCTCTCCGCCGCCGCGGCCCACAGCTCAATTTGATCTTCGATCTCCTGCTTCGTCATCGCGCGGCAGGGCAGGAAATCAGGCCCGGGTAGTTCTGCCTGGGTAAGCGCAGATGCGCATTTGATGTCGCGGATCTTTGGATCACGGGGAAGAAGCCCGGTGGGATTCCACGGGCCGGCGTGCTGGAACTGGATAGAGACGGGACACCCGCATGTGTGCACCGCTTCGGTCAACTGCTGAAAGCTGGGGATGAACCTATCGTCATCGAGGTGCAGCTGAACCCCTTCGTAGCTGCCATCGGACCGATAGTGCACATGCTGGATGGCAAGGGGATATTCCACACCGCAGGACTCTACTACGATGAAACCCACTCCGCCTTTGGCCAGGCGCTCGTAATAGGCGATCATGCGCGGACCGACAGTCTGGTTCTCTTCCATGAACGAGGTGCCGTTCGCTGTCTTGATAATGCGATTACGCGTCTTAATGGGGCCGATCATTCCCGGCTCCATAAGCTTATCGAAACGCTGTGTTCCTGCGGTCATTTCTCTACTCCGCACCTATTCCAGGCTTTCATCCACGAAACGGGCAGCCGCCCTCAGCACACCGATGCTGCGCTTCAAGCCCTCCCGCTCATCCGCGGCCAGTTCCCATTCCAGTATCTCCCGCACACCTTCCTTGCCGAGCACAACCGGGACCGACATGCTCAAATCCTTCTGGCCATATTCGCCATCCAATACCACCGAACAGGGGAACACCTCTCCCGTGTTTTGCAGGATGGCGCGCATGATCGCCACCGCGCCGACCGCGCAGGTCCAGCCGGCCGTTCGCCCTGTTCGCAGCGCTTCGTAGCGTTTCAGGATGTCGGGGATTTCCGCCCGAATGCTCTGCTTTTCATCTTCAGTGAAGAGCATCGGCCGGCCATCGACACGCACGGAACTGAACAGAGGCACCTGGCTGCTTCCATGCTCTCCCATCACCGTTGCCTGCACCCGGCCGGGGCGGGATCCCTTGGCCCGGGCAACAAGTTCGCGGAATCGGAACGAATCGTTGATGGAGTACCCGATGAGTCTGTGGCGGTCGAAGCCCCCCACGCGCCAGGTGGCGTAGTTCAGGGGATCCACCGGATTAGTGGCCGTGATCACGATCGCCGCGGGGCAATGATGCTTAATCTGGAGCGCGATGTCGCGCACCAGAGGGATGTTCTTGGGAAGCAGCTCCATGCGATCGGCAATCAGCCCCTGGAAAACACCCGCTGCATTAAAGATCACGCCCGATCCGGCCAGATCTTCATACCCGCCGTCCTTGACACGCACGTCGAGTGCCGAGGCAGCCGTGCCTATATCCATCGCATGCTGCTGTGCCATATTCGAGCGCACATCGATCATGACGATCTCTTCAGCCAATCCCGACACGGCGAGGTAGAATGCTACCGGTGCGCCAACCGAACCGGCGGCGCCAAGGATGCTAACCTTCATCGTTCTTCCTTCCTATGCTCGTGGCAACTGCGAGAAAATATTGCAGGCAATCTACTAAGGATTTCCGATTTTTTACTTTGAGGGCGCCTTTTCGAATTCCTTCTCTTCCCACATATCATAGGCCGTTGCGACTGAGGAGGACTGAGCCAAAATCGCCAGAGCACAGACCACATGAGCTCCCTGCAGCAGTTGTGTAACGATTGTCAGGTTTGAAGCCAGATGCGCAACGGCGCTGAGGGCTATGCCGCTGATCAGCTGAAACACCGCGAAGCCCGCGGCAGTCTTGCTGATGCGCTTCAGTCGTGACGGAACCGGCAGCCCCGTCAGCTGTCGAGCGTTGGTCCAGGTCATAGCCAGCATTCCCAGGCCCAATAATGCGTGTATAGGCCATCCCACAAGGGATCCCATCCAGCGTGATATCAATACACAGGAAAAGAATGCCAGCCACACAGTGAGATAAAGCTTCTTCCAGAGTTGCATAATGAGGATACCTCCTTTGAGATTCTGTGCGATCAACCCCCCGGAAGCAATCCGCAAAATCCAGGATTGCATCGGCCTGCCTTCATGGTCCCCGCCGATTGCTCCGGTGAAACGGAACGTAGACTCAGCCTATATCTTTCTCCTTCAATTCCGGCTTTTTCCAACAATCTCAGACATTTCGCAACAGATGACCATAGCTATCGGGATTTTGTGAAAGGTAGTGCGCCAGAGATTGGGCCGGATGACCGGTCAGTTCCGGGACGGTGTTGCTTACATTGGCTAAGTCACCTGTGGCGATCTGCAGAAAATGAGTGACGAAAACATCAACCTCATACTCATCGAGGCCGTGTCCGGTTAGCATTCTGCGTTCGGCTTCGAATTTTTCCAATCGGCTTGTCGAGCGGGTAGTCCTGGCTTCTTGAGGCGTTTGAGCTTGATACGTGATCTTTCGACCTAAAGCAGCGGACAGCCGTTCGGCAGTCTCTGCCATTGTGAGTGCTTCGGGACCGGTTATATCATAGCTGCGCCCTTCATGCCCGGTGGTTGTCAGTATTGACGCGGCTACGTCCGCGATATCATCTCGCGTCACCCAAGCGGCGCGTCCCTCGCCGGCCGGTGCCCGAATAACGTCATCCGCTGAGACGCACTGGGGAACGTTGTCGGTGTATAGACTTGCCCTCAGGAATGTAAAAGGTATTCCCGAGACCCGAATGTACTCCTCGGTATGAAAATGATCGTGCGCAAGTATGAAAGTGGCATTCGGAGCGGCGTTAAGCACCGAAAGGTAGACGATGTGTTTCACGCCGGCGGCTATCGCTGCATCCACAGCGGCCTGCTGTTGCTGCAGCCTGTCGTAAGGCGGCGGAGGCACGCCGTTTTTAGCACTGATATGCGCAACCCCGAACCGGTCGCGAGCGGAAACGAGGAATAAGGTCTTGATGCCGGACAAGGCTTGGCGCATCGCCATCGCATCGCCATACGAAGAAGCCAGAGCGATTTCAGCACCTGGCAAACGCGGAGCCCGGGCAGGGTCGCGCACGATGAGACGTTGCTCCAACCCAAGCCTGGCAATCCGGGTCGCGATCCTGCTTCCGACTTCTCCGGCGGCTCCTGTAATCGCTAACATCAATTTAGCCTCACTTCCAAAATGCTTCCCCATATCGGGAAGGGGATTGCCTGGAGCCACTCACCCGTAATGGCAAACAGGACTGTGATTATATACGCCGGGCTATTTCGGATAATAGCCGGGGCGAGATTTTATCTGGAGGTCTGGTCTTCCATGCACTTGGATGGCGATCGTGCGGTAGATTCCGGCACTGGTGGTTGCAGGGGAGTAATATCCGAGCAGGTACTGTCCCTGCAGCTCATCCGCTATGCGATCCAGAAAACCTGCCAGTTCGTCAAGGTTGTCCGCGACAAACGATAAGCCGCCCGTGTGCTGGGCCAAAGACTCCATGCCTTGCTGAGCGCGGCGGCTGATGAAATTCCTGTTGTAGGCGTGACCGCTGGGATTGATGGAGTAGAAGATACAGTTCGTGAGTTGGAGATCCCGCAAAAGATCTTCCTGCGTGCTGTCGAGACTACGGTTGTCTTCGCCGTCGGAGATAGAGACGATCACACGGCGGGCTTCCTGCCTTTCTGTTTCTTCGAACACGCGCACCGCTTTGGCGACGGAGTTGTAGAATGCCGTAGCCTGAGTGGTAGGTGCAATTCCAGCGACCGCCTGAAGCGCCGCATCCAGCGAAGACGTGCGTTCCAACAGTAGCCTGGGCTGATTGGCGACCGAAATGATGAATACGGAATCAAGGGGCCGCATGATCCTGCTCAGGAAGCGGGCAGCCGCCGAGCGCTCGAGCTCGAACCGGGTATAGACGCTTCCCGAAGTGTCGAACAGCATGGCGAGTTCAAGAGGCGCCTCCCCAGGGTCGCCGAGGCGCGCTGCCGCAACTTTGATCCCATTCTCCTTGATATCGAAGTCCTCGGGTTTTAGATCGCGAACTACTTTGCCGTCGGCATCTGTGATCCGGACAGGAGTCAGAACCAGATTGGAGGCAACCCGAATCGTGGTCACCTGAGAATACGCAAGCGCCGCGATGAAACCCGCCAGCATCAGCTGCAGGAAATATCCTTGCATGGCTCCCTTCTATCTGTTCGTTCCTTCAAGCGCAAGAAAAAAGAAATCACATCTTCGAATACTTCCTGTTCCCCATGATTGAACGTATAGAAGTCCTATTGACGGCTCATTGCTGACTCACGCCTACAAACGATATGTGTGCACCGCTGCGCCATACTTCCTATAAACCTGTTGGGAGTTGCGGGCTAATTCCAGCGGAACCAGCGGAGAGTGCAGAGATAAGAAATTGCGCCCCAGGCGGCTATGAGTGCCATCCGCCACAGTTGCGAGCTTAACGGAGCGCCTTCTAGAATAATCGCGCGCAGGGCGTCGTTAAATTGCGTCAAGGGCAGGGCCTGTATTAAAGGCTGCAATATATGCGGGAAACGATCCGGCGAGAAAAAGACGCCTGAAAGCAGCCACATCGGCATCATAATCACATTCATTATTCCGGAGACTGTTTCCAGTTTCTGTGCCCGGCAGGCCGCCAGCAATCCCAAGCCGGTGAAAGAAATTGTTCCAAGAAGCGAAAGAAAAAGTATAGAGAAAATATTTCCTCGAATTGGAAATCCGAACAGAATCACTCCGGCGCCCAGGATGACAATGAGCTCCGGGACCATGAATGCCAGGCGGCCGCTCAACGCCGACCAAAGAAAGTGTGATTTTTTCATCGGTGTTGCGACAAATCGCTTCAACAGCTTCCGCACCCTCATGTCCACGATGACATAGCCGACTGCCCACATGCTGCCTGCGAGCAAATTCATGCCGATCAGTCCCGGGATAAGAAAGTCAATATATCGCGTTCCCGGTTCTGTGATGTGCTGGTCGATAGTCGGCAGAAGGTCGCGGCGGCCTGCGGCACGCTGAAGTGCATCGTCGACTCTCTGTCGGGCGAGGATGCTTTCGGGCCGGGTGGGATCAAACAGGAATGTAACGCTTGTGCCTGGAATGACAACGAGGGCCGATTTGCCCAGCCGCAAACGTTCCATACACTCCGGCTGCGGATGGATGGTAACGACGAAATCGGGCAGCTGTCTCAAATTCCCCGCAATATTTTCAGCCGCGGCGTGCTGCTGAACGTCCACAAATACCCTTTCGGCGGGACGATTGCGAAAAGCAATGCCCAGGCCGATTGCCAGCAATACCGGAAATGCATAGACCCAGAAAATAGTCTCAGGCTCGCGGATAAACTCACGAAGCCTTGCCTTCAACAGTTCTCTAAAAGGATGATAATTCGTCATCGCGCAAATGTCTTCCTGTCAGGTTTACAAAGACGTCCTCAAGGCTCGCATTTCGGGTTGTTAGTCTCGCCAACTCGAATCTTCGCGATTGCAGATGCTGAAGCAAAGCCGGAATGGCAATGTGCGGTTCCGTGACGGTAAGCGCAATTCCATTTCCATCGGCGCGTGCTTCTTTAACGGCAGGAAGGTCTGCCAAATCCTTGTTCGATGCGACGCTTCCATTCGCCAGAGCGAATTCGACTATATGTTCGCCGCCCAATCCGACTATCAGTTCCGCTGGAGAACCCAGGGCTATGATTTTGCCGTGATCGATTATGGCCACCCTGTTGCATAAATGCTCGGCTTCATCCATGTAGTGCGTTGTGAGAAGAACAGTACGTCCCTCTTCCCTGAGATTGCGGATAATATCCCACAGATGGCGCCGGGATTGGGGATCCAATCCGGTCGTGGGTTCGTCGAGGAATAGAAGGAGAGGGTCCCCAACCAATGCACAGGCAACGGCAAGCCGCTGGCGCTGTCCGCCCGAAAGCTTTCCCACCCAAGATTTGGCTTTTTCGCCCAGGCCAACGGCCTCCATCACATCCGCGGGCGGATGTCCGTTGCGATAAAAGCTGCGGAAAAGAACCAGAGTTTCAAAAACGGTAAGCCTTTCCGTGAAGCGCGTTTCCTGAAGCGAAATTCCTATCTTCTGGCGCAACTCGCTGTCATTTTGCCCCCATCGCATGCTGAGGATTTCTACATCCCCGGATGTGGGTTGTAGAAGACCTTCGAAAACTTCCATGGTAGTCGTCTTGCCCGCACCGTTGGGGCCCAAGAGCCCGAAGCATTCACCGCGATGGATGTCGAGATCAAGTCCATCTACAGCATTAACGATTCCGCCACGTCCTTTATACTGCTTGCGCAGGTCCCGGCAGGAAATCACCGGTTCAGTGGAAGACGACAACACCATTTTCCAGCCTTTGTCAAAAAAGGGACAATCACCCGTGTCCCGCGGAAAAGGGAATTAAAGCGATCACAGGGATCGTGAGGGACAGGGGTGACTGCCCCTCTTTTTTCTACGGATCTTAGCCTATCATGCGGCCTGATATTGCGTACGAGGTTGAGTTATACTTCAAGAAAACAGGCCAATATGAAATTATATCATCGTTTTGTCGGGCCCGTCCCCATGGGCAGATAAATGTTGCAGGAGAAACACTTTCCCTGAGACAAATGGAGAGTGCTAGAATTGCATTATCAGCACGGCATAGAGCATCTCTCAATCAGCAAATCTCTTTGCCCTAATCTTGGTGAAGACACGCGATACAATGAGAAAAAAGAAACAGTTGGACATCGATGGGAACCGCCTCACGCTTGAAGATTTTGAAGAGGTAGTCTTCAACGGGACGCCGGTTGTACTTTCTGCCGGCGCGCGCCGCAATATGCTCGCATCCCGGCGGGTAGTGGAACGGATTGCTGCATCAGATACACCTGCTTACGGAATTAATACCGGATTCGGCAAACTGGCGGACCGACACATCGGGCACTCACAAATAAAGACCCTGCAGGTGAATTTGATCCGAAGCCATGCGTGCGGTGTGGGCCCGCCGCTCAGCGAAGCGGAAACCCGCGGAATGATGCTCTGCAGGGCTAATGCATTGGCAAAGGGTTTTTCAGGAGTGCGGCCGGAAGTGGTGACTTTCCTGCTCGCCCTCCTCAACAGGAACATTCATCCCATCATCCCCTCTCAAGGTTCCGTAGGAGCGAGCGGCGACCTCGCCCCTCTCGCTCATCTTGCCCTGGTGCTGATTGGAGAGGGGAGGGTTTGGAATGGGAGCAGACCTATATCCGGGAAAGCGGCTCTCCGCAAAGCCGGACTGAATCCCTTTCTTCCGGGCGCTAAAGAGGGTTTGGCCCTCTTGAACGGAACACAGGCGATGTTGAGTGTGGGATCGCTGTCCCTGTTGGAAGCCGAAACGCTTCTTGACACGGCCGACGTGGCATCCGCCTTGAGTCTGGAGGCTTTGAAAGGAACTCCACGTGCCTTTGATAAACGGCTGCAGCAAACGCGGCCTTATCCCGGCCAGCTGGAAACGGCAGCGAACTTGCGAAAGCTTCTTGCGGGAAGCCAGATCCGCGTTTCACACCTGGATTGCACGCGCGTCCAGGATGCATACAGCCTTCGCTGCATTCCCCAGGTTCATGGCGCCATCCGCGACACACTGAATCTGGCGCGGCGCACTTTTTCCATCGAGCTCAATGCCGCAACGGATAATCCCCTGGTTTTCGCCAAGGAAGGGGATCTGATTTCAGGCGGGAATTTTCACGGCCAGCCACTGGCTTTAATAATGGATTACATGGCCATCGCCTTGACCGAATTGTCCAGCATCTCTGAAAGACGGATAGAGCGATTGATCAATCCTGAATACGGAGATCTGCCGCCCTTCCTGACTCGGGATCCCGGGCTGAACTCTGGATTCATGATGTTACAGGTAACTGCCGCGGCTCTGACGTCAGCCTGCAAAGTCCTGGCTCATCCTGCTTCAGTCGATTCCATCCCCACTTCCGGAAACCGCGAAGACCATGTCAGCATGGGCATGGGCGCCGCCTTGAAATTAAAACAGGTACTCGGCAACCTGAGGAAAATTTTGGCGATCGAACTGATGTGCGCCAGCCAGGGAATTGATTTCCTGCACCCGCTGCAGCCGGGCGTCGGCGGCAAAAAAGCATACCAGCTGGTGCGGTCTGCTTCTCCAAAACTTCAAGAGGACCGCTCTCTGGCGACTGACATCCAGCTGCTGGAAAAGATGATTGAGAGGAAACAGTTTGCCGCGATCCTGAAGGGATTGAGAGAGTGATTAGCGCCGAAGGCGCGGCAAAGCGCCCGCGTGAAATGGCGGGAAAGCAAAAAAAGCGAGTCCGGGGCTTCAGCCCAGGCCCACTTGGTTCGCTTGATATTTTTTCACGACCGGCGGGACTCGCGATCATCCCGCTTCGGAAAATATTTCTGCCAGGAGGCGATCATGGCCGATTATCGTCCGATTCAAGCTCCCCGGGGAGCGCAACTCTCCTGCAAGGGATGGCATCAGGAAGCCGCGTTGCGCATGCTCATGAACAACCTGGATGAAGAGGTGGGCGAGAATCCCCGGGAGCTTATTGTTTATGGAGGAACCGGCAAAGCTGCGCGCAACTGGTCTGCCTATTACGCCATTCTAAAGAGCCTGCGCGAACTGGACAACGATGAAACCCTGTTGATCCAGTCAGGCAAACCCGTCGGGGTGTTCCGGACACACCCGTATGCGCCCCGCGTTTTGATTGCAAATTCCAATCTGGTAGGGCATTGGGCCACTTGGGAAGAATTCCGGCGCCTGGAAGCCCTGGATCTGATCATGTACGGCCAGATGACCGCGGGAAGTTGGATCTACATCGGGTCCCAGGGAATCGTGCAAGGGACGTATGAGACTTTTGCTGCTGCCGGGGAAAAGCACTGGGGAACGAACCTGACGGGGAAGCTGGTTGTCTCAGGCGGCATGGGTGGAATGGGCGGCGCGCAACCTTTGGCCGCCACCATGAATGGCGCGGCGTTTCTGGGAATTGATGTCAATCCTGAGCGCATCGAACGCCGCGTCAGGAGCCGCTATTGTGACCGGCAAACCAACTCCTTGTCTGAAGCCCTGGATTGGTTGACTCGGGCCAGAAAAGAGATGCGTCCTCTCTCCGTGGGACTGGTGGGTAATTGCGCGGTCATTCTTCCGGAACTGGTCAAACAGCGGATCATCCCGGACCTGCTCACCGATCAGACCAGCGCCCATGATCCGCTGAATGGCTACATACCCGCGGGCTTGAGCCTCGAAGAGGCTCAGCAATTGCGGAGAGGCAATCCCGAAGAATATTTGAAACGATCGATGCACTCCATCGGCATCCACGTCCAGGCGATGCTGGATCTGCAAAAGATGGGATCGATCACATTCGATTACGGCAACAATATCCGTCACTTTGCCTTTGAGGCCGGCATCAAGAATGCCTTTGATTTTCCCGGCTTCATTCCAGCCTATATCCGCCCTCTATTCTGTCAGGGGCGCGGCCCGTTCCGCTGGGTGGCGCTATCGGGCGATCCCAGGGATATTGCTGCAACCGACGAGGTGGTTCTGAAGTTGTTTCCTGAAGATCAGGTTTTGCAGCGCTGGATTGGCCTGGCCCGCGATAGGATTGCATTCCAGGGATTGCCCGCCCGGATTTGCTGGCTGGGACAGGGGCAGCGGGCACAATTCGGGGAACGGCTTAACGGCATGGTGGGGAAGGGCATCCTGAAGGCCCCCATTGTTATCGGCCGCGACCACCTGGACTGCGGCTCCGTCGCCTCACCCTATCGTGAAACCGAATCGATGAAGGACGGCAGCGATGCCATCGCGGATTGGCCGATCCTCAACGCTCTTCTCAATACCGCATCCGGCGCCAGCTGGGTTTCGTTTCATCACGGTGGCGGTGTCGGTATTGGCTATGCCCTGCATGCAGGACAGGTCACGGTAGCCGACGGCAGTTCTGAAATGACTGCGCGGATCAATCGCGTCTTGACTAACGATCCGGGCCTTGGCATAGCCCGCCATGTCGACGCAGGCTATCCTGAAGCTTTGGAGACGGCACGGCAGCACGGAATCCAAACTCCTATCGCTCGACCTCTCAAGAGGGAAACCTAAATGGAATATCTGATTTCTCCCTGTTCCCAACTATTAACCCTGGCGGGTCCCGCTGCCCCGCGCAAAGGGAAAGATCAGGCTGAACTGGGTGCTGGTTGAAGAAGGAGCGGTTTGGATTATTGGCGACCGGATCCAAATGGCTGGCCCCCGCGCCCAGGTGGAACAGTCGGCCGGCACGCGGAAGGCATCTCAGAATTTCAGCCGACGGCTGTGTCGTCATGCCCGGATTTGTGGATTGCCATTCCCATCCGGTCTTTATGGGATCCACGGATCCATGAGTTTGAGCAGCGAATCAAAGGACTCCTCGTATCAGGAGATTTCGAGGAACGGCGGAGGAATTCTCAGCACAGTCAGAAAAGTCCGGGCCGCAACCAAGGAAGAGCTTATTCAAAAAACACTTCCGAGACTAAGGTCTTTCTTAGCCCATGGAACCACCACGCTGGAAGCCAAAAGCGGCTATGGGTTGAACTTGGAATCCGAAGTGAAAATGCTGGAGGTGATCCACAGATTAAAGGAACTCACCCCGCTGGAACTGGTGCCCACTTTTCTGGGCGCTCATGAAATTCCTCCCGAATACCGCGATGATGCTGGTCATTACCTTGAGGAAATCATTCATTCGATGCTTCCTGAAGTAGCGCGACGGAACCTGGCGGAATATTGCGACGGTTTTGTTGAGCCTCATATTATGGACCTCGCTGCGGCCGAAGAGCTTTTTATCGCGGCCCAAAAGCATGGTTTCAAACTTCGATTGCATGCCGACCAGCTTTCGCGAAGCGGGGCAACGCGCTTGGGCGTCCGCCTGGGGGCCATTTCTGTTGACCACCTGGAGCAGATCGAGGAGGAAGAGATTGAGCTTTTGGCCGGCAGCGCTACCATTGCGGTGCTTCTTCCTGGATCCGTGTACCATCTGGGCCTGAACCGTTACCCCCCGGCCAGGCGCCTCATGGAAGCCGGCGTGCCCGTCGCTCTGGCTACGGACTTCAATCCCGGCAGTTCACCTGTTTTGAATATGCAGATGATTCTTTCGCTTGCCTGCACTCAAATGCGGATGACTCCCGCCGAAGCGATTGTGGCAGCCACCATCAACGGCGCCTATGCCCTGGATAGGGGCGATCGCTGTGGTTCGCTCGAGGCAGGCAAACAGGCTGACCTTTGCATCATGAATGTTCAGAACTATCGTGAAATCCCTTATTATTTCGGTGTGAATCACTGCACCATGGTTTTCAAAAACGGCAGACCGGTGTATTCAAGAAATTCTTCAGCGGAGAGCATGGACCGTGTTTGTTAAAAATAGGGCAGGAGATTTTTTCCAATGAACAGCATTGTCGAGTGCGTGCCTAATTTCAGCGAGGGGCTTAATCGCAGTATCGTCGACCGGATCGTCGAGGCCATCCTGACCGTGCCAGGTTTATGCCTGATGGACATGGAAATGGACGCCGATCACAACCGCAGCGTTGTGACATTTGTAGGGGAAAAGGAGATGGTGGGGGAAGGAGCACTGCGTGCCATTGGCAAGGCGGCCGAACTGATCGATTTGACCCGCCACCAGGGGAAGCACCCGCGCATTGGCGCTACGGATGTTGTTCCTTTCATCCCTGTCAGGAACGTGACGCTGGAAGAATGTGTCGCCATTGCCCGGCTGGTGGGTCAAGAAGCGGCCCGCCGCTATGGAATACCCATTTATCTCTATGAAGCGGCGGCCGCCCGCCCGGAAAGAGTTCAGCTCGAAAACATCCGCAAGGGGCAGTTTGAAGGGCTGCGCGAGGAAATCGGTCAATTTCCGGAGCGATACCCTGACTTTGGGGCCCCTCAAATCCATGCCACTGCGGGCGCTACTGTTGTTGGCGCCCGCAAATTTCTTATCGCGTATAACATCAACCTCGACACCCCCAACGTCTCCATAGCCAAAGAAATTGCCAGAACCGTGCGGCAATCCGGCGGTGGATTGCCGCACGTCAAGGCTATGGGCGTAGATTTGAAATCCCGGGGTCTTGCGCAAGTCTCCATGAACTTGACAGACTATGAACAAACCCCCATATCCAGGGCATTTGAAACGGTCAAACGCGAAGCGGAGCGCTTGGGGGCGGGCATTTCGGGCAGCGAAGTGGTCGGGCTGATTCCTCAGGCCGCGCTGGACTCGGCGGCCGAGTATTATCTGCAAATTGAAAACTTTCGTCCCGAACTGATTTTTGAGAACCGACTGCAAATCCTGTTAAACCAAAAACCGGCGTTGTCCGGCTTAAGCGTCGCTGCTTTCCTGGATGCTGTGGCTCAAACCAAGGCTGTGCCGGGCGGCGGGAGTGTTGCAGCCCTTGCCGGAGCCCTGGCTGCCTCTTTGGGGGAAATGGTAACTGGATTCAGCCTTTCAAAGAAAGAACTGGGAGAATTTCGGGGACAGCATCTGGATCTGATGGAAAAATTCAAGACGGCGCATCTGTCATTGCAGTCGGCCATTCAGAAAGACAGTGATTCGTATGCCGGCGTTGAATCCGCCCTGAAAATGCCCAAATCATCAGAGGAAGAAAAGAAGCGCCGGCAGGAACAGGTGCAGCGGGCCCTGCAGGCCGCGGCGCTGGCGCCCATCGAAGTGGCGGAAATAGCTGCCGGCCTTTTGCAATGCTTCCGACAATTGGAGCCGATTTCCAATCCCAATCTCAAATCGGATCTCCAAACGGGCGTCTCAATGGCTCATGCCGCCATCCGCGGAGCATTGGCCAATGTGTCGATCAATTTAGATTCAATAAAAGGGGAAGCCTTTTCAAACGAGCTAAGAGGGCGAGTTCAGGCAGTTGAAAAAATTGTTTCTTCAGGGCTGTCGTCATAAATGATCAAGAGTTTCAAAAGCTGAAAGAGTAAGAAAGCCGGCTGCAATAGCTTTCCCAATGTTCGCCATCAAATCCCTGCTGCCATTTACGGCGTAAACGCGCGGTGTCAGCCTCCATAACTGAGACGCAATGCGCTTCGGCCCCGATTCGACAAATTTACGATTTTGCAATTCTTTGACCAGCATCGGCAGCACTTTATCCGAAAGACGCAATGCCGTGTCGACCACAAAAAGCGATACGTCAGGGCGCAGTAGGCTTAGGCGATCACAGAATGCAGCGATCTCGCTTGCGGCAAGATTCTTCGGAGGCGAGGACTTAAGCTCAATATAAACAAGCTTTCCTTCCGCCGCTGCTACGACATCCAAATCGCCTCCCACTCCTCTGGCATGAATTTTGACTCCGGTTGCCACGTCGAATCCGTACCTCCGCGCGAGCTCGCGCCCGACATACCATTCCAGCGTTCCGCCAAAATTGCGGGCAGGCCATTTCAGCGAGTAGCGTCCGTCCGCGTTTTTTTCCGCTAGGCCAAGATCGACCAAAATCTCTGCATAGTTCCTTGACTGTGCTTTCGTAAGATAGCGAGTTGTTTCCGTAGGTAGAAAGCCGGATGATTTCTGGATAGCGCCTCGCATAAATAATCTGAAGGCATAATGCCCCAGCCACTGGGATAGCTCTTCCGCCAATGCATCGTCAAGCGGCTGCGGAAACGGCACATTCCCTCTGGCAGTTTCAGGCTGCAGACCCCTGCGCGCCAGCATGGCCATGGCCTCGCCGGAAGAGAAAGCCCCCGGAGCCGACCGCAGCGGGATTTTGGATGCAGATCTGAATTCCAGCTCCTCGGCGCTCAATCGTCTTTTCATTATCAGGGACCGAATATAAGATTATTATACCAGCTGCTGATATAATCGGGCCTTCAACCTTGAGCGGTGAAAGTGAAATGATTCAGCCGAGAAGAAAATCGATCGGAGTGGATGTCGGCGGTGTACTGGTGGGGGGCGGCGCTCCCATCGTCGTGCAATCGATGACCAACACGAATACGGAAGATGTGGAAGCCACGACACGCCAGGTTGCAGCGCTGGCGGCCGCGGGATCCGAACTGGTGCGCATCACGGTCAATACGCCGGGAGCGGCAATGGCTGTCCCGGAAATAGTGAAGAGAACGGCGGACCGACAGGACCCCGTGCCCATAATCGGCGACTTCCATTACAACGGGCACCTGCTTCTTGCAAAATTCCCGGAATGCGCGCGCGCGCTGGCGAAATACCGCATCAATCCCGGCAATGTGGGTGTGGGCGCCAAGCGCGACGAGAACTTCCGGCGGATAATCGAGATTGCGATTGAAAACAACAAACCGGTCCGGATCGGCGTCAATTGGGGGTCGCTCGACCAGGCGCTGCTAGCGCGCCTGATGGACGAGAACCTTAAGAGTGCGCAGCCGAAAGATGCCCGCGAAATCATGATCGAGGCGATGAGCCAGAGCGCGCTCGAATCCGCCCGAATGGCGCGGGACTATGGCTTGCCAGCGGATCGCATCATTCTGAGCACCAAGCTTTCCGGCGTTCAGGATCTCGTAGAAACGTATCGTATCCTCGCCGCCCGGTGCGAGTATGCGCTTCATCTCGGGTTGACCGAGGCCGGAATGGGTGCGAAGGGTATTGTGGCCTCCGCGGCGGCTTTGGCCGTGCTCCTGCAGGAAGGAATCGGCGACACTATCCGGGTTTCGTTGACACCGCCTCCGGACGGGGATCGCACGGAAGAAGTTCTGGTAGCGCAGCAGATCCTTCAATCGCTTGAAATCCGGAGCTTCCAGCCGCAAGTGTCCGCCTGTCCTGGCTGCGGGCGCACCGCGTCGTCCTTTTTTCAGGTGATAGCGGACCAGGTCCAGATGCATATCCGGGACGCGATGCCTGTTTGGAGAAGCCGATATCCGGGGATTGAGCAGTTGACCGTTGCCGTTATGGGCTGCGTCGTCAACGGACCTGGAGAATCCAAACACGCCAATATAGGAATATCGCTTCCCGGAACCGGAGAAGATCCGAAGGCGCCGGTGTATGTTGACGGAAAGCTTCAAACGATCCTGCACGGCGACGGCATCATCCGCGATTTTATTGCCATACTGGATACGTATGTGGATTCTCATTACTCGGCGGCAGCAGATCCGGAAGCCGTCAGACTCTCCTGATTTAGAGATTCGTGTCATTCGTGGTAGCTTTTGTTGTATGGTAATGCTTTTGTTTGGAATCAACTATTAGAATGGAATGCAGGAATATGCTGAAGACGCACAATTGTGGTGAATTGAGATTATCGGATGTCGGCAAAACCGTGAATCTTGCGGGCTGGCTGCAGGGACAGAAGGGATCACGGAGACCTGATTTTCCTGGATTTGCGCGACCGGTCCGGACTCGTCCAGGTGACGGCGGATCAAGGTATGGGCGAAGCGTACGATGTTGCGAAGGTAGTCAGGAATGAATATGTACTCCAGGTCACCGGCAGAGTGCGCCCAAGACCCGAAGGGACCGTGAATCCGAACCTGGAAAGCGGCGAAGTGGAAGTCCTGGCGCAATCGATCACCATACTGAATGCAGCCAAGACAGTGCCGATGCCGATTGACGACGACGGCTACAAAACCGACGAAACGACGCGATTGAAGTACCGGTATCTGGATCTTCGACGGGCGCGGCTGCAGAAGAACCTAATTCTGCGCCACAAGACGATCAAATTCATCCGCGATTATCTGGATCGGCAGGGATTCCTGGAAATTGAGACGCCGATGCTGATCAAGTCGACTCCCGAAGGCGCGAGGGATTATGTGGTTCCCAGCCGGGCGCAGCGCGGTAAGTTTTACGCGTTGCCGCAAAGCCCGCAGCAGCTCAAACAACTGCTGATGGTGGCAGGCTACGAGCGCTATTTTCAGATTGCCCGCTGCATGCGCGACGAAGATCTGCGGGGCGACCGCCAGCCCGAATTCACGCAGCTGGACATCGAAATGTCTTTCGTGGAACGCGACGACGTCCTCGCATTGGTGGAGAACATGGTCACAGGCTTGATTCCCGCGGTGGTGCCGCACAAGCGCATCTTCAGCCCTTTCCCCAAAATGAGCTATTTGGACGCCATGGCTCGCTATGGATCGGACAAGCCGGATCTCCGGTTTCGGCATGGAAATAGCAGACATAACGGATGCGGTTAAGAATTCGGATCTTCGTCTGATCACAGAAACGCTGGAGGCGGGAGGAGCCATCAAATGCATCCTGGCCCCGGGTTGCGCAGCCTATTCGCGCAAAGATCTGGATGTGCTTACCGAACTTATCCGGAAGGCGGGCGGTAAGAATCTGGCGACACTGGCATGGACGATGGATGGCATCAAAGGAACTCTGGCGAAATCGCTCAAGCCCGAAGAGGTTTCGGAAATCGCCCGCGTCATGCAGGCAAAGGAAGGCGATCTGGCTTGTGTCGTCGCGGGAAAAGCGCTTGCAGCATGCAAAGCTCTTGGAGCGCTGCGCCTGGAATTTCGCGATCGCTTAAAGCTGGCTGCGCCGGACCTGCTGGCCTTTGGGTGGGTTGTGGATTTTCCCATGTTCGAGTGGGACGAAGAAGAGAAGAAATGGAGTTTCGTGCATCATCCTTTCACGAGCCCCAGAGCAGAGCATCTGGACAAGCTCGAGAGCGATCCCGGTTCGGTGATGAGCGACGCCTACGATCTTGTGTGCAACGGCTACGAGCTTTCAAGCGGCAGCATTCGTATTCATCGCAGAGATGTCCAGGCGAGAATTTTCCGCTGCCTGGGCTATAGCGACGAGGAAACCCAGAAACGGTTCGGCCACATGCTGGAGGCCTTTGAGTACGGCGCACCGCCGCACGGCGGGATGGCTCCCGGAATCGACCGGATGGTGATGCTGTTGGCGGATGAACCGAACATTCGCGAAGTTATTGCCTTCCCTAAAACGGCAAAGGGCACAGACCTGATGTTCGACGCACCGGCGGAACTGGAAACCAGGCACCTGCGCGAACTCCATATAAAGATCACGGAATAAATTGGTACCTGGTTATACTGTCCCCCCTTACTTCAAACGTTAGGTCTGGTCAAATCATGCAGCAGGGGACAGTATAACCAGGTACCGTTCTTGGCTGTCAGATTCGGTTCTCCTCAACTGTAAGTTCGTAGGATCGCAGACCCAGTTTTAGAGAGATTACGCCCAGAACCGAGGCGATAAAGCCGACAATGACGGCGGACGACCTTACTGCCGCATCATCCGCGAAGTAATGGGTAGTCAGCCAGCCTACGGCCGCCGGGCCGATCGTGCCTGCCACCAGATTCAGGATAAGGAAACAGATAGCCGTCACCTGTCCCCGCATTTCATTCGGAGTTATGGATTGCAGGGAGGCGGGGCCAAGGCCGGCGGAAAAGCCGCCAAAGAAAATGGTTCCCCCGACGCAGGCAAGCACCCAGTAGGGATTGTCGATCGCATGCGCAAAGACGATCGGGATCACGGCCAGGCCTTCGGCCGCCATCATCAGCTTGATATACACTGATTTCTTGCCTGCATGAATATACCGGCCCGCCAGTGCCCCCGCCAGGACGAGTCCGGCGGTTCCGAATATGAAGTTGGTAATTCCCAGGTAAGGACCGGTCCTGGCGTTGGTCCATGCGTAGCGGCGAGCGAACCAGGCCGGGATCCACCCCAAAATGGCACCGTTGGTCATGGCGCCGAATGTGGTGCCGCCAATCAGGGAACTGAAAGTTGCCCAATGCCTGTAAAGGTATCGGAATGTCGATGCGGTGTTCGGCTTGCCGCGCTGCTCCTGACGGACGGGCTCCCGGATCGTCGCAATTGCCGCCACGAAAAGTATTCCGGGCAGACCGACAAGAACAAAGGCCAGCTGCCACGGCCGGACGACACCCATTAGAAAGATTTCCCTCGGGCCGCCGCTTTCGGCGTAATGAGCAACCAGTCCACCGCAGACGTTCGCCACTCCAGACCCCAGCATGATGCCACCGGCGAATATGTTGAGCGGCAGGCTCCGTTTTTCGCGCGGGAAATAGTCCGCGATCAGCGAGTACGCGCAGGGCGCCAGGCACGCTTCCCCGACCCCCACACCCATGCGTGCGAAAAACAGCTCCCAGTAACTCGAAGCTTGGCCGCAGAGAACGGTCATGCAGCTCCACAAAGCAACCCCGCCAAGCAGCAGGTTGCGCCGCGAGCGAGCGTCGGCCATTCGACCGAGCGGAATGCCCATTGCCGCATAGAACGCCACAAATGCCAGGCCCTGGATCAGGCTGAACTCGAAATCGTTAATATGAAGATCCGCGCGGATCGGGCCGACAAGATATGCAATAATGGACCTGTCCACGAATGAGAATGTGTAGCTCAGGTAGAGAATGGCCACAACGTACCAGCTGTACCCCGCCGATGGATATTCAGGTGCTACCTGTCGCATGGAAGAGGAATCTGCGATGTCGCTCATAGATTGCACAACCTTACAGCCAGACATGCCGCGGCTACAACCAAATAAAAGTCTTATCTAATCAGCCGGCACCGGTTTTCGTTTTATTTTCTTTTTTACATGCTTTAATTTGATGATTTCTGATCCGGCAAGGAGTTGCATAATGAAAACTACACAAATAATTTTTGTTGCTGTTGTGTTTGCATTGTTCTCACTGATCGGTGGAGCAGCGGATTGGACTCAATTTCGCGGGCCTCAAAGAAGCGGCGTATCACAGGAAAAAGGGTTGCTCCAGGAATGGCCGAAGGAAGGGCCGAAGCTGCTCTGGCAAATCAAAGATATCGGCGAGGGCTACGGAACGCCCGCGGTCATAGGGAATCGGATCTATCTCGTCAGCAGCCTAGGATTGGATAATGAATTCGTGCAGGCGCTTTCGAGCAAGGACGGAAAGCAGATCTGGTCCGCCACGCTCGGCAAGGTCGGCAACCCGGATCAAAAACCGCCATATCCTAAAGGGAGATCCACGCCAACGGTAGACGGCGCGTTTCTGTACGCTTTCAGTTCTGATGGAGATCTTGCCTGCCTGGAAGCGGCTAACGGTAAAGTGCTGTGGAAGAAAAACGTCCGAAATGAATTTGGCGGCAAGCCCGGAATATGGGCTTACGCCGAGTCTCCGCTTATCGACGGAGATGGGGTGGTGGTTACGCCCGGCGGGAGTGAAGCGACGATTCTGAAGTTGAATAAGAAGAACGGTTCGATCCTATGGAAATCGGTTGTTCCCGGAGGCGACCCGGCCGGTTACTCATCCCTGGCCGTCGCCGAAGCCGCCGGCCGCAGGCAGTACATCCAATTTCTCGAGAAGGGTCTCGTGAGCGTGGATGCCGCGACAGGACAATTCCTGTGGCGTTACACCGGCATGGTGGGGAGTCCTGCAAATATGTGCATGCCGGTCGTCAGTGGCAGCTATATCTATCACGCAAATCCCCGGCGCGTCGCAGCCGCGCTTCTCCAGATCAAGCCATCCCAAGATCAAGTTGTAGCCGAACAGGTATATCTGGAACGGGGTTTGCCGAATGACATTGGCGGCCAGGTGCTTGTGGACAATTATTTATACGGCACCAACGTTGATGGCGGACTCATAGCCGTGGATTTCAAAACCGGCAAAATCCTCTGGAAAGGGCAAGGGATCGGCTCCGGGTCCATTACGTATGGAGACGGGCGATTGTATATCCACGGGGAGAATGGAGAGGTTGCGCTTGCCGAAGCGACGGCGGACGCTTATCGGGAGAAAGGGAGGTTTACTCCGCCCGATCCTCCAAAACACACAGGCGGTTCAATGGAAAAAGCCTGGACCTATCCCGTAGTTGCCTATGGCCGCCTCTATATTCGCGACCTTGGCACACTGTGGTGCTACGATATAACAAAGCCCAAGAAGTAAAGATGGACGTGGAAGACCGACGAATTTGACATACTCACGCCGTATCAGAGGCAGGATCCTACAGGGGCCGCGAAATTGATGACAGGTTAGAATTTCCCTTAAATGCTCAATTTGGGAATCCAGATTCAATCCATGGAGGAATCATGCAACTTTGGACTTTGATTTTCCTTATTCTAACCATTTCGATTGATGCATCGGCGCAGTCGGCGTGTCCACAGGCTCCAGTGCTGGGCAAACCGGACGGCGAGAACATTTTTGATGAACAGCAGGAATCATACCTTGGGGAAGTAGTGGCCGAGTCCATAGCGCAAAGCCTCCGCATCATGGAAGAGGTGGAATTGGCCGGACCTCTGAAGAGCATTGGGGATCGGGTCCTCCGGCAAATGCCGCAGAGCAAGTTGAACCACCGTTTCTTCCTGGTCGATGCGCCGGTTGCGAACGCGTATGCCCTTCCTGGGGGGCGAGTGTATGTCACGCGCAAGCTGATTCTCAGTTGTCACAGCGAAGACGAGCTGGCGGGTGTTCTGGCTCACGAGATCGGGCACCAGCTCAAGCACGATACCGCTGTCCAAATCACCAGGGAATTCGATAAATTGCTGAAGATCACTTCCGTAGGTGATCACGAGGACATCGAAAATAAGTACCACCAGTTGCTTGACAGCTATCGCAAGAAAAGCAGGTCCATCGACACTAATCCTGAAAAAGAACAGTATGACGCCGACCAAGTTGCGCTGTTCGCCATGGCTCGCGCGGGTTACGATCCGCAGGTGATGGTGGATTACTGGTACCGTTTTACCGAGCGCAAGGGTCGTAAGGGCGGCTGGTTATATGATGTCTTCGGGAGCACCGCGCCGGAAACCAAGAGGCTTCGGGAGTTTGCCAAAGTAGCCAGCCAGATTCCAGCGGCATGCCGGGAACCGCTCCAGTCCGAATCCCAGACAGATTTCGAAAAATGGAAAAATGCACTGTTGTACTACAAAGGTTTTGGCAAAAAGGCCGCCGTTCCCGGGCTGCTGGTTAAGGAAACGCTGGAGCCGCCGTTGCGCGGTGAAATCAATCACTTCCGCTTTAGCCCCGATGGCCGCTACCTGCTGGCGCAGGACGAAGCCAGCATCTTCGTGCTGCAACGGGATCCATTGAAGATGCTTTTCCGCATCGAAGCCCGCGATGCAAACCCCGGGCATTTCACTCCGGACTCCGCCTTTGTGGCCTTCCACAACGAAGCCTTGCAGGTGCACAAGCATAGTGTAGCCGAGCAACGGGAAGTTGAAGTGCACGATGTGTACGTTTTCGGCGGCTGCTTGCGCAGCCAGCTCTCGCCCGATGGATCGGTGCTGGCTTGCTTCAAGCCGGATGCGGATAACTTTATGCCCGTAGGAATCCGCCTGATCGATGTAGCTACAGGAGACGTGATCTATGACAAGAAAGACTTCGTTGACCTCCTTATGAGCGACATCCGGGGCCAGCTGATGTACCTGCGCCTGAGCCAGGAGGACGGGGACAACGTCACCATGAGTTTCTCCAGTGACGGCCGTTTTTTCCTGGCGGGGATGGATAGGCATACATGGGGCTTTGATTTTAAGGACAAGAAAGAACTGAAACTGCCGGGATCACTGAAATCTATCATGGAAACCTCATTCGCTTTCCTCGGCCCCGACCGTCTGGTGGGGGTGGCTGGAGAGCGCGGAGATAACTCCAAGATCGTGCGCGTGCCTAGCGGAGATGTCCTGCAATCAGGCCTTAAGCTGGGCCCTGTGGCGCTGCAAGCGGCCAATGTCGGAGAATTTGTCGTGGTGCGGCCGCTCATCGAGACTCCCGCCGGGATCATGGACCTGAAGGAGAACAAAATTTTCCTTGCCAGCAAGACGGAAGCGTTGGATATCCACGACGGTGTATGGGTGGGTGAGCGCACGACTGGTGAAGTTGCTCTTTACCGCCGCTCGATCACAGGCCCCATCGCCGCAGTGACTCTGCCGCGCTCACCTCTAGGCACGACGCGGGCTATCACCTTCTCATCGGACCTGAACCTGCTGGCAATCAGTGACCGCACGCGGGGCAAAATATGGGACTTTTCCAAAGGCAGTGTTCTGACTCTGGGAGGGTTCCGTGGCGCTTGCTTCGATAACAACACCGCTCTAATCAACTTCGCACCTCCCAGCCTTTTCCGCAAACGGCTCACCGAGGGCGTGAGTGAGAAGGAGTTGAGCAAAGAAGTAGGTAAGCAGCAGGGTAACGCTATCGCCCGCATCGACCTGGCGAAGCCGGCGATGACCGAAGTCGCCCGCTATCAGAAATGGCAGCGCGTCTACCAAATCGGTTCGACCTACGCCCTGCTCCTTCCCAAGAGGCCCGAGGATGACGAATACCGGGACGTCACCCTGGAAGTGCATGATTTTCAGTCTAACCTACCGTTGTGGTCGAGGTTCTTCAAGCGCCTGCCGATGATGGGTTGGAATACAGCCGAGAATATCGTCGTCCTGGCCTGGGAGCTGACCGAGCCGGGAGCCAAGGACGAGATAAGACAGGACCCGGAAGCGGCACGGCTGGTGGAAAGTATCCCGCAGCGAGACGAGAGCTACTTCGTGGTCGCCCTGGAGACGCACACCGGAAAGCCCGTCGCGCGTTTCCCCATCAATACAGGTAAGGGCTCATACCATATCGTTGATGTCCATCCTTCGGGAGAGTATCTGGTGTTTCAAGACAACCACGATCGATTGCTGGTATACAACCTGAGAGGACAACGCATTGGCCGGTTTTTCGGCAGGAATCCGGCTGTCTCCAGCAAGACGGAAATGCTGGCGGTAGAACGTGAACCGGGACGCATCGCCTTATACAGCCTGTCCACCGGGAGCAAGCAACGGGAATTCACCTTTAACGGCGAAGTGGAGTATGCCCAGTTTTCTGCGGACGGCCGTCGCCTGGCAGTAGTGACGCGCAATCAGGACGTGTATTTCGTCGATGTTTCGGACCTGGTGCAAAGCCAATCGAGGTAGCTGCGCTGCGAGCTGATTTTTGAATTTAAAAAGAGATGCGGCATATAGGCAGAGCAAGCTGTATTTCTGTAGCAAAATCGAATCGAGAAATTAAAGGGAATTGAGATAAAACAGCTTATTGGAAAAATCATAGACCGCGCGACAGGGGGCAACTCTGCAGAAATGGGAGTTTATTTTTCCTGCCGCGACCTTTGGCCGCAACCACAATGAATACGAATCCATGGCAAGAACTCCCCACAATTCTCACTCTTATCCGCCGCGGCCGGAAGGCCATGGAAACCTACCAGGACACTAAACTCCGGCGCCTCATACAAGACGTTTACTCGGACAATGCCTTCTATCGCCGGCTTTGGGATGAGGCCGGCTTTGATCCGGGCAAATTCCAGGGTATCGCCGACCTGCATTGCCTCCCCCTGATGAACAAGCAGCAAGCCCGCGCTATGACATCGATGCTTCGGGAAAAACCTCCGGCAGACAGGAACCTGATCTGGCATAGCACCAGCGGTACATCGGGCGAGCCGTTTACGCTGGCGCGCAGCTGGCATGAAGAGCGTTTCCTCACAGTGGTTCTAAGCCTGGTACTGCGCAGTCTCGGATTTCACGCTCGACTTCGCCAGGCCCGGATTCGTGTGCCTGCTGATTTCGATTGGCTCCAGGACCGTCCCCTACGATTGCTAAACGCGTTGGGATTGTATCGAAGCCGCATTTTCAGCTGTTTTGATCCGCCGGAGTTTTTGTGGCAGCAGATCCGTGACTATGCGCCGGATGTGCTTATGGGATACTCCGAGACGGTAGCGCGGGTAGCGCGCTTTGGATTGGAAATCCGGCGCAGCGATATTCATCCGCGGTTCGTTTTATTGGGGGGCGAGCTTTGCACACCGCTGATGAGCCGTCACATGGCAGAGGCTTTTCAAGCGCCGGTTTATCAGACGTATGCAGCCACGGAATTTAATCTGATCGGTTGGAGCTGCCCGAAGAGCGGATTATTCCATCTTTGCGATCCGACCGTGCTTGTGGAGGTGTTGGATAACCGGGGGAATCCGGTTGCAGAAGGCGAGACGGGCTTGTTGGTGGCGACGGCTCTGCATTCGCGCGTCATGCCATTTGTTCGTTTTGCACTGGGGGATCGTGTTGTGAAGGGCCCGACTCCGTGTCCTTGCGGAGCGCCCTATGGAACGCTGCAGTCGATTGACGGCCGTGAAATTGATCATTTACGCTTGAAAAACGGGGACCTGCTGCACGCGTTTGAGCTATTGAACATCCTTCTGGAATTCGGTGCCGCCGGCTGGATGCGGCAATATCAGCTGATCCAGAATGAGCCGGGAGTGATTGAGGCGCATATATGGCCGCTGCGCGCTCCGGACCCGGGCGTGTTGGAGGTACTCGCCGCACGGCTGGAGAAGGCCGCTAAGGAGACGCCGATCCGCATCAAACTGGTAGAGCAGATGGAGCTGGACCCAAACGGGAAATTCCGCGCATGCCGATGCTTGGTGTAATGGCTGAAAGATGCCTCAACACGCTGGATGACATCCGGCAAAAGACCAGCCAAACAGGTTTGTGGCGGAATCTCTTTACGTTCTAGTGAACACAATCGGGACTACGATCCTCTTCAGGGTTTGACGGCTCGCACGGCCACAAAATAGCCTGTCAGTTGTTTTGTGGGAAGTCGCTCGATGACTTCAATGGCTCGGAGCAGCCTGACAAAGCCTGCTTTCATCCCTTCCCATTTCGTCCTGCTGAGAATGGAGCTGGCCCATATTGCCAGGACTCTGGGACTGTGTACGATGACGGTGCTCTCGGTTATCTTAAATCCTATCGATTCGAGCGCGCGGACCAGCTCCGCTCTCGATAAGGTCACGCCCATATAGTAGGGGATAATACCTAGCCGTTTCAGCAGCCGATAGGGCAACTGGTTTCTCACCCAGACGACCGGGTTGCAGGGATTATCCAGGGTAATGATCAGGACTCCTCCGGATTTCAGGATTCGGTAGAGCTCCTCCAGGCTCGCTGCTAAATCTGCCCGATTCGAGAAGTGATCCAGCGTGGAGTTCGACAGGATTACATCAAACACCTGAGATTTGAAGGCCTGCCTCCTTGCATCCGAAACCGCGATCCTGTTCCATCCTCTTCCTGTTTGTGTCCAATCGGAGTCTGGCTGCACGGGCCGTCTCGAGGGAAACATCCATCCCTACCATGCACGCGGATTGATTTTCGAACAGCGAAACAAGGCTATGCCTGCTGACCGCTTCATCATATAAATCCGTTTTGAGGGTACGCCCGATTTTTTCTCCTTTCCACCAGCGGGTTCCTAGAGTCCTGTACACTTCTCTCAAGTAGGCTCGCCACACATCCTCGTGACTGAAGTCTTTGGACTTCGACCCGACAGAATTCCAGTAATCGGCAACGCCGTTTCTGATTTTAGTTTTGTCGTTCATGGAATCCGATGCGTCTTAACAAAGGCGAGAAGGGAGCTACCCAACGGAAAAGGCGGTGCACCTGGATGTTGTTTCGAATATGGCAGCAGTAGCCGCAGACACAATGACTCTTCATGCTCTCGAGACCATTTTGCGTGGAAACTTTTTTCCTGAAGCTCCGATAAGAGGGTCCGTTCCAAATCTGAGACAGACTTGTTTCCCTCAAATTACCCATAGGCAAATCGCACCTGCCGCATGTATAGACCGTGCCGTCCACCCGGACCCTCGAATGTATCCACCCGACATAGCAGGACAATGTCGCCCAAACAGATTCACCGATTCGATAGAGCTGAAGTGCGACATCAATATTGTTGTGGATCGATCGTTTGCGCAAAGTGCGTTTCATAGTCGCAAGGGAGGATCGCACGGATCGTTCTTCTTCCTCTGAGAGCTTGTGAGAAGACATGTCTGCTTTCAGCGAGTGAATCGGGGCGATTGTGAACTGATTGCATCCGCCGCGCAACGCCTGTTCTACCGCAGTTTCCACAGTCCTGAAGTTATCGCGGCTTATAGGTCGATGAAGCCGCAGTGCGGGCAGCGGACTCTTCTTTTGGATTTTCAGGTCGGTCACGCGTCTCAACGAATCGATGACTTTGTCAAAAAATTCAGGCCGTGTGCCCGGATAGAGTTTCTGATATTCCTCCCGAGAACTTGCCCACAGGCTAACGGTCAAGATATCGAGCTTCATTTCAATAAGCCTGCATATCACATCCTCGGTCAACAACGTGCCGTTTGTGATCAAATTCAGATGCAGACCTGCCGCCTTGGCGGATGCAACCGCGTCAAAAAAATGAGGATACAGCAGGGGTTCTCCTTCTCCTGCAAAAATGAGTTCTCTTGTCCCGATTTCCCGCAGTTCATGCAGCAGCTTTTTCAAAATATCCGGATCCATATCGGATACCGGACTGGCAACAGGTGAGGGGAATTCCGACAGGCAGGAATGATACCGGCAGTGCAGGCAGGTGAGGTTGCAGCGGCGCGTCAAATCCACGCTTACGAAGAACGGGCTCGTGTATGCGATCTCGCCTGTGATTAAACCTCTGAGAAGCGCGGTCTTTTCACTCCATGTGGTCACGGCATCCATCCATGCGGTGCAGCCCCTTGCTTTGCGGGGCCGCTCAGTCCTGTCTTCCAAAAAGTCCCAGTGCTTTGACCAGCTTTGACTCGATGGGGAAGCGCACATCGAGATGCTTTATTCTGTAATGCGCCAGCGGGTAATAAAGCCTGGACAAACCCACGACCAAAGGATTGGTTTTCTTGTAAGGCGTCACGAAATGCCCTTTTCCCAGAAACATCAGTGGAAAGTCCAATCCCTGCACCAGATTTTTCATCTCCCGCGTAAGCCACGTGGAATCTCGCGGGACGTTTCGATAATTGAAGTGGACCCAATCCTCCAGGCGTTCTGGTTCTCTGAGTCCAAGTTCAACGCATTTCTGATAGAGTTCAGTTCCCGGGTAGGGAGTATAGATGTTGAAGGTTTTGACAGCCCGTGGATTTTCATCCGTGAGGCGGACAGCCAGGCGGACGCTCTGGGAGAACTCCTCGGGCGTCTCCGTGGGCAAGCCCATCATGAACAGATAAAGGGGCACCAGCGGATAGGAGGACAGGATGTGGTTGGCTTTGAGGAGCTGTTCGACGGTTTCGCCTTTCTTAAGGAGCCTCAGAACGCGCTCGTTTCCCGACTCCGCACCCAGATGAAGGCGCTTGACCCCGGCCCTGACGAGCAACTTGAGGAAATTTCCATCCATCTTGCATACGGTATCCGCCCGAAGTTGCAGCTTGCCGATACTGATCCTGAGGTCCTCGCGGACAATCATCTCCAGGATGCTGTGCGCCCGCTCCATGTCCACAAAAAAATTGTCATCGGTGAACAGAAAACCATGTATCCCGTAATCCCGTATAATACGCTTCATGTGGTCCAGCACGGTTTCCGGTTTCATGGGCCGCCATTTTCGATGGTTCATGGCAGGTTCCCAGCAGAAGGCGCAGCTGAACGGGCATCCACGGCTCGAGGTAAAGCTTATGTGATCCGCGCCGAAAAGCCGCCTCCGATACCGGTCCATGTCGACGAGGTCATAGGAAAGCGGCGGCTGGGCGTCATAGTCCACGAAAGGGCGATGCCCCGTGAAGCAAGCTCTTCCTTCTTCTCTGTGCCAGATACCCTGGACCTGGCTGCGCGGCGAGCCCATTTCCAGAGCCTTCACAAGGTCTATAATGGTCGCCTCGCCCTCCCCTGCCACAATGAAATCCACCAATGGATTTTGCAGAGTCTGCTCCGGAAGCAGGGTGGCGTGAATTCCTCCCCAGATAATCGGCACATCGGGATGCAGATTCCTGACCATCTTGCATGCCTGGAGTGCATGCAGAATTTGGGGTCCCGTCATGCTGGTGACACCAAAACAGAGCGGTTTTTCTCTGATCGCGTCGAGGAGTTCTTTTCTCCAGTCCGAAGAGGCATATCCGTCGACGATCCGGACGTTGTATCCCTTGCGCACCAATCCGGTGGCAATGCACAAAACGCCCAGAGGAAGTTCTACGCGGCGCTGGGCTTGCCAGCCGCTGCGCGGCGCCGGATTAAACAAGACGATCTTCAATGATATTCCTTCAACGAGTGATTTTTCTCTGCAAGCCTATAAGAGAGGGATCAAAAGCTTCAAACAGATCCGGAATCTCCAGATGTGCCGGCGATTTGTGGGTGGCGACAAATTCTCCGACCACAGGCGCCAGCTTCGATACACTGATCCCGCTTTCCCGTTCAACGATTTCCGACAGTGTTTTCAATAATTCCAGCGCTATGCCGGTTTCCAGTCCTTGCAGGTGAAGGGCCATCACAACCTGCTCGAGAGATGCATTCCCCGCTCTGTCTCCCAGGCCGTTCACGGTTGCATCCAGTCCATCCGCCCCCGCGCGAACTGCAGCCACGGAATTGGCCGTGGCCATCCCGAGATCATTGTGGGCATGAAAAAACAGGGGAGCATTCACGCTCTCTTTCAGGCGCTGGACCAGGCTATACACTGCAAAGGGATCCGCACTCCCGTTGGTATCGTAAAGCAAAATCCTTCCGGCGCCCATTTTCGCGCTTTCCCGGCTTATTTCCAGCAGGAATTCCGGTGCCGCTTGAGTGGAGTGCGGAAATCCGACGCCGACGCACGACGAACGCTTCAGGGAATAATCAAGCGCATCGAGCAGGAGCTTCGTTTTTGTATTGCGGTCACAGGGTTCTCTTTGTTCCGAGACAGGCATCAGGATGTCAAATCTGTCCAGGCACTCCCTGACGGCCTCTATTTCCTCCCGGCAGCGGGGGCTTGAGGCAAAAACCAGGCCGGAAGCCTTGATCCGGAGGTTTTCCGCCTTCAGTTTTTCGGCGAATTCGAGATCTTTAAAAACTCTGCCCGGTGCCACAATCTCAATCTCCGGCACATTTGCCCGGTCGAGCAGTTTCGCTATTCGGAGTCTCTGTTCCGTGGAAAAGCCGACACCGGGAACATCCAGTCCTTCGCGTAAAGTGGAATCCCGGATAGAAATATTTCGAGATCCTGCCGCCCACGCCTTATGCGCCATAAATCATCCTGTGGCAATCGCCGATTAGATTTTCAGGATTGGACACCCGGTATTCCGGCCTGGCGTTTCCGTCCACCGCTCTGGTGCCGCTTGTCAGGCAGCACAACACCCTGCTGCCCGTCGGCAATGCTGCCGCCGGCGATTTCCTTGAATGCGCCCGCGAGTGCGATCAGACCGGTTTTTTCGACCACCTCTCCATTCCTGGTGCTTATGTGAACTCCGTTTTCGTCGAGTATTTCCAAAACGCTTTTCCCGTCAATTCCGATGCCGAACAAGTCGGAAAACTCCGAATGGTTTATCGTGGTCAGGTCCCCTCTGGTATCGGTTAGCAGGCGCTTCAGGTCTTCAAAGGTGCCATAGGTCTGCGGGGCAACGTCATACATGACTCTGGTCAGCAACTTTCCGCTAGTATCTGGAGCGGGGGAGCTTGGATCCAGTTGCTTGTCCTTTGATTTCCATGCTTTGTACATCGGGCAGTTGGCTTCCTGCTGGACACCCAGGAATCTGGGGAGTCTATCGTTTGCTGTGTTGAACCCGCTGAGAACGCTATAAATCCCGATCGGGCCAAAAGCGGCGCTGATGGTTTGGATTATCCAGTCATAATTCCCGTTTTTCGTGATGTGTTCCCGAATCAGGCAGCCTCTAAATCTGGAGGCCTCATAGCGCCAGGCAACTTCCGGGATATGCTGAATTTCATTTAATCCTCTAAACATGTGCGCGGACTTCTTCACCCATCGCGCCTCGGCGACAGAGATCAGGTGCGCCGTCTCCGGCTGAAAAACTTTGCTGTCGAGAAGCGAAAGATTTTCTTCAGGCATGAAAAGAAAGGTTTCCAGACCAGCCCTCCCGCAATACTCGGTCAGGGCTGTGCCTGTGTTCCCCCCGGACTCGAAGACGACCCGCGTATATCCTCTTGTTTTGCACTTTGCCGCGGTTATGCATCCATCAATCGACTTTAGCGTGCCGGTGTGCATCAACGAAGATTCATCCAGGAGATGTACTTCCACACCCCGGTAGGTGAGGAGGGGAAATATTCTCGCCCCTTCCCGCAGGCTTGTCTCGAGGAGGGCTTGTTTGTAAGCGGCGTCTTCATCGGCTGAGCCGAAATTAAAAGCATTCCTGTACCGGCACACAACGCTGGTCTCAGGGGCGAATCGGGGGTCGATGGATTCGGAAAGATCCGGCTTATTATTTTTCAAAACATTCATAGGAAACAATTCCGCGTATGGGTGCCATGTTTTTGGGATCAGGAGTTTCGTCCGGATAGCCGAGGGGGATAATCGAAATTGGTTCCATCCGCGAAGGGATGGCCAGGATCTCGCGGATCGCCTCCGCAACGGCCGGTTCATCTTTCCTGTAAGCCGACATATACACGCTGCCCAGTCCCCGTGTGTAAGCTGCTAGCATCAGGGTTGCCGCCGCAAGCACGCCATTTTCGATTTCGCGCTCGAACGATTTTTCCTTGTCGACACAAACCACGACGATTGCCGATGCGTTCTGAAGAAAATCAGCCCTGTATTCCAGCTTTTCGATGGGGCAGTACTTGTTTTTGATTTCCACTAATCTTCTTTTCGTTCCGTCGTCCCGCACCACCGTGAATGTCCAGGGTTGACCGTTCATCGAAGACGGTGCATAGCGTGCGAGATCCAGAATCTCTTCGATGACGGAATTCTCAACGCGCCTCTTCCCGTATTTCCGTATAGATCTCCTGCCTTTGGCCGCTTCGTCAAATTCCATGGGCAATGCTTCTCCTTGGATCCCTTCAGATTTCGCCTTCAATCCTCTTTTGAAAATAGCTCCAAGCTAACTTCCCGACGAGGGCAGCGGGAATCATTCCGCTTCTGTAAAGATCCAGTCCGAGTGAAAAGGCTCTATTCCGGAATGAGCGTTTTTCAGAAGCGATTTTAACATGCCGCAACCTGTCGGCGGCGATGGCCTCAGCCTGATCCCGTATGTACACGCTCCCCTTGGCGGCTCTTTGAATGACGGCGGAAACCTGCTTCGAAAAGCTATTGTCCATGAATTCCGCTATGGCGTGCGGCCGGATGCCGGCAAATTCCATAGTTCCCCCCAGGACGCCCCCTGAATTGGCGACAAAATCCGGAATGCAGAGGATGCCGCGCTCCCAGAGAAGCTTTTCCGCTTCTTTCGTGACAGGGGCGTTGGCGCCGCAGCTGATCAACCTGGCCTTGATTGCGCCTGCGTTGCCGGCATGAATGCTGTGATGCCTGGCGCATGGGGTGAGGATATCGACATCGAGCTCCAGGAGCGACTCCCTCTGGATTTTCTTTGGGCCATCAATAAATTCGATCAACCTGCTGCCGTGCTGTCGATAGCATTGGATAAGCCGCTCCACGTCGAGTCCCTCGGGTGCAAAGAGCGCTCCATCATAGGTGGAGACTGCCACGACTTTGCTTCCCAGCTTGCGGAAGCCTTCCGCGACCGCGCTTCCCACAGCGCCGAAGCCCTCGATCGCGACGGAGGCTTTTGCCAGGTCGAGGCCTTTATGTTCAGCGGCTGCTTTCGCGCTGGCAACAACTGTCAGGCTTGTATACCACCCGGACCGTGCTCCCCTTAAAGCCCGGCTTGGCATCCGGACTCCGATGCTCTTCATCATCTCGCGAATATCTTCAACGGTCGTCCCCATATCGGAACCGGGCAGATACACATGTCCCTTGAGAAGATTCTCGATTCTTTGGGCAAAGGCTGTCAGAAGCTTGGCCTTCCCGTGCCCCTGCCTGCTTTCGTCGTATAGGATGCCGGCTTTAGCGCCCCCGTGCGGGAGCCCCAGGAAGGCATGCTTCAGTGTCATTGCCTTCGCCAGTTCAGTCAACTCGGAAGCGGAGACGTCCGGTAGCATCCTCAGTCCACCGCAAAAGTGATTGTCGATGATCGAGTCCACGGCAAGCCAGCCGGTGAGGCCAGCCTGCGCATCGGATACTTCCAGGACCGTCGGCGGATGGATCGTATGTTTCATGGGATGCGCTGCTTGGAATCCATCACTTCTATTATCGGACAATCGGGTGATATGTGTGCTGCGGATAAGTCTCCGGAGGACACGAATACACCCAAACCTTTAAGATGGGGATTCTACAGTGAAATTCGGCAGGGGAAATAGGAATTTTAACAAAACTAAAAGTTGCCGGATTGGGGCGGGCGGAATAGTGGCTTCCGAGTTTGGGTTTCGCCGGAATTTCGAGGATCCGCAGCCGAGCCTAGGGTCGGATAAGGATACTTTCGCGTTCCACAATCCCATCCGGCAACCGGAAGTATTTTACGAAGTGTGCCCGACGGGATGATCAGGCAAAGGGCACGGGCCGCTGATTTTTCTCCTCTCGACCCATGCTTGCCTGAGGAGAAAAACCAATCCTGCGATCCACACAACGACCTGCCCGGCCACATACCGTGAATTCCACGGTGACGGAAAAAGGAACAAGCCTCCGGGAGCGAGTGAAGCTATCATCGTAGCCGCTAGCAATATCCCTGCCAGGATGCCGGTGTTTGACGAAGAGGACCGCTCCTTGGCTATGCGGAAAAATGCAACCATCGGCAGCAAAATCAGAAAATCTTCATACCACCGATGATAGGTCCCTATCCGGGCAACATACGCGGTTACAGCCAGCAGCAGCCAAAGCTCGACGCGGCGATGTGAGTAGATCCAGACTCCAAGAGCAAGCAGCACAAAAATGGATGCCGGGAGACTCCATTCCCGCAAACCGAATGTGTTAAGCCAGATATGAAGGTTTGCCACATTGCCCGTCCCTCCGCCCCTATTGCCTGCATGTGAGGCGTGAAAGAGCCAGTCACGGGTCAGTGTCACAAGGCTGTTTTCCTGGAATGCCGCCGCAAATAAAGTAAGCGAAATATACCCTGACGTTACCAACAATGCGGGCCGCGGAGAGTCGGGAACAAACAACAGGATCCAAAAGAAGAAGCCCGCAATGTTAGGTTTGATAAAAGCCATCAGTATAAGAGCCGGCATAAGAATCCGGGCATGCCAGCCCCGCGGGTCTCGCCGTGTCATTATCAGTCCTGACGCAAGCGCTGTAATGATCTGGACAGTGAACTGCCCGTTTCCTATCGCCGCTCCGGTAGCATACATGGAACATGGTATCAGTGCTGCGAAGGCACGTTCCAAAAACCCGTCGGCGCGGCACTCCCGGACAACGAAGCCGATGCACCAGGCGAGGGCAAATATTGTGGAGGCGGCATAAACCCATCGGGCCATCGGAAGTGTCAGCCAGCCCAGCAGAGGCCACAGGATTGCATAGGTTGCCGGCGGGTAGATGGAGCTACGTTCGTTGTAGACGGGCTTGCCGGAAAACCAGTCCCGGGTAAACCTATGGAGAGATTTTAAGTCGATAGCTCCTTTCAAGCGCGGCTGCCATAGCCGCCAGAATTCATATCCCAGCCATACCAGCGCTGCGACAAGCATTATCAGGATTGCAGTGCGCAGCAGCGCTTTTTTGTGTTCAGTCCATAGCTTTTGGATCATTAAAATATCCCGTTGAACGAAAGCCCTATATGTGTAACGGAGCAAATTTACGGCTCCAGAAAGAAGGATGGGAAAATTTGGGTGACACGTATTTTGCTTCCTACCAACCTTTTTCTGTCCAGAAGTAGGACAGGCTGAATTTGCCGGATTTTATTATTCGTCATCTGCTATTGCTTCCAAGGTGCCAGCCTGGCTTCCAAACGCTTGAGAGAAAAGTGTAGCAGCGTGCCGAGAGCGGCCGAGAGAATGACACCGATATAGAGTTTTTCCGTATAGAATGTCTGCCAGGCTATCCAGATCATGCTTCCCAGCCCATCCGGACAACTGACCAGCTCCAGCCCGATCGTAATGGTAAGCGCGCGTCCTATGGAAATGCGGAAGCCGGTGAAGATCTGCGGCAGGCTGGCGGGCAGGTATACTTTACGAATGACCATTATCCGGTCTGCGCCATAATTGACAGCCATCTCAACGTAGCGCTTATTGACGTTTCGAAGCGCGTCTAAGCCGTGGATTGCCATGAGAACAAAACAACAGACGGCAATCAGAAAAACGCGGGCTGGTTCACCGACGCCCATGAAAAGCATGATCATGGGCAGGAGACTGAGCTTAGGTGTTGCGTAGGCTCCTATAATGATCGGTTCGACGGATCGACGGATCCAGGGTACGAGTCCCAGAACAACTCCGCAGGCTAATCCTGTAAGCGAACCGATCAGGAATCCCAGCGAGAGTCTGGACAGAGTTGCTATCAAGTGCTGTTGAATCTCGCCTCGGGCGAGCATCTCTCGCGCTGAACGGACAAGAGCGCTGGGTGGAGGAAATATCAGAAGGTTCAACAATCCAAGTTCTGACCCCGCCTCCCACACGGCAAGTATTAATATAGGAAGCCAAATAGCCGTCAAAACTCGTTTCATGCCTGCGATGCTCCAGTACCTTGCGATATTTGAATCGGATTTGCCGGATCTGCCTGCATCCTGAGAAGGTGGACAATCCTTCTTTTCATGACAAGAAACTCTTCGGTCAGAGTGGTCTCTGTCGATCGTGGCCGCGGCAAGTGCACGGGAACTTCTCCTATCACGGTGCCGGGCTGTGTACTCAATACCAGGATTCGATCGCTCAACAACAATGCTTCTTCCACATCGTGCGTTACAAAAATCACACTGTTGCGATTCTGTTCCCATAGCGCCAGCAATTCCTGCTGCAGAGTAGATCGCATCTGCGAATCTAAAGCTCCAAAGGGCTCATCCATCAACATCAGGCCGGGCTTGCTGAGGAAACAGCGGATCACAGCTACTCGTTGTTTCATGCCCATCGACAGTTGGTGCGGATAGGAATTTTCGCGGTCTGAAACACCGAGGCGCCGAAGCGTTTCGCCGGCTTGAGTTTCGCGAATCGATTTGGGCACGCCCTGCATTTCCAGCCCAAATGCCGCGTTTTTGAGGACCGTCATCGAGGGGAAAAGGCTGTCTTCCTGGAATATAAGAAGGGCGCGTCCGTCGTCGTTGGCCGGCGCGGAAAATCGCTCGACCCGGCCCCGGCTCGCGTCAGCGAGCCCCGCCAGCACGCGAAGGAGAGTAGTCTTGCCGCAGCCGCTGGGTCCCAGGATGGAAAGAAACTCCCCATCGCCGCATTCGAAATTCATGTTCTTTAGCGCTTCAACCTGCCGGGATCCATCTTTAAAATCTACACAGAGATTGCTGCACCGCACCCTCATGAGTCACATCCTTGAACAGACAATCCTACCGACGCGGTCGTAGGGATACTTTCGATTAGAATGGCCGTTGCCTTGGAGCTAAAACTGAATCAGAATCCCAAAGACCGTATCATACCCGTTTTGTTTAAGCGTGCGGATTATAAAACGGGCAAATGCACGAGAACAAATAGTTTCCTTGAGCCCCGGGACCAATAGACTTGATACCTTTAGGGATCCTGCGATTGCCGGATGGAACCACTGCTCGGATGCGCCTTGACTGCCGAGACAAACCTCGGATACCATGCAATTTTTTGAGTCTGCGTGCCTGATCGCCTGCGTGGCTTTTGCGGCGCCCGTGATTGCTAATTCGCTATGATCAAAGAAATTCTGCACTATGCGCGCATGACTCAGGGCATCGGGGAGTACCTGCGTACTCCGCCACACATCGATCCCGAGGATGTGATTCGAAGGCAGCTAAAGAATAGGACATCTCTTTTTCTTGATATCGCCCGCAGCGTTATCTTTGCCAATCCGCAAAATCCTTTCTTTGAAATGTTCCGTCAGGCAGGTTGCACTCTTGCGGATCTGGAACAATCGGTTGTCCGGAATGGCCTGGAAAACACGTTGGCGATCCTGCATCGTCAGGGTGTTTACATCACGCACGATGAATTCAGGGGAAATAAACCCATCATCCGCTCAGGGCGCAGCATTCCCACCGGGACGGAAAGTTTTGTCAATCCTCTGGTCAGGGGACGGATTGTGTCCACGAGTAGCGGCAGCCGGGGCAAGCGCATCCGGTCTCCGCTCAGTACACAGCTGCGGCTTTACCGCGAAGCACAGACGGGGCTCCGCCTGAAAGAACTGGGTCTTGAAGGGCGAAGGCACGTGGAAGTCAAACCCATCTTGCCTTCTATGACAGGGCTTGGATCGTGCCTGTGGGCTAAAAGGCTGGGACGCAAAGTCGAGCGATGGTTTACCGTGGGAGGAACTCTGCAGAATTCGGGCCATTATCGCTGGGCAACGCATTTCATGGTTCTGGCAAGCAACGCTATGGGCGGCGGAGTACCGTTGCCGACGTATCTGCCTCCCAACAATTTTTCTCCGGTGGCGGAATGGATTGCGCGGCTGCGCATTCAGGGTAGCTCATGCTTTGTCAGCGCCTTTACCAGCCCTGCCGTCCGCATCGCAGCGGCAGCCGTGGAAAAAGGATTGGATATAAGCGGGACCGTCTTTCTGGTGGCAGGGGAGGCACTCACGGATGCCAAGCGCATGGTTATAGAAAAAGCCGGGGCGCAGGTATTTAACAGCTATCCAATTTCGGAGATGGGTCTCATGGGACATGCGTGCCGGCAGATGAAGACGGGAAACCGCGTGCATCTGTTCAAGGATAGCCTGGCAGTCATAAGTCATAGGAGGAAGGCGCCGCTTACGGAGGTCGAGGTCGATTCATTTCTGTGCACAACGCTGCTTCCCTTTAGCTCCTATATATTGATCAATGCCGAATCGGAGGATTGCGGGATTATCGAACCGGCAACTTGCGATTGCCAGTTCTCGCGCATAGGCTTCACGGAGCAGCTCCGGGATATCGGAAGCTTTGGAAAGTTGACCGGTCAGGGAATGACGCTGGTGGGAACGGATGTTGTCAGAATACTGGAGGAGATGCTGCCCGCATCAATTGGGCGGACTCCCCGGCGATTACCAGTTGGTGGAGCACGAAGGAACCGCCCAGACCCAGCTGACGCTCCGGGTCAGCCCACGAGCGGGAGTGGCGTCTCGGCTGAAAAGAACAAAAGAATGCTTTCTGAAGGAAATTCGGAAATTCTACGGTGGCGCTCTGGCTGCGCGGATGTGGAATCATGCAGAGGGCGTGAAGGTCGTTATTGCGCGAACCGTTCGCCACAAATACAGGGAAGATTTCCACGCTCCACTTGCTCCGAAGGAGAATAGGCAGAAGAATTAGAGGATGAGCGCCCTTAAGGAGTAACCATGAGACGTAGAGATTTTTTTGCAGGATGCCTGATAGGTTACACCATGGCGGCATCGGCATGCTTGGGGCGTAAGTCCGCCGGGCTTCAGAAGCTTCGTCTGGCTGCCGGAAGGGGACTCACCATGAGCAGTTTGCACTTGGCTCATGAGTTGGGGTATTTCCGGGATTCGGGATTTGAGCTGGAAATCCTTCACCTCTCAAACCCGATCGATGCGATGACGCTACTGGCCGGAGGCAAAATGGACGTTGCTTTTATCGGATTGGTCAGCTCTTTTTTGAATATCTCCTTAAGAAAGCTGCCGGTCAAGATTGTTGCGGGGCGCGAGGTGGCTTCCCCCCTTGTGGAAATATGGGCGCTATTTATGGATTACGCCGGAATTTTCCAGGAGGACTTGATAATCCGTCCGTGCTTAAAGGCAAACGCATCTCTGCCGGTCCGACAATTGGATTTACCCACTTTGCACTGGACGCTCAGCTGGAAAGCGCCGGCTTGACAGGGAACGATGTTCAAAGCGTCAACCTGCCGACATCGCAGGCAACCGCCGCTCTGTGGGGGGGCGCATCGATGCTGCCGTGCTGAATCTTGAATTTGACCGCAACCTGATCGCAAGGGCATCCGAAATCGTGCGCGGACCCGGTTTGGCTCGCTTGCATCCCAACTTCCAATGCTCCCACATATTTTTCGGTGAAAGCTTATTGTCGGCCGATACCGGCATCGGCGCACGATTCCTTTCGGCTTATCTTCGCGGAACGCAGGAATTCGCTCGCGGCCGCTACTCCGCGGTTTATGGAGGAGTTTGCGCGCTCCGGAGGTTGGATGTGCATCTGGTTACCACCGCCTGCCGCCACTCTTTTACGCTGGATGGGTCCGTTGACCTGCATAGTCTGCAGCTATTCGTGGACTGGGCTGTGCGAAGGAAGTTTGTTCCGCAGTCGGTGGACGTCGCAGGATTGGTCGATCTTCGCTTTCTTGGGAGTCTTAATGAAAGGTAAAATCTGGCTTGCAGTGTTTATTGGGTTTGACTGGAGCCGCTGCTTCCGCTGGCAGCACAGACAACGGGACAGGTGGAGGGAATAGTTCGGGATCCAACCGGCTTGCCGGTTCCCGAGGCTGAGCTTGCGGATTATTGAAACCGGAACATATGCGGAGCGGGTGATCAGCACCGATGATCGCGGCTGGTATGTTGCGCCCGAATCTTGTACCCGGACTCCTATGAAATAACAACCACGCACGCGCGGTTTTCGCAGCGAAGTGCGACAGGGTGTGCTTTTATCAGCCGGTCGGTCTATCCGGGTCGATTTTCAGCTAAAACTGGGAGCGGAACACGGAAACGGTCGTTGTCGTGGCAGATGCTTCCCCTATAAGCGTGGCGCCCGGAGATTGGGGCGGATCGATGGAGCGCGAGAAATTAGAATCGTTACCGCTTAATGGAAGAGACCTGTTTGATCTTGTCTCGCAGCAACCCGGCGTCACCGTCGCAACCACTGCGTTTAAATCGATGACCACCGGTGCGGGAATTCGTATTTCGGTAAACGGCGCCGCCCTAATCAGAACAATTTCCGCATGGATGGAATCTACGTCAACGACGCCACATCCTCCGCTCCGAGCAGCGCTGCGGGACGGCTGCTGGGGTTGGAGAGTATCGAAGAATTGCATCTGATTTCCAGTCCATTTGACGCTGAGTATGGACGAGCAGCCGGAGCGCTGGTTACCGCATTATCCAAATCAGGATCCAACCAATGGCATGGAAGCGCTTACGATTTTCTGCGCAACAGCGCGCTCGACGCAAAAAACTTCTTCGATCCCGCGAATGCAAAGATCCCGCCGCGCCGCAAGAATCAGTTCGGCGGTCTGGTCAGCGGCCCTCTGCGTCCTTAATTCTCTGTTTTTTCTGATTAATTATGAAGGGGTGCGTGAGACTTCCAGTCAGGACTATGTATTCTGTGACTCCAACGGCCGAAGCCCGTCTCGGCAAACTGCCGGATCACACCGTGAACGTATCGCCGGATGTCATTCCCTATCTGAATTTATACCCGCTGCCCAATGGACGGGATTACGGAGATGGCACCGGGAGAATTTATTGCGGAAGGTGTTACGTCTTCGTAGAGAAGATTATGTCACCGCCAAAATGGATGCCGTCCTGTCAAACCGGCTGCGCCAAGCGGTGCGATACACGTACGACGAGGCCCTGACTTCCCGCCCTGAATTGCTGAATATCTTACAGATTTCTTGACGATTCGCATTATCACATCCTGCATAGCGAAACGCAGTTCAACCAATCGGCGCAGACGCTTCACAGCCTGCGAGGCGGCTTCAGCCGGGTGTGGAATAGACCAGATATCCAAGCAACCGTCTTCCATCACTCCGGATATGTCGTTTGTGCCGGGAGAGCCGATGGGCAGAATTGCCATGTCGGCAGGGCTGACCGGTATTGGAGGCCGTTCCGGAGACAACATCTCGCTGATGCCTCGGCGCTTTGTCGTAAATGATTTCCAAATCAACTATACGCTGGCGCACATCCGTGGCGCCCACACCCTGCGCGCAGGAGGAACATTCGATCGGGTTCAATTCAACCAGAGATCGGACAATAGCGGCAAGGGAACTTACACATTTAGCGGGCTTGAGGATTTCCTGAAGGCGCGGCCGCGTTCCGGAGACATGATGATGCCGGGGTCTGACACTATTCGGAGTTGGAGGCAAAGTCTTGATTTTGGATTTATTCAGGATGAATTCCGAATCAGCCCGAAGTTGAATGTCACGCTGGGACTGCGGTATGAAGGGTATTCAACGCCGACAGAAGTGGACAACAAGATCTGCAACGTTGCCGGATCCCCTGTATGACAAATCTGTTACCATCGGCGGTCCGCTGTTTGAGAATCCGTCGAGAACCAACTTTGCGCCCAGAGTTTCTATTGCATGGGACCCCTTGGGCTCAGGCAAAACAGTGATCAGGGCTGGCGCCGGCGTTTTCTACGATCTTCTCAGCACCCGAGAATTTGGTGATTTCCGGCGTTCGTATGCCTCCATTTTTCGACTAGATCACCCTGAATTCGCCTGCATTCCCCGACCTGCTTGAGGCTGCGCAAAACGCACCTCCGTTGAATTCATTGGATCTTTTGGACTATCACGTAAATCAGCCCTACGTAATCCAATATCAGTTGATGGTGCAACAGGAATTGATCCGCGACACGGTGCTGCAACTGGCATATGTAGGCACACGGGGAGTCCATCTCCTGGGCTCGATGGATGAAATCAATCCTACGCGCCCCGAGGTTTTGCCGGACGGCCAGTTGTTTTTTCCGGTAAGCATGATCCGTCTTAATCCGGCATTCACACGCGTCCGGGCTCATCGCACCGGATTCGATTCGGCCTATCACGGCTTTCAGGCAAGTCTCGATCGCCGGTGGCGGCAGGGATTCGGCTTTCAGGTCAAGTATGTGTGGAGCAAATCACTCGACAACAACAGCACTGCAATCCGAAACGATTATTTAAATACCAGCAATTTTCCCACGATGTTTGACTTCAGCCAGGCTTGGGGACGATCCGATTTTGATCTGCGCCATGTGTTTGCCGGCAACTTTTCCTGGACACTTCCGTCATTGAAGAATAACTCGTTGAATAGAGTGCTGGGCGGGTGGCAGTGGAGCGGTATTGTCCAGGCGCAGACCGGGCCCGGATTCAGCCCGACGGTGGGATTCGACCGCGCTCGACTCAGCGGAGGCGTCTCGGGAGATGTCGGCCAGCGACCCGATTTCATCGCCGATCCGGGGAGCAAAGTCATTCTGGGCGATCCGCAACGTTGGTTCAATCCCGAAGCATTCGGGCTGCCTTCTGCCGGCATGTATGGCGATCTGGGACGGAATGTACTGAACGGGCCGGGACTTACGACGTTCGATATGGCCCTGCAAAAGATCCTGTGGAAAACGGACCGCCATACTGTCCATTTCCGCGCCGAAGCATTCAATATCGCAAATCATTCGAACTTCCAGATCCCTTCATCTCTTGCTCTATTCACTAGCAACTTGAAACGGGTCGGATCCGCAGGGCGCATTAGTGAGACGGCGACTACCGCGCGTCAATTGCAGCTGGCGTTGAAGTGGACTTTTTAAATTCGGCTTTTGAAGTCGGGAGTATTCTATCGCGACCTTGGTTCGGGAAGTCATGTCCCTGTTGCCCTTCGCCCGCATTCCCGGAAGGTCAAACGGATTCCATATGAGTTCAGATTTATCCAGCAGCCCGGTGGTCGCGTTTGTGGCCGACAATTTCTTTGCAATGCCACTTGCGGCGGCTGTTTCCTCTGTTGCCGCCAATCTCGGAAAGGACCGGGAAGCGAAGGTATTCATCCTTGATGCAGGGCTTTCACCGGAAAACAAAAAGAAAATTATGCTTTTACTAGGATCCGGGTCGGGTGGACATTCAATGGCTTCGACTATCTTCACGGCATGGTGAAATCACGCAATCCCTTCCCTGTGCCTATACCGGCAGATCTACATACTACAAAATGTTTATTCCTGAATTGCTTGCGGATTATCCTCGAATAATTTACCTGGACAGCGATGTGATCGTCCAAGCGGATATATCCGACCTATGGATGGCCGACTTTGAGGGCAATTACGTTCTGGCAGTCCAGGATTTGATCAATCCATTTGTCAGTTCGCCTTTGGGACTCAGGAATTGGCGGGAATTGGGAAGGAATGCAGATAGCAAGTATTTCAATGCCGGAGTGCTGGTTTTCAATGCTGCCAGATGGCACAAAGAGAATGTTGCCGAAAGGTTGGTGCAATATCTCAGGGACAACTACTCACAGGTGCAGTTGTGCGAACAGGATGCAATGAACGCGGTGTTTGGGGAGAAGTGGGGCCGGCTCAATGCTCGGTGGAACGTGTTGCCATTCATGAATCTGGCCAGAGAACATGCCTTATTGGATAGGAAAAGCCATGACCAACTCCTTGCCCAAGCATGGCTGCTTCACTTTTGCGGGCCGAACAAACCGTGGAGCCGGCGCTGCCATCACCCGCAAAAGGATCGGTTTTTCTACTATCTTGACAAGACTGCCTGGTCGGGGTGGCGGCCGAAATGGTGGACGATCAACAGGAAGGCGGTCAGTATACCGCATAAGGAGAATGCTGTTGAAATTGTAGAGGTATCATTACACAGGGCAGTTTCTCAATGATTCGAAGAGCCGTCACGAGCAGGTCCACGATTCACGTCGACACGTTCGTGGACGTGGACGTTTAGCGTGGTCGTGCTGGTAGACGGCTTTTGGAGAATCCGGCAATCGATTCCTTGTTACGCCAATTCTCGCACAACGGTCATTATGGTGTTGAGGTACTTCTGAGCCATGCCGTCTGCCTTGAAATGCGTCGCCCTTTCTTTGCCAATCCGAGAGTATCGTTCTCTCAGTTGAGAATCGTTCAAAAGCTTCAGAATGGCTTTCGCCAGTGCCTCCACATTTTCCGGGGGAACCAGGATCCCATATCTGGCCTCCTCGATTTCCCACTTGCCGTCAGGTTTGCTCGTCCCAGGCGCCAGCATTTCCCTTGGGCCTACCGGACAATCATAGGCGACCACCGGGCAGCCCACGGCCATGGCTTCAACCATAACAAGACCCTGAGCTTCGAATAGCGAAGGGAATGCAAATACGCTCGATCTTGCGACAAACTTGTGCGGATTGGATTGAAATCCCGTGAAAAGCACGTCAGCCGCAACCCCTAAGTCCTGGGCAAGGCGAGTGAGACTGTTCCTTTCCAGGCCATCACCGATCAGGACAAGCCGGCAAAATATAGTCTTTCTTACAATGGCGAACGCCCTAAGAAGATCCGCCTGATTCTTTTCAAAAACAAGCCGTCCCGACAATGCGATCAGCGGAATGGTATCCGAAAACCAGGGATGCTCTATTGATTCCAGAGCCATTTGACTGGCTTGTTCCGGATCTACCGAGCCATAAATAACATCTATTTTTCTTTGATCCACTCCAAAGCCGGCAATGATGTCGGCCTTGACGCCTTCGGCAATGGCTATCATCCTGTGTGCCTGCTTTATAGTCAGTGACACGAATAATCTGTAGATGTGTTTTCTCGATCCGCCAAGAAACTTTCTATAGTGCGACGCAAGGCCAAGGTCGGCCATGATCGTTTTGTAGCGTACGGTGGGAAGAGAGGCCTTCGCCAACAAATTTACTATTCGCGCATCATGATGAAATGACATTACTACGTCCGGTTTGACCTCTTTAATAATCCTGCGGAATTTCATCACTGTCCGGAGCAACTGCAGCGCTCGGCCAGGGAGATGCCTGCTTTGGCTCCGTTGCAGAATGAAGAGGCGGCCCCGGTGTGGATAAGCGATTTTGTTTTCGAGAAGAACGAAAGTCTGATGGACATTTTCCGGCAGCCTGCAGGAGACATCCGACATAATTCGGCCAATTCCTCCCCAGTACATGGAATTCAGGATAAAAATGATATTCAATTTGTTTTCCATCGCGGTATTATGTGCCCGATTCCGGCAATCTAGAAAAGAAAACGCAACGGGTTTGATATGAGCGGAGATTACTAACTGTCCGCGTAAAGGCCGATCAAGGTCGACCGGCAGAGCATGGGCGCCGTCGCTCATGCCGGTGCATTCCAAGTGAACACGCTCGCATCAAGTGGGAGGCAGATTCGATGAGCAATTTGGCAGTTCGCATATACAGGCTTGCGGCGAGGATTATTGGAATAGCTCTGTGTCGCCAGGAAATCGTCGAAAGCGTTTATGCCAATCGTGGAGTTGGCAGAGGAGAGGTTACTTTTGGCAGAAGTGACATCGACCTTTCCGTGATCACGCGCAGTCCGGATCCTATTTCTGGAGACGGTCCGGAATTGTACGCTCTCTATTTGAGAGTCCGTACCCTGCGCCGCATCAATCCTGCGCTTACGCATATAATGGTATATGACTGCCGCGGCATTGACCGGTGGATGCGAACCGACACCTATCTGGGTTCACAGGAGCGCCGAAGCATGTTCCTTCTCGCCGGCAAGGCGATTTCCACCCCCATCGTCGCCGTCCGACGAGAAGACGCCATCCGCTGGATTGCCTTCTGGTGCGACCGGTTTTTTCCTCTGGCAGTGCAGCAGCACAACCGGAGGAATCTGCGCAAACTCGCCACCGAGGTATGGAAGTCATGGGCAGTCGCCCAGGGCGTTGTCGCCGAACCGTATCTGACACTGCGAGAGGCAATCCAGGAGGCGGGGTCTCATGCCGTTGGGTCCGCGCTAATGGAGGTGATCTCCGATGCCCGCCGCGCCACCAGTGTCATCATGAAACTTTCCGGCATTTTGCACGACAACATTTTCCCGCCGCTCGCGAAGCTTCAGGAACCCCTTGTTTTTAGAATGCTCATGCCGCCCAGATCACGTCAGCGGGTTCTGGTCATCCTGCCGCATCCGGACGCCGCTTTGCCTGCCGCGGCTTTCGAAGACCAATCGCTCCTTGTAACACCCGAATTGTTGCATCTTTACCTTCACTACTTTTGCCCGTTTCTCGATTGGACTTTGCCTCCGGAAATAAGAAAGCTCGGTTTTTCTGCTGCGACACCCATTGAGTTTGTGCGTGCAGGACTCTTCTACGGACAGGACAACATACTGAAGCTGCCTGGCTTTGTCCGCGATAACGCCACCTGGCTTCCTCATGCGATCTATGCATTTAACCAGTACAGCATTCCCTATTTGCGCAACGGGGAGGTCCCGCCGCCGATGCCCGAAAAGGATGTACGCGATTCACTGGCCCACAATCCGAGCTGTTCAGAATACTACCTCAAGGATTACGCGCAGTTATTGAGTCGGTTTGGCGAACAGATGAAGGCTTTGGAAGAGCTGGAAACGCCAGGCACGTATCCATCCTGAAGCAACCGTACGTCAAGGAACCTCATGGAGCGCAACGCAGCAGGCAGGCACTGATCTACTGCTGAAGCAGGAAGCGCGTACGAATTGCCGGGTCAATTGCCGGAGCTGCAGCTGAAACCGATGTCTGTCTTCATGGTTTTGAATTACACTCGGACAGGCTCCCGGTCGATTCTCTGGATGTAGAAAGAACTGGGCTCTCTATCGGGAGTCAAAAAGGGCGCTACGGATTTCAGCTTTTCGTAATGATTGTGGTGCAGGTAATTGAGCGCTCCAAGCACTTTCCACTTGTCGTTTTGCGACAGGAAGGCTTCCAGCAAATACTGCTCATTCCAAAATCGAAGGGAGTCCACTAGAAAACGCTTCAGATAATTCCTGGGGGAAAAAATATTGTGAAGATGCACAATAACTCCGCGCTTCAGGACAGGCATCAGCTCGAGATATTCAAATACCACATCCCCCTGGGGCCGTATGACATGAGTGGAGTCAATAAACAGAATGTCATTTTCGTGCAGCTCTGAGAAAAATTCGGCGCCGAGATCCTCTACCTTCTGCCGGATAATGGGCAAACCGGTGCCTTCGAGCCAGGGCCTCTCGTAGGGTTCGATACAAAGATGTTTGCATAGGTAATCAGGATTCTCCTGCCGGTTTTTGCGAATAGCCCTCATGGCCATTAGAGTTGAGTTCCCACTGCCAACCTCGAATATTCGGTGCGGTTTTGTCAGGCGGATCAACTGGTACCAGTATTCCGCATCGCCGGACGCAAACAAGGAATTAGTCAAATCATAGTCGAGCCCGCCGGGTTTCTTTTGCGGAAGGTCTGCAAGCTCATGCGCGAAGGATAATGCATCGAGCATTTTGACTTGCTCCGCGAAATTCCAGTCAATACCCGGAAGAAACCTTTCCTCAGAGAATGGTTTCTTTATTTTTCTATAGTCAAATTGCGGTTCATAGTAGTGATTGCGGATGGGGATGGCGCCTGCTTTTAACATGGCGTTTTTGCAGTGCGGTAACTTGGCCAGTCCCACCTTGCGAATATGCTTGAATACCCACGCTGCGATGAACACAAAAGGAGGCAAAAACGCGTCCAGAAGGTGCAACACGATAGAACGGATTTTTTTCACGGCCGATAGTCCTCAATCTCTGAATTTCTATTCATGAAATTCACTGGTGGGTACCATGGTAGCTAAAAATCGCTCCCGTATCATTCTTTATATTGATTTGGAAAGTGCGGGGAGCAGTTTTTTGTTAGAATGAGAAACCTGGACAGGCTTTTAGGCCGAAGATACCGGATGCATTCAAAGAAACGGATTGTTCATGGTCGCAGTTCAGTTTGATTTCTATGGTGTGGGTGTCCACATCAACAGCTCGGAGGAGGAATTCAATCGTTCGTTGGAGAACGATTTTTCCTATTTTTTATCGGAGTCTGTTCAGCCCGACCTCCAGGTGATTTTTGAACGCTCCGCCCCGGATTACGATCGACTGCCGGAATTGACATGCACGCTTGCCACTCCGCGGAATATATGCTTTGGCGATGGTCGTTTTACCTATATTGACTACTTCGGCCGTGGGATCAATATTTACGACAAGGAAGCGAATCAATGCCGGATCATTACGACGGACATTGAATTGGCGCATGAAATCGCATACCTGACGATTCTCTCGCGTATTTCGGAGGCGTTGGAGAAGTTAAGACTGCACCGCATCCATGGTCTCGGGATAGAATCGGGCGGCAGGGGGACTGTAATCCTCTTGCCCAGCGGAGGTGGAAAATCCACGCTGGCACTCTCGTTGCTTCAGCAGGAAAATCCTTTCCGTCTTATTTCCGAAGATTCCCCGCTCCTGAGACCCGACGGTTGTCTGCTCCCCTTTCCGTTGCGCATAGGCGTTCACCCCCAGAGTGTTCCGCCGGGCATTGATCCCCGCTATACGCAATTGGATAAAAGGATCGAATTCAATTCCAAGATCAACATAGACGTCCGATATTTCGAGAACAAAATCTGCCGGCACCCTGTGCCCGCGGCATTTCTTCTTTTGGGCAATCGCACTACGGGACGGCGGGCTCAGATAAAAGCGGTTTCCAGGAGTGCGGCTTTGCGTCATGTCATCGCGAACTCCATCATAGGAATAGGCCTCTACCAGGGACTGGAATTCCTGCTGCAGAAGAGTTTCGGCGAATCGGTACGGCACACGGGTCTGCTGTTTTCGCGTGTTTACAACAATTGGATTCTTCTAAAACATACGCGTGTCTACGAATTCCTGATTGGGCGCGATACAAATAAAAACTATGAGTGCCTTCGTTCCTTTCTATTAGAGCAAAGCGGGAAGAGCAACGTGAATCATCCTCCACGGTTTCCATAAGCTCTGCGGGTTATAAAGCATTATGTCCTCTCTCCGCCTGAAAAACATTCTAATCTCCATAGGTTTGGTTACAGCCGTGCTCGTCGTCTTCTGGCGCGTGGGAGGATACGAGTTTATCTATTACGATGACGGATCCTACGTGTTCGAAAACTCCCACGTCCTTAAGGGATGGTCCCTTGAAGGTCTCAAATGGGCGTTTACCACGACCATGCAGCTTCACTGGCACCCCCTGACCTGGCTGTCGCTTATGACCGACAGCCAGTTTTTCGGCCGCGATCCTGGCGCTTTCCATCTTGTTAATCTAGTGATCCACGTCCTCAATACCCTCCTCCTGTTCTATGTATTGAACCGTATGACCGGGGCTATATATTGCAGCGCGTTCGTAGCCGCCCTGTTTGGGCTGCATCCGCTGCATGTCGAACCTGTCGCCTGGGTTGCCGACCGCAAGGATTTGCTCAACGCCTTTTTCTGGATGACGACCTTGTGGATGTACCTCCGATACGTACGAAAGCCGAGGTTGAGCAATGCTCTACTTGTATTTGTGTCATTCGTGTGTTCGCTGATGGCCAAATCCATGTCCGTTACTCTTCCGCTTATTCTACTGGTGATAGATTATTGGCCGCTGAACCGATTTGTCGGCGAAAAGCCCGAGGCGGCGCCGGCCTCATCCCAACTGCGAACAAAGCCAACGTCAACACCGGTCAAGGGAAAGAGGAAAAAGCGCGAAAACATAAAATTGGAATTTGCCTCCGCGTCACTATGGAGCAGAGCTTTTGCCGCTCATTCGATGAGTCGGCTGTTTTTGGAAAAGGCGTTGCTCTTTTTTCCCATGATCATCGGTGCGGTAATTACCCTGATGGTCATTCAGACGAAGAATGTTTCCTTTGTCAACCTTTCAAGAGTGTTGCCCTCGCTAAAGACCCTTGAAGGTGCAATCGTTGCGTATGCGAAGTATCTGTATCTGATGGTGTGGCCCTCCGGGCTGGCTATTCCCTATCCTCTGGTGAGAGTAATCCCCAGGTGGGAGCTGCTTCTTTCCCTGGCCGTGCTAGTCACCATTTCTTTTCTGGCATACTGGCGAAGGAAGCAGAACCCATATCTATTGGCCGGCTGGCTTTGGTATCTTGTCACCCTGTTACCGGTCATTGGGCTGATTCGGAGCGGGCCTCATTCTCAAGCGGACCGCTATACCTATGTTCCCCTGGTAGGCGTATTTATCATGATCGCCTGGGGCGCCGCGGACCTCTTTGCCAGATCGCGCTACAGGCAGTGGATTTTGGGGACCGGCGCGGCGCTCAGCATTCTTGTTTGCATCGCTGTTTCTTCCGCACAAGTTGGTCATTGGGAAAACACTACTACCATTTTCAGTCACAGTGTCAGCGTTACTAAAAACAATAATGTGGCGCATACCAACCTCGGGTTAAGGCTTCTGGAATCCGGGAAAACGGATGAGGCAATAGCCCATTTCCTGGAAGCAATACGTGGTCATCCGAGGGACAAGCATGCACAGTGTAATCTTGGAAATGCCTACAGGCAAAAAAACGATTTGCCAAAGGCTATATATCATTATGAAAAGGCTTTATCGATCGATCCGAAGTACGTCAATGCGAATTACAACCTGGCGAATGTGTATCTGGAGTTGAATAAATTAGACCTCTGCGAGAAATATTACTTAATAACAATAGAAAACGACAAACGGCACTATAGGGCTCATTTCAACCTGGCAACGACGTATTCAATGATGGGCAAGTCAAGGGAGGCCATCGCGCATTTTCGGGAGTCCATCAAAACACAACCGGAGCAGGCTGGGGCTTATTACGGGCTCGGAATGGAATATCTTAGATTGGAGGATCTTGAACAAGCCGAGCTCAATTTTAATAGGGCTCTGCAAATCAAACCAAATTATGAACAGGCTCATTACAGGCTTGGGATGATCATGATGGGACGGAAGAACTATGACGCGGCTATCCGTTATTTTTCAAGAGCTCTTGAGATAAATCCAGGATACAAAGAGGCCATGCACTCCATCGAGGAAGCCCGAAAGAAGGAATGAGCGATGCACGCTGAGATATAGGATTGTCCCCGCACAGAATCGTTACGAAATCCCCTGAGAAATGCGGGTTAGAACCCGGCGGATAATTGTCCAGAAGAAAGCGATTTCATGGCGTTTGAATTCTCCGAGTGCAACATAAGCGGCCAGGACCGACACAAGCGCCACTGCTATTTTGACGATAATTACAGGGCCATGCATCGGCCAAGAATAAACCAAAGGATAGGCTACTCCGGAGAGCAGAAGAGCACGGATGAGGGTGACTGCCGGCAGGTCGATTTTGAGAAGATACTTAACGGCAATAATACTGATCAGGCTGCCTAGACCCGTTACCGTTGCAGTCACCAATGCAGCCCCTGTCGGGCCGTACCGGGGAATCACGGAAATGTAGCCGGCGATGGCAATAGGAAGAAGCGGGGCCGCAATGCTCAGCGGCCAGAGGGGCTTTCCCCAGGCTACCAGGACAGAACCCAACAAGTTGATCATCATCATCGCGAGCCCTGCGAAAACAAGGATCGATATCAAAGGACCTGCATCTGCAAACCGAGTGCCGAAGAGCAGAATGGCTATTTCATTCGATTCAGCAGCGGCAATAGCTGCTATCGGACACAGCGCCATCACAAATCGAATCGCATTACGGCCCAAAGTCTTGGCGGCCGCCAGGTCGCCTTCGTGCAGCACTCGAACGATGGTCGACAGCAGTAGCGGCGAAAAAGAAGCCGCAAAAACACCCGGCATGACGAAAGCCACGTTTTGAGCTGCCCCGTAGATTCCTGCCTGCGCAGCGGAGGCTCCCAGGCCCTTCAAAAAGTACAAATCCATGCTCAGGAAGCGCAGCACCAGTGTCGCTAGAAAAATGGGTACGGCATAGCCCCAGAGGGGGACATGGATGCCCTTTTTCCACGACCAGGGAGGGCGGATGTAATAGCGGGCAATCGCCAGTTCGACCACCGAGGCGCCAATCATGCCCAGAATGGCCCCGGTTACGGAAAGGCCTAATTCAACCAGGAAAATGATAAGGACTAACCGGGTGATCCAGCGACCGACACTCACTACAGCCCGCTCACTGTATTTGCCCCTGCCGATCATAATGCTGCGATAGCAGTTAGCGAATGCATAAATGGGAAGGTCGATTGCAAAAAGCGTCAGATATGCCGCCAGCTCGGGTTCGCCAAGCAGCCGGGCGCACGGTTTTGCCAGAACCCAACAACCTGCCATTGCGCCGATACAGGCGAAGACATGCAGCCGCAGTACTGCCGCTCCTATGGGGCGCCAGTCCTTGGCTTCGCCTATTATCTTTATAGTCACCCGGGCAAAAAGCGATCCGATGATAAGTTCAATCCAGGTGATCAGGGTGGAGGAAAGCGTGAGGAGACCGTAATGTCCCGCGCCCAGATTTCGGGTAAGAAATGCGGCGGTAATAATGCCCGTCAGCGGGAACAGCGCATCTGCCATGAAGGTCAAGGCCGCACCCTGCATCAGGTGATGCCCCGGTGACATGGGCCGCGACTGCGTTTTTTTCTCTTGATCCTCCAAATTCAACTCTCCCGCCTCGGGCCGAACCTGCTATGCTGGCATGGTGCAGCCTTGGATCGCTTATTCTAATGCCATGGAGGCACGATTACATCATCTGTTTGTGCGCCGGCCGCCGTGTCCTGTGAGGCTATTATGACAACTCCTAAAGTAAGCGTCATCGTTCCAGGCCGCAATGCTTCGGAAATGCTGAAGAGATCCCTCGCTTCGCTCCGCTCCCAGGACTGGCCGAAAGAGTGTCTGGAGATCATCTACGTCGATGACGCTTCAACCGATGATTCGATCAAAGTTGCGTCCGAGTGGGCCGATCGCATTGTGCGGTTAACAGGGCTTTTCAGTGGCCCGGCGAAAGCCAGAAATGCTGGTGTCCTGGAATCTACAGGGCAGATTGTTGTGTTCATGGATGCCGATGTTCTTGCACTCCCGGGAACCATTGGCGCACTCGTAAAGCCTTTGCTGGAGGATGACACCCTGGATGCGGTTTTCGGCTCCTATGATTCGGAGCCATTAGAACCGGCGCTTGTCTCCCAATATCGCAACCTGCTGCACCATTTTGTCCACCAGACCAGCCGCCGGGAGGCATCCACTTTCTGGGCCGGCTGCGGGGCAATTCGCAAACGCTCCTTTGAAAGGGCCGGCGGATTTGATGCCGAGCGCTACCGTGGTGCGATGATTGAAGATATTGAACTAGGCCACCGGATGCATGCATTGGGGATGCGGATTCGGCTGCAGCCGTCCGTCCAGGTGAAGCATTTAAAGCGGTGGACCCTCCTTCAGATGGTGCGGGCAGACATATTCTTCCGGGGCATACCGTGGATGAGGCTGCTGTTTCAAGACAGTCGAGCGTCCCGGGAAATCGGTGACCTAAACCTTAAAGTCTCGGGCATTCTTAGCGTAGTACTTGCCTGGATGATCGTTTTTTCCCTCATCCTGTCTCCCTGGTTTCCCAAGTGTCTCTATGGTTTGATCCCTGCGATCGGGCTGATACTTGTTTTCAACTGGCCGCTCTACCTGTTCTTTTTCCGGATTCGCGGACCTCGATTTGCATTGATGATCATTCCTCTTCATGTGCTGTACCACCTCTATAACGGTGCCTCGGTTCTCGGCGGCTTGTTCTATCGATTCTTTATTGATAAACCTCTTCCCGGGCTGAAATCGATCGGGATCAGCCTGCGGAACTGCGGCGCGCGCCTGCGTAAAGGACGGGGACGCTAGCCCGCATTTCTCATGGGCTTTTGTTTCGACCCCGATTCCGACCCCGACCCCGAGCGTTTGGGATTAGTCGGAAATTGATATTGCGCGGTGGACCAGGCGGATGAACTCCTGGCGATATCCGTGCTTGTCCTCTCCCTTACCCGCTTTTGCCCACTCTAAAGCGCTTTCCAGATTGGCGCTCCCTTTGTATTGAGAATCGCGTAGCGCCATCCCGAACGCAGCAACGGCGGCGGCGAATTTGAAATCGCGGGAAGATTCGCTGAATTTTTCTTTAGACTCCTTGACCGCGAATTCCGACAGAACACTGGTCTCTTTCTCCGGTTCTTTACTTCGGATCTTAACGGTAAGCAGTTCGTCGCTGTGGGCCGCCGACGATGCTTGAGGCGGCTTCTGATATTTCAGCGGATCCACTCCGGGTTTCGATTCGGACACTCCTACCGGCACGATCTCATAGAGAGCCGTCACCGCGTGTCCGGCCCCGATGACACCGGCCTGTTTGGCGTCGTCGTTGAAATCCTCCTTGGCCATGATGCGGTCTTCATACCCGATCAGGCGATAGGAACTCACACGCTGGGGATTGAATTCCACCTGAATTTTGACGTCCTTGGCGATTGGAACCAGCGTGGAATTGATCTGTTCGACCAGTACTTTTTTTGCCTCATTCGGCGTGTCAATATAGGCATAATTTCCACGGCCCTTATTCGCCAGGAGCTCCAGCGTGGAATCCTTGTAGTTGCCCATGCCGAATCCGAGGGTGCTGAGAAAGATACCGCTCTTCGCTTTTTCATCGATCAGGCGCGTCAGGTCTCCTTGGTTCGTGATGCCGACATTGAAATCGCCGTCGGTAGCCAGAATGACCCGATTGATGCCGCCCTTGATGAAGCTATCCTTTGCGGTCTGGTAGGCGAGCTCGATTCCGGATGCTCCGTTCGTGCTACCTCCTGCGTGCAGACGTTCGATGGCGTGGTGCAACTTCTCTTTCTGATCGCCGCTAGTGGACTTCAGGAATACGCTCGTATCGCTCGCGTACACGACAATGGCTACCCGGTCGGATTCCGTGAGCTGGTCCACTAGCAAGCTCATCGATTCCTTCACAAGCGGCAGCTTGTTTTCGTCAGCCATCGAACCCGAAACGTCGAGCAGGAAAACCAGGTTGCTGTCCGGGCGCTTGCCGGGATCAATCTCGCGACCTTTCAGGCCAATGCGCAGCAGCCGGTGCTCCGGTTTCCAGGGAGCTTCCGTGATTTCAAAATTCGCTGCAAACGGCTTGTCGTTCTTGGGGCCTTTGTAGTCGTAGTCGAAATAGTTCACCAGCTCTTCGATGCGCACGGCATCCTTGGGAGGAAGCGAGCCGCTGTCGAGAAAACGGCGCACATTCGAATACGATGCGGTATCCACATCAATGGAGAATGTGGAAAGCGGATTTTGCGCGGCATCGAGAAACGGATTGTCGAGGATGTTGTCGTAAGCCTCGGTATTGAAATTACCGCCAGGCTTCTGCCACGGAGGCAATATGACTTTGTGAGCGCGGCGGCACCGGCCATGGCCGTCCATAACGCGCGTCGTTTGCGGTAATTCCGTCCTTTTGTGCTACAGCCGCTACATTGTTGCGCATAACAGAAAGCGAAGCGGGAGCAGAGGTTTCTGCCAGCATATCTGCCTGAAACATTCCACTGGCTACTCCACCACTTGTTCCACCAGCTGATCCACCAACCACTCCACCGGCCACTCCCCCCGTCGCTTTGACGGCATCAACCGCATTGCTGCTAACGAGAGGCAGCGTGTTTGCCTTCTTTTCGGAAAGCACCGTCCCCGCGGATAAACCGGATTCCGGGCTGATCGGAGGCGCGGCAGCGAAGGTAGTTACGGTTTTTTCATCTTTACTAAGATCTGCCTGAGGTTTCAGCTGCGCAACCGAAGCGGAATCTGCCTTGGACTTGCCCTCAGCGGCAGGAGCGGAATTCATGGTATGTTCTGGGCTCGTCCAGCATCTCCATTTGCCTTTGCGGCGTCGCAGGCAATTCCTTTGGCATCACCGCTGCCATTTGATTGTTTTGGGAAGCCGGCTCAATCTGTCTGAAATGCCTGACGGCAACGATCGAGATCATCAATATGGCCGCGGCGGCGGTGGCTAGGGCCCACGCCGGCTTCCAGCTGAACCAGCCTTTTCCTGAACCGGCTTTATCTTCGATGCGCTCCCGCTGAGCCTGGGTCAAACCGATAGGTTGTTCAGCCCGCAATTCTTCTTTCAGGAATCCGGCTGTCCGGCGGATGTCTTCGACCAGCCGGCGCATTTCCTCGGATTCTTCCAGGATGCTATCGATTTCCGCTCTCTCTTTCTCATCCGTTATTTCGCCGAGAGCGTAGGCGGTCCATTTCGGATCATTGGCGTCTATCTTCATTTCACCCTCCTTATTGCCGGCTGTGTATGGACCCTTTCCCGAACTGTCTTAAGCCCGGTGTGGATGAGAAAGCCGACATTGCTTACCGAAAGATTGGTGATCTGGCTGATCTCCGCATAGCTCAGGTCGCTCTGGAATTTCAGCCGTAGGACTTCCTGTTGGTTTGCGGGGAGAGTGCTGAGTATTTTCAGAATATCTGCGAGCTGCTCCTCTTGTTCCATGGTTGTCGGGACTGCCGGCCCGGAATGAGCCTGCAGCTCGAGCTGGGCATCGCTGATTCCCGTCATTCGTCTCTCCTTTCTAAGCACATCCAGCGCCCGGTTACGGCAGACGGTGTAAAGCCATTGCGCCAGATGGTCGCGGATTTCGTCCGGCTTCTGGCGCAGGAGCTTCAGGAAAGTATCCTGAACGACTTCCCGTGCCCGTTCGATGTCACCGGTAATGTGAGCGGCATAGCGAGTCAGCGGCTGTTCATATTCGGCCAATACGGATGGCACCCAGCTTGAGTCTGGAGTCCTCATGCAGCCCTCATCGGTTATTCCGGCCTGTTCAACCGGTATAACGATCTTCCGCGGATTTTCTTAGAAAAAAGATAAGAATCATGGAGAGTCTAACTCGAAGACTCGAAGGTGCCAAGGCTCAAAGGAGTTGCAGGAGAGACCTTATTCTTCTTTCTTCGATAAGGTCACGTCACCGGAATAGGTGACTATTCGTATGGGCGCGCCGCCGTTTCCAACGGAAGCTTTCAGAGTTTGGGAGTTTTTGCGGATCACGATTTCAGGCGGGATTTCCTCTCCCTCTTCTATCCTGGGAGGATAATTGACGATCACCTTGCCGGCGCGGGTTTCAAGCTGAAGAGCGGCGGAATATTCTTGCGGAAGAACAAGATTCGCCGAACCCTGCTGTGTCACTGCTGCCAACTCCAGCCCATTCCAGCGAATGCCGGACATTTCTACAAGAATGTCACCCTTAAGCACCTTACCGGAGAAGTACCCTGCCATGGATTTGGCTTCCAGGCTGCCTTCTTTTATCGTGGCCTCGACCCAGCCATTGATGGAGCTTACGGAGAATTCGCCGCGATCCATTTTGGCATTAACGTCTGTCTTTTCGCTGGGGAGATAAACTGTGAGATTGATCTCCAATAGTGCAGGCAGTTCCGGGGTTCCCGCGGCGCGAATCGTTGTGGAGGTTTCGTTATGGCGGATTCGAACGGGAGACTTTTGCAGGAACGCCTTTGCCTTTTCCGGCGTTTCATAATAAATGATCTTTTCCGCCTCCACGCGAACTGAGCTCTTCTTCCACCCCACGATCTTAAGGCTACCGGGCACTTCTATAGAAATCTCAGCCTTTCCTCCCGGGAAGAAGTTGAATTCTCTTTCTTCGCGCTCGACGTAGGGGGATTGGGAAGGGGATGCGGATTCCTGAGGGGGATCCTGGGACAAAAGGGCTGGAGCAAATAGACAACAAATCAAAGCCAGGCATACACGCATGAACCAATGATACCATTATTTTGGTGTCAGGCATCATTTACCTCCGCGGTATAGGGTGCCCGACCCCCAAATCGCATCGAAACTGTACCTGGTTATACTGTCCCCTTTTTTTCAGGGGACAGTATAACCAGGTACAGTTTACTTATCGAATCGAGGTCATAGCCAGGTAATACGGAGGCCCCCGATGCCGGTTGTGATGTAGATCGATACTCTGGCGGCGGCCTTATCGTAATTTTCGCTGTAATAAAATGAGCCCTGTTTATTGAATCCCTCGAGGTGCAGCCCGCTCAGGAAATTTTTTGCGGATTCCACTTTCACGCCGATTTCCCGGGGAATACGCAGGTTCACTCCGCCTACGCCAACCTGGATGCGAATATCCGCATTCTGTTTCCATTCCCCGCTAAGATCCAGCGTAGCACCGCCCATGCCTCCATCGAATTCGAGTTCTCTGAAATTCAAATTACCGAGGCCGGTGGCTTCGAGTCTGCCCACCCCGTTTTTTAGCTTTATGTGTTCGCAGGGAATCGCGTTCGGTTCATAGGCCGAAACCTTTGCCTCGCCGACGCCAGATTCAAAATCGAGGTTTGAAATTTTCAGGCCGGACAAGGATAGACGGGCATCACCCACGCCGGCGCTAATCTGCAGTTTTAAGGGGACGGAGCCGCTGAAAGCAAGCCGCAACCGGTTATTGAGTCTCTGTGCATGAATTCCTGTTTTGTGAGTACTCTCAAGACCGAAAAAAAACCGGCCTTCCGTTCCATCAACGGCCGTGTTGTAGCGCACACTGGGTGCAAAACTGGCCTTGTCGTATTCCAAATCGTAGGAATAGAGCAATCCGGACGATTTTTCGCCCGTGATTTCAAGGGAACCTATGTCAAAACGAATAGTGGAATCGAGGGTTTTCTCTTTTTGGAGCGGCTGGTTTTGGCTTGCTGTAACCATTTCTATAGGTATGCGTTCCGCAAAGTTGCATCCGGCAAAAAGCAACGGGAAGCACAATGCCCAGGCCAATTTTGTCATATGGCAACTCCTATGTATCCTTCGCTCCGGGAGCAAAAAAAGACAAACTCTTCCGCAGTGCCGGTAAACCGTTGAGACGTGCGGATGGAATCCTCATCTGCGTCTTCTTCACCTTGAGGCCGACTTGCTTCCCCGGCTTGAGTGGAATGAATCCGAATTGAGCCATATTGGGTTTCCACCGTAATCTTAGGCCCACCTGTTTTGACTTTGGATTTCACAGCGCTGGTCTCATTGTTCCCTGAAGTCTCCAATCCTGCGTAATCCGATTCCACTTTGCCATTCCTGGCAGACGCGTCGATCAGGAATGAAGCGTTTTCCGGAATATACAATTCCACGTCGCCATTGCGGTTTTTCAGAATCACGTCCCCCGTTCCGAGTTTCCGCGATGAGACGTTAATTCCGGCATATTCGTTCGTGACACTGCAGGAATTGTCAAAATCATTGACGATGACATCCTTAAGCGATGTCTGAATATCCAGCGGGCCGCTTATCCGGGTTGCCTGGACCTCGCTGGCACGACCTCTCAACTTGAAGCTTCCGCGCACGTCATCGGCATCCACGCTGTCCGAGTTTGATTGGATATCGACGTTTCCTCTAACATTTTTCACTGAAAGGCCGGCAAACCGGCTTTCAATGATCACATTGGAAGCGACATTGGAAATATTGACATCCCTGTGGCTCGCGTTGATCTTCAGGCTGCTCTGCAGATTATCCACGCTCACTTCGGTGCCGCGCGAGTTGATGGTTACATGCTTCGTAATCCGCTCTGCTCGAATATTGCCTTCGGTATTTGAGGCTGTTAATTCTCCGTCCACGTTGAAGATTTCCAGCGAGGCATATTCGTCGGTCACGGTAACATTGCCCTTGATGGAATCGATATATACCTTGCCTCGTGCGTCCAGATTGAGATTTCCGACAAGATTGGTCAGGCGGGAATCGGCATAGCGAGTGGATATTTTAAACTGCCCGGCGCAGTCCCGGACTTCGAGCCCTCTATGTGTGGTGCTCAAATCCAGGTCTCCATTGATTTCCGCAACACTGATTTCTCCAAAGGTGTTTTTCACCTGCAGCGGCGAGTTTTTGGGAACGGTTATTTCCAGATCCGTGTTGAAGATGTAATCTTTTCCGCTCAAATCCTCCCGATTAGTGCGGACCACGAAGTATTCGACATCGGGATTTTTCCCCGGTTCGGCTTCCGGCTTCGGATTTGGCGTGGACGGACCCCTTCTTTCCGGTTTTGCCTCGAGGCGAATTTCATCCGCGATACTCTTTGCGCGGGATTCGTTGCTGTAAACCACCTTTTTCAGACGTATGCGAATCTCCCGGGCGCTTCCGGAAGTCACAGTGACCGACCCATAGGAGTTCTCAACCAGAACCGGCATTGGATGATCGATGGAATAGGTCATTTCTTCCGAGTATGCATGCGTCTCTCCTAACCACTGTCCCGGCCGCATGGATGTACCGCCTATTTGGATCGGCAGTTCACGGATGAAGCGGCCCAAATGGCTTTCAGTAGCTCTGGTCACTGCGGATCCGATCACAAGCAGCAGAAAAATGCCGATTATTTCCCCAAATCGAATAGAAACCCCATCCTTATGCAGGAAGTAATCCACAATTTTTCCCAGGCCGAGGAGAATCAATAAAACCGGCCAATACCGTCCGGCAAGCGACCAGAAATCGGGTCCAATGCCAAAGTTTCGCAGAAGAAATAAAATCCCGAGCCCGATCCAGAGCAGGGATCCCAACAGCGACGGACGAAGCCTGTGCGACATGGTGTTACTCCTTCGGAGGTATCTTGTTTTGTGTAGGCGGGGTCGCCGGCCAGGTAAAATAGCAAAAGAGTCTTTTCATTCCGATGATAATCAGAATGACTGGCCAATACCGTGCGATCAGGCGCCAGGCGGAGAAAGGAGCGTAGAAGTTTTCCGCCAGGAAGATCACGCCGAGAGCAATCAAGATCAAGCCCGCGGTTAAGGCACCGCTGCGAGAATAAGCAGTCATGTCAGATATCCTCCTTCGCCTCTAACTTGATATTTTGTGCGGCGGCGGTCTGAGATTGCCTGTTCTGCAGGGCACGGTAAATAAGGTAGGCGCCCAACAAAACAAAAATCAGCGGCCAGAGCTTGTTCAGGAAATGGAATGGAATGACATTCTCGAGCAGGAAAAACACGCCCAGGATCATCAGGAAGATGCCCCAGCCGACGGTCGTTTTATCCTGGGGCGCTGTTTCTGAAATCGGAATCGAATAAAGCTGTGTGCGGACCTTGGCTTCCGCGCTGCGATAGGCGTCGAACATGGTAAAGAGCACAAAGACGGCAGCCCCGAAACCAAAGATCCCGCTTATCCGGCTGCCCAGCAAGGCCAGGGCGGACCAAACAGCAAAATAAGTGATTGCCTTTAAATATTCGCTGTTATAGACGGCGCCTAGGCCGGGAATGATAGCGCAAAGTGCGGCTCGCCTGGGAGAATCGGTCGGCAGCTTAAGCCCTTTGAGCGTGGCAGCCCATTCCGCCCCCTGGATCAGACAGTCCTGGCAGTAAGCTTTGCCTTTTATTCTATGCGCGCACTCCCCGCAGAGAGATTTGCTGCATGCGTTGCAGGATTCCTGAGATTCTACTGCTGGATGGTATGAACATTTCATATCAGTCACCTCACGCCCGAAAACCCCATGAGAAATGCGGGGCAAAGGCTTTCTAGGCTGGCCATAGGAAGAGACCGCTGCTTTTTTCTTCTGGCGCGCTATTTTTCCGTGGCACCTGCTCTTCCGTTTTTTTATGTCCTTCGACCGGCACTTCCATCTGCTCTATTATGGAGCGAAAATTGTTTAAAGTGTTGTTTTTAAAGCGATTATATCGATCCTGCCACTCGTTCTTTTTGTTGTAAGCTCTCAATCCTTCGCCGTACAGCTGCCGTGCCCCCCGGTCCATGAGCTGAACAAGCTCTGTCGGGGACAGACTTGAGATCGTTACTGATAATTTCGGCAGCATCACGTCAAGCATCAAAATGAGGAATAGAGTCGCCAGCGTTGCCCCGATGGCGAGCCTTGGCGTCAACAGAGGCTGAACAAGATACCGGCGCAACAATTCCTTGAAAGAGCGGGTTCTGGGACGGCCGGAGGTTCGGAGCAGGATTCTCTCGATAGAGTCAGGATCCATTTCCAGCGTAGGGTAGTTATGGCAGAGAGCAACAATGGATTGCATTTCCTGCAGCAGGGTTGAGCAGTTTTGGCAGCTTTCAAGGTGTTTTGCCACCGTATCCGTCAAGTCGGCGGGAAGGCTGGCTTCCATATAATCGCTCAGCCAGAGCTCAACCTTTGAACAATCCATAAATAGCCTCTACATCTGCATCTCTAACAGCGTACGTCGCTTCATTAATAATTTGGCCAATTCAATCCGCCCACGGTTGATCCGGCTCTTAACCGTTCCTTCAGGAACGCCGAGGAGCTCGGCAATATCCTGATACGCCGTCCCCTCTATATCTCTAAGTATAATGGCCTCTTTGAGTTCAGGTGATAATGCCTGAAGTCCGTCCTGCAGAAACCGGGATGCCTCAGCCTGTTCCGCTGCCCGCTGAGGATTGGGAGTCCTGTCATCTCGGATGTTCATGGTTTCCAATTCCTCGCTCCCTCCCGTCTGCGGAAATCGACGGACTTGTCTGTAGTGATCAATAATCAGGTTCCGAGCTACGCGCAAAATCCAGTTTTGAAAGCTGCCGGCATCCGAACGGTAGCTCCGGAGATTCTGATAAACCCGGATCAGAATATTCTGCGTCAGGTCCTCCGCTTCCTCTCTGCGGTTGGTGTAGCGGTAACTCAGGTTATAGATACGCTTCCCGTAGGAGTTCACCACCAGTTCCCAAGCAGCATCGTCTCCTTGAAGACAGCGCTCTACAAGTTTTTGATCGCCCGAGAGCACCGTTGACTCCTTGGCAGCTATCCTGTTCCTAGCCATGAAAACGAAGCTATACGTTATAAAGTTCAATAAAATGCAAGAGCGTATGCATAAAAATTAACACAGAAGCGTGCCAACCCAGAAAAAATTTCACTGTGACAGTCGTTAGTAAATGGTCGGCAGCCTTTTGTCGATAGTCGTCAGTCGATAGTCGATAGTGACCTATCGGTTTATGCTGAAAGCTGACAGCCGACTGCCGACAAGCCGACCGCCGACTGCTGACTGCCGACTGCCGACTGCCTACTGTTTCTGCTTGACGTTTTGGGGAATTTCCTATTAATACTTGCAAGATCTTTGATTTCGAGCCTGCATTTCTCGTATTGTTTGTTAGCGAGGCGGCGCAAACGAGCGCGGATATAATCGATTCCCGATTTCAATTTCCTGCTTCCAGGCTAAATACAATCTGGAATCTGGAATCTGGAATCCGGAATCCGGAATCCAAATCATGAAGTGTCCCTACTGCGGATTTTTAAAAGACCGAGTCGTAGACTCCAGGGAAAGCCGCGACGGAGATTCGATCCGGCGCAGGCGCCAGTGCCTGAACTGCGCTCGTCGTTTCACCAGCTATGAACGCAGCGATGAGATACCGTACATGGTTGTGAAAAAGGACGGCGGCAGAGAAAGGTTCGACAGGAACAAAATATTGAATGGGCTTCTAAAGGCGTGCGAAAAAAGGCCGGTCAGCCTCACGCAACTCGAGAAGATCGTCGACAAAGTGGAACAAACCGTCCAGGAAAGCCCTGAACGCGAGCTGGATTCCGTTAACATCGGAAAAATTCTTCTTTCCGAGCTGAGACGGATAGACAAGGTTGCCTACCTTCGATTTGCCTCTGTCTACCTGGAGTTCGAGGATGTAAGCGAATTCATGACCGAAATCAACGAACTGTTTGAGAAAAAACAGTAAAAACCAACTAAGCATCAACCTCTCCATGTCCGGATTAATCAGCGAAAACAGCATTATTCGGCTCCTGCTGGAGCGCTACGGGGCAAAAAGCCCTTTAATCAAAAAAGGGATCGGGGACGATGCCGCGGTCATTCGTCCCAGGCATGCGGGAGAATATCTGCTGGTTACGACAGACATGCTTCTGGAAGGGATCGATTTCCGTCGGGAGTGGACCACGCCCCGCCGTCTCGGCTACAAGTCCATTGCCGTGAACTTGAGTGATTTGGCTGCTATGGGAGCCCGCCCGCTTTTTTTTACCGTTTCGCTGGCTGTCCCCGCTGGAATTTCGGAGCGCTGGATTTTGGATTTATATGACGGATTGACGGAGCCTGGCCGATCCGGGAGCGCGCAACTGATCGGCGGGGATTTCTCGCACACGGACGGAGGGATATCCATTTCAATAACGGCTTTAGGGGAATCGATAAAACGGAAGGTTCTCTATCGCACCGGAGGACGCGCCGGGGATCTCCTCTATGTGACCGGCACTCTGGGCCAGTCTGCCGTCAGGTCTCAGGCTGCTTCAGAACGGATGTATCCGTCCGCGATCCCGTGCACAGAAGGAAGCGATCCGTATCCATCAGCGGCCGGAGGCGCGTTGTGAGGCGGGAATGTGGCTGGCTCAGTGCGGCCTGGTTCACTGCATGATGGACCTGAGCGACGGCCTCTCTATGGATCTTCCCCGCATATGCGCTGCAAGCGGAGTCGGTGCAGAGATCCAGGCTGCAAACCTTCCGGTTTTCGAGGAATCCCGACGATGGGACTGTGATCCGGTCGAAATGGCTCTTCATGGCGGCGAAGATTTTGAACTCCTCTTTTCGGTGCCGTGTTCCAAAAGCCGGATTTTCGAAGATACGTACCCCTCCCATTTTCCCAAGGTCACAAGGATTGGCAGGTTGACTCGGGATGTTGGAAAAATATGGCTGCTCGAACCGGGGAAAGATCGCAGCCTGCTGTTGGAGCATGGATATGACCACTTCTCCCGCCGCTCCAAAAAGAAAACAAGCTGCGATTAAGTTTTTAAATCTTCTCCGCGCTTCCACCCCCTCCCGCTTTTTGCCTCTTCCCCGCAATAATTAATTCGTTTGAACGAATCCCATAATTCTAAGCATCTAAAGTAAATCCGGGTTTCGCTCGATATGGTAATTGGGATTATGAGAGAAAAGCTTTCGAATTTTTTAAAGAAACTGCTGGCATTGGAAGATACGCCCGAGCGGATTGCAAAGGCTTTTGCCCTGGGTGTATTTCTGGCATTTAGTCCTTTGATCGGCCTGCATATCGTTCTGGGCTTTGGGCTCGCGTTTTTTTGCGGCCTGAATCGCTTTGCCATGCTTCTCGGCTTATTCATCAACAACCCTTGGACTCTCGTTCCTATTTACGCCGCTGGAACATACCTTGGCGGTCTGATCATAGGGTTTCCGCAGATGCCCGCTCTTCCCAGCTTTGAGTTGCGTTTGCTCTGGAGCGTTGATTTTTGGGGGCAGCTTGCGGGACAATGGCATATCCTGAAGCCAATGATCGTTGGCTCTTTCATCCTTTCTATCTTCCTATCTTCCTTCTCCTACATCGCCGCGCTTGTCCTGATCCGTCAGCGAAGGATGCGTCAGGTACAGCCCTGACTTCCGTATTCTTTCTTTTTGATTTCACAAGCATTGAGATGGAAGTACTTTGGTCGTACACTTAATATATATAGAATCAATGTTTCACGTCGAGGGAGTCATGAGCGAGAATTCAGGAGAGACACTCCCAACCCCATCTCTGTGTGACTTGGAGAATCTTCTCGGGTACCATTTTCAAAATCAGGCACTGCTTCTCCAGGCTTTGACGCACCGGTCTTTCGTCAACGAGCACGAAGGATCGTATTTCCGGAATAACGAATCGCTGGAATTCCTCGGGGATTCGGTTCTCGGCTTTATAATCAGCTCGCGCATTTTCCAGCACTATCCGGAATTGACCGAGGGCGAACTCAGCAAGATTAAAGCGTATCTCGTCAGCGCAGCCAATCTGGTGCGGCTGGCAGAGAACATCCATCTGGGGGGATTCATCCGGTTGAGCCGGGGCGAAGAGAAAACCGGAGGACGGACGAAGCGCGCGATCATGGTGGATGCCTATGAGGCCATCATCGGCGCCCTATATCTGGATGGAGGCGTAGAGTCCGCATCGGATTTCGTATGGCGCCAGCTCGGAGGTTTTCTGGAAGGGCTTGATCTCAAACAGCTGACATATGGAGATTTCAAATCGGCTCTCCAGGAACAGCTGCATGATCTCGGCCGCCCCGAACCGATCTACCGTGTCGTGAATGAAATAGGTCCGGACCACCGGAAAACGTTTGTGGTTCAAGTCGTTATTCTCGGCGAAGTGGTTGCGGAGTCCTCAGGCAGAACAAAGAAGGAAGCACAGCAATCTGCCGCCCGCCTGGCCCTGGAAAGCCTGCAGATTAGTCGGCAGTCGGCTGTCGATAGCTGTTAGTCGGCTGTCAGCTTTCAGCTATCAGCGTTCAGCACCCTTGATAGGATGAAAGTCGGCTGCAACATCTATGATTCGAATTGTTTCCTGAAGCGCTTAACTTATCCGCTTGCCTATATTTCCCTGCCGACCGCTGATGGCTGACAGCTGACAGCCTACTGGCGACTGAACTTGTCGTCGAATCCCACAAGCTTTACCGCTGGAAGGTGCACCTTTTTCTCGGGATCCTTCACCGTGTATCCGATTGAGTAAGATGGGACATTGTGCTTGCGTGCAATGGCGTGCGCCGCGTCGGCGTCTTCAGGCGCTATCACGATACAAAATCCTATACCCATATTATAGGTAAAATACATATCCTCGTCTGAAACGGCGCCCTGGCTTTGCAGCAGCCGGAAAATGGGCAAAGGTTCGGGCAGCTTGTCCAGGACATAGCCCATGGGAGCGGCGGCGCGGTTCAGATTCAGAAAACCGGTGCTCGTAATATGAGCTAGAGCCTTGATCCGGAGTCCGGCATCCAGCATTTCCCTCACTTCACGCACATAGATGCGAGTTGGTTCGAGCAGCTCTTCCCCGATGGTCCGGCCAAGTTCTTTCACATAGTGATCCGCCTTCCAGCCGGATCGTTCAAAGAAGACACGCCGCGCCAGGGTCAAACCGTTGCTGTGTATCCCGCTCGAAGCCAGTCCGATGATGAGATCGCCCTCTGCGACATTTTGTCCGATCAGAACGCGATCCAGCGGAACCTTGCCGATGCATGTCGCTACGAGATCAAAGGCATACCCTTCACGCAATCCCTGAATCATTTCTTTGATTTGCGCGATTTCACCGCCCGGGATTGTAACTCGCGCGAGTTCAGCTCCGCGATAAAGCCCTTTTGCAAGGTTTTCCAAAAGGTCCGGATGCGGGACCTGCACGGCGATATAGTCCAGGATAGCAAGAGGCTCTGCTCCGACGCAGAGAATATCGTTGACATTCATGGCCACGCAATCGATGCCGACGGTGTCATACTTTTCCAGCATTTCGGCAACCAGGATTTTTGTTCCGACACCATCTGTGGAGACGGCAATTCCGATGCCGTTCCCGATATCAATGACATTGGCAAAGTATCCAAGCGGCAACACTACTTCCGAAGGGCGCAAGGAGAAACTCCGCTCCACCCAGTTGCCCAGGCGCTGCATGGCCTGATCCTTCTGTCCCGAATCTACGCCCGCGGTTCGATAGCTTAGTGACTGTTTCTCGTTCATGTAATAACCTCGCAGAAAATATCCATCTCTCCTCAGCCCGCATTTCCCACGGGCTTTCTACTGCGACGGCGGACCCGGGTATGTCTGTTCAAGTTGCAGGTTAACAGGTTCCAAGTTGCAGGTTAAAACATGTTCCTGCAACCTGAAACTTGGAACCTGTGACCGATTGTATCCACGCCCGTCTGCGCCTCCTCGCTACGAAAATCCATGAGAAATGCGGGCTAGTGTTGCATCCGCAGCGCCGCACATTGCTCTGCTTGCGAGATCGCAATAGTAACACGGAAAAAGGGGACGGGCTTCTAGAATCGAGGGGATGAATGCTTATTCAGTTCGGTGAGCAACTTCTGAACTTCGGAGTTTCCGGGATCCCAGCGCATTAATTCCTGCAACTGAAGCTCCGCCTTCCGGCAGAGATCCACCTTAATGTAGAGTTTTGCCAGTTCCAGGCGGCTGGCGGTGGTCATTGTATTAAGTTCAATAGATTTTAAGAAATGCTGCTCTGCACTTTTCCTGAGCTTCGGCATTTCTGACTCAGCCATGCCCAGATAATGATGGTATACGGCCTTCGAGGGATCCAGCCATACACAGCCTTTCAGCCGCTCCACCGCCTTTTCGAAATCTCCTTTAGCCAGCAAAGCCCGGCCGTCATGGAAGAGCGCTTCTGCTGTCTTTTCATCTTCGGATTGTTTGAGCGCTCTGGATTTCAGTCCGGCTTCCAGCTTGCTTCCTGTGGTTAAACGCTTTTCGTCGTAGCCGGCCCGAGATACGGGATCTTTCAAAGTAAAATAAGCTGCATTGATGTAAGTAAAGACCTGCTCGGCTATATTGCGGGTTTCCGCCGAAAATTCGTAGGATTGAAACCGGTCGGGATGGTACTGCTTCGCCATCTGGTGATACGCGGCCTGGATTTCCTGATAATTTGCTCCCGGCGGGACCGACAAAATTTCGTATAGGCTGGCAGCCTCGAAATTCGTTAACATGTCCGAAAGCATCTGAACAATAGAACTTGATTCCGTTGCCGCGCCGGTTTCGCTGGCCCGATCGGCGGCTTGTGGCCTCTCCACCATGCCAAGCAGAAAAAGGCACACCAGAATCTCCTCCGGTTTTGCTCCGGTTGCCGGAAGCAGAGCCTGCACTTCCGAGGCGTGGACAGGCGCATGCAGCAGCGAATAAACGTAGGATTCGTAGTTGTTAAGCGGAAAGCCCAGAGCCGTCGCTGCACAATTCTCCGCCCTTTGGAAGGTCCCTTGCATAAAATCCAGCGGGATTTGGATAAGGCGGTCGGATGCGGCACGTCGCGCCGCAAGCACAAGAGCCTCAGACAAAGGCAGGCCAAGATTCAGCTGACACCGGATCAAATCCTCCCCGGGGAAAAAGCGCATTTCGCAGGTATCCCAGACCAACAGGGAAGCTAGAATGACTATTGCCTGCTCACGCCTCCCCTTTTCAAGTTCCTGCGTGCCAAAGCCGGATAAACCTAGAATCGCCTCTTCGCTTGTCTTTCCGGCTTTCATGAGTGAGGCAATTTCGTTCACCTTGGCTCGCGGCAGCAAGTCAAGTTTGACGAGTATGCGAACAAGATGCTCCTCGGGAAGATTGCTCTCGGCGAAAACGAGCAGGCCCTTGTTCAGGACCAGCTGCCTCTTTTCCTGTCCTTTTTCAAATCGAAGGACACCACTGAGCTCGTTTTTGTGTATTTCCTGGTAAATATCCAGCAGCTTTCGGTTTTTGAGCATATATGTCTGGTTATGTATCGGCGTTTCAGCGGCCGGGCAATAGTTTTGAGCCCTGAGCCTGTCACGGCGTGGAATCGTACCTGGTTATACTGTCCCTCTTTGGGCATTCTCAAGCAGTGGATCAAAGGATTAAAGAGGGACAGTATAACCAGGTACGATTCCCCAGGTACGATTCCCCGCCGTGGGGTGCTACTTAAAGAGGTCCGAAAAAAACCAATAGGCAAGGAGCGCCAGAGAGTCATAGGCGCTGTGCGCCACAATCGGCGCGATCAGGCTTCCGCTTTGAAGATAGACGATGCCGAATATCAAGCCGTAAAGGGCGGCCGTTACAACGCCTTGCACGCCCTGAACATAGTGTCCTGCCCCGAATCCGATGCTCCACACTACAAGGCCCAATCCTGCCCCTCCCAGATACAAGCGGAATCGCGTCAATATGAACGCGCGCTGCAATTCCTCTTTAATGCCGCCGGCCACAAGAGCCGAAAAAATAAGCAGGGCCAGTTGTTGGGGCGTTTGTATCAATTTAGTCAGCGGATTTTCCACTAGATAGTATTGAGGAAAGCAAGTTCGAAAAACAGCCGCCACCGCGGCGTTCAGGAAAAACAGAAATGGAGCCAGCGCCAGTCCCAGTCCCAGTTGGGATTTCCATCGATGCCACCGCAAACCCAAACCGGAAATGGTTTCGCGACGGGTTTTGAGGATTAGCCGCCAGAATGAGAAATGTTATTCCTGATTCCAGGAGGAGGAAAATAGATAAAACCTTGGCGTTCGCCAGGAGGTCGGGCGATTTATTTCCTTGAAAAGGGTAAAGAATCAAGCCGGCAAGCAAGCTCGACAAAAGTCCGGACAGGAGTAAAACCTCAAAGAAAGCTTGAAATCGATCCAGCCACCCCTTGTGAAACGATTCCGGATTTGGCGGCAGATAATCCATGCGTAGAAGCTAACAGCACGAGAAATCACAGTCAAGGCGACGGTGCAGTGAAGACTATCTATTTTTTGTTACGGGCAAGCTCCTCCCATTGCGGCGTTTTGAATAAAGCTGAACCTTTAAGATCATTTTTCCATCAATGTTAGGGGTTGGAAGTGATTATGCATCCGTGTAAAAATAATGAAATGAAAGAGTTTTGGAACCTTGGGCTGGTCTGTGTGTTGATGGCGGCCTTCTCGATATCTCCGGCTTTTTCTGCGGGATCCGATACCGTCCTCCCTGAAAAGACCAGAATTACTCTGCAATTGAATAATCATCTGAGCACTAAAGTGAATAGTGAAGGGGATACGTTTACTGCGTATGTGACGGCTCCCATACTCCTTGGAGATCGAATAGTGATTCCTAAAGGGAGCGTTGTGTCAGGCAGTATCTCGCGTATTCTCCGCCCCGGCCGTTTCAAGGGAAAAGCGATCATGAATCTTATTTTTCAATCCATTACCATTCCCGGCCACGGACAGTTACCTATCGTGGCGTCTCTTGCCCGCGTGGATTCAAAAGGGCATGGGGCAATCCGGCCCGAAGGGACTGTTGAGGGCGAATCCTCCGAAGGAAACGATATAGGCAGAGTCCTGGTGCCCGGCATTGCCGGTGCAGGTATCGGCGGTCTTACCGGGGGCGCGAAAGGCGCCGCAATCGGTTCTGGCGTGGGCGCCGCAATTGGACTGGCGACAGTGTTTGCGACTCGGGGAAAAGAGATCGAGGTGCGGCGTGGCGCCACTTTGGAGATTCTGCTCGACCAGGCTCTGACAATTCCGCCGGAGGGCGAGGGCTCCGCATCGGCAAATCGTTAACCGGCCTACTTCTTTTGAATGATTTCAATTCCTCCCATATAGGGACGCAGCGCTTCCGGAATGACAACGGAGCCGTCCCGCTGCTGATAATTTTCCAGGATCGCCAGCCAGGTTCTACCAATAGCGAGGCCCGATCCATTCAGCGTGTGGAGATATTGTTTCTTCTTGCCGTCTTCGCTCCGGACTCGAATATTTGCGCGTCTCGCCTGAAAGGCTTCGAAATTGCTGCAGGATGATATTTCCCTGAAACGGTTTTGACTCGGCAGCCACACTTCCAAGTCATAGGTTTTGGCGCTGGAAAAGCCCATATCTCCCGTGCAGAGAGCCACAACCCGGTAGTGAAGCCCAAGGCGCTGCAGAATATCCTCCGCATCGCGGGTCAGTGCTTCCAGTTCGTCATAGGATTTGGAAGGTTCAACAAATTTTACCAGTTCGACCTTGTTAAACTGGTGTTGGCGAATCAGGCCGCGCACATCCTTGCCGTAAGAACCGGCTTCACTGCGGAAGCAGGGTGTGTAGGCTACGAATTTTTTGGGCAATTCCGAAATATCCAGTATTTCCCCCTGGTAAATGTTCGTGACGGGCACTTCCGCGGTCGGTATCAAGTAATAGTTTGTGCCTTCCACTTTGAAAAGATCCTGGGCAAATTTGGGCAGATTTCCCGTGCCGAAAAGGCTTGTCGAATTAGCCATGAGAGGCGGCATGACTTCCTGGTAGCCGTGATATTTCGTATGCACGTCCAGCATGAAATTGATCAGAGCCCTTTCCATAAGCGCGCCGGCGCCGAACAGAAGGGCAAAACGCGCGCCGGTGATTTTTGACGCCCGGTCCATGTCCAGGATCCCAAGAGAAGACCCGAGGTCCACGTGATCGAGGGGTGCGAAGTCAAAAGACGGCGCCTCTCCCCATTGCCGGACTTCGCAGTTCCCTGTCTCATCGCAGGCGACGGGGACGGATTTGTTGGGCAGGTTCGGGATACTGTGGAGCAGCGAATTCAGGCGCTCTTCGACAAGGCGGGCCTCTTCCTCAAGAGACTTGATCTCGCCGGAAATCTCCTTCACTCGCACCTGTTGCGCCGAAGTGTCATGGCCTTCGCGCTTCAGCGTATCCGATGGCTTCGGTCGCTTCGTTGCGCTGCTTGCGCAATTCTTCGCTACGGAGGATTAAATTTTTCCACTCGATGTCCGCTGCGACAAGCTCGTCCAAAGGGTATTTGCCTCCCCGGGCGGCCAGCCTTTCTCTCACGAAATCCAGGTTTTCCCGTACAAAGTTTTTATCCAGCATAGGAAATCCTTTTAAATGAAATGCTTTAAACTTCGGGCCACGACCATGAACCTCACTTGCAGTACATGCCAACGGCCGATAAATTCCAAATAGCTTTTGCCCAAAGATTCATTCTATCATTGACTTTGAGAGATGCCATTGTTTCAATCATTTTTTGGCAGCGAAACACGCAGGATATATCAAAAAACCGATCATTTTTAAGAAAGAAGCGTTTTATGGAAACCATACGAAAAGCGGTTTTTCCTGCAGCCGGCCTGGGTACGCGATTTCTCCCGGCTACCAAAGCGCAACCGAAAGAGATGCTTCCGCTGGTGGATAAACCGATCATCCAGTACGCAGTGGAAGAGGCCGTGAACTCGGGGCTCGAGAATCTGGTGATTATAACCGGAAGAGGAAAGAATGCGATTGAAGACCATTTTGATGTCTCCTATGAACTTGAAAAGATTCTGGAGGAGCGTGGGAAATCCGGCCTGCTGAAACTGGTGCGGGCGGTTTCGGAGATGGTGCATATCGCGTATGTCCGCCAAAAAGAGGCGCTTGGGCTGGGTCATGCTATCCTGGTGGCTCGAAATTTTGTAAGCGAGGAGCCATTTGCCGTTTTGCTGGGAGACGATGTTATCGAGGCGGACGTGCCGTGCATCCGTCAGATGATGGATATTTATGATCGATATCACACCAGCATTGTGGCGCTGATGGAAGTGCCTCCGGAGGAAACCGGCCGGTACGGCATTGTTAAGGCCAGATCCTTGCCGGAAGGCGACGGGAAGGCTGTTTGAAGTCATTGATATGGTGGAAAAGCCTCCGCAGGGAGAAGCGCCGTCCAATCTGGCAATTATAGGCAGATACATCCTCACGCCACATATTTTTGAAGCTCTGGGAAATACCCAAAGGGGAGCCGGCGGCGAGCTTCAACTGACGGATGGGCTGCGTCACATGCTGGGCACGCAGCGGATTCTTGCCTATAAATTCCAGGGCAAGCGGTACGATGCAGGGGATAAACTCGGCTTTTTGCAGGCGACGGTTGAGTTTGCCCTTAAAAATGATGAAGTGGGACCGGCATTTCGCTCCTATTTAAAATCTTTGGATCTCGATAGCATTTAACAAAATTCCAGATTCCAGATTCCAGATTCTCGATTCGAGATTTCAGGATACAGGTCAAAAAGTGCAGTGAAACTAAAATCCGGAATCCTGGAATCCGGAATCTGAAATCTGGAATCTGAAATCTGGAATCTTTTACGAACGAGGCATTATGAGAATACTGGTTGTCGGCTCCGGTGGAAGAGAACATACCATTGTCTGGAAACTCGCTCAAAGTAACCGTGTCCAGGAGATCCTCTGCGCGCCGGGCAACGCGGGGATTGCACAGATTGCCCGGTGCATACCGGTTCAGCCGGATGATTTCGCCGCAATTTCAGATCTTGTGCGAAAAGAACGCATGGATTTTGTCATAGTTGGTCCGGAAGCACCCCTCGCATCCGGACTCGTCAATCACCTGAAGGCGGAAGGAATCGGCGTGCTGGGGCCAACCCGGGAGGCTGCGCAGCTCGAATCCAGCAAAGTTTTCTCGAAGGATTTCATGGCGCGCCACAATGTCCCGACAGCCCGCTATGCCACCTATTTGGATGCTCGTTCTGCAATTGCATATCTGGAATCTTCAGAAGCTGCATTTCCAATTGTGGTTAAAGCGGACGGACTTGCCGCAGGCAAAGGAGTCGTCGTTGCCCGCGATGTTCGGGAGGCTAAAGATGCTGTGCAGCGCATTATGGTAGCCCGTGAGTTTGGTGCCTCTGGAGAGCGCATTATCGTCGAGGAGTGCCTCGAGGGGATTGAAGCGTCCTACATTGTTTTTACCGACGGCGAAACGATCGTCCCGGCAGTCGCCGCCCGGGACCACAAGGCGGTTTTTGACAACGATGCCGGTCCCAATACCGGCGGCATGGGCGCCTATTCCACCGACGACATTCTCGGTCCGGAACTCGAACAGGATGTCCTGAAGCGGGTCATCCGCCCGGTAATCGATGGGATGAGAAGCGAAGGGTACCCATTCCAGGGAATTTTATATGCCGGCCTGATGCTGACCAGTCGGGGAGTGCAGGTGCTTGAATTCAACGTTCGTATGGGAGATCCGGAATGCCAGGTTATTCTCCCACGATTGAAAAGCGATTTCCCGGATTTGTGCGCAGCCCTATGTCACGGGCGCCTGAAAGATTATAAGGCCGAGTGGCACAGCGAAGCTGCCGTCTGCGTCGTGCTGGCTTCCGGCGGCTATCCCGGACCCTATGCCAAAGGCAAAGCAATTACCGGACTCGGGATGGCAGAAGAAAACCGGCGCGTTGCGGTATTCCATGCCGGGACGCGGAAAGAGGGCGACAAGTTTCTTACGGATGGTGGCCGAGTCCTGGGCGTGACCGCAATGGATAAGGATCTTGCCTCCGCCATGATGCTGGCCTATGAAGCCGTAAACAAAATTCACTTTGAAGGAATGCATTACCGCCGCGATATCGGCGCGAAGGGATTGTCAGTCAAAACCTAGACCGAATTTCGGATTCCAGAGTAGCTGCGGTTTTTGTAGTCAGCTATCTGGTAGCAGAAATCCAGAATACAGAATCCAGAATTCAGAATCTGGAATATGGAATCTGAAATCTGGAATTAATTTTAGAATGGAGGGACGCAGTGGTCCAACCGAAAGTGGCCATTATTTTAGGCAGCGATTCCGATTATCCGGTGATCCAGGACATGCTCAAAATGCTGACGGATTTTGACATTGAGCATGAGCTCACGGTATCGAGCGCTCACCGTTCACCGGACCGGACTCAGAAATATGCTGTAGCTTTGGAGGCGCGCGGTGTCCAGGTAGTCATTGCCTGTGCCGGCGCCGCAGCGCACCTTGCCGGAGTGGTTGCTTCGCATACTATTCTGCCTGTCATTGGAGTGCCGATCGATTCTTCTCCGCTGCACGGCCTGGATGCGCTGCTTTCCACTTCCATGATGCCGGCAGGCATACCTGTGGCAACAATGGGCATCGGGAAAGCAGGCGCCAGCAATGCAGCCATCCTGGCGGCCCAGATTCTCGCCCGGAACAATCCTGAATTAGCGGAACGTCTGCGCAAATACAAAAAACGGCTGGCGGATCGTGTGGAGCAGTGCGACAGTGAGTTGCAGAAAGCTCGAAAAGCCTAAGTTCTCCATACTGACTTTCGGTTGCCGCTGCAACCAGGCAGAAAGTGACGCGATTCGCGAAAGCCTGTGTTGTCGCTCCATGGTAGAGAGCGAGAACCGCCTGGATGCCGACCTGACAGTGGTCAACACCTGCACGGTCACACAACGATCCGACCAGCAGGTTCGCCAGGCGATCCGGCGTCTGCACCGCGAAAATCCTTCTGCGCGCATCATTGTGACCGGGTGCTATGCCGAACGGGATCCGGCTGCCTTGGCCGATATGCCGGGCGTCAGCCTGGTGGTCGGAAACGGCGTAAAAGAGAATCTGGCCGAGATTCTCGAAAATGCCGGAGAACACGGGAGCGGCAAAATCGTGCGGTCGCCGCTGGATGAGGACCGTGATTATCTTTTGCCGCCGACGGGGAATACCGGAGGCAAGACGCGCCCACTGGTCAAACTCCAGGATGGATGCGACGCTCACTGTTCGTATTGTATTGTGCCGCACGTGCGGGGGCCGGGACGAAGCGCCCGGCTGGAAGATGTGCTTGCGGAAATCCGATCTCTGGCAGAGCGCGGTTTCCAGGAAATTGTTCTTACGGGCGTTCATCTCGGTGCCTTCGGACTCAAGCTCAAGGATCATCCGCGACTCATCGACCTTCTGCGCCGGATCGTAGAAATTCCGCGGCTCGGCCGGATACGTTTAAGCAGCATTGAGCCCATGCATTTCGATCGGGCGATTGTCGATCTTGCGGCGGAGCACCCGGTTTTTGCGCACCACTTTCATATTCCACTGCAGAGTGGCAGCGACCGCATCTTGCGCCTCATGCGGCGTCCCTACACGGCCGCTCGATTTCGCGAGCTGCTGGCCTATATTCAAGACAAACTGCCCGATGCCGCCATCGGAGCCGATGTCTTGATAGGATTTCCGGGAGAGACGGATGGGGATTTTGCGGAAACTTGCGCGCTTATCCGGGAGTCTCCTCTGACCTATCTGCATGTGTTCCCATTCTCCCCTCGAGAAGGGACGGCTGCATTCTCGATGCCCGGCCGCATTTCTTCACAGGTGATGAAACGCCGCCTGAACGCAGTCCTAGAAATCTCACGCGCAAAAAATATTGCATTCCGGCGCCGGTTCGTCGGCCAGGTTCTGCCAGGCATAACGATTTCCCGTGAGGAGAATCTGGGAACATCTCTGGTGCTTACGGGAAACTATATCCATGCGCGAGTCCCGGGGCTTTCCGTGCCGCCAAACCGCCTCGTGAATATTCGCATCGAAGAAGTTCTCGCGGAGGCAACCTATGCAAGCATTCTTTGATACCGGATTCCAAATTTCAGATGCCAGGCTAAAACCAAAAACCTAATTCTATGACATCAGGAATCAAAGGCATCGAGAATCACATGGAAATCCGTTGCATGCTCTATTGAGCCAAGGGGCGGGAACTGATCCCTCGCAGTTCTGTTCTGAAAAAGGGGCTTTATTTCACCTATCGGCCGCCGGGGTGCACCAAAACTCGTTGCATGTTAAAATCAAAACGGCTATGTTCGTTGCAACTTTGTTTTGCGTATTGCCGATCAGTAGGAGCGGATAGCGGACCCATGAAATGGAGGTGCAAATTGACTAGAAAGCCATGTTCTGTATTATTGGCAATTCTTCTCATTGCTGTTTGTTCTACAGCATATTCTTCTGCAAATAAAATCAGGGTATTGAATCCGACACCACCGAATAGAATGGTCGATCGCGTACCGCTTGCCCCGCGACTCGATTCTCTCGAAGGAAAGACAATATTCCTGGTGGATATCGGCTGGGGAGGCGAAAATGCGGCTCCCAGCATTTATGAGGAAATGAAAGCCTGGTTTGCCCAGAATATGCCGAGTGTGAAAATAGAGGTCAGAAAAATCAAAGGCTTCTATATGCAGGATCAGCCGGAACTCCTTAAGGAAATATCCGAAAAGGGCAACGCGGCTATGTTCGGCATAGCCGGTTGAGACAGCTGCACATCGGCCGTGAGCCGAAACTGTAAGCAACTGGAACAGCAATATAGGATCCCCGCCGTCGGGGGTGCAGCATCCAATATTATTAAGTATGCGAAGGGGCACGATTTCGAATACACCAACGGATCGCCCATTCGATATATCTCCTTTCCTTTCCCGGTAGCAGGGCAACCCCAATCGGTCCACCATAAGTATATTTTTGAGAGCAAAGACGTCGTAAGCGGAAAACCGATGATGCAGGCATTCATCGATGCGCTGACGGGCCAACTGACCGACAGTGAGAAATATAAAGGGCCGGCGCCCGACCCCAATCCAGGGGAATCCCGCTTTCTTGGGCCAGACACAGAAGCGAACCTGCAGCGCCTCTTCAAAGACTTGGATTACACGGACTACCTTCCCATTATCCTGCCTACCGAAGAACTCGTGGCGGACATGCTGAAAGGCACGTCTCACAAACGGGATGAAATCATCAAGACATTGGACTGGCCGGGAGGCAAGCGGGAAGTTACCGTAGAAAGAGTAGCAACCTGCGCTGTTATGGCCGGCGCCAAACGGGAATATCTTCCTGTGATTCTCGCCCTGGCCAACCACATACCTTTTGGCAACTCCACATCCTCCATGGCCAACATGGTCCTGGTCAACGGCCCCATACGCGACGAAATAGGCATGAATTACGGTCACAACGTCATGGGACCGCATAACGAAGCCAATTCGGTTATCGGCCGCGCATACACGCTGATGTCCAAAACCATCGGCGGTCTGCACAGCAAAAAAACTACCTGGAGCACTCTTGGGAGCACCATGCAATACAACAATGTCTGCATCGCTGAAAACGAGGAGGCATTGCCCTCGGAATGGAAGCCTTTTCATGTGCAGATGGGATTCAAGCCTAATGACAGTGTAATAACCGTGGCAACCGGATGGTCCTATATTTCCAGCGTAACGGAAGCCAAGAGGGAATACCCGGTACATATGTGGATGGGCGAGTACATGAAGGCTCTCACAATGGGATCGGCCACCGTCATTATGGATCCGTCCGTTGCCGACCTTCTGAAGGATGCCTATGGTTTCAAGACTAAAGAACAGCTTAGCAAGTGGTTTTCGGAAAATGTTGAAAAAACTCAATACCCTTCCGGACAAAAGACAAAGCCGTTCCAGGAAGGCTCAGTAAACATAATTGTTACCGGCGGCGGTGGCCAGACAACATGGTTTGTGACGGATTTCATGATGAGTCGGAATATGGTTTTGACGGGAGGGAGTACGCGCATCGACGACTGGCGCTAGTTAGACAACCCTGGATTTTTGGGCTATTAGCGGAAGACTGCGCTATAGGTGCATTATCGAGATCCCCAAATCTTTTATAAAATGGTTTCGTCAGTAAGATTCCGGGTTCTTAATTTTCACAACTTGAAATTATCAGAAGTTCCCATGATGTCATTTGGGATGGATAGACAGCTTGTCCTACCCATCGCAATCGGCAGTCAGGAATAAAGAATCCGGAATCAGGAATCAAGAATTACCATGGCGACGGCCCATTGATCGGAATGCGACAGACTCAGGTGCGCTTTATGTGCGCCCATCGATGCGCTGAGTCTCTGGGCTTCCCCATGCAGGCGCAGGACGGGAGCCTCCTGCTGTTCGCGCAGCACCTCCACATCCAGCCAGGTGACTCCCTTGGCCCATCCCGTTCCCAATGCCTTAAACAAAGCCTCTTTTGCCGCAAAACGTACAGAATAGTGCGGAACGGGATCGCGGTGCCCGTCGCAGAATTGCTGTTCAGCGGGCGTAAATACTCGGGAGATAAAGCGGTTTTCTGATTTTTCCAGGACCTTGCGAATTCGCGCAATTTCTACCACATCCACTCCGGTGCCGATTATCATCGCAAACTCCTAAAGCGAGTTGACAAAGAAAGCCTCGCGGCATCAATATTTCCGTCATGACCGGCGCAGGCTTCATTCTCAGGGAACTTTGGGGAATACCCTATTATAGCTGCCTTGCTTTTGAAGCTGTACCGCATCTGCGCCACGGCTTTTCCACTCGCCGCGGCGGAGCTCCGGATCTCAAAGAAAGCTCTCTCAACCTCAGCGACGCACCATGGGATTCCACCTCCCGGGTGAACGAAAACAGGCGTCGCTTCCTGTCGGCTTTGCAGCTGGCAGATGCGCCCCTTATCGCTCTACGCCAGGTGCATTCCAATCGTGTGCATATCATAGAGGATATTTCCACGCAATGGAACCAGGCAGAGGCAGATGCCATTGCCACGCGTGTTGAAAATATCGCGCTTGCAGTGAAGACCGCAGACTGCCTGCCGATTCTGATCGTGGATCCCGCAAAAAACGCCGTAGCAGCCGTCCACTCGGGATGGAGAGGAACTCTTTCCGAGATTCTGCTTTGCACTATCCGGGAAATGCAGCGGGCCTTCGGCAGCGATCCGTCGCAACTCCTGACGGCAATTGGCCCCGGCATGCGCGCGTGCTGCTATGAAATCGGGAGCGATGTAGCCGACCTTTTCAAAAAGGAATACCCGGAATGCTGTTCGGCGATGCCGGCTTCTGTTCACGCGGACAAATATCTTTTGGATCTGGGCAAAGTGCTGGATGTTCAGATGAATCGCGCAGGAATACGACCGGAAAACCGCTATGATTTAAAAGCCTGCACCTGCTGCAACACGGGGGAGTTCTTTTCCCACCGCGCAGAAGGATCCGCCGCGGGCCGCATGATGTCCATCATTGGCCTTTTACCCGGGAAAACGTAGTTAGCGAAGGAATGAAGGATTAAAGGATTAGAGGATTAAAGGGAAGAAGGGGAAAGGGGATCTGAAAATTCGAGGTCGGAATCGGATTTTGTCTTTTGGTTCTTCGATACCGGCCCTGACCACGATTGACTAAGGCGAGTTTTCGATTTTACATTGATTTAACAAAGAACGTATCTGCTAACCGGGTCGCCGGGCTGATCCATGCACGGCTGAGGAAAGATTGTTTTGATCGACCGATGAGGTGATGCAAAACCAAGGTAAGGTTTAACGCTGTGAAAAGACGCGAAGGCTGAGCAAATCATCTGGATTTCCAATCCGTTTCAAAGCCTCCTGAGAAAAGGATAAAATTCAGCGCTATGATTCCAATGGCCTGTGCCAATGCGTTATTATCGAAGTATATGTCTCCGATTCCCTCGGAACCCGCCAGCATCCCAACGCCTAAAAAGAAGATCAGCACCGGAACTCCGAATTTGTATGAAGTTTTTCCGGCAACCAGAGAAACAAAAATCAGGATGGAGGCAATCAACAGGGCATTATCAATCGTCAGATTCATTGAAAGCGTTCTTTCCAACTCAGGTTACCACTTTTGGAAAAAACTGGACACAGTATGATGTGATAGGGATACGCGGCGGTGGCGCAAAACCGCTTGAAAAATAAGCTTTGCGGACGCTGCCTTTGAGGTTAACCTCGAAGGCAAAAAGGAAGCAGGAACTTGATGGCACAAGCTCAGATGGCGGTTCCGCACCAACCGGCGGCAAAGCGGCAGGCTACCCTAGCGGCTCATCGCTGTTTTCACCACCTATTTCGCATCCAGCTATTTTTTCCGCGGATCCGGAGTTACCCTGCCGAAAATCGCCGCCGACCTCGACGGAATGCACCTGTATTCCTGGGCTATCTCGCTGCCGGCGCTTGCTTCGGCATTTGTTACGCTCACATTCGGTAAACTCTCCGACATGTATGGGCGCCGGATCATGCTGATTATTTCTCTCGCCCTTTATATGGGTGGCGCAATCATGGCGGCCATCAGTCAGGGTTTTGTGTTTTTTGTTACGGCGCGGATAATTATCTCCCTCGGCCAGGGCGCCTTGTCCCCGCTTTGTTTTTCTGTCATCGGCGATTTGTATTCGCCCTCCGAGCGCAGCAAATGGAGCGGATTTCTTCAGATTCCGGCCGGAATCGCGGCGATGGTTGTGCCAACAACTGTGGGAATACTCACCGACAGCCTGAGCTGGCGCTATTTTTTGTGGATCGCGGTGCTGTTGGCTTTGATCGGCGGCGTTTTCGTGCTCCTCGGCATACCGGCTCTTTCGAAGCGAACGGAACATAGGGTCGACTTCTCCGGCTCATGCCTTCTTGCACTCGCCTCATCCACAATGATTTTGGCCTTCTCCTGGGCCGGAAGCGTTTACTCCTGGAATTCCATCCCAATCATCGCTTTACTGGGTGCTTCAGTCATTTCCTGGTCTGTTTTTCTGTGGATTGAGGGAAAGGCTGATGAACCGATGCTGGATCTGCAGGTGCTCACGAACCGCACATTTCTTATTGCCGCCGTGTCGGCCCTGATCTCCTACTTTTCATGCCTGAGCATACTGATGTATTTCCCGCTTTTTCTGCAGGGGGTTCAAAATGCCAGTGCAACCTTGAGTGGCAAAATCATCACCCCATTCAGCATGCTGATGTCCTTCACCGGTGTTCCCGCAGGCTATCTGCTCTCTCGAACAAAGCGGTATAAGCCGATGTACATTATCGGTTACGGTATTCTTACATTTGCGGCATTTTGTATGGTCACCTTCAGTTCCCAAACCCCCACATGGCTTGAAATTGTTGTTATTTCTATCGCCGGCCTCGGGCTTGGGGCAATCCCGACGATGAACACTCTTGTAGCCCAGTTCGCGCTTCCCAAACGACTATTGGGATCGGCCGTAGGCGCAATGTTTTTCTTCGTGTTCATGGGCGGCGCGATCGCCCCTGCCATCCTGGGATCGGCCATGAACCAGGAATATTCCAAGACGCTCCATAAATCACTTCCAAGCGAGTTGAACCAAATCGAGGATGAAAAAACACTGAAATCTCTGTCGGATCCTCGCATATTGCTGTCCTCTGCGGCAATGGCAGAACTGAAAACAGCCTATAGGGAATTCGGGGAACGCGGACCAGAGCTCTTTGACAAAACGGTTCAGGCAATACGCAGTTCACTGGAGGCCAGCCTGCGATATGTCTTCCTGATTGGAGCCGTCACTGCGCTCGTTTCCTTCCTTCTCATCATCCTCATTCCCGAAGTTTCGATCGAGGCCGACGTCGAGGACAAAAAACAAGGCAGACGCGGTTAATTGCCGGACCTTTTCAGTAGCTTTGACGCCGGATGCGCTCGCACAACGGGGACTCGAAATAGGATTGCCTTGAAGCGCAAGACCGCGACATATCATCAGGTTTTCGGAAACGACTGCATACAAAAGGCTCTGTTCTGCATGGCGCGGAGTATAGACGCCATCCGATTCGCAAACTAGGCTGTGCTTCCGAAGATTATCCCATTGGCCGGCTGGCAATTCTTCATAGCAGGTAAACTTGGGATGCCGGTGAAACATAGAAATCCACCGCCCGTCCCTCGCCTGTTTCGACCGCCTGCCAAAGCTATTTGGAATCCTTTATGTCGTAGCACCAAAGGCTGTTCAAGTCACGGATGTAAAGCCTTCCGTCTGCAATAATCGGGTAAGCCCAAGATTTTTCCATGGTGTTGCCATGTTTCGGTTGATCTGGCGGTGTAAACCGGCCTTTTTCTCGATATGCTTCCGGTGACGCTTCAATAAGCGCCACGTCTCCTCCTTCTCCGTGCAAATATAGCAGCCCGTCTGCATAACATACTGAGGCCGGGGCAATGCTGCGCTCATTCCATATGATCTGGCCTGTTTTGAATTTGATGCACATCATTGTACTCTGGCTGCAGCCGTAAAGATAATCGCCGACGAGCACGGCGCCGCCGATGGCGATAGGAAGTTTGGGATCGAAGTAGGCTTCTTCGGCGGTAATGGCGCCCTGATCGGCCTTAAGCAAGACGGCTCCACCGCCGACGCGGGTTCCTCCGGCGTAAATGTAGCCATCATACGCAACCGGCGTCATAATGCTCATTCCCAGCGCGCCTTTGACCTTCTCGTATCGCCAGAGGAACTTACCGTTCTTTGCATCGACTCCCACCAGCCCATTTGCCGTGTATGCCACGTACTGCTTTATGTCGCCAATACTGGCGATGATCGTTGAAGCGTACCCTGCGGTATCCCCTCCGGGGACGGCGGATTTCCATATTACTTCTCCGTTCTGCTTATTGAGAGCGACAACAGTTGCTTCCTTGCCTCCTGGGACACAGACTAATACATCACCGTCCACCAGCGGCGATTCGGCGTAAGCCCAGGTTCCGGGAATTCCACCGAAATCGCTGCGCAAAGACTTCCGCCAGCGCTCCTTCCCTGTTTTGGTCTCGAGGCAAACCAAATCACCGTCCGATCCGAGAGCATAAAGCAGAGCGCCATCCACGGTAGGGGTAGCTCTGGCTTCCGGAAAGGGGGGCTTCTGGTCTGGATTTCCGACCTTGCCGATCCGCACAGACCAAATCTTTTTCCCGTCCTTTACATCCAAGGCGCTGACAAATTCATCCGCAAGCCCGCTGTTACTCATCAGGAAAATGCGGCCACTCGAGATGGATGGGGTAGAATAGCCGCTTCCAATATCCTTCACCTGCCAGATGAGTTTCGGTCCTTCCTTGGGCCACTCTTTCAACAGCCCGGTTTCTCTCGAATGGCCATCCCGATTTGGTCCACGCCACTGTTCCCAATCATGGGACCAAACCCATGCCGCCGATAATAGAAGGACTGATAGCACGAACAGCGCTTTATACCGGTTGATATTGTCCACGGTTATTTTCCCTCTGATTATTTATTACTGAACTCTTCTTGTCATTGCTCTGTTTGCATCCATCATTATTTGAGAAACGCTTTTTAATGGATACCACAATCGGGATTGGACCGCGATAAATTTAGGATCACGGCAATCCCTGGCAGGAAAGTGCTTACTTCTGCTGAATGCAGTAGAGATAATCTGCCGTTCGGATGAAGATCTGGTTGTCAACCGCCACAGGACTGGCGAGAGTCAGGCTGTCGAGTTTACTCACTCCCAGGATCTCGAATTCTGCTCCGGCTTTAACGACCGTCGTCGTCCCTTCTTCGCTCACACAATAGATCTTGCCATCGGCAAGAAGAGGCGACGCGCTGTAGGTCCCATTCTCAATGCGCTTTCCCTGGTACACAACGTTGCCGGTCCGCACCTCAATGCAGTTCATGACGCCGCTGTCGCCCAGGACATAAATATATTTGCCATCCGTTGTCGGTGTCGGTACGTCCGCGCCCAGATTGTTTGTCCAGAGTTCGTTCTTGCCCGTGATGTCGCCGTTCCCACCGGCGCGAAACGCGATAAAGGGCCTGCCTCGCGTGCTGGTGGTAAATACATTCTCCCCGATAACTATCGAGGATGCGACCGTCCGGTTGAAAGGATTATTCGCCGGGTTCAGCCCGCCGATCCGCCAGATTTCCGCTCCCGTATCGGGATTGTGCCCGGTCACATAGTCCGCGCCTGAGATCACCAGCTGCGGTTTTCCCGAAATTACAGCCATCTGAGGCGTCGTGTAGCTGTCAGGAGACTCGCTCTTCGCGTCGGTGGGGCGTTCCACTTTCCAGAGCGTTGCCCCTGTGTCCTTGTCCACGGCGAGCAGATAGGACGGATCATCCGTCAGCATGCCGTGCAAAACCTGGATATAGAGGCGCTTCCCGTGCAGCAACGGCGTTGACGCATAGCCGTGATTGATGCCGAATTTGCCAAAGTCGGTCTGTAGGCTGCGCTTCCAGAGCTCTTTCCCATCTATAGAGTAGCAGGTCAAAACGCCATTGCCGGTCATGATCCAGACTTTGCTGCCGTCTGTGATAGGCGAAGGAGACGCCGAGTTCTGCTTGCGAAACATCCTGTTCCCGCTGTCGATCTGCCGCTGCCAGCGGATCGAGCCGTCTTCGCGGTTTACGGCTACCAGGAAGATCCTGTTTAGAGTCGCATCCCCGGCAATCGCGCTCCTCAGGCGAGGAGATCCTTCCTCGGCAGAAGTTACAAAAATCAAATCCCGCCAAACGGCCGGCGTAGCCGCGCTCCAGCTCGGTAGTTTTGCGCGCCACTTGATATTTTTGGAATCGGACCACGTTATTGGCAGGTTCACTGCTTTCGGTGCCGAGCCATTGAATTCCGGGCCTCGCCACTGCGGCCAGTCTGCCAACAGGCCGGTGGCCAGCGCAGTTGCTGCCAAGATCCCGGCACCACAGCGAATCAGTCTTTCGAGCATTTGTATCTCCCCCTATCGCAGTCTCCCTTTTGACACAAATTCCCGCAGTCTCAAAGGGAGAAATTCTGGCTTGGCTGAATTGACGGAATTGGCCGGCAGAGATTTGATCGCTGTCAAAATGCGATAACAAGGATAGTCGGAATAGACTGTCAAATCGGGCGAAATGCTCGCATCCGGAAGCCGGGATTGCCATTGCCGCACTATATTTTGACCGGATTTATCTTTGCCCGAAATTAACGATGCGCCTTCCAATCACCACGACATATTGGGGTACACAGTATTATTTCCCCAACCAATAGTTGTTTTTTTCGATTTTGTTGATAAGATGGGACCGGTATCGGCAAGCGATTTACTTGCATAGCAATTTGGAATTCTTTCATTCTGGGGCGTGCGACTTCGTGATTGAATTCGATGCCGATAGCCGCTGATTTGAACCAATTTTTGCGCGACCACGCTTGGTCTTGATACCTTGGACCCGCAGCTAAAGAATACGGAAGAAGCCACTCTCGAGGAGAACCGGCGATCGGAAAGGCGGCCAACTCGAGGATTGGAAGATGTTTCGCACCTGTTTTTGTCCCAATCGCCCGACAAACCGGCCGAAAAAGCGAAAACTCCCGACATTGTGCTTGCGCAAAATCCTTCCGAAGGGGCTCAATCCAGGACCCCTTTCCTGTTGCACAATTCTCCGAATGTCAGTCGAGAATTGATTCTGGAATTTTTGAACAGGACCTCGGCTGTCCTCGAAGAGGGTTTGCGCACGATTGATACAAACATACCCTGTGATCCGTTTGGCTGCATCGATCTGGTGGCAGTGGATAGTCTGGATCAGCTTTGCATCATAAACGCCGATATCGTCGAGCAAGACGAATCGATCCTGCGTGGAATTGCTTGTTCTGATTGGATCGTCCGCAATACGTCGATTGTCCGGCGCATGTATCAGGGACGCGTAATAAACTTCTCGGCCGAACCAAGGTTGTTTCTCGTTGCCCCCGGTTTTTCTCCATTGCTCAAATGTGTCGCCCAACGCAGCTCGCGCCCAAAGGTCTGTTGCTTTGCCTATCGCACCGTAGCAATGCCGGGAGGGATGGGAATCCTCTTTGAGCGCGCCTGAGACGTCTCATCTGCAGCGTTAAGCGGGAAATGGCATTGGGAATCTGAGAAATAGCTGCAACCTTAAAAACTTAGTACGCAGTCCCTCAGTTTTTGAAAAAGCGGATGTGGAAAAGGAGAAGGAATGAGAACCATTGCGATTGCGAACCAAAAGGGAGGATGTGGAAAAACCACGACGGCTATCAATCTCTCATCTTGTCTGGCGTTGAAAGGGCAGAAGGTGCTGCTGATCGACCTCGACCCTCAGTCCCATGCCACGATGGGACTCAACGTAGCGTGTGACCCGGAAAAGAATATATACCACGTGATCGCGCCGGTGCGGACAGAAGCGGCAGGTCTCGAGGACGTCCTCGTTCCGGTCAAGGAAAACTTTGACATCGCGCCATCGGACACGCGTTTATGCGCCGTGGAGCAGGAGTTGGCGTTTGTGGACGGCAGGGAAAAGAGGCTTCTGGACTCGATCGAGCGTCTCGAGAAATCCTACGATTTCATCATTATCGATTGCCCTCCCAGCATCGGGCACTTGTGCTTCAATGCGCTTCGTGCCAGTTCGGAAGCTATCATTCCCATTGATATGAGCCTGTTTTCTCTTCGTGGTGTCGCCAAGCTGACGGATATGATGGTTCTGATTGAGAAATCATCCGGTCATGTGATCGCGCCCCGGGCTCTCGTGACCATGTTCGATGCGAGAACACGCTATTCCCAGGAAGTGCTGGAGAGAGTTCGGGAGAAATTTGAAGACAAAGTTTTCGATACGGTCATCCGCTATAATATTCGGCTCAGAGAGACCGTGGATCACGGAGTCCCTGTCGGGGATTACGACAAGCACGCGATCGGTCAGAAGGATTACGAGGCACTGTCGCAAGAGGTGATGGGAGATACGGTTGCTGCAATCGAGGCTTCTTCCGGCGCGGAGGAAATTTCGCGGACTGCCAGGGAATACCTCAACACCATGGAGCCGGTTCCCATGTCTGATGTTGACTCGGAATCAGAAACAGAGGATGTGGCGAGCTTCCCCTACCCGGCCCAGTCGTCCTATTCGGCCATGATAAAGGCGATTGCCGGCGGTGCATTGCCCGAATGGTCGGATGAGAGCGAAGAGCCGGACAGCTAAAATCCGAAGGATTGGGTTTCTAATTTATATAATCAACTATTATCAGAAGTTCCCATGATGTCAATCGGCACAGATCGGCGGCTTATCCTCCATCCGCATTTTGTAATCCCGCGCCTCCCCTCTTTATTAACCTTTCTTCGGATTCCTGCGACTTCGTGTTCAGGCGTGGAGGTACACACACTAATAAATGAATTACGGTTTTCTAATGCGCCGATTTTCTGATTGATGTATATTGCACTTAATCCCAGTTTTTTCGAAAAGTCTCTTGCATTATCCCAGTAGTTGGCCATCAATCCGGCTTGCATGAGCCGGATGGCGAGGGGGGTCGGATGCACAGGAGCCGACAAAGAATTGCCGCCGTCGCATTGACGTGCCTGCTTGCTTCAGGACTCTGTCCGCGCCTGTACTGCCAGGAAGAACGGATCATTGCACCGGAAGAGGCCGAGAAGGCGGCGCACCCTTCCTGGCTCTTGCCTTTCCACTACATTTCTTATCCACATCGCGCCATTTCCTCCGGCATGGAGAGCGGTCTCATTGCCATGGAAAGGAACTATGTGCGCGAGCGCTATGCAAGATTCCTGGGCAATTTGCGCGCGCACGGATTTGTTCTTGTTTTCGGGGGCACGGGGGAGGGGACTGGGCTCGGCGGCGGTCTGACGTTCCTGGCAGGCAAAGAAAATAGGCCCCAGTTCCGCTGGGACGTTAACATCACAACGATAAACTACGAAGAGTGCACGCTCTCGCTTGCCCAGGCCTTGGGGCCTTCCAGGCTGATCCTTGAGGGTTCGTACCAGTGGCGGCCCCAGGAAAATTTCTACGGCCTGGGACAGGATTCCCAAAAAGACCAGCACACCAATTTCGCCCTGCGTCAGACGTGGAGCGGGCTCCGTTATGAAGTGACTCCCAATGGATGGTTCAAGATCGGCGCCGAATACAGGTGGGCATGGCTGGAAACAATGGCGGGTACCAACACCGCGATATCCGCCCCCGACTATTATTTCCCGGACTTGGCCGGCTATGGCACGCAGACAAGGCTGCAGAGCGGGGGCGCCTACTTGAACATTGATGCATACCCGGTGAATATCGCCTCGGAGGCGCAATTCATGCCGGCGCTTCGTACCAGGAAGGATTAGGAAAAAACAAGAACCTCAAGTATTACAGCTACGAGATCCAGCTGGAGGGACGGTTGCCGATCGCCTCAGAACGCAGCGCTTTCGTCGGCCAGGCGAATATTGAATTCAACCGCGCTGTCGGCGGCAGCGATCCGGTGCCATTTTACCTCCTGCCGCACATTGGCGGGTCCGGAACACTGCGCGGTTTTCGCCTCGACCGTTTTTACGGTGCCAATCTCTTTCTGCTTTCCTTGGAATATCGTTACCGCCTCCACCCCAATATTGAGGCCATCCCGTTCTACGATGAGGGGCAGATATACGACCAATCCTCCGATCTGAGCTGGCTGAACTGGCATCGAAATTACGGCATCGCATTCCGTTACCGTGCCGGGGCCTCGAAAAAAACGGCAATACGTCTCGAATTCGGCCACAGCAGTGAAGGCTTTGGATTCCACCTCAGTTTCGGCGACCGGCCCAAGCCCGAGTTGCGCGGTCCGATCCGCTGGGGGGCTTACAAGCGATGACACGCTACAAGTTGCTTATTGTGCTTCTCGCTATCGCATTGCCCGCGACCCTGACTGCGGAGAGGAAGATCACCCTGCGCCCGCCGCTGCGGATCGATCACGATCACGCGCCCATTGCACAGCCCAAAAATCGCAACGTCTCCGAGACCTTCGCCATCCTTTACAACTCCTGGACGAGGCACCTCAACCTGGAATACGACCTCTCTAAAGCTGCCGATCCCGGAGCCTTGAATGTGAACGCATGGGACGAAGTCCCCGATTCCAGCTGGTTCACAAACCGGATCGGCCTTAAGCCGTGGTCTTTCGATGATATCGAGAAGGGCATTGAAGCCGAGGGGAAAGATCCTGAGCCCGGAACCTGGACCGTCACCAAGATCGGTGATGAAGGCTACACCCCGAAGATCTACATCACCGATTCCGCCAACCGCAGGTATGTACTGAAGTTTGACTTGCCTGCAGCCCTGGAACGCAACTCGGCAGCTGAGCGCATCTGCACTCTGATTCTGCACGCTGTCGGATTCAATGTACCCCACAACAGTATTGCCTATTTCCGCCGGGAGCATCTGAGGCTGGGGGAGGATGCAACGTATACCAATTCGGTCGGGCAAAAACAGCCGCTCATCTTTCCAGTTTTCGAATCGATGATGCAGAAACTCAAGCCCATGGCTGATGGCAGGTATCGGGGATTAGCCAGCTTCCTTATTTCGGGTACGCCCGTAGGGCGCTTTGTCTACCAGGGGAAAAGAAAGGACGATCCCAACGATCTGATTCCTCACGAGCTGAGACGTGAACTACGCGGACTGCGGATCATTGCCTCCTGGATCAATCATGTCGACGTCGGCGACAAAAATGCCGGAGATTTTTTTATTGCCGGTGAAGATAAGCGTGGCTATGTCCGTCATTACCTGCTCGATTTTGGATCCGCCTTGGGCAGCGGGGATTTCATCAACGGCCCCTATCGGGTTGGTCACGAATACATTTTCGACGGCTCAGCCATCGGCAAGTCATTTGTTACTTTGGGCGCCTGGCACAGGCCCTGGGATGTGGAGGGCAGGATTGTCTATCCCGAGGTCGGCTATTTCCAGGCAGAGCTGTTTGATTCAGCCAAATGGAAACCCAATTATCCGAATCTCGCGTTTGTGCAAATGGACGACGCCGATGGGTATTGGGGCGCCAAGATTGTGACGGCCTTCACCGATGATATGATCTTGCGTCTGGTGCAGGCCGGCAATTATACGCGCCCCGAGGTGACTCAGTATGTCGCCGAGGTTCTTAAAAAGCGGCGCGACGCGATCGGCAGGTATTGGTTCAGCCGGGTCACCCCGCTCGACGAGTTCTCACTCACGCGGAGCGCGTCCGGTTATCGTTTGTCTTTCCGTGACCTCGCCGTGGAACGCGGATATAAACGCCAGGAAGGCCGTTCGTACCGCTACTGGATTGATACTGCAGCCGGGAAACGACTGGCTGCAATACAAAATACGGAATTAGCGTCGGATCACCTGGATTTTCCCGCGGGCCTGCTTTCAGGGACTGCCAAAAATGACGGCAAACCTGACCGCTACGGGCGCGTCCCTACCGTATGTCTATTCATCCAGGCTATGGATCGTGGCAGCGCGCAGGGCCTGCCCGTGGAAGTCATCCTCGGCCACACTAGCGGCAGCGCAGAACTAGCCGTCCTCGGCTACAACCACGCGCCTCGGCAATAGCTTTCCGATAGGAATAAAGACCGCCGTCCCACACACGATCCGCATGCCGGATTGTGGGGTTTGGCTTTTCGGATCATTTGACATCCGCCTCCCTCACCCTAAAATGGCTTTGCGTTTCAAGGCGACCGCATGCGTTGGGTACCATGCTGATCCGATATTGTTCAGATTACCGACGATCGGATGGTATGGCGCTCGGTTCCGAATAGAGATGTGTAACCTCTTCGTGGTTCATTCTCTCTACCCCTCTACCCCTTTAATCCTAAGATCCTCTGCTCCTCTAAGGGCCAGCGTCCCGCATGCGGCGGAAATGTCCGCTCCGCGCGGGCGCCGGATATTGGCCGTGATATGACTGTCCGTCAGGATTTTTTGAAACGCCAGCACGCGCTCCGGGCTTGAAGCTTTCAGTTTGATCCACGGATCTGCGTTGAGCGGGATCAGGTTGACCTTCTTTCGCAGACCCTGAAGCAGACGCACAAGGCGGTGCGCATCCTCAGGCGAATCGTTGATATCTTCAATTAATACATATTCGAATGTAATCCGTTGCCGCTGCGCGAGCGGAAAACCGCGGCAGGCTTCCAACAGGGCGGCAATATTCCATCGTTTGTTGACCGGCATCAGCAGGTCCCGAACCTTGTCTGTTGTGGCGTTAAGAGAAATCGCCAGATTGGGAACCGGCTGTTCTGAGGCTAGCCTGCGGATGCCAGGCACGATGCCCGATGTGGATAGCGTGATGTGCCGCGGCGAAATGGACATGCCCTGATCATCTGCCATAAGTCGAATGGCTTTCATCACGTTTTCGTAGTTGTGGAGCGGTTCCCCCATGCCCATAATGACAATATTCAATCGCTTCGGAGTTGTGCCCCGGTCCACCTGCATCGACAGGATCTGGCTGACAATTTCCCCCGGCGATAGATTTCGCCGCATAGGCAACCTGCCCGTAACGCAGAACAGGCATCCGACAGCGCAGCCAACCTGAGTCGAGATGCAAAAAGTATCCCTCCGCTCCTCCGGAATATAGACCGCTTCGATTCTATTGCCTCGATCCACTTCAAACAGATACCGGCGTGTCCCATCCTGCGAAACGAAAACCTGCTGCACGACAGGGTGCGCAATGGAAAACTGTCCGCCAAGCTTCTCCCGAAGCGGTCTTCCAAGATCAGTGAACTGATCCCAGGAACTATAGGAACGTTTGTATATTCCTGCGTAAATCTGTCGGGCGCGATACCTCGGCTCACCGATACCGGCAACCGCCGCCTCAATCTCACTCAGATTAGCTCCGATCAAATGCACCATCGCTGCACCTGCCGCTTCAACAATACCATTTTCTGGCCCAACTCGCAGTCAGCAGTCGGCAGTCGGCAGTCAGCAGTCAGCTGTCAGCAGTCGGCGGTCAGCGGTCAGCAGTCAGCAGTCAGCAGTCAGCAGTAGCGCAAGTCGGCAGTAGACAATCAATATAGATATGGCCAACTGGCGACTAGCTACAATCGACTAGCGACAGCCAACTATCGACCGCCGACTGGCGACAGCCGACTATCGACCGCCAAGGAGACCTGCGTGAAAATAATCATGTTGACATCCACCCGTCCCTTTGATTATTTTTATTGGTAACCAATATTGGATACCAATCGGTGGCAAGCCATATGACAGAGACTATTCAAACGCAGATACTGGACATATTGCAGAATTCAAAGACCGGTCTCCAGATGGAAGAAGTGGGGGATAAGCTGGGCCTGACGCGCCACACGGTCGCGAAATACCTGGAGGTGCTGCGCGCCGAGGGGAAGGTCCACTACAACAAGATCGGCCGCACAAAGCTATGGACGCTGGTTTCAGCCAACATCACTATCCGGTTCCTGGGCATGGGCGACCTCGAGGATATCCTGCGCATCCAGGAGAAGATCCTGGGAGGGCAGAACTCAGGCGATCCGGAGAGACTGGTGTCCCTCAAAGATACAACAATCTACCATCTTCAACATGGCGATCCCCTGTTGAACCTGGGAGCGGAAATTGACGGCAAACTCGTCGGTTTCATCATCAGTGAAGTCCGGCGTTGGGAGTTCGGCGGCGGGGGAATGACCGGATGGATACTGATCTTCGGTGTAGATCAAGAGTATCAGGGAATTGGCGTAGGCCGCAAATTGAGCTCCACGCTCCTCGATCATTTCCGCATGAAGAACATCACAAAAATCAGGACGATGGTGGAATGGCACGAAGGCAAGCTTATTTCCTTTTTTAAGTCATTAGGTTTCAACATGCTTGGAATGTTGCCCTTAGAGAAGGAAGTCTAGTGGGGGGTTAAAGAAATGAGGTACGCGGAAACTGGATATAATTTAGAGATTGACCTGTCCCGGGGAAACATTGAAAGGGTGGAGACGGATCCGCGGTTGACCGAACTCCATCTGGGCGGACTGGGCACAAATACCAGGATATTATGGGACAGGGTAGCCCCGGAAACCGAGCCCTTTTCCCCCGAAAATCTGCTGATATTCAGCTCCGGCCTTTTATGCGGCACTCCTGCCCCCGGCTGCAACCGCACGATTGTGTCCACTATTTCCCCGCAGACGCAGCTGATGGCCTATTCCATGATGGGCGGATTCTGGGCGCCGGAGCTGAAGTATGCCGGCTATGACAAGGTAATCCTTCGCGGCAAATCCCCTGATCTGGTCTATTTGTGGATTAACAACGACAAGGTGGAAATACGGGATGCCTCGCATTTGCGCGGCAAGGGCTCCAATGAAACGGCCGAGCTTCTGCGGCAGGAATTGAAGGAACCGAATGCCCAGGTGGCTGCCATCGGACTGGCCGGCGAGAACAGGGTCTACTTCGCCTCTATTGAGCAGGGCAGATCCAGCGCCAGCCGGGGCGGAATAGGCGCCGTCATGGGAGACAAGGGTGTCAAGGCGATCGTAGTGCGCGGAACCAAGGACATCAATATTGCCCGCCCGGTGGAATATATGGGTCTCTGCAGCGATGTGCTGCGCTATATCAAAGACCGCGAAAAAAAACCGATTCCCGGGGTCATGCCGATTCTGGCAGGGCTCGGTTCGCCGCAGGAAATGCGGCTCATCGACGAAGAGTGGCACACGACAAATTTCATGTGGGGGAACTCCCGCACCCGAAGAAAAGATTTTTGGACGAAGGAAATCGAGGAGAAGTGGCGGGAAACCCAGGAAAGCACGCGGACGCGCCTGATCAGCTGCTACAACTGCCCGATGAAATGCGCCGCAACGATTTCCGTCCCGGGCATTTCCACCTACATGATGAAATGCTTCTCAAAGCTGACCTACACCATGGCGGCCTATTCGGACCTGGATTTCGGCTTCAGGATCGCTCAACGCGCTACGGAGTACGGCGTAGACGGTTTCTCGGCCCCGCAGGTGATGGCCTTTGCGCTCGAGCTGCACGAAGCCGGCATTCTGAAAGATCAGGACATGCAGGGGATGCCGACCGACAGCGAAGGGAAATTCTATTGGCTGCTCGACAGGATTGTCCGGCGCGAAGGAATCGGGGATGTTTTGGCCAACGGCACCTACTGGGCGGCCAAACAGATCGGCAACGGCGCGGAAGAATTTGCGCACAACAATATCAAGAAGCAGGAACAGCTGCCTCTCAAGCTTGGAATGCTCAATCCCGTCTACTTCCTCATGTACTCCACCGGCGAGAAGATCAACATCACCCAGATTGAAGGACAGTTCCCGCAGGCGCCTTTTCTTACAAAAGAGGAGACGGAGGAATTCATGAAGGACTGGATCCAGGTGCCTGATGAAAAATTTAAGGACTATCTCCGGAAGTGGGAAATGCGCGGAGAGTTTTCCAACCCGAATTACCCGGATATTCAGGCAAGCTGCGATATTGTCGACTGGCAGGAGATGATGCACTACATCGACGACGCGCTCGGAATGTGCGCCGGCCTGTCTTCTTTCCCGCTGAAGCCACCCTATCACATACACAACTATCCGGATTTCATTTCATCCGCGACCGGATTCAACGTCGATGAAGCGGAATTGACGAAAATAACCAAGAGGAACCGGACCCTGGTCAGGGCCTTCAACGTCAGAAGAGGCATGAGAAGAGCGGACGAGAAGCCGCCGGAAGACCACTGGAAAAAGAGATTCCCCGAGCTTGAAGCGAAGCTCCTCGATGCGTATTACAAGTTTAAAGGTTGGGATGATCAGGGCATTCCCACAAAAGAATCCTTGAAGGAATTGGATTTGGCTTACGTTGCCGAGGATTTTGAAAAGAGAGGGATCATCCAAAATGGGAAAAGTTAAGAGGAAAGTCAAGATCATCAAGATCGACGTGGACAAATGCAACGGCTGCCGGGCGTGCGAGGTGATCTGCTCCGCTTTTCACGCTACGCCGAAATTCAGCAGCAACAATCCGGCGCGCGCCCGCATCCGCCTGATTCATGATGCCCTCAAGGATGTGTATCTTCCGGTATACGCAGGCGAAAACGCTCCTGCCGAATGCATGGGCAGAGGCAAATATGTGATCGACGGAAAGGAATACGACGAGTGCAGCTTCTGCAGAGCTTCCTGTCCTCGAGGGGCGTTTTCAAAGAACCCGATTCCGGCCTCCCTCTCAAATGCGATATGTGCGAATCCGACCCGCCGCTGTCGGAACCGATGTGCGTGCAGTGGTGCCTGAGCAACGCCTTGACCTATGAAGAGAGAGAAGAGGAAGCGGAAGAAGAGGTGAAGCTGGAAGAGATGGAGACAGGGTTGGAAGCGTTGGCCGGCAAATACGGACTGCAAAAGGTACATGGATGCCGTAGCCCGGATGTCAAAGAAGGGTTGAAGAAAGCCCCAGTAAGAGGCTTGGGAAATACCGTGGAGAATATAGCCGACTATAAAGAAATAGCAGATAGCATCAAGGAGAAGGGCGGAGAGGCCTTCAAATACTGCTATCAATGCGGATTGTGCGATACGGTCTGCCCGTGGAACCGCGTGCGAGCTTTCAGCATGCGCAAGCTGATCCGGCAGGCGACTTTCGGATTGACGGAGATCGAAAACGAAGAGATCTGGCGCTGCACGACCTGCGGACGATGCCCGCAACGCTGCCCCAGGGGTGTGGGCATCATCGAAGTTGGAGTTGCGTCCCGCAGGATGGCGACGGAATTCGGCGTTTTCCCCAACGCCGTCCGCCCTGTCCGCGGCGTGAGCGCCAGCCTCACCGGAGAAGGGAATCCACTCAACGGAGAGCGAAAAGACAGGGCGAACTGGGCCGAAGGTCTTGCCGTAAAAACGTTCACCGAAGGGATGGAAGTTCTGTATTTCCCCTGTTGCTACCTCAGCTATGACCCGAGATTGAAAAAAGTCGCCAGGGCAACCGCCACCCTTCTCAACAAAGCAGGCGTGGATTTCGGCATACTCGGTTCCCTGGAAAACTGCTGTGGCGAAAGCATCCGCAAGACAGGCGACGAGGACCTGTTCAAGCGCCTGGCCAAAGAGAATATCAAAACTTTTATCGACAACGGCGTGAAGAAGATCCTGGTGTCCTCGCCGCATTGCTACCATGCGTTTAAAAATGAGTACTCTGAATTCAAGGTGAACTTTGAAGTTGTCCATATCTCCCAGTATCTATTTGAGCTTGTCGAATCAGGGAAGGCTTGCGCTGAACAAGGCGTATGAAAAGAAAATCGCCTATCACGATCCGTGCTATCTGGGCCGGCACAATGGCATCTATGAACAGCCGCGCGAAGCTTTGAAAAAGATCCCCGGTTTGAAGCTCAACGAATTGCCCGATGCGCGAGTGGACAGCCTCTGCTGCGGAGGGGGCGGAGGCAGGATCTGGATGGAAACTCCCAAAGGCGAGCGATTCTCAGACCTCAGACTGGAGCAGGCCGTTGCGATCGGGGCCGAAGCGTTGGTTACGTCCTGCCCGTACTGCATCACCAATTTTGAGGACAGCAGAATTAACAGCAAGGACAGTGAAGCCCTCGTGATCAGGGACATCACCGAAATTTTCTCGGAAGTGATTTAGGGAATGGTGCAGCTCCCTGGGAGCGCCGGCGTCCCGCCGGCTCCTGCCGCCGAGACAGCGGCGCTCCCAGGAACAGAGGACTGATGAGGATATAGAGGTGGAACAAGAAACGGTCCAAGGATTAGCTAAGTTTCCCGCGAACGGCAATTTCGGAGATGTCATGGTTGTCGGCGGAGGGATCAGCGGCATTCAAGCCGCGCTCGATCTTGCCACTGCGGGTTTCAAGGTTTACCTGGTTGAGAAATCGCCGACCATCGGCGGCCACATGGCCCAGCTGGACAAAACCTTCCCGACCAATGACTGCTCGATGTGCATCGAGTCTCCCAAGTTTGTGGAATGCAGCCGGCATCCCAACATAGAAATCATGACCTACACGGAAGTGGACCGGGTGGAAGGGGAGGCGGGAAATTTCCTGGTAACGCTGGTCAAAAAGCCAAGATACGTCATAGAAAGCAAATGCACCGGCTGCACGGTCTGCGTCGAATACTGCCCGGTCAAATATCCGGATAAATTCAACCAGGAAATATCATCCAACAAAGCCATCCATATATACTTCTCTCAGGCGATTCCGCTGGTTACGTACATCGATGATAGCTGCCTCTACCTGAAAGAGAAGAAGTGCACGATATGCCAGGGCAGTCTGCAAGACCGGCGCTATAGATTTCAATCAGGCACCCGAAAAGGTGGAGGTGAAAGTAGGGGCGATCGTCCTGTCCCCGGGCTTTGAGCCGTTCGATCCCAAATTGCGGGAAGACTACGGCTACGGCAAGTATGAGAACGTGGTGACCAGTCTGGATTACGAACGGCTGTTGTGCGCTACCGGGCCATACGAAGGCGAGATACGGCGCGCCACCGATGAAAAGCATCCGCACAAGATTGCCTGGATTCACTGCGTGGGCTCCCGGCAGGTAATCCCCGGCGGCAAGAGCTATTGCTCTGCCGTGTGCTGCTCCTATACGCAGAAGCAGGTGATTCTGACAAAAGATCATGACGCGGATGCCGAGTGCACGATATTCCACAACGACATTCGCTCGTATGGCAAGGATTTCGAACGCTTTTACCAGCGCGCGGAAAAGCTGCCCGGAATTCGTTTCATACGAAGCTACGTATCGATAGGAAAAGAGATCCCGGGAAGCAAGAATGTTACGATACGGTACGCCACGGCGGATGAGGGAGTGAAAGAGGAAGAGTTCGACATGGTGGTGCTGTCGGTCGGATTGAATCCGCCGGCGGATTTTAACGGCCTGGCGGCCAAATTCGGCATCGAGCTCAACGCGCACGGATTCTGCAAAACCAACCCGGTAAATCCCATGGCGACTACGCGCCCGGGCGTGTACATAAGCGGCGCCTTCCAGGGGCCCATCGATATCCCCGAATCGGTGATGACTGCCAGCGGAGCGAGTTCGCAATGCGGTGAGCTTCTAGCCTACCGTCGGGGGAAACTGGCCCAAGCAAGAGTGTATCCTCCGGAAAGGGATGTCTCGAAAGAGGAGCCCAAAATCGGTGTCTATGTGTGCCATTGCGGCGCGAACATCGGAAGAGTGGTGGACGTTCCCGGCGCTGTGCAATATGCGCTGAGTCTGCCTAATGTCGCGCACGCAGAGGAAAGCCTTTTTATATGCTCGACGGACGCAGCGCAGAGACTGGCAACTTCAATCCGCGAAAAAGGTCTTAACCGCGTGGTCGTTGCCGCCTGCACGCCGAGGACGCACGAACCGCTTTTCCGCGACACGCTGCGGGAAGCCGGGATCAATCAATACTTCTACGATATGGCAAATATCCGGGAGCATTGCTCGTGGGTCCACTCCAAGGAGAAAGAAGACGCCACACAGAAGGCTAAAGACATCATCCGGATGGCGGTAGCCAGGTCTGCGCATTTAGAACCCTTGCAGGAGTTTGATCTTCCCGTCAACAAAGCGGCGCTGGTGGTCGGCGGCGGCCTGTCCGGCATGACCAGCGCTCTCAGCATCGTCAACCAGGGACACGAGGTTTATCTCGTGGAAAAGGAAGATGACCTGGGAGGAATGGCACGAAGGATTCATTACACTCTTGAAGGTTTGGATGTTCAGGCGTACCTCGGCGACCTAAAACGCAAGGTCTACCAGAACCCTTTAATCCATGCCTATACGAACGCAACCATCACAGAAGCCACCGGTTATGTAGGAAATTTCGTTACCAAGGTGAAGCACCAGGGAAGGATCTCGGAGATAAAGCACGGAGTGACCGTCATTGCAACGGGCGCGGATGAATACAAGCCGTCCGAATACCTTTATGGGCAAGAAGATGGGGTCCTGACGCAGCTGGAGCTGGAAGAGCAGATCGCCCAAGGAAACGAAAAGGTTCTGAGCTCCCGCAACCTGGTGATGATCCAGTGTGTGGGATGCCGGCAGGAAGACCGGAATTACTGCGCCCGGATATGCTGCAGCCACGCCATAAAGAATGCTTTGAAGCTGAAAGAGATCAATCCCGAGATGGAGATCTGCGTTCTCTTCCGCGACATGAGACCCTATGGATTCAGAGAGGATTATTACCGGGAGGCGGCAAACAAGCATGTAAAGTTTATCCGGTATGAGCCTCAGGATAAGCCGCAGGTGGAGGCGGTCGACGAGAACGGTCGGCATCTGTTGAGAGTTACCGTGTCCGATCCGGTTTTAGGCACGGAGCTGGTCATCGATGCGGATTCGATCGCGCTGTCTGCGGCAATCCTTCCTTCCGCGACCAGCAAGGAAATAGCGGGATTATTCAAAGTAACCTTGAACCCGGATGGATTCTTCCAGGAAGCCCACGTCAAATTGCGTCCGGTAGATTTCGGCGCGGAAGGCGTGTACCTCTGCGGGACCGCGCACTACCCCAAGCACATAACGGAAGCCATCAGCCAGGCGTATGGGGCCGCCGGGCGCGCGTTGACGCTGCTATCGCATGACACGGTCACGGCCTCCGGATCGATTTGCATAGTCAATGAAAGCGAGTGCATATCCTGCGGCGCGTGCATCACCGCATGCACCTATGGCGCCATTGAATTTTATGAAACGCCGCAAGGCAGAAAGGCGAAAGTCACTCCCGTCCTCTGCAAAGGAGACGGCCTCTGCAACACGAAGTGTCCAACGGGAGCGATTGTTTTAAAGCACTATATCGATGAAGCGATCATCGACCAAATCGATGCGGCCGCACCCGCGGAATTTTTCGCGTGACCGAGCCAAGTGCAAGCGGGAGCGGGCTGAAGCCCGCTCAAGACATGAAGAAAGGAGGTGAGAAAGGATGAGTACAGGACTTCAGTTTAAGCCAAGGATGCTGGGTTTTGTATGCAACTGGTGAGCGTACGGCGCTGCCGACCTGGCTGGAGTTTCCAGACAACAATATGCCACCGATATTAAACTGATCCGCGTGATGTGCAGCGGCAGGGTCGACCTGTCTTTTGTGCTCCGGGCTTTCTCAAACGGAATGGACGGGGTGTTCATCGGAGGGTGCCACCTCAACGAATGCCATTATATTACCGACGGAAATCACCACGCCTACGGCATGGTGCAGCTGTGCAAGAAACTGATGGAATGCGTCGGCATCAACCCCGAAAGATTGAGAATAGAGCAGATGTCCGCCGGCGAAGGAATCCGCTTCGCCGAGATTATGAACGATTTTTCCCGGAAGCTGAGAGAGCTGGGGCCTCTCGGTAAAGCCGAGGGAATAGACACAGACAGATTGAAGTTCAAGCTTCAGACCGTTGCGAAGCTGATCCCCTACATTCGCCTGGTGGAAAGAGAGAGGCTGAGGGTTCATTGTGACACGGCGGAAGAATACGAAAAATATTTCCACAGCGACGAAATAGACAAGCTCATCCGGGAACTGATCGCGGATAAGCTGGCCATCGGCCAGATCATGGCGCTGCTGCGGGAGAAGCCCCGTTCCACGGGAGAACTCTCGGAAATACTGGGAGTGCCGCCGGCGGAAGTTTCCAGGCACATGAGCAGTTCAGCCAGGCAGGGATTGGCTCGATTTGACGAAAGCCAGAAGCGATTCGTCCCTGCCTGAGTCATTTTGGTTGTAGTTCCTGGGAGCGCCGGCGTCCTCGCCGGCCTTCGGAGTGCGGCAGCTTGCTGCCGCTTTCATATTAGGAAGGCGGTTATGGACAGCGGTAACATCGATACGATCATTGATAAATATCCGGACGACGCCAGTTCCCTGATTCAAGTGCTGCTGGAGATTCAGCGCGAGCATCGCTGGCTTTCCAATGAGGCGCTGGAAAAAGTCAGCAAGCGGCTAAAAGTGCCTTTAAACCGGATCCAGCACATCGTTACTTTTTACAAAGCCTTCAGCCTGATACCCAAAGGCCGGCATGAAATACACGTATGCACGGGCACGGCGTGTCACGTTCGCGGGGCACCGCGCCTGCTGGATTCGATTCAGGACCTGACGAAAATCAAGCCGGGCGAAACGGACATGGATCTGAAATTCAGCCTGGAGACCGTCGGTTGTGTCGGTTGCTGCGCTTTAGGCCCGGTGATGGTCATCGACGGCGAATATCATGGCAAGATGGCGCCGGCCAAATCAGAAGCTGTGTTGAAAAACTATGTTTAGGAAGAGAGTATGCCGAGGATAAATTCGCCTGTCGAACTGGAAGCCCGCCGAAAAGAGATCGTTTCCCAAAGGGATCCTGATAAGCCTTGTATCGCGATCTGCACCGGAACCGGTTGCCTCGCTCTCGGAGCGGCCAAAGTCGTTGCCGCGTTGAGAGAGGAAATTAAAAAACAGGGGCAGGAAGGCAAAATCGACCTCAAAGTGGATCTCAGGGAAACGGGATGCCCCGGTTTCTGCGAGCGCGGTCCCGTTATCGTGATTTATCCCAAGGAGATCTGCTACCTCCAGGTGCAGCCGGGCGATGCGGCAGAGATCATTTCCCAGACCATACTCGGCAATAAAGTCATCGACAGGCTGCTTTATGTAGATCCCATGACCGGGGAAAAGAGCGTCTGCGAGTCTGAGATACCGTTCTACAAAAATCAGATGCGGCTCCTCATCGGCAACAATATCCGTCTCGATCCCAAGAGCATCGAAGACTACCTCTCGCTTGGCGGCTATTCCGCTTTGTCAAAAGCCCTGTTTCAGATGAAGCCGGAGCAGGTCGTGGAACTGGTGAAAGACTCGAAGCTGCGAGGACGAGGCGGCGCAGGATTTCCCGCCGGGAGCAAGTGGGAGTTTGCCCGCAACAGTCCGGGCGAAACAAAATATGTAGTCGTGAATGCGGACGAGGGCGATCCCGGGGCATTCATGGACAGGGCGCTGCTGGAAGGGAATCCTCACGCGGTTCTCGAAGGCTTCGCCATAGGGGCGTATGCGATTGGCGCGCATGAGGGCTACCTCTATGTCCGCCAGGAATATCCTTTAGCCGTAGAAAACGTAACCATCGCCATCAAGCAGGCCGAGGAGTACGGGCTTCTCGGCAAGAATGTCCTGGGCTCCGGTTTTGACTTCACCGTCAAAGTGCACCGCGGAGCAGGCGCTTTCGTATGCGGCGAGGAAACGGCTCTTCTCCGGTCTCTGGAAGGCAAGCCGGGCGAGCCGAAAGCAAGGCCGCCGTATCCCGCAGTAAAAGGGCTGTGGGACAAGCCGACCAATATCAACAACGTGGAGACATGGGCCAACATTCCGCTGATCGTCAACAACGGAGCCGAATTCCTGACTGCAATAGGCACGGAGGGGAGCAAAGGAACCAAGATATTTTCGCTGGTGGGCAAGGTCAAAAATACCGGCCTGGTGGAAGTGCCCATGGGAATAACGCTGAAAAACATTATTTATGAGGTGGGCGGCGGCATCCCGGGCGACAAAAAGTTCAAGGCAGTGCAGACGGGCGGTCCGTCGGGCGGCTGCATTCCGGAACAATTCCTGGATATGGGCGTTGACTTTGACGAACTGGCCAAAGTCGGCGCCATCATGGGTTCCGGCGGCATGATCGTGATGGATGAAGATACGTGCATGATCGATGTTGCCAAGTACTTTCTCAATTTCCTGACGGATGAATCGTGCGGTAAGTGCACGCCGTGCCGGGAAGGTATCCGGCAGATGCTCAAGATTCTGACCAATATCAGCGAAGGCAGGGGAAAAGAGGGAGACATCGAGCTGCTGGAAATGCTGGCCGAAACCACGCGGGATGCGTCGCTTTGCGCGTTGGGCGGGAGCGCCCCGAATCCGGTTCTGAGCACGATACGGTACTTCAAAGACGAGTATGAGGCGCACATCAAGGAGAAGCGGTGCCCGGCCTTTGTCTGCAAAGAGCTGATCGCTTTCTATATCGACCCGGAGAAGTGCAAGGCCTGCATGATATGTTTGCGGAAATGCCCGGCGGATGCCATTACAGGCGGCAAGAACCAGATCCACGTGATCGACCAGGAGAAGTGCACCAACTGCGGAACGTGCTTTGAGGTGTGTCCCGTCGCGATTTGATGCGGTCCGAAGGCTCTCGGGCGAGCCGGTCCCGCCTCCTGTCCCCGAAGAAGCAAGAATTCTAGTCAGAGAGAGTTAAGAGATGAGCGAAATCCTTTTGCAGATCGATGGCAGAGAAGTCAAGGCAACCGAAGGGATGACCATATTGAGCGCGGCTCAGAGTGCCGGAATTGCCATACCGACGCTCTGCAATCATGACAAGATGGAATCGTACGGGGCCTGCCGGATTTGTATCGTGGAAGCGGAAACGTTCGGCAAGCCGCGTCTTGTCGCCGCCTGTGTTTTCCCCGTTCAAAAAGATATGGTGGTTAAGACCAGGTCGGAGAAGGTGGACCGGACCCGCAAAATGCTCCTGGAGGAGATGCTGGCGCACGCTCCGGATTCCGAGGAATTGCATAAACTGGCCGAGGAGTATGGAGCGGACAAAGACCGTTTTGAGAAGGAAGCCTCGTTTTGCATTCTGTGCGGCCTATGCGTCCGGTACTGCGCCGAAGTAAAAAAGAAGGATGCCATCGGATTTGTGGACCGAGGCGCCAAACGGGAGATCGCCTTTATTCCGGAGATAGCTGCCGCGGAGTGCTGGAACTGCAAGGAATGCTTCCCGCTCTGCCCTACATCGGCACTGCAAGCCGCCTATGTGTTAGTCGAAGCGCTCGCCTTTCCCGCCACAAATCAGCATCAGAGATAAGAATATTTTAAAATGGTGTCAGGTTAGAATTTTCCTTTTTATAGAAACATCGAAATAAAACAGGGGACAGTAATAACCAGGTACGAAATTCCTATCGCTGAGGTTGTTCGCGCCAGGGTTTGTGTTCTTTATAGGATTGCAGTCTGACTTTGAACTGGGCACTTTCTTTCGCGTCATAGTTTTCGGGAATCAAAGAAATGGCTTTGGTTTGCATAGAAACGGCATCCGTGAAGCGTCCTGCTTCGGCATACGCAGCAGCAAGCGTATCCATGTAGAGGAACCTTTCGTTTTGCCCTGCAAGGGACAGCGCCTTCTCTCCATATCCTACTGCCATAAGCCCATTGCGAATTCCGTCAACCGGTGATGTTGCCAGCACCCAGGCCAGTCCGTTGATGGCTTCAAGAAGATTGGGATCGAGCGCAATGGCCTTCTCGTAATCCATGACGGTTTGTCGATACTCTCCCAAACTATAGTGGCATGTTGCACGGCGCACATACGCTACCGATGATTTTGGCATCGCCGCTATGAACGCGGTGTAATCTTCTATGGCTAGCCGGTTTTGGTGAGTGAAATAGTAGACATCCGCCCGCCCGCCGAGCGCATTGGTGTACTTGGGATCGAAATACAGAGCCCTGTTATAGTCCACCAGAGCTATATAGTATTCAGTCTTTTGCTGATAGCTGGCTCCGCGAAAATAATAGGCCGATGCCATCTTTGGGTCGAGCTTGATAGCCGCGTTCGATTCCCGTATGGCCGCATCAAAATCGCCCTTTTCGTAGAACGCCTTCGCCAATGCCGCGCTCAGCTCCGCGCTGTTCTGAGTTTCTTTGCGATTTGAGGGGAGCTTTCCATCTAAGTCTTTCATGTCCTGAGGCGCTGCATCCTCGATGGTTGGCGTTGAAGCGGCAGCAGGTTTATTTGTCTGTGCAGCTCCCGGAGAGGCTTTGAGAGAATCCTCCAGATTTTGGCTATTTCCATTTTTGGAGATAATGGAAGAACACACCAGAAGCGTAATCAGAATTCGGCATGCGCTCCTCCATTCTCTCCGGAGAAGATGCGCGGTGCCGCCGGATTCTTCTGAGATAGCCAGGGAATCCTGCGATGGGAACTTTGTTACTCCAAGAGAATGATTAACGCTGATTCGATCTGTCCGCATACGCATCAAACCTCCATAGTGACGACGGCAAGAGCTGCAGGATGCCTGATTCAGGCAAGTTCCGGCCGAAGGAAAAACTCAATACCGCTGCCCGGTTCCGGAGCCTGGAGACGGAATCCCAGGATGAAACCTTGTGACCGGCTGAACAAACCGCAGCCGCGAGTTTCTTGCCAGCGCTATAACAGGAGTGGCAGAAATACATGACGCTCCCTATTTCCCTTCGCGGCTAGCTAGTTTGTTCTGCGATTCCGCTTTGCGATGCGCACGTATATGAAAAGCGCAAGCACCAGAATGCATGGCAAGCCGAGGAGAAACCAGATCGGATCGGAAAACCCGGCGAGGATAGCTAAAACAGCGACGATGAGTACAATTCCCACCGTCCAGGGCGGATGAGGGAATAGCGGATGTTCGTTCACATTCGGCTCATTGCCCGATTTATTCGAATCTTCTGTCATACCTCTTACGCTATGACACGGCGAGTCCCCTAAGCAAGGATTAATCCGTATTTATCAAAATCTTCCTTCGCGTCCTGTTTCATCGCGTCACAGCGAAGTCGATCCAACCATTGGGCACGCTCACTTCCACCAGCTTGGCGCGGCAGCGGTCCCCCACATCGAGACCTTGCTCTCCCCGCACGACTTTGCCTTCCACCGGTGGTCGTATCACTCGGATCCATGTTCCTTTGTCCGACGCTCCTGTCACAATCGCATCGAATGTTTCCCCGATGCGGTCTATTAGCAGGGCTGCGCCGGCTGATTTGCGCACTTGGCGCTCGACCTTGTCTGCCTCGTTTTCGCGTTCAGTGCAATGCGCCGCCAGTCCTTCCAGGTCCCCAAGCGGAGGAGAAGCAGCTCCGGCGAGTGCGGCTTTGAGCAGACGGTGCGTTATCAGGTCCGGGTAACGGCGGTTAGGGGCGGTAGAATGGCTGTAATCCCGAACGGCCAAGCCAAAATGCCCCAAAGGTGCCTGACCCGGCGTTTCCAGAACATACTCGCCCCGACCCAATAGCTTCACTACCGTTAAGGACAGATCCGGGAATCTCAGGGGATCTCTGGCCTTTTGCTCGGTGAGAAATTCGTTGAGCGCTTTCGAGTCCGGATCGTCCGGCAGCTTGCATCCCATGGCTGCGGCAGTGGCAACGATGCGTTGCCACCGCTCAGGTGAACGAACTACGCGCCGGAAGGTAGGAAACCCCTTGGATGTCAGGTAGCGCGTAGTGACTCCGTTGGCCGCTACCATGAGGTCTTCAATGAGTTCCTGGGCGCGGTTTTGGGGTTCCGCTACGAGGTCCACCACCACTTCATTTTCTGTGATGGCCCTCGGTTGGAGCGTTTCAAGGTCCAATGCGCCATGTTCATGCCTTGCCTTTCGGAGACGTTGGGCCGCGGCATCCTGCTTCCGGATTTGCGCGTCCAATCCCTTCACTTTCGCGGCAGCTGGAGGCAGGGGGGCTTTCCCCTCCAACCACGCCGCCACGGCGTTGTAGGTGAGTTTGGCTTTATTGCGGACCCATGCCCGGTATATGCGCGATTCTCCGACGTGGCCGTCCGGCCCCACCGCGAATTCGAAGACGAAGGCGATGCGGTCCTCGCTCTCGTTCAGCGAAGTCAGGTCCCACGAAAGCCGCTCGGGAAACATCGGGAATGTGCGGACGCCTGTATAAATGGAAGTAGTGTTGCGGCGGGCATGGAGATCAAGCTGTGAATTCAGTTTCACTAAAGCGTCCACATCGGCCACCCCCACGAGTATCTTGGTCCCCCCGCCCGGCAGATCCTCCGAAACGGAGACCTGGTCCAAGTCCCGCGAGTCATCGTTGTCGATGGAACACCAGGGAAGGTTCGTCAAGTCTTCCAGGCTATCGGAGGAGTCTCTGACCGGCTCCTGGAGTGCGGCAGCTTGCTCCATAGCAGCCTTGGGAAATTCCGCCTCGAAACCGTGCGCCATCATGGCTTCGAGGGCAATCTGATTAAGGTTATACGACCTGTCCGAACGATGGTTCATGAGACTCTCGCTTTCTATGTCATAGATTTCCACGCGTCTATAGTTAGAATAGTAAGCGAATCTAACGGAATATGCGAGGAATCCGGATGAGCTTGAAGATCGGCGTAATCGGTGTGGGCGGCGTTGGCGGATATTTCGGCAGCAAGCTCTGCCGGCTGATTTCCGCCCGGAGGGCCGAAGTCTACTTCGTAGCGCGCGGAGAACATCTTGATGCCATTCGAAGGAGCGGGCTTTTGGTGCAAACGGCAGCTGAAGGCGAGTGGACTTGCCATCCGACGCTGGCTACGGACGATTTCCAAGCCCTGCCTGTGCTGGATCTTTGTCTGGTCTGTGTGAAGGCATACGATTTGCAGAATGTTGCGCGCCAACTGCGGCATTGCGCATCGGAGGCCACTGCCGTCATTCCGCTGCTGAATGGCATTGATATTTACGAGCGTATGCGGAAAGAACTGGAAGTTGCGCGGATTTTCCCCGCCTGCACGTACATTGGAGCGCGCATCGCATCTCCCGGAAAGATCGCGCAGCGCGGCGGAGACTGCAAGATTCAGTTTGGCGGAGATCCGCAGGCGCCGGGGATCCGGCCTGAATCTGCTTGTGATGTTTTTGCTCAAAGCGGCATCGCCTATGAATTCTTCGACGATATCTCTGCGGAGCTCTGGTGCAAGTATATATTTATCGCTTCGCTTGGAATCGTGCAGGCGAGCTTCGATAAAACGCTGGGACAGGTGGTGGAATCGCCCGAATTGAGCCATTATCTTCAGTCGGCGATGGAAGAGATTACGGCGTTGGGACGGCGAAAGCGAATCGACTTGCCTGCGGACATTGTGGCCGCAAGCTATCATCGGGCGCAGAGTTTTGCGTATAAGACGAAGACGTCGTTCCAGCGCGATTTTGAAAAGGCCGATAAGCCGGATGAGCGCGATATATTAGCCGGCACAATTCTGCGTATGGGGATAGAATTGGGGATTGAAACGCCGGTTATCCGGGAGCTATCGGATCGCATGGATCGGCGGAAGCCGCGCAAAGTAGAGGCTTCATGAATAATGCGGGTTAGGCTACACTATGGCTGTTATGCCAATGGATGTTCAGAAGAGGGAAATGAAGAACGGCCTGGTGGTCGCAACCGAGGTCATGCCGCATCTGCGTTCCGTGTCCCTGGGCGTCTGGATCAAAGGCGGATCGCGTTTCGAAAAGACGAACAATACCGGCATTTCTCATTTTATCGAGCACCTGCTTTTCAAAGGCACGCGGAAGCGTTCGGCCGGCAAAATCGCCGAAGCCATCGATTCCATCGGCGGCCAGCTGAACGCATTTACGGAAAAAGAATACGTCGGATTTTATGCCAAGGTCCTGGATGAGCACCTTCCGCTTGCCTTTGACCTCGTATCGGATATCGTTTTGCACCCTATATTCCCCGCGGATGAAATAGAGCGCGAGCGCAATGTGATCTTTGAGGAGATCAACATGGTGGAAGACTCGCCGCAAGAATTGATCCTGGATCTTTTCATGGAGAACTTCTGGAAGAATCATCCGCTGGGGCGGCCCATATCGGGGACCAAAGGATCTGTCGCAAAAATTTCCCGGAACGACGTAAAAAAATATTTCCAAAACAATTACAGTGCCGACAACACCATTGTTGCGGTTGCCGGCAATATCCGCCATCGCGAAGCATACAAACTCGCGGAGCGTTATTTTTCCGGTCTGAAGCCCGGGCGTGCGGTAGATCCGGGGCCGCCCCCGGGTGTTCATGCCGGCCGCCTCATCCGCAGCAAGTCGCACCTGGAGCAGACGCATATATGCCTTGGGACGACCGCTCCCCCGGTAGTGTCGGGAGAACGATTCTGCGCGCACCTGCTGAGCAACATACTTGGCGGAGGCATGAGCTCCCGTCTTTTTCAGAATGTTCGGGAGCGGCGCGGACTAGTGTATTCTATTTACTCGATGCTGAATCTTTATCGGGATGCAGGGTCGCTGGTCGTGTATGCAGGCACGGCACACGATAAAGCTTCGGAAGTTGTCGACCTGGTCTTGAAAGAGTTCGGGAGCTTGCGCGACAAAGCTCGTCGCCGCTCAAGAGCTGAAGCGGGCAAAAGAATATGTTAAAGGATCGGTAATGCTGAGTCTGGAAAGCTCCAGCAGCCGGATGACGCATCTTGCGCAGCAGCTGATTTATTACGGGCGTTTTTATAGACTGGAAGAAATCCTGGATTCGGTGGAACGCGTTACGGCGCGTGACATCCGGAATCTCGCCAACAGGATTTTTGATGACTCCACCCTGGCCTTGACGGCGTTAAGCAGCCGAAACGGCCGCGACTTGAACACAGTAGCCATTCACGTGTGACCTATGGGTTTAAGCTTTAGATTGCTCGGCAGTGGAAGCTCGGGAAACGCCACGCTGGTAAGTGACGGAGATACCCATATCCTCGTGGATGTCGGTCTGAGCGGCCGGGAAACGGCAAAGCGCTTGAGACAGTGCGGAATCGAGCCGGACAGCATTTCGGCCATCGTAGTCTCGCACGAGCACGGAGATCACTGCCGCGGCGTCGGACCCTTTGCGAAAAGCCTCGATATCCCCGTATTCATGACGGCCGCGACCTTCGCCAGTTCCGGAATAATACTGGATTCGAGGAAACACCAGCGAATCAGCTCCGGCGAATGCTTCGACGTGTGCGGATTTTCGTTCACATGCTTTTCCGTGCCGCATGATTCCGCCGATCCGCTCGGATTTGTAATTGAAAAGAGCGGGATCAAGATCGGTGTCGCGCTGGACCTGGGGTATCTTTCGAATCTCGTCCTCGAACGCCTGAGAGGATGCGACGGGATCGTTATCGAGTCCAACCATGACGTTCAGATGCTCAAAGTCGGCCCGTACCCGTGGGCGCTCAAACAGCGGGTCATGAGCCGGCGCGGCCATCTCTCCAACGAATCGGTCGCGCAATTTCTCCAGAACGAATTCGACGGCAAAGCGGCCCATTTTGTGCTGGCCCACCTCAGCAAACAAAACAATCTTCCGGAGCTTGCGCTGCTGTCGGCGCAAAGAGCGCTGGAGGAGCGATCGAGTCTGCTGATCCACCAGACCAGGCTCGAGCTGGCCGAGGCGGACAAGATAAGCAAAACCTATCGGTTTTAGTGAACAATAAAACCACGACCTGAGCTTTTGGGGTCGGTATCGCTATCGGAATCGCTATCGCAATCGCAATCGGCTTTTTGGGTCGATGATCGAAAGACGATACCGATTCCGATACCGACCCCGATGGTGTTCTGTGGATTTGGATGCAGCTTTAAGACTCAAAGGAAACAACCATGATTGACCGTTACATGCCTGCGGATTTTGAGGAAATTTGGTCGGAAGAGAATATGTATCGCACCTGGCTTCGCGTGGAATTGGAGGTTTGCCGGGTTCTGGCAGAGAAGGGATGGATTCCCAAAGAGTCCATGGCGGCCATCGAGCAGAAGGCGAATTTTTCTGTCTCCAGAATCAGAGAGATAGAAAACATCACCCATCATGACCTGATTGCTTTCACGACGAGCGTGGCGGAGCACGTGGGTCCCGATTCGCGATATGTCCATTGGGGTCTTACTTCCACGGACGTGATCGACACGGCCCGCGGATTGCAGCTGAAACAGGCCAGCGACAAGATCCTCGCCGCGCTGGACGATCTGCGAAAAGCGATAAAAGAGCGCGCTATGGAGCACCGCAAAACTCTCATGATGGGGCGGACGCACGGCGTGCACGCAGAAGTAACGACGTTCGGGCTGAAACTGGCGGTCTGGTACGACGAGATGGCGCGGAATCGCGGGCGCATGGAGCGAGCCGTCGAGACGGTTTCAGTGGGAAAGCTTTCGGGCGCCGTTGGCACGTTTGCCCACCTTGATCCGGATGTGGAAGCGACCGTCTGCGAACGGATGGGATTGAAGGCGGCGCCGGCGTCCACGCAGACGCTTCAGCGCGACCGCCACGCGGAATACCTTTGCACGCTTGCGATAATAGGGAGTTCGCTCGACAAATTTGCGACTGAGATCCGTCATCTTCAGCGGACTGAAGTGCGGGAAGCGGAGGAGCCGTTCGCCGCAGGGCAGAAGGGATCTTCCGCCATGCCGCACAAACGCAATCCCGTGAAATGCGAACAGGTTTCCGGGCTGTCGCGACTGCTCCGCGGATACGCCGTTACTGCGCTGGAAAATGTTGCGCTGTGGCATGAGCGCGATATTTCCCATTCCTCGGCAGAACGTGTGATTTTGCCGGATGCTACGTCTGTCCTCTGCTATATGCTCCGCGCAATGACCAAGATCATCACGAAAATGGTGGTCTATCCGGAAAGGATGCTCAAAAACATAGAGCTTACGCGAGGGCTCGCCTATTCTGGCCAGTTGTTGCTGGATCTTACGCGGAAGGGCGTTGTGCGGGAAGAAGCGTACCGGTGGATTCAGCGGTGCTCGATGAAAGTGTGGGACGAAGACAAGGATTTTCTCCGGGTTTTGCAGGAGGATCCGGACATCATCCAGGTTCTCTCCCGCGAGGAGATCCGGTCGGTGGTTAATCCGCAGCTCCAGCTGCGCAACGTGGATGCGATCTTCGCAAGGGTGTTCAAGGACTGATTTTTGCTTATTCTTCTGCTTATTTTGTCGGTATCGCTATCGGAATCGGTATCGCAATCGGCTTTTTAGCTGCTGATCGAAAGCCGATACCGATACCGATAGCGATACCGATTCCGACGAGTGTTGGATCCGGCTGCTTTAAAAAGGGCGTTTCCCTGAAGATTTCGGCGCAATAATTTCCAAATTCCACCCAATCGGTAAATGACGGAAGGATTCGGGTCTGGTATAATCCCCGATGTTTGCCTGTGTCCGGAATAGGGACATTGGCATTTTCAGAAAACGCGCCATAATAAGTCGAGAAGAAGAAAGCCGGCCTTCGGTAATACCGGATGGGCGAGTGGAAGGGCAGATCTGTTTATGACGACCTTAATAAAGAACGGAACCATCATTACCGCCACGGATACGTACAAAGCGGACATCCTGGTGAAGAATGGAATCATTTCCGAAATCGGGAAAGAGATTTCGAAGATAGCCAGCGAAATTATCGACGCAACGGATAAATGGGTTTTGCCCGGTGCGGTGGACCCGCATACGCATATGGATTCTCAATGCGACGGGATGACAACGGTCGATGATTTTGAAACAGGAACTGCTGCTGCGGCCGCGGGTGGGACAACCACTGTTATAGACTATGCCGAGCAGGTGCCCGGGGTGTCGCTGGCCCAGACGCTGGAAGATTGGAAGGCCAAAGCCGCTTCCCGCGCCATTGTGGACTATGGGTTTCACATGGCCCTCAGCGAAGTGAACCCAAGCGTTCTGAACGAAATTCCCGGAATTGTTGAAGCGGGAGTGAGCAGTTTTCATGTCAGTCTCGACGGCCACGGTGAACGGCACATCAACGACGCGGAATTAATTGAGTTCCTGCAGTGCACCGGCAGTGCCGGCGCGCTCGCCTGCATCCATGCGGAAAACGGGGAGATCATTAATCTTTTCCTCCGCCGGCTGGCGGCTGAAGGCAAAACGTCGGCGAAATTCATTCCCGCAGCCCGGCCGCCCGAAGTGGAAGCTCAGGCAACCGCCCGCGTCATCAGCCTGGCCGAAATGGCCAAAGCGCCGATCTATCTGACCAGCGTTTCATCGGCGCATGCGGTCGAAAAAGTCAAGGCGGCGAGAGATCGCGGACTCGTGGTGTATGCAGAAACGTGCAGCCATTACCTGACGATTTCGGGTGACCGGTATGAGGAACCCGAGGGCATTAAATATTATTGCGCTCCGCCGCTGCGTTCCTGCTGGCATGGGGACATTTTGTGGAAGGCAATCGCGAGCGGGGATATCCAGACGGTGGGCAGCGACCATCGAGCCTTCAGTTATGCGGGACAGAAGGATCTTGGAATTGAAAACTTCACCCTGGCGCCCCGCGGGTTTCCGGGAATTCAGGAACGCATTTCAGCGATCTGCTCCAAAGGCGTGCATGCGGGAAAAATCTCCGCGAACCGGCTTGTAGACCTGGTGAGCGCGACTCCGGCCAAGCTCTTCGGACTCTTTCCTCGGAAGGGGACGCTGGCGGTGGGCAGCGATGCGGATATGATCATCTTCGATCCGAAAGCCGAAATAACGCTTTCGAAGGCCATCGCCTTGTCTCGATCGGATTACACTCCGTATGAGGGAATGAAGGTGCGCGGCGCAACGTGGCTGGTACTGCAGCGCGGAAAGGTTATAGCCCGGGAAAGCAAAGTCATGGGACGTCCGGGCGGCGGCGAATTCCTGTCGCGCGCCAAATTCAGTCTTCCGTAAAAAAATGGTGTCAGGCACCAATTGCGTAGCAATAGGTGCCTGACACCATTTTTTTATTTCTGATTTTTGGATTTCTTCTTTTCTTCTTTTTTCTGTTCCTTATCCTTCTGTTTCTGCTCTTCTTTTGAAAGCTTCTGTTCCACCTTGTCTCTGTCCTTCTGGGCGTCCTGAATGTCCTCTGCTCGCTCCTTGTTTGTGTCATTCACCATCGTGCGGACGTTCCGGAGCGAGTCCTTCAATTCCTGGCTCATTTCCTGCAATTTTTCGTGAGACTGGATGACGTGAGGCGTGATCAGGACAATCAACTCTGTTCGATTCGATTTATTTTCTGTCACGCCGAACAGGCTTCCCAATATGGGAATCTCCGATAGAAAAGGAATGCCTCTGCGGCCATTACTCTTCGTATCACGAATCAGCCCGGCAATTGCGACTGTCTCTCCATCTTTGACATAAAAGGTGTTGGTAACGGTAGCTTTGGGAAAAGTGGGAGCACTTTCCTCGGTGCCTACCTGAACGGAAGCACCGGCGCTGCTGACCTCCTGCGTGATATCCATGGTTACGGTGCCGGATGCCGAGATGCGGGGCAGAACCATAAGCGTGACGCCCGTTTCCCGGTACTGCACATTAGATGTGCTGCCGCCGACGGCTGAGATATAACTTCCACTCGAATACGGATATTCAACGCCGACATTAAAGCTCGCCATCGTGCCGTCCAGGGCAAGGATGGATGGAGACTCCAGAATTTTTACGTTTGTATTATTTTTCAAGGCTTCAATCTGCACCATTATCTGCCGCGCATCGCCGACAAAGGCGAACGTATGGGCCGATAGAAGTCCGCTCACCAGGGATCCGGTTGTGAGCGCCGGTCCATTGGCGGTCTCGCCTCTTGCCTGAAGCCACGCATTCACACCGAACCTCAGAGTGTCATTGAGCTCCACTTCAAAAACTTGCGCATCTATCCTTGCCTGTCTGGGCAGGATGTCCATTTTTTTAATGGTTTCCAGAATGTAGGCGTAGTCGACGGAAGTGGCCTGGATGATCAGTGAATTATTTACATCATCCACGACCAGCCGCACCGTATCCTTCAATCCGGTGAATTCCCCTCCCCGCAGTATCTGTGACGTAATGGTGCGTGATGGATTCAGCTGCGGGCCCAGGCGCTGGCTGGAACCAAAGGGGCCGCCGTTCATATACCCGCCGCCATTTTGTCCGGAATTATAGGATTGATCGCCTTGATTGTAGGATTGATTCGCCAAAGTACTTGAGGTTCTGGACTGGCTGGTGCTGCTGCGATTTATTCCTGAATTCCCGAAAGATCCAGGTTGCGTACTTCGGGTACCGCTAGCGCCGCCAGCGTTGGCGCTTCCCGCAGCGTTTGAATCGTAAGTAGCGGTTTCCTCTCCGCCATAGAAAGCTGAGAGCATCATAGCGATGTTGGACGCCGTTGAGTTTTCAACCACATAAACATAGGTCTGAAAATTCCTGCCCGATTCCGCATCGAGCTCTGCGATCCAATGCCTCATTTCTTCGAGGCCTCGGTTTGAGCCGGCCACCACAAAAATGGCGTTTAAACGATCCAGAGAAACAAACGAAATTCCTGTTGCGGAATCCTTGGTCCCGGATCCGAAGATTTTTTTCAGATCTTCGGCGACGTCCGCGGAAGCGTTGTTTTTGATCTTGATCAGCTCGACGAGATTCGGGTCGAGGTAGCTGTTGTCCAGCATGCGAATAATATCCAGCACTCTGGCGGCATTGTCCGTGTAGTCTGTAATGATCAGCATGTTCAGCCGTTCATAGGGCATGATGACTCCGCCTTCCGTCATGAACAGCTTGACCGGTTCGATCAGGTCCTTCACTGGAACGAACTCAACGCGGATCACGTGGGTCGCCAGTTTGGGAGTTTTGGAAGACTCTTTCCCCTGCGCCGCTGCGGCCGGCGTTTTCTGGATTGCAGGCTGTACGGGTCCCGACGGTGCGGCCGGCGCTTTCTGGGAATCGCGAGAATTGTCGGGCGTCGATGTCGGGAGCTCGATCACTTCGACTCCTTTTTTCAAGGCGGAGGAAATCGGAACAATCTGATACACGTCGCCCTGTTTGACCAGGGCCGCATTGTTGTTTTTGAGTATCAGGTTGAAAAGCGGCAGGACATCCGCTTTCGCCATGGGGCCGGTGCTTATGATATTGACGCTCCCTTTCACTTCCGAGTCGACTATGAGCGGAGTCAGTCCGAGCATGTTCGAAATCTCGCTGATGAAGTCGTAGAGATCCGCGTTTTCATAATTGATCTGCACCTTCCCGCCTTCTCTCTGAACCGCATCAGCGGCGGGAGGTATCGGCGCGCTGGGAGCGGGGACTGACGGCGCAGCGGAAGGATTCGATGGCGGCCTGGCGCCCTGCTGGATGTCCTGCCGCTGCTTCGACAGGCGATCCAGCATCCGTTTTCTTTCCTCTTCCGGAGCCGGAGGCCGTGATGGTTCCTGGGGCGTCCACGTGGCGGAGGACAAACCGCCCGTTAACACCATGAACCCGATAACGATTATTGCGTTCCACAATCTCTTGATGCTCATATGACTTTCTCCTTAGCCTGCACCTATTCCCGGTTCGGCCGCACTATATTGCCAAAAGGCGTCCGAATAATGCGCCTTCCCTGCGCATCTGTCTCCGTGGTCGGAATGACCTGCGTCGGCGGCGTCGGCGTCACGTTTGTTGGCGTCGTGCGCTGCGGCACAGCACCCGGCAAACCTCCCACCACAGGCTGAGCTATGTTGGCCGAGGTCGGCGCGGATCCCGGCGCGGTCGCTGCCCGCCCGGAAACGGGACTTGCGCCTACAATCGTAACCGGCATGCCCCCCGTGACGGTTCCTCCGCCGATGGAAACGACGCGAGTGGACAGAATGGGCGTTTTCCCCCCCTGCTGCCTCTTGGAACCTTCGTGCAACGGTATGATTTCCTTGCGCGCGCCGCTCTCCAGTACAATTCTGTTCGGGGAGATCTCGGTGATGGTATATCCCCGGTAGACATCCCCGATCCGTTTAATCTGTGACCGCCGGTTTCGTCCCTGAGCAGAATTCGAGGGATCAATGATGGAAGCCCTTTTCTGGTTGTCCACGATGCTCACCCCTACAAGAATAGGTTTTTGCGTGAGCGGCGGCGGTTCCAGGGAAGCGGCGCCATCGGTCTTGTCCTCTCTCGTTCGGGATTCAGAAAAAACATTGCTCTCCGGGACCACGGCAAACTCTGCGGGCGTGCGATTGACGGACGGAGCCGATCGCGGCAGGGATTTATCCTGGACTATTTTTTGTTTTATGTCCCGGACCGGCTGTATCTTGGACAGGTCATTTTCGGCGTTGAACCGCTGCACCGAAACATAGAGCTGCCACCCCAGCAAGCCGGTAGCGACAAACAGCAGCAGGGTGATTGCAATCCATTTTTTAGTCATACAGACCTTCTTTATCCGGCGCGGGCCCAATGCCCGTCTGCGCCGCCTCGTTTCCGTTTAAGACTTTGCTTCCCGCGTACTGATATAGCCCGCGATCGTCAGGCTGGGGCGGATCTCGAACCTTCTTTGTACCCTGAAGCCGCTGATCGTGCAATCATCGATTCTCAGAAACTTTTCGTAGTTTTCGATGGTGGCAATAAACTGCACCAATTGTTCCAGATTACAGTTAGTGTCGATTTTAACAGAGACTTTTGTCAGCGAATCCTGAGTCTTCTTTTCCGGCAAAATGTTTTTCATCGTGATTTCCACGCCGCTTTGATCCGCGAAATTCTTGAGAATCGTCTGCAACGCCGCTGCCGCGACATTGGGATTGTCTCCAGGCAACAGCCGAGCCCTGTATGTTTCGATATGTCCGTTGAGTTGTTCCAGGCGCGTTTTATAAATCGCTTCACGGCTCAAAGTCTCGCGGTGCTTGAGCAGTATCCGTTTTTTGAGATCCACTTCTTGGGACAGCTTCTCGCTGTTCGGCAGCAGGAGAGTGATCGCGAAAAAGATCAATACGGCGGCGACGACGCAGGCGCCGAACCCAATGACTCTTTTTTCTCTGACAGTCAGTTTCACAGCTTATTTCTCCAATTTCATCTCGAAACTAAAACGGTCCTTGCCGGTTTGGGTATCCCTGAGAATGGACCCTCTTTGAACGACGTCCTTTAAAAGTGGCGATTTCTCCAGCTTCGGCATCAGATCGTAGGGCGAACCGCTAAAGCCTCCAATCGTGATACTCCCGTCCCTGTTGGAATAGGTGTTTAAATACGTGTCCGGCGGAAGAATCGTTGTCAATTCGCGCAGAATCTCAAGATTCATATCCTTGCTGCGCAGCAGCTCCTCGATAGACCGGGTTCTCTTCTCCAGCGCATCCGCCTGGTTGCGACGGGCTTGAGCTTTTTCGACGGGAGCTTTAAGCGAAAGGATTTGCCGGTCAAGATCACGCAGAAGTATGCGATTCTGGATTGTCCGATGAAAACCGAGTGCGACGAGCAATGCCAGGACGGCCAGACCCAGAATAGCGGCGGGCACATATGCCCAGCGAGTCTGGCGGATTCTGAGAGTATCCGGCAGAAGGTTCACTGTAACGGAAGGATTCCGTACCATGCCTGTATAGGCCAGGCCAAGCGTGGAAGCTGCTTCCTGAACATACACTTTGTTCTCTCCCGGCACTTCCCCCGGGATAAAAGCTTTCATCAACTTGCAGTCAGGGATGGCGGCTTTTATTTCAGCGTACGCGGATTCCGAGGATTCGCCTGTCAGAACAAGCTGCTCCAGGCTGCTGTCGGGAGCAAGTCGGATTTTGGAGATCGCTTCATCGACTTCGCGCAGCAGAAGATCTTTCCAGTTTTGATCGCCTTCCCTGGGAACTTCCCGGGAATACGCGAAAGCCCCGCGGCTCAGGGCCAGGATTTCGATCGATGAAGGTTTCAAATCGGCGAGAACACACGTGCTATCCTGCAGGTCTTTGCGATTTTGCAGAAAAATATTCGCCAGCCCCATCGAGCTTCCGGCGACGGCAACCGGTCGGATCCCTAATCCGCGCAACAGGCGGAGGTAGTCATCCAGCGTCGATTTCTTCACCATCGCAAGCAGGATGGAAAGCCTTTTGGACGTGCCGGCTCCGTTGAGCCGGGAATAATCGTAATAGTATTTGTCCTCTTCGGTCGGCTCAAAGGACTGGACCTGATATTGGATGACCTGCTTGAGATTGTCCGCGACTTCGGAAGGCAGATCGAGGTACCGCAGAACAATGTCTTTGCGTGGTATTCCCAAAACGACATTGTCCCTGCTCAATCCGGTTGATTTGAAAAAGTTCAGGACTTCCTGCCGCAGGCTCTCCTTGTCCCGCTGCCCGTAATTTGCGATGCGCTTGAAATGCGTAAATACGCCGCTGGAGAAATTGCCCTGAAGCGAGGCGATCAGCATATCCTCCCCTCGCAGCTCGATTCCAACACTAGTCTTTAAATAAATCATGGCGTGACGCCTTCATAATCGGGAACATTTTCATTCCAGTACAGGGTTTGATAGGGAGCGTTGTCGCTGCCGCGCTGGAGACTGATTACGGTGCGAATGACGCGTTTCGCCTTGGAACGCTCGGCGTGTGCCGAAGCGGTGAGCGTAAATATATTGGTCGGTTCTGTGGTGAGCAAAGGCATTGTCTGCGTGCCGAGGTTTATCGGGATCTCACGGGTGATCTCCGACGTGTTCTTGAACGGTTTGGCAAGGCGCCGTTCGTAGATCATCTGGGCCGCCTGAGCCGGCATCCCCGGAACCGACAGGAGAACAGGAAGAGGAGCGAAGTTGACGTTGATCTGGTTCCTGTTCGAGTAGACGGTGAAATAGCGGGAGAGGCCGTATTTGTAAACGACAGATCCGCCGACCGTCCGCTCCGGGTAACCGTAGAAGTAAACCGGCGTGATGCCTTTGACCAGCAGCAGCTCTTCAACGGTATCGAATCTGCCATTTTTGGCTTTATACGGCGGATTCAGAGTCTGGTAGTAATCGTCCTCGGCCCCGTTCAAACGAAACAGTTTGTCGGAATCACGCCAATCCAGAATGGAATCCGCAATAATGTCGGCATCCCCCTTCGGGATTCCGGCGGCTTCGGCAAGGGCAAGCAGCTGCTCTGCTGAAACGGTATTCAGATTGATCTTCCCCGATTCATCCTGGATATTCACCCGATACGCTCCGCCCCCGAAATTGCCGGTCACAAGTCCGAGATCGATGGGGTCCGGAGTTTCCTTGAGCTGGGCGCGTGTAACGGAAGGTGTTATCTGCTTCGCCAACAACTGATATACGGTTGTCGCAATTCCAGCCCGCGCCACAAAATAGGAATCCTCCAGGGATTGCGCATTGCGCGCCGCGGCAACTTCCACGTAGCTCTCCCTCGAAAAGCTCAGCGCGATGCCGGAAAGCGCAATCAATATCCATAGGAGAGCGATCAGGATAATGCCGCTATTAGTCGTTAGTCGGCAGTCGTTGCAGTGATCTGTGTTCGGTTTACGCTGACAGCTGACGGCTGACAGCTGATAGCCTGCAGTCGACTACGACTGCTGACTGCTGACTACCGACTGCTGACTGCCGACTGTCGACTATCACTGCACCACCGCCCTTCTTCTGCCGAACGGATTGATGAAGTTCATCCTGAGATCATTTGCTTCCGCTTGGAGCGGCACGACCATATACCGGCTTAATGCATTTCCTTTAGGATCTCGCGATATCATGCTGATTGAGACCGCTTTGGGCAGCCGTCCGAGTTGTTCTCCGTTCCAGTCCCCGACCCATTCAGATGAAGTCTCGGAATCCCCCGCATCAAAGTACTTGAAGATACAGCTCGACAGATTATCGAATATGGGTGTTGGCTTGGCTTGGCTTGCAGCCGCTTCCTGATCGGATATCTGTCCGAGATAACGGGCCTCTCTTTCTACCAGCGAAAAATCGCCATTGGCATCCTGTACGACCTCATATATTACGAGCGTGAGCCCGGGACTTTCGTGAAAGCGCATAGAGTTCAAGCTCACGAAACGAAGGCTGTTTTCCGTGCCGCTGAAATACAGAGTCGATGGCAAACCCAGCTGCAGGTCCGCTTGCACATATAAGCCAAAAGTAGAGGCTATTTGTTTTCGCACCAGATCCAGAACGCTTCGATGACGTTGGTTGACATCAATGAATTCCGTACCCCGGGACCACGAGCGGAGGCTGGTCCGGAAAACCGCCCACAAGCTAACCGCCATCATCGCAACGAGAGTCACGGCAATAAGCATTTCCAGCAGCGTGAACCCTGCTTCGGATTGCGCGAAACGATATTTCCGCTCAGGAATCATTGCGGCACCCTCATCAGAGAGTCCTGCGCAGCTTTATTCACGAGCTTCAGCGTATGCAGGCGAAAGTCCGGAGCTCTTGAATCGGGGCCGAACATCTCGACGGCGAACGAAAGAAGCTTTACCGGCATATTCTGAGGCAGATCTCGCGGCTGCGATTGCGGCGGAACCGGCATTTCGTATTCCTCCACGTGCACCGTCCAACGGCTGCCGTCCTCAAAGCCTCCCGAAAATTCAGTGGCCTGCTGGATGGATTTGTCCAGCAGCGCCGTCTCCATCACTTCCTGTGCGTGCTCGACCGATCGTGTCCGCAGCTGTACCTTTCGTATGTTGCCCAGGGATCCTGAAATCAGCGACAGCACCAGAGCGACTCCGATAGCCAGAACCGTGAGTGCCACCAATACTTCGAGGAGAGTGAAGCCGTGCGATGAATGCAATTCACCTTTTTGCCGGAGCAACCGGGGCAAAATGCGCCTGAATCCATGAAGGATTGCGTTCACGGCAGATTATCTCCCTGGCCGGATTCGATTCGGGCTCCGCCCGTTAACGGATCGGATATGACCCTGAGAAACGAGCCGGCCTCCGATTTCAAAAGCACTTCTCCACTATCCGAGCCCCCGTTGGGAAGAAAGCGAATGAGCATGGATGCTTCGGTTACTTCCTTACCTCCCAGGACCAGGCGGCTGATTTTTACATCCTTCGGCATCAGGTAGGACCGGCCGCCGTCTTCCAGATCGTCCGAAACGACCATCCTTTGTTTTTCCCGGTCCACCGTTACCCGCATACCGAACTGTTCCGTAACCGCCTTCTCCCGCGCGTAGCGGAATATATTGAGAACATCGCGGCCCGTAGTGCGCAAGTGAAGGGATGAGGAACTCCGCGACAGCGCCGGATAAGAAACCGCCAGGACCAGTACGACCACAAGGACAACAATCAACAGCTCCAACAATGTGAATCCCTGGTCCGTTGCGCGGTTCATAGAAACTCACTTCCAGCTGCAGATATCATCTTCATTCCCCTCGGTGCCGTCTGCGCCGAAAGAGAGGATGATCATAGTCACCGTTATTTCCGGGACAGCGATATGCGTATGGCCTGCCCCAGGGGTCTTGCGGAAGAGCCTTCGCGAGATAGGGGCCCTTCCAGGAATCGTTATTTCCCGGATTCCGCACCAGGGACTCCAAGCCTTCAGCCGTAGTCGGATTGCGTCCCATGTCGAAGGAAAAGAGCTGTATAGCGCCTTCAATTTCCGTTATCTGTATCTTCGCGATCTGGTCCTTTCCCTTCGCCAGCTTGTTGAAAACCTTGGGTGCCACGACCGCGGCCAGGAGAACAAGAATTACCAGCACGACAATGAGTTCAATAAGCGTAAATCCCTTTTCCGATCGGCCGCCCTCATTTTTCATGAACATTCCTTCCTCCTACCAGCCCCTTCCCGCTATTCAAAATTCGTCAATTCGTAATTTCCTATAGCGGTATATCATTGATGCTGAAAATCGCCATCATCATGGAAACTACAATGGTGCCGATCATAATCCCCATCAGCAGAATGAGCGCCGGCTCAAAAAATGCGATGAGGTTTTTTATGCTGTTCCGGACTTCGACGTCATAAACATCGGCTACCTGATTCAGCATGCTGTCCAGTTTCCCGGATTCCTCTCCGACCTCTATCAAATGCATTGCCAAGGGCGGAAACACGCCGCTTTGCTTCATTGGCTGAGAGATTCCTTCTCCCTTTTTGATGCCGTTCCGGATGGGTTCCACGGCTTCGGCAATGCTCTGGTTCCCGAGCACCTCGCGCACAATGGTCATTGCCTGAAGGAGCGGCACGCCTCCATGGAGCAACGTGCCCAGCGATCTGGCGAAACGAGCCACCTCCATTTTGCGCAAAACAACGCCCACGAGCGGGACGCGCAGCAGCCAGCGGTCCCATTTCATACGGCCTTCGGTGCTTTGTCGGAAGCGCTTGAAATAGAAACCCACGATGAAAATCATCGCCAGGACAAGCCACCAGAACCGGGTCAGGAAATCGCTCAAACCTTTAAGGATAGCCATTGGCAGCGGGAGCGACACGCCCATATCCTGAAAAATCGAAGTGAATCTTGGAACCACAAATATCGTAAGGATAATCACACTGGCGACAGCAACGGTGGAAAGCAGTACCGGGTATATCAGGGCGCCAATGATGTAGGATCGCAGATCATCGCTGCTAACGAGGTAGGTGGAGAGCCGCCCGAGTATTTCTTCGAGGGCGCCCCCGGCTTCTCCCGCCCGTATCATGTTGATGTAGACTCTGGGGAAAACATCGGGGTATTTCCCCAGGGCTTCGGAAAAGGACTTGCCTCCTTTGACTTCCTTCAACACTCCCTGGAGCACCTCGGCCATTTCCTTGCTTTCGGCCAGTTGCCTGAGAACGGCGAGGCTTCGATCCAGAGGGAATCCGGCATGCACGAGAGTGTGAAGCTCCTGCGTAAAAACCAGTACGTCTTTACGTCGAACCTTTTTACTCTTCCAGGGCCATTCTATTTCACGCGAAAAAATAGTCTGGCGAGCGGCGGACCCTATCCGTACAGGGATGAGTCCCATTTCCTGGAGCTTCAACGACACCGTTCCGTCATCCGAAGCTTCCATGGTTCCTTCGACTATCTTCCCCTCCGCCGTGCTTGCCCTGTAGCTATACGCTGTCATAAATTCGTCTGCATCCTTGAAAACAGGCAGCTAAATCAACGTTCCGATTCCTGCGTGACGCGCAGAACCTCGGCGATGCTCGACATCCCCTGGCGGATCTTGAGCCAGCCGTCATCCTGGAGAGGACGCATGCCATTTTCGAGAGCTTTCTTCCGGATCAGGTTCGAGTCTGCTTTGGCCACGATCAGTTTGCGGATATCGTCATTGATTGGCATGAGTTCATAAATACCGACTCGACCCGTGAACCCGGTGTTGCTGCAGTATCCGCAGCCACGTCCTTCATAAAAACGATCCGGTCCGTTCCTGGGATCGCCGCGTCTGAATCCTATCTCATCCAGCATTTCCGGTACAGGATGCACTTCCACCTTGCAGTACGGACAGTTGACTCGCAGCAGGCGCTGCGCCAGCACACCAAGCAGGGATGATGCGATGAGATAGTCCTCTACGCCCATGTCGATCAGCCGGGTAATAGCGCTGGGCGCATCGTTGGTATGCAGGGTCGAAAAAACGAGATGGCCAGTCAGTGCGGCGCGAATCGCAATTTCAGCCGTTTCCAGATCGCGAATCTCTCCGACCATGATGACGTCCGGATCCTGGCGCACGATATGACGCAGACCGGATGCAAAGGTCAACCCGATCTGTGGATTCACGTGAATCTGGTTTACGCCGTCGATCTGATATTCGATAGGATCCTCGATGGTAATGATTTTTTTGTCAGGCAGATTGATTGTGCTAAGAGCACTGTACAGCGTTGTGGTTTTTCCACTGCCCGTCGGGCCTGTGACCAGAAATATTCCATGAGGACGGTGGATCATGGATTCGAATTCACGCAGCGAATCCTCGGGAAAACCAAGCTTACGAATGTCGTAGAGGTTTGTATTGCTTTTGTCGAGAATGCGCATGACGACACTTTCGCCGTACAGGGTCGGGAGCGTGGAAACGCGCAAATCTACATCTTTCCCGAGGACTTTGAGTTTTATTCTTCCGTCCTGAGGCAGGCGCCGCTCCGCAATATTCAGCTTGGCCATGATCTTTATGCGGCTTATGAGGGCTGCCTTGAGCTTCTTGGGTGGAGACTCGACATTGTGAAGGAGGCCGTCAATCCTGTAGCGGATCTTCAGGTCCTTCTCAAAGGGCTCAACGTGGATATCGCTGGCACGACTCTCGATTGCTTTGGAAATCAGGAGGTTTACCAACCGGATAACGGGGGCTTCGGACGCCAGGTCCTTTAATTGCTCAATATCCTCTATTTCATCCGATAGATTTTCGAGGCTTCCTTCATCAATGCCTTCGATGATTCGTCCCAGCGAACTGGCAGCCGAACCATAAAATCTTTCCAGGACATCCATGATTTCGCTTTCGGCACCCAGGACGGCTTTTACCTCATATCCTGTTGATTGCCTGACCGAGTCCAGTGTCGCGTTATCCAAAGGGTCGGTCATGGCAAGTGTGAGCACATCGTTGCGCAAAGCGACAGGGACAAATTTGCACTGCTTCATGAACCGGAAAGTGAGGACATTTTCGATTACCGGAACCGGTGGAAAGTCTGCGGCGGAAACTGCGGGTATACCGAGCTGCTCGGACACTATTGCCAGGCAATCCCTTTCGGATATATACCCGAGGTCTACGAGAAGCTTGCCGAGCTTTTCGCGGGACTCCAGCTGAAGGTTAAGAGCCGTCCGCAGTTCTTCCTCATCGATCAGACCGCGTTCCAGGAAGACCTGCCCGATAAGTTTCTTCGATTTGAACGATTCGATTTTAATGCTCAATTATTTTGTTCCTCTGTTGTATTTTCCTTAATCGGTCGTTTCGGCGACCGGATTCATCCAAATACCAGAGTTAAAGACGCTTTTGCGTTTATCGCACGTCATCGAGTTTTGCGCGCAAGGCCGAGCATTTGGAAATGCTTCTGTGCCCTTATGCTTGTGGATGAGGGTCCAAATTCATTATATCCAATTCCCAAAAAATGTGCCCGTATTTCTTTATGGCGCTTGAGGATATAAAAAAAATTACCAGCTACGAATGACGAATTACGAATTGAATCCCCGATTCTCTATTATCCCGCAGCGTAACCGCTAAGGCACCGTATGCTGTAATTCGTAATTCGTCATGGTTCCTAAAGTTCCGTCCTATAATTGGGGGCCTCTTTCGTGACAAGAACGTCGTGAACATGGCTTTCTTTGAGCCCGAAGGAAGTAATACGTAAAAAGCGGGAGCGGGTTTGCAATTCTTCGATATTTCGACATCCGCAATAACCCATGCCGGCTCGAAGGCCTCCGGTCATCTGCGGAATCATTACCTCAACACTACCTTTGTAGGGGACCATTCCTTCGACGCCCTCGGGGACCAGTTTCCCTTCATAGAACGCGCCTTCCTGGCCATACCGGTCGCGACTACCCGCTTTCATGGCTTCCAAAGAACCCATTCCCCGGTACACTTTGTAGCTGCGGTTCTGGTACAGGATCGTTTCTCCGGGGCTTTCGTCCGTTCCGGCGAAAAGCGATCCGATCATGACGGAATCTCCACCAGCCGCAAGGGCTTTGGCGATATCCCCCGAAAACTTGATCCCTCCGTCCGCGATGATCGGGATGCCCATTCGGTGGGCTACACTGGAACAGTCCATAATAGCGGTGATCTGCGGAACTCCCGCGCCGCTCACAACTCTCGTTGTGCAGATGGATCCAGGGCCCATGCCTACTTTTATGGCATCCACGCCGGCTTTGGCCAGTGCCAGAGAACCCTCTTCCGTGGCGACGTTTCCGGCGATCAGGTCAATCTCGGGGAACCGGTGTTTGACTTGTTTCACTGCCTCAATAACCCGGCTCGAATGCCCGTGAGCCGTATCGATCACCAGGACATCCGCTCCGGCTTTGACAAGTGCTGCCGCCCTGTCGAGATAGTCGCCTGTGGCCCCGATGCCGGCGCCGACGCGAAGGCGTCCCAACTTGTCCTTGCATGCGTTCGGGTATGCGATCTTTTTCTGAATGTCCTTAACAGTGATTAAGCCCTTGAGCCGGTATTTGCCGTCCACTACAGGGAGTTTTTCCACGCGGTGGCGGTGGAGAATGCTTTCGGCTTCTTCCAGGGTGGTCCCTACCGGAACGGTGATGAGGTTTTCCTTTGTCATCAATTCCGATATTTTGATGTTCAAGCGCGTTTCAAACCGGAGATCGCGATTCGTCAGGATTCCGACCAGCTTGCCATTGGATGTAATGGGCAGGCCCGAGATTTTGTATCTCTTCATGACCGCCATTGCTTCATGGATTCTCTGGTCAGGAGACATTGTGATCGGATTCACGATCATGCCGCTCTCCGATCTTTTGACACGGTCTACTTCATCCGCCTGACCTTCAATGGTCATGTTTTTGTGGATAACACCCATCCCGCCCTGCTGCGCCATCGCAATAGCCATGCGAGAATCTGTTACTGTATCCATTGCGGCACTCAGAAGAGGAATGTTCAAAGGAATATTTCTGGTAAGCCGGGTCGTGATTTCAACTTCGGATGGGAGCAAATCACTCTTGGCAGGCTCCAACAGGACATCGTCGAAAGTAAGGGCTTCTCTGATATTCGCGTCTCTGACCATATGCGGCTCCCCACTCGTTGTAAGTAACCTATTGCTTGTAAGGATCAAAGGATTCAAGGATTCAAGGATTAAAGGGTAAAGGATTAAAGGGATAAAGAGGCACGTGATCTGATTTTCCCTTTAATCTGCGCCCTTGCCCCTTTTTATCTTTACCCCTCTAATCCTTTAATCCTTTGATCCTCTGAATCCTACTACTTCCCGTGACACTTCTTAAACTTCAGGCCACTTCCGCAGGGGCAGGGCTCGTTTCTGCCGGCTTTAGCCTGTTCCCGTTTTGCAGCCACTGGAGTGGAATCTCCGGCGCTGTAGACGAGGTTTTGTTCTCTCTGGGTTTTGCGGCGTGCTTCTTCTCGCTCCCGTTCACGGGCATCCTGTTCTTCGCTGCTTATGGGCTCGAAGAGGTAGAGGAAGCGAATTGTTTCTTCCTCCATCCGGCCCCGCAGTTCCTCAAACATACTGAAGCTTTCTTTTTTATACTCGATGAGAGGATCCCGTTGTCCGTATCCGCGAAGCCCAATGCCTTCTTTCAAATGATCCAGGGAATACAAATGGTCTTTCCACTGCATGTCCAGAACCTGCAGCATGATCATGCGTTCTTGAAAGCGGATGTATTCGGTTCCGAGCCTTTTTTCTTTGTCTTCATAAAGCGACCGAACCTTTTCGGGCAGCTTTTCTCCCAGCTCGGCGTACGTTACGTCCTGCGCATTGAAACCAAGCTGCGCCATATCGATGCCGAACTGATTGCCCAGGCTGACCCGCAGTCCGTCCAGATCCCAGGTGTCCGGCGATTTTTCCCGCGGAGTGTATTTGTCCATCATATCCGTCAGGATATCGTTTGCGAGTTCGAGGATATATTCCCTTTGATCCGCGCCTTCGAGAAGGTCCCGTCTGATAGCGTAGATGGCCTCACGCTGCTTGTTCATTACGTCATCATATTCCAGCAGGTGTTTCCGGATTTCGAAATTCCGGGCTTCAACCTGCTTCTGAGCTCTTTCGATCTGGCGCGTGATGAGCTTGCTCTCGATCGGAACGTCTTCATCCATTCCCAGTGATTGCATGATTCCCGAAATGCGATCGCTGGCAAAGATTCTCATGAGATCGTCTTCCAGGGAAAGATAGAACCTGGAGGAACCGGGATCGCCCTGGCGGCCGGAACGTCCGCGCAACTGGTTGTCGATGCGGCGCGCTTCATGCCGCTCCGTGCCGAGGATATGCAGTCCTCCCATGGCCACAACCTCGTCGTGTTCCCTGGGACAAACTTCTATCCAGTGCTTATGGATGCGCTCATAATCTTCTTTTGGCATGGTTGAGGCATCCAGACCCTTCTCGCGCAGGCTTTGCAGCGTCAGGAATTCCGGATTGCCGCCCAGCAGAATGTCTGTGCCGCGTCCCGCCATGTTGGTCGCGATGGTCACAGCTTTTTTGCGTCCGGCCTGTGCGACGATTTCCGCTTCTTTGGCGTGGTACTTGGCGTTCAAAACTACGTGAGGAACGCCCTGTTTCCGGAGCTGCGCACTCAGCTTTTCCGATTTCTCGATGGAAATAGTGCCCACCAGAACGGGCCGGCCCTTGTCGTAGAGATCTTTGATTTCATTGACGACGGCCTGGTACTTCTCACGCTCGGTCCGGTAGATGATGTCCGGAAATTCCGTGCGGATGAGGGATCGGTTGGTCGGGATGACATTTACTTCCAGCTTATAAATTTTATAGAACTCTTCCGCTTCGGTCTCGGCGGTTCCCGTCATGCCGGCCAGTTTTTTATACATGCGGAAGTAGTTCTGAAACGTGATGGTCGCCAGGGTCTGGTTTTCTCTTTCGATTTTGACGTTTTCTTTGGCTTCGAGTGCCTGGTGCAGCCCGTCGCTGTAACGCCGTCCCGGCATCAGCCTGCCGGTGAACTCGTCGACAATGACCACTTCGCTATCCTTGACCATGTAGTCGACGTCTCTTTTAAAGAGCAGGTGGGCTTTCAAAGCTTGATACGTATGGTGCACCCAATCCATGTTTTGAGGCTCGAACAGGTTGCCGACCCCGAGGAGCTTTTCGGCTTTTTCCACTCCTTCCTCGGTCAGGTTCACGGTTCGGGCTTTTTCGTCGATCTGGAAATCGATATCCCGTCGCAGCCTCGGCACGATACGGTCCACTTTGAAATACTTGTCTGTGGATTCTTCCGTGGGTCCCGAAATGATCAAAGGAGTTCTGGCTTCGTCGATGAGGATGGAGTCGACCTCGTCGACGATCGCAAAGTTGAATCCTCGCTGGACGCAATCCGCCAGATCATACTTCATGTTGTCCCGGAGGTAGTCGAATCCAAATTCATTGTTGGTGCCGTAGGTAATGTCCGCGGCATAGGCGATCTTGCGTTCCTCGTCGGTCAAGGGATGCTGGATGCAATTGACGGTCAAGCCGAGCGCCCGAAAGATTTTGCCCATCCATTCGGCATCGCGTCCGGCCAGATAATCGTTGACTGTGACGATGTGAACGCCCTTGCCTTCCAGTGCGTTTAGGTACGCAGGCAAAGTGGCGACCAGCGTTTTTCCTTCACCGGTTTTCATTTCCGAGATGCGTCCCCGGTGCAAAATGATGCCGCCTATGAGCTGAACGTCGAAATGGCGCATGTTCAGGGTTCGCTTGCCAACTTCCCGCACGGCTGCAAATGCTTCAGGAAGAATGTCGTCCAGGGTTTCCCCGGCGGTGAGGCGGTCGCGGAATTTTGGAGTCAGTTCCGCCAGTTCGACATCGGAACGGCGTGCCATCTCCGGTTCCAGATCGTTGATTTGCTGCACGATAGGATAAATCAGTTTGAGATCCCGATCGTTTTTGCTGCCAAATATTTTCGTGATAATCGCGCTGAACATTGGAGATAGTCTCCGGAGGATATAAGTAACGTAATCTAACAGATAGGGGCATATGAGTCAATCCGCTGCAATGGCTTGTATTTAGCAGTAGAGGATTCAAGGATTAAAGGATTAGAGGATTAGAGGATTAAAGGGATAGAGGGGCAGAACCTAGGCAAAAAGGTTTTTCCCTTTAATCCTCTAATCCTTTAATCCTTGAATCCTAATTAACGGAGGGGGGGGCGGATGTCGTCCTTGGGCTGGAATTTGAGCCAGACAGCCACGTCCTGCATGAACTGGTCGAAACGACTGTCGTTTCTGATTAAGTCGAAATCCGGGTTCTTGTTGATCTCTTCGATATTGGTAAAGCCGTTATTAAATGCCAGCTTTAGATTCTCGATGGCTGCTTCCAGGTTTCCCGAGGCAGCCATGATGCGGGCTAAAAAGAAGTATCTTTCCATTAAGGAACGGCCGCTGCTCGACACGTTGGCTATGTTGCGCCTGGTAAAAATACCCGGATCCAGAGCGAAGCTTTTGCGCCACTCTGCCATCGCGCGATCCCTTTTCTTTTTTTCGAGATAAAGAGATCCAAGGTTCAGGTGGAAAGCAGCCTCCTTCCCATTCAGACTGATGGCTTTCTTGAAATATTTCTCGGCTTGCCTGTAGATTTTCTGAGCGAAATAAACAGATCCCAGGTTGTTGTAAGCGTAGGCATATTTCTTGTTGAGCGCTATCGCGCGGCGGAAAGCCTGGATGGCTTCGCCGTACAGGTTCAGCTGCGAATACGCTATGCCCAGACGATTGCATAAATACTCGCTATTGGGATTGAGACGATGCGCCTCCAGATACTTAATCAACGCCGCATAATAATCCTTGCGCTCAGCGGCTTTCTCCCCCTCGGTGGCTGCTTCGTTTGCCTTCAGGATATTCTCCGGAGAAACGGAGACTCGAGTTTCCTTTGGAAAGCAATCAATCGAAAAAACAATGATGAAAACGAGGAATAATCCTGTCGTGAAGATTTTCCGGTGCGGATGCTGTTTCGGTGTCCGCGTTTCAGGAGTTGTTCCTTCGTACGCGACCTTCATGAGAAAATAGTAGACTCGTACTGGACCACGATCAAGCGGTATTGACGGTAGGACTGATGCTACAGAGTGCCGATAAAGCTGGAAGCCTCGATCTTAAAAGTCAAATCACGCTCGACCACTATAAAATTTACAGGCACGGAATAGGTCACTTTGATATGCACCTGCCCGGCGAAGCGGTCCACTGAAATATCCTCTTTTTTTATCCGGATTTCTTCTCTTTTTGCCAGATCCATGATCTCGGCAACGATCTGTTCATCGTTGAAGAAACGTGCGCCGGACCGGCTGGCTGTAGTTTTTACGCCGTTTTCCAGGTTAAAATTTGAATAGTAGATCGGGCCCAGGGTTATCCCCAGATAGATCGCCACGGCGAACAGGACGAGCGCTAGCATGCATCCAACGAGTCCTTTGCCTTCGGGATTGCGCAAATCCATATTTTTCATTTTTTATAATTCTCCCGGGGGATGTTCCTCTAATCGGCCACAGACAAAGCGTCCTTTATGGCCTGGTTGAATTATCTCGGGTGGATTCAATTTCGACTGTGCCGACATGACCTTACGGTATCACAAAGCCCATAAAATACTCAAAAAAGAAGTCCGCGGTCTGTCAATGGATAGCGTTTACGCTGACAGGCAACGGGGCGGCTATTCAACTTTCAGGATGGCGAGAAACGCCTCTTGCGGAATATCCACTTTCCCGACACGCTTCATGCGCTTTTTGCCTTCTTTCTGTTTTTCCAGCAGCTTTCTTTTTCTGGTGATATCTCCCCCATAGCACTTGGCCAGAACATTCTTCCGAATGGCGCGGACCACTTCGCGCGCGAGGATTTTGCTGCCGATCGCCGCCTGGATCACGACTTCAAACATCTGCCGCGGAATCAGCTCCTTCATCTTTGCGGCCAGCGCGCGACCTCGAATAACGGACGTATCCTGGTGCACAATCAGGGAGAGTGCATCCACCGGCTCTCCGGCTACAAGTATATCCAATCGGACCAGGCGCGATTCCTTGTATCCGCAAAAACGATAATCCAGGGACGCATATCCGCGCGAAGCCGATTTCATGCGGTCGTAAAAATCGAGGACAATCTCATTCAGCGGGAGTTCATAGGTGATGAGAACTCTGTTCCGCGTGATGTATTCGAATCCCTTTTGAACTCCGCGCTTTTCTTCCGCAAGCTTAAGAATCGGCCCGACGTATTCATCGTTCGTGAGAATCATCGCGGTGATCATGGGCTCTTCAAATTTGGCTATTTCGCCGGTTGGCGGAAGCTTCGACGGGTTGTGGATTTCGATAACCTCGCCAGCCTGGGTGGTGATCCGGTAGCGCACGCCCGGCGCTGTCGTGATGAGGGAGAGATTGAACTCGCGCTCCAGGCGTTCCTGAACGATCTCCATGTGCAGAAGACCCAGGAAACCGCAGCGGAATCCAAAACCCAGGGCGCTGGAGGTGTCCGGCTCGTAGAAAAATGCGGAGTCGTTCAGCTGCAGTTTGCCCAGCGCGTCCCGCAGCGCTTCGTAATCCGCATTGTTTGTCGGGTACAGTCCCGCAAACACCATCGGCTTGATTTCCTGGAATCCCGGGAAAGGTTCCTGGGTTTGCCGGGCTTCTGCCGTAATTGTGTCGCCGATTTTGCTGTCGGCTACCCGCTTTATATTGGCGATGACGTACCCCACTTCGCCCACCGTCAGCTCTTCCACTTCCTGAAACTTAGGAGTAATCACTCCCACCTGTTCCACGTTAAACACCTGCTGGGTGTTGACCATCCGGATCTGTTGTCCTTTGTGCAGCGTCCCGTCGATCACACGCACCAGCACGATGACCCCACGATAGGAGTCAAACCAGGAATCGAAGATCAGCGCTTTCAGCGGGCGATCGTAATCCCCTTCAGGCGGCGGCAGCCGGTGCACGATGGCTTCCAGAATTTCATCGATGCCGATTCCTTCTTTGGCGCTGGCAAGGATGGCGTCTTTCGGGTCCAGGCCGATGATGTTTTCGATCTGGTCCTTGATGCGCGGGATTTCCGCGCTCGGCAAATCAATTTTATTGATGACGGGAATGATTTCGAGATGGTGGTCCAGCGCCAGGTAGGTGTTGGCGAGCGTTTGTGCTTCAACTCCCTGCGCGGCATCTACCACAAGAAGCACCCCTTCGCAGGCGGAAAGGCTTCGGGAAACCTCATAGGAGAAATCGACGTGGCCCGGAGTGTCGATCAGGTTCAGGACATAATCCTCTCCGTTTTCGGCCCGGTAGTTCAGCCGCACAGAATGAGCTTTTATGGTAATGCCTCGTTCCCGTTCCAGGTCCATCGTGTCCAGGACCTGATTGGACATTTCGCGCTTTGTCAGTGCTCCGGTCCGTTCCAGAAGGCGGTCGGCCAGGGTCGATTTGCCGTGGTCGATATGCGCGATGATGGAAAAATTGCGAATATGGCTCTTATCGTTCAACACTATTCATCCTCGATTCATTCCAGCTAGCCTATAAATATACCTTGAAGATTCCAATACTCGAAGACTCATAGATAAAAGGTATAATAATTATTTTACCCGGCGCACTCATGACCAGGAAGCCTGACGCAGATAAAGATCTCACATATTCGGATATTTCCTACGGGAAAGCTCTGATCCGCTCCTCTAAATTTGAGATCAGCACGCACTTTCAGCCTCGCGGCAATCAGGCCGCCGCGATTGAAAGCCTGGTCCGCGGCGTGAAGGAGGGGGAAAAGCACCAGGTCCTGCTCGGAGTCACGGGATCCGGCAAGACGTTTACCATGGCCAAGACGATCGAGGCGTTACAGCGCCCCGCTCTGATATTGGCTCACAATAAGACTCTCGCCGCGCAGCTGTACCGCGAGTTCAAATCGTTCTTTCCCGAAAATGCCGTCGAATATTTTGTGTCCTACTACGACTACTACCAGCCGGAAGCCTACATCGCGGCCACGGACACCTACATCGAAAAGGACGCGCTGATCAACGATGAGATCGACCGGCTGCGTCACTCCGCAACGCGGTCGCTGTTTGAGCGCCAGGATTGCATCGTCGTTGCCAGCGTTTCGTGCATCTACGGTTTGGGTTCTCCGGAAGCCTATTACGGGATGATTCTCTTTCTGGAAAAAGGACAGCACATCCAGCGCGACGAAATCCTGAGACGCCTGGTGGAAATGCAGTTTTCCCGCCAGGACTTTGACCTTGAGCGGGGATTCTTCCGGGCACGGGGCGACGTCATAGAGGTATTCCCGACCTATGAGGATTATGCGGTGCGCATTGAGATGTTCGGCGACGAAATCGATGCCATCGCCCAGATCGATCCGATTACCGGACGCATTCTGAAAAAGCACGACCGAATGCCCATCTATCCGAAATCCCATTACGTCCAGCCCCGGGAACAGCTGCTGCATGCCATTGGCGGCATCAAAGCGGAGCTGGAGGAAAGCCGAACCCGCCTGGAACAGGAGAATAAACTTCTGGAAGCGCGCCGGCTGCACCAGCGGACCATGTTCGACCTCGAGATGATGAAAGAACTGGGATATTGCCGCGGGATCGAAAACTATTCGCGCCATCTGACAGGAAGGAGTCCAGGGGAACCGCCCCCGACTCTGCTGGACTATATCCCCCGCGGGTGGCTGTTGTTCGTGGATGAAAGTCATGCCACGATCCCGCAGGTGCGCGGAATGTATTTCGGCGACCGGGCGCGCAAGGAAATCCTGGTAAAGTACGGATTCCGGCTCCCTTCGGCATTGGACAACCGTCCTCTGAATTTTACCGAATTCGAAAACAGATTGAATCAGGCGATCTATGTCTCCGCCACTCCCGGGCCTTACGAATTCACCAAGGCCGCGGGCGTGATCGTAGAGCAGCTGGTCCGGCCGACGGGACTCACCGATCCTCAAATAGAAGTCCGCCCCGTCACCGGCCAGGTCGACAATCTTATGGAGGAGATCCGTCAGCGTGCGGAACGCAACGAGCGCGTCCTGGTTACGACTCTGACCAAGCGCATGGCCGAAGACCTTGCCGAGTACTACACGGAACTTGGATTGAGAGTGCGCTACCTCCATTCGGAAATAGAAACGCTGGATCGCATCAAAGTCCTGCGCTCGCTGCGGGCGGGGGAATTCGATGCGCTCATCGGCATCAATCTTCTCAGGGAAGGACTGGATCTGCCCGAAGTTTCGCTCGTGGCCATCCTGGATGCGGACAAGGAGGGATTCCTCCGGTCCACCACATCTCTGATTCAAACAATCGGACGCGCCGCGCGGCATATAAATGGCAAAGCAATTCTCTATGCCGATGTGATTACCCGCTCGATGCATGCCGCCATCGATGAAACCAACCGCCGGCGCGCGGAGCAGGAGCGCTATAACGAGGAGAACGACATTACCCCGCAGTCCATCATCAAACCCCTCGATCCGGAGCTGGTCCGCATCTACGAGGGGGATTATTATGAAATGCCGGCCATTGCCGAAGAGATCAACAACTATCATTCCGCCGAGGAACTGGAGCTGGAAATTCAGCGCCTGGAGCAGGAGATGCGCAAAGCGGCGAAGGAATTCGAATTCGAAAAAGCCGCGGCGCTTCGTGATCAGGCCAGGAAACTGAAAAAAACAGCGATGGAATTCCCGGCTCAATCCGGATTGCCCGATGACCCAAACGCTTAGCCCCGCACCCTCACTTTCCGGTACAGTGCTGCTGCCCGGAGACAAATCGATTTCTCATCGCTATGCCATGCTGGCTGCCATTGCGGAAGAGACTTCGGTAATTGAAAATTTCGCGGCCAGCCGCGACTGTCACAGCACTCTCGCATGCCTTCAAGCCCTCGGAGTGGAAGTGCAGGAACGCGGCCAAACCGTAACCATCCGGGGACGCGGCCTGCGAGGGCTGAAAACGCCCGAGCAAGTATTGGATGCAGGCAATTCCGGCACGACGATTCGCCTTCTGTCCGGCATTCTGGCAGGACATCCCTTCGAGTCTTCGATTACAGGAGACGAGTCCCTGTCGAACAGACCCATGGGAAGAATCATTCGGCCTCTCCGGCTGATGGGCGCTGCCATAGAATCGCGCGCGCGGGAGTTGCCCCCGCTCCGGATCCGGGGAGGATCCTTGAAAGGGATACGGTATTCGCTTCCGGTCGCCAGCGCCCAGGTGAAATCGTGCGTTCTGTTTGCCGGCCTGTATGGCGCCGCAGCCGACGACTGTCGAAGAGACCATTCCAACCCGGGATCATAGCGAAATCGCTCTGAAAGAATTCGGCGGCGCTCTGCGGATTCAGGGGAACTGGATAGAAGTTGATCCTGAACCCAGATTGCAGGGGAGACATCTGGTCGTCCCGGGGGACCTGTCGGGAGCGGCGTTCTTCCTGGTCGCTGCGGCCCTGGTGCCGAACTCCGAGCTTTCGCTGCCGGGAGTAGGATTGAATGGCAGGCGCCGTGAGTTGCTCGATTACCTTGTGCGCGCCGGTCTTGATCTGAAGGTCGAGAATGAAATAGCGATTGCGGGCGAGCCTCGAGGAGACCTGCGGGTACGCTACAGCCCGGAACTGCTGCAACGGCCGCTCCCGCCTATCTGTGGAGAGCAGGTCGCCAACCTGATCGACGAGATTCCGGTGCTGGCGGTCCTCGGATCCCAGGCTGCCGGCGGCCTGAAAATTTCGGATGCGCATGAGCTGCGCGTCAAAGAGAGTGACAGGATCTCCGCCATCGTCACGAACCTGCGCGCCATGGGGATCGAAGTGGAAGAAACGGCCGATGGCCTTTCCATGCCCGGCGGCCAGCAACTGCGGGGTGCGGATATAATCACGCGGAACGATCATCGCATCGCGATGGCGTTTGCGGTGGCTGCGCTGGCAGCGGAGGGAGAGACGCGCATCCATAATCCGGAGTGCGCCGATGTCAGCTTTCCCGGCTTCTGGAAGGCGCTGCAGAACGTTTTCGCCAAGTGATAGCAGATGCGTTTCCAAAATCCCGTGATCCTGGGGCTATCGGGGTCGGTATCGCTATCGGTATCGGAATCGAAATGCCCAGATCTAAAAGCCGATTCCGATACCGACCCCGAAAGCTTGAAAATGATTGGATCATCAGGGGTGCGTGGATTTTCTTATGCCCAGCATCACCGGCACCGGCCTGTGCGTCTTGCCGGACGGGCTATTGACCGTGCGCACATCCTTGTCGGGCTCCTGGATCAGCATAATGCTGCTGCCTCCGCCGTCCAGGTTAATGGATTGCGTGCAGCCCTGTGCCTGCATGATTTGTGCAAGTTCGTATAGCGAGACCCCTTCGCTGAAACCGGGCTGGCGCCCATCCACTACAATCAATAGAAGCCACGCACCCGTATCATCGAATCCCACGGCAGTCCGCGGATGCAATACGGAATCGGCAGGTTCCGGGATGATGCGCGTATCCGCCAGGAGCGGAGAGAACCAATCGGCAACGGCCTCTGTCACAATGTCGGTGGATGCGGGCGTTCCGATATGTGGTTTGTGCAGCGCATCGAGCCAGAAGGGAGTACGGCCGTTTTCAAGCGGACTGATGACCTTGCTGCCGGACACTACCATTCCATGAATATCAACGGCGCGGCCCTCAAACCAGTCCTGGCTGGAGGCTGTATCGCCGGGCAATCCGGCAAATGCGTTGGCGTTGACGGCTGCCAGGGCATGGAATTTTTTAAACAGGTTAAGGGGTGGCGTCAGCTGGCTCTCTGCCGGCCCGGGACCGTCGGGATCGTCTCCGGGAAGCGCAAATGCCTCCAGCCCGGAGGTATTCAATGCAGCCTTCAGATAATAGATTTTAAGCGGCCGCGGAGCGGTCCGGGTTTCTGTCCAACAGACCAGCGAGCCCGGGTTTTCAGGAAAAAGATCCAGGACATCCTGGCCGAATCCGAAGCTGCAAAACAGAAGCAGGCTGACGATGCAACGATAAAGCTTTTTCATGTTCGTTGTTTCCCGGCGCTACTTAAAAAAAACCAATATATGCATGTCGGTATCGCTATCGGAATCGGTATCGCAATCGATCATCGGCTTTTCGTTTCGACTATCAGAGTGAAAAACCGACAGCAAGCTCTGCTCCTTACACGCATTTCCGTCGTCATAAACCCGCAAATCATGTGGGTCTGGAGACCCGGTCTCAAAACTCGGAAGATCGGGGTCTGGGTCGGGATCGGAATCGGGGTCGGCTTTTATAATCGTCACAGCAAGCAGGAACTAATCTTTTTCGATCCCGATTCCGACCCCCGACCCCGATATGAGCCGCGATACTTCAGCGACGCATGAATTCAACCAACAAAAGCTAGTATTGAGGCAGCCTCTGAAGCCCCAACCCACATGTTCTTGTCCGCAATTAAGAATCTATATCTTAAGCGCTCGCCTTTCTTGTTTGGTCAGGCTTTTCGCAAAAGCCTTCAGCTTGGCTTCGCCTTTCGGTGTGACCGTGGCTTTGCCTTTTTCCATTTTGAGATATCCCGTGAGTTCCAGCTCTTCGCACAATATCCGAATCATGATCGGACTGAGCGCTGGATAGATGTCCTCGATCTGCTCCCTGGTGAATTCTCCGAGAATCCGGTTCACTTTGATCCTGGGCATGGAATGCACTTTGCTCAATATGGACATTTCTCTGCGGAAGTATGTGATGGAGTCGCCCTTATCCGCCAGATCGAAGGCCTCGATCTTTGCCATCAGGGAAGTGCGTGTATCTCCACAGATGACGATCGAGTTATCAAGGAACACAGTCCTCTTGTTGACGGGGGGCCAGTCGAACGCATGTTTCGGCTGGAGACTGGCGATGTGGCGGGGAGGTTCCACCGACGTTTCCAAAACGTTGCGGAAGCCGATGCCGTCATAAATCTTCTTTGTCGCGTCTCTGCGGCTGACGGGCGCGTACCAGAAAGCGTAGTAGTATTGCGGGGAAGGAACCGCACGCGGCCCGGCGGCGAAAAAATTCATCATGCGTGGGATCAGCGCCGCAGAAAAGCCGGGGCATATCCGCCCGATGTATCTCTCCCCGTCATATATAAATTCATCGCCGATTTTATGTTGAAAGTGGCACGGGTATTTTTCCTCATCACCCATAAACCCCACAACAGTTGCCCTCACCTTAAACATAGTCCCTTCCTCCAAGAATCTGCTGACCTATTTTCTGCCTTCTGTCTCCTTAGCTGGCAGGGGACTCAGCGGATCTTTTCTTTCTTCGCTCTACCGCCGATCCAAGGTTAAACACCGTTACCTCCACCGACGATCGGACTCCTTCCACGACCACTATTCCATTTTCAGACATGTAGTGGAGGTTCCGGTCCTTCTCCGGATCGAAACCGATGGTGCCCCCTTCCGGCACCTGGACGTTCTTATCAAGGATGGCTCTGCGCACCCGGGCATTCCGCCCGATATCGCAGTTGTCGAAAATAACGGAGTCCTCTACCACCGCGCCCGAATGCACGCGCACCGCTCTGCCAAGCACTGAGTTCCGCACCACACCGCCGGAAAGAATGCAGCCGCCCGATATGATCGAGTCAATCGCATGCCCGCGCCGCTCCTCCTGGTCAAAAACAAATTTCGCCGGCGGATATGTTTCTCGTGTCGGGCCCAGCGGCCATTGTGCATTGTATAAATTCAACGCCGGAATGATGGCCCGCAGATCCATGTTTGCTTCGTAAAAGGCGTCGATCGTGCCGACATCCCGCCAATACGGGAGCACTCCGGGAGGATCACCGGGGATTTGGTTGTGCGCGAAATTATAGGCATAGACATTCGCGCGTTGAATCAAGCTGGGCAGGATGTCTTTGCCGAAGTCGTGGCTGCTTTCCTCGTTGGCCGCATCCGCGTAAAGCTCCCGCACCAGTACCTCTGCGGTAAAAACATAATTACCCATCGAAGCGAAAATCTGTTCCGGGTTGCCCGGGATTGTGGGGGCATCGATCTTCTTTTCATGAAAGCATGCGATCCGCTCATTCTGGCCCAGCTCCATGACGCCAAACTCGGAAGACAGCTCCTTGGCCGTGGGAACAGCTGCAACCGTCGCGTCCGCTCCTTTTTCGTTGTGGAATTCGATCATTTCCCGGATGTTCATGCGATAGACATGGTCCGCGCTGAACACCAGGACCAGGTCCGGCTCCGCCCGGTGGATCAGATCGATATTCTGGAAAATGGCGTCGGCCGTTCCTTGATACCAGGCTTCGCCCGGCGAACGCATCTGCGCCGGGACCGGCACTATGAATTGATATGGCAGGAGGCTGCCGAACTGCCACGTGTCGCGCAAGTGCTGGAGCAGCGACTGGCTCTTGAACTGAGTGAGGACATAGGTGGAATAGACTCCGGAGTTGACCAGATTGCTGAGAACGAAGTCAACAATCCGGTATTTCCCGCCGAAGGGGACAGCCGGCTTGGCTCTGTCTTTGGTCAAAGGATAAAGGCGGGTCCCCTTTCCGCCGGCAAGTACCATTGCGAGAACTCGACGATTCATGGCTCCTCACCTGTTGTTATGTTTGCTACCATGCCGCAAACGCTTGCAGATTGTCAACAGCAGGCGTTCGAATTGCATCAAATGTCGTAAGTCCAAAAGCCCGTGAGAAATGCAAGTTGATCGCATATTGCATTTTCCAGGAACGTTTCTTTGAACCGGGATTGTGCGGATTGCATCTGATAGCCCGGATGCGATAGTATCCAGGGATATAGATAAAAGGACATCGATTCATGAAAGAGAATAATTCAATCCGTGTTATACGCTACCGGAAGATAGTTGTAGGGTATTTTGCGGCCGCTGCGCTGGTTTGCGTCCTGTTTGCTTCCTCTCTTCCAGCACAGTTTGCCGTCCGGCCGGTCAACCTGGCCTATCTTTCCCAACGCGCAGAGGTCATCATCCAGGGACAGGTTACCAGCGTCAAACACACACATCTTGCCGGATATCCGAATATTCCTTCAGTCGAAGTTACGTTGAATGTCGAGAGATCGCTGCGAGGGCTTCCCGGCAGTGCGTATACTTTCCGCGAAGTATATTTGGGCCTCCGGTCGAGAGAAGGAAAACAGGGTTATAGCGTCGGCCAGAGGCTTTTTCTATTCCTGCCCTCGCCGTCGCAGTATGGTCTGAGCAGTCCCATCGGCATCGGTCAGGGCCGTTTCTACATTGCCGCTGATTCCGCGGGCCGCGCAAAGCTGGCCAACGAGTATGGGAACGCAGGATTGTTCCGGGACGTCGAAAGAGATGCAGTCAGGGCGGGAAAACAACTCACGACGGATCAGCGAAGACTTGCTTCGACCAAACGCGGTCCGGTACCCTTGGAAGAATTTGTTTCACTGGTCAGGAGTTTAACAACATTGCCGAGAATACGATGAACCGAAAAAAAACCGTTTGTGTTGCAGTCCTGTTGCTCGTAATGGGTACGACAACCCTGCCGGTACAGGGTGGCGGACCGCTCTATGTCACCGGACCGAGCGCGGATCAGCCCGGACAGGCCTACCGGTGGGCCTTGAATCCCATTCCGTACCAGGCAGATAAAGGCGGATTGGGGAACCAGTCGAATGCCCAAGCAAACACTCTGGTGGCAGAAAGCTTTAATGTTTGGCATGGCGCAAGCACTGCCGATATCAGTTTTTCGAGCTCAGGCCAGCTGAGCTCCGATATTACCTCCAGCAACATCCTCACGTTTCAGAACGCAATCGGCGCTTGTTCGGATACCACGCAGCCCATCAATGCGATCGTTTATGATCTGAATGGCAGTATTATGACGGCCTTAGGGTATGACAATAATTCCATCCTGGGTTTTTCGGGCCCCATCTGTTCGGATGATGCGTCCGGATTCTTTACGCGCGGCTGGACTGTTTTGAACGGTCGTTTCATTGACGGACAACCGGATTCTTCCTCGCATTCTTCCGTAACGCTGGATGTCTTTAAAGCTGTTCTTACCCATGAGTTCGGCCATCTGATCGGCCTTGATCATTCGCAAATCAACCTGAACTGCTATACGGATTCTTCCTGCTCCACGGAAGATATGGAAGGTTTGCCGGTCATGTTTCCCGTTCTGCTGGACAATGCCACCAACACTCTGAAGACGGATGACGTGGCGGCGGTCTCCGCGCTGTATCCTGCGTCCAATTTCAGTTCGACTACGGGCCGCATTCAGGGCCGGGTCCTGTTTTCCGATGGCACAACCCCGGCCCAGGGATACAACGTGATCGCACGGCTTGCAAGCGATCCCCGGAGAACAGCGTTTTCGTGCGTCTCCGGCTATCTTTTTACGGCTGGCGGCAGTAATCCATTTGCGCCTTCTATCATTAACGAGGAACAATTTTACGGATCCCAGGACCCTTCGCTCATCGGCTTTTACGATATCCCCGGTCTCCCGTCGGGCGACTATACGATCGAAGTGGAGGCAATCTACAACTCGGGCGAAATACCTTTTATCAACGGCTCCAGTGTGGGGCCGATTGGCGCCTTCTTAGGGTTTCAATATAAACTTCCGGGAACCTGTGATCCTCAATATCTGAACTACCCCTCATCCTCCGGCGACAGCTGTTCTGCGAAATCCACGGTGAGCGCGGGGGCAGGCGTGGTCACAGATACCGATACAGACGTTATTTTTCTTGGCACGCCGCCCCGCTACGACTCATGGGAAGACGGTCCTTAACCAGGGAGCGGTAGTGTGCGCCGCGTTGCCCTGATTGAATTTCAACAATACCTGCGAGACTTGTCACTGAAGATTATGAAACCGAACGTCATACCGCATTACGGAAATATTCGCCGGCCGGAGAATCGGAATCGATTCCTTCGAATTCTGGCGATTGGCTGCATCGGCGCTTTTGCGCTGGTGCTCATCAGCTGCGGCGGGAGTACGTCCTCCTCTTCTTCGCCATCAAGCACGCAGAATCCTAAGCCGGGCGCTACCTCAATCTCACCTTCGAGCGCTCCCGCGGGAAGCCGTGAGTTGACGGTTACCGTCACAGGATCAAAATTCATCTCCAGCTCCGTGGTGCGGTGGGGCGGTGTGGCGCGCACAACCACCTATGTAAGCAGTACGAAATTGACTGCCGTGATTACGCCAAACGATCTGGCGACTGCGGGCACTGGAGCTGTGACTGTGTTCAATCCAGCGCCCGGCGGAGGAGCTTCCGGAAGCCTGAGTTTCAGCATTACAGCCGTTGTGGCTCTCTCTGTTCTGACCACGCGCTTGCCCGATGCGGCACACGACAAAGCGTATTCTTATACTCTGCAGGCCAGCGGCGGTATCCCGCCCTACACGTGGGCAGTTTCGACGGGTGTCCTGCCCGACAGTTTGAGCCTTGCGTCCGGAGGCGCAATTTCCGGGACTCCGCCGAGCGTTGCTGGTGATACGACCTCCAATTTCACAGTACAGGTCAGTGACTATGCATACCAGCCTTCTACTCTGACGCAACCTCTCAGTATTCTTGTCCGAGCCGGCAGCCTGAGTCGTAATGATACGTGCAGTACCGCCACTCCCGTCTCCAATGGAGTGACGCGCGCGTCCATCAGCCCCTATGGAGATGTGGATGTGTATGCGTTTCAGGGAACGGCGGGAAACAGGGCGACGATTGAGCTCTACGCCCAGCGGCTCACGCTTTATGGAGACTCGACCAGCACCGATGATTTTCTCGATCCGTTCCTCGAGCTTCTCAATTCGAGCTGTGTGCAACTCATGTACAACGACGACATCAGCCCGGGCATAATCAGGGACTCTCTGATCGCAAGCTATACGCTACCGTATACCGGGACCTACTATGTCCGCATCAGTGATCTCCGCGCGGATGGCCGCCCGGATTTCATTTATGAGATGCATCTCTCCGGCGCTAACTAGCCACTAAGTTATTGTTTCTAGGCCCCGTCGGTATCGGTATCGGTATCGCAATCGGAAATCGGCTTTTGTTCTGATCTCAAAATGAAAATCCGATTCCCGATACCGATAGCGATACCGATGGGCATGGTTGGGGGGAGTTTTTTTAGGCGGGAGTGCCGGCTACGCAGCACGAAAGCTGCGTAGCCAGTCATTACCTTGGGTTATTTGGCTCTCTTGAGGTTGAAATCCATGGGCTGTCCCATCATATCCATCGACAGCTTAAGGTTGTCGCCAGAAAGAACGCCCTTAAATTCCATCTTCATTTCCTGTCCGCCCATATCGAACGAGATTGAAAATGAAAGATTGTTGCCGTCAATCTTTCCATCCTTGATGGGCGTATCTTTGGCGTCCGGGCCCGGGGCTTTTGTGGTGCCGGTTAGCGTCGTGCCATCGGCCTTAAACGTATAGCTGATTTGCATGGGGCTGCCGTCTTGGCCTTGGACCTCTCCGACCCATTTGCCGTCAATAGGAGCGGCTAATGCAAAACCAGCAACAAGAATCATTCCCAGAACGAGTAAAAAGTTTCTCAATTTAATTCCTCCTTGATAGGTTGTGTCCGCATACAAACTTCTACTGAAAAAACAAACCACTAATGAGCACAAAGAAATCCTCTGATCTGTATTGATGCCAATAGTTTTGGTATTTCCTCAGGGGCATTGTAAATTGTCTCCAGCAAACCTGCAACAAGTGATTCCAATCCGGATTTCTTTGTATTTTCTGCCAAAGAACCACATCTGGATCAAAAGAAACGCACCCTTCCTTTGCCCCAATCCCAAATGCCTGTTTGCGGGATTTTCGGGCAATATATGCCACTCTGACTAACTCTCCTACGTCTGATGCGATATCGAGGTTACAGTTACAGGCGATGCAAGAATAATTTTGCGAGGTCCTGGCTATCGATTCCAGATTCCAGATTCTCGATTCGAGATTTCCGGATACAGTTTAAAGAGCGCCCTGAATCTCAAATCTGGAATCTGGAATCCGTACAGATAGGCCCGCATCCGCCTATGCAGAAAAACCAGGGAGAGGGCTTGGCGGCGATAACGCAAAAACACTAAAAATTAGCTTGCATGATGCAATGGATTAATGACAGACTCCAACAAGTTAAAAAAAAATAGGAGACCTTCTTTCTTCACGGATATACATGAAGCCGTATCAGGTGAAAGCTATTGTATTCGTAATTCTTATCGGGCTTGAAATATCCGCGGATATCCCAACGTAGAAGGACATTGAGGAGGATTTTTATGTCTGAAGATAACAACAAGAGCGATGGAGTAGGACTGAATCGCAGAAATTTTCTTAAAAGTGCCGGCGTTGCCGTGGCCGGAGGCACTCTGGGGGCTGGTTTAAAGCTGACACCCGAAGCCGCTGCAGCCGCTGCGGTCGAGACGCACCCACGACAATCACCAATTTCCGGTGCCCCATCTGCGCAAAGGACTTCAATACTTACGGCGGACTGAAAAGTCATTTTGGCACGGCGCACCCCGGGTCCGTACTTCCGGTGACCACCAGGCTGAAGGTCAACGGGAAGGACCACGATGTGCTGATTGAGCCCCACTGGACTCTTCAGCGCACGCTCCAGTTCAAACTGGGCTTGACCGGGGCTAAACAGATGTGCGACCGCGGAGTCTGTGGGTCCTGCACGGTCATCATCGACGGGAAAGCCGTGCTTTCCTGCTCCACGCTTGCCGTTGAATGCGAAGGCAAAGCCATCGAGACGGTTGAGGGGATCGCGGCCGACAAGAAGTGGAACTCCCTGATCCAATCCTACTGCAAGTGGGATGCGATGCAGTGTGGCTATTGCACGCCCGGTTTCGTGGTTTCAGCCAAAGCTCTGTTAGACAAGAATCCCAATCCGACGGAAGAGCAGTGCAAGCAAGCTTTAGCCGGAAATATCTGCTGCTGCGGGACGTATCCGCGGCATCCGACAGCGATCATGGAAGCCGCCCAGATAATGAAGGGAGGCTCATAATATGGCCGATACCGTAGGAGTTAACGGAGATCGAAAAGAGTTTAAAGTGGTCGGCAAGCCCAACCTTCCCGGCAAGTTGTCTTATTCACTGGCCACAGGCAAAGCCAAGTTCGGCTCTGACTATGTTTTTCCCAACATGCTCTTCGCAAAGTTTCTCAGGAGCCCCTATGCGAATGCGATGGTGAAAAGCGTCGATGTGGCCGCAGCGAAAAAAATCCCCGGCGTCGTCGATGTTCTTACATGGGAAGATGAAGATCTGAAGAATTTCGGCCGTCGTGGCGGTGGAATGCCAGGAGGAGGCGCGCCGAAACCGGCAGCTGGCGGTGGAGCACCGAAGAGCCCAGCTCAGGGTCCTGCCGGCCCGGCATTCGGCCCTACAGCCGCGGGTCTTGGCATGGGGGCTACTCAAGCGGATGCAACCGCCCCGAAGACCGCTCCAAAAGCGCAGCAAGGCGGCGGTGGTTACGGCGGCGGGTTCGGGGGACCTCAGAGCGCGTATATCGACCAAGTAGCCGATATGGAAGATGATGAAGTGGCGGTAATCGTCGTTGCAGAGAGCGAAGAAATCTGTGACGAAGCATTAAAGGCTCTTAAGCCCGAGTGGGAAGTGCGGCCGCACATCGTGGACATACGGGAAGGAAGAAAGCCCGATGCTCCGGTCATTCGGGATAATCCGAGAGGCAAGGGCAACGTTACCATTGCGAGCAATAATCAGGGCGACGTTGAGGCCGGTTTCAAGGAAGCCGATCAGATCATTGAATACGACTTCAATATGCCGGCATTCTGCGGGCATATCCCAAATCCACCCGCTTCGGCTGCCTATTGGTACGACGACCCGATGCAGAGCTCTCCACAGCAGAGCCTGCATTTGGAAGGCGCCGTTCAGAGAAAAGACTCCGTGGGCGGTATGTACGGGCTTCCCTCGGAGAAGGTGAAACAGGAAGGCCTTTTCCAGGGCGGCAAGTATTGTGATTGGGGTACGCGGAAAACGCAGGAAATCACGCCGCTACTCGCCAAAAGAACAGGAAGACCGGTACGCATGACGTGCATCCGGAGCGAGATGTACGACTTCAATATGAACCAGCGCTTCATGCACTTGAAGGTCGGATTTAAAAATAATGGCTTGATCACCGCGATCGACGACTTCTCCATTGCCGATGCCGGCGTCCCTCCAGTTTCGCAACTCGGAACTTCCGGGGATCAAGGCTATGGCCCCTATTTCACGACAAAGTGCCTGAACATCAAGCAGACCATGGAGGTTGTGAACAGCAATAGAGGAAAGATGTACACCAGCGGTCAGCATTGCCCCTTTAACTGGGATTCGCTCACTATGGCGCTACACCTGATTGCTGAAAAACTGGGCAAGGATCCAATGGATATCGCGACACTGAATCTCCATGGCCCCACGAGCCAGAAAGATACTGCCGCAGTGCCCAGCTACCAGGCATGTTTGGAAGCCGGGAAGAAAATGATGAACTGGAACTGGCATGCGACCGGCGCGAAGAAACTCCCGGATGGGAGAATGCATGGCGCAAGCTTCCGGTATCAAATGTGTCCACGGCATTCTTTCTCGGGATATAACTGCAAACTGGAGCTCAGGGGCGGCAAAGTTCATATGCCTACACAGGGCCCCTGCACCGGCATATATGCTGTAGAAGGGAACGCAATGGTCGTTGCTGAAGAATTGGGCCTCAGGTATGAGGACATCAGCATCGATTTCGATTACAGGGAGACCTTTACTCCCGTCGGTGGAGGCAGCGATGGGACTACCGCTTCTGCCTGGGCTACAAAAGAGTGCGCCAATATTTTGAAAAAGCAGATATTGGAAGCCGCGATTCAGAACGCAAACAATCCCCCGGCGGCGGGCGGCTTCGGCGGTTTCGGTGGTGGTGGCCAGGCCGCACCCAGTCCATTAAAGGGTTTAACCCCTGCCGAGCTGGATATGAAGGATGGAAACATATTCGTCAAATCCGATCCCAGCAAATCGGTTTCACTTGCACAGGCTACACGGGGCTCTAACCTGTTCGCGACTTATTCAGGAAGGCCTCCGACGGCTCTCTGGGCCACCGGTATGGGGAAACTGCTCGATACCATGAACATTGCGATGTGCGAAGTTGCCGTCGACGCGGAAACCGGAGAGGTTGAAATTATTCGGTTTGGAGTGGTTGCGGACCCCGGCAAGGTAATCCGGCAAACCTCCCTTGAAAGCCAGATTCACCAGGTGATGGATTTCAGCGCTGGATGTCAGTTTCGGAAGACTTTTTCTATGATAAGGCAACCGGCGTGAAACTCAACGCGAACATGTTTGATTACAAGAAAGTCAGCATGCTGGACATGCCCCGGGTGGATATGGAATTGCTGGAAACGCGTGTTGGCAACGCAGCCTATGGCTCTAATGGGATCAGCCATTCTTTGGCGAATACCCATCTGGTAGTTTGTGCTATTCAAAATGCAATCGGCAAATGGGTCGATCCGCCGGCCACGCCGGATAAGGTTCTCAAAGCTCTGGGCAAGGCATAAAACGGTTTCAAGTTACAGGTTGCAGGTGAAAAACCTTTATGGAACCTGAAACTGGAACTGGAACTCTATAGGAGAAAAACATGAAACCATTTAATCATACGAACGCGAAAACCCTGGCGGAGGCCAAAACCGCTCTCGTAGGCGGCAAGGCAACCATTATAGCCGGTGGCACCGATCTACTCGGGACGCTGAAGGACAACATTCTTCCCACGTACCCCGCGACGTTGATCAACATCAAGACTATTCCCGGTCTCGATTTCATCAAGGAAGAAGCGGGCATGCTCAAGATAGGCGCCGCTACCAAACTGGGCGATATTGCCGCCAACCCGGCGATCAACCAGAAATACACGGCGCTGGCCCAGGCGGCACTGCGTGTGGCGACACCGCACGTCCGCGATATGGGGACGATCGGCGGCAACCTCGCGCAGCTGCATCGCTGCTGGTATTTCCGCAAGCCGGAAAACCGCTTCAACTGCATCCGCAAGGGCGGGACCACGTGCTATGCCATGGCGGGAGATAACCGCTATCACTCGATCTTCGGCGTCGTCAATAAGTGCATTGCGGTGCATCCGAGCGACGTGGCCCCGGCGCTAATCGCGCTGAATGCCAAGATCGTCACTACGGCACGCACAATCGAGGCGGAGAATTTCTTTGATGTCAAAATCGCGAGCAATACCGTGCTGGCTCCGGGCGAGATCATCACGGCAATTCACGTGCCGACGCCTCCTGCGGGCGCCAAGAGCGCGTTCTTGAAGTTCGCTATCCGCAAGTCCATCGATTTCCCGATTGTGAACTGCGCCGTGATGGTGGGCGGCGGAGCGCCGCGGATTGCGCTGAACGCAGTGGCTCCCAAACCGTATCGCGCCGTCAAGGCGGAAGCGGCTATCGCGGGCAAGCCGATCAACGAGGCGACGGCGGAAGCCGCAGGTGTTGCGGCCGTGGAAGACGCCAAACCGCTGACCGCAACCAAGTACAAAGTACAAATTGCCAAGACCCTCGTAAAACGGGCGCTCCTGGCTACGGTTTAAAAGCTTTTAGCCACGAATTACACGGATTTCACAAAATGGACCGTGTAATTCGTGGCCTTTTTTTTCTATTGTACAGCGGTATATACTTACAAAACTGGGATTTCCACTTACATCGAGGGAGGTAAGTTTATGCGCAAGGGCATGATTTTGGCAGTTCTGATCATCACGGGTATGGTTAGTCTATTCGCCGCAGATATCACCGGCAAATGGACGGCGCAGTTCGATTCACAGGTTGGTGTTCAGAAGTATACTTTTGAATTCAAGGTGGAGGGAACAAAACTGACCGGAACCGCAATTTCCATCATTGGTGACGCAGAGGCCAAGACTCCAATCACGGAAGGTACGGTCAACGGTGACGATGTGGCCTTTGTTGAAAACCTGAAATATACCGGCATGGATCTCCGCATCGCCTACAAGGGAAAAATATCCGGAGATGAAATCAAATTGTCGCGCATGGTAGGAGAACAGGAAGGCGAAACCTTTGTCGCCAAGCGAGTAAAATAGTCGCCCCCCATAAGATTCAAATCTGCATAAAAGGCACACGGAACAGACACCGGGGACACATGGAATGCAGCGATTCATTTTGTGTTCTATGCGTCCCAGGAGTCTGTACGGCAAATAGCGCCTCCCACTCATTATACAAAATCTAACATTGCTACTATTGTAGTGGGTGACAGCTTGGAGTATATTTTCCCCAATTGGTTGTAGAACTCAAGATACCGATAGATAGCGCCAGGCTCCTTTCCTCCAAGCTGATTCCAACTGATTCCTGGTTTTTGAAATGATGTGCGCGAAATGTTTCTGCTTCAGGAGAGACGATGTGAGAATTAAGCTATAGAGGATGTGTCTTTTGGAGGCAAGCATGCATACTGCAGCCCGACCAAAAAGCAGCAAGGATGACCCGAAGAAGAAGTTCCCCGGGGCAAACCTGGAAACCGATTTGACGAGCATCGCCGACGCCGGGAGTTCGACGACGGGCAGTATCTTTGAGGAGCCCGGCGCAACGAGCTTTTCCATAACAGAAGTTTCGAATGAGGAAAGATATCGGCTGATAGCCGAAGCTGCCTATTTTCGTTCAGAGAAGCGCAGTTTCGCTCCGGGCTATGAATTGGAGGACTGGCTGGCGGCCGAAACGGAGCTAAAAACGAGACTTCAGGGAATCGGATCGTCATCAGGGAGCCAACGCAATGCGGACAAGAGATCCAAACATAGATGAAGACCGGAGAAACGGCGCCAGCTTTGACACACAAGCGTTGTCGAATCGTGTGGCGTTGCTCCTCGCCGGCGGAGACGGCACGCGTTTGCAGGACCTGACCAGCGAGATTTCTGGAATACCGATTCCAAAACAGTATTGCCGCCTGATGCAGGGAACTTCATTGCTGGAAGCCGCGATTACCCGCGCGCACCTGCTTTTTCCGCTACAGCGCATCCATGTCGTTATCAATGAAAATCATATCGACCTCGCCAAAGACCAGGTGGTGTTCCTTCCCGCATCCAACATATTGGTGCAGCCGCTGAACCGGGACACAGGCCCAGGCCTTATTTTTGCTTTGCTGACTCTTGAGAGTGTTTATAAAGATGCCATAGTAGCCGTTTTTCCTACGGACCATTACGTAGATAACAATTGGGCATTTGTGGCGCATGTCATGCACGCGATAAATACGATTTCGTATATGCCGGACAAGATCGCGCTTCTCGGGATCGTTCCGGACAGGCCCGAGACCGGCTACGGGTATATCCTGCCGGCAAATCCGCTGAAAACGTCCGGCAACCTGTATCATGTCGATTCCTTCAGAGAAAAGCCGAATTCCGATGACGCGCAGGAAATTATCAATCGGGGCGGACTGTGGAATACGCTGGTAATGGTTTTCAGGCTTTCACGAATGCTGGATCTGGTGCAGGAGATAGCACCCCATGAAGTCGAGGGACTCCTCGAACTGCGCATCTCGCCGGAAAAGGCTGTGAGTCTATATCAGACACTGCAGCCATGGAATTTTTCCACGAAGATGCTCGCGCGAATTCCCCAACACCTGGTCGTGTTCAAGGTTGCGAATGTGCTCTGGAGCGATTGGGGGACGCGCGAGGCCATCGAGCGCACCTACAAGGCGCTGAACCTTGTGCCTTACTGGAAGCTGGAAAAAGCGACAGGAAAGAGGATTTCGAAGTTCGACGAAGGCCACGATCATCTGCCAAGCAGGGTATCGTAGAGCGTGAGTCGGCATTAAATCTCAAGCTTGCCCTTGTATTTCAGCTTGCCGAGATCGAATTTAATCTTTACCTGCCTTTGATTGATGACGGTTTCGAATATGAGTTCTTTATCGGAACCGGAGATCAGAGGTGTCCCGTCAGGAAGATTTTTGGGGAAATAGTATGTTGCCCCTGCCTGCCTTGTGTCTGGCGGCCTGTAATCGGCCAGCCCCGCCTTTTTGCCGGTATTGGTTGCCAGGCTCGTGATTGCAGCAAGTTTTGACTGATCCACATCGGACAATTCATCGCTGTGAAATACTTCCTGTTCACTCGTAACGCCTGATATTCCGAGCATGCGGATTTTTTGGGATACCGCAATAATCAGATGCTTCTCATTGCCTTTGACCAGCAGATCATTTGGATGGGAGGCAAGCAGGGCATGCATGCGGTCCTGCAATTCCTCGGCGGCCGTTGCCGCTTGGATACTTTTTGCCGTTACAACTTTCGGATTCAGCACATATAATCGCAGAAAGGCTTCCCGAACCGGTTTAGCTGTTAGAATCCGCGCCTGGTAATGGACCATGACTACGGGAGACTGCCGGTTTTTGACGTCGCTTCCACTCACCCATGAGGCTTGCCGAAAATATCCCTGGCTGCTGCCTATCCATGGGGAAGTGTTAAGGAATTCGTTGACTTGTTTATTGGACCACTGCGCGATGGGTTTTTCTTCCCACCATTCTCCCGATCTCGCCAGGCAGAGAGCGTTAGAGAATGCTATGAAGAGAAGGCCAAGATATTTGGGGGCAACGGAACTCATAATGCAGCTCCGGAAAATACTGGCGCAATTTCTTCTATTCATGTGGGTCCGGGCTTTAGAGGCTGTTTCAAAACTCGCATTGGGCGGGCCTTCAGCCCTTGATTTTCTTTTGCGACCTTTTCCTGGGGCGTTGCCCCAGGCTGGTATGGATCGCGCCTTCGGCGCTTTAAACCCCTAATTATACAGTATCTTAAGCGCCGAAGGCGCGCTCTATACCAGCCTAGGGCGAAGCCCTAGGAATTTAGCGACAAACTGGAAAAGGGCTGTAAGCCCGCTCAATGGGCGAGTTTTGAGACAGCCTCTTAAGCCCGAACCCACTGGTATTGTCGTGTGGTGCCAATGCTACTTGTCGTCACAAAAAAACAGGGGCTCTCCGGAAACAGGTTTCCGGAGAGCCCCTGGCAATTTTGAGATTGAAACTTAGG
>CAVXIH010000002.1:0-604448 GCA_963761825.1 uncultured Acidobacteriota bacterium
AGAATTTAGCAGCTTGCCTGGAGGGTGGGGAGCGATTATAGTCTAGCGCGTATGTTTCCTCGTTTATTCACGACTGACTTTTTTGTGCTGCACACGTTCGGCTTGTTCCTTGCCGCTGCCTACCTGGTTGCGCTCTGGTGGGTGCTGCGTAGTGCAAAGCGCGAAGGCCTACAAGGCGACAGCGTTGCCGGGCTTGGATTGTGGATTATCATCGGTGCGATCATCGGCGCCAAAGCCCTGATGGTGGTCCGCTTCTATAGCGACTACCTCGCCAATCCGGCCGACCTGTGGTCGCTTGCCACACTTCAAAGCGCCGGGGATTTTTATGGCGGATTCATCGGCGCCATCCTGGCGGCCCTGATCTATTTCAAGCGCCACCCGGAACTGCCCGCATGGCAAACGGCCGACATCATCGCCCCCGCCATCGCACTGGGACAGGCGATCGGCCGTATCGGGTGCTTCATGGCCGGGGATGACTACGGACGCGCGACGGATCTGCCGTGGGGCGTATCATTCCATCATCCCGATGCCGCGGATATCGGCGGCGCGCCTCTCGGCATCCCGCTGCATCCGGTGCAATTGTATGAATCGCTGACCTGTCTGCTGCTGTTTTTCTTCCTGGTGCGGCTGGCGCGGCATAAGAAATTCGATGGTGAAATTATTCTTGCCTATTCGAGTCTTTATGCCTTGGCGCGCTATTTCCTGGAATTTTTGCGCGGCGATGCCGACCGCGGATTCGCGCTGGGGGGGTTATTGTCCACATCGCAGGTGATTGCGGTTATCGCGTTGATTGTTTGCATTCCGCTGTTTATCAAACGCAAAAAGGCCTAAACCGCATTATAATTCTTTAAATCGTCCGGGATTTCTATCTGGCTGACAAACGATTGTTTTTCTATCGGGATCTCTTTCCCGCTAATCCGAAACTCGGCGATCCAGCCGGCTACGAGGTCACGAGCGGCTTCCATCGCTCCTTCGGGACCCAAGCCATGAGTCGTCAGGTCTAACGCCGGGATGTGCGCGTAATACCAGCCAGGCTGGTCTGGTTCATTAGTCGGCTCTAAAACGACGGTGTATCTCATTTCAATATCCTACACTCAAAACCGGCTTTTGTCAGCGGTTGTCCGCGTTACCGTTAATAATTATATTGCTTCATCGGCTACCGCAGCCACACTGGCCGGACTATTGACATTAGTAATTGTGCGGACGGGTCTCCAGAGGCGGTCTCTCCACTAAACGTAGTTTAGTGACCCAAGCCATCGCGGCGGGGCGGTGAACGCTCAAAACTGCCCATTGAGCGGGCTTACAGCCCTTTTCTTATTTGTCGTTTCATTCCTAGGGCTTCGCCCTAGGCTGATATAGTACGCGCCTTCGGCGCTTATGATGATGCGTAATTAGGCATTTAAAGCGCCGAAGGCGCGCTCTATACCAGCCTGGGGTGAAGCCCCAGGAAAAGGCCGAAATAGAAAATGAAGGGCTGTAAGCCCGCTCAATGGCAGTTTTGAGACAGCCTCTCCAGATCCGTCCGATGTGCGTGATTACTAGGTCGGACGGCTCTGGAGAGGCCGTCCGCACAAAAATGCGAGGGAGCAAGCATGTACTGATTGAGACAAGCGCGACTTCCACGCCTAGCTGCGTTGCTTTCTTTTGGCCTGGTCCTAGGCTTCCATGATCATGTCGATGGGTTTGTCCATCGGGGACTGGATCTTGGCGGCGGTTTTTTTCCAGCGGCCGGACAGATAATACAGATAGCCGACCGCTCCTGTAACCGCAAAGCCCGCGGCCATCGCGATCCAAATGCCCTTAATGCCCAGCGGCGTGCGCTGCGATAAATACCAGGCCAGCGGGACGCGGACCAGCCATAGCGATATCAGCGTGAGCATCATCGGGATCACCGTTTGGCCCGCGCCATTCACCACGCCTGCCGAAACAAACATCAATGCGAACAGGAAATAGCAGGGCGCGACGATTCTCAAATATTCGACCCCGATAGCCAGCACCGGTTCGTGGTGAATAAACACCGAAAGGATCAGGCGAGGGAAGGTGAACGCAAAGATTGCCACAACTCCGGAAATGACAGTTCCCAACAGGAGCGCCCACTTAAAAATCTCTTTCACGCGCTCGGGTTTCCTGGCGCCAAGATTTTGGCCGGTAAGAGCCGTCGCCGCCATTCCGATCGCGATGGCAGGCATCGTGGCCACCATATCGATTCTTCCGGCTGCGCCAAAAGCCGCAATTGCGGGAGCGCCAAAATGGTTTACATACGTGGTAACAAAAGCCTGTCCGATGGAAACCAGCGACTGCTGCACCGTTGCCGGGAACCCGATTTTGCACAGCAACCAGATGATGTGCTTGTCAAAGGCCGGCTTCTTCAGTTTGATGGCAACCAGATGATTTTTGCGGTTCAGATAAATCAGGGCAAACGCCAGACTAATAGCCTGGGAGATCACCGATGCCCATGCGGCGCCATTCAATCCCATCCTGGGGAAAGGCCCGATGCCCATGATCATTAAAGGATCCAGGATCGCGTTCAGCACCACGCCTCCGCCCATGAACATCAGGGGCGTCACCGTGTCGCCGATGCCGCGCAGAATCGAGGATATGGTAAACATGAGAATCAGCAGGATTCCCCCGCCGAGCGATATCCGCAGATAGCTTCCGGACATCGCAAAAATAGCCTCCGGCGTGTTCATCATGCGCAACAGGAAATTGCTCAGCGCGATTCCGGAAACAGCCAATAGGAGGCTTATGACAATTCCGAGAGAAATGGAATTGTCGATCACCTTTTTCATCTGTTCGTGATTCTTGGCGCCGTAAAATTGAGCGACCAGCACGGACGTTGCCATCGTGAGGCCGGCACCAATGCCAATCAGGATAAACATGATCGGGAAACTGACCGCGGCCGCGCCCAGGCCGTTCTCTCCTACAATATTGCCGACCCAGATCATGTTGATGATGCTGTAGCCGCTCTGGAGCGCGTTCCCCACAAGCATCGGAATCGAAAATCTCAAGAGGTGCCTGGGGATGCTGCCGGTCGTTAAATCTCTGCCGAATCTTGTTTCCATCGCGCTGGTCCGATCCATCCAAATCCTTGGACTGACAAAATTAAGAGCATTCATTATAAACGTGGATTCGGCAGAAGCAAGAAGGCAGATAGAGGAGGGTCGATGCTTCATAGCGCCGAAGGCGCGTTCTATACCAGCCTGGGGCAACGCCTTGAAAGCGGGGAAAGCTCCTAAAATCGAGGGCTGAAAGCCCGATCAATTCTGCCGGTTTTCAGACAACAGCCATTAGGCGGGCTTACAGCCCTTTGTGTTCAATTCGTGATTTTCCCTAGGGCTTCGCCCTAGGCTGGTATAGAACGTGCCGTTCAGCGCTGTGAATTTTATTTGCATTTGTTGAGGATGCTAAAATATGGAATATGCCTGTTTTTGTTTTAATGCGGATTAAATATGGGGGGCATTATGAAAAAGAAACGAATAGGTGTGTTATTGGCCGGCTGCGGCGTCAAGGACGGCAGCGAAATTCACGAGGCGACGCTTACTCTCTATTTTTTGGACAAACAGGGGGCCGAAATCGTCTGCATGGCGCCCAACAAAGACCAACTGGATGTGGTAAATCACCTTACCGGTGCGGCAACTTCCGAGAAACGCAACGTGCTGGTTGAGGCGGCGCGCATCGCGCGCGGTACCATATCGGATGTGAAGAAGGTAAAAGCCGATGACTTAGACGCCATTATCATCCCGGGCGGTTTCGGCTCCGCAAAAAACCTGTGCACCTTTGCGGTGGACGGTACCGCCTGCCATGTCGACGAAGATGCCGCGCGGCTGCTCAAAGAACTGCACCGCCGCAAAAAGCCGATCGGCGCGCTCTGCATCGCACCTGCTGTGATCGCCCGATTGTTCGGATCCGAGCTCGCACCGGAAATCACGATTGGCAGCGATCCGGGCACAGCATCCGCGATGGAGAAAATGGGCGCGCGGCATAAGAACGCGCGCGTGGATGAAATAGTCGTGGACAGCCAGAATAAAATCGTCACTACGCCCTGTTACATGTTGGCGCAAAGCATTAAAGATGTCGGGGCAGGGGCGGAGAAGCTGGTGGCGAAGATAATAGAAATGATTCCGGATTCCTAATTCCTGATTCCGGATTCGAGATTAGGGTGGCGGCGGTATGGGTATGGTGGATACGATTTTGTTTGATTGGGATGGGACGCTGCTGGATTCGGCGCCGTATGCGTTTCTGGCTTTTCAGAAGGCTTTTGGGGAGTTGGGGATTGCGCTTGAGCCTGATGTGTATGAGCGGATCTATTCGCCCAACTGGTATGAGATGTATCGGGCGCTCCAATTGCCGGAGCATCGGTGGCAGGAGGCCGATGCTCTCTGGACGCGGCACTATGGGAAGACGACGGCGCCGCTGGTTGAGGGAGGCCGCGATGCCTTGGATGAATTGATTTGCCGAGGATATTGCCTCGGGATCGTCACGAGCGGGAGCCGAATAAGAGTGGAGCACGAACTAAAGACTCTCGGCCTTGAGGAAATATTTGGGACCGTCGTGTGCAGCGAGGATGTGGTAAACAAAAAGCCGCATCCCGAAGGTTTGGAGATGGCCATGAAACACCTGGATAAACGGCCGGAGACCTGCTGCTACGTTGGAGACAGCCCGGTGGATGTGGAGATGGGAAAACGCGCCGGCATGCAGACCATCGGAATTCTAAGCGGTTACCCGAGCAGCAAAGCGCTTCCAAACACACATGCCGACTTCTGCTTCGAATCGATCGCGCAGCTCCGTGCTGCACTTTAAGCCTTAGATCGGGATTGAAGCCGGACTTTCTCAAAACACAAGCCAGCGGCGGTAAAGAGATAGCAGTTTTAGACCCGGAGGGGGCTACAGATAGTAGCCGGGGGCGCAAGCCCCCGGAAACAGAGCGCAATTGTAGAGCCCTAGCAGGGGCGAGGGTTTTTGTTCATAGGGCTTTAACGTTTCGCCCTTTCAGGGCTCCTGTTTACTGTTCCATAAACTCCGGGCTTGCGCCCGGAGCTACTATCTGCAGGCCCTCTGGGCCTGACAATGTGTGGTCGGCGCCAGATATAAGGTTTTGAGCGTTCACCTCATCGCTGCGCTAGCTTGCGTCACTAAACTATGTTTAGTGGAGAGATAGATCATTCGGCCCCGACCCACATGAAGAACAAAGAAGAATAAAGGGCTTATTGTCCGAGCCGCTTCAGGGCTTCCCGTTCCAGCGCATCCTCGATGTTGAGCAGGGCTGCGTGTTCGGCGTCGGCTGCCAGGCCTGCCTCCAACGCGCGCTGCCTCTGCGCGGGCGCGCCGGACTCGCGATCGGCTTCAAGATACGCCGCAATTGCTTCCTCCACGCTTGCCTTGTTCGCGGCCGTAAGGCGCGACAGCAGCGCGATTCCGCCATTATTCACGACGTAATTGATCACCGCCGTCACGATGATCTCGCGGCGCAGCGGGTGTTCGATGAAATTCCGGCTGAAATCCCGGCGCATGCGTTTGGGGAAATAGGCCTCCAGAAACCTCTGCGCACCAGGACTATCCGGAAGCCCGCTATGCAGGATCGCATCGTAGCCCCACATTTTGGCGTATCCCAAAAAGTCCGCAAGCACGGGCCGCGGCACTCCGCGCGATTTCTGATCGCTTGCCAGCAGCATGTCGCGCGAGGGAACCTGCGGCACTGACGCGGTCGATATTCAGACTTTGAATCATTTCGTCGATGACATCGACATACTCTTCATACCGCGCGGCACTGCGCAGCGCATCCAGGGAAAGCGCGCGCGATTGATTTTCATTGTCGGCCAGCACCAGCGCGGCAACTTCTTCGGCCATTTCCGCCAAAATCCGGTTGCGCTCCTCTTTGCTTTTGACGATCCCTTTTTTCACCAGTAAGTCGAGCAGGATTTTGAGATTCACCTCGTGGTCGGACGTATCGACGCCGCCCGAGTTGTCGAGCGCGTCGGTATTGATGAGACCGCCGCGCATCCAGTATTCGATGCGGCCCATTTGCGTAAAGCCGCGATTCCCGCCTTCTCCCACGACGCGCGCGCGCACTTCGGTGGCGTTGATTCGAACACGGTCGTTGGTGCGGTCGCCGACATCGGCGTCCGTTTCATTGGACGCCTTGACGTAGGTGCCGATGCCGCCGTTATAGAGCAGATCCACCGGCGCGGTCAGGATGCGCCGGACGATCTCTTCGCCGCTTGCGCTTTCGCCCTCGAGGTGAAGCAGGGCGCGCATCTGCGGACTCAGGCGGATGGCGCGCGCCGAGCGGTCAAATATGCCGCCGCCTTCGCTGATGGCCGAGCGGTCATAATCCAGCCAACTCGAGCGCGGAAGATTGAACAGCCGCTCCCGCTCGCGAAAACTTTTGCCCGGATCCGGTTCCGGATCCATAAAGATGTGAACATGGTTGAAGGCGGCGACCAGCTTTGTCGTTTTGCTCAGCAGCATGCCGTTGCCGAAGACATCTCCCGACATATCGCCGATGGCGCAGACGGTGAACGGCTCCTTTTGAATATCCATCCCGAGATTGCGGAAGTGATGCTTCACGCATTCCCACGTGCCGCGTGCCGTGATGCCGATCTCTTTGTGATCGTACCCGGTCCTGCCGCCCGAGGCGAACGCGTCTCCCAGCCAATAGCCGTACTCCAGCGAGATGCTGTTGGCCGTGTTCGACAGATGCGCCGTGCCTTTGTCGGCGGCAACCACAAGATACGGATCGTCCGCGTCCTGGCGCACAACTTCCGGAGGATGAATGATGGCCCCGTCGATGATGTTGTCGGTGACGTCGAGCAGTCCGGAAATATATTCGCTGTAGCGGTGGATCAGATAGGCATCCAGCGCGGGGGGCGTAGGCACGTTCCCCTTCAGGACAAAGCCGCCTTTGGAGCCGACCGGTACGATGATCGTGTTCTTGAGCATCTGGGTCTGCATCAGGCCCAGGACCTCCGTGCGGAAATCGTCATGCCGGTCGCTCCAGCGAATGCCGCCGCGCGCGACGCGCCCGCCGCGCAGATGAATGCCTTCGAGGCGGTTCGAATGCACATAAATTTCGACCATGGGGCGGGGCGCCGGCATGCCTTCGACATTCCGGCTGTCTATCTTGATGGAGAAGACGGGGCGTTCCGGAATCTGATAGAAATTCGTGCGCAGCGAACACTGGATGAGATTGTACAGGGCCCGCAGGACTTCATCTTCGGTAAGGCTGACCACGGACTCGAGCGCCGCATGCACAGCCTGTTCGGCCGCTTTTATGGCTTCCGGCCTGTTTCCATCCACGGCCGGATCGAAGCGCGCGGCGAAGCAGTTAAACAACGCCAGGGCTACGGCGCTGTTGTTCAAGAGCACCTGGTTCACCGTCTCTGCATTGTAGTGGGTGCGGATTTGCAGCAGATGGTTGCGCACCGTGCGCAGGATTTCCACTTCGCGCCAGGACAGGCCGACGGATAAAATCAAACCATTCAGCTCGTCGTCCGTCGCGCGCTCTTCATCCAATCGGCGCAGTGCCTCGACGAACCGTTCCTCTCCGGACAGCAGCGACGCGATCCGTTGCGCAGGCGCATGCACTTCAAATCGATAGAGGTAGCCATTCCGGTCTTCGGGAAGTTGCAACGGGATGCGAATCTCGTCGGTCACTTCGAGCCCCAGGTTGTCCAGGGTCTTGAGCGTATCGGTGAGGCCGAGGGCGTGCATGGAATACAGGTGCAGCATAATGGAATCCGGCGAGCGGGGGACGACGCGCACTTCGATGCGCTCCTCGAGGCTTTCCAGATGCTTCAGGTCGTCCGGCACGATTTCCGGAGTCGTGACTTCACGATACAGGCCGCTGCGGGTTTCGCGCGTGACGTAGCGTTGAAACAGGCGCCGGCCTTCGCGTTCGCCGAATTTTGCGGCCAGAGCGGCCGACACGCGGTCCTCCCATGTGGCGATCAGCGGCGCCACGATGGGACGTACGGCGGCTTCCTCGAGCGGGTGGTCCAGCCGATCCTGGTCAAAATAATAGAGCAGCAGGCTGACGGAGCCGCAGTCGGCAAAAGTATGAAAGGACACCGGGCCAAAGTTGGCCGAGAGCGCGCGGCGAATATCGTCCTCCAATCCATAGGAATGGCGCAGCCGGGAGAAGGCGATCGCCAGGACGATATAGCCGGGGCCTGTGCGCGTTCGTATTTCGATCTCCTCGTCGCCGAGCATGAAAGCGATGGGCTCCAGGAGCGTCCTGAGGTCGGCCGGCGGACGCATAAAACAATTCACGCATGGGCAGCTGGTTGAATGTCGCAACCAGCTCACGATAGACGTGCGAATGTGGCACGGCTCCGATGTCATTTAAAATCCACCGGATTTTTTCTCTCAGGATGGGAATCCTTTCGGCCCGCTGCACGAAAGTCCCGCGGGAAAAGCGGCCGAGCAGAAGGGAAGCGCCGGCAAAATTGCCCGCAGCGTCCCACTCGCGCAACACGATGTGGTCGATGGGGTACAGATGATGAATCGCCGTTGAATTCCGGCAGAAATCAAGGCTGACGATTCCGGAATCCTCCGGAGTCGGGCGGATGCGGGACTCCACTTCATCCAGGAGGCCGGGAAATACCACCGGAAGCAGTTCCGGGTCGTTAAAGACGCCGCTGACACTGTCGGCAATGCGCTGCAGGCGTCCATCCGGCTTTACCGAATAGCGGGCGATGCCCAAAAAGACGTAGTTTTCATCCAGAAGCCATTCGACAAAATCCCGGGCCGATTCCAGTTCCGCGGCGTCGCCGGACTTGTGGCGCAGTTGGCGGGAAATCGTTTTTGTGGCGGCCGTCATGGCCTGGAAATCTTCAACGGCCAGGAAGACGCATTTCAGGATGGAAAATATTTCGTGCTGTATCCTGCGCAGGCGTTCCTTCGAATCGACCGGCTCGATCTGGAAATGGCAATACGATTCCTTTGTGCCTTCCTCCTGCGGGTCGCCGATCCACACGATGCGTTCCCATTGTCGGCGCACCGTAAATACCGGATGCACGGCGGAAAAGACCCGCAGGCCGGATTTGCTGAAATAGTTTTTCAGGCTTTCGAAGATGAAGGGGCTGTCGAGCGTGTGCGTGCGCACTACCGTGGTTTCCAGCGGCAATCCGGCGCCGCCGCCAATCGCCAAAGCTTCCGATTCGCTCGGATTGTAGACCGATACATGGATTCCGGGAGGGCCCTTGAAGAGTTGGATCGAAGAGGGCATCGCGTGCACGATGAAATTAAAGTGGCCCAGGAGGCGTTCGGCCAGGACTTCGGGCGGAAGCATGAACATGATGCGATCGGAAGCTTCCGCAAGAATCACGGGCGCGAAGGAGAGAACCAGGTCTTTGTCTTTAGCAGGCGCCGTCCTGGCGAGGATTTCCATAATCTGAGAAATTATATGCAGTTTTTTCTGCGGATCTTGAGTAATCATGGTTTTCAGGCCCTCCAACTCTTCGACATGTGCGGTCGAGGCTTTCAGCTGCCGTACTGCTTAGCAAATGTGCTGCGCAGGCGAAGCTGCCGCTGGAGCTGCAAGCGCCGCAGGCGTTCCACACTCATGATACAGCTGCGCCCTTCCACTTCTGTCACATAAATTTCGGGAAACGGATTGGATTTGACTTCATGCATTATTTCATAGACTGCTTCAAATATCTGCTCGCGATTCGGTTTGGAAAAATAGTCGCCGTCCGATCCATAGGCCGGCCTGTGCTCTTTGGCTGCGAGCGTGCGCGGCGCGCACTCGAGCCAGGCAAAGCCGTTCTGCTCTTCCAGCACCTTCTGCATCATGTATGCGGTGGCGCCGCCGGGACAGTCTTCATCCAAAAAAAGAATCCGGTTGGTCTTCCTGAGCGAATCGAGGATCACCCCGTGCAGATCGAAGGGAATCAGCGTGCGCACATCGATCAGTTCCATCTCGATCCCAAAAGCCTGCAGCTGCTCGGCCGCTTCCTGCGCGATCGGGCAGCAGGCGCCGTACGTCACCACTGTGACATCGGTGCCCGCCGGATGATTTCCGGCACTCCCAGGGGAATCGTGAACTCCGCGATATTTTCGGGCATTTTGGCCTTTTTGCGGTAGGCATTCAAAACTTCGATCACGAGCGCGCTGTCGTCGGACTGAAGCATCGTGTTGTAGAAGCCTGCCGCCTGCGTGGCATCTCGCGGCACGCAGACATAGATGCCTTTGATCAGGTTCAGGATTCCCGCCATCGGAGAACCGGAATGCCAGATGCCTTCCAGCCTGTGTCCGCGCGTCCGGATAATGACCGGGGCCTTCTGGCCGCCGCGTGTGCGCCAGCGCAGGGATGCGAGATCATCCGACAGGGTTTCGAGGGCATACAGCAGGTAATCGAGATATTGAATGTCCGCGATCGGCCTGAATCCGCGCAACGCCAGACCGATGGCCTGTCCCACGATAGTGGTTTCGCGTATGCCGGTATCCATGATGCGCAGCGCGCCGTATTTGGATTGCAGTCCGGCAAAATCCCTGGTTGACGTCGCCGAGGCGGCCGATGTCTTCGCCCATCGCGATTAAACGCGGATAGCGGGCAAAGGCTGCGTCGAAACAGGCGTTCAGGATTTCATAGCCGTGCTTTTCGGGAGAAGCAGGCGGAATCAAAGGTTTCACTTCGGCAATTTGGAGCGCGGATTCAGCGGATTCGCTGTAGAGGTCGGATCCGTAGCGTTTGGCGTTGATGCGCTCCTCGTTCGCGCTTCCACGCGATCAGTTCGCGGCGCGCCGCCGAATCGGTTTCGTGCAGGCGCATTGCATGCCGCGGCGGCCGAAGCCATCAGGTCGCGGCGGTTCGGGTTCTTGAGCTGTTGGAGGGACTGGATCGTTGTTTCGATCTGCCAGGGGGCCGCGGCGGCGGCGAGATTATTCTGCAAAATGGTACAGCAGCACGCGCCGTTCCTCCTCGATGGGATTGCGGAATGCAAGCCAGGCGCGATCGCGCGCATCCAGCACGCGCGCCCGCTCCTGCTCCTCGAGTTCATTCAGGTGTTCGGAAGCGGCGATGGATTGCTCGACAATCCATTCTCTCATTTTTCGGAGGCAATCATGGGCGCGCTCCCATTTGAGTCGTTCCGCGGGCTTATAGCGTTCCTGGCTGCCGGACGTCGAATGTCCCTGGGGTTGGGTCAGCTCGGTTACATGCACGATGGCGGGTTCGTGATTGCGCCGGACGTCGTCTGCCGCCGCGCAAAATAGGGTCGCACAGTTCCGGCATAGTCCCATCCACGCGCTTTGTGAATGGCGATGCCGGGCTTGCCGTCATCGCGGCGCTGGAATCCATCCAGTATGTTCGAGATGTCCGCCTTGGCGATTTGCAGTTCATTGGGGACCGAAATGCCGTAGCCGTCATCCCAGATCGCCAGCAGCATCGGAACCTGCAGAACGCCGATGGCGTTGATGGATTCCCAAAAAACTCCCTCCGCGCAGGCGGCATTCCCGATGGTGCCGAAGGCGATTTCATTGCCGTTGCTGCTGAAAATGTTTTGGGCGTTCTGCAATTCGGGAAGGTGACGGTAGAGTTTGGAGGCGAGGGCAAGCCCGACAAGACGCGGCATCTGCGCGCCGGTGGGAGACAGGTCGGCGGAGGAGTTGAAGGTATTCCGCTGATCTTTCCAGCTGCCGTCGGCGTTGAGCAGTGCGCGTGGCAAAGTGCCCGGTCATGGCGCGGCCGCCGAAATAGGGTTCGGCAGCGAGATCGGCGTGGCCATAGAGCTGGGCGAAAAATTCCTCCAGGCCCAGGAGGCCCAAAGCAAACATGAGCGTCTGATCGCGATAATATCCGGACCGGAAATCGCCTTTGCGAAAGGCGTGGGCAAGAGCGACCTGGGCGACTTCCTTGCCTTCGCCGAAAATGCCGAACTTGGCTTTTCCTGCAAAAACTTCCTGCCGGCCGATCGATACTGGTCAGGCGGCTGCGAAAAGCAATGCGGTAGTCTTCCAGGATAGTGTCCGTGTCGAGTCGGGGTGGATCCGTTCTCTTGATCACGTAATTATTGTATCAGTTTCAAGGGACGCGAAAATTAACAATTTTCCGTAAGAGAAAGCGATGAGGCAAATAGCTTCGGAGTGGCTCGAGGGGGCGGCCGCAATCCCTTGGAGGAGCTTTTGGGCCGCGAAGCGTTTGTGGGTGCAGAGCCACGCGCATGGCCATTTCCGATATTTTCAGGGACAGACCTTCGCCCCAATACGACGCGCCTATGTCCGAATATCCGCAGAGCATCTAGAACGGTGCGGGGAATTCGATTGACAGCGGGAACGGTAGCGGGGACAATATCGGTTCCCCTCAATGCAATCCATCGCGGTTGTACCCGTGCTATTTCCTAGGGAATATTGTGGAATCTTCCGGTTTTGTAATCATCGACTCTCAGTTCCGTCCTGTGTATGCCAACCAGGAATCCATAAAGATTCTTGGCTACCCGAATCTCCATGCGAATGCTGCAATGCCATGGATGGCATTCTGACTCAGAAAATCTTTTCTTTCCTGCCGCGCGACTCGGCAGGTCCAGAAGAGCGTGTGCCATCCAGTTTCAATCGGGGAGAAGACTGTATCACTGCCGCGCGTTTGTCGTGGAAGATCACTGGAGCGGCGGCTCGCCTGAAACAAGAATTGCGCTGCTGCTGGAACGGGGCTTGCCGGAATCGTCCCGCACCAGAAGCAAAAGCGAATGCGGCGGGGATGTACGAGGATCCGTTCAGTTTCATGCCGGATACCAAGTATTATCAGCGCGGCCGCGGGCCCGGCGAAGTCTTCAAATCTTTTCGCAACATGGTGATGGAGCGGAAAGGCGTCGGCGTGGTTCTGGCGCAGGCCGGAATGGGGAAAACCGCATTGCTCGGCTATCTCTCGGAAAGCCTGCGCAATGAAGCGGAAATCGCGGACATTCCCGGATCCTTTGAAAATAATGCGGAGCTGGTCCGTTCGGTCATGGCTATTTTGGGAGTGAAAAGAATCAGCCGGAATCTTTCGGAAAATTTGCAGGCTTTCGAGGAGTGGCTGCTGCTGCGGAACCGGACCGACCAGAGAGTTGTTTTGATGTGCGACAACGCTCAGGATCTGGATGCGGCGACGATTCAGAACCTGTGTTCTTTGTCTGAACTCGGAGGGTGGCAACAGAAGCTGGTGCAGGTAGTGTTTGCCGGCAGGCAGGATCTGGCGGCAAACTGACGGAACCGCGTTTGGTTCCGTCAGCAAACGAATAAATGTTTTCTGCCGGCTGAATCCGATGGACCAGGCGGAAGTGCATGGCTATGTGTTGCACAGGCTTGCGGATTGCCGGGTGTAACCGGCAGCTTTTCAGCGCGGCGGCGCTTTCCGCCGTAGCCCTGTATTCGCGCGGCGTTCCGTTGAATGTCAATATGATCTGCAGGCACTGCCTGTCCATTGCGGCCAGCAACAACCTGCCAATGATCGATGAGAGGACCGTCGCGGATTCCGCCTATGATCTGGTCTTGAGAACCCAGCCCGCCGGGGTGCTGGGATGATCCATCGGCATTTTTGCAGCGGAGACGCAGCCGACATCCGCGCGACTGCGCGATCGTCGCGGATTGAAAGCTCGTTCGCAAACCATAGGCCGGCCGTACGGTCGTGCAATCGTGGGCTTGCTGCTGTCCGCTCCGGCGAATCTGCGTGAAAGCGCGGTCCGGCCGGTAACACCGTGGATCGAAGAAACAGCGACATCGGCGCCGGAACGCCTGGGTGAATTATTCCGGGCGCAAGGCCGGCTTATGCGCACTTTCACGCCCGGGTGCGCCGGCTCTGCGGCATTCGCGCTACGGGGTGCCGGCACCGCTTGCTTTCGGGCATCAAGGCGGGATGTTTCCATGGACACACTCCCCGCGGATTTTAGACAGCCGTGATGCGCTACAAAGAGCTCTGGTGACCGCGCGGTCTACGGTTGGCAAACCTATTGGGGATAGCATCTGCCGGGCTTCGAGGACCTCGGCCGAGTCGGGATCGGCCTGGTTCCAGTCCGGCCAGGAATGCTTCGACTTCGCGTTGCGCTTCCTCGGAGTGCGCCTTTGTTTTTCAACAGTCTTGGCGAGATGAAATCGGGCAAGCCCGTAGTGCGGATTATACACGAGGGCATCGCGATAAGCTTGTTCAGCTTCGGGCAGTCGCCCTATCTTTTCCAAATCTGCCCGATGGCATCGAAGAAGAACGCCTGATCGTAATGCGTGCTCCAATACCCCAGCTTGACTTTATCCATTTCAGATCATTGATGGCGGTCGCCGCTTCCTGGATTTTCCCCTCTTCAGCGGAGATCTTCGCGAGCAGGTGCAAATAATATTTGTATGCCGGCTTGTAGTTCATTGCATTGATGGAGCTGGAATGCAGAATAGTGCGCAGCTGGGCGAGCGCCAAGCGGGCGGCAGGCATGTTTTTGCGCTCCATCTCGATCAGTCCTTTCAGCCAGATCAGCTCATCGTGCGGCGCATCGTACTGCACCGAACCCGTAGTCTTCAGGCCCTGTTCGCACATGGAAAAGGCCTGATTCGGCTCCCGTCTTGCAAAGTACAGGTACGCCAGCGCCGAATAATACTGGGCTTTCACGGTCGCATCCGGGAAGGCCGAGAAAGGATTTCAGGTATTCGGCGGCGGCCTTGTTGCGTCCGCAGCGCATTTTAATGAAGGCGAGGTTCCGGCTGGCGTAATACATCTGCGGATCCATCTGCATCGCCTTGGATTTCATCTCTTCGGCTTTGGCGTAATTGCCTCCCTGCATATACGCGTCTCCGAGGCTGTCGTATGCGTTGGCGGAGGGATCCAGTTCGAGGTAACGGCGGCAGGTGACGATGGCCTGCGCATGGTCGCCTCTCCACGAGTAACAGTAGGCAAGATGGTTATAGGCAAGCTCGTACTTGTTGTCCAGGCTCAGGGCATCCTGATATTTGCTGATCGCTTCGTCGACGTCGGCGGTATGGAAATACGATTCGGCCAAGTTCGTACAGATATTCTCTTTTGTAGGGCTGAAGGCCGATCAATTTCTGCCACTGGACTCTCTCCTCGAACGGCATGCCGAAAACGCGGGCCAGAAATGCTTCAACCCGATACTGGTCGACTTCCGTCAGCGCGCGCGCCTGCTTGCGCGCGGCCAGAATTTCCGATTGCGCCGCATCCCACTGGTTCTGGAACACGCGCACCTCTCCCAGCATGAGGTGGGCAAGGGCGAGGTTGGGATCGATTTCGAGCGCGGAGCGGAGTTCGCGCTCCGAGGAGTTCATGTCATAGCGCTCCCAGGCTTTTGCGCCGCGAAAATAGTGGCGCAGCGCGTCCCATCGCGGCGACAGCAGTTGCACAGCGGTGCGATAGTCCGCCTGCCTTCCCGTTATGTGCTGCTCGGCAAGCTGCGGATCATATTGGTTCAGAGTGTTCAGCGCCAGGGAATCGATGCCTTTGTTCAAAAGGCCATCGACACCCCGGAAACGGGATGACGTTCGATATTCTTCTTGCCGCGAACGGTCCACGTCAGCCGCACCTCCAGATGTCCCAGTGAATCGTTCACATGACCGGAAACCAGAACCGCGGGCTCGCGCGGATCCCATGGCTGCGGGAGCATCTTTTGCAGAATGGAGGACGCTGGGCTTTGGATTGCTCCGCCTCTTTCCGTGATTTTTCGATGGTCAGCAGATGATTGAATTCCTGGCGATCCACGACGGTGACATCCGGGAAATTGCGAAAGCGTTCTCTTGAGAACAAACCCGACCAGTTGCGCGTCCACGGATTCCGATCCGCCGGTGAAATCTTCGAATGTGATGCATGGGACATAGGTCGAGGCACTGAGGAAGAAGAAAGCGGACGAGTGCACCAGGAGGATGACGATGGCGCGTGATGGCGATCGCTTTGCGGTTTCGCGGCAGAGGCAACTGCGCAGAAAGTCACGGATACGCCGGGCGGAATGTTCGGGGCGATTCTCCTGCTGCGATCCGGCGCATCCGCCGTAGATTCGGCACGCTGCGGGATGGAGTGGCGCGCGTCACTGGCGATCCCGCGCTTCAAATCGAGATCGCGTTTCAGGCGCTTCAGATCGGCGCACAGATCGGCCGCCGTCTGATGCCGGAGATCGCGGTCTTTTTCGAGCAATTTGGCGATGATGTCGTCCATCCGCTTGGGAATCTCGGAATTGAGCTGGGACGGCGGGACGGCATCTTCGTCAGAATCTCCTGAAAAAGAATCGGCTGCGAGGTGCCCATGAAGGCGGGCATGCCGGTGGCAAGCTGGTAGAGCACCGTGCCGAGGGAGAACAGATCGGTGCGGGTATCCAGGTCTTCGCCGAGAGCCTGTTCGGGGGACATATAGGGCAAGGTCCCGAGCGTGACGTACGGGGAGCTGACGTACTCTTCTGCAGCCGGCATAGGACGGATGCCTCGGCGGAGTTCTGTGCGGGGACTGGAATCTGCCGGCGGATGCGAATTTCGCCAGGCCGAAATCAAGGATTTTGACCAGTCCGCGTTTTGTGACGAAGATGTTCGCCGGCTTGATATCGCGGTGAATGATTCCCTTGGCGTGCGCCGCTTCCAGCGCATCCGCAATCTGAAGGCCAATGCGAATGATCTGGTCCGCGGGCAGCGGTTTGCCATGCATCATCATGCGCAGCGTCTGCCCTTCCAGCAGCTCCATGCTGATATAATGCCGGCCCTGGTGCTCCCCAATTTCATAAATCGTGCAGATGTTCGGATGATTCAGCGCCGAAGCGGCCCGAGCTTCGCGCTGAAACCGCTGAAGGTAGGAAGGATTGGATGCGAGAGTTTCGGGTAGAAGCTTCAGCGCGACTTCGCGGTCCAAGCTTCGTGTCACGCGCGCGATATACCACTCCCATGCCGCCAGCACCAAGCTTTTCCAGAAGCTCATAATGCGCAAGCATCTCTCTCATGCAGCCGGTCTCCCTATGCGTCTGTATTTTAAATCCACAGCAGCATAACCCAAAGCAGCCAAAGACTCAAAACCTCTAATTTCGGTTTGTGCGGCGAGTTCAGCGCAAGGATAATTCCAGGAACAAAATTCTTTAAAAAGATGGTGAAAACAATATACTGTGCATGCAGAAAATAATCGGAAAACTGAATCGTGGAGGGATGGAAATTCCCCGGGATGCGGAGTGGGCGCCACAGGACTCGAACCTGTGACCCCTGCGGTGTGATCGCAGTGCTCTACCAGCTGAGCTAGGCGCCCGCGGAACAAGTTTTTAACATTCTGGTTCAGATTTGTAAATAGGCATTCTACAAGGAGACGGCTCAATGCTTAAAAAAGTGCGCGTATGCGAATCTGGGTTCCTTTTTTTGTGTGCGCTGCGTTCCTGTGTGCGGCGGTTGCCCAGGAGGATTCCCTGGAAGACTTCAAATACAAGGAGGATTACGATCGGGTTCAATCCATCATCAAAACACCCGATGTCGTCAAGCGTGCCGACCGCATGATGGCGCTCTACAGCGAAAGGCGCGATATGAAGCCCGAACTCCGCGACTATGCCGACAACATGTTCGCAAAAGACCTGGAAGCCCTGATGAAGCAAAACAACTATATTGCATTAAAAGGCGCATGCGAACGCGTTTTGAAAATCCGGCCAAAGTTCGGGGAAGCGTATCTTTATTACGGCGTCGTGCTGAAACGGGAGAAGCGAACGATGAAGCGCTGAAAGCGTTTGCCAGGGCGTATGCGATCGACAATCCGCTCAAGGCAAAAGCCAAGCAGCAGTTGGATGTCACCTACAGAGCCACGGGAGGCAGCCTCGCGGGCCAGGAAAAGCTTGTCAAAGACGCCATGAAGGACCTGAAGTAAGAGAGAAAACCACAGATCCTATGTATATGGATTGGGAGCGATTCTGTATGAAATGTTGATGGGATTTCCTCCGCTGGGCAATTTTCCGAAGCTTGTGGAAGTTAAGCCGGATTTCCCGGAATCCCTGCAGTGTGTCTCGGTGAAATGCCTGGTGCCGAATCCCGAAAAAAGATTTGAAAACGCCGGCCAGGTGCAGTTTGAAACGCAAGAACTGTTCGGCTGTACCGACTATCTGAATCAGGGGGCTAAATGCTGTTGCCGCAAAGGCGAAGAAACTCTTCGCTATGGGCGGCTTAAACTCTACGCCCCCGGTTAATGTCGATCGAATTGAATCCTGGTTTGGTTTTTTGCGCACCGGCAGCACACGAGAACGACTTGCGGTTGTGAGGGAAATGGCGGATAAAATTTTACCTTCCGAGGCAAACGCTGTCATAAAACTGTATCCGGAAGAAGGGGATCGCGTGCGTTGGGGCTTGATACGTGTTCTTGGCGAACTGAAAATGGAATTCGTGCCTTCACTCCGGGAGATTCTGTTGCCGGGCTTTCTCAATGTATCTCCAATGGGAATGCTCATTTCATGCCAAGTCCAACCGTGTAGAATACCGGCAAGGTGATGGCGTGCTCTGTCACAATCCACTCAGGCGAGCGAACATTATCGGAAAGCCGGAATTTTTTAATGTCACCCAGGACCGGATGATGTATGGAAGTGTGCAAATTGCGTATTCTCAAACCCGAGAACGGCACATCCGGGCCATTCGATAAAGTTTTGAAGGATACTGGAACTCCATCTATGTAAATCGCCTGAAAATTACCGCCATTGCCCTGCGATACGAGATTAAGGTCATTATAGAGAATCCAGAAATGGGGCGAACTCAGTCGAAATCCTGCCATTGTTAGCGACAAATGAACCGTAATCCCAATAAAGATAGTTGTCGCGGGCAGGAGCCCCTGCGACAGACCAATTATTCGGATCCATTGACTTCCCGAGGTTAAATGCAATTCTGCCGTTAGGTCCCGCGATCAAAGATTTTAGGCGCATCGTGTACTCTGATTGGCCCGCCGCGAACCCAAAGCCGAGGGTTGGAATTTTGAATATAGCTGTTTACGCCATTGAAACGTGCCACGCCTCCAGCGGTGGGCATCACATGGGAACTGCTGGACGAATTGTGTCCGGTGCTATCGCGCAAAAATCCCGACGGGCCGAAATTGTGAACTAATCTGTAATGGGAATCCCAAACGGCAGTGGGCAAGGACAGGAAAAGACGTGAAGGCTGGATACTGCAAAAAGCCAGGTAAATTAAGACATCGATGTTGCGAGACGGCGCAATCTTCAGCCAAGCTACCTCAACTCGCCGGTCTATGGGTCGTTCTGCTCGACATCCCAACTGAGCCTCGTCGTTCGCGCCTCGTTATAAAAACAAATGTCGTACCCGCGGTCGCTGCGAACAAAACCGCCGTATTTGACGGATTTCAAGCGAGCGTCCGTAATTGAAATCGGAACGGGGAAACCGGTCAGGTGTGCATCGACCTGCGTGTGATCAATGGTGATCGGAATAAAGTAATCAAATGCATCGGCTGTTCGAGTGCCTACCCAAAGATACAGTACCGCTGGTACGGAAAACGGCGGCGTGAAGGCGTGCCTTTCGGTCGGGACCGTGACAGAACCTTTCGTCAGAGATTCCCGTACCTGGATTCATAAACTCGAAATTATAGGTCCCAGCCATGTATCCGCGAGTGTGAATGCACCTGCATACCGGCTGGTATGCCAAATATTCGACTCCCGGCTGCTTAAGGCAGTATCTGGTAGAGCAATCCTTGGAATACGGATGTCGGAGTTGCATTCAAAGGTCCATTAGAGCCGCAAAGTCCGTGGGTCGGCCCATAGCAAGCCGTACCGACACGTCTCCGAGCCGATGCTTAACATCCCCAACCGTCCATGCGGATAGGATTATGACCACGGGTAAACGCCTTCCAAAACCACGCCGCATTTCGACTGCCACCGTCAACATGGTCGTCGTCAGTATGGAGGGTTTACTGTCAGCGGCTATCGGCATATTGTCCAGGTAAGAAAGCGATCCCAAAGGAGAAACCCAGTGCGCGGAACTGGAGTACAGATACGAATTGTAGGATTCGTCGCTGTGAATTATCGCCGTCATTCCTACGAGATGCTGTTTATCCTTGGTTCCCTCGTAGCCATGGATCAAATCGACTACGTGACTCTGCCATTCTGCCGAGGTAGCGTACGTTTCGTTCGACACCTCGTACATGATGTTGTCGAGGTCGTTCACCGTGTCGATCACCTTGCGGACATAATCATCCATCAGTTTCACAAGCGTCTCATCTTCCAGCGTGTAAACATTGGAGAGCTTAGTGGTGGTCGAATTGATATTGTTGTTTCCGTTGTAGTAGCTGTCAGGCCAGTACAAAGGCCCACCGCCATTCGGGTGTAAGAAGAACCCGTCAAACAATAGGATGCTTACATAGAAGCCTCGATTGCCTGCCGCTATACATCTCGCCCTCAGGCGGTCGAAATAATCGCGATTGAGGGAGGACAGGTCGAATGTTGGCCGGCTGTCAAATGCGGTTCCCGGACATGATCGGCTAAACGGAAGAGGACTGACGGCAAACCACGCATCATTACCGTTGAAACGGTTAAGGTTCAGATTCCATAAGCGAACAAATTTATGGCATGAACTGCGAATGCATCCAAATAGGCATCAAAAGCAATGGGTGAAGTATTGGGTGCAATATCTTGGGAGATTCTGCCAGGTGTGCGATCCTGTGAGAAAGACAGGCTCGCCCCGATCATCAACAAAGTACCTCGGATTGGCAGCGTTCGTTCGCAGTAGTGATATTTTAATAGTCTCAATAGTCGTCGCGCCGACAGACGAAAGGCGGTTGTCGTTACGTCGGTCTCGATTTTTGCGCGCACCGGCCGAATCCGCGCATGCGAGCAGATAATATGTCCCGGGCGCTGTCTCCGTCGGTATTGTCACGGTCACCGTACCCGTCGAGCTCGCGCCGGCCGGTAGACCGGTAAATGACCGGCTGCCTCTCAGGGTATTGGTTTTCGATACCTTCTCCGTGGAAAGGTACTAGGCGATTTTGAATGCTGCAGACGGCGGCATTCCCAGGTTGAAAACCGTGTCCGTCACCGAGAAACTCCCTCCAATACGGGGGGCTTGCGGGCGGATTACTGATGGCGGTCTGAACAAGATCCACTATGCTTATCCTAATCTTGCAGGTGGAGTGATATGCAGTTGTTGGTTTCGTCAACTTCCGACACCGAACCGGCCGAATCCGCACATGTCAGCAGATAATATGCCCCGAGCGCTGTCTCCGTCGGGATTGCCAAGGCCGCCGTACCCGTCGAACTCGCGCCGGCTGCCAAGCTCACAATTGACCGATTAGCTGTCAGTGTATTGGTTTTCGACACTTTGTACGTGGAAAGATAGTAACCAATTTTGAATGCTCCAGCGGCCGCGTTCCCCCGGTTTAAGACCGTGTCCGTCACCGGGAAACTCCCCCCCGATCGTCCCGCTCGCCGGAGGATTGCTTGCCGCGGTCTGCACAAGATCCACTCCAGTAATGCTAATCGTGCCGGCAGATGGCAGCCAGTTGTTGGTATTGTCGGTCTCGGATACCGCACCGGTCGAATGGGCACATGCCAGCAGATAATATCCCCCGAACGCTGTCTCCGTCGGGATTGTCAGTGTTACCGTGCCCGTCGAACTGGCGCCAGCCGCCAGGCTGGCAATTGACCGATTAGCGGTCAGTGTATTGGTTTTCGACAACTTGTCTATGGAAAGATGGTAGCCGATAGTGAACGCTCGAGCGGCGGCGTCCGCCCTGGTTTAAGATCGCGTCCGTCACCGGGAAACTCACCCCGACCGTCCCGCTCGCCGGCGGATTACTTACCGCGGTCTGCACAAGATCCACGCTTTCCGAGCCGAGTCCAACCGTGTAGAATGCCGGCAAGGACATGGCGGTGATCTTGTCGTTATGCATTCAGGCGAGCGAACAATATCGGAAAGCCGGAAATCTTTAATATCACCCAGGACCGGATGATGTATGGAAGTGTGCAAATTGCCTATTATCAAACCCGAGAACGGCACATCCGGGCCATTCGATAAAATGTAGGAGGATACCGGAACTCCATCTATGTAAATCGCCTGAAAATTACCGCCATTGCCCTGCGATACCAGAGTAAGGTCGATCCAGGAATCCAGATATGGGGCGAAGTCAGTCGAAATCCTTCCATTGTTAGCGACAAATCCACCGTAATCCCAATAAAGATAGTTGTCGCGGGCAGGAGCCCCTGCGACAGACCAATTATTCGGATCCATTGACTTCCCGAGGTTAAATGCAATTCTGCCGTTAGGTCCCGCGCTCACCGATTTCAGGCGCATCGTGACTGTGATTGGCCCGCCCGAACCCCAGGACAGGGTGGAATTATCAATATAGCTGTTTACGCCATTGAAACGTGCCACGCCTCCTGCGGTGGGCATCACATTGGAACTGCTGGACGAGTTGCGTCCGGTGCTGTCGCGCAAAAATCCCGACGGGCCGAAATTGTGAACTATTCTGTAATGGGAATCCCAAACGGCAGTGGGCAAGGACTGCAAGGACGTGAGGGCTGGATTGCCGAACGCCAGGTAAATTCTGACATCGATGTTGCGAGACAGCGCCATCTTCACCCACGCTACCAACTCCCCGGTCAATGGGTCGTAATACTCGACCTCCCAACTGAGCCTCGTCGTTCGCCCCTCGTTATAAAAACAAATGTCGTACCCGCGGTCGCTGCGAACAAAACCGCCGTATTTGACGGATTTCAAGCGAGCGTCCGTAATTGAAATCGGAACGGGGAAACCGGTCAGGTCTGCACCGACCTGCGTGTGATCAATGGTGATCGGAATAAAGTAATCAAATGCATCGGCCGCTCGAGTGCCTACCCAAAGATACAGTACCGCTGGTCCGGAAAACGGCGGCGTGAACGCGTGCCTTTCGGTCGAAACCGTGACAGAACCTTTCGTCACGATTCCCGTGCCTGGATTCATCCACTCGTAATTATAGGTGCCAGCCTGTATCGCGAGTGTGAATGCACCTGATCCCGGCTGGTATGCCAAATATTCGACTCCCGGCTGCTTCAGGCAGTATGTGGTAGAGCAATCGTTGGAATCGGATGTCGGAGTTGCATTCAACAGGTCCATTCGAGCCGCAAAGTCCCTGGCCCGGCCCATCGCCAGCCGTACCGCCTCGTCTCCCACCCGATCGTAGCTTCCCCAACCGTCCATGCGGATAGGATTATGACCACGGGTAAACGCCTTCCAAAACCACGCCGCATTTCGACTGCCACCGTCAACATGGTCGTCGTCAAGTATGGAGGGTTTACTGTCAGCGGCTATCGGCATATTGTCCAGGTAAGAAAGCGATCCCAAAGGAGAAACCCAGTCCGCGGAACTGGAGTACAGATACGAATTGTAGGATTCGTCGCTGTGAATTATCGCCGTCATTCCTACGAGATGCTGTTTATCCTTGGTTCCCTCGTAGCCATGGATCAAATCGACTACGTGACTCTGCCATTCTGCCGAGGTAGCGTACGTTTCGTTCGACACCTCGTACATGATGTTGTCGAGGTCGTTCACCGTGTCGATCACCTTGCGGACATAATCATCCATCAGTTTCACAAGCGTCTCATCTTCCAGCGTGTAAACATTGGAGAGCTTGGTGGTGGTCGAATTGATATTGTTGTTTCCGTTGTAGTAGCTGTCAGGCCAGTACAAAGGCCCACCGCCATTCGGGTGTAAGAAGAACCCGTCAAACAATAGGATGCTTACATAGAAGCCTCGATTGCCTGCCGCTATACATCTCGCCCTCAGGCGGTCGAAATAATCGCGATTGAGGGAGGACAGGTCGAATTTTGGCCCGCCGTCAAATGCGGTTCCCGGCCCCGATCGGCTAAACGGAAGCGGACTGACGGCAAACCACGCATCATTACCGTTGAAACGGTTAAGGTCCAGATTCCATAAGCGAACAAAATTATGGCCATGATCTGCGAGTGCATCCAAATAGGCATCAAAATCCATGGGTGAGGTATTGGGTGCAATATCTTGGAGATTCTGCCGGGTGTGCGATCCTGTCAGAAAGACAGGCTCGCCCCGATCATCAACAAAGTACCTCGGATTGGCAGTGTTCGTGTGCAGCGGTGATATTTTTATAGTCTTCGCTGATTCTGCCGGCGCATCCTCCACACGCTCCTGGGCAAAAAAACTGGAGCTCACCAGTGTGCAAGCGGTAACTATAATTCCCAATATGCAATTCGTGCGTGCTTTCAGTGACATAGTTTCCCTCTATCGATGCCTGAATGATTTTCCAGGGTGATTCGAGGAGAAGGACGCCTATACCTGGATTGACCGTATTCGTTGAAACTGGATATACACGGGAATGGAAATTGAGTAATCGGGTAAATAGATGCTGCCCTAAGCGATGTCCCGGACTCAAAAAATAAGGTTATAAAATGTTTGTTTGATATCCAGGACGAGCTAATTGGAGAGTATTGACTCATAAGCATACCCATACCTTCTACTGCTATTGAGGGGCGGGGAAGGAGGGCGGGCCTCAACTGGTATGACCTGGTTAATAAATATATCATAGGACAGAGCGTCAAACAATCAACGGCTATAACATTATTCCCTGTTAGCGATTTAGTACGCTTTGAACCAAACGACTGCCGAGGAATTGGGTGTTTCCTGTCCGACAGCGCAACTCTGGCGAGATCGCTTCTTCGCGTTGCGGTTGAAAGGCTTAGAAAAGGATGGGATATTTGGCCGATTGGTGGACGATGGGGGGATCGAACCCCCGACCTCCGCATTGCGAACGCGGCGCTCTCCCAGCTGAGCTAATCGCCCACAGTCAGCATAATGGGATCGAATTATCCCCGATGGTTCCATTGCTGTCAATCGATTCTAAGAATCCCATCAAAAAGAATGGATCAATTGTCAAAATAGAAAAACTCCGTGCTATACTAGGTTTTCCATTTTGGTCTTCGGTTTAGTTTAACTCTATAGAGGATTAGAAGATTGCCTGGAAAGAAGAAAACTTCCCCCAAAACTGCGGCGCTGATCGACAAATTGCTAGAATCGATTACTGATCAGTGGTATTTAAGCGTAAGCGACTACTACATTACCTGTGAAAAGAAAGCCGAGAATTCCAGCATTGATGCTCCAGAGGAGCTGAAACGCTTTCACGATGAAAGCGGACACAGAATCAAGTTCAACAAGGGCGATCTCGATTTCACATACGGTCTGTGTCTTATTTCAGACGGTGATAGCTGTGTTCTCGAGGCGAGCGTCAATAATAAAGTCCCGAACTTTAATTATGGCGAGCTCGTGCGTCGGATGGCTGAATACTATCAGGCGAATGAAAACAAGCCCATTGAAGGTTTTAAGAAATTACGGAAAGTTCGAAACTGCGATATTTTCCACCTTCCCGAGGATTTAAACGGCAGCATTACGCTGGAAACGAGGGAAGGCAAGGCGGATATCGTGCGTCTTTCGTTTGGGATTGAAGATGAATTCCTGGACGAGCTAATTGCCGAACCGCCCAATTTCATGGAACTGATTCATCAATACTGCGTGGCGCCACTGCGGCGAATTTATGCCGAGGTTTACAGGATCAAGCGCAAGTAGGCGTTGCGAATTATAAGCGATGAATGGAGAGTGTCCCGGGAAAAGCTATTTCCCGGGCTCCGTTTGTGGCTTCCGCAATAAAAAAACCACTAAATCTGCGTATGCTTCGGGTATTTGCGCGAAAGGCTGCTAACTATTTGGCCGGCGACAGGGCAGGATTCAGGGGTATTGAAAAAGGCCCGACGGACTTGCGAGTGCCTTCTTCTTCGAGTTTGGGAATAAACAGGGTGCTGCCTGCGAAAAGATTCTTCTTCGGACTTGAAGTGAAGAAGAAAATGAATCCATCGGATACCTTGCCGGGCTCCAATAGTTTGTTGGTCAAATCCTTTTGCGCGAAATCTGAAAGGGGCGTTCCCAAATTGCGCGAAGCTGCCGTCGTTCGGTCTTTTTCCGGCATTTTATCGAGCGATTTACCTTTGAACAAATCTTCGGCTAAAACAGCCGCCGGAATAGTAAACAGCTGCTGGGCGGATTCGGTAATAAGCACGATATTGCGCGTGCGGACCATTAGATACTCCTGCGACGTATTTTGAATGATGACGTGCAAGGGAAAATAGCCTTGAGAGTTCAGCTTTTTGATGTCGAATGCCGTATACGATTTCTCGTCGGTATCATAGGGGTCCGCGGCAATCGTTATGCCGCCCACCGTCATTCGGGCCGGATAGGACTCTATCGGTAGAACTTTTGCGGTCTTCATTTTGTAGTCGGAAGCCATCAGAGCGATAACACCGAAAACAAGCCAGAGAATGCTCAGCCGTTTTTTCATAGCAGAACTATAATAGCACAAACCTTTAATCCGAATCATCCCTCGCTCGATGCTCCATAGTTTTCTTGCCCAAAAGGCACTATCGGTATCGGTATCGCTATCGGTATCGGTATCGAGGATCGCAATCGCATATCGGCTTTTGGGTTGTGGCCAGCTGAAACAAAAACCGATTCCCGATGCCGATCCGCGATACCGATACCGATAGCGATACCGATTCCGAACTAAAGGGCGACTACTTAATCATCTGTCTGAACTTTTTTGGGGTTGCGATCCCGGAAACATTGACAACGATCGACTCAAATTCTATATATCATACGCGCTAAGAATTTTGGCCATAATGATGGGATGGAAAAACATATTAAGATATGACTCTTGAAGGAGAAAATAAATGAGCAAGATTATAGGTATAGATTTAGGCACGACAAACTCCGTAGTTGCCGTGATGGAGGGCGGAGAGGCGAAGGTTATTACGAATCCGGAAGGAAGCAGGCTCACGCCTTCCGTTGTAGCGATGGGCAAGAACAACGAACGTTTTGTCGGACAGGTCGCCAAACGTCAGGCGGTCACAAATCCTGAAAACACAATATTTTCCATCAAGAGGTTCATGGGGCGTAAGCTGGCTGAAGTGGGCGAAGAAGCAAAGTTTGTGCCTTACAAGGTCGTATCCGGTCCCAACGCGGACGCCCAGGTAAAGATGGGAGACAAGACCTACAATCCGCCGGAAATCTCTGCCATGATTCTGCAGAAAATGCGTCAGGCGGCAGAGGAATACTTGGGGGAAAAGGTCGAAAAGGCTGTTATTACGGTTCCTGCCTATTTTAATGACAGCCAGAGGCAGGCTACCAAGGATGCGGGCAGAATTGCAGGCCTGGAGGTGGTTCGAATCGTGAATGAACCCACGGCTGCGGCCCTGGCGTATGGTTTGGACAAAAAGAAAGATGAGACCATTGCTGTTTATGACTTTGGCGGCGGCACTTTCGATATTTCAATTCTGGAAGTTGGCGAGGGCGTCGTCGAGGTCAAATCGACGAACGGGGACACACACCTCGGGGGCGACAACATTGACCAGAAGCTGATGGACTGGATTATCGAGGAATTCAAGAAGGACCAGGGGATTGACCTATCCAAAGACAAAATGGCGCTGCAAAGGCTCCGGGAAGCTGCCGAAAAAGCCAAAATGGAGTTGTCCACCGTAATGGAAACGGAGGTCAGTCTGCCGTTTATTACTGCGGACGCTTCGGGTCCCAAGCATCTGAACATGAGGCTGAGCCGGGCGAAATTCGAGCAGATGGTGGAAGATATTCTTCAGAGGTCGATGCCGCCATTGAAGCAGGCGCTGTCGGATGCCGGCATGAAGCCCGGGGATATTGACGAAGTAGTGCTGGTTGGAGGATCCACGCGTATTCCGCGGGTACAGCAGCTTGTGCGTGAATTTTTCGGCAAGGAACCTCATAAGGGAGTGAATCCTGACGAAGTGGTTGCCGTGGGAGCCGCCATTCAAGCCGGAGTCCTCGCGGGGGACGTGAAGGATCTTCTGCTGCTGGATGTGACGCCGCTCTCTCTGGGGATCGAAACTCTGGGTGGGGTAAGCACCAAACTCATCGAGAGAAACACCACGATTCCTACCAGAAAATCCGAAATCTTCTCCACGGCCGCCGATAATCAGACATCGGTAGAGATTCATGTTCTGCAGGGCGAGCGGGCCATGTCCAGGGATAACAGAACTCTGGGCAAATTTCACCTTGTGGGAATTCCTGCCGCTCCGCGCGGCGTGCCGCAGATCGAAGTGACCTTCGATATTGATGCCAACGGTATTGTGAATGTCTCGGCCAAGGATCTGGCGACAAGCAAGGAACAGAAAATTACGATTACGGCCTCCAGCGGTCTCAGCAAGGATGAAATTGACAAGATGACGAAGGATGCTCAGGCGCATGCGGATGAAGATCAGAAAAACCGCGAGACCATCGAGAGCAAAAACAAGCTGGACGGGCTCATTTACAATACGGAAAAAATCCTGAAGGAAAACCGGGAAAAAATTTCCGAAGCGGATGCCACCTCTCTGGACACTGCCCTGGCGAACGCCAAGAAAGCTCTCGAGAGCTCTTCGGAAGCAAGCGAACTCAATGCGGCCATCGAGGAGCTGACGAAAGCCTCGCATCATCTTGCCGAGATCATGTATCAGAAAACTGCGGGACAGCAGGGACCGCACGAAGGGCCGGGTGGCGGACCGGGCTTTTCAGGCTCCGGAGCGAAACCGGATTCAGGGAAAAAGGAAGATGAAGTGATCGACGCGGAATATGTCGATATGGATAAGAACGAGTAATGGCAACACCGAGATTCCTGATTCCTGATTCCGGATTCCTGACTAAAGTAGTTTCAGGTTTGGGTTAGCCTGATTTTAAGGGCTGATACCCCGACCGCATATTGTCAGGAATCAGGAATTAGGAATCAGGAATCATGCGGGCGGCGCCAGTGAATTCTATGCCAAAAAAAGAAGACTATTACGCCGTTCTGGGTGTTTCGCGCAACGCCAAGGAGCCGGAGATAAAAAAGGCGTACCGGCGCATGGCGAGAAAAAATCACCCGGACGTTAATCCGGGAGACAAGTCGGCTGAAGAACGATTTAAGAAGATGCAGGAAGCCTATGAGGTCCTGAGCGATCCCAAGAAACGGGCTATGTATGATCAATATGGCTTCTACTCGGAAAACTTCAAGGAGCAGGCTGGTCCGCAGGGAAGAGGTCATGCGGGCGGTTTTGATTTTTCCGGAATGGATTTTGGCGCCGAGGGACAGAGCAGTTTCAGGGATGTGTTCTCGGAACTATTCGGCGGCGGAGCCGCACGTGGACGTCCTGAAGGACCGGTGAAGGGAGAAGATCTCGAGCACCACCTGAATATTTCTTTTTTTGAAAGCATTCAGGGTTTGTCGACACGCATGGCGATCCATCGCAACAATAGCTGCGGGGCATGCGATGGATCGGGATTGGATCGGGCTTCCGTGCAACAAACGTGCTCTCGCTGTCAGGGCACGGGACAGGAAGGCAAAGCGCATGGGTTTATGCGCTTCTCGAGCCCGTGCCGGGTTTGCGGTGGAACAGGCCGGGTGGGAGGCCGGTGCAAGAGCTGCGGCGGATCGGGCAGTGTTTCGTTTCAGGAAAGCATTACGGTGCGGATTCCCGCGGGAGCGGCGAACGGTTTTCGCATGCGGGTTCCCGGCAAAGGAAACGCCGGCAGGATGGGCGGACCTCCGGGAGATTTGTATTTAATCATTTCGGTGCGACCTCACGATTTCTTCCGGCGGGAGGGGAACGATATTGTATGCATGGTGCCGATTACCATTACGGAAGCTGCACTGGGCGCCAAAATCGAAGTGCCCTCCACCGACGGGAAGACACTCTTGCGCATTCCGCCCGGGACGCAAAGCGGGCAGAAATTTCGCCTGAGGGGCAAGGGAGCTCCTTCGCTTCGAGGTGAAGCGCGGGGAAACCAGATTGTCGAGGTTCGGGTGATCGTGCCAAAGGTGGCCGATGAGCGCTCCAAAGAAATACTGAGAGAATTGGCTCATCTGAATCCGGAAGATCCCAGGGCAGGCATTACTGAAACACGATCGGATGGAGAGTGATCCGTGAATCCACGAAAAAAGACGGGCTATATGATCAGTTCGGTGGCTGAATCCTATCAGATTCATCCGCAGACGCTTCGATTATATGAGCGACTGGGTTTGCTGACGCCTTCGAGAAGCGACGGGAATACACGACTCTACACCGAAGAAGATCTTCAACGGTTGGAAGTTATACTGACGCTCACGCGCGAGCTTGGAGTGAACCTGGCCGGAGTAGAGGTCATCCTCACCATGCGGGAAAAAATGGAGCAACTGCAGAAACAGGTTGAGGAAATGGTGGAATTTGTGCGCGAGCAAATTTCTCCTTCTATGGCGGGTTCACTTCGGAGTGCTCTCGTGCGCGTTCCGGCCGCCAAAATCGTGAGGACTTCCCGATGAGACCGATGAGGTTCGCGAATTTCTTTTGGCTCGGCATGCTGGTCTTTAATGCACTGCCGGCGGGCGCGGGAGATAAAGCACCGGCGTATACGCCAGTCCTATGCCATCCTGATCAAGGGGGAGCTCGCGGGAATTGAAAACGTCACCGAAACCTTGAGTGAATCTGGCGGCGTCCTGTCCGCATCCGAGCATGAAATCTACGTCACCGACGGCCTGGGTACCAAACGCATGGCGTTCACTACGAAAATGCTTTTGGCAAAAAAAACGTATGCTCCGATTTCCTATTCCTATAAGTACACCTCGGGAGACGCGGGCGATTCCTACGAAGTCGCGGTCAAGGGCGCGCTGATCCGGCGCATCCTCACGAGAAACGGACGCACCAGTGAAGTCACCGCTCCTGTACAAGCCAACACCGTGATCCTCGATTTCAACGTATACCACCACTATGATTATCTGGTGCGGCGGTATGATGCGGCCAAAGGCGGGCGTCAGATATTCAGCGACTTTGTTCCGCTGATCGGCACCGATATCAAGTTGGCTATGACCTTGATGGGCGATACGGAGCTGAAATACGAAAAGGGTTCTGTGGCCGTGAGCAGCTATAGTGTCGAATTTGTGGGCATAGCCGGCGGCACCCTGTTTGTGGATAAAAATAAGCGTTTAGTACGTCTGGTGATCCCGGCTCAGGATCTGGAAGTCGTGCGCAAAGACCTGCTGCCTGCCGGCAAAGTCACGAACTGACGAAATCCGCGCGTTTCTGCTATCAGCTATCAGCCATCAGCTATCAGCCATCAGCTATCAGCTGTTATGTGAGTTGGGGGCAAAGGCCAGGGCTGTCCAAATTAGCTGGTGAATGATCAATCACGCATTGATTCTATGGAACTTGGATATATCAAATGGCCTGACAATCAATCAGGTTGGCGATCTGTTCTCATGCCTTCGTTCTCGTTTGTGCGAATACCATCACGCACTTCCCCAAAGGGGAAGCATCACGAAGCCCAGGGTTGGACGCGGTTTGAGCGGCCTACCCTGGCGGAAACGATACTGAGTGGTCCTGTGCTGGTCAACCCTGGGCTCTGAGATGCTGCCCTTTCAGGGCAGTTATGAATTCAGAGAGTCTAATTTGAACGAGCTTGAATTGAAACTCCGACTCCCATGTCTTCCGGACTGATCGCCGATAGCTGACAGCTGAAAGCTGATAGCTATTCCTGATTCGTACAGATCGACGGTTCCAGGATCTGCTTTTTTAGGAACTGCTCCGTCTCCTCTGCACTCACCATCCCGGATGTAACGTAGCTGTAAAGGATCAAAGTGCCGACAAATTCCTGCTTGGCGCCTTTGCGGAATGCGGTCACGCGCGCGGTCGGGCGTTTGGTTTTTGCGGCTCCTATTTCTTTGACGCCGAGCGCGAGCCGGATGGTGAGCGCGCATTCATCCGCCTCGTCGGCGGTGGATTTCTTGAGCGCCTGCTCGAAAATCGGTCCGAAGCTCCGATGTTGAGCGGCAATATCCCCGGGGATATCCGACGTAACAGGCATTTCGATCAGTTTCACGTTTTTATGTATCTGTACTTCGCGGCCAGTGTTCTCTTGTGCCCAAACGCTCCACGAAAAAAACAGAAGTGCAAGTATCAAATGTGTCCGAATTTTAGGATATTGCATGTCTAAATCCTCTCAATTCAAGGTCCAGGGGGTTTTTATGCGCAGCAGAGCAGTAGCATAATCTGCAACGAACACCAAAATATCCGGTTCTGTGTGCGCCGGTTGTCCACAGTCCCTCGGGGATTACACATCCTCGGGCCGGATTGCATTTTGTTTCTCGGGATCGATGCGAAATAGACAATCGCCTGGTCTCCTGTGACAAATCCAAAAAATTACCGGCTTTTGAGCATTCTTATAGCATAATCGGTCGTCGTTGCTGTAGGAATTATTGAGCAAAAAATATTAGGGGGAATTATAGCCCGCAACGTGCAACCTGTAACCGGCAAATGGCGGTTTTCGCTATGCGGAGCGCAACTGGCGGCGGATGATGGAGAACACTTTTTGGAAGACATAGCGCTGTGTCTGACGGTCCTGAGGGAACAGCTCGCGTATGCGATCTGCGACGCGGTCCAGCATGGCTTCGAACTGCGGAATCACCTGGGCGGTACGCGTGGGATCATAGGGCAATTTTATGGAACTGCATCCCAGTTCGGAAAATAGCCGGATATAGCGGGCGGTTACCAGATCGGGGCACTGAATGCGTTTGTAGCATGCCTGGACCTCGAAGCCCAAAAGCGTGTGAATGATTTTGGCTGAGTTCTTTCTTCCCAAAAGGCGGATGGACCGCGTTTGCCGTGTCAGAACCTCCCGGCGGTACAAATCCACGAAATCGGTCAAATTAATTGCAGTTTGAAGAATCTCCTGGTGAGAAATCTTCGGGTTTCGGGCATCGATGATTGCTTGTTTTCTTCATGGCGATGGCCTTGATGCGCGCGTGCGCAGTGTGCGGCTGGCATTATACCTTACGGCATCTGAAACGCTGCGGTCGCGGCTCAATTGAAGCAGATCTGGAGCGCGCAGGCGGAACATCAGGTTCTGTGAAATCGTGGGAGGCGTTTTGGGATTTTTTACCAGATTCTGAACCACCGAATAGCTTTTTGTCCATGCCCGGCTTTGTCCTATTTCGCGTAGAATATCTTCCCCAACTCCGCGCATGGCGGCGATGGTTTCAACTTCATTATCCGTGAGCTTCGGGCTTCGCAGAACCGTGCGCGCAACTTCCTTGTTGGAATCCCGGATCAGCATGGAGCGAATTTCACGGGTACCGAAGAGCGCATAGCGGATCTTTTCGCGCATGGGCAGGCTGGAGATGCGCTTGATGATTTCAGCCTGGCGTGCCTCCGTTTCTTCCGGCAAGCCTTCCAGCGACAGATCTTCGGCGGGGATCTCTAATTGCAGGTCCAGAGCTGTGGGCGCGACGGCCTCTGCCTCAGGAGCCTCTCCGACGGCGTACTCCTTTTTTTTGCCTTCTAAAAACTCAACTTCTATCTCGCGGGCAAGCCGCAGGGCTTCGGGCGTAGCCGCGGGATTCTGCCGGATGCTCGCCAGAATGACGGGATATGCGATGATCCGGACGCGGTTGTCGAGAATTGTTTCCAGCAGATGGGACGGAACCGTCTGCGCCAAAGATGCAATAAGCGCGTTCGGAGATGAGGGATTTGACAGAATCGCACGCAGCAGACGATCGGACGGTGCTGCCTGTGAAAAGTATTCCAGTATCGAGGGATGGCAGCCGGGGATACTCAATTGCGCGAGAATCTCTTCCTGATCCCAAGCGCGGATAGTTTCTGCCGCACGATCGGCAACGTGAGGATCGCTGTCTTTGAGAAGGAGGATGAGCAGCTCCAGTAACTCACCGGAGGGGATGGGGGCCATTCCCCCAGCGATCAGCATTCGTGTCTGCTTTGGAGCTTTTCCGGCCAGCAGAGATTGTTTCAGATTCCTTTGATCCATTCGCTAGCCTGCGGATTGGTCGAGATAGTCTTGTAGGTTTTTTTCGTTTATTAAAATCTTTACCACCTCTCCGGGCTTACCAAGCGATTTTGCGGGCCTGCCATTGATCTTCAGCTGAACGCCGCCGGCATTCCCCGCGATTATGAAAAACTGTTCTTCCGCATACAGGCGCTGGACATCACCGGGGTTCATTAATTTCCTGAAAGACCGGACACCGTCCTGCTCAATGGAAATCCAGCACTGTTGCGTAACTCCAACCTCGAGTTGGAGCGACGACTGAAGCGGTGGAGGTGCGGAATCAGGGCTGGCTGCAGTTTGGGCGATAGAAGTCGAAGGAGCGGGCTCCGTTTGCGCCGTTTCAGGGATTATCGGCGAAGATCCAGGAGGTGTGTCAACGGGAGCCGCCGATGGCTCTGCCGCTTGAATTGCTTCAGGCGGAACTGATGGCGCAGAGGGAGGCGGCGCGGGCTTTTGTGCGAGTTCATGCGGCATGCTGGCTGCCGGTCTACGAGAAAAGTAGGGCGAAAAAACTGCCGCGATCCAATTCCTGCTGAAGAAGATCCCAATGGCTGAGATCAGCAGCGCAAGACTCCAAATTAAAACAGGATTCGGTTTCAGCGAAGAGCTCGTTTGAGGGATATGCACCCGGGGTTTTGGCAGCTTATCCATGGGAGCCGCAACTTCTACTTCGTACCGTTGCATTATTTCCGGCTAGGTTCAGGTTCAGGCTTTCGCAATATGCCCTGAGAAAAGCCCGATTATACATGCCGCCGGGCAGGTCTCCATACCGACCTTCCTCCAGGCTTTCGAGATAATGCAGATTTATGCGTGTATCTGCAGGCGATTTGAGCAAGCGAAGTATTTCGTTTTTCGCGTTCTGTTTTAAGATCCGCTGCAAGAGATCCCATGGCAAAATCAGAGTAGTGCAAAAAGGCTATTACTGCGATCAGAAAAAGGGCCGATTCTTCTTTGGAAGACAGCATTTTACTTGGAGACCAGCTTTTTGTCAATTAATTACAGTCACTTACAAGCGATTTCGGATTCCGGATTCCGGATTCCGGATGGAATCCCATATCCTGCAATCTATCTGGAATCAGGAGTCAGGAGTCAGAACAGAAGTCGGAATTCGGAGAGTCTGGAATCAGGTCAGTCAAATGACATCAGGTCAGAATTCGGTCAGATCCGGAATCCGGAATCTGGAATCTGGAATCAGCGGACTCAGAGGAATCTGGAATCAGGAATCGGTATGTGCTACGGTCACATGCTCAGAGCGGTTTAATTAAATGAATGGACTCATGTTTATCGGCCAGGACTGGTGGGCTAGGATTTGGGGGAGCATCTCGGGCGGCATCTCCGCCTTCGGCGGCCTTGGAGTCATGCTGCTTGCTATCGCCGATTCTTCCTTCCTCAGCGTTCCGGAGGGAAATGACTTGCTGATAGTGGTTCTTTCCGCCGGCAAACCGTGGAGCACCATGGCCTATTACGTGGCCATGACAACGATCGGATCGGTCCTTGGGTGTATCCTCCTTTATTCTGTCGGCCGCAAAGGAGGCAGTCCTCTGTTGAAGCGCAGATTTTCGCTGGGACAGATCGAGCGTGCGGAAAAGCTTTTTAACCGCTATGGAATCATGACGGTCTTAATTCCGAGCATCCTTCCGCCGCCGCTTCCTTTCAAGATTTTCGTGCTCAGCGCGGGCGTATTCCGGATGAACATTTTTTCTTTTCTTAGCGCGATTGTCATCGGAAGAACCATTCGCTATTTAATTTGGGGCGTGCTCGCAGTGCTTTACGGAAACCCTGTGAAGCGGTTCATGCAGCAGAACCTTAAGGATGTGGGAATAGCTTTCATTGCCGTATTCATAGTGGCGAGCGCACTGATTACTATCTATTGCATCCGCCGCCTCAAAGCGACCAAAACCAACAAGTAGCCACGGGATAGAATCCAGAATCCAGGAGTCAGGAGTCAGAATCCAGGATTCAGATTCCGGATTCCAGGAGTCAGACATTAGGATATGATGCATCAGCGCGTGCGCGGCAGCAATCTGCTGCATAATTAAGCCTGTATCTTCTCGATGCCAACGCTTCGACCGGTTTCCTATTCCGGCCTTTAGCTGCACCGCGCTAATATCACCTGGCCGCTGTGCGGCTCCTGATCTACCTCCTTTACTCCTTTGACTCCGCTTTAATTCTGACTCCTGACTTCTGACTCCTGACTTCTGGCTTCTGTTAATTGACAAGTCCATCCCACTCTGGTAGATTTGCGCGTTTACATATGATTTGAGCTGTAATGAGAGAAATACTGGGAAGTCCACTATTTACAGCGAAACGGCGATGCCTCGCGTTTCTGGCATGCCTTATACTGTTGATGCCAGTGTCACTGGCGACTTTTGGATGCACGATCAAGAAAAGCATTAAAATCGAGGTCCCCCAAAAGATCCTTCAGGCAAAGACGGCCAGTTTTGAGGAACTCCTGGGCATGCTTCAGCGCTATGACAGAATTCACAGCGTGTCGAGCAGCCTCGAGGTCGAGTATTTTTCCGGCAAGAAAGAAAGCGGCGTCATTCAGGAGATTAAGCCGCAGCCTGGCTATATCGTGCTCAGACGCCCGAATTCCACGCGCCTGGTGGTTCAGAATTTTGTAACCAAGACAAGGGAATTGGAAGTGCTTTCGGTAGAAGATGATTTATCCATCTATTACCGACGAGAAAATGCTCTCTATGTCGGAAAGAACAGCGCGAAAAATCTGATTGCGGAAAACGCCGGCAATTCATCCGGATTCACTGTGCCGATTCGTGGCGGACATATCTATGAGGCTATTATCCCGCAAAGCATACAGATCGACGCCCCCGGATTTCTGTATTCCATGGAAGAAGAGAATGATCCGGGAGCAAAGTATTATGTCCTGAGTGTTTACAGAGAAGGCGCCACAAAAAGGATTCAAGCTGTCCGCAAAATATGGATTGAGCGTTCCAGTTTATCTGTCGCCCGGCAGCAGGTTTATCTCGATGAAGGACAGCTGGTGAGTGACATCCTATACTCGGATGAAACTGAGGTGGATGGCTTGAAACTACCGCTTCGAATCCACATAGACCGGCCTCTGGATGGGTATGCACTGAATCTGGAATTTAAAAGCTGGCGGATCGATCCTGACTTGCCGGATAATGCATTTTCTTTGAAACTTCCCGAGGGAGTTCAAGTCATTCATCTTATAGAGAAATGAAGAGCTGAGGCGTTATCGATGGAAAATCTTATTGCCGCAAATATTCGTTCCCGTCCAACGCGCACATTTATCAGTGTCCTGGCCGTGGCGCTGGGCGTTGTCCTTATGCTGGTCATTGGAGGCATCGTGTCCGGAACCCTCAATGACTATCTGGGACGCACGGTTGCGGTGGGGGCTGACTTTATCCTTCAGCCTGCGGGATCCTCAGTCCTGTATGCATTCAGCGATGCGTCGCTGAACTCGAAGCTTGCGGGCACAATGCAGCAGGTTCCCGGCATTGAATCTGTGACGCCCGTTTTATCCAAATTCAGCGCGGCCCATTTCGGCCTGGTATTCGGGATTGATTTGGATAGTTACAACAAATTCCCGGGCCGCCTGCAGATGGTTTCCGGCCGAGCCTCCTTGAAGGGCGATGAAGCTATTGTCGATCAAATTCTGGCCGAAGCCAAAAAGCTGAAGCCGGGAATGACCATGAACATCCTGGATCATGATTTTACGATCACGGGGATCTGCCGTTCGGGCGCGGTGGTTCGAGTATTTCTCCCGCTTGAAACACTGCAAAAACTGCTTGGCACAACCGATCGGGTAACGGTGCTGTTTGCCAAGGCGACGCCCAATGTGCCGGTAGAAGAAGTGTATCAAAACCTGCGGAAACAGTTCCCCCACTATTCTCTCCTCAGGGCTTCGGATCCGAACCTGCTTTTGGCGGAAACTCGATTGCCTGGACTGAAGGAATTCCGGATTGCGGTGATAGCGGTTTCCATGTTGTTGAGCTTTATGGTAATCCTGCTGGCGATGTACACGACTATATTTGAGCGTACGCGCGAAATTGGGATTCTAAAAGCTTTGGGAGCGTCTCGGAATTTTATAGTTGGCATGATTCTAAAAGAATCTGTTATGATATGTGGCTTGGGCGCACTGATGGGAATATGTATCAGCGAAATAATTCGCAAAGTGGTTATTCTCATGTCCCCGACTTTGCAGGTATCCATGACATTCGGGGATCTGCTGGGCGGCATGGTTTTAGGCATCACAGCGGGGATCCTGGGTGCATTATACCCAGCATACAAGGCGGCCAGGATGGATCCGGTAAAAGCGCTGAGCTACGAGTAGGGAAACGGAGTATATGGAGAAAGTACCCTCAAGTGTTGCGATAAAGACTGTTAATCTGAGTATGACGTACAGATCCGGAAAGCTGAATGTGCCGGCACTGCAGAGCGTCAACTTCACCGTCCAACATGGTGAGTTTATCGCAATCATGGGACCATCCGGATGCGGGAAATCGACGCTCCTTCATTTGTTGGGCGGATTGCTGCAACCGACGCATGGCAGTATATTCATAGACGGCATCGACATTTCCACGCTCAGCGATTCGGAACGCACGGCTATTCGGCGCGACAAGATCGGATATGTCTTTCAGCGCTTTAATCTTCTCCCAACGCTTACTGCCAAGGGAAATATCGAACTGGCAAAAAAAATCCACGGCAACGGGGCTCTCGGTACCAACGGAGTGGACCACATCCTGAGCATGCTCGGGCTTACCGAAAAGATCCAATTCCGGCCTTCCGAGCTCTCCGGCGGCGAACAACAGCGCGTAGCGATCGCGCGCGCGGTCGTCAACCGGCCGTCGATCGTTCTGGCCGATGAGCCTACGGGCAGCCTTGATTCGCACAACTCGGGCAAAGTGCTGGAGATGCTCCGCGAACTGAATGTCAAACTGGGTCAGACCATTGTCATGATTACACACGATGCCGATGCGGCTTCGACCGCCAGCCGTGTGATTGAAATGAAGGATGGGCAGATTTTGAATCCGACTTTCCACTTCGCTCTGAGCCATAGCTTAAGAGAAACAGCGGAAAATCCATGACAAATTTCAGGAGGAGCGCCCACAATATTTTCGTGTGGTCGTACGAGCGCGGAACTCTCCCGTACGATATTCTTTGCGCTCTCATCCTGGCTTTTGTTTTCTTTGTGCCTCCCAGCTGCTTTGTAGCGAAGAAAACCGGAAAGATGAATCCATCCTACCAGAACACAACGGGCTCCACTCAAAACGCCAAAACCTCTGAACGTCGATGAATAAAGGCCGCAGGTCGCTTTGTATTCCATTAGCCGCAGCAATGCTCGAGGCCGTGCTTATTCTGTCGCTCGGCCTGGCCCTATCCGCTTTCGGACAGCAGGGCAAAGAGGATCCCGAACTGCAACGAATCCTGAACAAAATGGACGCGGTGGCAGGTAATTTCCGCACCTTCGGTGCAAAATTCACTCAGAAAAACTATACGGCGGTATTGAAGGAATTCAGCGCCCCGGACACCGGCGAATTCTACTACGCGCGCGCGAAAGACGGATCCGTGAGTATGCGTCACGAGATCATGAATCCCGGGAAGAGAATCCTCACTATAAAAGGCGACACTCTGACCGTCTATCGCCCGGCCATCAAGGAAGCGCAGGTTGCCAGTCGGGAAAAAATGCACGATATCGTGCAATATCTTGCTCTGGGCATAGGACAGTCTTCGGCAAAGCTGCGTGAAAAATTCAAAATCTCCTACAAGGGCGCCGAATCGATTGACAATGCGAAATGCGCGATCCTGGTTTTCGTACCGAAAGATGCCAAAACAGCCGGGCGTCTGGCATCCATAACGATCTGGCTTAAGGAAAGCAGTGCAACTCCGGCGCGCTATAAGTTTGAAGAGCCGAGCGAAGACTATCTCCTGATAAGCTTTTCCGCAGAAAAGGTCAACGCGAACATCCCCAATTCAAAATTTGAGCAGAAACTGCCCAGCGGCGTGGAAATCCAGAAGCTGTAGCAAGCGTCAGCTGTCAGCTATCAGCTGTCGGTCGAGCTGTCAGCCATCGCATCTTCAGCTCAGTTCAGCTGTATTTCAACCACGCAGCATTTATTCGAGGGCGTATTTTCACTATGCCGGGACATATTGCTGACGGCTGAGTGCTGATAGCTGAACAGCTGAGTGCTGATAGCTGAAGCTGAAGCTGAGTGCTGACTAGCTCTGCGCTAAACTCGCGCTGTCTCTTTTTGTTTGGGCAGCTCTTTCCAGGTGTAGTAGATGCGGTTGATCACCGTCCAGTTACCCAGAACAGCCAGGATCCAGAGAACCGCTTCCATGCGGTTGGCAAGACCGCCGATGATAAGAAGCACGATTCTTTCCGGCCTTTCCATGAACCCGACTTTGCATTTTGGTATCAGAGATTCGGCGCGGGCCCGGGCATAGCTGGTCAGCACGGATCCCATAATAACGACACCGACAAGCACTACATTTGCCAGCATCTGCTTTCTGGCGTAATAGACGACTAAACCCTGAAGGATGATAACGTCGGAATAGCGATCGATGACCGAATCGTAGAAGGCGCCGAAGGTTGACTCGGTGCCGCTGACGCGCGCCACCTCTCCGTCCAGCATGTCGAACAGGCCTGCCAGGATGATGACGAGGCCTCCCATGAAGAAATTGGCCGAAGCCGAATTCCCAGGCAGCCCAGAAACTGATCAGGACTCCCATGAACGTAAGGATATTCGGATTGATTTTGAGGCGGGTTAGAACCCAGACAATCCGGTCGAGCACAAATTTGCCGCCCCGGCCAATCACGTCGCTAAACATGGCGTAAGGCTAGACAGATTCAAAATTCTTGTCAAGTTCAAAACACACGGACACGGAATGGTCAAGTACTTCTTGGGATCCTGCCTCAAGTCATAGATAAGTTTGCTGATCTCAGCGGTCGACTGGTCCAGATTATTGTAGAGCCCGGGATCCTTCAACAGCTTGCCCATCGTGCCCTTGCCCTGCTGGATCTCTTCAACCAGCGAGGCAAAACTCTTGAGGGCTTTTCTGCTGCTTTCGTAGAGTGCTTCATCCTTTGAAAGCTTGCCGAGTGTCCCTTCGCCGCGCTCTATTCTGGTCATCATCAGGTCCGCCTTCTTCAGAGTATCGGTGGCGGAATTGTAGAAGGAAGGATCGTTGATGAGCTTGCCCATTGTGCCATTGCCGTTCTGAATGCTGTCGGCGATCTTATTGAACTTCTCGAAGGAATCGATCAGCTTCTGGTAAAGCGCCGGATCGTTGATCACTCTGCCGAAGGTGCCTTTCCCGCTATGCAATTCCTGAACAAGCTGCGTTGTCTGCGAAAATGTTTCGCCGGCCTTGCGCATCGTCTGGCGAAGCTCTTCAATAGTGTCGGATACGTTGGCCCCGATTTTTTCCGGATTGATCTTTTTAGTAATGGTTTTGAACTGCTCGGAAAGCACGCCGAAGTTGGCGACCACATCGTTCGCCCCGGTCATGATCTCGCGAAATCCCGGACGCTGAAGGCTTTCAATAACGTAGTATTCCCCTCGCCGCGGCAGGCCGACCGCCTAAGGCCCCAGGTGAAATATCAATAAAGGAATCGCCGATAAGCCCCCTGGATGAGATGCTTACTTCCGAATCAGCGCCTATCCGGCTGATATATTGTTCGCGGATTTCGAGCTGCACTTCCACAATCCGTATGTCCATTTTGAGGTTGCGGATGTTGATCCTGTAATTCATTGATCATTTTTTGGGACGCCGGAAGCTTTTTATTGAGCTCCTGTATTTCCCGGTCCGCTTCTTCAATGCTGCGGTAAATCAGTGCGTTTCCGGAATATGCTTCAGGCGGGACAATAGAAACACTGCGGACTCGTCCTATTTCAATTCCGGCCAGCCAGACAGGAGCGCCTGGTTTTAGACCTCCCACATCGGTCAAATAGGTCACGGCTTTTGCTGATCGCTTAAACCAATTGAGGCCCCAGCTTTGTTGGAGGATCAGAACAGCGAGCAGAAAGAGGGCAATCATTACGAAAATACCCACTTTCAGCTGAGCCAAAGCTATTTGATTTTTAGGTGGCATAAAACTCCTTTCGTCAAACGCCGCGGTGGCGCCCGATCAAGCGCTTTGTATTGCCCTTATCCGGAAATGCATCGATGTTTTGGCACATACCCAAAAGGACTATGAAGTAAAAGCCCGGACATAGGGCATAGTGGAATGCATCATCTCGTGATAATCGCCTTCAAAACAAATAGATCCATTCTGAAGCATGATGAATCGGGTGTTGAGAAGGTCGGCGGCCTCGGCGGCCGGCTGGAAAGTGACGTTGCCGTCCTTATCGGCCATGGCATATTCCGACGCAATAGTCGAAGCCGCGCTGAGATCATGCGTGACGAATATGCTGGTCACGCCTTCCATATCCCGCAACTTGATCATCAGTTCAACGATGGACCTCTTGGTTATGGGATCCAAGCCTGCGGTTGGCTCATCATAGAGCACAACCTTTGGCGTCCCAACCAGCGCTCTGGCGATCCCTACCCGGCGTTTCATCCCGCCGGAGAGTTCGCCCGGCATTTTGTCGATCGCCTCTTCGAGGCCCACGAATCCCAGAAGCTGTATGATCTCGGCGTTGATCTCCTCCTCGTTTAATTTTCCTTCTTCGGAGAGGCGATACCCTACATTTTCTCTCACGCTGAGCGAATCGAACAACGCGCCTTCCTGAAAAATCATGCCGATGCCGCCACGGACCTGCACAAGCTCGCGCTCGCTCATTTTCGTGATGTCCTGGTCCTGGATCAATATCTGCCCTGAGTCAGGCCGAATTAAGCCGAGAATCAGCTTCAGGATAGTGGATTTGCCCGATCCGCTTTCGCCCAGGATGATCTTGGTTTCCCCGGGCTTAATATTGAAGCTGACGTCCTTAAGAACGGCCTCATCGTCGAAAGATTTGTGAACCTGCCGAAATTCGATCATGGATTAATCAAAGGGGAAAAGTAGATGATCAGATTATTCAAAAAGAAATCGGAGGCGATGATCAGAATCGAGCTGCTGACCACCGCCTGGGTCGTGGATCGCCCAACCCCTTCGGTTCCACCATGCGTGCGCAATCCGACATAACAGCCGGTCATCGCTATAATAAATCCGAACACAAGCGGCTTGAACAGAGTCCCCACCACGTCGGCAAACTCCAGGGCGTTTATTGCATCCGACCAGAATTGGTTTGAGCTTATGAGCAGTTTGTAGGATGCGATGATCCATCCTCCCGCCATTCCGGCGGCATCGCACACAATAGTAAGCAGTGGGAGCATCACAAGCATCGAAATCATCCGCGGGGTCACCAGCCGGCGGGTAGGGTCTGTCCCCAGGGCTCGCATCGCATTTATTTGTTCCGACACAACCATGGAGCCCAATTCAGATGCGATGCCGGAGCCGATGCGACCCGAGAGCATGAGGGCAGACAGCACCGGGCCTAGTTCGCGGATCAGTGTCAGGGAAACAAGCTGTCCGGTCATACTGACAGCGCCATATCTGCGAAGCGCGCTTTCGGACTGGATGGCAAGAACGGCGCCCGTGAAGAATCCTGTCAGGATAACAATTGTGAGAGAACCGACGCCCATGCGGTCCATCTGCAGTATGATTTCGCGCCAGTAAATCGGCCGGCTGAAAAGATTCGCAATGGCTCGAGCTGACAGAAGAGTGTAGGATTGAATTTCCCAGATTGTTTTAGTAAGAATGCGAAGGGGAAATCCCAACACTCTTTTCAAGGTATTTTGCATAGCAATCGATTTAACCTCGCGAAAGTGTATTGGGCGCTGCTTCTATAAGTCAAGGACAAATCAAGTGTGCAGCTCCGCTAAAGGTTTGCACGAAAATAACTTGGCATTCGGACGGGTTTTCATGCCCCGAAGGCGGCAGATGGAAGCTTTGAACCGCAGAATGCTTAAAGTACAATTCGTGCGAAAGGGGAAAATATGCTTCGATTTCTAACGGCGGGTGAGTCTCACGGAAAATGTCTGACCGGTATAGTCGAAGGATTGCCTGGCGGACTTTTGATTGACACTGCGTTTATTAACGACCAGCTCCGCAGACGCCAACTCGGCTATGGGCGGGGCGGGCGGATGAAAATCGAGCAGGATAGCGTGACCATCACCGCCGGAGTCCGGCACGGATTGACTTTGGGAAGTCCCATAGCCTTCACAATTGAAAACAGGGACTGGGACCACTGGCAAGTGCCCATGTCGGTCGAGGCCGTTCCCGAGGGATCAGATCTTCGGCAAGTGACACATCCGCGGCCGGGGCATGCGGATTTGGCCGGCGCTTTAAAGTATCAGACCCAGGACGTGCGCAATGTGCTTGAACGGGCCAGCGCGCGTGAAACAGCCGCGCGTGTCGCGGTCGGGGCATTCTGCCGCCTGTTTCTGTCTCAATTTGGCATCCGGGCAGGGAGCCACACCGTGGCAATCGGTGCGGAGAGCATCGGGGAAGAGTACGCGCACGTTGCCGCAGAAAAAATCTTTGCGCTGGATCCGGAGTCAGGCGTGCGTTGCGCCGATCCTGATGCCGCACAGCGCATGATGGCGAGTATCGACCGGGCCGCGTCTGCCGGCGATACGCTGGGCGGAATCTCAGAGATCGTGGCGGTTTCCATCCCGCCTGGTCTGGGATCGCATATCCAGTGGGATAGGCGGCTGGACGCACAAATCGCCCAGGCCATGATGAGTATTCCTGCCGTGAAAGCCGTCGAAATTGGCAACGGTACAGCGGCGGCGCGCATGCCTGGCTCGGCGGTTCACGATGAAATATTCCATGATGCGCAGAAAAGGAAATTTTTTCGAAAAACAAACAACGCAGGAGGCCTGGAGGGGGGTATAACGAACGGGGAAGAGATTCGTGTGACGATATCCATCAAACCTATTCCTACCTTGCGCCAGGCGCTCAACTCCGTCGATATCCGTTCCAAAAATGTTTCCAAGGCTTCTGTGGAAAGGAGCGATACCTGTGTCGTTCCGGCGGCGGGTGTCGTAGCGGAAGGCATGCTCGCAATTGTTCTGACAAATGCTTTTCTCGAAAAGTTCGGAGGCGATTCGCTGGATGAAGTCCAAAGGAATTACGCGGGCTATCAACGCGCTCTCAGTGATTTCTGATTCCTGATTCCGGATTCCAAATTCCACGATTCCGAATTGTGGATTCTGGATTCTCAATGCCATACTAAGGCATGTCGTGTTTTTGTCAGGAATCCGGAATCAGGAATCAGGAATCATTGCTACTTTACAGGTCATCCTACCTCCATTAAAATTAAATGGTTATGAAACTGCCGATTTTGAAATATGGAGCGCCGGAACTTAGAGTCGTTAGCAAGGCGGTGGAGTCTTTTGGCGCGGCAATCGAAGAAATCATCAAAAACATGGTTGAAACCATGTATGCATACCCTGGAATCGGCCTGGCTGCCTCTCAAGTTGGCATTAACCTCCGTCTTACTACGATAGATCTTTCTGTCGGGGAAGAGCCGGGCAAACTCATTGTCCTCTGCAATCCGGAAATCCTCCTGGCCGAGGGAACCCAGAAAAATGACGAAGGCTGCCTGAGCGTTCCTGATTTTAGCGAAACCGTTTCGCGTCCACAGAAAATGGTCGTGCGTGGCAAGAATGGAAAGGGGGAGGAAATTCAAATAGAAGCCGACGGGCTTTTGGCGCGCTGCCTCAGCCACGAAATCGACCACCTGAACGGCGTCCTCTTTGTTGATCACCTCAGCTCTCTGAAAAGAAGCCTGATCCGAAACAAAATCAAAAAGCTGGCAAGAGCCGGCGAATGGTAACAATGCGCGTTGTTTTTCTCGGAACCCCGCAATTTGCAGTTCCGGCGTTCCGCATGCTGCTGGAGCATTCCTACGAAATATGCGGCGTTTTCACACAGCCGGATAAACCATCAGGCCGCGGGCAAAGGATGCAGCCGGGGCCCGTCAAAGCTTTAGCACAGGGGCGCGGCATCCCCGTTTTCCAACCGGTTCGTATCCGCAATGAAGAAAATCGCCAAATCCTGGAGGGGCTTCAGCCGGATTTTATCGTTGTGGCGGCGTATGGTCAGATATTGCCTGGATGGATGTTGCGTGCCGCGCGCATTGCACCCGTGAACATTCACGCCTCTATGCTTCCTCGCTATCGTGGCGCCGCGCCCGTAGCCTGGCCGATAATCCATGGTGATACGGTAACGGGTGTCACGACCATGCTGATGCATGAAGCGCTGGATGCCGGTGCAATTCTGCTGCAGCAGGAGGTTCCAATTGCCATTCATGCGACTACCGGCGAACTCACCGCGGAGCTTTCGGAGATAGGGGCAACACTGTTGATTCGAACCCTGGAAGGACTGCAAAAAGACACAATTAGGCCGATCCCGCAGGACGACAACGAGGTCAGCTGGGCACCGCGCATCACCAAGGAGATGGCCAAAATATCGTGGCACAAGCGCGCCCTGGATATACACAACCAGATTCGCGGAATGAATCCATGGCCTGTTGCCTGTGCCGTTTTTCGTAACGCGCATCTGCGCATTTGGCGCAGTTTGCCTGCACCAGACTCGACGGTCTCCGAAATGGCGCCGGGAACATTCCTTGGCCCGTCGCGCGCCGGGATTTATGTGCAATGCGGAGAGGGAACGGTCTCTGGAAGTTCTGGAAGTGCAATTGCCTGCAAAAGGCAAGGTGACCGGCCGGGAGTTTGCTAACGGCGCGCGTCTGAGTCCAGGCGAAATGATTTTTCAATCAACATAGCCGAGGCGACTCAAATGTCGGTCTCACAGGAGCTTTAACCTACAAAGGTTCGAAATGAGGATTGTGAAATTTTTCGAATTCTGTCCCCTGATTCCTGACTCCTGAATTCTATGCGGATAAAAATATCCCCTGCGCGCACAACCTGTTATCAGATTCTATGTGATATCGAATCGCGCCGTGTTTACAGCGATGATGCATTAAACTCCGATAAAATGCTTGGCCTTGAAATCCGCGACAGGCATCTCACAACCGAGATTGTATACGGAACTCTGCGTTGGCAGGCGCTGCTGGATTATGTATTGTCGGGTGCAAGCACCCGGCCATGGCCAAAAGTTCAAACGGGCGCGAAAATTCTGCTGCGCATGAGCCTGTATCAAATGTGGAAGATGGACCGGATCCCGGAATATGCGCTGGTGAACGATGCGGTAGAGCTGGCCAAGAGGGAATTGGGGCAGGGGATTGACGGGTATGTGAATGGTATCCTGCGGAACCTGACTCGCGCGCATCCCTGGAAAGAAAATGATTTCCTGCGCCGGGTGCCCCAATGGATTCAGGTTTCGCTGCCCGAGTGGCTTTACAAACGGTGGCACGCGCGGTTCGGTGAAAGAGGGGCGCGGGATTTTGCTCTTTCGCTCAATCAGCCGCCGCAGGCTGCGGTGCGAGCTTTCAAGGAAACGACGAGCGAAGCCGCGTTCCCATTTGCCGTCATGAATTCTGATTTGGTGCCCGGGGCTTTCATAAGGACCGACGCTACGGATGCCGGCACGGAAGTACATCACAATCCGCCCGCATTTCAATTTCAGGATGAGGCTTCGCAATTGATTCCGCATTTGCTGCATCCGCAGCGGGGGTGGAAGATCTGGGATGCATGCGCGGCACCGGGCGGCAAAACCGGCATCCTGGCAAAAATCTGCGGGGATTCCGGACGCATCATCGCAAGCGATTTGAGGCGCGAAAAAATCGTCCGTCTGGTGCAATTTCTAAAAAGCTCCGGCATGCACACAGCGGATGTGCTTGTCGCGGATGCCCGCCGGCCCGCTCCATTCCGCAGCTGTTTCGATGCCGTGCTTGCCGATGTTCCGTGTTCCGGATTGGGGACGTTGCGAAGGAATCCCGAGATCAAATGGCAGTTCCAAAAAAAAGAATTCGCGGGTCTGCAGGAAACCCAAACGCGAATATTGCACACTGTGTCCAGCGCAGTTCGTGTGGGAGGCTGGCTGCTTTATTCCACCTGTTCCACGGAACCGGAAGAAAACGAGCAGGTCATCAAGGCATTTTTGGATGCGCATCCTGGCTTTTGCCTTCAAACGCCGGAGTATCCGCCAGGCATAGAGAAATGGACCGGCCGCGATTCCATGGTCCGGACTTTTCCGGGCAAGCATTTGTGGGATGGCTTTTTTGCGTCGCTGATGATGCGCCGCTCCTGAAGGTCTAGCCCGCATTTTTCACGGGCTTTCTGCTGCTGCGGCGGATCCGGGCATGTCATAAAAGGAAACAGCCACAGATTTCACAAATTACACGGATGAATGGTGTGGGCGGCAGCGCTTTGCGCTGCTCGAGTGATAGTCCGAACCTCAGGAGAAAGCTAAACTCTCTCCTGCGGCTCGGACTATCACTCGTGGCCGGAAACCCGCCCAACCATTCATCCGTATAATCTGTGAAATCAGTGTAATCTGTGGCCTGCTTCTTTTTTTGAGATGCTCCCAGGCGCCTTGAATCCATTATTTTGCTGTGTTACCCTTCTGCGAATTGCATGCATTGGGTACTGGTGAGGCGTCGATTTGAGACAAAAAATCGAAATAGCTCCTTCCATATTGGCTGCTGATTTTGCCAATCTGGGACGTGAAATCGAAAGAGTGGAGAGGGGCGGGGCAGATCTCATTCATATCGATGTTATGGATGGTCATTTTGTCCCCAACATAACGATTGGCCCGCCCGCGGTCGCCTCGATCCGCAAAGTCACGCACCTGCCGCTGGATGCGCATCTGATGATCGAAAAACCCGATCGATACATTGACGATTTCGTGCGTGCCGGCGCAAATTGGATTTCTGTTCATGTAGAGGCTGATATTCATCTCAATCGGACTCTGCGCTATCTGAAGGAAAGCGGTGTCAAGGCGGGAGTAGCCATTAATCCGGGAACTTCGCTGACGTTGCTTCAGGAAATCCTGCCTCTGGCTGACTTTATCCTGATCATGACCGTGAATCCCGGATTCGGTGGCCAGAAATTCATACCGTCTTCTCTGGACAAGATCAGAAAGCTTAGAGAATTAATTGCATCCAATAACAATAAAGCGCGTATAGAGATTGATGGAGGCATCGGTCCGGAAAATCTGCGGGAAGTTCTCATGGCCGGAGCGGAGATTATTGTCGCAGGATCCGCCATTTTTGATCCTCGAAAGGATGCGTCTGAAGCGGTTAGGGAATTAAAAGGGATCGCCGAGCAACAGCTGAGAGACGGAAGCATCCACTAACAGGTCTCTCGGGCCGTTCTTGGCATTCTGCATAAACAGGAGTGCATTGATCGATGAAATATACAATTAGCTCCGTATTTTTATGTGCCATCCTGATCTGTTCCTGGGGATGCGAGCAGAAAAGCGCGAAGCTTCAGAAAAGCGTCATTCCTCCTGATAAAACGCTCTTTGAAACCGGATCGGACTACCTCAAGCACGGCCATTACGTAAGGGCTCGTCTGGCATTCCAGAATTTGATGATGACGTATCCTGACAGCGAAATGGCGCCTGAAGCCCACTTCGGCATGGGGGATTCGTTTTATGAGGAAGGCGGGACAGAGAACCTGATGCAGGCAGAAAACCAGTTCAAGGATTTTATCGTTTTCTACCCCGCGCACCCCAAAGCTGCCGATGCACAACTGAAAACCGTTGCCATAAATATGAAAATGATGGGAGCGCCGGACCGCGATCAGCACTATGCGTACAGGGCTTTACAGAACATAAAAACCTTTCTCCAGCAGTTTCCGGACAGCGATTTCACGCCGATCGTGAAGAAGTATAAGGCGGACGTTGAGGAGAACATCGCCCAGGGGGATCTTGGAGTCGGAAAATTTTATGAGGAAAAGGGCAACCTGGCGGGAGCGCGGGGCCGATACAAGGAAATCATAGATAATTATCAGGATTTCTCGGATATGGCCGAGATCTTATTTCGACTGGCCAGTGTCCTGGAAAAGTCCAAGAATCCTGATGAAGCAGCCATATATTTCGGAAAGATTGTCAGCGAATATCCATTCAGCAAGCGCACGGAGGAGGCCAAGGCAAAGCTCATGGCAATGGGTAAGCCACTGCCTGGCGTCAATGCGCGGCTATCTGCAACCAATCTGGCAAAGGTAAGACAGCCGGAAGGATTTTCGCCCTTGAAGCCGTTTATCGACTTCGGCAAAGCGCTCGGATTTGTTTCTCCGCCGGACCGCTATGAAGATGCCAAAAAGATAGTTGACGCAGAAAAGGTAAAAGTAGCCGAGGAGGCCGCCAAAACTGCCGAATCGGAAAAGGTAGCAGACGACATCCTGATCGAAAGCGAAATCAGGAAAAGCGCCTCAGGAGAGACCAAGGATTCCACGGTATTGAGAAATAATTCGGGTACTGTATCGCAAAGCGATGCCGATAAGAAAAAAGAAGAGCAAAAGAATAAAAAGCGGTACACCAAAAAATCTTCATGAGCTTGCGATGACGCTTAAAATCCTTGTTGCCGATGACAGCGCCAACACACAAACGATCGTGGGACTGGCCTTCAGTGATGAAGACGCAGTTGTGGAATCCGTATCTGATGGCGAAAAGGTGATGGAAGCGGTGAGAAGCTTCAGGCCCGATGTCGTACTCGCCGACAGCTTTATGCCCGGATGCAGCGGGTATGAGATCTGCTCGCGCATCAAGGAGGATCCGGAGCTGGAGTCTACCGCAGTCGTTTTATTGGCGGGAGCCTTCGAACCGTTCGATGAGGTGGAGGCGTCGCGGTCGCGGTGCGACGGGCATCTGACAAAGCCTTTTAATACCTCGGATCTTCTGCAAACTGTTCACGCCCTTGCAGCGGAAGGCTGGCGGACGCAACAGAAGGGCATTGAGACGGAGAGCGCTCGAATGGAGACTCAGGGCACAGAGATAGGTGAGAGCTGTGAGAGCCGCGCAGCGGGATCGAATGGCTTCCGATTGCGCAGTGTTGTCAGTCCCGATGTCTGCGCTTCCTTTTTGGGATCCGATAGAATCCTGGATTTGTTCGACAGCGATCAATTGAGTGCGGCAAAAGCGGCGATGACCGCAAGTGTACGGAGATCCGAGATTCAGGCTCTGCAAAATGCGCCGTCGGCCGGATCCCCGGCGACTCTGGACGTTATGTTTTCAGAAAATACGCTGAACGATATCGTGGATGCCGTAATTCGCCGTATGTCGGCTGAGGCAATCCGCGAGGTGGCGTGGGAAGTCGTTCCGGAGCTTTCCGAAAGCATCATACGCCGCACCATGCAAGAACAGAACAAACCCTGAGTTAAACAACAGCCCCCTAGACTAAGCCTTCCGATTCGAATAAAATTCCTACTTTTATTCTTGCGCTACCATTCAATACTGAAAAGAGGTCAGGAAATGCCCCGTGAATTACTGGCAAAATCGTACGAACCGAACGAATTCGAGCAAAAGTGGTATGGCTTTTGGGAAAAAGAAGGGTTTTTCCTGGCGGATGCTGACTCCGAAAAGCCCCGCTTTTCCATCGTGATCCCTCCGCCAAACGTGACCGGTTCTTTGCATATGGGGCACGCGTTGCAGCACACGCTGCATGACATCCTGGTGCGATGGAAGAGAATGAGCGGATTCAACACGCTCTGGCTGCCGGGCACGGATCATGCCAGCATCGCCGTCCACTATGTTCTGGACAAGCAGATGGAAAAAGAGAAGAAAAGCCGTTTTGATATGGGGCGGGAAAACTTCCTGAAGCTTGCCTGGGAGTGGAAAAAATCCAGTGGCGGCACGATTCTTAACCAGATGCGGCGCATGGGTGTTTCTTGTGACTGGAGCCGGGAACGTTTCACGATGGATGAACAGCTGTCGCGCGCCGTTGTGGAAGTTTTCGTCCGGTTGTATGAAGAAGGGCTTATCTATCGAGGAGAGTATATCGTCAACTGGTGCCCGCGCTGCAAAACGGCCATATCGGACCTGGAAGTCGTATACAAGCCTTGCGCGGGCAAGCTCTGGCACATCAAGTATCCGGTTGTCGGCAGCAATGAATATGTCACGGTCGCTACGACGCGCCCGGAAACCATGCTCGGCGATACGGCCGTGGCTGTCCACCCGGAAGACGAAAGATACCGGCACCTGGTGGGCAAGAAAGTGCTGCTGCCGGTGATGAACCGGGAAATTCCGATCATTGCGGATTCTTTCGTGGACCGAGAATTCGGCACAGGCGCCGTGAAGGTGACGCCGGCGCACGATCCGAATGACTATGAAGCCGGCCTACGACACGGTCTCCAGAAAATAACGGTCATTGATGATGGCGGAATCATGACCGAAGCCGCCGGGAACTATAAAGGAATGGACCGGTTTGCCTGCCGCAGGAAGCTGGTAGAGCAGCTCTCCACAGAAGGATATCTGCTAAAGATTGAAGACTATGAGAACAACGTCGGCCAATGTGACCGCTGTTCGACCGTGGTGGAGCCGAAAATTTCTCTCCAGTGGTATCTGAAAGTTGAAACCCTGGCAAAGCCTGCGATTGATGTCGTGGAAAGCGGCCGGATCCAGTTTGTCCCGGACAATTTCAAAAAGCGATATTTTGAATGGATGTACAACATTCACGACTGGTGCATTTCGCGCCAGCTCTGGTGGGGACACCGGATTCCGGCATGGTATTGCGATGGATGCGGAGAAATAGTTGTCTCGCGCACAACACCTAGCGCCTGCCCGAAATGCCAGGGCGCGCTGCGCGAGGAAAGCGACATCCTGGATACGTGGTTCAGTTCGGCCCTCTGGCCTTTTTCAACGCTGGGATGGCCGGAGGATACCAAAGATCTGAGGGTTTTCTATCCAACGGATGTCCTGATCACGGGCCCGGACATCATATTTTTCTGGGTCGCGCGCATGATCATGATGGGGCTCAAATTTGCCGGGGATATCCCTTTCAGCCAGGTGCATATCAACGGAATCGTGCGGGACGCCAACCGCAAGAAAATGAGCAAAACCAAAGGCAACATCATCGAGCCTCTGCAGCTAATCGAACAGTATGGGGCGGATGCCGTTCGATTTACCCTGTCCTCGATGGCCGTTCCCGGGACCGATATCCCCTTTTCTTCGGATCGCATGAAGGGATATAGCGCATTTGCCAACAAAGTGTGGAACGCCGCGCGCTTTGTGTTGATGAACTTGAGGGAAGAGGACGCGTATGTCGATCCGGAGAGCATCGACGCATTGATCGAGAAAAATAAAAGCGGCATGGCGCTGGAAGATCTATGGATTCTGCACAGGATGAATGCGGTTTCAGCCGAAATATCCGAAGCACTCGATAAATTCCGTTTTCATGAAGCATCGGCTGTGATCTATCAGTTCATCTGGCATGAGCTTTGCGACTGGTATATCGAACTGGTGAAGCCGGTTTTGACCAATACCGCCATCGCGGAGGAAGAGCGAGGATCGCGGATCAGGATACTTGTGCATGTCATCGACTATGCGCTGCGGATGCTGCATCCGTTCATGCCGTTCATCACCGAGGAAATCTGGCAAAAATTGCCGCACGAAGGACGAATCCCTGATGATGCAAAAATTTCCGGCGCCGCGGAAAGCGCTGGAGAACCCGGCAGCGGCACAGAAGATGCAAGACTTGATGGAACTGATCGGGGCGATGCGGGCTTTGCGCGCAGAAATGAATATCGATCCCAAGCGAACGCTGGATGCGGCGCTGTTGATCAGGGCGGAGGAAGATAAAGCCCTGGTTTCGGAAAATCTGGCGAAGATACAGGCACTGGCGCGTCTGAAAAGCGTCCTGTTGCCGGAGACGCTTTCAGGCAGGTATCTGAGAGGCGTTTCAAAACTAGGCGAGTTTGGATTGGACATTCACGAAGCCCTCAATATCGTCAACGAACGGGAACGGCTGCAGAAAGAAATCGCGCGCGCAGGGGATGAGATCGACAAGGTGTTGAAGAAGCTGAACAGCCCTGAATTTATAGCGCGGGCGCCTGAGGATATTGTTGCTGAAATTCGATCGCGCCACGATGAATTGTGCGAGAAGTTACGCAAACTTGAATCGAACCTGAACCACCTGCCAATTGAATGACATGTCTGTACTCACGTATCCGACGGTCCTGGATGATTTAGGACGTGTGGGAGATATCGGACTTCCCGTGCGGACGGATCCCCAGTTCCAGGAAGAAGTGGAACGGTGTAGGCGCTGGGGATTTAAAATAAGATCCTCTGGCGATCAAATCCATTTGATCTTTGATCGCGAACAGCTTGTGCCGCTGTGGATTCAAGAGGAAACCCCGCCTATCGCGTGGGAAAATCTCTGTGCCAAGGGTTTCTTGCGGCTTGAGTCGACCAATAAGGAGGCGCACACGCTGGCGGAGCGCGGAGCGGCAAGCGGAACCCTGGTATACGCGGAGGAGCAGACAGGCGGTAGGGGCCGGCAGGGGCGCACCTGGCATTCCCCCGCAGGCACGGGGCTATACTGCACATTGATAGTGCGACCGAAACAAGCGCGCAAGTTCTGGCCGATCCTTACGCATGTTGCTTCCATCGCCCTGGTTGACGCCATAAAGGAGCTTGCCGACCAGAGTCTCCTTGCCTTGCAGCCGGATGTCGACATCAAGTGGCCTAATGACGTGCTGCTTTCCGGCAGAAAATGTGCAGGTATTTTGCTCGAGGCTTTATCGGATGGCGCGGACAATGCAGCCGCGTTGGTGGGCTTCGGCATCAACGTCCACAAAGGAAGCGTTCCCGAAGATCTGTCCCGGGAGGCTGCGTGCCTGGATGAAATGACGAACACAATTGTTCCGCGACGGCAACTCCTCGTTCTCTACCTTAAATATTTTCAGATCTGCTATCGTATGTTTGAACAGGGAAGACACAAGGAAGTGCTCAATCGATGGAAGAGCGCTTCTTCCATGTGGCAGGACACGCCGGTTTTTATCGGCAAAGGAGAAGCACGCCGGGAAGCGGTTACATGCGGATTGAACGATTTGGGCGCTCTTAGGGTCCGCGCTGCTGACGGAAGGATGGAGACGCTGTTTGCCGAAGATGTCAGCGTCTCCCGGAGGAGACCCTGATTTTGCCCGCCTTTGAGTTTTCGCGTCATAGAATTATCGGGTTCATTCCCGAAAGGAGTCGGTATGCTGTTTAAGCGGTCCGCTAAAGAAACGCCCGAAAAAAAGATCGGGTTGTTCGAGAGAATGAAAAAAGCTCTCGTCGCAACCAAAGAAAACCTTGTGAGCAAAATCGAGGCCGTCCTTTCGTCACGGACCGCAATCGACGAGGAAGCTCTGGATGAGCTCGAGGGCACGCTGTTGGGCGCGGACCTGGGTGTTCGTGTCACGGAACGCATCATGAACGCGATTCGGCAGCAGTACAAAAAAGGTCTTATCCAGACGCCGGAAGACGCAAAAAATGAAATCCGCACACAGCTCCTTTCCATTCTAAGCCCGCCGTCAGTCTCCGAGGAGCAGGACTCCAAGGGAGGAGTGCAGGTGTGGATGGTGGTTGGAGTAAACGGCACCGGCAAAACAACCACTGTCGGCAAGCTAGCCGCGCGCCTTTCGGGAGAAGGGAAAAAAATTCTTGTGTGCGCGGCAGATACATTCCGGCCTGCGGCAATCGAGCAGCTGACTGTATGGGCGGAGCGTTCAGGCGCAGATCTAATTAAAAGCAAAATCGGCGTGGACCCTTCTGCCGTGCTTCACGACGCGTTGTCTGCGGCTTTGGCCCGCAACAGCGATGTCGTCATAGTGGATACGGCGGGGCGGTTGCATACCAAGAGCCACTTGATGCAGGAGTTGGAGAAGATGCGCCGCGTGGCGGCCCGCAAGATCCCGGGTGCGCCGCACGAAGTGCTGCTGGTTGTCGATGCAACCACCGGGCAGAACGGACTCGCTCAAGCGCGTGAGTTCATGAAGCTCATGGGCATAACCGGTCTTATCGTTACGAAACTCGACGGGACGGCTAAGGGAGGCATACTATTCAGCATCTCGGAAGAGCTTGGTATTCCTGTGCAGTTCATAGGAATAGGAGAATCGCTGGAGGACCTGGTGGATTTTTCGCCCGAGATTTTCATAGATTCACTTTTTAGCGAGCAGAATCAGGCATCATCTGATTCCAGATTCCAGATTCCAGACTTCAAATCAGAATCCTCAAATCCAGAATCGGAAATCAGGAATCAAGCATCAATCATCCAGAATCTGGAATCTGGAATCGGATATTATGACAGAAGGACTTGTCATTCTTCATGACGCTGCCCGGGGAAAATGGCTCCGCTTTGAAGAGCCCTGCCGGATAATAAGCACCTGCAGCACGGAAGAAGTATTGCCCGCATTAAGCACCATCGAAGCATTGGTGCGCGATCATGGGTGGCATGCCGCGGGATTTCTAAGCTACGAAGCCGGGAGTGCCTTTGATGCTGCGTTGCGCTCGCAAGCCATAAGAGATTTTCCGTTGTTATGGTTCGGGCTGTATGCGAAACCTGTGGAAACCGAACTGCCCGACCCGAATTATGCGGCGTACAGGCTGGCCGATCCGGAACCATGCATCAGCCGGGCGGAGTATGATCAGGCGATTGGGCGCGTTAAGCGATATATCGAATCGGGCGACACCTATCAAGTCAATTACACGCTACGACTGCATGCCGCATTTCACGGTGATCCGTGGCATTTATTCCTGGGGATGGTGCGCGCGCAGATTGATTCCAGATTCCAAATTCCTGATTCCAGATTAAAACCTCAAATCAGGAATCAGGAATCAGAAATCAGGAATCAGGAATCGGTCTCGGCAGGCTATGCCGCGTATGTCGATACGGGGCGTTATGCCATATGCTCTGCCTCGCCCGAACTCTTTTTCCGGTTCGAAAGCGGTCTCCTGACCTGCAAGCCCATGAAAGGAACAGTTCATCGTGGGCGTACGCTGGATGAGGATAAGGCGTTGTCTTCATGGCTGCAAAATTCCGAAAAGAATCGCGCGGAGAACCTGATGATCGTGGATATGATTCGCAACGATCTGGGGCGCATCGCGGATTTCGGGAGTGTTCGGGTTCCCGTGATGTTTGAAGTGGAACGGCATCCGACGCTCTGGCAGATGACGTCGACCGTCACCGCGCGGTGCAGCAGACCTTTGACGGAAATAATGACGGCTCTATTCCCCTGTGCCTCGATTACGGGAGCGCCCAAAATACGGACTTCTGAAATCATCGCCGAACTGGAATCGGTGCCACGGGGCATTTATACAGGCAGCATTGGTTTCATGGCTCCCGATGGCGGCGCTCAATTCAGTGTCGCCATTCGCACGGCTGTAGTGGATCGCAGCAGTGGACAGGTTGAATACGGCTCGGGCGGCGGCATTGTCTGGGATTCTGCGAGCAAAGACGAGTACACAGAGGCCTTGTTGAAGGCGCGCGTGTTAACAGAGCAGCGCCCTGTGTTTTCGCTTTTGGAAACAATTCGCTGGTCTCGGGAGGATTCGTATTTTCTGCTCGAATACCATCTCCTGCGTCTGGCCGCTTCTGCCGAGTATTTTGGCTATTCCGTGGATTTGTCCCGAATCCGGCAGCGGCTTTTAGATCAGTCGGCCGAATTTGGCTGTGAACCGCAGCGCGTACGGTTGCTCGTTGCTCGGGATGGCGCCATAGAAATCCAGTCGGACAGGTTGAACGAGAGGGAGTCGGAGCGACCCTTGCGTATTGCACTTGCCCGCGAGCCCGTCAATTCCGCAGAAGTGTTTCTTTATCATAAGACCACAAACCGGCTGATTTACGAGAACGCGCGAAATTCTCGCCCGGAGTGCGATGATGTATTGCTGTGGAACGAGAAGGATGAATTAACCGAATCCTGCATTGCCAATATCGTAGTTGAGATGGATGGCGGTCTGTATACACCGCCAGTCGATTGCGGATTGCTGGCAGGCACATTTCGCGCATGGCTGCTCGACCAGGGAAAAATCGGGGAGCGCCGGCTGAAAATCGGCGATCTGTCTCGGTGCTCTAAAATCCACCTGATCAATTCCGTCCGCAAGTGGCAGGAAGCCTTTTTGATTCCTGATTCCTGATTCCTGATTCCTGATTCCTGATTCCGATTTCTGATTCCTGATTCCTGATTCCTGATCGGCAAATTTCGAAGCTGTTCATTAATCTGTTATATCCGCAATCTGAATTTGATTTAGCTCCCCGTTTTCGCAAACCCACCGAAAAACTCAAGGAGTGTCAATAATCGAAATTGCGGTTTTGGTCAGGAATCAGGAATCAGGAATTAGGAATCAACAAGCAGTGCTTCGGCGTTGAGCAGGGTCATGCGCCGCTGCTCGATTTCGAGGATGCCCTGTTCTCGAAGGCGCGCGATGGTACGGGTCACGGTTTCCCTGGAGGTTCCTACCATTTCCGCCAGTTCCTGGTGCGTTATCTTGAGGTCTATGATGGTGCCGTGCGCATCGCGTATCCCATGTTTTTTTGCGAGCTCGTAAATCCCCATGCGAATCCGCGCGTCCGCAGTGCTGGAACTCAGGCTCTGCGTTTGCCAGACCTGTCGCAACCGGGCACATAGCACCTGGATGATCTGCAGCATCACCTTTTCATTATGCATCAGGTGTTTGTGAAAATCGGCGCCACTTACGGAAATGATTTTGGCATCCTCCATGGCGGAAACGGTAGCTGGGGATGTCTTGCCATCCAGGAGAGACATTTCTCCGAAAAAATCACCTGCCCGATGGATGGCCAGGATAGTTTCTTTTCCGGCTACGCCTGCCTTGGAAACCTTTACTTTTCCCGAAAGCACCAGGTACATATAACTGCCGGTTTCCTCTTCCAGAAAAATGATCTGGCCCTTGCGGCACGCGCGAACCGCGAAAATAGACTGCAACTGATTGAATTCACTGTCTGAGAGCGTGGAAAAAAGTGGAACTTTGCGAATCATTTCAACTTTCATCGCAACCTCATGCGTGTGTAGTCTGTCTGTCCCTGCCCACCGGGTGCGTTTGAACGGCGCCTCCGCATAAATCGAAACCATGCGGCGCCGGCGCCGGCAAGTATGGCAAGGACACACAGCAGGATTACGAAGAAGAGGGAGTTCACAACCGTATGCAGGATGCGGACGGGAACCCCCCACGCGATGCGCGTTTTTTTCGGCTTTTCAAAAATCCATCGAACCGCATAACTGTGGCTGATGGAGCGGAGCACCGTGTCGGCGGATCCGGGATCCATCCGGCCTTTGAGAATTGCGACAATCGGCCCGGCTCTTTTCAGGTAGATCTGGTCCCTGTCTTTTTCAGGAAAGGATGACGCGGAGAAATTCGCAAAATACTCCTCGCCGACTTCGGGCGTGGGGAAATTGAGTACCGTGAGAGTCCCGATCTGATTATCCAGAGCATATCGGGCTTGAACGATTTCCGCGTCGAAATTCAGCTTCAGGGACTTGAAAGCCTGAGATCCGGAATAGGACTCGAAGGGTTTCAAGCCTGGGAAATACTTCAAACTTGAAGCGTCATAACCGGTCGCGGGAAGGTGGGTGATCAGCGAGGGCGGTTTCTGTCCGCGCGGACCGAGGCGATTGCTTACCGAAACGGCCACTCGCCTCAGCAGGTCTTCCGATGCATGGCGCCCCTCGATTCGAACCCAATATCTGGCGTGAAAAAATCGAATGCTCGTAGAACTTTGCGAAAACGCATCTCCCGGCGGGCCTTCCCGTATGTTCGAAGTGCTGAGCAGAGTCAAGAGGCTGTAGGCAGCCCGGAAATCCATGAGTGTTGTGACCGCGATAGACACCTCGCCTGATTTGCCGGCGGAGTAAATACGCTGTGCGTATTTTTCAAATCCCACAGCCGAGATCAGTCGTCCATCTTCTATGCGGGCGAGTCGGGCAGGTTCATCGAAGGATGTCTCGAAAAGTATTTTCTGGAGTTCAGGAAACTCAGATATAGCCGGAAAAGGGACGTTGGCAGTACTCGCTGGCACACCCTGCGAAACAGAAAACAAAAAGCTGCAAAAGAGGAATATGGGAAGTCTCATTTAGGGCCTGTTTGACTGATTCTGCGCCATATCGCTTCCAAGCGTCTTCATGTAATCTTCGATGCCTGAAAACAGGGCTTTGACCAGCCGTTCCTGATTTGGAGCTTTTTTCAAAAGCCTCTCGTCTCTGGGATTGCTGATGAAGGCGACTTCGGTGAGGATGGAGGGCATATTCGCCCCGATCAGAACGATGAAAGGAGCGCTACGCACACCCCGGTTCTGTGCAGCAGGAAACATCTTCCTGGCCCCGGAATACAGTTTTTTCTGGATACGCGAAGCCAGTTCCTTGGACTCGGTCGATTTGTCTGCCTGCGCGATTTTCTTTATAAGATCTTCCAATTCGCTGATGCTGCCGGTAGACATAGCGTTTTCTCTGGAAGCGATCTCGCGCTCGGCGTCAGTTTTGGCAAAATTCAGGTAATAGGTCTCCACTCCGCTGGTCGAGCGGCTGCGGCTCGAGTTGGCATGAATGGAAATGAATAGATCCGCACGAAACTGATTGGCTATTGCCGAACGCTCTTCAAGTGCAATAAACGTGTCGTCGCTGCGCGTCAAGATCACTTGCGCTCCAAGTTTTGCCTGCAGGAGATTCTGAAGATCGAGCGCAATCGATAGAACCAGATCTTTCTCGAGCAGGCCTCCCGGCCCGATAGTGCCCTGATCATGGCCGCCATGTCCGGGATCTATGACAATCCGGCCGATCTTCAGCCCGAGCATACGAGTCAAGGTGCGGTCGCCGAGACTTGTCGGCTCCGCCGCCCTGGAGACGCTCTCCGACGACAATTTTTCCGGCTCAGCCTTTTTGACCGCAGCCTTGCTTTCAGAAGTGGCGGCGGTGGGAGCCGGGGAAGCAGGTGCGGTCGTTTTGGCCGGGCTGGAACTGTTTTCGGCGGCCGGCGGAATGGCAATTGAAGATTGCGAGCTTTTCGCGGATGCAACCGGTTGCTTTGCTGCGGGCTGCGGCAAGGATTTTTCCGGCTTTTTGTCTTTAGCTGCTTCCTCAGGCAGCGGAATAGCCATTGAAGATTCCGCTCTTTGCGCTGAAGCAATTGGTTGCTTTGCTGAAGGCTGGGGTAAGGATTCTTCAGGCTTTTTGTTTTTAATGGCTTCCTCGGGTAGAGGTGCTTTGACGGCGACGGTCTTGGGAGGCGCAGGAGGTTCCAGTTTCGTCGTTTTGGATGCAATGGATGGAACGTCCTGCCGGCGCAGATCGATAACGATGCGGAATGGATCATGCAATTCGGATACAACCGCATCCCCTTTTGTCAAAAGGTCCAGGACCACGCGAACCGCATTCTGGCTGTTTTGCGAAATGCGGACTTGCTTGAGGAAGTCATCATCGACTGCGAGCGTGTGCGATCCCAGCTCGCTGCTAAGCTTTGCCCCGGAAATGTCAAAATAGATTCTGTCCGGATTGGACAAACGCCCTTTTGTATAGGGGGCATTCGAATCCAGATCGATCATAACACGCGTGTAATCGCTGGTAGACCAATGGCGGACGCTCTGAACAACAGAGGGTGCGGCTTGAACAGTTTTTGTCACAGGGGGCATTACTGCCACAGGGGGCGTCACGGCCACAGGAGCCTTCGGAATCGGAGGCAGAGGCGGGAACACGGGCGTGGGCGTGGAGGTTTTTCGGTCGGCCAGCTCCCTGGAAGCATGAGAGTGTTTATAGTTGGTCGTGAGAAGCGTATACGCATTTTGGGCCGCTATTTCGTCGTTGAGCGGCTTGAAATAGATATCTCCCATGCGCAGAAGCGCATCAGGGCAGTTCTGGTTACCGCCATAGTCTCTAATCAGCAGCTGAAAACGCTTTACGGCTGTTCTGTAAAAATCCAGATCGGCGAATTTATCGCCCATTTCCTGGTAGACCAGTCCTTCTTCGTAAATGGCGTCGCCTGTGCGGCTGTAATGCGGATCGCGCACATGAACTTTGCGATAAGTCCTGGCGCACTCGAGATATAAGCTGAGAGCAGGCAGACTTGCCTGCGAGATTTCATCTTTCATGCGCCGGGCGTCCTGAAAGGCTTGGGCAGCGCCCGCTGAATCCCATCGATTCCCCTGGGCCGACAACAAGGGCAGAGCTGAGAGGAAAGCTATAAAAATAATTGCACGCGAAAGACCTTCAACGCGTCGGGGGTGCTTCATAAGAAGCATATTAAATACCGGTGTATTACGTGTCAAGTCCTAATAGTTAGAACTTATTGATAATTAAGGTATTAGCGCGACGGCGGAATGTTTGTAAGGTGCAATATTCCCGATTCATCGACAAACCGAAAGACCGGCGGGTGCTTCTCGCCTTCTTCGTCCTGTGTTTTTGCAGTATTTTTGCCGTACAGTGCAGTAATAGTTTGGACGTAGTCCTTGGTTTCCCTGATTTCGGGCACTCGGCCGAGGCGCTGCACCAGATTTTCACCTGCGTTATAGGCTGCAAGGCTTAATTCGACGTCATTCTTGAAACTGTCCATGAGAAAACGGAAGTGTTTGACGCCTCCTTGAATATTTTGCTCAGGGTCAAAACTGTTGCGGACGCCCAATCGTTGGGCGGTTGCCGGCATCAACTGCATCAGCCCGCGAGCTCCTTTAGGCGAGACGGCTTTGGCATTAAATCGCGATTCTGTTGCAATGATGGAGTGTATCAAAGAAGGATCCAGTCCATAATCGCCGGCATATTTTTCGATGATCGCGTTGTAGGCTTCCTCTTTTTTGGGTGGCAAGGGGGGCACTACCGGCGGGACCTCGCCGGTGACTTTTAGATCGGGCATGTGCTGGACTGGGGGAATGTTTGTGTAGACTTGCGTGCCATCTGCATCCACATAGGAATAACGACCTTGCTGGCTCCATACGTTGCCGCAAATGACTCCGGTGGAAATCATAAGCAGCATTGCCGAAAAAATATGTATACGGTGATTCATGCGATCAGTGCCCTTGAAACATGCAAACAAAGTAGTTATCGGCAAAATCATCCAAATCCTATAATAATCTTATTTAGTCAAAGACTCAAAGAATCTATGCATCACGACCGGATAACAGGGCCTGAATAACGGCATAGCTGTGCTCGATCGCTTCGGCTAATTTTGAGTGATCTTTCCCGCCTGCTTCCGCCAGCTCAGGCTTTCCGCCTCCCGCACCTCCGACCAGGGGAGCAATTTGCCTTATGATCTGGCCGGCCGGAACACGTTTGGATATATCGCTTGTGACCATAACTACCAGCGCCGCCTTCTCCTCATTGGGCGTGCCAAGGATGACGATGCCGGAACCCATTTTCTGTTTGAGTTCATCCGCGACGTTTCGGAGGCTGGCGCGGTCTGTTTCAGGCAGCGTAGCGGCCAGCACCTTAACGCCTTGTATCTCCTTTATGCGGTCCAGCATGGAGCTAACGCCGGCCCGTGCGGATTGAGTCTTCAAATCCAAAATCTGGTGCTGAAGATCACGGACCTGCGCCTGCAGTTTTTCGACAAATCCAGGAATGTCGTGGCGTGATACCTTGTATTGCGTTTGAATAGAATCCAGGATCTGTTCATCGCTGCGGAATCGCTCCAGCGAGGCGGGCCCGGTTACAGCTTCAATCCTTCGAATGCCGGCCGCGATACCGGTTTCACTCGCAATTTTGAACAGGCCGATCATTCCGGTCGCGGATACATGCGTTCCGCCGCAAAGCTCTTTGCTGAATCCGGCAACTTCAACGACCCTGACTTCCTCCTGATATTTTTCGCCAAAGAGAGCCATGGCGCCCGATTTCATGGCGCTGTCCAGATCCATGACAGACGTTTGAACGTCAGAGTTTACCCAGATCTGTTCGTTTACCAGATCTTCAATCTTCCGTATTTCGGCTTTGGTCAGGGGAGCATAATGCGTAAAATCAAACCGCAGGCGTTCCGGAGAAACCAGGGAACCTGCCTGTTTTACATGATTTCCAAGCGTTTTTTGCAGCGCCGCCTGCAACAGATGGGTGGCCGTGTGATTTTTCATGGTAAGCCGGCGCTTATCCAGGTCAACGGCAGCTTCAACTGCATCGCCTTCGTGAAGAACGCCCTTTTCCATCTGCACAACATGGACCAGAAGTGTTCCTCTATAGACCGTGTCCGTCACTTTGGCTCTGGAATCCTCTTTTACCAAAGATCCTGTATCCCCGACCTGTCCCCCGGATTCTGCATAGAAGGGAGTCGAGTCCAGGACCACCTCGCCCACATCGCCTGCCTTGATGCTCTCCGATCGCTTGCCATCCACGATGATGGCTCGAATCGTTGCCTTTGCAGAGCTTTCAATGTCGTACCCCACAAAACTGGTTTTGCCTTCCAGGATGGCCTGAGAAACCTGCTCCTCAACTTTGCCGGAAAAATAGTCCTGGCGCGAACGTTCACGTTGTGCGTTAAATAATTTGTTGAAACCTGCTTCATCAACGGTTAATCCATTCTCCCGGGCGAGATCTTCTATAATTTCCAGCGGCAAACCGCGGGTGTCATATAAAAAGAAGGCATCCTCCCCACTCATAGTCCGTGAGCCGGCAGCCTTCAGTTTTCGGGCGCGTTCGTTGAAATCCTTAAGTCCTTCTCCGAGAGTTCCGGCGAAGGAATCTTCTTCCTGCCGGATCACCCTGGCGATTGTTTCCCTGGCTGAAATCAGCTCGGGATAGCCAACCTTCATGGATTCCACAACTTTTCCGGCCATTCGGTAGATAAAGGGTTCGTCGATGCCTAATCTTTTGCCATGCACCATGGCGCGCCGCATGATTTTGCGCAGTACATACCCACGCTTATCGTTTCCGGGATACTGACCGTCGCCGACAACAAATGTAGCTGCCCGGGCATGATCCGCAATGATGCGCATGGAGATATCGTCGTTGGGATCGGTTCCATAATCGGTATTGCAAATGCCGGATATTTCATGAAGAAGAGGCTGGAAAAGATCCGTATCATAATTCGAGGTTTTGCTCTGCAGGATGGTCGTGATCCGCTCAAATCCCATACCCGTATCAATGGACGGCGAGGGCAGGGGATTCAACGTCTTGCCGGAATCGCGATTATACTGCATGAAGACCAGGTTCCAGACCTCTACCCAGCGTCCGCAGGAACATGTGAGATCGCAGTCTCCGTGATCGGGGATCGGGCTTTTGCCAAAATCATAATGCACTTCCGAGCAGGGGCCGCAGGGTCCGGTGTCACCCATGGACCAGAAATTATCTTCTTCGCCAAGACGCATAATCTTACTTTCCGGAATGCCTTCCTGCGTATGCCAGATATTCCATGCGTCGTCGTCGTCGCGGAACACTGTAATCCGCAGTCTTTCAGGATCGAGTCCGAAATTTTTGGTTAAAAGCTCCCATGCGAAGTGGATGGCTTCCTTTTTAAAATAATTGCCAAACGAGAAGTTTCCCAGCATCTCAAAAAAGGTATGGTGCCGGTTGGAGCGGCCTACGTCCTTGAAATCGTTATGCTTACCGCTTACCCGCATGCATTTCTGGCTGGAAGTCGCACGTTTATAGGGACGGTTTTCGTTGCCCAGAAAGACATCCTTGAACTGGTTCATCCCTGCGTTGGTAAAAAGCAACGTAGGATCGTTGAAAGGAATCAAAGACGAACTGGGGACGATTTTGTGATCAGCCTGGTCGAAATATTTTAGAAATGCTGCCCGGATCTCGTTGCTGCTAATCAATGGACTCTCCTGTCTCAAAGTGCTTCAGGACTGCGTCGGGTATGACTCCTCGTAATGCTCCGAAAATAGTCGCTTCATCAAATCCACGGTGCCGCAAGTGCAGAATGAGCTTTCGCACGCCCTTGGGATCGGCCGGTAGTCCGTTTTTGCCGTACCGTTTGTGCACATACTGCCGGATGCCCGATTCTTCACCGCCCGACTCCATGCGAACTTTTTCCAATGCGCGCTCGATAATCGCGCCACCGACATGATGCGCAAGCAGCGCATTCTGTACTCTGGCCGAACTCCATCCATGCTGGCGGATGTGCCGGAGAGCAAAATTATACGCATAATCGGGGTCGTTGAGAAGGTTCAGTCGCTCCAAATGCTGGAGTGCGGATTCAACCTGCTGTTCGTCGGCAAACTCCGCAAGTTTCATCTGGAGATCCATGCGGCTGTATGCGCGGCGCGCTAACAGAGCTCCGGCTTTTTTCAAAAGCAGTTTGTGAATGTCGATATCCATAATCCCTTGGCCCGGGGAATCATACTACCTTGCGATATCCCGTTCCATGGATTCTATGGCGGCGTCTTTGGTGGTGTAGATCCCCTGCACGCGCAGCTTGAACTCCTCGGGATTTGTCGCATAGCCCAGCGCGTCTTCCAGGGTGATTCGGCCTGCTTTGTAGTGCTCGTAGATGGATTGGTCAAAAGTCTGCATGCCGTATTGGGATGTTCCTGCGGCAATCGCTTCGTGAAGCAGACGGGTTTTATCGGGATCCATAATGCAGCTGTTGATAAGGTCGGTTGCGCGCATGATTTCGATGGCGGGAACGCGTCCGGGACCATCCGATCTCTTCATGAGGCGCATGGAGATCACCGCGCGCAGCACCATCGACAATTGGAGCCGTATCTGCTTCTGCTGGTGAATAGGAAAAACCGAAGCGATACGGTTGATGGTTTCCACCGCGTCCAGAGTGTGCAGAGTACTGAAAACAAGATGCCCGGTCTCGGCCGCTACGAGTGCGGTTTCAATCGTTTCCATGTCGCGCATTTCGCCGACCAGGATGACGTCGGGATCCTGTCGCAGGGAGCTGCGCAAGGCAGCGGCAAAGCTCTGAGCATCGACGCCAATTTCGCGCTGGCTGATGATACTCATGCGATCAGTATAGGAAAATTCTATCGGGTCCTCGATCGTGATGATATGCCGCATCGTGCGCTCATTGATGTAATTGAGCATGGAAGCAATCGTGGTTGATTTTCCGGAGCCTGTCGTGCCGGTGACCAGCACGAGACCTCTGGGTTCGCGGGCGATCTTTTCCAGGATGCCGGGAAGGCAGAGATCTTCAAAGCTTTGGATTTGATTTGGAATAGCGCGGATGGCAACGGAGACCTGTCCTCGCTGCTGAAAAACGTTCACGCGGAATCGTCCCAACCCGCGCACGCCATAACTCAAGTCGATTTCTGCCTGATCCCGGAATCGCTCCTTCTGTTTATTGTTCATAATGGAAAAGGCCATCATGAGGGAGTCTTCCTTGTCCAGCTTGCCCTGGTCGCCGAGCGGAGCCAGCTCTCCGTTAATGCGCAGGTGCGGGAAGCAGCCGACTTTTAAATGCAAGTCAGAGGCGCCTTTGGAAATCATCACGCGGAGGAGAGAATCGAGATTCATAAGGATCCTTTTTCAAAAATAGCCATGCTTTCAATCGCACCCTTCTCGGCAGTACGGCAACCCCGGGCGCTGTACTTTAGCGGCGGGGGTTCTTCCCCATTCGTATCGGCCTGCGGAGGGGCGGACGATAGAATTCTTCGCCTGCGCCCTGCCTTTATGGGTCGGCGGTCGGATGGCATCGGGGTCGATTTTTGCGGTGCGAGCGGAGCGCTCAATGTCCATGTGATCCTCGATTCCGATACCGATTCCGACCCCGACCCCGATGAGGCGGGCTCTTCGGGGCGGTGGATGGCAGCCGAATTCGTTGGAGCCAAAGGGCTTTCACCTTGACTGCCATTGCTGCTTTCCGTAAGATTCCAATCTTATGAAAACTGAACCTATGCCGGAAACATTGCAGGAGAATCAGCCGGCCGAACCGAGCGCGGGTAGAGCGATGACGTTTGCCGCGTGCGTCGCAGGAGCCCTCATCCCCGGACTTGGGCATGCCTTGCTTCGCAAATGGGATCGAGCGCTGGTGTTTTTCGGCTGCATTACGGTGATGTTTATCATCGGGCTTCAATTGGACGGCAGGATAGTCAACCCCGAATTAGGAAGCCTGTTTCCGATCCTGAAATTCATAGCGGAAGCGGGATCGGGATTGCTCTATTGGATTTCGTTGCTGCAGGGTTTTGGCGTCGGGGACCCTACGGCCTACACGTATGATTATGCAAATGTATTCATTTATGTCGCCGGGCTCCTAAATATGCTTGTCATAGTGGATGTATTCGATATAGCCATGGACAGAAAGCAATGAAGAATCATTTTGTTTTAATGCTGGTTTTCAGCATTCTGACGTCGCTTGTTCTTACCCTTATCGCCCGGAATGGGTCCAGAGAGCGCCTCAAGTATTTCCTGATGCTTTTCTGTTCTTTTACTGTCCTCTCCATAGCGGCCAGCTGGCTGATGTACCTGTTCCCGCGTTAGACATAGCCACGCGTCCCGGTTTCGGCAGGCACAGATGAATTTATCCGGAAGAACCGCAATTGTTACGGGAGCCGCCAGAGGCATTGGGCGTGCCATTTGCCTGGAACTTGGGCGCTGCGGCTGCAATATCGCCTTCACCTATCTGAAAAGCAAAATCCAGGCAGAACAGCTGTCCGACGAACTTGCCGCCTTGGGCAGAGAAGTCTTAAGCATTCAGGCCAGCGTAGCTGATTTCGGTTCGGCGCAGGACATGGTTCAGGAAGTGCAAAGGCGGTTTGGTTCAGTCGATTATCTGGTCAACAACGCCGGGGTAGTCAGAGACAAACTGCTGTTGCGCATGAACGAGGGCGACTGGGATGAAGTGGTCGATACAAACCTCAAGGGTGCATTTAACTTTTCCAAAGCTGTGTCTTCGATCATGGCAAAAGCACGATTCGGGTCCATCCTGAACATCACATCGGTAAGCGGACTGATAGGAAATCCCGGACAAGCCAACTATGCCGCATCCAAGGCAGGCTTGATCGGACTGACGAAATCGCTAGCCAAGGAATTTGCCAGCCGGAATATTACGGTGAATGCTCTGGCGCTAGGTTTTGTAGATACGGAAATGACCCGCACTCTGTCCGAGGATCATAGGGCAATGGCCGAAAAAACCATTCCTCTGGGACGATTTGGAACTCCGGAGGAAGTTGCGCGCATTGCGGCTTTCCTTCTTTCGGAAAACGCCCGATATATTACGGGTCAGGTGATTCAGGTTGATGGCGGCCTGGCCATATAGTCTATAATTCCCCCCAAATATTTTGCCGCAATTGGACGTTTTTTTTGGCACCTGCGCCCCCATGGCCGTTAGATACACGGAGAGGCGTTCTTCCAGGGCTTTCTATTGATGCGCGCCTTAAATTACAAAACAGCATGAGCAGCGGCTCCGAAATTTTGGATCTTCTATCCTTTGTTCTCTCACGCGGCAACGCCGGCGATTCTGCGCGCTCAGCGTCCGGGCGGTTATTGAACTATTTTGGCTCAGCGCAGGATCTGGCGAATGCGACACTGGAGGAGATTCGACGCGCCGGAAAAATTTCATTACGTCAGGCGGAATCTATTTATTATGCGCTGCAGTTGGGGAAACAGGTGTGCTCGGTTCCGCTCAAGCCTGGAGAACGTTTTTCAAACAGCAGAGAATTGTATCAGCGATACCGGGCGCGATTTTTCACGGCGCAGAAAGAGCATTTCTTTTCTTTGCACCTGAATTCAAAGAATCAGCTGATTCGTGAAGTGCTGATTTCCATCGGTAGCCTGAGTTCATCCGTCGTGCATCCGCGGGAAGTTTTCGCTCCGGCCGTGCGCGACAGCACGGCCGCTTTAATCTTCATGCACAACCACCCCTCCGGAGACCCGGCTCCCAGCAAAGAAGACAAGGACTGCACGCAAAGGTTAAGCCACGCGGGGCAAATCCTCGGCATCCGCGTTCTGGATCATATAGTCATGGGGCATAATGACTATTACAGCTTTGCGGATTCAGGTTGCCTCGGGACAGGGATAACCATGTGATCAAAGATTCCATGCGAAGCTGATTGCAGAATAACCTTACTGCATGGATAATGTACTTATCAGCGTCTCACACATAGGTGAAGGACAACTAGAGAGGATAACCATGCGATATCTAATCGGTTTTGCATTGTTGCTTCCGATGGTTGTTTTTGCACAAGACCCACCGCTCCCTGAATCGTTGTTGAATGCGAAGACCGCATTCGTCGAAAAAGCGAGCAGAGCAGAAGAATCCTTTGATATGGATTGCAAAGCACCCGAGGCAGATTCGGGAGCGAAAGACAAAGAACATGATAGGTACTGCAAATCACTAAAGAAGGACGCGAAAGCCGACAAACAACTCTTTGATAGGTTCTGCAAAGAACTCGAGAAGTGGGGACGCTTTACGCTTGTGCAAGACCGCACCAGCGCGGATGTTCGCATTTTATTGGCAAGAACATTGAGTAATAGCTGGGGTATGAGAACTAGCTCGGTAAATACCGCCCCACTGGTTGACGCAGATCGTCCACCCGGTTACGTTGGGGATAGGGCGGTAAATTTGAGAGTACAAACATACACATATGAGGGCAAGACGTACGCGAGGGTGAATGAAAATATAAACTCTATCGGAAGGAGTCCTATCTATACGGCTCCGAGGCAAAGCGCAACCACAAGTTCGTCGTCGCAGTTTGTAACCATTGAAGAAGTCCTAATCAATATTAGAGACGGGCAAAATGATGTTTTGCTGTATTTAGATCAGACAGGAGGGCCTGGAAAACTTGTTTCACATCTCAAGAAGAAGATGCAGCAAAAGTAACAGGCTAAACATCTTCGGAGCGGCGTTATGCCTTTTTGTGCAAATCGCTTCCAAAATCCAACCTCAATTTAACTGAAATAATAACTACGCCTTTGCAGACTCCGGCTTCATGAATCGGGAAATGTCCGGCATGCTTCCAATGTAATCCTTCTGCTTCTCCATCATGTGGGTCGGGGTTTCACGACCTGGGAGCGCCGGCGTCCCGCCGGCCAGCCGCTGGCAATCGCAATTTCCGAGCAAAATATGCGATATTGACATTTTTTCGGTTTTTTCAACAAAGAGCCGCCGAGACGGCGGCGCTCCCAGGACGCGAAGCCCTGACGCAAACCTGTTTTCTTGTTTTCGAGCGGGTGTTTCCTGTCCGGAGATGCTGGCGGCCAATTGGCCCTGTCTGTATAATGCTTTTGGGGTGAATAATGAAAAATCTGTTTTTTCTGGATGTCGATACCCAACGGGATTTTATGCTGCCTACCGGAGCACTCTATGTTCCGGGCGCAGAACGAATTCTTCCAAAATTGCGCCGGCTTTTTGACTTCGCCCGGAAAAACGAAATATCCATTCTCTCGTCAGTAGACGCCCATGTGGCGGATGATCCGGAATTCAAACAGTTTCCCCCTCATTGTGTTCAGGGAACCGAAGGGCAGCGCAAGGTGGATGAGACGCTTCTTCCGCGGCCTCTGATTTTCCAGCAGCAACCGGTCGATCGCAATTTGCCGGAGGCGGTGCGGAAACATCAGCAGATCATCGTGGAAAAACAGGCGCTGGATCTTTTTAGCAATCCAATAGCAGAGCGCCTGACGCGCGTTTTGCCCCCGCGCGCCATCGTTTTTGGAGTCGCTACCGAATACTGTGTCAAAATGGCCTGCCTTGGCCTTCGACGCCTGGGCGTTCAGACCGTCCTCATCACTGACGCGGTGCGCGCACTCGCACCCAAGACCGAGAAGGAAGCGGTTGAGGAAATGCGCCGGGCAGGCGTTGAGTTTGTAATCCTGGAAGCTCTCCTGGGCGCGGGTTCTTAATTAACGATCCTGGATTTTGGGATAATACGATAAGGTGTTGCATAGTGGGGAGCGGGCTTTATTTTCACATGCCGTTTTGCCGGTCGCGATGCAGTTACTGCCACTTCATCAGTTTGCCATACGATCGTGCACTAGCGAGCCGGTATGACCATGCGGTCCTGCGCGAAATAGAGAGCCGTCCTGAAGCAAAAGCAAATTGCCGCGATGTCGATTCGATATATTTTGGGGGCGGAACCCCAAGCATCCTGGCTGAAGAGCATATCCTTGGGATTTTGCAGGCATGCCGCTACATATTTCGAGTTCAGGACGATTGTGAAATATCGCTCGAGGCGAATCCCGGAACTATTTCAAAAACAAAAATTGCGGCGTATCGAAGGGGTGGTATACGCAGGATTTCCATGGGGGTACAAACCTTCTCGGATCGGGAATTGTCCGCCATCGGACGCGCTCATTCTTCGGCGATGGCATTCGATTCATTGCGGCGGCTGAGGGAAGGCGGTTTTGAAAACATCAATCTGGATTTGATGCTCGGGCTTCCATATCAGACAAGAGTGAGTTGGAAACATAGCCTGGAAACAGTCGCGGATTTGGGCATTCCGCACGTTTCGGTCTACATGCTGGATTTGGACGATCCTTGCCCGCTTCAAACCAGGGTTGAAGCGGGGACTGTATTCCTTCCGGAGGAGGATCTCGTTTCGGACCTATATCTTGAAACGATAGAATTCCTCGCTTCATGCGGATATCAGCAGTATGAAATCAGCAACTTTGCCCGCCCCGGCTATGCATGCCGGCACAATTTGAAGTATTGGAAGCGGGAGCCGGTTTACAGTTTCGGTTTGGGAAGCCACTCGTTTGACGGAAAAATGCGCTGGGCAAATACATCGCAAATGGACGACTATCTCGCAGCGGTTGAAGCCGGCAGGAATCCCATGGCCTGGCAGGAATCCATTAATGCCGAAAATGCTCTCCAGGAAACACTCTTCCTCGGCCTTCGGCTGACTGAAGGCGTAGACTGGAAAAGTCTCCAAAACTCTTATGGGGCCAAGAACCTTTCAACGTATGAAGGCGCGCTCGACGATTGGCTCCAACAAGGACTAGCCCAGAGGACCGGGGATGTGGTGCGTCTTACCGCTTCAGGCATGCTGCTGTCCAATGAAGTGTTTCAACAATTTGTTTAACGGGGGCTGAATGCTTAATTCAATCATCGATCTCAGAAGCGATACGGTAACCAAGCCCACGGCTGAAATGAGAGCGGCGATGGCCGCTGCCGAAGTTGGCGACGATGTTTATATGGATGATCCAACCGCTAACAAACTCCAGAAAAGAGCCGCGGAAATTTTCAAAAAAGAGGCCGCACTTTTTGTCCCTTCCGGGACTATGGGGAACCAGATCGCTATTCGAGTTCACACAAACCCCGGCCAGGAAGTGATTACGGAAGCGAATGCCCATATCTACGAATTTGAAATGGCGGCGATGGCTGTCATCAGCGGAACCCTCGCCCGCCCGGTTCCTTCCCTAAACGGGATCCTGGAATGGGAAGCGATTCGTAAAGCTATTCGCCCTAAAATATATTACAGAGCGCAAACCGGGCTGATTGCTCTGGAGAATACGCATAACATGGCAGGCGGAACCGTGTACGCGAAGGAACAAATGGATGATATCTGCGATCACGCGCATGAGGCCGGTTTGCCCGTCCATCTCGACGGCGCTCGAATTTTCAATGCCGCGACGGCGCTACACGCCGACGTAGCAGAATTGGCTCAGCGCTGCGATTCGGTCATGTTCTGTCTTTCCAAGGGCCTTTCTGCCCCTGTGGGATCCATGCTGGTAGGATCGCATTCATTTATAGAAAGGGCGCGCAGCGTTCGCAAGCTATTGGGCGGAGGCATGCGACAGGTAGGCGTGCTTGCAGCGGCGGGTTTGATTGCACTGGAGAAAATGCCGGCACGATTAGCCGAAGACCACCAGAATGCACGGTTACTGGCGGAGTTGCTGCAGAAGGTGGCCTCGTTGGATGTGGAACCGGAGAAGGTGCGCAGCAATATCCTGATGGTGGGCATCGCCCGAACGGGTCTCGATAGCAGCGTGTTGACCGATCGGCTCAAAGACGCCGGCGTATTGGTTTCGGCGCTCGATGCCACGCGGTTGCGGCTGGTAACACACAACGACGTAAGCCACGAAGAGATACTCCAGGCGGCAGAGGTCATCGAGCATTGCATAGGTGCGGGGAGGGTTTAAGGCTCCCGGTGGCCTGTAACAGACGTATTGAGAGTAACTGGAATTACGGATCCTAGCGCTGAAAGCGCGGTACAGCATAGCCCAGGGTGGAGGCCGCGTAGCGGCCGAAACCCTGGGTTGGATAGGAAGAAAACAAAAGCCCTGTAAGGGCGATGCAGACTGCGCCGCCCCTTCAGGGCTTGTATCCTTTTCATGCCAACCCAGGGTTTCGGCCGCCACGCGGCCTCCACCCTGGGCTTTGCTGCGCCGCGCCTGCGGCGCTGGAGATTAGTGATTGAGTCACCCTTGATTCATTTGTTACGCACCACAAAGTCACTTTGAGGTGGTTAAATCGGCGTGCTTCATGGCATGCTTGGGTGTTTTCTGAGAGATCGATAAAAGCAGTCTTCACAGTGGGAATTTATGGAACAAGTAAAGATTGGAATCATCGGTGGCAGCGGATTGTACGATATGCCGGGGTTGACGGAACGAAAGGAAGTTGCGATTGAAACGCCCTTCGGTAATCCCTCGGATCATTACATAATCGGGTCTCTTTCGGGTGCGCGCGTCGCTTTTCTTGCCCGGCACGGCAGGGGGCATCGCCTCATGCCCTCCGAGCTGAATTTTCGTGCCAACATTTATGCCTTCAAGCTTCTTGGAGTCGAACGCATTTTATCTGTCAGCGCAGTCGGTTCTTTAAAGGAGGAGATCGAGCCGCTGGACATTGTCCTGCCGGATCAGTTCGTGGATCGCACCCGAGGACGGATCTCAAGTTTCTTTGGCAACGGCCTCGTAGCGCATATTGCCTTTGGCGATCCGATTTGTCCTGATCTTCTGGCGCAGGTCCACAACGCTTCCGGTAAGGCGGGCATACAGGCCAAAAAAGGAGGCGCCTATCTTTGCATGGAAGGGCCGGCCTTTTCGACCCGGGCGGAGTCCAAGCTCTATCGCAGCTGGGGGATGGACGTCATCGGCATGACCAACCTGCAGGAAGCCAAACTGGCCAGAGAAGCCGAAATCTGCTACGTCACGATAGCGCTCGTTACCGATTATGATTGCTGGCACGAATCGCACGAAGCCGTGAGCGCGGATATGATCATCGGCAACCTGCAAAAGAATGTGCGGGCGGCGCAGTCGATTATTGCGCGAACTGTGCAGGATCTGAATTACACAAGAAATTGCCAGTGCGGTGAAGCGCTAAAATACGCCCTGATTACCGATAAGGCGTCGATACCCGCCGAGGCAAAGAAGAGACTCGAAGGCATCGTGGGCAAATATCTTTAGCCCGCATTTTTCAAGAAGCTTCTACATGCAGCGGCGGATCCGGGCACGGATCTACCGCGATTGCGCTCTGTCGGACTCCTCGACCGTACTGTCGAGTACGCCTGCGGAGCCCTCGATCGCGCGCCCTGTATCCATGACCGTCTGCGCTGCTTCGCTACGAACCTTCATGAGATATATGAGGGACGCTAGGGATGCGATTAACGGCTTTTACATACGGAGTTCATACAAAACATGGGAATACTGGTTGTTGGATCGGTAGCGCTGGATTCTGTCAAGACTCCTTCAGGAACGCGAGCGGATGTTTTAGGCGGGTCGGCAATGTATTTCAGCGTTGCGGCGAGCTACTTTTCGGACGTCAGCATAGTAGCCGTCGTTGGGGAGGATTTCCCGGAAGAGCATATAACCTTTTTGCAGAGGAAGGGAATCGATACTTCAGGGCTCGAACGCCAGAAGGGCAATACCTTCAGGTGGAAAGGGGAATATGGTTCCGACCTGAATACCTGCACAACACTGGACACGCAGCTTAATGTCTTGGCCGATTTTTCCCCGAAACTGCTGAGCACGCATCGTGCGCAGGAATACCTTTTCCTGGGCAATATCGATCCGGGCTTGCAGCGTACTGTCCTGGAACAGGTGAATCGGCCCAAGCTTGTTGCTTGCGATACTATGAATTACTGGATCAATAGTTCCAGAGAATCTCTATTAAAGACGCTCTCCCAAATAGATCTTTTGATCATAAACGATGCTGAAGCGCGGCAGCTTTCCGATGAGACCAATCTCGTTCGCGCTGCACGCCGCATTCTCGCGCTGGGGCCGAGGACGCTTGTGATAAAACGGGGAGAACACGGAGCCCTTCTGTTCAACTCTAATTCAATTTTCATCGCGCCGGCATATCCCTTGGAGGAGGTTATGGATCCAACAGGTGCGGGCGATTCATTCGCCGGAGGCCTGATGGGATATCTGGCTGCCTCGGGTGTTTCCGATGATGCGGCTCTGCGGAAGGCTGTTGTATTTGGTTCCGTAATGGCTTCGTTTAATGTCATGGATTTTGGCCCCCGAAAACTTGGAGATCTCACCTTCCCCGAAATAGAGTCCCGATTCAGGGAATTCCATAAGCTTTCATTCTTTGAAGATATTGCGGTGGCTACTGCGGCAGCGGAAGAACTGCTGTGAGGAAAATCTGATGCGCTTCCTGAGAGTGCAGAGAGCTATTTTGGCGGCATGTGCGCTTTTGCTTCTGGGTGCCTGCGAGTTTTGCGGCACAATCCGCGCCTGCGCAAGCCAAAAAGAAAGTAACCACCATCGACGATGCCAAAATTTACCGGGAAGCGATGGCCTGGTTTAAAAAGGCTGAAGCAATGATTGGGACGACGCAGGAAAATAGCGAGGAGCAGGCGGATTTATTCCGCAAGGCGCTCCAGATCAAACCTGATTTTCTCGAAGCGCACTATAATCTCGGCCTCATTTACGCCAATCAGAAGAAAATGAAAGAGGCTGCCGCCGAATTTGAGGCGGTGCTGAAGATAGAGCCAAAATTTGAGCAGAATATTCACGTGCTTCTGGCCGCCGCCTATGAGGAATCCGGAAACGCCGCTGCAGCAATTGGAGCGCTCAAAAAAGCGCTTCTCGGCAATCCCAAGGATTTGAAGTTATTGAGGACTCTGGCATACCTCGAGTTCAACAACAAGGAAGACGCCGCCGCAATAAAAATTCTGCAGCAAATTATCGAAGCGGAACCGAACGACCTTTCTTCCCATATGGATCTGGCGCTGCTGTTTCAGAGAAACAACGGGATTGAAAGCGCGGTCCACCATTTGCAGGAGGCATTGCGCATTGACCCGAAAAACTATGACGCGCATTGCAGTCTTGCTGGGATCTACATGCAGCAGAATCAGAATGACAAAGCAGCGGTTGAATTCGAGGCTGCTAATGAAATAAAGCCGGGCAATGTTGAACTGCTGGAAAAACTGGGAGATGTGTACGAGCTCCAACAACAGCATGGCAAGGCGGCTATTACCTATAAAGCTGCACTGGATAAAGGCTCGAGCCGAAGCGCCCTATTCGCGAAGTACGGCTTCACGCTGGCAAACCTCGACCGAGCCGAGGAGGCCGCCGTGGCGCTGGAAAGCGCCGCAAAACTCAATGACAAAAATCCGGATATATTCTTTCTGCTTGGCGATATGTACAGCGATCTGAAAAAATTCGATGAAGCCGCAGCTGCCTACAGAAAATCGCTGGAAATAAATCCCAAGCAAAAAGGAGTGCATTTCAATCTGGGCACCCTGTTGGCGGAACAGAAAAAGTTTGATGAGGCGATGGCCGAATTGAAACTGGCGCTGGAACTAGATCCCAGCTATTCGGCAGCATGGTCCAATCTGGCGTTGGTCGCAGAGAATCTCGAACTGGACAAAGAAGCCATCCAGGCTCATGAGAAAGTGGTTGCGCTGGGAAAGGGCCAGGCGCTGAACTATTTCCATCTGGGAGTGTTATACGCGAAAGCAAACCAGGCCGACCCTGCAATTGCCGCTTTTGCCCGAGCCATAGAACTCGAGCCGGACAAATATCGCTCTCTGTTAAAGGAAGAATTGAAGAAAGTTCACTCGGTCCTGGACCCCGTCCGATATAAAGAAAATTTTACCCGTCTTCTCAATGATCCAGTAAAACAATCAATTCCAGATTCCTGATTCCGATGAATGGTCTTGATTCGGATCTGATTCCGAACTTCGGATCCTTGAATTGAGCTTGGAGTTTTTAGTCCGGAATCTGGAATCTGGAATCTGGAATCGTTTTTAAGAAGTCCGTAAGCTCCTGATCGGACAAGGCATAGAGGTTCTGGGGATTTCCCGGCGGCTGGTATTTCCAGCGTTTATGGCCCCACAACCATGACTCCGGCTGTTCGCGGATGATCTGTTCAAGGATTTCGTTGAATTTGCGTGTGCCGGCTTCGAGGTCGTGCTGCATGTCGCCGGTTCGCACGAGTTCAATGGGCGGAAGGAACTTAATACGATAGCGCCCGTTGCGCATCGGTGTCAGGTATCCGGGAAGCACCGGAGCTTCGCTATGCAAAGCCAGCAACGCCATGCCCGTTGTCGTCGCCGCCGGAATGCCGAAGAAATCGACGAACAAGCCTTCCTGAAGACTCGTGTTTTGATCGATTAAAATCCCGGCCGCACCATTGGATTTGAGGTCCTTCAAAATAGGGCGCGCGGAATTCTTCTTGGTTATAACTCGGTTTCCTTTGGATTCGCGCAGCAGCCGCATATGGCGATCAAGAAAAGCGTTATCCAGAGGGCGCGTGACGAAGCTCAGCGGATATCCGTGAAGTGCGTGCGCTGCGGGCAGCAACTCCCACGCGCTGAAGTGACCCGTAAGGTAGAGAATTCCTTTCTCTTTAGCGCAGGCAGTCCGGTAATTGTTTAATCCAAACTCCTCATCATAGCCTACAAGAGATGAAATATTGCCTGGTGTAAGATCCGGCAGACGGCTGATTTCCAGCAAATTCATGGCCGTGTTCTGAAAACTCTTCCGGGCTATGCGGTTTCTTGCGGATTGCGACAACTGCGGGAACGCTATTTTTAAGTTTACGCGCGCAATATGCCGATGCCTGGAGTCCAGAAAATAGGCGCCGGTCGCCAGGATTTTTATGGTTGCAGCGCCGAGCGGACGCGGGAGTATGTGCAGAGTAAATGTTGCCAATCGTACGAGCGCATATATCAGATAGGATAGCAATTTGTGGCGCTCCCGGGCGATGCTATACTTTTATATCAACGGTTACTATATAGGGGCACGCGGCATTATGCCGTTGGAGATCGTTATTTTCAATGATAACGACCACGCGATAAAAGTCGATGGCCTATCGATACAGTCTGTCCCGAATGTTTACCGGCGGGATGCTGATTCCCGCCCGGTTTATTTTGAGATTGGCTTGAATGCCGCACTCCCGGCCACAGGTTCCCGCCATGGTTCTTCGCATTAAAATAGACCCGCCCTATTGTGACGTTCTTGACACTATCCTGGCGTTCTCCAGTTTTGAGGAGGCTGAAAAAACGATACGGCACCTTGATTATTTATGCCGGAATTATCAGTTGGCGAGCGATAAGAAAGGGGTGGATTATTGCCGGCGTATTGCGGCTTTAGGTCGGCAAAGAGCAGAACTTATAAGCCGCAATGCGCGGGTGAATCTGCAGAAGCGATTGCAGAAAAAAGAAATCGCGCAATGGTTCGGAATATGGCTGGAAACGCCATCCATTTTCAACGACTGGCTTTCGATGCGTAAAAGTACTGAAGAATTTCAGAAATTGCTCCAATCAGAGACAATTTCTAAATAGCAGGCGGGAGATGCGTATGCCTACGGAACCCGGAATCCAAAGCGGCCATAATTCTTTCGTTGATGTGTTGCACTCAGAAATTATTACTGAAAGCGAAAGCCTGACCGCCTGGGTTAAACAGGTCAGCGATCAGGGCGCCATTGAAAGCCTGTTTGCCCTGGAGTCTTGGTTAAAGGGTATCCGGTCCTTTTTCAGGACGGAGCATCTGCCCTTGAGTGCGGCGGAGAAGGCAGAACTGGCCCGACGGAGTTTTGCCGCCGAAATAGGAGTGGTGCGCCAGGCAGTTCAGGTATGCGAGATGCATGCCTGCAATGTGATGAAGCCGGGCATGGGAGGCAAGCTCGAATTCGAAGAGTTTATAGAAATCCAGATGCGAAAAGACCGCATGCCGGATTTCAGTCTCAGCCGGATGGTAGAACAGTTGACGCCGAGAGACAGCGTCGCGCAATTGCTGGCATTTTTGAACGACTTGCGAGTCACGATCGATGCGTTCAAAGATAAAACAGGCATGGATTATCAGCTTTTTCTCAGCTTGGGGAGGTTTTTTGATCGGGAACTGAAAAACTGCCGCTACATCGATATGCTGCTAAGCCAATACTTGAGAATTCAGTATGACCTTGTCGAAAATAAACAGCTTTCCAGCGTATTGCATCGCATTTCGGATGAGGCGATTCGCCGTAACGTGGCAATCGCGCTGCTGTATCTCTTCCGCTTTCTAAAATACCTGATATTTGTGGCAACGGATCTCACAAGGGATCAGCCTTTGCAGAAGCATCTCGTGATCTTTTCTCTGCTACATGAGGAGATGGGTACGCTTTCCGACTTTCTCCGGACCCGTTTTCTTAGAAACAAAGTGGCCGACCACCCTCTGCAAAATGCCGCCGAACTGGTCGCCTACTCACTGAAAACAGAGGTGCAGAGAGTCATGGATCGCGAGCTTATTTTCATAGCTCGAGAAACGGACCCGGCCCCCATTTACATGCACATAGAAAACGCGCACGGCCTATTGCGCAATTACTGCCAGAGCGGCATCCTCACCTTAATTCAAGCTATCGACAAGGAATTCAACGCGGCCGTCCTGTTTCCATCCAGGGGCGAGAGCCTCTCTGCCGCCGAAAAGCTGCGCCAGGAGTTGTGGGATCTGCGGCAATGGCTGACCGACGTGTTGGCGAACAAGGAGGAACTTGATTCCCAAAGCATTATTGAGCGGCTGGTTTCGTTCAAAGAAAACTCGCTTCGATCCCTCATGTACCGTGACTGGGCAGAATTCGAAACGTTTTCCGACGCTCTGTCCATTGCAACCAACTTCATTGAGATACGCACGCACATACGAAAATTTGTCAGTTTCCTCGAGATGCTCATTCAGGAGGTATCCAAGCGAAACGTCTTCCAGGATAAGCCACTGCAACACTGAAGCCGCCGATAGGAAAGATTCCTGATTCCTGATTCCTGATTCCTGACAAATAGGCCGGCTACGCACTACGACCAAAGTTGAAGATAGGGAAGATTCCAAATCCCAGACGAAAGCAAAGTATCTGGAATCTGATATCCGAAATCAGGAATCAGGAATCAGGAATTAGGAATCTGATATCTGGCATCTCGAATCCATATTCTGCTACCATAACAAATTACTACCCTTTATAAGGATTAGCGCATGGAAGATTTGATATCGAACAGCCTTCCGGGAATGAGAGATCTGCTGCCGGAGGAAATGGGACGCTGGCAACTAGTGGAAGAGCATGCCCGGCGGATCTTCGCCCAGTATGGGTTTGCGGAAATCCGGACATCGATCCTGGAGCCGACCGAATTATTTGCGCGGGGTATTGGGGACGATACCGACATCGTGGGGAAGGAGATGTACACGTTCCTGGACCGCAGCAAGCGGTCTGTGACGCTCCGCCCGGAAGCGACGGCGTCGGTGGTGCGTGCCTACCTGCAGAACGCCATGTATCGCAGCGGAGGCATTACAAAGCTGTACTACATGGGTCCGATGTTTCGCCACGAAAAGAAGCAGAAGGGCCGTTGGCGCCAATTCTATCAAATAGGCGCAGAAGCTCTCGGTTCCGATCATCCTGCCATCGATGCCGAAATGATTGAAATGGCCTTGTGGTTTCTCCAATCTCTCGGGGTGGAAGCCCGCCTTCTTCTGAACTCCGTAGGATGCCGGGATTGCAGGCCCCGCTATATTGATCTCCTCCGGTCCGAATTGAACAAATGTGTCGCCGATTTATGCGAAGACTGCCAGCGCCGTGCTTCAACAAATAGTCTGCGGGTTTTCGACTGCAAGGTTGAACACTGCCAGCCGTTCATTGAGACGCTGCCGGTCATTTCTGATCATCTTTGTGCGGCATGCGCGGAGCATTTCGGCAAAGTGAAGGCCTGTCTCGACGAAGCGGGCATCTCCTATACCTTCGTTCCGAGGCTGGTGCGGGGACTCGACTATTACATTCGGACGGCTTTTGAGATCGTCAGCGGGGAACTGGGGGCGCAAAACGCGCTGGCCGGTGGAGGCCGCTATGACGGTCTGTCGGAAGCTTTGGGCGGTCCTCCCGTACAAGCTCTTGGATTTGCGCTAGGATTGGATCGCCTCGTAATGCTATTGCCGGAAGAGCAAAGTGCCAAAAGCCAGCGGAAACCGGAATTGTTCCTTGCCCACATGGGCGAAGCTGCGCTTAAAAAGGTGTCCGAGATTGCGCGTGACCTTCGGCATCAGGGCTTTTCATGCTATCTCGATTTCGCCGCGGGAACGATGAAGAGCCAGCTGCGCCTGGCCAACAGACTCGGGGCCAGACACGTGCTGATCGTCGGAGACGATGAGCTGGCTCGCGGCGTGGCTTCTATGAAGTGCCTGGATGATTCCCGCCAATGGGAAATTGCAATTCCTGAGATTGGCGGCTATCTCAATCGATTCCGGATTCCGAATTCCTGATATTAGGGTTCAGGCTAGAATATTCAGAGAGCATGAATATGACATCCGTTGTCAGGAATCAGGAATCCGGAATCAGGAATCAATACTCATGAGCAAAATCCGCGTACTGCCGGAAATTCTTGCGAACAAAATCGCTGCGGGTGAAATTGTCGAACGGCCAGCCTCGGTAGTGAAAGAGCTGCTGGAAAATTCTATCGACGCCCAGTGCGGATCTATTTATGTCAGTGTTCTTACGGGTGGGAAGAGGTTCATCCAGGTGCGGGACGATGGCGAGGGGATGAGCCAGGATGACGCGATCCTTGCGTTTGAGCACCATGCCACCAGCAAGCTTCAGACGGCTGAGGATCTCCAATCTATTGCGACCCTGGGTTTCAGGGGCGAAGCGCTCCCATCCATTGCCTCGGTATCGAGATTGACTCTTAAAACGCGCTCTTCAGACTCCGATTCCATTTCCGGAACCGAACTCGAGATTAATGGGGGCGTTATGCGCGCGGTCAAGCCTGTCTCCTGGAACAAAGGGACCGAGATTACAGTGCGTGATCTTTTTTTCAATGTTCCTGCCCGGAGAAAGTTTCTCCGGTCCAACGATACGGAACTCGGCCATATTGCGAGACTTGTGACGCACTATGCTCTGGCGCATCCCGAAATTCGCTTTACGCTGGAAAGCGAAGGACGGGCGCTCATCGATGCGGTCGCGGTATCAAGCTTCAAGGAGCGGCTATACCAGATATTTGGAGATGGATTTCTGGAAAATCTCGTGGAGATTTCGGGTCAATCGGGGTCGACGGGAGTTCATGGTTTTGCATCACGCCCGCACGAACAGCGAACTAATGCGTACTCACAGTTTTTCTATGTGAATCGGCGCATGGTGCGCGACAAGGTGCTTACCAGTGCCATCCGTCAGGCCTACCGCAATTGCATGCCTTCCTCCGCCTATCCGGTGGTGATCCTATTTCTTGAGCTGCCCTACGACGAAGTGGACGTCAATGCCCATCCGGCCAAAACCGAGATCCGGTTCCGGGAACAAAATCTGGTGCACAAGCTGGTGATGGAGGCTATTGAGAGGGCGCTGATTCAGAGCAACGCAATACCCACATATGCGCACACACCGGTGCAAGGCCCGCAAGTGCATCCAAACCCGATCCTGGGAATGCCGCCGGAAACAGCTTTCCTGCGCAGAGAGGATCTCTTCGACTTAACGCCGCCCGCAGCTTCCGCTAACCCATTGCAGCGTGCGCTCAACTATCCGTTCCGGGACTTGCCATCTGAATTTTCGGGCAAAAGGGAAGATCATTTTCCCATGCGCGTTTTGCCCGACATGCTTCTTAGCTCGGAGCAGGAGGGCAAAAGCGCTTTTCAACCGGCGGCCGTGCGCATACTCGGCCAGCTTCAGGACAGCTATATCATCGCCTGCGACAATCAGGGCCTTTTGATTATTGACCAGCACGTGGCGCACGAACGCATCCTTTATGAAAAACTGGCCAAAGCGATGCAGGGAAATTCGGTAGAAACGCAGGGATTGCTCGTTCCGCTTTCGCTGGAGCTTTCTCCTCAGCAGGCTGCCTTGCTTGAAGAGGTTATGCCCGAGTTGAACAGGAACGGCTTCCAGATAGAGCCGTTTGGCGGCAGGTCCGTATTAATCCGGTCGGCTCCGGCTGTCGCCGGCGATGTGGATATACGCAAGCTCTTGTCCGAAATCCTCGAGGGTATGGAATCAGAGGAAAGAACGCTGGATGTCGACAGAATACGCGACCGAATTGCAGTCGGCACGGCATGCCGCGCCGCAATTAAAGTGAATACGCCGCTTGCCCTGCCAAAGATGCAGTGGTTGCTGGATGAGCTGGCGCAGACGCGTATTCCAACCAACTGCCCCCATGGCCGACCCATCCTGCTCCGCTTTACCACCTATGAGATCGAAAGAAATTTCGGACGCATCTGACACAGATTCCGGATTCCTGATTCCTGATTCCTGATTTCTGATTGGGGATTCCAGATTAGGGATTCGATATGCTTGTTTATATCAGGAATCAGGAATTAGGAATCAGGAATCTATTTGGTTGCAGTGGCGATGGCGCCAAGCTGGCGGAATTTTTGGTAGCGCTGCTGGCGAAGCTCGGACGGGGACTTGCGCAGCATCGATTCCAGGCAGGGTCTCAACTGTTTGTCCAGCAGATCTGCAGCCGCATCGTGATCCAGCTGAGCGCCGCCTGCGGGTTCGGGCACGATTTCATCAATGACTCCCAGCTCTTTGAGGTCAGAAGCGGTAATTTTTAGCGACGCAGCCGCAACTTCGACGTGCTTCTGGTCTTTCCAGAGGATAGCGGAGCAGCCTTCGGGCGTGATGACGGTGTAGATGGCATTTTCCTGCATCAAGATACGGTTTCCCACGGCGATGCCCAGCGCGCCACCGCTGCCGCCCTCTCCAATAATGCACACGATCACAGGGACTTCGAGGCGGGCCATTTCGCGAAGATTGTAGGCAATGGCTTCCGCCTGGCCGCGCTCTTCGGCTCCGACCCCGGGATAGGCGCCCGGCGTATCCACAAAGCAGAAGATGGGCCGGGAAAATTTATCGGCAAGCTTCATGGCGCGGATGGCCTTGCGATATCCCTCGGGCTGAGCGCACCCGAAATTCCTGAGCTGCCGTTGTTTTAGATCGCGTCCTTTTTGATGTCCCACAATCATGACCGGGGTACCGTGGAAAACAGCCATTCCTGTTATGATTGCCGGATCATCGCCATAGCGGCGGTCGCCGTGGATTTCCGAAAAGCTCTGAAAAAGCCTCTGGACATAATCCATCGTATAAGGACGCGCATCATGGCGCGCCAGGAGAGTTCTTTTATACGCCAGACTTTCATTGTCTTTGCGGAGGCGTTCTACTTCCGCCCGCAAATGATCAAGCTCGTTCTGTAGCGGTTCAATCCCATCCATACACAACCCCGTGAAAAATGCGGGTTAATTCACTACCTGAACGCATCCGGTTCCGCAAATGCTCTCGATTTGCCGTATCAGGTCAGTGCTCGATTTCACCTTTACAAAGTCAGACGATTGGATGTTAACACGGAAAACCGATGGATCATACAGCTCCAGATCCACTCCGGTGTCGCCACGGTTGCTCTCAAGGAGGCGGTGGAGCGAGAGTGCGGATTCAGGAGACAAGCTGGAAAGGCGGGCACGGATGAGCAGTGTTTTAGCGCTTCGCTCTGCAATGCCGGACAGAGGCTGAAATTCGGCGGCAATAATTTTGCAGCTCTTTTCATTCTCGGACTCAAATTTTCCCGATACCAGAATTGGAAAATCAGCCGCCACAAAAGATTCGAATTTAGGGTAGGCGTTGGGAAAAACCACGGTCTCAATCGCTCCCGTGAGGTCCTCCAGCGAAAAAATAGCCATCAGGTCGCCTTTTTTGGTCCGACGCGTGCGCAGATCCGTGATGATGCCTGCCACTTTGCAGTCTGCGGTCTTGCCTTCACCGATCAACTCCGCGATGCTCTTTTTGCTGAAGCGGGCAACTTCAGAGGCGAATCGGTCCAGCGGATGTCCCGAAACATAAAATCCCAGAGTTTCCTTCTCGAGAGCCAGGCGCTCTTCCAGCGGCCATTCCGGCAAATCCGGGGGCGCAGGTTCCGGAATGGCAGATTGTCCGGCGGACAGGCTGGCAAATAATCCCTTCTGCCCGCTTTCCCGGTCCCGCCGAGCTTTCTGCCCGTACTCGATGGCAACATCGATCATTGCCATGCATTGCGACCGTTTCCAGCCGAGTGAATCCAGGGCGCCGCTTTTCACAAGGCCTTCGAGCACGCGCTTGTTCAGAGACCGGGAGTCCACTTCTTCGCAGAACTGGAAGAGGCTTCGGAAACGTCCCTCCTGATTGCGGTATTGCAGAATGGAGCGGATAGCTCCTTCACCCACATTGCGGATCGCCAGCATGCCGAAGCGGATGCTTCCTCCGGTGGATTGAAAATCCAACACGCTTTCGTTGATATCGGGCGGCAGAACAGGAATTCCCATGCCCTTACACTCGGCAATATACATCACGATTTTTTCCGTGTTGCCGATTTCACTCGATAGTAGAGCCGCCATGAACTGTACCGGGTAATGGACCTTCAAATACGCCGTCTGATAGGCGAGCAAGGCGTAGGCTGTGCTGTGGGATTTATTGAATCCATATTGGGCGAACTGCTCCATGAGGTCAAAAACCTGAATGGCTGCTTTATCGGGGATTTTGTTTTTGCGGGCACCCTCGATAAATTTATCGCGCATGGACACCATGACAGAGGAAAGCTTTTTGCCCATGGCCTTGCGTAGGATGTCCGCTTCTCCCAGAGAAAAACCGGCCATCTTGCTGGCGATCTGCATCACCTGCTCTTGATACACAATGACACCATAGGTTTCTTTTAGAATGTCTTCGAGCGCCGGATGCGGATAGCGCACTTCAATACTGCCTTGCTTGCGCTTGATAAAATCCGGAATCATATCCATGGGACCGGGGCGATACAGCGCATTCAATGCGATGAGATCCTCAAAACGTTCCGGCTTCAAACGGCGCAGTTCGGCTTTCATGCCACCGCTTTCAAACTGGAAAACGCCGTTCGTTTTGCCTTCCGAAAAAAGTTCAAAAACCTTGGGATCGGTCAATGGAATAGCGTCCAGGTTCAGATCGATCTGCTTTTCTTCCCGGATGCGGCGCACGGCATTGTCGATCACCGTCAGCGTCGTAAGAGCGAGGAAATCCATTTTTAGAAGACCAATCGTCTCCAGATCCTTCATGCTGTACTGGGTGGTAATTTCCTCCTTGTTCGTCTTTTGCAGCGGAACAAGTTCCACCAGTGGTTTTGGTGCGATGACCACACCGGCCGCGTGGGTAGAAGAATGGCGCGAAAGACCCTCGAGTCGCTTGGCAATCTCGATCAGATTGGCGATCTGGGGATTTTTCATTTCTTCTTTGAGTCGAGGTTCCTGAAGAAGGGCTTTATCGATGGTCGCGTTCAGCTCTTCGGGAATGAGCTTGGCAATACGATCGACGTCGCCGTAGGGGATATCCAGACTCCTGCCGACATCACGGATCACGCCCTTAGCCGCCATCGTGCCGAATGTAATGATCTGGCATACGTTGTCCCGGCCGTATTTCTTCGAAACGTACTCGATGACCTCGGCCCGGCGGTTCATGCAAAAATCCATGTCGATGTCGGGCGGAGCGATGCGTTCAGGATTCAGGAAGCGTTCAAAAAAGAGTTCGTACTGCAGCGGATCGATATCGGTGATGCGCATGCTGTAGGCCACCAGGCTGCCCACGACGGAGCCGCGGCCCGGACCGACCGGGATCGCATGATCTCTGGCGTACTTGATCAAATCCCAGACAATCAGGAAATAGCTCGAAAAGTTCATGCGATGGATCATATCTATTTCAAATGAAAGACGCTGCTCATAGGCCGAAAGCGAATATTTCAGTTGCCCGGCATCCGAAAGAGCCTGGAGATGGGTGCGCCTTTCTTCGAAGCCCGAACGCACGGTCTTTTCGAAATAGCTGTCCGCCGTAAATCCGGGAGGAACCTCAAAGGGCGGAAGCGGCTGCGTGGTTTCGATTTGCAGGTTGCAGCGCTCCGCAATGCGGGCGGTATTGTGCATCGCCTCCGGAACGTGGCTCCAGAGCTGATACATCTCGTCGGGAGATTTAAAATAAAACTGATCCGATTCATAGCGCATGCGGTCCGGCTGCGAGACAACCTTGCCTGTGCCGATGCACAACAGCACGTCATGCGCTACGCTGTCTTCGCGGCGCAGATAATGGGAGTCATTCGTGCAGACAAGCGGGATTCCCGTTTTTTGCGCCATCTCGATGATGGCGGGATTTATGCGCCGCTGTGCCGGAAGATTGTGGTCCTGAAGCTCGAGATAAAAATTTTCCGGACCGAAAATGTCCCGGAGTTCCAGCGCTTCCGCCAAAGCCGCATCCGGCTGCTCCTGGAGCAGCTTCTGAGGGACCGCTCCTTTAAGGCATGCAGACAGGGCGATCAGGCCGCCGCTGTGCTGCGCCAGCAATTCCTTGTCGATGCGGGGCTTGTAATAGAAACCTTGGAGAAATCCGTAGGACACGAGGCGGCTGAGATTGTGATAGCCGTCCAGATTCTCGGCAAGCAGGACCAGGTGATTGGACTGGTCTCCGCCACCGGTTTTTTTATGACGGCTTTCCTTGGCTACGTAGATTTCGCAGCCTAGGATCGGCTTCAATCCCTTCTTGCGGGCGATGCCGTAAAACTGAATGGCACCAAACAGATTTCCGTGATCCGTCAGGGCTAGGGAAGGCATTCCCATAGCCAAGGCGGTATCGACAAGGTTTTCTATTTTGGAGGCCCCATCGAGAAGGCTGAAATCAGAATGGTTGTGCAGGTGCACAAAGGGTGGCTTTTCCGGCACGGTTCACTCCCATTCTATGGTGCTGGGAGGCTTAGATGTAATATCGTAGACGACCCGGTTGATGCCGCGCACTTCGTTGACAATGCGTGTTGATATTATTTCGAGGACCTCGTAGGGAATCTTGGCCCAATCCGCAGTCATGCCGTCCATGCTGGTGACAATGCGTAGGGCAGCGACGTTTTCGTATGTCCTGTCATCCCCCATCACGCCCACACTGCGGATGGGCAGCAGGACGACGAAAGCCTGCCATAATTCGCGGACTAGTTTCGCATTTTCAATTTCTTCCTGCACAATCGCATCCGCATTCCGCAGCAGCGTAAGTCGTTCTTCCGTTACAGCTCCGAGGATCCGGACTGCCAGTCCGGGCCCAGGGAAGGGCTGGCGATACACAAATCGTGGTTCCACCCCGAGCTCTTCGCCTACCTTGCGCACTTCATCCTTGAAGAGTTCGCGCAGCGGTTCGATAAGATTCAGCTTCATGTCCTTTGGCAGTCCACCGACATTGTGGTGCGACTTGATGACTGCAGACGGTCCGCGCACCGAAGTGGATTCAATGACGTCGGGATACAATGTCCCCTGTACGAGGAAGGGCGGATTTCCCAGCCCGATCGCCTGTTCTTCGAAAACCCGGATGAATTCCTCGCCAATGATCTTGCGCTTTTTCTCCGGATCTTCGACGTCCCGCAATCGCGAAATGAAGCGCTCGCGCGCATCGACGCCGATAACTTTGAGATGAAGACGGCCAAGGAAATCGGACAGTACCGAATCGAATTCGTTTTTGCGCAGCAGGCCGTTATCCACAAAGATGCAAGTGAGTCGATCTCCGATCGCCTTGTGTACCAATAGCGCGGCAACGGTGGAATCTACACCCCCGCTGAGTCCACAAATGGCGCGTCGATCGCCGATCTCTGCAGATATTTCGGCTACCGTGGATGCAATAAACGCGGACATGGTCCAATCGCGCTTGCAGCCGCAGGCATGCGTCAGGAAGTTTTCGAGAATTTTTGTTCCGTTGTGCGTATGAACAACTTCGGGATGGAACTGCAATCCCCATATTTTTCGGGCCGGATCGGCGGCCGCCGCAATCATGCTGCCGGAGCGGGCTAGAATGCTGAATCCCTGCGGCAGCGCATCGACCCTATCGCCATGACTCATCCATCCCTGAAATTGCGCAGGGACATTTTCCCAAAGCATGTCGGGCGCAACTACATCTACGAGCGCCTTGCCAAACTCGCGCCGGTCACCACCGGGAATTACACGGCCTCCGAGGCTATGAGAGATCAATTGCAGGCCATAGCAGATTCCCAATGTCGGCAGCCCGAGAGTGAAAAACTCGGGAGGAAGGGAAGGGCTCCCCTCCCGGCACACAGAATCGGGGCTTCCGGACAAAATTATCCCGCAGGGTTTAGATGCCTGGATTTTTTCCAGCGCTGCGTAATAGGGCGCGATTTCGCAATATACGGATAGCTCGCGGACACGTCGCCCGATGAGCTGCGTGTACTGAGAGCCAAAATCAAGGATTAGAATATTTTCTCGGTTAATGAGCTTGCTCCCGGCTAAAATTGGTTGTAATTTGCGGACGTCATAAAGTATAGCAGGCGTTTGGCAAATTCAACGGAAACTAACCGAAAAACCATGCGGCAGAGGACGAAGCTGCAAAAGAACAATGCTGCGCAGATTATTCGCGAGGGCACAGCACTCGAAGTCTGCCCGAATCATAGAAGGGGTGCAGGATGCAGCACTATCTCCTGATTTACCATGTAGTCGAAGACTATGGTACGCGCAGGGTACCCTTTCGCGAGGAGCACCTGCGACTTGCGCGGGAGGCACATAGCCGCGGTCAATTGATTTTGGGCGGCGCTTTGGCAGATCCCGTCGACAAAGCCCTGCTTGTGTTTTGCTGCGAGGACCCCGGACCCGTCGATGCGTTTGTCCGCGCCGATCCCTATGTGCAAAACGGCTTGGTTTTGCAGTGGGAAATTCGCCCCTGGACCGTTGTAATTAAGTGATTTATCGGCGCACTCTACCCCATCGTGTCATTCATATAATATACAAAGAAGAAGATGGTATATGTCATAATAAGTGTTGTATTACTTTAAGTATTAAAGCTTTCGGACGGGGTAATGCTCTGCTATCCGCAGAGTGCGTTTCGGCTTCAAAGACCAATAGGGCACTGGTAATTGTTGCGGATCAGGTCTGGCTCGATTACCTGCTGCGCTTCAAAAATTGTATCCATGCCGGCTCCAGGAACCTATGACAAAGGGCGCTGTTTTTATCCATGCCCGCTAGGAACATTTTCCGGAATATACTGCCGCTGGACATGCCTGTTTGCTTAGGGAGTGCCTACTCGTCTATAGGCTGTCTTGTTGGGAAGGGTGATCCGCACCTGTTGCATGGCCAGAAGAGACTCCTGCAAAGTCGTGTCGTTAAAACCAGCTTTCTATGATCGCAGATTTCCACCGTGTTCGTTTCCATGATTGACATCCCGGGATGCTTTTGATAGTTATGAACAAAAGTAGGAAAACCATGCAGATCACTACTCAGGACATGGGTGAGGTGGTAGTTTTTTTTGTCAGCGGTGAGATCCGCCGCTCGCACATCGACGAAACAACGATCCACCAAGCTGTCAAATCCCAATTGGAACTTGGGAGAAGAAATTTATTGCTGAACTTAGAAAAGGTGGATTTTATCGACAGCTGGGGAGTCGGTGAAATGCTGGCCAGCTATACTTCAACCCAGAACCTGGGCGGAAAGATCAAACTAACGCGGATTTCCAAGAAGCTCGACTTTGTCCTCATGGTTACGGGGCTGAAGCGCGTCCTTGAGGTTTTTGACAACGAGACCGCGGCTTTGCAGAGCTTTACCAAACCTTGATGTCCTGCTGGGCTGAAGAAGGAGGCTTCTGGTGCCGGATGGACGTTTGCACAGGCTCCTGCGCCGTTTCACCGATATCCGGCCGGATGAAGTTCAGCCGGCATTGCATCTCTTTTTCTATTTTTTCCTGATCATGTTTTCCATCTATATCATCAAGCCTGTCAAAGAAAATTTCCTGATTGGTGTTACTGCTGCCTCGTGGCCGTATGCGGAATTCCTAACTGCCGGTTTAATAGGATTCGTAGTTGCCTTCAACACCAAGCTCCTCAACCGATTGCCTCGCAGAGGCTATTTTTCCTGGGTGGCGGTTTTCTTTATCCTCAATCTCATCATTTTTTGGTTCATTTTTGAAATAAAGGCGCAGGGCAGTCCTATTTCTTCCTGACCTGATCGCTCGTCCGATAAGAATTCCTGGCCGATCCCTGTATTTGTTTTCAGCCTATGGTCCGATATTTTCATCGTCATGTCCGTGACTAATTTCTGGCTCATGGTAAACGATGTCTTAAATCCCCACCAGGCGAAAAGGCTGGTGAGTTTTCTCGTCACTGGAGGACTTCTGGGCGGGATCACCGGTTCATTGCTGACCTCGTGGCTCGCGCATTCATTCGGTTCCGCCAATCTTCTCATCGTCTGTACTGGGATCCTGTTGCTGATAGCTGATCATCATCAACCATCTCTATGCCGAGCAGAAAAAGCTCCACAAGGATGCGACGATGGGATCCTGCGAAGCCAAGCCAAGTTATCTGGAAAGCCTGAGAACCATACGCGGGGATAGATATCTTCGGATTCTGGCAGGCGCAATTGCATCCGCGATCATTGTGGGCACTCTCATCAATTATCAATTTAAAATCGCCGTCAAGAACGCGTATCCGAATGGGGACGCGCGGGCTTCATTCCTTGCCACGTTCTTCTTCGCAATCCTGCTAATATCCATAATTTTCCACTTGTTCAGCACCGGGCAGATCCTGAAAAACTTCGGCATCCGCCTCGGGCTGCTTATAGCTCCGTCAGTGCTGTGCTTGGGAACACTCGCCGTTTTCCTGTTTCCCGCGACCGGCCTGATTCTATGGGCATGCTTTATCAGGGGAAGCGACAAGACCCTCGACAATACTGTTAGCCAATCCGTTCGGGAACTGCTCTATATGCCCATCCATCCTTCCATCAAGTACGAAGCCAAAATATTCATTGACATGTTTGTCAATAAACTTGCTGTCGGATTTGGCGCAGCTCTCGTCTTTATTCTCTATCGCGTACCTTCTTTTGCGCTTAAACCTCCCGAGGCACAAATACACCAGCTTGGTATTTTTGTATTCTGCTTCGCGCTCGCTTGCATGCTGCTCATCTGGAAAATTCACGCCGAATATTTGAGCACTGTAAAAAGGGACCTCTCCAGAAAATGGCAGGATGCTCATGACGTGATCCAGAAAAACGTGGACATCGACAGAGCCCGGCTGATCGCCGATACCATACAGAGCAAGGAGATAAGCTCAACGCTTTATGCTATGAACCTGTTTCATCTCATCCAGAAAGAAAAACTCTCACCGGAGCTCAAGGCGTTCCTTTCTTACAGACAGGACGACCTGAAGGCTCGTTCCATGGACTCCCTTATCGACGTCGGCAGCGAGGTGTTTTATCCAGGTATCGAAGAGGCTTTAGCGGACCAGGAAGTCGAGACAATGGCGCGCGAGGTCATGGAATTGGATTCCTACACAATTGCCATGGAAACACAGCTCAGCACACTCATTCAAAACGAGGCAGCGTCCGAAGTCGAGCGAATGGAAGCCGCGAAACTGATCGGTTTCCTTAAACCGAAACCTGTAATTCTCCGGTGCCTCAGTCATCTTCTCCAGGACTCTTCTCTCAACGTCCTGATATATGCGCTGAACAGCGCAACCGTTCACCGGTGCCCGGAACACGCCTCCCTCATCATCGCGCTCCTCGAAAACCCGATGACCCGGCATGAAGCGCAGAATGCGCTGGCAGCCTATGGCCCCGGGATTGAAGATATTTTGAAAATGCGTCTTCACGATACGACCGAACGCCTGGAGATCCGGAATGCTATCCCTGAAATTCTGGCCTGCATCGGAGATCAGAAAGCTGCCGACATTTTATGCGCGGAACTATCCCGGGGCAGCGAAGGGCTGGAGCAGGAACTTATCGACTCTTTATACAAGATCCGTTCCATTCATCCCAAGCTTCATTTCAAAAAGAAAACGATCGAGAACGTCGTGCTTCTATCCGTCAGAAAAATCTATGCCGTGTATCTTGCCGGCATCGAGAGCCACTTGCCCGTGGAACCGTCGGTTTCGGCGCCAAAATGGAATTCGGCCCTGGAATTCAAGGTCAAGCAGGTATTCGATCTTCTTTCGCTCCTATATCCGCTCGATGATATGGTTAAGGCTTACCAAAACATACTTCAAGGGACGCACAGATCCGTCGACTACTCTCTTGAACTCCTCGACAACGTTCTGGACCGGAACATCAAATTGTTTTTGTTTCCGATCATTGAGGATCTGCCGCCGGAGGAAAAAACCCGCCGTTTGAAGAAGCTGGCGATGAGTCTGGACCAACGACTCGGTATAGCAGGGATCCGAGTCGCCGGTGACGCCATTTAGAAAGGAGATGCCAATGCCGGTTTTGATTGTCTACCCAAAGAAGGGGGATGCCTCCATTCTCACTCTGAGCGATAAGAGAATTAGCATAGGCCGAACTTCAGTCAACGATATCATTCTATCCGACCAATTCAGTTCCTCATCGCATGCAGTCATATTTCCCAAGGGAGATGGCTATGCTATCCAAGACCTGGGAAGCAAAAATGGAACATTCCTCAACGGTATCCGGGTCAACGGAGAAGCCGATCTGCGTTGGGGGGATGAAATCCTGATCGGCTCGACCCGGATTGTTTTGGACCAGGAATTCGGATACGGCGTAAAGATGGTAGAGGATGCGACTTTCCTCTCGAGCTCCACTACGGTCCTCCGGGTGGGTGAAATCCTAAAAAACTCTTCCGCCGCTGCTCTACACAAATCCCAAATCGATGCCTTGGGCCTTGAACATCATTTCCGAGGCGATCAAAAGCTGGCTGCCATCCTGATCGATGTAAGCCAGGCTTTGATTTTCCATATGGAGTTGAACAAGCTCTTAGACTACATCATGGATTTGATTACACAAAACATCCCAATGGATCGGGGCATCCTCATGCTCATGGAAGGACAAACCCAGGAACTCGTTCCCAAAGTGGTTCGTGTTCATGGGACGTCCCTCAAGAAGCAGAACATCGTGGTGAGCAAAAGTATTCTTCGAACTGTCATGGAAAAGAACTCTTCAATCCTTATATCGGATGTCCAATCCGACAAAAACCTGAGCGATCAAAAAAGTATCGTCGCGGGACAAACCCATTCGGCCATGTGTGTTCCCTTGTGGAATAACCGGGAAATTATCGGCTTGATTTACTCCGACCGTGAAGCGCTTCATGGACAGTTTACCGAGGAGGATCTGAGACTGCTGACGGTTTTGGCCAACCTGGCTGCGCTCAAGATTGAAAATACGCGCCTTTTCGAAGAATCCCTGGAAAAAGCCCGGATGGAACAAGAATTTGTGATGGCACAGAAAATCCAGCGAAATTTAATGCCTCAAGGCGATCCCGTCTTCGATCCTCTCGACATTACCGGTAACACGTGGCCTTGCCGGCACATTGGCGGAGACTATTTTGATTTCATACCCATGGATCCTTCCGGGCTGGGGATCGTCATCGCGGATGTTTCCGGGCATGGGGTCGGCGCCGCTTTCCTTATGGCATCCTTGAGGGCTTCGCTTTATGCCTTGATCCCATCCGTCAAAGATCTTGCTCTCCTTGCTTCCAGGTTGAACGATATTGTCTACGGTGATTCGGACGACGACCATGCGTTCATTTCCTTTTTTTTAGGCGTGCTGAATCGCGACACAATGGAGATGACGTATGTGAATGCCGGTCATGACCCGCCGCTGCTTATAAACTCCTCCGGAAATATCCGAACTTTGGCAGGGACAGGCTTTTGCCTGGGCATGTTTCCATCCGTCAGCTATGAGACGAAATCGATCAGAATCGAGCCGGATGAGATCCTGTGCTTATATACGGATGGAATCGTGGAAGGCAGGAACCTCGAGAATGAGGAATATGGCACCGACCGCCTGTACCGCCAGCTCTGCGCATGCTCCGAGTTCCCGGCGCAGAACGTCCTAAATAAAATTTATGAAGGCGTCCGCAGTTTTAGCGCAAGCGCTGAACTTGGAGATGATATGACCCTCGTCATAGTCAAAAAGAAGGCGGCGGGAGCGCCGATTATTTCTCCTCAAGCCCTGTAGAATGGGGACGGAAATAAGGGGACAACCATTGATCGCGCCGGAATGGAAAGAGCTCAGAGTCAAAGCGGACCTTGCAGAGATCGAGCGGGTCCGGGATTTTCTCCGGCAGGGGATGTACGGGATAATAATTGAAGAAGAAGAGACGATAAAGCTGGAACTTGCACTTCACGAGATCTTCGTCAACGTCGTCCTGCACGCGTATCCGAAAGGGGACGGGGATGTGACGATCCGGATTCGAATCGAGGAGGCGCCTTTTGCATAGAAATACGGGACCGGGGCATGCCCTTTAATCCCGACGAAATACCACCCATTGATCTTGAAAAGAAGATCCAACTGGGAACTCGCGGCGGGCTGGGGATTTATCTCTTCAAGACCCTGATGGATGAATATTCCTATAGGCGTGACGGCGACGAAAACGTTTTAACGATCTGCAAACGAATGCAATAAAAACATCTCCCAAAAACAAGGGCAAGCGGAAGCTCTTTGTGCTCCTTACACGCATCAAGCTCATTACAAACATGAACATGTGCGTCGGGGCTGAAGAGACTGTCTCAAAACTCGCATTGGGCGGGCCTTCAGCCCTTGATTTTCTTTTGCGCCTTTTCCTGGGCGTTGCCCCAGGCTGGTATGGATCGCGCCTTCGGCGCTTTAAACCCCTAATTATACAGTATCATAAGCGCCGAAGGCGCGCTCTATACCAGCCTAGGGCGAAGCCCTAGGAATTTAGCGACAAACATGAAAAGGGCTGTAAGCCCGCTCAATGGTTAAGTTTTGAGACAGCCTCTGAGGCCCCGACCCACATGATTTGCTGGTTTATGATGCGGAAATGCGTGTAAGGAGCAGAGCGAGCGGTGGCACACCAAAGGCTTCGCGTCCTAGGTCGGAGTTTTCAGCTTCCTGTATTCTCTGATAATCACAGCGCAGAGAATGATCCAAACGCCTACGCCGAGAACGTTGAGAAAAGCATACGCCTCGATCTTCACCGCCAATAATTGGGTTCCGATCAAGACGGCTGCCGCAGCGATCGTGTCGCCCCCTCTTACGAAAAACGTATCGATGGCCGCTTTCGCTTTATATTTCTCCTCCCTGGGCGTGACAAGAAAAAGCGCTGCCTTGACCGTATTTTGCAGCGAGTAGTCGGTGCCATTTTCGAGAGCCTTCACCCAACGGACGATGGCAAGAACAGCCCCGAACGAGATCAGCCCATATCCGCCCAAGGCAATACAGGGCAGAAACAATAGAGCCCCTCCAATCCCTATCCATTTGAAGATCCGCGATACGAGGAACAGCTGAATGACGAGGGCAATGATGTTGGTCAGGAACTGGTAATCCATGAAAGCTGTGTGGATGGACTTTTGCATATCAGCCCCAGCCGTTGCTACCGCCTGCAGCGAAGCCCTGGTCTGAACGTCCGAAATAATATATTCGCCGACCGCATTCACGAAATTATAAATCCCGATCATGAAGGCGATCATAAGAAGGTAGCGGCTTTTGAAAACCAGGCGAAAGCCACCGCCTGGCTTCAGAGGCTGGGCTTGACTGTCAGCCTTCTGCTCTTCTCCGGGAAGGCCTCTTTCTCCTTCCTTTTGTGCTTTTCGGATCTCCTGCCTGTGGATATAAACGGCCAATCCGACGCAGACCAGCAATATGGCTCCGGATAGAAGCATCAGCTTGTATTCCCAGTTATTCCCCATCATCTCTCTAAGCCAGCGCATGCGCGTACCCAGTGCGGCTCCCAGCGTAGCTCCAAATCCTACCAAAGGAAAAATCCGGTTCCCCTCGTCATTCGTGTAAAGGTCGTTGGCAAATCCCCAAAACTGCGCAACAACCAATAGGTTGAAGATGCCGATCCAGATGAAAAAGAGTATGCCCATGGGCTCGATCGGCATACCGGCCAGGCTGAAGAAATAAAAGATGACGAGGTTGGAGATGAAGAATAGCGTTGTCCATGTGATGAGGAGATGCCGCGGGACTCGGGAAGCCAGGCGGCTGAAGGCCTTGATTACAAATATCAACAGGATCGCCTGAACACCGCTAAGGCAGCACTTTACAACAGCAGAATCCTTGTCTACGAGCAACAAAGCTTCGCGCAGAGGTTTCAGTATGTAATAGGCCAGGAGAAGGAGAAAAACATTCAGCGACAACAGGAGCGCCTTAGCTGCTTCCCCTTCTCGGATATCGACGAAGAGCCTTAGAAACCGGATGAAAACGCTGCGCTTGGGCGAGAATCCGGCATTAGCTGGAGGAATCGATACAAAAATGGCCATTCTCTTTGCCCGAATCTAATAAAGTATTTCGCTCTCGCCCTTCTGGGCAATTTGCTGCTCGAAATGAGCCACGATCTTGTCGCGCCGTTTCATCAGAGCCTTGATTCTTGCTTTCTCGAGATGGGGCTTGGTTACGCGTTCGATTTCAGCCGCATCCAACTGCCGCAGCTTTTCAAGCAATTGCCGGTCGCACCGCGCAAGATCTTTCGGATGCGCCAGGTTTTCATGCAAACGGAAAGCGCGGGTGAAATCGATCATATACAGTTCCCAATTTTCACCGATCAGCACATTGGTGAGGTTTGGATCCACATCATAAACTAATTCGGCGAAAACGCGCTTGCGATACATTTGCCTGTTCCAAACTTCAGCATCAGGGGAGCGAATGCCCTTTTTCAGGCGTTCACCCTCGTCCATCTTCGCATTGAGCCACCAGCTCAGAGAACCTGACTTGCCCTTATATTTTCGCTCTACTGTCACCGGCATCATGGATTCCAAGCCTAGAAGCTTGGTCAATTCATAGGCCGCGATGTTGTAGTGATAGGTATCTCGGAAATTGAGTTCCGTGGTGCCATTGTCAAAGTGCTCTTCGCTGCTGAATATGTCGACGGATTGAAAGCCGGCATCATGTGTTAGCTTGCCGTCGCTCAGAGTCAGCGTATACGGACGGGTGACGCCCTTACTAGATTGTTTGCTTTTGATTATCTTTGCCGTGAGCAGGAAATTCTTTTTTTCCTCATCGGTGAGATTCTGTTGAATCCCCGTTGCCTGGGTTTGATCTTGAGCTGGATTGGGCTTAACCGACGTAGCCATGAAGGTGACGGCGAGGCAGAACGTGCTCGCCCAAAACATCAGCCGCAGACGAGAGAATTGCATGACACCATCCTTTCCCCTGCCGCTTGTTTTTGAGTTGGACGGCAGGAATCCATAATTGGCCCTTTGCGAGAGCCCCGATTTGACAGCCAAGTGATTCTTCGGAACAAAACTTCCAGCAACGTGCCGATGCCTTGTCTGTCTTGCTTAGACACTGCGCGGAAGTGTCACAAGATATTTTCGCGCAGACGCTTAGTTTCTACAAAAAGGGAAAACGGATAATTGCTCTAATATATTGTCGTCTGCATCGGCTATCGGCCTAGAGAGCACAGCAATAGTCGGAACCTAAACAGCTTTGTTGACAGTATGCGACAAGCGGCCTAAGAATTGTACTGGAAAGTTTTTTGCGGGTTCCTCATGAATTCATAAACATCGCTCAGGGCGAATCGCTGTGCGAAATAGGCTCTCCGCGGGATTTCTTCAGCTGCTGATAAAGAAACTATCTGCCTTCACTTCTCCTTTTTGGGTTTCCATTCCCGCGCAAGCCGTTGGGCTTCCGCTATCTGCTGCGGCGTCATCTCCTTGGCGACTTTATCGCGTTTCTTAGCGGCCATTTCTTGTGCCTGTCCTTTGGGTCCGGTAGCGGACAGATTCCACCACATATGCGCCAGAACATAATCTTGCGTGACACTAATGCCATTGTAATGCATATCTCCCATTAGGAGCTGCGCCTTAGCATTCCCTTGATCCGCAGCTCTGCGGTACCATTTCACCGCTTCGGCATAATCCCGAACGACTCCCGTGCCGTTGGCATACATATCTCCCAAGTTGTACTGCGCCTTTGCCTCCCCTTGATCCGCTGCTTTGCGATACCATTTCATGGCTTCGGCATAATCCTGAAAAACGCCTTTTCCATAGTAAAAGTTCGACCCAAGTGCAAGCTGCGATTTAGCGTCACCCTGTTCGGCAGCTTTGATTAACGCCGCGATGGCGGGGGAAGGCTCCCACTTGCTCTTCTGCGCAGTGGCATGAGCCGGATTGATCAAAAACAGCATTGCCACAAGTAGCAATATTCTATAGGGCTTCATTGGGAACCCCCCTTTGATTGTGTATTTAGGTTATTAACGCCGGAGGACGGTGCCAAGTCAAGAAAATTGCTGGAAGGGGCGTCGCTTCCAATGCCCACCATGCGATTTCATTCCCGGCGGGCATGCGCGTCAAGCTAAGGAAAATCAGCGCTGAAAGCGCGACGCAGCAAAGCCCAGGGTGGAGGCCGCGCAGCGGCCGTAACCCTGGGTTGGCGTGAAAAGGAAACAAGCCCTGTAAGGGCGGTGCAGTCTGCATCGCCCTTACAGGGCTTAACCTAAACCCTATTCGTAACCCAGGGTTCCAGCGCCCGCTTCGCGTGCTCTTCCACCCTGGGCTTTGCTGCTCCGCGCTTTCAGCGCTTCCTCTTAGCTTGACGCGCATGCCCGGTGGGGAAGGATGGGAAATTCAATCCGCAGTGCGGGTGCTTCCGCAATCTATTGTTTGTTTGCAACGAGTGCGCATTTTTCTTGATTCCCAGCTTGCTAAAACGCGGGCTTACTTTGTGGCGCGATTAATGATTTCTTTTAAGACACGACCCACCGAGGCGCTCGGCGTCTCAATCTCGAGCAGGTCCGCCATCGTGTGAGCAATGTCATTCGGGATAATCTGGTCATCGTAGATGCCGGCCCGGATGGCGGGCCCCATAAAAATTACCGGCACATGCGTGTCATAGTTAAAAGCCGTGCCGTGCGTTGTACCGCTGGCGCCAAACATCCAGTAGGGTTCCAGGAGAACATAGACATCTGCGCCGCGGCCGGGGAAAAAGCCGTTCATCACGGCGCGACCGGCAGGATCATCGCCCACATTTCCTGCTATCAGCTGGCTACGGGTGTAGACTCTCCAAACATGGGGGATGGCAAGGATAGCCTCCCGGGCAGTCTCCTCAACTTCTACCCGATCGAGCTTCTTTTCCTGCACCAGGTCCTGGTTCAAAGTCAGGGAGTGTTCGGGGGAGCTCAGGATCCACTTTCCTTCGCCGTATTTTTTGACAAGTGCGCTTTGAAGAGTGTTTTGCACAATCCGCGGCTGCATTCGTCGGCCCGGCATCTGTCGCCCGGCGTTTGCTTCCGGCAGCGGAGCAACACCGTGATCCGCCGTGAACGCAACCAGGACATTGCTCATGCCGATGGAGGAATCGACGAACTTGAACAGCTTGTCAAGAACCTGGTCGGTTTCGAAGCACATGGCGCGGACTTCCGGCGATTCCGGGCCAAAAAAATGCCCCACATAATCGTTGGAGGAAAAACTGATGCTCAGCAAATCCGGGACCGTATTCTTGCCGAGATTTTCAACCTGAATGACACGCTCGGCGAATGATTCCAGCAGATCGTTGCCGAAGGGGCTTGGGATCAGCGCCGCGGCGAGCTTGGCATCTTCCGGCAGCTTGTGCTGCAGCCACTCGGCTCCTTTGTATTTCTCCAGCGCCTTGAGATTAAATTCCTTCACCCAGGCAGGAAGTTCGGGAAGATAGAAGGTGCTGCTGACAAATTCTCCACTTCTGCTGTCATACCAGTACGCAGCGTCGGCAGCATGTCCCGCGGGCAGGATCGCCGCCCGGTCCTTGATTGCAATTCCAATGACCTTGGCCCTGCCGCCCGTGGCCGCCTTCAGTTCATCACCCACAGTGCTTACCAACATGCGATTCGGTGAAAATCCGGCCCCTCCGGCCCCTCCGAGCATTTTTGTGGAGTCGTCTGCAACGCAGTCCACTTGCTTCGCTGCCGCACGATCGTACCAGTCGTTACCGACAATTCCGCTGGTTGATGGCATGGCGCCCGTAAGAATCACGCTATGCCCGATCCCGGTCACGGTCGGGAAGTGCCGATAGTACGCATCGGTAAAAACCGCTCCCTGAGTCAGCAAGCGGTTCAACCCACCCTTATATTCGTTCTTATAGCGAGTCAGATAGTCGTAGCGAAACTGGTCGACAACGATCGTGAGCACAAGTTTCGGTTTTTTCGCGGGTTCTGCGGCAGCGGCAGTCGCCAGCCCAGCCGCCATCAGAATTAGCAACACCAGTTTCTTCATGCTCGATATCCCTCTCGTCAAAACACGGGCTGTAGCCGGTTTCACTCATGACCTGCAGGAAGGGAAATCCACTCCTTCGTGCTGGCCTTTGGCCTGTGCAAAAAGGTTCATTGTACATTTAACGGCTCCCTTGTCCAACCAACTTTGATACCGAGCCATGATTCAAACACTACAAACCAAAACCAGCCGCCGAAGCATTCTGCGCATCGAAATCTGTGAACTTGGCAGCCGAGCTGGATTACTTGCGGGAAGGCCTGTTATCGGTAGTAATCACACCGCGAGCTAAAAAGTCAACCAGGATCGCTATTTCACAGGCACTCGCTGTTTCAGTTCTTCCAGCCAGTTCATGACTATGTTGATTTTGCGGGGGGCTTCGGCGACTGCTTCCTTCATCATCAGGAAGCGCTTGCCGTCCGGGCTGATGTCCCAAAGAGTCACGTCATTCCCACTGACGTCAACATAGGCTCCTCGAAAAAGCACTGTTGGCTTTCCGGATTTGAACGTCGGCTCTGTTTCCACTCGTACCGATACGACTTCATCGCCGCTGCGGTAAAACAGCTCTCGACCATCCGGTGACCATAGGGGGCTGTGCCCACCTTTGGTTGAGACCTGCCACTTGCCCCTGTCTACTTCCGGAAATGAGCGCACATAGACTTCACACCTGCCCGACTCGCGTGATGCATACGCTATCCATCGTCCATCACCGGAAACACGCGGTTCGTTTGACATAATATTTCTTTCCTTAAACAGCGTTTTCCTTGCATGTTCGCCTTCCATTGAGAGCGCTACAACTCCGGCGGCTTGTAAAGGGGCAAGAGTTAGCTCGCTTAGCACCAGGGTTCCCCCATCTTTGGCCCAAGAATAGGGGAAAAAAATCTGACCGGGTAACGAAGTCAGCTTCTCAGCCCCTCCAGTGCCATCGGCTGCCTTCCAGTAGACGTCATAGGACGCCTTCTCGCGGCTCGAAGCATAAATAATCCGTTTGGCATCCAATGTCCAAAGCGGAAAATCGTTGTCCTTGCCTTCATCAAGGGTCAGCCGCAGCATGCTTTCACGAACTACATCCCAGATATAGATACTTCCCTCGACGCTTAAAGCAACGCGCGTTCCATCGGGAGATATTCTGAAAAAACCATATTCATTCGGAGCGGCTGAACACGGCTCTTCTTTGCCTTCCCGGTTCACCCAAACCAGAGTCCGACCAACCGTTGCTCCACCATCCCGGGTTCTAGGTATATAAGCCAGGGTTCCAGAGTCTGAAATAGCATATTGCACCACGCCTTCAAGCACGGGAACAGGTTTGCCTTTGACCGCAAGCCCGGCAAGATCGAATTGAACAGCGTAAACATTAGAATAGTTATCATATGTCCTATATAATATGTGTCCTGTTTGAAGATATCGGGCATCTGCACCCCTAAAGAGTTCTTTATCCTTTCCCGATTTGAGGGGCAGCGCTACAATCTTCGCCAGTCGGATGGGAAGGGATGTACACAGTACCCACTTTCCATCTGGCAGGATTTGGGGAGTGATGAAGGTTCCCGCCTTCTGTTTAAAAATACATTCTGGATCCCCGCCGTTAGCAGAAATCCGCATCATGCCGACAGATTGCAAACCAAATAGGATTGTGTCATCTTCATTCCACCAGACTCCCCAAAAACGCTGCGCGATATCACATAAAGGTATTGGAGTACCTCCGTGGATCGCAACCTTCTTCAGCTTCCGGTCAGCCACAGAAAAGTATCCAATCCATTTACCATCAGGTGAGAAGAAGGGTTGTTGTGTATCTCCCTCAGTCCCGACAATAAGTTTGGCAGTTAATTCGTCTATGGAGCGCAGATAAAGCCCTTTAGGTGTGCTATAAACGATTTGCCTGCCATCAGGGGAAACAGCGAGCATCCCGCTAGCAAGATCGCCAAATTGCTGCCCCTCCGGCAGGTTGTACTCCAAACGTATGACCTGTCGTCCTTCAGCCGGCTCGAACCTCCAGACAGCCACTCCTGCGATAATAACGCCTACAACGGCAACAGCCGCCATCCAGGAAAGCCCCAGTTTCAACTTTCTTTCAGGTGCTGCAGCGATGCCCGGCCGCAGCAATAGACCAGCGGGATCGGCCATTGCTTCCTGAATATCTATCCTCACATCGGAAATATCATGGTACCGATCCCTGGCCTCTTTCTTCAAGCAACGCTCGATGACTTCTCGAAGCCGCCAATGCAGGTTCGCGGGGAGTTTTTCCCACTCAGGTTCTGCACGGATTATCGCCGCAAGAGTGTCGGTCACATCCTTGCCGGCGAATGCAGCGCTTCCCGTCAGCATCTCGAACAATACGCAGCCAAACGCCCAAATATCAGCTCCTTTTGTCTACAGGCATTCCCCGTGCTTGTTCCGGTGACATATATGCCGCAGTGCCGAGGATGATGCCTTGCTGAGTGGCGATAGGGCTCAGTGCGGGAGGGTTCGACAAATTCACTTCGATTGCCTCTCGGGCAAACGCTTTCGCCAAGCCAAAATCCAATACTTTCACTCTGCCTTCGGGCGTCACCTTGATATTGGCGGGTTTCAGGTCGCGGTGGATGATCCCTTTCTCGTGTGCGGCTTCCAATCCCTCCGCAATCTGACGACAGATTTGCAGCGCCTCCTCAATCGGAAGCGGTCCCTTGGCGAGCCGCTGCGCTAAAGTCTCGCCTTGCACCAGTTCAAGCACAATGAAGCGCCTTGCATTGCCTTGCTCGATTCCATGGATTGTTGCGACATTCGGGTGATTCAGCGAGGCCAGGAGCGTCGCCTCGCGATCGAAACGTGCCAGCCGTTCGGGATCATTTGTGAAGATGTCCGGCAGGACCTTAATGGCTACATCTCTTTTGAGGCGGTCATCTCGCGCCCGGTAGACTTCGCCCATTCCCCCGGCTCCGATCTTCTCGGTGATTCGGTAATGCAGGAAAGTCTCGCCAATTAAATCCGGCGCTGCGTTTTGGGCTTTGTCCTTGGTCATGCTCTTCGCGGCTATCTCAATTGCGGGAGTCTCGATAAACGCTTCCTTGCCGGTGGCGCCGGACATGAAGGAATCCACTTCAGCGCGCAATTGGTCATCGCCGGCGCAGGCGTTTCGCAGGTATGCTTCGCGGTCTCCCTCTTTATGTTCCAGCGCATCCTCGCAAATACGCCTGATCTTCTGCCAGCGCTCCGGTTTCATCAATTCCCCCGGTGTTTAAGCTCATGCAGCAGCCACAGCTTTGCGGATTTCCAATCCCTGATGACGGTCAACCGCGAAACGCCCAAGACCGTAGCTGTCTCTTCTTCCGTCAAGCCCCCAAAAAAGCGCAATTCCACTATTTTCGCCTGTCTTGCATCGACTTCGGCCAGAGAGTTCAAGGCGTCGTCGATCGCGATCAGGTCGGGATCGTTCTCCGGGGAGACGACGAACGACTCATCGAATGAAACTTGAGGCGAGTCAGCGCCTCTTTTCCGAGAATCCCTGGCGCGGGCGAATTCGACCAGGACTCGGCGCATTAGGCCGGCGGAGATGGCGAAAAAATGGGCCCGGTTCCGCCACTCGATATTCTCCGCCTGCGTCAATCTGAGAAATGCTTCGTGAATCAGGGCCGTGGTCTGCAGGACATGCCCCGGCTGTTCGCGCACCATATAGATATGAGCAAGCCGGCGCAGTTCCGCGTAGACGCGAGGAATAATTTTATCGAGCGCGGCCTGATCGCCACGATACCAATCGTGAAGAAGCAAAGTCAGGTCGTGCGGAGAATCGCTCGTCACAGACCCTCGCTCTCATGCCAAATAGGAATTTAGGCAATTATACATCAAAAGACCGGATTTTTTGCCGCCATGTTACTTTTTCCGGCCCTTTTTCGCATTAGCACACGTGGGACTAAGGCACTCGAGGCGCTATTCAAATTCAGATCGCGACAGACTGCCTATCTTCTCCCGGTATCATGCCGTACTCTACTGCGCACGATTTCGACACCGACGCCAAAAGGCTTCGGGGCTCAACAGGAGTGGGGGAAAAGAAAAAACAAACAACAGAAAGGTTAAATGCTATGAAGAACAGAAAATATGCAGTGCTGGGAATATTTGCCGTCGCAGCGGCGGCGTTCCTTATCTTTGGTTCCAACGTTCAAAGTCAGTCCAACGGCAGCCGGCAGATGCAATTGGGCGGCGGCTTTATTGGCTCGGGCAACGGGGCTATTTTCGACGCCTTGCAGATTCCCCTCGATCCGGCTGGGAGGACGGCCGCCCTCCACCTCAAGCTTCATACCTGGTCTCCCGCTTATGCTGGGCTGCTAGCCAAATTCGGCGCCGACACGGTGACAGAGTCGACAGGCCAGGTTGAGATGACCGGGCGAGACACCTTCAAAGTATGCTGGATTGCCTACCTAATCAAACAGGCCAATCCGCCAGTTATCCAGGGGATCATGGTGTTGACGGGCAACGCTCGGTTCACCGGACCTGACAGTTACGTCATAGTCAGCAACTTTGATATTTATTCGGCTGCGGCCGATGCCAACAAGGATGGTTTCCCGGACCCAGGCATACTCCCGTCATTCTCAACTGCTACTCCGAACACCAATTACGCCACACGCGTGCCGATCCCGTAGCAATCGGCCTTGCAACTGGCAACTAAAAATGGTAACCGGGGATGTTCCGCACGTTTACCTTTGTTCTTGTCGTCTGGAGCATAGCGCGCTTTGAATAAGGTGGACGAGTGGGACGTCCCCGAAGGATTGGGCGGCACATCGCCGTGGCCCCTATGCCAGGGGGCCTGGCGCTTGTCCGTTTCCTGCACGCAGTTGGCAGAATACCCATTCGCGGTGATGGGCGACGGACTTGCGCTCAAGGTGCATAAGGGACTACGGGCTTAAATAATGAGCTTGTTGAGCGGATATTCGATGATCCCCTGAGCGCCCGCTCTCTTCAGATCGGGTATCATCCGCTTCACTACCTTTTCTTCCACTACGACTTCGAGCGCCATCCATCCGGGGATGGTCAGGGGGCTGACTGTCGGCTGCTTCAGCGAAGGGAGAATATCCATAATCCTGGGCAGGTCGTTCTCTTTAAGATTCATCTTGAGGCCGACCATTCCTTCTGCCGCGAGCGCCCCTTTCAACAGGATGGCGATATTTTCCATTTTTTCCCGCTTCCACGGATCATTCCAGGATTTCTTGTTTGCAATGAAGCGGGTTGTAGAAGACAGGATGTCCTCCACAATGCGAAGCTGGTTTGCCTTAAGAGATCTTCCCGTTTCCGTAAGCTCCACGATGGCATCGACCAGGATGCCCGCCTTAGCTTCCGTCGCGCCCCAGGAGTACTCAACCTTGGCTTTTACGCCCATTTTTGCCAGGTATTTCTTTACATAACTGACAAGTTCTGTGGCCACGGTCTTGCCCTGCAGTCCTTTAACCGACCGTATTTTGGATGATTCCGGAACAGCCAGCACCCAGCGAACCGGCTTAAATCCGGATTTTCCATACACGAGCTCGCATATTTGTTTTACGTGAACTCCGGTTTCCAGGATCCAATCCTGGCCGGTGATTCCGGCGTCAAACAGTCCGTCCTGCACATATTTCCCCATTTCCTGGGAGCGGACCAGCATGATTTCGATTTCATCATCATCGCAATCGGGGAAATAGGAACGGCCGCTGGAACCAATGCGGATTCCCGCCTTGCGGAACAGCTCCACGGTCGATTCCTGCAGGCTGCCCTTGGGTAATCCCAGCTTGAGTACTTTTTTAGAGCTCGACATGACATCTCCTTGCGTCATTAAAGGTTCCGGCAATTCAGGTAAAGCGGAAAGGATAATACCGGCGCGATCAGATTTCCATGGGATTTAATGCAGGATATCGAAAATGGGCATACCGTCTTTTTGTGTTGAGCGTCAAAACCTCTTAGCAAATCATTATGGTGAATTATCCGCAATCGGAGCATCTCAAAAAAAGCAGCCACGAATTGCACGAATTCCACAGATTATGGCCAGGAATGTATGGGCGGGCCTCCGGCCACGAGCGATAGTCCGAGCCGCAGGAGAGAGTTTAGCTTTCTCCTGCGGCTCGGACTATCGCTCGGGCAGCGCAAAGCGCTGCCGCCCATACATTCATCTGTGTAATTCGTGAAATCTGTGGCTGCTTTTTTCATGACATGCAAAGGGCATTTCTTATTCAGCAAAGCTCGGTGTATGCTGTTGGCTCCTGACGCGGCTCGGAGGTTTTGTGGAAATTCTCGCAGCGGCAATTTTGGGCATCATTCAAGGGATTACGGAATTCCTTCCGATCAGCAGTTCGGCGCATCTTATCCTGGTGCCATGGTTCCTTGGGTGGAAACCGGAAGGGATTGCCTTTGACGTGTCTCTTCACGTCGGGACTGCCATAGCTGTAATCGCGTTTTTTTGGAGAGACTGGATCCGTTTAGCCCGCGAGTTGATCCTCGGCCTGAGAGAATCGAATCCGCTGGGAAATCCTGACCGCCGCCTTGCCTGGTTCCTGGTTGTTGGCACGTTGCCCGCTCTCGTGGCTGGGCTCGCCTTCGAAGGGATTGTCGAAGAGCACTTGCGTTCTCCTCTGATCATCGTCTTCACTCTGCCCATCTTCGCGATCTTCCTTTTTGGGGCCGAGAGAAAGAGCCGTCAGGATCGCGCTATCGAAAACTTCACGTGGGCCGACTCTCTAAGCATCGGCTTCAGCCAGGCGCTGGCGCTGATCCCTGGGGTTTCCCGAAGCGGGATAACCATGACAACGGCGATGCTGCGCAACAGCACGCGAATCAGTGCGGCGCGTTTTTCCTTTATGTTGTCGACCCCGGTCATCGCCGGGGCCGGCATCCTAGAGATTTTGCGTCTGGCCAAAGTGGTGCTGCATCCTGCCGAATCTACATCGGCCGTTAATTGGAGTGCGATGGGCGTCGGATTCCTGTGTGCGGCGATATCAGGGTTTCTCTGCATCCGGTATTTTCTTCGCTATATTCAGACAAAAAGCTTTACGCCATTCGTAGTGTATCGTTTTTTGCTGGCCGGACTTGTATTGATCTACTACTTGAAATTCTGACCGCTTTAAGGTTTCGCGGAACTGCTTTTTTTTCGCCGTTTTATTTCCGCCAATATTTCCTGAATACGCCGTTCCATACCCTGATCTGTGGGAAGGTAGTATTGCCGATCGCGCAAGGAATCCGGCAGGCACTCCATATCCGCAACTTTTTCCTTCAAATTGTGTGCGTATTGATATCCCTGACCATAGCCGAGGTCCTTCATCAGGCTCGTGGGGGCGTTCCGAATGTGCAAAGGGGGCGGTTCATTGAAGGTGCGTTGAACATCGGAAGCGACTGCGGAATAAGCGGTGTATAGGGCATTGGATTTCGGCGCCAGAGAAAGATATACGGCCGCCTGCGCAAGTGCCAGTTTGCATTCGGGCAGGCCGACAAGCCGAACGGCCTCGACAGCGTTCAAGGCGACACTCAAGGCCCGGACGTCCGCAAGACCGACATCTTCCGAGGCAAACCGCACCATGCGGCGCGCGATATAAATGGGATCCTCGCCGGCTTCCAACATGCGCCCCAGCCAATACAGAGATGCATCCGGATCGCTATTGCGCAGGGATTTGTGAAGGGCCGAGATAAGGTTGTAGTGTTCCTCGCCGGCTTTGTCATACTGCAGGATTTTTTTCTGCAGCGCGGATTCCAGATCGGCAGTCGTCAGAGTTGGCGTGCCGTCAGATTCCTTCCGCAGTACAAGCGAAATGGACAGTTCGAAAATATTGAGGGCGATGCGCGCATCTCCGTTGGCATAGATTGCCAGCTGGTTCAACACATCGTCGGGAACTGTGATCGCGACATTTCCAAGCCCCCGCTCTTTGTCGCTGAGAGCTCGCCGAAGGATCTCGCAGATTTCAGGGGGTTGCAGCGGATTGAGTACATACACTTTGCAGCGTGAAAGCAGCGGTCCGATGACTTCAAAGGAAGGATTCTCGGTAGTGGCGCCGATCAGGACGATTACGCCTGACTCCACGTAGGGCAGAAATGCGTCCTGCTGCGCTTTGTTAAATCGATGGATTTCATCGACAAACAAAACCATTCGGCCCTGCGCCCTTTTAAAATAGGATTGGGCTTCGGCCATCACGGTTTTAATTTCCTTGATGCCGGATAAAACGGCGCTGTAGGAGACGAATGGAGACTTGGTCTCCCTCGCCATAATGCGCGCAAGCGTCGTTTTCCCTGTCCCCGGCGGTCCCCAAAGAAGGATGGAGGTCAACTGGTCCTGTTCAACCATCATGCGCAGAACTTTGCCCGGGCCGATTAAGTGGTCCTGCCCGACGATCTCATCTAGAATGCGCGGGCGCAGTCGTTCGGCAAGCGGGGATCCAGGCGTCACAGGAAGCTCTGCAGGTTCAGGAAAGAGTGATTTGGTCATAGGTTGCTCCGGCAGCGCGGGCTAGCCCGCATTTCTCACGAGGTTTTGTCACGAGGCGGCACAGACGGGCGTGGATACAAGGCCCGCGACCGAGGGCCCCGCAGACGTACTCGACAGTACGTCGAGGAGCCCGACGGAGCGCAACGCAGTAGAGATGCCCGGATCCGCCGCCGCAGTAGTAGAAAGCCCGTGAGAAATGCGGCCTTTGGAAAAAACATCGCGCCGTCTCTATCCCTTCGTGCGCTGGCGCGAAGCCTCAAATAGGATAACCGCGCCCGCCATTGCCACATTCAGCGATTCTATGTCTTCAGCCATCGGTATACGAATGGCTGGGAGTTCGATGCACTCTTCATACGTGATGCCGTTGCCTTCATTGCCAAGAAGAATCGCGCTTGGAGATCGAAAATCCACGTGTGTGTATGCGAGGCCCTGCAGGATATCCGTGCGATACGCTCGAATCGAGTGGCGGGCGCAATAGTCCAGGAATTCGCTCATTTCCGCATGTTCCACGATCGGAATGCGAAAAACGGTTCCCGCGCTCGCTCGGATTGCCTTCGGATTGCGCGGCGAAACCGTTTTGGGGCCGATGCACACCAAAGATGCGCCGGCGGCAGCAGCGGTGCGAATGATGGTACCCAGATTGCCGGGATCCTGGATGCCGCAGGCAAACAGAACCAGCGCATTTTGTCCCGGTACAGCGGCATCGAGCTTCCGTTCAGGAAAATGCACCAGAGCAATGGCCCCCTGCGGCGCGCGAACATCGGATACCGATCCGAAAAAGGCTTTCGCTTGTCCTGCAGATGCGTACGTTTCGATGGAGCCAGCCATCGAGCAGGGCCTCTTCCTTGCTGGAATTACCAAAGCCTTCAGAAAGGAGGACGGTATCGATCCGGCAGCCGCACTTGTCGATCTCCTGGAGCACGCGAATCCCCTCGGCAACAACTAATTCCGCCGGCGCCCTGCGTGATCCCGAGGAGATCAGCCGGATCGTCTTAAAGAGAGCGTTTTCCCTGCTTGTCAGTTGCAAGATGGCCATCGTCTTATCAGGCGGATAGGGATTCAACTCTTCCTTGAAACACACTGCCGAATAGCACACGTTCCACCGGAAAATTGCCGTTACGCAGGATCTTTTGGGCCAGATCCCGTGCGGCTGCATCCTGCTCCGGAGCATCAACCTTATTTATGAAAGGAATGATTTTCGTTCCCGGCCTGCAATCCTTACACACGCCGTGCGCATGCATAAGAATGTCCGCAGCCAGTTGAGGTGTCAGGCATTCTCCCGCGTGCGCAGCAAAATGCTCAGTAAATATTTCCCAGCGAAAAATAACTTCAGGACCCAGGGGGCGATACAGGCAATCACTTCCGATAACGGGGACAAGATACTCCGCATTTTGCATTAGAACCGGTTCGGTGTCTTTGGGCATCTTGATGGAAAAACTTGCGCATCCATCTGCTTCATTCAGCAAGATCGGGAAGCACTTGCGGTCCAACGTATTGGCAAAATCAGGGGGAACGCCGCGCAAAAGGGTAGGGCTCAAGTAATGCCGCGTTACGCCAGCATGAAGGGCCGGTTTGGACAGCAGGTCACAATACTATCCAGTATTTGCCTTAGAAGATCGACGTTGTCACTGGAAATAACCGCAAATCCGGCGCTTGGATCAGGAGGATGGATTCTTGTAGTCGCAGTATAGACGGCTGTTCCCTGTGTCGAGTATTCCTGCATTAGTTTGCAGATCAAGGCGGTTTTTCCGCCACCGCCCACAAAATTTACCAGCGTGTGGGGATTGAATGCGAACTGCTCCGAAAACATTCGATAATCCTCTTTATATTGAACCGGCGGGCGGCCCTTCCGTTGTTCCAGTCCGTGGATCGGCGACAAGAATTCTGCGCAGGATATAAGCTGTTTTGCCCTGGGACTCGAAATACGTGCGTATCACCAATTCGGCTATGAGGCCCATCAAAATAAACTGCACGCCCAAAATAAAAAGAAAGACGGCAAGCAGCAGGAACGGGTTGTTGTGCGCCTTCACGCCACCGAAAAATTTGTCGAACAGCGTCCATAGGGCAAAGATGAATCCGCCGGCGCATGCCATGAGACCAACGCCGCCGAAAAAGTACATGGGTTTGGTGGAATAGCTGCCGAGCATTTTCACCGTAATAAGGTCAAGAATCACCTTGAAGGTGCGGCTCAAACCGTATTTGCTCGCACCGGACAGCCTGGCATGATGACGGACGGGGATTTCGGCGACTTTTGCCCCCGCCCATGAAGCATAGACCGGGATAAATCGATGCATTTCGCCGTACAGTCGTATGTGCTTTAAAACTTCGCGGCGATACCCTTTCAAAGTGCATCCATAGTCATGCAGGTGTACACCGCTGATATACGAGATAAGCGCATTTGCCAGTTTGGAGGGCAATCGCCGTGTAAGCCATGGATCTTTTCGTTTTTGCCTCCAGCAGCTAACGACTTCAAATCCCGCGCGGAGTTTTGCCAGGATTGCGGGAATGTCGCGGGGATCGTTTTGCATGTCTGCATCTATCGGCACCAAGATGTCCCCGGTGGCATGATCAAATCCTGCGGCCATTGCCGCCGTTTGACCGAAATTTCTCCGGAATTGAAGCACTTTGATCCTGGGATCTCTGGCGGGCAGGGTTTCCATATAGGCGTCGCTGCCATCGGTACTGCCGTCGTCGACAAGAAGAACTTCATACACTTCTCCTGTCGGATCGAGTGCCTGGGCCAGCGACTTCAGGAATGGCTCCAGGTTCTCGCGCTCATTATAGACGGGGACGATTATGGATACTTTCTCGTTCATGAGAACTCGGTTTCAATGGCAGCAAGCTGCTGAAAATCATTTCGGTTGCGCAAAAATATGTACACAATCCCGCCGGGAAGGGAAGAGAGAATAATCACAATCGAGGATAGCAGGCCGAGCGCGACACAGGATTCGGGGGCGACGCCGATGGCCCCAAAAAGGCTCTTAAAGGCGACTTCGCGCAATCCCATTCCATTCAGGCTGATCGGGATCATTGAAATCAGAGTAATAACCGGCATAAAAATAAAAAACCAGAGCGGCGACACGTGGAGTCGAAGTCCTATAGCCATAATCCACGATACCGTAATTACCAGCAATTGATTCACGAAAGATATCAGGAGAGATCCGAGCAGCAGCATTGGATGTTTGCCCATAACCTGAAATGCGTTGGAAATCATGTCAATTTTAGCGGCAATTTTGGCCATATGCAGTCGGTGCAATAAACTGATGAGCCGGCGATGAAAATATGGAGCAAAGATTGCGATGTTGCCGGCCACAAATGCGGCGAGGACGCTCCAGATGATCAGGGAAACGGGAATGCCGGGTACGGCGACGGGATGAATCAGAATTGCGGCGCAGGCAATGATCAGCATGGCAAGCATTCCGGCATCCCGGTCCAGGAATGTTGCGGCAAAACTTTGGGCGTACAACTTGGATGGCCGTCCTGCGTAATACATCTTCACCACGTCCCCGCCGACCACCGTGGGTAAGGTCAGGTTGAAAAACAGGCCGATGCAATAAATGCCGAACAGGCGGGCCATGGAAAGCACCGGCATCAAGGGCCGCATCAGCATGCGCCAACGATAAATGCAGATATAATGGGCAACCCAAATGGTGAGGAATCCAAAGATTAGAATATCCGGTCTGGCATTTTTTATGGTGAAGCCAAACTGTTTGAAGTCAATGTCTTTGAAAATATATAGGAATAGAAGCGCGGTGACTGCTATTTTGGCAAAAGCAAATAGTTTGGATTTCATGATATCGGGCGATCCTTGGCGGATTTGATAATCCCGCCGGGGCGGTTGGAAATCAGTAGCAACTCTTCTTCCTGTGATTGACCCGCGTTCAACAAAGTGCCCAAACGCACCGCAAATCTCGGACGCCGGGCAAGGATATAAAGATCCCGGTCCTTGCCTCCCGCAAAGCTGTTATACGCTTTTTGCGTTAATATGCAAAACACTCGTTTCCGCGACATCAACCTGCGCCGCATTTGGGCTGCGTTGTTTTCCTCGAAAATCGGGCGGCGCAGATAAAACACCATGCTGGGCAAGGCCGCGCGAAAATATCCTGCTTCATCGTCCACGTCCAGCTGTGTTTCGATAATCCGGCATAAATCCTTGACGGGGCGAAACCGTTCCAGGGCAGGAAGATAGATCGTTGCGCACATCATGTACATAATCCAAAGCACAGCCAGAAGAACTGAAAAGCACTGTATGAGCTTCCTGCGGAATATGCTCCGGATAAACAGGATGAATCCTGCACCGAGGAGAAGCGATGGAACGTAGGGCAACACAGGAAGGATGTCCGGCATGAAGAATCGAAAAACGTAGAAAGTAAGAAAGGAAAAGGCAAAGAGCACAACTGCCTGAAAACTGAAGGCCCAGATCCACCACGACGTATGAGACGCGTACATGGCGAAAGTGGAGCTTTCAGATGCAGGCATTGCCATCCCGCCTTCCGAGCCCGGGTAGCGGATCGCTTCGCTTTTCTTCATCGCCCTATCCAGAAGGCTTGAGATTATGAGTGCGGCCACAGGATATATGGGCGCGATAGCGGACTCCTGCTTATCTTTCGACAGCGAGAAAAAAACAAAAGTCAGAACACACCAGATAACGGGAAGTCCGAAAGTCAGGTTTTTCAGAGGCCGTTCAGATTTTTGGTATTTCCAGAGCAGGCAGAAGGCACATAGCGCCAGAACCGACCAGGGGAAGAAATCTGTTGCGCCGACGCCAATATAATAAAAAAGACCGCGCGAAGGTCCCCACCGTCGGGGATGCTAAACGCCCCAGACTATCTCTAAGAAAAAAGGGCGCGACATAGGTCCACCCGTACCTGTTAAAAATGAGCAGGTGCCATGGAAGAACGATGGCAAGAAAGACGATCGCCCCCGATAGAAGATGCGTCTCTCTAAGCTTGAGCTTCCGGCTCCATCCTGCCCAAATCAAACAAGCGCCTGCGGGAATCAAAAGTGCCACCGGGCCCTTGGTCATGAATCCGAAACCGGCGAACAAGTAAGCGCAAAGCCAGAAAATGCGTTTTGCGGGTAAGAATTGCCCGCAGCAGGAAAAACAGCGTTGCCATCAAGAAAAACAAAAGGAAGATGTCAATGGGCAGACGGCGCGCCAGGATAAAAATGCGCGCGGTGGCGGCGGTGATCATGGCGGCGATGAGGGCCGCGCGTGGATTGTAGAGGAGTCGGGCGATACCGTAGGTAAAGAGAATGACTCCGATTGCGGCAAGAGCTCCCGGCAGACGTACGGCAAATTCGCTGATGCCGAATGCCTTATAGGAAGCCGCGATAATCCAGTACGTGAGGGGCGGATTCTGAACCCGGGGTTTGAAATTAAAATGCGGCGCCAGGTAATCTCCGGTGACCAGCATTTCGCGTGGAGTCTCGGCGTAAACGGCCTCGCTTGCGTCCCAGATCGAGGAAGTGCCCAGGTTGACCAGGTAGGGCAGGGAAATCACCAGCAGCAAAACAGCGTGGATCATTGGAGAATTTGGGGCATTTGGAATGCGGAGTCGCATGCAAAATCCTGAATGGGCCGTTGTTTTGTATCAGCGCTTCCTGCGCGGGCGGCCTCTCTAAAAAAGAGATTTTTGTATTTCCTCGAGAACTTCGTCGGTTGACCGCCTGCGCGCATGACCGGTGAGATCGATCTCTTTCCGTTCCAGACGTTCCAATATTTCATTCGCTCGGTGCAATACTTCGCGCGGCATTCCGGCGAGGCGCGCGACCTCGATGCCGTAGCTTTTGTCGGCGACACCGGGTGTCACGCGGCGCAGAAATACAATCTCCTTGCCTACTTCCTGGATCGCCATGCAGTAATTCTTGACGCCGGAGTGCACTTCGGACATTTTGGTCAATTCATGATAATGCGTGGCAAATAGCGTCTTTGCTTTGGGAACGGGATTTTGCACGAGGTATTCTGCAATGGCCCACGCCAGGGAAAGGCCATCGAACGTGGCCGTGCCGCGCCCCACTTCATCCAGAAGGATCAAGCTGCGATTTGTGGCGGTATTTAGAATATTGGCCGTTTCAATCATTTCGACCATGAACGTAGAACGTCCGCGCGCCAGATTGTCGGAAGCGCCGACTCGCGTATAGATTCTGTCCACGCATCCGAGCCGCGCTTCTTTTGCGGGAACAAACGATCCCATCTGTGCGAGGATGACGATCAATGCTGTTTGCCGCAGATAGGTCGATTTGCCTCCCATGTTGGGACCGGTGAGGATCGTGAGCTGGTCGGTTGTGGCATTCAGGTATAAATCGTTGGGGATGAAAGGCTGGCTCTGCAACTCAACGACAGGGTGCCGTCCCTGCCGGATGTAAATCTCATCGCCATCGGTAATAACCGGGCGCACATAGTCATTTTTAAGGGCAACCTCCGCCAGCGATGCATAGGCATCCAGCTCTCCCAAAAGCCGGGCAGTCGTCTGCACGCGCAATCCCTGGATCGCAACAGACTTGCGGACCTGCACGTAAAGCTCTTTTTCCAGAACGGCGATGCGCTCTTCGGCCCCGAGGACTTTTTCTTCATACTGCTGCAGCTCTTCCGTTACAAAGCGTTCGCAGTTCACCAGAGTCTGTTTGCGCATGTAGTTTGCAGGCACAAGGTGCAGGTTTGCATTGGTGACTTCGATAAAGTAGCCGAAAACCTGGTTGAATTTGACCTTAAGCGAAGAGATGCCGGTTTTTTGGCGCTCCCGCGCCTCCATCGCCGCGATAAATCCTTTGCCGCTATGACGGATGGCCCGCAATTCATCCAGTTCCGGTGAATAGCCTGCCCGGATAATTCCGGGATCATTGGCTGGAGGCAGGCGGATCATCCGCTAGAGAAGTTTCAATCAGGGCAACAACATCTTCGAGATCATCCAGCTGCTCGCGAATCTCGCATAGGCGCGGAGCCGACAGCTCCTGCAAAATGAGGCGGATGGAAGGGACGATGCGCTGCGAATCGCGCAGCGCAAGAAGCTCTCGCGGACCCGCAACACCGACCAGGACGCGGCTGATGAGTCGCTCGAGGTCATGGATCTCCGCCAGCTTGGCGCGCAGTCGGCCATGCGCCTGCACGTTGGCGATTAGGGCCTGCACGGCACTCTGGCGCCGGTCGAGTTCCTGCAGATCCAAAAGAGGAAGCAGCAACCAGGATTTTAGCAATCGGGCGCCCATGCCGGTTCGCGTCTGGTCGAGGAACGACAGGAGCGACCCCTTGGGGGATCCATCCAGGGTGCGAATCAGCTCAAGGTTCGCAATTGTGGACGCATCCAGCTTCATGAAATCGGAAGGTTCAAAGAAGCGCAGCGTTGCCACTTTTCCGAGCGACGCGAGCTGGGAATCACGGAGATAGTGAATCAGTGCTCCGGCAGCGCAAACGGAAAGGGATTGATCGGCGGCGCCCAGGCCGTCAAGGCTTGCCAGGTTGAAGTGCTCCAGTAGCAGCCGCTGCGCATAGTCCGCATTGAACGCCCAATCATCCATCGGGCTGGAGACCCATTCCTCCGACCAATCCCGGATGATTTTCTGACGGATATCGCTGCTGCCCTGCTCCGGAAGCACAAGCTCTTTGGGGGAAAATCGGGTTAATTCATCGATAGTTTTTAGCCAGCGCATCGTCTCCGAAGAATTGCGTAGCCATAAAATCCGCGGTCGATAGATCCATGAAAGCGAGACCGGTTCCTTGATCTGCTACTATAGAGGCATCCCAGATAATTGTGATCTTTTGGCTCCAGGAGCATTTCCTCGACCACGGTGCCGGGAGTCAGAATCCGCGTGACCTCGCGGCGCACCAGCTTTTTTGTCGTACGGGGGTCTTCGACCTGCTCGCAAATGGCAATCTTGTGCCCCTTTTTCATGAGACGGGCGATATAGCCATCCACGGAGTGGTAGGGGACGCCGCACATGGGTATCGGCGATCCGCTTTTATCTTTGTTGCGCGAGGTGAGAGTGATCTCGAGTTCGCGGGATGCGAGGACCGCGTCCTCATAAAACATCTCGTAGAAATCACCCAGGCGGAAAAAAACCAGCTTGCCGGGAAAGCGGCGTTTGACCTCATGGTACTGCTTCATCATGGGTGTGAGGTCTTCCATCACGCTCTTTCTATTTCTTCAGGCACATTGCGAAAATGCCGAGGGCTCTGCAAGCAGCCTTTGCTACCAGATTCAATGCGAGGGCGAAGATCCAACAAAAACCGGAACTTACAGATTCATTCTTCCCGGGCGGCACCCGGGCATAAGTCCTTGTATATAAAGAAGCTGCAGTATATAATGCCGTTTCTGCGATTGTCAATGATGATGCCACCTGGTTTTATCCCGAGAATTCTCGCCTTCGATACTTCATCCGTGCGCGGAAGTGTGGCTCTGCTGGAAGGCAGGGAAATGCGTGCTGAGATCCGGCTGCATTCGGTGCAGACGCATTCAGAAGCAGCTGCTTCAGCTCCATTGATTTTCTGCTTGAGACGGGTCAGGATGGAAACTGAGCGATTTGAATCTCGTGGCAGTGGGCAACGGTCCCGGTTCATTTACCGGAATCCGGATTGGGATTGCAACGGCTTTGGGAATTGCGCACTCGCTTTCAATCCCGTTTGCTGGAATTTCGGGACTGGATGCGCTGGCGCATCAGGTTTCGCATTTGGATGGCCGCATCGCGCGCCGTGATGGATGCGCATCGCTGCCAGGCGTATTATGCGGAATACGACGGCAAACAAGGGACGAATCCGGCCAGTCAAAAAATCGCTGCTTATTGACATTTCCGCTCTTGAACATCAGCTCTGCGGACAGGCATATATATCTTGTTGGGGATCCTGAAATTTGCGGACTGGCATGCGCTGAAGCCACAGTCTTCGACATGGCCCAGCGCTGTTTCCGCAGACCTGTTTCTGGCGGCGGAAATCGGACGGTTGGCTTTGTTGTCGAAGCGAAGGTGGCGTTCGGGCGAGGCCATCATTGCTGAGCCCATGTATATAAGGCCTCCGGATGCCATCAAAAAAAAGGCAAAAAAAGCTTCGAGATGGATTCAAACTGCTATCTTGCGCGGCTTACCGCGGAGGATGTTTCTTTGCTGCAGCCCCTTGAAGAACAGGTTCAGCTGGCGTTTTGGGGCGATGAGAATTATCAGCGCTTCCTCGAAGAATTGCCCGAATATTTTGGCTGCAAAGCCGTCATGCTTGCCGATTCCGGCAAGGAGAGGCTTATCGGCTTTTTCCTGGCGCGCTCAATTTATGAAAACCTGGAGATTTTGAAGCTTGGCGTGATTCCCAGGCTGCCAGCGGCAGGGAATCGGCACCCAATTGATGGAAAATGCCTATGCCGAGGGCATTCGCCGCGGATGCAATCGCTGCTTTCTCGAAGTGCGCAAATCGAACCAGAACGCCATTCAGTTTTATTACAGCCACAATTTCAGGATTGCCGGAACGAGGCTGAACTACTACACCGATCCGGTCGAAGATGCGTGGATTATGGAAAGAGCCCTGTAATGTGACACGGAGCATCAAACGGTATTTGTCAATCGCATGAAGGAGTGATAGTATCGCGCTGTTTTTTGAGCGGGATTCGAACAGCAAAAGGAGCGCTCTGTATGAAGGATGAAATGAATCCACCAAGCGAAAGTGCGATGACGCCTGAGCCTAAGGCGGGATGGCCATCCTACACCATGGTCGAAGACCGGATGAAGAAGATTTACTTCGATTTCTACCAGGAAACATACAAAAAATCCAAGATTGATCGAAAGACCAAAGAACTCATTGCGATTGCCGCATCCCTGGGATTCAAGTGCCAGGGATGTCTGAACGGACACATCAAAAAAGCAAAAAAATTCGGCGCTACGCCGCAAGAAATCAGCGAAGCAATTGTCATAGCCATGGGAGTAGCCGCGGCATCCGTTGTGGACCAGACCGACATTGCAGCGGAGCATCTTCAAATAAAACACTTCGAATAACGCTCGAATGCCATCAAGATCGAGGGAAGAAATAAGGGTTGTTGCTTGCCTCTTCCTCGTGCTTTTTCTGGGCGTTGCCGACAATCAAATCCTCAGCCCGCTCCTTCCGGCTATTCGAGCTCAATTCGGAAAATCCTCATCCGACATGGGGTATCTATTTTCGGGATACTCCTTTTGCGCCGGTTTATCGGTTCTCATTTGGGGACCACTCTCGGATGCGTTTGGCCGCAAACGAGGCCTGCTCTATGGATTGGCCGTTTTTACGGCGGGGTCTTTGATTTCCTTCCTTTCCACCGGTTTTTTCATGCTGCTCGCCGGAAGGATCGTTACGGGCATGGGAGCGAGCATGCTTAGCCTGAACAGCATTGCGTATGCCGCCGACTTTTTCCCTTATGAAAATCGAGGGTGGGCAATGGGCTCGATCTCTGTCGTCCTATTTTGCCGCCTTGATTTTGGGCATACCTCTTGGTTCCTGGCTTGCGGATGCATTCGGTTGGAAAACGGTATTTCGGTGTCATTGGAGCAATTGCGCTTTCGCTTTTATTTATGTGTTATGGCCTGATTCCGGCCAGGGGCGGGGCATACAAAGGACCTGTGAAACCGGTCCGGCCTATGCCCGGCAGTATGTCGGATTTCTGAGCTCGCAGAGTTCCGTTGCCGCCCTGTTTTGCTCATTTTTCGCCTCTGCCGGAACCATGGGATTTCTGTCTTTTCTTCCATCATGGCTCCACGATACGTTTGGAATTTCCAGCAGCAAAACCGGCCTCGTATTTCTGGCATCGGGGGCTGCTGCCCTGCTGGCCTCCCCTTTTGCAGGATCTATTGCGGATAAGATCGGCAAGCGCACCCAATTCCTATACAGCAGCGCGGCGCTTGCGCTGTTTCTATTTGTTCTGCCTCGAGTGTTTTGGGGGATACCCCTTTTTGTGGTTCTTGGAATCATCAGCCTTGCCGCGGCTTTTCGGCAGGGTCCGATGGAAGCGGTGCTGACAGAGATTGCCGGCGCTTCTTCCCGGGGAATGTTTGTCGCGCTCAAAAATTCATTTTCTCAGCTTGGCATAGGCGTGGCAAGCATGCTTTCCGGCATTCTTTTTGAGGCATCCGGCTACAGTGCCGTTTGCCTTCTGGGCTCAGCTTTTAGCCTGCTGGCGGCTGTCAGCATGCTTTTTACTTTCAGAGAACGGAATTTGTGATTGGAGAATTTCTGAAAGCATGAAAAAAGCTTTGGCGCCGGTTGTAATTTGGCTAGAATATAGCGCTGCTCTGATAAATACGTGTGTGTTAGTTTTAGTTTTCCTCCAAGGAGGTATGTTTTGAGATCTGCAAAATATTTTTTGTTGATGATCGGCGTTTTATTGGCACTGGCAGGATGCGGCGAAAAGAAGCAAGACGTTAAAAGTGCCGCTGAAAGCATGGAAAAAAACAGGGTGGTACGTATCATCACCGATGCAGTCAATGCGCCCTTTGAATACGGATCCGGAACGGGCGTCCAGGGCTTTGATGTTGATCTAGGGAATGAAATCGCCAAGGATCTTGGAATCGAAGTGAAATGGTCCAAGGTCAGCGGCTACGAGCGTTTATTTGAGTTGCTTAAAAACGGAGACGCGGAGATCATGATTTCCTCGATTGCTGTGGATCCGGCCAGGGAAGCGGATTTTGCGTTTTCGACGCCGTATTACGAGAGCGGAGATGTGATTGCGCATCAGCGCAACAAATTTGACATAAAAGATCTCGCCAGCCTTTCAGGGAAAAAGGTAGGGGTTGCGACCGGACGACCGGGAGATTCTTTTATGGCTAAGCAAAAAGTCGCAACAAACGTTACCATCAAGAAATATCCCACGATGGATGACGCTTTAGGCGCTCTAAACCGGACAGAAATCGATGCGGTGGTCGGGGATAACCCGCTCATTACATACAGCAGCTTTAAGAGTTATCCCAACACGACCACGCTGCCTCTTCTGATCAACAAATACAAATATGCCGCGGTGGTGCGCAAGAACGAGACGCAGCTTCTGGCGAAAATTAACGCAACCATCGACCGATTGAAAGCCGCCGGAGAATTTAAGAAATACGAAGAAACATGGCTCGGAAGTGTAATTAAGGACGCTGGGAAGCAGCGGGAAACGGATCTCGAAGAGGAAAGGCTCAAGAAAGCCCCGAAATCCATCAGCGTCAGCATTCAAAAAATAAGCGGAGCCTTCAGCATGGACCGTCTGGATGGTTTTGTGCTCGTACTTGATGGTCCGCAGGGGAGGTACCAGTCAACCCCGATCCTGACGGATGGGAACAGAGGGAACTGCAAGTTTACGCAGCCGGTTCCCACGGGTGAATACAGGCTGGCAATGAGCATCTTTAAAATGGTCACGACTGTTACGGTGCCGGACCTTTCGAAAAGCTCCCTGGTGATGGACATGCGGGTGTCTTCCGGAGGCATATCCATTACGCTCAAGTAATGGAAGTGAAATGAGCGGATCCGATTGAAGAAGAGATAAGACATGGCAAAGCAACATCCGTTGAGGCTTTTAATCATTGCGGTTCTGTTATCGAGTTCCGCGACCATCATAGCTTTGCGCTGGGATCTTATCCCCGGATTCAGCAGAAAAGAGGTGCCCGAGCCGGCTTTTGCCTCTGCGCCGGCCGGGCAGCCTGCACTGAGCAGCGAAGAAGAGACCAATGTTCGAGTCTACAAGATGGTCAGCCCCGGAGTGGTAAACATTACTTCGACCGTGGTTGAATATGACTATTATTATCGGCCCTACGCCACTGAAGGCAGCACCGGCAGCGGATGCGTCCTGGATACCGATGGAAATATCCTAACCAATTATCACGTAATACAGGACTCCGAAAGCCTGGAAGTGACTCTTTCGGATGCAACAAAATATCACGCCAAAGTTGTCGGTGTGGATAAGCAAAACGACCTCGCAGTCATCCGCATCGCGGACGCCCCCAAGGAGCGTCTGCATCCCATTGCCCTGGGTGATTCCAACGCGTTGAGTGTGGGGCAAAAGGTCCTTGCCATTGGAAATCCCCTGGGCCTTCAGAACACGCTTACCATCGGCATCGTGAGTTCACTGGGCAGAAGAATACAGACTGAAGGCGGCGATCTTGTCGACAACGTTATTCAAACGGATGCTGCGATCAATCCCGGAAATTCCGGAGGCCCGCTCCTGAACACAACGGGAGAAATGATAGGGATCAACACTCTGATATTTTCTATCCGGGGCGGCGGGAATATCGGGATTGGTTTCGCGATTCCGGCGAATACGATTCGCCGGGTGGCCAGCGAATTGATTCGAGAAAAACGCATCGTGCGCCCGTGGTTTGGCGTTGAAGGATACAATTTGAATGAGGATCTCGCCGATGCGCTGAATCTTCCCGTCAAAACCGGGATCCTGGTGGCACGCGTTATGCGCGGCAGCTCAGCAGATGGTGCCGGGATTCAGGGAGCAACCGAGATCGCCGTCCTCTATAATCGGCGATTTCTCATCGGAGGCGATATCATTACCGAGATCGAGGGCAAGCCGGTTGCCTCACTCGAGGAATTGCGGCTGATGCTGGAATCAAAGCGCCCCGGAAATACCGTGAACATAACACTATACAGAGGCCGCTCCAAAATCCAAAAATCGGTTCCTTTAGTGGAAGCTCCGCGGCAGCGCGCTTTAAGCTTTTAGACGCCGAGAGGTTTTGCGATTTCCCCGGCCACGAAAAAATCAACCCGATCCATTTTACTCCCGATGGTACTGTTGTGTCTTGTTTGCGCTTCACTCTCAGCCAAGGAGGATCCTGAGCTCACAAAGGTTGCGGAAGGCATTTATGCGAGAATTGTGAGTCCCGATGACAACGCTGTAGCGAACGCCGGCGTTGCGGTCCTGGAGCAGTCTGTCCTGGTTTTCGATGCGCACTTCACTCCGGAGGCTGGGGCATCGCTGCTTGCGGCAATCCGGTCCGTCACACCCAATTCCGTGCGTTATATCGTCAATAGCCACTGGCATGCCGATCACACGCACGGGAACCAGGCGTTTGCCGGAGCCCAGCTGATCAGCAGTTCAAACGCCCGGCGCGATATGCTGCAAAACGATTTGCCCTCTCTGAACAGGACTGTCCGCATTGCAAAGACAGCAGCTTGAAAAGCTGCGCCAGACCCTGAGCAAAGAATCCGACGCAGCGGAGCGGCAGAAGATGCGCGAACAGATCAAAGCGCGAGAAGAGTATCTTCAGACCATGACGCGCCTGAATATAACCGTTCCGGTTATCACGGTGGACGAAAACACCGTGATCCGTGAAGGCAAACAGGAGGCGCGCATTCTGTTTCTGGGCGCCGGCCATACAGACGGAGACATCGTTCTGTTTTTTCCCGCGCAAAAAGTCGTATTCGCAGGGGATCTTTTTTTCAACAATGCGATTCCTAACGTGCAGGATGCCAACATCCTGGAATGGATGAAAACTCTCAACGGACTCTTAAAGCTGGATGCGGCCACGTTTGTGCCCGGACACGGTCCCATCGGATCCAAAAAAGATGTGCAGGCGTTTTTGCGCTATCTGGAAGAGCTCAAATCACTCGTCTCTCCTGCGGTCGAAAGAGGCGACAGTTTAGAGCAGGCTACGCGCGATCTCCTGCTTCCCGCGAAATATTCCTCCTACCAATTCCAGAACTTTTTTCCGTCGAATGTGCAGAAGATGTATACAGAGCTCAAAGCCCAGCAGATTGGATCGTCGCCCGCGATAGACGCGCCTAAAGCAGAACAGCGCCAGCCCTGACGCGTTGCCATCTGCTTGGACAGGCTCCTAGTGTGCTGTGTCCAACAGATCTTTACAGATCATGAAAAAAAGCAGCCACTAATTTCACGAATTACACAGATGAATGTATGGGCGGCAGCGCTGTGCGCTGCCCGAGCGATAGTCCGAGCCGCAGGAGAAAGCTGCACTCTCTCCTGCGGCTCGGACTATCGCTCGGGGCCGGAGGCCGGCCCATACATTTCCCGCCATAATCTGTGAAATTCGTGCAATTCGTGGCGTTTTTTTTGAGATGCTCCGATTGCGGATAATTCACCCTAGTGATATGTCAAGAGATCTGTGACGCACTACACTCGAAAATGATCTTTGGAATTTGGCATCTTGTGCTAAGCTGAATTTCCCATGAACGAGCAACTCCCGACCTCAGATCTATGTCCCTACTGCAACGGTTCCGGATGGGAACCTGCAGAAGACGGAGCTAAAGTGCGCCGCTGCCGCTGCCTGGGATCGGCACGCGTGGAAAGGCTTCTTGCAGAAGCAAGAATTCCCAAACGCTACGAGCACTGTGATTTGGAATCCTACTTGCCCAATGACGAATCGCAAAAGAATGCCAAAATCTTTGTGCAGCGTTTTTTGGATAAATATCCGCAAATTGATGTCGGACTGCTTTTTCTGGGAAACTGCGGTGTAGGGAAAACCCACCTGGCCGTGGCACTTTTAAAACGCGTGATTATTGAAAAAGGGGACGGCGGCATTTTTTATGACTTTCGCGATCTTTTGAGAGAAATCCAGGCGAGCTGGAATTCCGTCTCGCAAGCTTCCGAATTGGAGGTGTTGCGGCCGGTTCTGGAAGCCAAGGTTCTGGTGCTTGACGAACTCGGAGCCAATAAGCCAACGGAGTGGGTGCGGGATACGATCGCGCATATCATTAATTGCCGCTACAACGACAAGAAGTTAACGATTCTCACGTCGAACTATCTGGATACACCCGCGAAGCAGGGAGAGGAAGCCCTTACCGACCGCATCGGCGTGCGTTTGCGCTCGCGTCTGTATGAAATGTGCAGGGAAGTGGAGATCCGCGGCGTGGATTTCCGGAAGGAAATCAAGAAAGCTACGTTTCGCTATTGAAGCGTCCTTAGCCCCTAATACACGGCAATGATCGGGGACGTCTTGCCCACGACTTCTCCCACCCGCATCGCACGGCAACCGGCTTTTATGAAGCAATTCGCAGGCGCGCTCGGCTGATTGCGGCTTCAGCGCGGCGAGCAATCCCCCTGAAGTTTGCGGATCAAACAGGAGTTGCCGCATCTCTGCCGGGACGGCATCATCAAAGCGGGCGCAATCCCCGACGAAATCGCGGTTCTTTTTCAATCCACCGGCAATGAATCCGCGGCGTATGCATTCGATAGCGCCATCCAGAGGCTCGATTTCCAGGCTATTTAACCGCAGACTGACGCAACTGGCAGCCGCCATTTCCCATGCATGGCCCAGGAAACCGAAACCCGTAATATCGGTAACCGAGTGAACGGCATCACCAAGGACCATCAGTGCTGCGGCGGCATCTTTGTTGAGTTGGCTCATGGCACGCGTCGCGGCGTCCATCCATGTCGGGGCTGCCTGTCCCGCGCGTATTGCAGTCGAAATAACGCCGGTCCCCAGCGGCTTGGTCAGAATCAGCACGTCACCGGGTTGAGCGCCCGCATTTGCCCAGATGCGATTAGGATCAATGGTTCCGGTGACCGCATACCCGAATTTTACCTCGGCATCGCGCACCATGTGTCCACCGACCACAGTGCATTGCGCCTCGATCATCTTATCCAAGCCACCGATCAAAATGCGTTCCAAAACCTCCAGATCGCCATTTTCGGGAAAGCATACGATCGATAATGCCGTTAAAGGACGACCACCCATCGCATAAACGTCTGAAAGGGAATTCGCCGCTGCGATCTGACCATATTGATAGGGATCGTCGATTATGGGCGTGAAAAAATCCGTCGTTTGAACAAGAGCTAATCCATCCTGCAGAAGGTAAACGCCGGCATCATCTTTATGCCTGAACCCAACAAGAAGCCGAGCATCCTCCTGCCGTGGAAGCTTAGATAAAATCCTGTCCAGCACCGCAGGACTCATTTTGCTGGCTCAGCCGCCAGAACTGCTGAACTCTGTCAATCTTCGTTTGTCGGGGCCTTGGGTCACAATTGTCCGTTCTGGGCTTGCTTTAAAAGGGGATATCGCTGTCGGTAATGCCGGCGTCACCAAAAGGCTGATCAGGCTCGGCGGCAACGTTGCCTATAGGTTCCATGGGCTGGGCCCCGGATTCCATGGTCTGACCGCGACTGCCTAGCAGGACTATCTGAGACGCTGTTATTTCCGGCTTGGAGCGCTTGTTTCCATCGCGGTCGGTAAATTCACGATAATGGATTCGGCCTTCGATATACACCTGGCGTCCCTTGGTAAGAAACCTTTTGCTCAAATCAGCCAATTTGTTCCATGCGGTGATGTTGTGCCAGTCGGTGCGTTCCTGGCGCGCTCCGCTTTTGTCTGTCCAGTTTTCGCTGGTTGCAAGGCTAAATGTCGCCACCTGAGTGCCTTCGGGAGTGTAGCGAATTTCTGGATCTCTTCCCAGATGCCCAATGAGCAATATCTTATTCAATGAACTCATGCCATTTTCCTTTTGGTTGCCCGGTTCAGCGCGTCTTTTTGCGCACATCCTTTGCCGGTGGTTTTGTCAGTTTAACGCCAAGGTTCTGTAGTTCTGTTTTTGCCAGACTCGCTTCGGAAGATGTCGGGTATCGATCGAGAATTTCCTTCAGGTCCGCGATAGCGTTTTCGCTTTCTTTCGTGGCCAATTCAGCTTTTGCCCTCTTATACAGCGCACTGGCACAGAGATCCGAGTCGGAATAATCGGTTAAAATTCTCGTGTATGCGGCAATAGCCTGCTGCATTTTTGCCTGATAGTAGTACGCTTCGCCGATACCGTATTGGGCAGCAGCGGCCTTGGCGCCTCCCGGAGCGGTGTTGAGATACGATGCGAAGCCCTGAACTGCGAGGTCATAATTGCCACGAACGAGATCGCCGGATGCCCGATCATAGATGGATTCGGGAGACAAGTCTCCTCCCGGCGCGCTCGCCGGGGCCAGCGGCTTGGACTGCAGCTTCACTTCGGCAATTTGTTGCGCAAGAACTGAAACGCGCGTGGAGGCGTCATCGATTTTTCCGGAGAGGGTGCGAATTTCCTGCAACAGCGTCTGATCGGTAGAACGGATACCGGAAGTCTGGTTTTCAAGTGCTCTCGATACCTTGTCCAGGACTACTTGCGATCTGGCCACCTGATCATTCAGCTGTACAACAAGGCTTTTCAGACCTTCCAGCCTTTCGTTGTAATTCTTGTCAAATTCGCGAATCTGGTTTTGCAGAGCAAGAACGTCATTCTGAAGCCTCACTAATTCTTCTTTCGTACCAGCCAGTGCCGAAGGCAGGGCAGCAAAAAAAATACTCAGGAGGAAAATGCTGAGGTTGCGCTTCATGAATTCTCTCCTTCTGAAATTTCCATGCATTAGCGCATCACAATATGCGCGCGACGATTCAATTGCCAGCATTCTTCGTTATGCTCCTCGCAGAAATTTTGCTCCTCGCCATAGCTGATCGTGTCTATCCGGCCGGAGTCGATTCCCTGGCTAACAAGAAAGTCCTTAGCCGAACCGGCCCGTCGATCTCCCAGCGCGAGGTTGTACTTTTCCGAACCGCGTTCGTCACAATGTCCCTCAATCGTGATGCGAATGGAGGGACGCTGTTTGAGCGCGCGCGCAGCGGCCTGGAGATTGGCCCGCGCATCTTCTCGAATGCTGTACTGGTCGTAGTCGAAGAATGCGTCCTTGATATTTGCGGAAAAGAATTCCGAGTCACTGATGGAAGATAAGGGCGGAGGCGTTACGGCGGATGGAGCCGTAACGGTCACCCGGGCTTCCGCAACCGAAGTGCCCCCGGGTCCGGTGGCTCGCGCCATGTAGGTAGTGGAAGCGGACGGCCGGATTTCACGGCTTCCGGACGGCTCCACGGTGCCCACTCCATTGTCAATAGTCACGCCGGTAGCATTCGTCGAAGTCCACGACAGTGTCGATGCTTCGCCTTTCTCAATCGCTGCGGGAGAGATACCAAGAGTGATTACAGGGGAAGCCGCCGCAGGCGCGCCCGTTGTGGTCGGTTCAGTGCTGGCTTTCGGTTGTGGCGCGGGTGCCGGTGTTTTTTTACGGCAGCCGGATCCCAAAATGAACAAAGCCAATACGATGGTTGCCGTGATACCCAGCGGGTAGAATGATCGTTTCATTGGGCTCCTCCTTCTCTTGCATCTGCGTTATTTAAAATCTTAATTAATAGCAGCGTTTTTGCTTCTGACGGAATTGCGTCTTTTCAGTATAGCACGTGGACGCGCGCATACAAATAAGTCCTCCCGCACGACTCAATTCTTTGCTTCCCTGCGGAAATATCCGCTCCATGCAGGGCTGGTATTGGTACCTTGCCGCGTGATCATACGCGGCTCAGAGTCGTCCAGCAGCATGATATAGATCTGCGTATTTCCACTGCGATTCGATTGAAAAACGAGATGTCTGCTGTCGGGCGCCCAGGAAGGATTCTCGTTGCTGCCGCTGTTGCTTGTCAGTTGCCGGACCTTGCCACTGCTTGCTTCGGCGATAAAGAGGTCATAGCGAGTACTCAAGTGAGGCTTCCAGTGAAAGGCGATCCATTTACCATCCGGAGACCAGGAAGGCGAATCGGAATCCCCGCCCTCTTTGATTACTTTACGCACGTTGGCGCCATCCGCGTCACAAATGTATACCTGACTTCCTATGCCCTCGCTACCCGAGGCGTAAGCGATCTGTTTGCCTGAGGGGGACCAGGTAGGAGAGGTTTCGAGCGCAGGATTATTAGAGATGTTGCGACGATTGGCACCATCCAGTTTGGAGATGAAAATGTCGGTATCGCCTCGAGGTGTTCTTAGGGCATACGCGATTTCCGTCCCGTCCGGAGAAATCGAGGGAGTGGATGCAAACGAGTTGAATATAGGAAAGGCAAGCCGCGAACCGTCGGTATAGGAAAAGATGTTTATCTCCCATTTACGGCTGCGCGCGCTCGTAAAAGCGAGCTTGGAATTATCTGGGGCCCAATTCGGGAAAAGATTAAGAGCGCCGTTTTGGGTAAATGCATATGGATTGTACCCGTCATAATCCATCAAATAAATTTCTTTTGCTTTTCCTTTGCGCAAAACATAGGCGATCTTAGTCGAAGCGATTCCTCTCGATGCTCCTGCGGAGAGCTTATAGACAATTTCATCCGCCCATCGGTGTGCAACACTCCGAATCTGATCCGCATTCCCGCGAAAATCCGTGCCAAAGCTGATGGTTCTCTGTTTCATATCGATAATGCGCACTTCGGCCCGCACTATTCCATCCCGCAAATCCAATGTCGCCGCCGTCAGGAAGCTTACTTTAAAGGGCAGCGTATTCCACGCATCGTAATTTATCTCTTCCATGCGATTGACCGGCTGCGGCGGGTAATAGCTTTTCCCCGCTAAGGTGAAGAATCCGCAAAACGAGAGGTCGTCCCAGAGAACCTGGTTGAAAGTTTTGAGAGCCTCCGTAAGCTCGGCGGACTTTTCCGAAGTTGCCGGCTGCGCATCGGCAACAGCCAGGATGATTTCTTCAGACGCTCTTGGATGAATCATGATCGCGGGCGGTTCCTGCGCCTGCAAAACAGGCAGGGTGCAGCTGAGAATTAAGAAAGCGAGTAGAAATATCTTGGTGCGCATTGTGTCCCTCAGGCTGAAAAAATCATGGGTTCGGTGGGTAAACGAACTGGGCCATAAATTGTATCCGTCTTCCGCGGAATTCCTGGGGTGGCGGAGGCAGCGGGTCCACCTGCAGCGCGCGGATGGCGCGTTCGGCCGTTAAATCCATTTGCGGATTTCCCGACGACTTTTCCTGGCGAATTCCGCTAACGGTACCATCCGCGGCAATGAAAAAGCTATAGGTCATTTCGACGCGAACGCCTTCGGAAGGACGAATCCAATTGGCACTGATCCGGGATTCTACAGCGCGGGCGTACCAGGAATCGCCAAACCCTCCCGAGCCCGATCCGATGGAGATCCCGTTGCCCCCTCCAATTCCTCCGCCGCTGCCGCCACTGCGTCCACCGATGCCTCCTGAACCCGGTTCGGGCGCCACAGGAATGAGGTTGGATTTCGGAAGGATTTTTGGCGGCGCGTTTGCCTCTTTTTTATCCGGCTTGTTCTTTTTGGGTTCAACGGTTTGCGGCAGCGGGATCGCCTTTGACGGATCTCTCGGTCTCTCCTCCAAAAGCGCCGGCGGTTTTGGGACGAGAGAGGGCTTTATCATTCCCATCCCACCGGAAAACTCATCCACCACGCCCACGGTCGAAACATCGCCCCCGGTTCCGCCTCCGGCGCCGCTGCCGATCTGAATAACAGTGGATGGAAGAATGTAGCCGCCGTAAATCAATAGCAGAAATGCGGCGGCATGAGCGAGGAGGGACGCAAGAAAGGGTCGCCCGAATTTTTCTTCCATCAGGGGGATATCCAAGGTGGTTACCGGGCGCGTGCGGTTCATACCCATCGCTCCATTATCATGGCGTGGCATTCTTCCGGGATTCTTTGAAGGGCTTCGTCACCAGTTTGATCTCGCTGAAACCGGCTCCCCGGATCGCGTCAATTACAGATACGATGTATTTCCATTTGACGTCTTTATCCGCCCGAAGAAAAATAGAGTCCTTGGGGCTTTTGGCATCTTTTTTCAGACGATTCGGAATAGCGGCCAAATTAATGGCATCCGAACCGTAATAAACGAGTTCTTCACGACTGATGGAAATGATAATCCGTTCTTCCGGATTCACATCTTTTACGTAGTTTGTCTCCGGCAGTTCCACATCGATGCCCGTTTGCAGCATGGGCGCCGTAACGAGGAAGATGATAAGCAACACAAGCATCACGTCCACAAGCGGAGTGACATTGATCTCCGAAAGGGAAGTGGAGGTGCGTCCTTGTGCCGTGGTAAAAGCCATCAGCTGAAACTCCGTTCAACGAGATTCAAAAACTCCGCCGAAAAATCATCCATCTCCGATGCGATGTTTTTTATCCTGGCGATGAAGTGATTGTAGGCGATCACTGCAGGAATTGCGGCAAATAACCCTGCCGCCGTTGTAAAAAGGGCTTCGGCGATGCCTGGCGCCACAGCCTGGATGGAGGCGGTCTTTTCAAAACCAAGGCTCGTGAAAGCGTTGATGATGCCGACGACGGTGCCGAGGAGCCCAATGAACGGCGTCACGGCTCCGGTCGTCGCAAGCCAGCTCATGCTCCTTTCAATAAGCGAAAGCTCTGCGGTGGACGCTCTCTGGAGCGCGCGCTGTATCCCGATAAGCTGCCGATCGGTCAATACGGGATGGTCGGGATTTTTGGGATTCAGCGACTGAATCGTCGTATTCAGTTCCTGGTACCCGGCGGTGAAAATGCCCGAAAGGGGAGTGCCGCGGTACAGAGCACAGGCCGAAGCGACTTCGCTCAGCCGAGCGCTCTTTCGGAACATGTCCACGAATGCCTGGCTTTTTTGCCCAACCTGTTTGAAGGTCAGCCATTTCCGGAAAATAATAGACCACGAAAGCAGGGAAAAGAGCAGCAGAAGCAGAAGAATGATCCACGCGAATCCGCTGATGTGGGAGAGAAGCCCGAAAAAAGATCCCCCAAAGGGTGCCGCGGCAACTGTTTCAATAAGGACAACGTTTAGAGCGATGATATCAGTTCCTCCAGTGAAATTTAGCCTCAGTCGGAGAAGTATCATAGCCCTCAATTCAAGTCAATCGATTTAGAAATTTCACTAGCCCGACATTTCGTATTGCAGCAACATCATGTGGGTCGGGGATTCGCGATGCGTTTCAGTCTGGATCATCGTAATGCGTCGGGGCTGAAGAGGTGTCCTCCAAAATATATTTAGTGCCCCAGCTAGCGCAGCGATGCGGTGAACGCTCAAAAGCCCATTGAGCGGCTTACAGCGCTTTCCCTGTTCGTCGCTAAATTCCAGGGCTTCGCCCTAGGCTGGTATAGAGCGCGCCTTCGGCGCTTAAGTCTGTATAATTAGGATAGCGCCGAAGCGCGATCCCCCAATGATGTGGTGGTTTATGCGGCTTTCTTACGAAAACTATGCGGTTTTAGGCGCAGACGAAGGCGGAGCCAATTGGTTTCAGATTCCAAGTTCAAAGTTTTTTGTCGAGATATCCTATGTTAGACTCAAACCTGTGATTTTTCCCCGCTGCAAGGGTCGAAAAGATGCTTCGTGTTCTAAGAATCCGCAATCTGGCGCTGATACGCGATCTGGAAATAGAATTTGATCGCGGGCTGAACCTTCTAACCGGAGAGACAGGGTCCGGCAAGTCGATTTTAGTGGATGCGCTGGGCTTATTGCTCGGGGCTCGATCCTCGCAGGAAATGATACGGTCGGATTGCGATGCTGCAATGCTGGAAGGATTGTTCGAGATTGAACTTCACGGTAGTGTTGCCGAACTGCTCGTCGATGCAGGGTTTGAGGGAGAAGACCGTTCGCTGCTGATCCGCCGGGAAATATCCTCGTCGGGACGCAACCGGATATTCATTAACGGGCACCTGGCAACTCTGTCTCTGTTGAAATCGATCGGGGATAAGCTGGCGGACATCCATGGACAGCAGGATCAACGGTCCCTTCTGGATTTGTCCACGCACCGGGAATGGCTCGATTACTTTGGAAATAATGAACTGCTCCTGAAAGAAGTTCAGGAAAACTACAGGACGCTTAGCGCGACTGCCCGACAAATCGAGGCCATGGAGTCCAACGAGCAGGAGCGCCTGCGACGCATTGACATACTTCAGTATCAAATCGAGGAAATTCGCGGTGTAAATCCGGGGCCTGAGGAGAAGGAGGAACTGGAGAATGAGCGGAATATACTGACAAATCGCGAAAAGATTCTAGCCTCCGCCACAGAAGCATACGGGATTCTATATGAGAGCGAAGCCGCGATACTAATACAGATAAACCGCCTGGAGAAAATCCTGGAAGAACTGGACCCGTTTGACAAGAGCTGGGCGACCCATCGTGAAGCGCTGCAGGACTGCAAATACAGGCTCCAGGACCTCGCCTATATGGCAAGGGATTATGCCGCACGAAGCGATTTCAGCCCTGAGCGTTTGGAACAGGTGCATCAGCGGCTCTATGCGCTGGAAAAATTAACAAAAAAATATGGATCTTCGTGCCGGGATATTCTTGAGTTTCTGGCCAGCTGCCAGAGCGAGCTGGATCAGATCCTGGCGTATGCCGACCGCTCGGAACAGCTTTCCAGACAATTCGATGCCGAGATAGATGTCTATCGCCGGAGCGCGGAAAAGCTTTCAGCCAAACGCCGCCAGGACGCCCTGAAGTTCCAATCGGAGATCGAAGCCGAGTTTAAGGCACTTGCCATGGAACGGATGCAGCTGTATGTGCAATTCGACCCGCATGACGGCAAAAAGGAATCATCGCGCCTTCCAGCGGCCTATGGACTGCACGGCATCGACCGTGTAGAGTTTTTAATCGCCCCGAACAAAGGCGAGGAGATTCGTCCCCTGGCAAAGATCGCGTCGGGCGGCGAATTGTCGCGGCTGATGCTGGCCATTAAATCACTGTGCCGCAATGAAGAAGCGGACAAGACGTTCGTTTTCGACGAGGTGGACGCGGGAATAGGCGGACGCGTGGCGGAGGCGGTCGGGAGAAGGCTGCGGAATATATCTTCGGATAATCAGGTTCTTTGCGTGACGCATCTGCCGCAGATCGCGGCGTTTGCCCGATGCCATTGCAGCGTGCAAAAAGAGGTCATCAAGGGGCGGACCGAAACGATAGTGAAATCTTTGAACGAAGCGGAACGAATCCAGGAGCTTTCCAGGATGCTGGGTGGTGAAACTATCACACAGACAGCGCGTGATCATGCGCAGGAGATGCTGGAATACGCCATGGAGTCGGGAAAGAAGCAGTAGCAGTCGCGTATGGCGAAGCGTTATTTTATCGAAACATTCGGTTGCCAGATGAACGATCTGGATTCTGAAAAGATAGCGGGCAGCTTATCCCACAGCGGGATGGAGCCGGCCGCGGATGCCTCCGAAGCGGATGTCATCATTCTGAACACTTGCAGCGTCCGGGAGAAAGCTGTCCAGAAGGTGTATACCAGGCTGGGAGAGATCAAACAGTACAAAGAACTCCGGAAAGATCTTCTTGTGGGCGTCGTCGGATGCATGACTCAGCTCGAGAGAGACAGGATACTGAAACGAGCCCCGTATGTGAACATCCTGGCGGGCCCGCAAAAAGGGCACGTTATGGGTCATCTGGTCGAACTCGGTGAGAACTCCCCGGTGCCGATCGTGGATTTGCGAACCGATGAATCGCCCAGCCCGCTGCGAGACGCCCTATATTCTGCGCGGCAGTCCGTGGCGCGCGAACGTGACCATCAGCGAAGGCTGCAACCGTCAATGCGCTTTTTGCGTTGTGCCTCTTGCACGCGGCAAAGAGAGAGTGCGGGATAGCACCGATATTCTTCGCGAAATCGAGGACCTTGCCGCAAATGGGTATAGCGAAATCGTTCTTTTGGGACAAACCGTAAATTCTTATTGGGACCGGTCCGACAATAATGTGAGTTTTGCGGAATTATTGCGGCGCGCAGCCAAAATCGAGGGCATCAAACGCATCCGTTTTACTTCCCCTCATCCAAGCGATTTCTCGGATGAACTGCTGGAAGTTATGGTTTCCTGCGAGCCGGTCTGCAATCATATTCACCTTCCCGTTCAAAGCGGTTCCACGCGTGTCCTTAAGGCAATGCGGCGCGGTTATACACGGGAAAGCTATTTAAAGATCATCCGAAAAATTCAGAATGCCCCGCGCGCAATCGCAATATCCACCGATCTCATTGCAGGTTTTCCCGGCGAGTCCGAATCGGATTTTCAGGATACTCTCAGTCTTCTCGATGAGGTACAATACGATAGTGCTTTCTCCTTCAAATATTCACCGAGGCCTCATACTGCAGCCGTGGACTTTCCGGGTGAGATATCGGAAGAGGAGAAGGGAAGACGACTCGATCAGATTCAGCAGAAGCAGAAGCTGATCCAATACAACAGAAATTCTGCCTATGTGGGCCGGCAATTCGAAGTGCTCGTAGAAGGTAACGCTCGAAGCCGATTTCGCTTCATGGGACGGCTAAGCAACAACAAAATTGTCAATTTTGACGGGCCTGAAGCGCAGATAGGCCGGTTTATTAAAGTAGAAATTACGGGATTCAGCCCAAACAGCCTGAAGGGGGTTTGGATTCAATCGCCGGACCGGGGGAGAAATCATGAAGGAAATTGAATTTAAAATAAAAGGCCTGATGATGGACCCGCTCACCAATTCTCCCATTGTTGTTCTGCAGCAGGCTGCCAGCGATACCTTGCTTCCCATATGGGTTGGGATTTTCGAAGCCAATGCGATTGCGTTGCAGATCGAAAAGGTGGACACGCCGCGTCCGATGACCCATGATCTAATAAAGGGGCTGCTGAATCACCTCGACGTAAAAGTAACCAAGATTGTAGTCACCGAACTCAAGGACAACACCTTTTATGCTTTGATTTTCTTGAACGCCGGCGGGAAGGTCATCACGGTGGATTCAAGGCCCTCCGACGCCATTGCTCTGGCTTTGCGCACGGATTCTCCGATTTTTGTAACGGACGATGTTCTGTCCAAATCCTCCAGCACTACTGCGAATACATATATCCGCTCAGCACAGCACGCCTGAAGACATCAAAAAGTGGCTCGAAAACTTGAATCCGGATGATCTCGGCAAATACAAGATGTAGCGTTTGCGGAGCAGAGCATCCACCCTCATTCAGTGCATGCAAGGGAACCATGAAATCCTGCATGGTTCCAGGCATTTCCTGCCATCCGGCGCATTAGCGTGAGTTGACATAATATATCTTATCAGAAGTCGATGCGCTATGGAATTTTAAGCAGAGCGGCTGCAGGTTCATTGCAAAAAGAGCCTTTGTTTGCAATAGGTTGTGTAATAATCCCCTATGCTGTGTTAGTCTTTTGCCTGTGATGATACGGACGCTTAGCCGACTATTATATCGCGCAATCATTCCGCCTTTCCTTATCGCACTTCTCGTCCTGACTTTCGTGCTGTTCTTCGAGTTCATCGGTAGTCGTTCCGAGCTTCTCCTTGGCGGAAATGCTTCTATCGCAATTGTTCTATCCGTCGGCGCCGCAGTGCTTCCGGGAATCCTCATATTTTCCCTTCCGCTGGCCTATCTTATCGGAATATTGATTGGATTCAGCGGCCTCTCGGGTGAAAGCCAGATTACCGCCATGCGCGCATGCGGCATCCCCATGCGCTCCCTGTTGCGGTTTGTCCTGCTCTTCGGGGTAGCCGTGGGCTGCGCCACCGCCTTTTTGTCCCTTGTGATCCTGCCTAGGACGAATTTGTTTGTCAGCCGGATGATGAATGATGCCAACCTTTCGCTGGCAACCTCGATGGTGCGACCTCGTGTCTTTAATGAGGAATTTCCAGGCGCTGTCTTTTATGTAGACGACTTGTCTTCCGACAAGCAGCATTGGAATAGGGTCTTTTTGGCGGATAATTCCGATCCAAAATCGCCGCGCGCGATCATTGCCCGCTACGGATCATGGATTGGCGATTCTTCAAAGGAACGGCTTCAGCTTCATCTCGATCAGGGCGCAAGCTACTCGGTCAAAACCGAGGAGCCAAACAAGGACGACATGATCCGGTTTTCCTCCCTGGAGATCCCCATCCGGTTGAAAAAAAGCGCCGATACCGCCCCAACCGCCGCGCTGACGCCCAAGAAGGTTGCAGAGCAAAAGACGGGATTTTTGTGGCGCAATTTCCGCAAATCTCCGCAAAATCTTAAAACCATGCAGCTCGTGGAACTGCACAAGCGGATTGCACTGCCTTTTGTGGTTTTCCCGTTTGCGCTGCTTGGTCTTGCACTGGCGGCGGGCCCTGCAAAAGGAAGCCGAACTTCCGGGTTTGCGCTCAGCCTTTTAACCGTCATTGTCTTTTATGTCCTTTTTTTTAACGGACTTCGACTCGCTCAAGTAGGAAAAATAAGCCCATTTTGGGGGGCTTGGAGCGCCAATTTTCTTTTGTCGGCGATGGGCTTGATCCTATTCTCCAAGGTGGAACACGGCTTCAGATTCATGCAACCCGTATCAAGATTTCTGTGGCATTTTAAACTGGCAACAATATTCCAAAGGTTGCCGGCGGCAAGATCGCGTAGTCTCGCTGCGGCGGCGGATCGTCCTGCATCGACCGGCAGGTATGCCCGTTTCAGGTTTCCCAAAGTCCTTGACTTCTATATCTCCAGGGGATTTTTTGTTTATTTCTTCTGGGCCTTGATAACCTGCGGCACTTTGTTTGTGCTGCTCACCCTGTTCGATTTGCTGGAAGATATTATTCGAAACCACATCTCCATTTACAGCGTCCTGGATTATTTCACCTTTCTTACGCCGCAAATATTGATGATTGTAGTGCCGGTTTCGATTCTGCTTGCCATCCTGATAAATTTCGGGATTCTGGAAAAAAATTCGGAGATTACCGCCATTAAAGCGGGCGGATGGAGCTTGTACCGTATTTCTCTTCCCATTTTTCTTGTGGCCGCGGGATTCTGCGGCGGCATCTTTTTGTTGCAGGACTACATACTTCCCTTCGCAAACGTGCGCCAGGAAAACATACGAAATATGATAAAGGGCAGGCCTCCTCAAACGTCGAGTCGCATGCAGAGAAAGTGGATTTTCGGGGAATCGGGCCGGATTTATAACTATGCGTATTTCGACAGCAACCAGGACTCGTTTGTAAACCTCAATGTCTTCGACACGGACCTGGCAGGGGTTCAAATCCGCAGGCGGATCTACGCAGCGCGCGCTCATATCGACAATGCCGGAGTGTGGATTTTAGAAGACGGCTGGATTCGGGATTATCTGTCCGCACAATCCGGATTTAGAAAAATTAAGAGCGAAAAGATCCGCTTTCCCGAAAAGGCGGGATATTTTGAACGCGAAATATTTCAGCCGAAAGAGTCGTCGAAACTGAAATATTTCGAATTACGCAGCTATATCAGCTATCTAAAAAAATCGGGCTACAACGCGACGGAACTCCAGGTCGAGCTTCATAAGAAAATTGCTTTTCCTCTGAGTTGCCTTATCATGGCGCTGCTGGGAATTCCGTTCTCTTTCTCAATGGGCAAAAAAGGGGCTTTCTACGGCATTGGAATTAGCATTGGCATCGCCATTACGTTTTGGGGAATTTCGGGAGTATTTGAAACCCTGGGTGCGTACGGCCTGCTGGTTCCTGTTTTGGCCGCATGGGCGCCCAACATGATTTTCGGCGCCTCCGGATTTGCGTTGCTTTTTTCCATTCGAACCTGACCCTCATTTCTCGCGGAGTTTTGTAGCGAGGTGGTAGCAGAAGGGCGGGGATATCATCCATTCCAGATTTCAAATTCCAGATTCCAGATTAAATGCAATTTGGAATCTGGAATCGAGAATCTGGAATCAGTATTCAGGCCCTTGGATGGAACCTGTTATACACCTGCTTTAAGCGCTCTCGCGTAATATGCGTATATATCTGGGTCGTGGATATATCGGAATGCCCAAGCATGAGCTGCACCGAACGAAGATCCGCTCCGTTTTCGAGCAAGTGCGTGGCAAAGCTGTGCCGGAGCATGTGGGGAGCCAATGGCTTTTTTATGTTTGCCTTAAGACCGTACCGCCGAATTATTTTCCAAAATGCCCTGGCGGCTCATGCGCGCGCTTCTGCTGGTCACAAAGAGATAGTTGCTTTTTCTTTTGTTGAGCAGTGTGGAACGGTATTTGCGGATATATTCCTCTACCCTGGATTGCGCGGTCGAACCGATGGGCACGATTCTTTCTTTGCTTCCCTTCCCCATGCACGAGATGATTCCTAAATTGAGGTCCACCTGTGTCATGTTGAGTTGGATCAGTTCGCTGACGCGAAGGCCCGAAGCATAGAGAATTTCAAGCATCGCGCGATCCCTGCTTCCCCGCGGCGTGTCCACTTCCGGCGCGGCCAGCAAGTTCTCCACTTCCTCTTTGCTTAAAAACCTGGGCAGCGGTTTAAGAGATCGTGGCGTCTCAAGCTGTTCCGTAGGATCTGCGGAGATAATTCGATCTCCCAGGAGGAACCGGAAAAAGCTGCGGGCTGCGTTGAGAGATCGGCCCGTTGATCTGGCTGAAAGCCCCTCGCGTAGCAAATGCCGGCTCCAGCCGAGAATATCTTCCCTCCCAAGCTGCGTGATATCCCAGCCCTGTTTCCGGCAGAATTCAAAAAGCGTTTCCAAATCATGGGTATAGGCCGTTACGGTATTCGGCGAATGCCCTTTTTCTATGCGTAAGAAATTTTTGAACTCGGCCAAATAGTCTCGGCTCATCGGATCTTCCTCAACAGCAGAGCTGCCAAGCGAACTACCTCTTTTGCTTCGTGAACGCGGAATATTCGATACAGCGGAAAAAGAGATGCACAACCGATGAGTATCGCCAGTCCGAGGCTGAGATGCCGCCCAAGGATATCAGATGCCGGAAAAAGCGCTCCCGTGGCATAAAACGTCAGCAGGGCAAGCGTTCCCATAGCGGCCGAAGCCAGCGCGATGCGGAGATAGGCGCCTGCTTCCGGCATTCCGCCGGAAACACAGGTCCGGCGCCGCAAACGATTCCAAAGCAGCGCCAGATTCAGCCAGGAAGCGGCAGACGTAGCTAACGGCAGCCCAAGAAATCCGAGGGGAATAAAGAATGCAAAACTGAGAGCAATTTTTACTGCTACGCTGATCAGGCTAATTCGAACCGGCGTGCGGGCATCATCCAACGCATAAAAAACCGGCACCAGTATTTTGACTGCCGAGTATGAAAACAATCCCAGGGCGTACAGCAAAACAACCTGGCTGGTCTTCTGTGTATGTTCGGGAAGAAAGAGACCTCCCTCAAAAAGCAATTGGACAATCTCACGGCGAAATACCATCAAACCGATCGTTGCCGGAAATGCGAGGCAGGCTGCTAGTTTCAGACTGGTATCAACAGCCTGGCAAAGCTTGTCTTTCACGTTCAATGCCGCATAATGCGAAACCGTCGTCATTGTGCCTGTGGCAATGGCAATACCGAAAACGCCGATGGGAAATTGGATCAGCCGGAAGCCGTAGTTCAGCCACGATACAGGCCCATTCCCAAAAACGGAGGCGATCTGAGAGTCGACCACAATATTGATTTGCATGGCCGACAGGCCGACCACGGCCGGGAGCATAAGGTGCGCGATATGCCGAAGTCCCGGATCAGAAAAATCGAGGATGAAGCGATAGCGAAAACCGGCGGCATACGCCGAAGGCATCATAACGAAAAACTGGCTCGCCCCTCCAACCAGGGCGCCGATAGCCATGGAAACAACCGGGTGCAGGCCCCAATGCGACATTAAAGGCGACAGAAAAATTCCTGCCAGGATGCAGCAAATATTGAAAGCCGACGAAGCCATGGCCGGAACAAAAAACCGGCCACAGGCGTTGAGCAACCCCATTGCAACCGCAGCCAGAGAGATCCACAGAAGAAACGGCGACATGATTCGCGTCATTTGCACCGTTAATTCAAACTTTTCAGGGATGGATGCGTATCCTGAGGCCAGCAAATAAACAAAAAACCTGGCGCCGAAAAAAACAATCAGAGTCAGGGCGCCCACAATCACCAACAGAGCGCTCAGCACGCGATTGGCAAGCAGCCATGCCTGTTCTTTGCCATCCTGAGTCATACGCCGGATGAATGTCGGCACAAACGCGGAACTCAACGCTCCTTCGGCGAAAAGATCACGCAGCAGATTTGGGATTCTATATGCGACATTGAATGCATCCGTGTGAAGCCCGGCGCCGAAATATCTGGCAAGGACTATTTCACGCACAAGCCCGAGGAAACGGCTGATCAAGACCGCAATGCCGACCGAAAAAGCGGCACGGGTGATCCTGCTTTCCGGCGCGCGAAATCCTTCCGGCTCCTGATCCTCCGAATGGTTCGTGAAATCCAAAACAGCCTCTCCTTGACGCCTGCGGGTGCCTAATACTACCATACCTAGCTATGAAGGTTTCCCAAATCGCTCAAATAATCGGATGCCGGTGGATTGGAGATACGGATGAGGAGATTGTTCGCGTGGCAGGCATTGATGAAGCCGGCCCGGGAGATCTCACATTCGTTTCAAACCGGAAATACATCAGCCATATTGCAGATACCCGCGCGTCCGCAATTATTCTTGGAGAGGACATTCCTCCGGTGCCGATTCCGAGCCTGCGCACGGACGATCCTTACCTCGCGTTTGCCCGTGCCCTCGAGATTTTCTTCGTGCCTGTGCCGCCGGCTCCCGGCATACATCCAACCGCCATAATCGGCGAAGATGTTCAGATCGGCATGAATGCGAGCATCGGAGCATACTCGGTGATCGGCAAAGGATGCCGCATTGGCTGCGGGGTCGTTCTCCATCCGCATGTGGTGCTGTATCCCGGTGTGACGGTCGGCGATGCGTCCGTGCTCCACGCTTCCGTGATCGTTCGCGAATGGTGCCGGATTGGCAACCGCGTCATACTGCAGAATGGAGCCGTAATCGGCAGCGATGGATTTGGCTTCGCTCCCACCAAAGACGGGATCTTTTACAAGATCTGCCAGAGCGGATGCGTTGTGATTGAAGACGACGTTGAAGTGGGCGCCAATACGACAATAGATCGCGCTGCCGTTGGGGATACCGTTATTCGCCGCGGTGCAAAACTGGACAACCTGGTTCAGATAGGCCATGGTTCCCGCGTAGGGGAACACTCTGTTCTGGCGGCGCAGGTCGGAGTTGCAGGATCCACGCATATCGGGAATGGCGTGTGGGTCGGAGGACAGGCCGGATTTGCCGGCCACCTGGAGGTCGGGGACAAGGCTGTCATCACAGCGCAGAGCGGAACCTCCCACGATATTCCAGCCGGAGCGGTGATGTCCGGTTCGCCGGCCTTTGAAAATGCAACGTGGCTGCGTGCGGTTGCCGCGTTTACCAAATTGCCGAATCTGGTCCGCAAGGTGCGCGATCTCGAGCGTGAACTGCAGAAGCTTAAAACGACGCTGCAGACCGATACTAAGAAATAAATTTGAATGAAATCCGGCCGGCTGCCGATAAGAACGTCAGGCTATTCGAGAAGCTAAACTCAGCCTGCGGTCCGATACGTTCCGGCTTGCCGGGGCGCCGGGCCCAGGCTGGGGAAAACACCTCTTCCCCAGCAAATCCTCCCCCAAAATGACCCCAAACTCTTCGCATTTCGGCCATTTAGGTAATGATCGGCGCCCGGTTTTGATGTATTATCAAGTGTTCTTTATTCACGACGGCAGCGAATGCTTAATGCAGGAGATTATGAATGTCCACTAAATATGTCTATTTATTTGCCAACGGGAAAGCCGATGGCAACGGAGAAATGAAGGATCTGCTTGGGGGAAAAGGGGCCGGCCTGGCAGAAATGACCAACGCAGGCTTGCCAGTGCCTCCGGGTTTTACCATAACGACACAAGCCTGTAACTTATACTACTCCGGGAAATCGCAATTTCCCGAAGGGATGTGGAATCAGGTTATTTCCGCGCTCAAAAAGGTAGAAAATTCCACAGGGAAGGAATTCGGCAGCATTTCGAATCCGTTGCTGGTCTCCGTAAGATCCGGCGCCAAGTTTTCCATGCCCGGAATGATGGACACTGTCTTGAATCTTGGTCTCAATGACGAAACCGTCCGTAGCCTTGCCAGTCTGACCTCGAATGAAAGATTCGCATTGGATGCCTATCGCAGATTCATCCAGATGTTCGGCAAGATCGTGCTGGGGGTGGATGGAGATCTGTTTGAGCACGCTTTGGGCAAGATAAAGAAATCATGCGGCGCAAAGGCCGACACGGATCTCCGCTCCGAAAATCTTGCTGCCGTGTGCCGGGAGTTTAAAAAAATCATTCGCTCAGAAACCGGCGCTGATTTTCCCGCGGATCCATATCAGCAGCTTGAAGAATCCATCAAAGCCGTTTTTCGCTCATGGAACGGAGATCGCGCCATCGCCTACCGGCGGCGAGAAAAAATTCCCGACACTCTAGGAACCGCCGTCAATGTAGTCACAATGGTTTTCGGCAATATGGGCGACGATTGCGGTACGGGCGTCGCTTTTACGCGAAATCCTGCCACCGGAGAAAAGAAGCTGTTCGGAGATTACCTCGCCAACGCGCAAGGCGAAGATGTCGTGGCAGGCATTCGGACGCCGAAGCATATCGACGAACTTAAAGAAGATATGCCCCAGATTTATGACCAGTTTGTTCAGGTTGCCGATAAACTCGAACGCCATTACCGCGATCTTCAGGATCTGGAATTCACGGTTGAGCGCGGGAAGCTCTGGATGCTGCAGACCCGAAATGGCAAACGCACGGGTCCTGCGGGCGTAAGGATTGCCGTTGAAATGGTGAAAGAGGGCTTGATCGACGAGCGCACTGCTATCATGCGGATTCCTGCCGGTGATCTCGACCAGCTTTTGCACAAAATGATCGATCCTAAAGCCAAATTGAAGGTATTGGCTACAGGAATAAACGCGAGTCCGGGAGCCGCTTCCGGTCGAGTGGTCTTTACGCCCAAAGAGGCTGAACTCTGGAAGGAAAAGGGCGAACAGGTGATTCTGGTAAGGCGCGAGACTTCACCGGAAGACGTTCGCGGCATGGACGCGGCTCAGGCCATCCTCACATCTACCGGAGGCCCCACAAGCCACGCGGCCGTTGTGGCGCGCGGTTGGGGCAAGCCCTGCATCGTGGGAGCCGGAGAGATTGCAATTGACTACGCACGCAACGAATTCACCGTGAAGGGTGTGCGCGTGGTCCGCGGCGATTGGATCACCGTGGATGGAACGAGCGGACACGTGATCCTGGGCCAGGCTCCCGTGATCGATCCCAAATTGGGCGCCGATTTCCACCAGCTGATGCAGTGGGCCGACAAGGTCCGCAAGATGAAAGTCCGCACGAATGCCGACACCCCCGCGGATGCCGCCATAGCCCGATCCTTCGGCGCCGAAGGGATTGGTTTGTGCCGGACGGAGCATATGTTTTTTGCCGGAGATCGAATCGACCACGTGCGCCAGATGATCCTCGGCTCGCTGGATTACAAACGGCTTGAGCGTGAACTGAATGCATTGGAGCTCGAACTGAGCCGTGCGGCTTCGCCCAAGAAACGCAAGGAGATCCAGGAAAGCCGCAATAAGCTTAAAAAGGATATAGAAGAGCCCAAGCGTTTGTACAAAGGAGGGCTCAGCGAGTTGATCAAGCTCCAGCGCAAGGATTTTGAAGGAATATTCAAGGCAATGAACGGGTTGCCCGTTACTATTCGGACCCTGGATCCGCCGCTTCACGAATTCCTGCCGCACGGCGAAGAAGAAACGCACAAGCTGGCGCGCAAACTGAAGGTGAACGCCAAACATCTTTGGGATACCGTGCAGTCCCTGCATGAGGCTAATCCCATGCTTGGCCATCGCGGATGCCGCCTTGGCGTTGTCTTTCCGGAAATAACCGAGATGCAGGCCCAGGCGATTTTCCAGGCGGCGGTCAATGTGCAAAAAAGAGGGATTAAGGTGCTGCCTGAGGTTATGATCCCGCTCGTTGCGGATGTAAAGGAACTGAAACTGCAGAGCGATACCGTGCGCAGGGTCGCCGCGGAAGTCTTCGGCAAAGCCAATCTAAAAGTCGAATATCTGGTTGGCACCATGATTGAATTGCCACGCGCTGCCCTAACTGCGGACCGCATTGCCGAGGTGGCGGAGTTCTTCTCGTTTGGCACAAACGATCTCACTCAAACCACCTATGGGATTTCCCGGGACGACTCGGGCAAGTTCCTGCCCTTTTATATTGAGAACCGTATTTTCAAGGATGATCCGTTCCAGGTTCTGGATCAGGAAGGCGTTGGTCAGCTGGTGCAGATGGGAACGGATCGGGGGAGAAAAACAAGGCCGGAACTGAAGGTCGGGATCTGCGGAGAACACGGCGGAGAGCCCTCTTCCGTTATTTTCTGCCACCGGGTCGGACTCAACTATGTTTCCTGCTCGCCGTACCGCGTGCCCATTGCGCGTCTTGCTGCGGCGCAGGCGGCACTAGGATCCGAGCAGACAATTTCGCACACCGCATAAAAAAAGGGCGATTGACGATTTGAAGGACACGCACGTGTTTTCAATCGTCAATCGCCCAATCTGCTTTTCTAATCGTAGTATTCCGTTCCCAGATGCGTAATCAGCTCTTCTCCCTTTAAATAGCGCAGGGTGTTTTTGAGCTTCATCAGCTGGATGAACAGGTCGTGCTCCGGGTACAGTTCCGGTGCGCACATCGGGCTCTTGAAATAGAACGACAGCCATTCCTGAATGCCGCTCATGCCGCATCGGCTGGCAAGATCAAGGAACATCACCAGATCCAATACGATCGGCGCCGCCAGGATGGAGTCCCTGCAGAGGAAATCGACTTTGATCTGCATGGGATATCCGAGCCATCCGAAAATGTCGATGTTATCCCATCCTTCTTTGTTGTCTCCGCGCGGCGGATAGTAATTGATGCGGACTTTGTGCGTATAGTTGGAGTATAAATCCGGATACAGCTGCGGTTGGAGGATATGCTCGAGGACCGAAAGCTTGCTTTCTTCTTTGGTCTTGAACGCTTCCGGATCGTCCAGGACTTCTCCGTCCCGGTTTCCCAGAATGTTGGTTGAAAACCATCCGTTAAGTCCAAGCAGCCTGGCCTTCAAACCCGGGGCGAGAATGGTTTTCATGAGGGTTTGCCCGGTTTTGAAGTCTTTGCCGCAAATGGGAACGCTCAGATCCTTGGCAAGCTGCATCAGAGCCGGGATATCCGCCGAGAGATTGGGAGCGCCGTTCGCGTAAGGGACACCGGATTTGATCGCCGCATAGGCATAAATCATGCTCGGCGCAATATCGGGATCGTTCTTCGCAATCCCTGCTCAAAGCTTTCGATGGTTTGATGCACGGCAGAGGGTTTCAGAAAGATTTCTGTGCTTCCGCACCAGACCATGACAGTGCGGGTCAGGTTGTGCTTCTTTTGAAAGTTTTTGATATCGTCTCGAAGCTGGTTGGCAAGTTCCATTTTGTTGGCAGCCTTTTTCACGTTTGTTCCGTCCAGCCGCCGAACATAGGCTTTGTCAAAGACTGCGGGCCATTGGGCTGATTGCTTCCAGGGCGGGACGGATACTGTCAATCAGACTCCGTTCCAGGACTCCGGCCTTGGCTGCGGCCTGGTAGATATTATCGGAGAATAAATCCCATCCCCCGAACACCAGGTCCTCAAGAGTCGCAAGCGGTATGAATTCATTGATTTTAGGGATGCGATTGTCCGTGCGCTTTGCCCAAACGGATAGTCCCCATTTGAGTAAGCGATCCGATGGGCTTCGCGATACCCTTTTTAATAGCTTCCACTCCTGCAATAAATGTAGAGGTGACGGCGCCCATTCCAGGAAGCATGACACCCAGCTTCCCCTGCGCAGGCTCGATTTTCTGTCCTTTGGAGATCATCTTTCTTTCCTCAAATTGGATGGCGCCGGCTGAGGCGATCATCCGGATTGATTTGGATAGAATCCCTCAAAACTGAAATTGAGCTTTCTGGCGAGATCACGATTTTGGAAATATCCGCGACGCTGATAAAAAGCTGTGAAATGCGAATGCAACAGGGCGATCCTGTTTTTTCGAATCGCCGCGTCCTCGGCCATGACCATGACTGCTTTAAAAAATTCATCGACCACGCCCCGCATGGAGGCGAGCGCACGCAGCGCAGCGCCGTAGTCATGGCTTTTGCCTGCAGCCTGAACTTCGGGTTGCACGCGGAGATAGCCCTGCCACAAGGCCAGCTCTGCCGGATCCTGAAGCAGAGATTCCTCGAGATCGCCGCCGTCCTGCCCCGCCTGAGTCACAATGTTCACTATACGCTTGAAGTTCGATGCCAGAGATAAGAAATCCGGCTCATCCCGCAGTGCCTGCAGAGCACGCAATCTTTCCAGCGCGTCCAGCGGATCATCAAAGCCGGCCGCAAGAACGGCATTGACGCAATCATAGGCAAATCCCATTTCCTCGAACAGAAAGCGCAGGCGTCCTTCGAAAAACTCCCGCAAATCTCCGGCCGTCTGATCCGATGCACGGCCGTGGGTGTCCAGGCTCCATTGGATCAGAGCGTCCAAAGAGACACTCAATCCATGGTCAAAAATAATCTTTAGGATGCCATTTCCCTGGCGCCGGACGGCAAAGGGATCGCCTGAACCTGAAGGGATCAACCCGACGCCGAAGCAGCCGCACACCGTGTCCAGGCGATCCAGGAGCGCCAGGATCGCGCCGGTAGCGGAAGTCGGAGACGGAGAATTCGAAGATTTTGGGCTAGTATTGTTCGTAAATGGCGCGCCATACCGGCTCCGGGTATCCCTCGGCACGCGCATAAAGGCCGCCGACCACTCCCTGCAAATCCGTAAACTCCTTGACCATTTCGGTGATCAGATCGCATTTGCACAAATGGGCTGCGCTTTCCAGGTCCGCCAACAGGTCCGCCCTGCCGAGAACCGGAGCGACCTTAGGAAGCAGGGCGAGCAATCTCTGGGTCTTGTCGTAGTAGGAACCGAGCTTTTCCTGGAACAGCACGTTTTTGAGAGAGGATTCACGGTTCCCCAGCGGGATTTTACGGTCGGTATCCCAGAAAAAGGCTGCGTCCGCAAGCCTGGCGCGCAATACCCTTTCGTGGCCCGTCCGGATGTTGCCTTTGGCATCCGATTGAAGATTCACGACCGCCAAAAAGACCGGCAACAACTCTTGTGTGTCGTTCAGGACGGAAAAATATTTCTGATGCTCCCGCATGACCGTAATAAGGATTTCTTGGGGCAGAGAAAGAAAACGCTGTTCGAATGATCCGCGGATGACCGAGGGCATCTCATTCAGGTTCACGACCGTTTTCAGCAGCTCCGGATCATCCAAGAGGTGCCCCCCGCAAGCTCAGTGCCTCACGCTCGAGCTCAGACCTAATGCGAGCCAGGCGCTCCTGCGGATCCACCAAAACGGAGTTTTCGCGCAGCTTTTCCTTCAAAGAATCAAAGCGAAGAAACCACGATTCTGGGTTTACCCAGAAACCGGTGCCCGACCGTGAAGTGCGAGGATGCGATATCGGCGATTTTAAAGCGGACGCGCGCCCCGCCGAAAAGGGCTACAATCCAGCGGAGCGGCCGAACAAACCGAAAATTGTCGGCACTCCAGTGCATGGTTTTGGGAAACTGGATTTTCCCGATAGCGGACGGCAACAAGCGTTTCGAGGATTTTGTGGGTTTTCTCGCCACGAACTTTGCGCTCGATGGAAAGATATTCGCCTTTTGGAGTTTGAACGATTTTGAGCTGTGGACGCATGCACCCCGTTCTTCTGCGCGAAGGCCAGCGCCGCCCTTGTCGGCACACCCGCGGCGTCATACGCAACGCTCTTGGGCGGTCCCACAATGGATTCGACCAGATCATCCTGACACACCGGAATATCCCGTATCGCCGCGATGATGCGCCGCGGTGTGTACAAGCGCTCAGCCTCACCCACGGGCAGCCGTTGCGCCTTGAGCGACTCCACCAGAAATTCCGCCAATTGACGCGCTGCGTCTTCAAGCATTGAAGCCGGAATTTCTTCGACTCCAAACTCCACAACAAGTTCCGATTTTTCCATATCCGATAACTAGGCCGGCTCGGGTTGCGCAATTTTGCGCGATTCGAGCAGCGGAAATCCCTGCTTCTCCCGGCTTGCGAGGTAGCGCCTGGCCACTTCACATGCGAGTTGTCTCACGCGCGCGATAATGCCAACGCGCTCTGTGACGCTGATAGCGCCCCGGGAATCCAGCAGATTAAATGTGTGCGAGCATTTAAGACAATAATCGTAGGCAGGAAGCACCAAATCCATGTTCAGCAATCGCTTGCTTTCTTCTTCATACAGAGAAAAAAGCTTGAACAGCATATCGACATTGGCTGCCTCAAAATTGTATCTGCGAAAATTCGACTTCCTCACGATGTCGAATATCCCGATAGGTGACTGTGTTTGACCACTGCAGGTCATAGATGCTGTCCACCTGCGCGATAAATGTCCCGATGCGCTCAAGTCCATAGGTGATTTCAGCGCTGATGGGATCCAAATCGATGCCGCCAGCCTGTTGAAAATATGTGAACTGCGTGATCTCCAAGCCATCCAGCAATACCTGCCAACCGATTCCCCACGCTCCCAAAGTCGGGGATTCCCAATTGTCTTCTTCAAATCGAAGATCATGCTCTTTCAAATCAATGCCAAGCGCAGACAGGCTTTGCAGATAGAGATCCTGAACATTTTTGGGTGCAGGTTTCAGGATCACCTGATACTGGTGGTGTTTTTGCACGCGGTTGGGATTGTCGCCATAGCGCCCATCCGTCGGACGCCGGGAGGGCATGACATACGCAACGCGGTAAGGCTCCGGTCCCAGCACCCGCAAAAAAGTTTCAGGCGCCATCGTGCCCGCGCCCACTTCCACATCATAGGGCTGCTGCAAAACACACCCCTGCCGGTCCCAGAACCGCTCCAGAGTCAAAATAATTTGCTGTATATTTTTCGGTCGCATCATTTTTCTACGGGCTTTGAAGAGCTTCTCTTAAAATCCGATAGGATTTTAGCTGCTTTTCCAGGTGCAAAGCCAGGAGCCGTTGGGATAGCCGCTCGATTTCCCTGGCGGCGTCCTTCGAAAGAGGGCTGCGCCACAAATTGTTCCGGCGGAAGCTTTGCTATTAATGTTAAAGCCGCGGCTGCAGGCGCCCCAATCCTCATTCCCCGTCCTTGAGCGCAAGCATTACACCGGGCTTGACCGACTTCAATCCATGCAAAAAACCCATCATCTTTAACACACTTACCACAATTTGAGCAATAGGCATAATTGGGAAATAATCCGCTCAATTTAAGGCACCAGATCTCAAAATAGTGCACCAGAGCGGGGTTGATGCCATTCTTTGCCCCCGCCTCCATGAGCCCAATAGAAGCCTAAACAACGGGTAGTTAGGTTGGTTGTCTTGAACAATTTCATTAGCTATTTCCGCGAAATAGCTATAGGCGTAGATCTGCTCCAAACTGGGATTAATTCCCAAGTAGGAGTGAATGAGTTCCGCGTGCCGTATCTGGCTGAGATCTTGACCTTCTCTTCCATAGAACTCCAAACGGATATGATTAAAAGGTTCAAGGGAACCGGCAAAACGGCTTTTTGGCTTCTTCACTCCCTTGCCAACCGCCCGTATTTTCCCAAATTCTCTTGTGATAAATACGATGATGCGATCCGAATCGGAAAGCGCGTATTGACGGAGAACTATGGCTTCAGCCTCATATACAGGCATAACGGGTGCGAATAAAGGATGCGGCTGCAGCTTCTGAAAAGACCTTGATTGCGATTGCTGATCCCATCCTCCAGCCGCCCTTCAGAATATTCAGCGATGCTGCATGGAATCGGCAAGCGTCATTTCTTCGCCCGGTTTTTTGCGGCGCAATATCCCATAAATCCGGGAAACCGGTCCGGAGATCACATAGGCAACTGCAAGGGCAAGTAGCGTCGGCTTTGAAAGGTAAACTATCAGCGCGAGCAGCAATGCTATTACCAGGATGGTAAAGTGCGATTTTTTTCCCAGGGTAAGATGTTTCATACTGCTATATCGGATGGTGCTTATCATCAGAAATGCAAGCAAAAACACCGCCGCAACCATCAGGTTGGATCCCACGGGATTCCGGATCGGGTCCGAAAAGAAATGGACGATTGCGGCGATCGCTCCGCCTCCCGCGGGAATGGGCAGGCCGACAAAGTGCTTTAGATTTCCGGCTTGCACATTAAAGCGGGCCAGGCGCATGGCACCGCAGATCGTAAACGTAAAAGCTGCAATCCATGCCAGCCTGTAATCGACGGTAGACAGCCCCCATACCAGTGCAAGTACGGACGGCGCGATCCCAAAAGAGATCACGTCGGCCAGCGAATCCAGCTGTAATCCGAACCCCGTGCTGGAATTTGTCAGCCGGGCGATGCGCCCGTCGAGCATATCCAGAATTATGGCGATTCCGATTGCATGCGCAGCCTGTCCGAAATTGCCGTACATGGTTGCCAGAATTGCATAATAGCCGCAAAAAATATTTCCCACGGTGAAAAGGCTTGGCAGCACAAACACACTGCGCCCCAGACGCCTACGCCGTGGAACCGCGTCACCGGATAGTTTTTCGTCAGCCGGCTCTTTCATTCATAGTCTCCAAGAACGGAATTGCCGCCCTGCACACGGTCGCCGATTTTGACGTGAATCCTGACACGTTCCGGAAGCGCTATATCCACTCTGGATCCGAAACGGATCAAACCGATCAATTCTCCGCGCTCCAGGCTTTCTCCCGGTTTCTTCCAGCATATCACACGTCGGGCAATCAGCCCAGCGATCTGCCGCACAACCACTTTCATGTCCTGGCTGTAAATAGTAAGGATATTCTGCTCGTTGACCTTGGAGGCTTCCTCATCAAAGGCAACTTTGAACTTGCCTCGCATATATTCGAGCTGTTCCAATCGGCCGGATATCGGGGAGCGGTTCACATGTACGTTGAATATATTTAAAAATATACTGATAGTCTTCGTTCCATCAGGACTCTGCGAAATTTTGACAACCTTCCCATCTGCGGGAGAAACGACCAGGTTTCTTCCCTGCGGAATTTCGCGCTTGGGATTTCGGAAGAAATAGCAAATAAAGGACGCAAGGATGAAACAAATCAGCGCCAATAACGGATGGCCTGAAACGACGAACAGCAGTGTTGCGATCAGAACTGGAATGCAAAATTTATAAGCGTCACGCGCCATTAGCGATCCTTTGATATTCGATGAGTCGGGATACAAATCCCCTACAGGATCGGATGTCCCGAATGGAATACAAATACAGTTTCCGCCACCGTTCGGTCCTTAAACGAAACAGGCGTGCACTATGTCCTGTCTAGCTGGATCCCGATTTCATCTGTTTTCGTGCCTTCTGGACCATCGAATACATCTGGTCCTTAAGTATCAGTTTTTTCTTTTTAAGCAGTTTCTCCTGCACTTGTTCTTCCGCACTTAAAAAATGCTTGTTCGTCAAATCTTCCAGCTTATCGGCGTAGTCCTGATGCTCGGCTGCCAGCCGCCGGAACTCCACATTATCTTTTAGCAACTGTTCCCGGAGTTCCTCCTCACGTATCTGCACACTCATAAGCTTTTCCTCCCGTGCACCGCACCTGCTTTGGCTAGCCAGGCGTTTAGGTTAAAAGCCGCTTTTGAAAAAAAGACGATTTTTAGCGACAAAAAATAGTTCTAGCCCTCTGAAATTCTCTGTTCTGTTCTTTGCCGGAATCTTTCCTCGCCCAAGCGCACCAGGCGCCGCACCAATTGGCTGAAAGGCACACCACTTGCCGCCCAGAGCTTCGTATACATGCTAATCGGCGTAAATCCCGGCATTGTATTTATTTCATTGATCCATACTTGACCGGACTCGCGCTCCAGAAAGAAATCAACGCGCGCCAAACCGGTGCCGTCAATTGCTTTGAAAGAGCGTAATGCCAGCTCCCTGATCTCCTCCGCTTTAGCCTCTTCTATGCGCGCCGGAATCTCCAGCCGGCTGTCCGGGTTCTGGTATTTGGCTTTATAGTCGTAAAATTCGTGGGCCGAAAACACTTCCCCGACGACTGAAGCTTTAGGATTTTCGTTCCCAAGAATCGCGCATTCCAGTTCGCGTCCGTCAATTCCCTTTTCGATTAAAATTTTGCGGTCAAATTGCGCCGAGTGTCTCAGCGCACCCTCAAATTCGCTACCTGAATGAATTTTGCATATGCCCACCGACGAACCCAGATTGGCCGGCTTTGAAAACATGGGATAGCCGAATTCTGCGGCCGTCAGCTGTTTCAGAAATGCCATGTTTTTTTCCAGATCGCGCGTGAAAACGGCTCGGAAGGGCGCCACCGGAAGCTCCGCCTGCAAAAAAAGCCTCTTCATGATATCTTTGTCCATCCCGACAGCAGAGGCAAGGACGCCACAGCCGATATACGGCAGTCCCGCGATTTCGAGCAACCCTTGAATGGTGCCGTCTTCGCCATAGGGACCGTGCAGCAGCGGGAAAATAATTTCCGGATATCTCCGCGAATCCCGGCCCTCGGCAGGCAACGCCGTCGATACTCTCATGCTGGAACCGTCGCCCACAAGGGCCGGACTTAAATAAACGCGGGATTGCACATCCAGAGGCAGCATGGCACGCATTTCGGATGTATTCGCAAGCGTGCCCGTTTTGGTGATGCCGAAAACCGTAATTTCGAATTCTTCCGGATCCAGAGCATTGATTACGGATGCGGCAGACGTTATGGAGACTTCGTGTTCGCCGGATCTTCCGCCGAAAATAATGCCGAGCCTAATTTTTTGATCCTTTGCCATTCTTGCCGTTTCCCTCGGGAGCTATCTCGTTCTCAGCATGCCTTTGATAGGCCTTTATAATCAAACGCACCAGGTGGTGGCGCACAACATCGTTTTCGTTGAAGTAGCAGAAGGAGAGTCCCGCGATATCGCCGAGGATATTTTTGGCCTCAATCAGGCCCGAATTTCGCCCGGAGGGCAAATCGATCTGCGTAACATCTCCCGTAATAACAGCCTTGGATCGCATGCCGATTCGGGTCAGAAACATTTTCATCTGTTCCGACGTTGTATTCTGGGCTTCATCCAGAATGATGAACGCGTCGTTCAGGGTTCTTCCTCTCATAAAAGCAAGCGGCGCAATTTCGATCGTGCCCTCTTCAATATAGCGTTGAGTTTTTTCGCTATCCAGAAGGTAGTAGAGTGCGTCATAGAGAGGCCGCAAGTACGGATTGATTTTTTCTTCAATGTCCCCGGGCAGGAATCCAAGGCGCTCTCCAGCCTCAACCGCAGGTCTTGTAAGGACGATTCGAGAAACACTTTTTTCAAACAGGTGCGAAATCGCCATCGCAACAGCCAGAAACGTTTTCCCCGTGCCGCCGGGCCCGATGCCAAACACGATATCGCTATTTCGAATGGCTTCGACATAGCGCCGTTGATTCGGGCTCTTGGGTGTTACCTGACGCTTTCCCGTAGTCAGCAGTTGCATCTTCGGAAAAAAATCGTGAAGAGAAAGGGCGGCATCGGCCGCGATTTGCTTAAATGCCGACTTGAGATCGCCGTTGGCTATGGCATGGCCTTTGTCGACTAACGCGGAAAAATCAACCAGGATCGATTCCAGCGATGCTACATCCTCTTCCTCCCCATCGATGATCAGTGAAGAATCTCGAGCCTGAATGGCAACGCCGAACAGATCTTCCAGAAACCTGACGTTTTCGTCGAAGGGCCCGAATAATAGCTGCAGACTACGGTCGGATAGAAGGACTTTTCTCATCTAAAGATCTGGTCCAATCTCAAATAGGGAAAAAACGGCCGAAGTAGAATAGCACCTGCAAGGACGGGCATAAAGCTGAGCTGTAGTCGCACACGCATGTTAGGATTTAAATTTTAGGTCTGCCGGGAACTGAAGTCAATCATAAAATATAATTTGACATGTATCTTAAATGCTTGTAAAGTAAGGGGTTTTAAAGGACTCGGGCGTCCCGCGGTCTTGGACATATGTTATAAACCTGAAGGAGTTACTTAGGATGGCTAATCATGCCTCGGCCCTCAAGGCGCATCGACAGAATCTGAAGCATCGAGCCACAAATCGAAGCAATCGCAGCAGTTTGAGAACTTCCCTGAAACAGTTCAACGATCAGCTGGAAGCCGGAAAATCAGAGGAAGCAAAGAATTCCCTGTCTGAGCTTTATGCTATCGTGGACAAATCACAGCAGAAGAAAGCGCTCAGCAAAAACGCGGCAAGCCGGCAAAAATCCCGACTTACCAAAAGACTGAATGCAGCATCTGCCGCCTCCAACAAGGCCTAAGCTGGTGGGACGAGGAGCCAGAATCGCGGAATTCTTTATTCCAGGATTCTGGCTTGAACTCCGCCATCCATGTCTGCGTTGATCTCCACTTAAACCAGAGCGCAAATAAGATTCTCCAACAGCATACGCCCGTCCGCTGAAGTGGACTTCAGCTTCCTGTCGATTTCGGCGAGACGCAGGTGCATCGCCTGCATTTTGGCAGCGTCCGCGGCGCCAGCCTGGCGCAGGAATTGATCCAGCATGAACGGCGGGATTTGTGCGGCCCCTGCTATCTCGCGCGCATTGGCTCTTTTGGCGAGATAATCCTTTGCTATCAGTACCTGTCTGCAGTGGCGTGCCATCATGGTAACCACAACCAGCGGATGTTCCCCCATCCCCAGAAGATTCGCCAGCGATCGCAGCGCTTCATTGCGGTCTGCCCGCCCCACCGCATTGATTAATTCAAAAATGCTCTGTTGGCGGCTTCCGCTAATAAGGGTCTCCACCGCACTGTCAGAAATATTTTTTTCTTCACCCGCATATAACAGCAGCTTTTCCAGTTCCGCCGCTACCATGTGCAGATCGGATCCGGCCAATTCCACAACTTTCTTAATGGCGGTGGCGGAGCACCGGAATCCTTGTTTCCGGACATAGGCGGCCGCCCATTTTTCCAGTGCGGGTCCCTTCAGTTTGGGAAACTCAGCCACGCAATATTTATCCTGCAGCGCCTTGTAGAATTTTTTTCTCCGATCGAAGTCTTCGGCAAAAAACACCAGCATGCTGCGCGGAGAGATTCCCGGCAGGGCGTCAAGCAACGCATCTTGGTCGGAATCCGGCAGATTGTTTGCTTCCGTAACAAGCACAAGTCTTTTTTTGGATAGCATCGGAAAGGTATTTGCCGCACCGATGATTTGATCTGCGGAACCATCGCCCGCACAGAATTCAGAGAAGTCAAAAGCCAAGGCGCCCGGCGACAAGACCGTGCGTTTTACCAGATCCAGCGCAAGCTGACATTGATACAGTTCCGGTCCCAGGATCAGGCATACGCGAATTCCTGCATCATTGCGCAGGCTATTTTCCAGATCTTCCAAAGATTGAATTCTCAAGGCGACGACCGTTCCAGAATTGTGCTTGCCAGACTTGCAGCAAAATGAAGCGCAAGCCGCTCGAGCGCAGGGTTTTCTTCCGAAAAGAAATCCTGTACATTTGCGTTCAGAACGTAAGGTTCACGATACAGGAAGCTGTCATTCTGCCAGAGCACTGCCGAATCTTTCAGACGTACGAGCTTTGCGCTGATTTGCACCGAGATCATAAAGGTAGCCCCGTAGGTCTGGGAGTCGACCTTTTGTGTGCCAAAAGTTACCGGCGTCGAGGTGAGGCTCACAATCTCGCCCATGAGCACGGAATCAACCCCTGTGCTGCTGGAATTGACGGGAATCTTTGTGCGCAGCGAAAACTCCTTCAGCACGGCGCTGGAAATGATCTGTTCAATCCGATACTGGCTCGTTGAATTCCGGAATGTAGGAATGCCCAGCGATTCGATCCCATTCGGCATTTTCCCGCCTGAGCCGCGCACCCGATACCCGCAGGAATTGCATATCAGAAGAATGCTCAGCAACAAGAGCAATTTCTTCACGAGGTTAGAATCAACGGCTTTCCCTTTTCTGTTGTTCATGAGTCGCTCGTCCAAGCCATATACATCCATCGTGAATACCAATTCCCCGGCCTTCGCGGCACACCCGGATTTCTCAAGTCCAGCCTGCGGTTTTCGCTACACGCGTGAAAGACGAATCTGCTTTTGCGCCTGATACTTGCCCTTGCGATCCGCATACGAAGTAAGGCATTGTGTTTCCGCGCGCATGAAAATCAACTGACCGATGCCTTCTCCGGAATAGACTATGGCCGGGACGGGAGCCGCATTAACCAATGCCACCGTAAGATAGCCTTCCCATTCCGGTTCCAGGGGTGTGACGTTGACGATCACTCCGCACCGCGCGTACGTTGATTTGCCCTGACATGTCACGATAACGTCCCTCGGGATGCGAAAATATTCAAGGGATCTTGCCAGGATAAAGGAGTTTGCGGGAATCCGGCACGTGCGTCCGCTATAAGTCTTAAAGCGGACCGCATCCATCTTTTTCGGATCTACCGTCTCGCTGCCGTCAAAGTCGGGAATTAGATATTCGCTAAACAGACGGAAATCATATCCATAGGAAGATGCGCCAAAAGAAATTTTACCCTTTCGCGGTCGCTGATCCGCATAGGGCTCAATCATTCCATGGCTCTTGGCCATTTTTTTAATCCACGTATCGGGCAACACCGCCATGAAGCATCTCCTTGAACTCAAGTTTCAGATCAATCTCGGAAAACTCAAGGGTTTTCACAAGATCCCGCGAAGATGCGCGAGTCTATCATCGGGGCAAGATCCTGTAAATAGAAATGGCTTGACAGCCATTTGGACCACAAGTAAAATGCCCTCACTAACTTATGGGAGGTCGGCGTGATAAAGCAGGACATCGTAAACCGTGTTTCGGAACAGTTGAATATCACCAAAGTAAAAGCGGAAATTGCGGTGGAATCTGTCTTCAATTCTCTCAAAAATGCACTGAAGCGTGGTGAAAGGATTGAGTTGAGAGGATTTGGAGTATTTATCGTCAAACCGAGAAAGAGCGGTGTAGGCAGAAATCCTCGGACGGGAGAAGAAGTGGCTATTCCTCCCGGCAAGACCATACGTTTTAAGCCCGGCAAAGAAATACGCGCCGATAAAATCGTGCGTAGCGTTTTGGGATAAGCGGCATTCCCTCACCTCTGCAGAAAGCCTCATATTGTTGTGAGCAGTAATCTTCCGGAATTCCAAGATGTGTCTTATCCGCCCGACAAGCCCGAAGTCACATCCAATTTTTTTCAGCGAAACCCGTTACGCAATGAATGGCTCATCGCTGTTATTCTTTTTTGCCTCACGCTGATCAGCACTTCTTTCGCGGGAATGTTTTATAGTATCGGAGACATTGGCTTTACGGCGGCTCTCCAGATCTTCTTGCGCAAGCCTGGAATTATCCGCTATGGATTATCATTCTCCATCCCTTTGATTTCGATTTTGCTGGCTCACGAACTGGGGCATTTCTTTGCCTGCCGGTTTTACCGAATGAACTGCACTCCGCCATTTTTTATTCCGGTGCCCGTTTCCATCACGGGAACGATGGGCGCATTTATACGAATTAAGTCGCCGTTTCTCAACAAGCGCGCGCTTTTTGATATCGGCGTTGCCGGTCCGCTTGCCGGATTCGCTCTTTGTGCTGCCGCTTCTTTTCCTTGGGATCAGCAGTTCACGGCTCATTCCAAAAGGCGCATTCCCGCCGGGCGGTCTGAGTTTTGGCGAACCCCTGGTTTTTCGCTGGGTGGGCGCTCTCCTTCTCGGATATTCACCCGACAGGCAGGATATGATGGCTCATCCGATCGCAATGGCTGCGTGGGTTGGCCTCCTTGCCACAAGTCTGAATCTCTTGCCTATTTGGCAACTGGACGGAGGGCATATTGCCTATGCCATACTAGGACGCTCGCGCCAGCGACAGCTCTCGATAGCGGGCATGGCATTTCTGATACTTCTCAACCTTTGGGAATGGCGAACCCCATCCTATCTTTTCTTTGCCTTGTTGCTTCTGATCGTTGGCTGGCGCGTACGCTTCTATCATCCGCGGACGCTGTTTGAAGACGAGCCGCTGGGGCGAGGCAGGACTATCGTTGGTCTGCTGGCTCTACTTATCCTCATTATTTCGTTTATTCCTGTACCGGTATCCTTCGGTTAATTCGTTTATCCCCCGCGCTGGCCTGAAGAAAGCATTCGAGTTGGATGCCCCAGTCTATCCCCGTTGCGGCCGGACCTAATCTCCACCCGTGTGCCCGGTCGAAGAAAATTTGGAATTGGTCGGTGTGGCGCTGACGCGGAATGGATTGACACGCTGCATTAGGTCGATCAATCGATGGTCCGTGCGCAGCACGTCAAAGCCGGGATCGATCGGGAGGAATATGAGCCAGCCGGACCTGTCGTCATAGGCGCGTTCCAGCCAGGAGAAGGTTTCGTCATTATCTGCGAAGGGCGCGACTGCATAGGCCATGAAATAGGGTTCCACGCGGCGCTGTGTGGATAGGCTCCGGAGCTGGTCAAGCACCGCGATAGCATCTTTCCTGCGGCCAAGAGCTCCGTACGCAACGCTCTTGAGAGCAAGAGAAGCAGGATGGATTCCTGAAAGGCGCATGCTTCTCTCAAGTTCTTCGACCGCATTGTGCGCTTCACCGGCGTGCAAATAAGTCTGTACGAGAAACCAGCTCGCCTGCGTAAATGACGCATCCAGCTCAAGAGCCTGGCGCAGAACGGCAATCGCGCGGTCATATTGGCGAGAATAATAATGCAGCCAGCCCTGGTGGGACAACGCGACTACGGAGACAGGATCCAACTCGTGAGCCTGTTTCAAAGCAAGGAGCGACTCATTGAACCGCCCGACCTGCATAAGATTAAGCCCGTACCAATCCCAGGCAAGCGCGCAATTGGGATTCAGCTCGATTGCGCGACGATGTTCCTTCTCGGCGGCCGACCAATTCCAATCGTACATCAGCGTTGGAAAAGCAAGGGATGTATGCGGCTCTGCCAGTTCATCATCAATGTCGAGCGCGGTGATAGCGTTGGCTTTCGCATTACCGTATGCCTGCTCCGGCGGCAGACCGCCATAGAACCCGATAAGGCTGTACGCGTCGGCGATTCCGCTGTACGCGAGCGCGTAGCGCGGATCTTTCGCGATGGCCAGGCTGTAGTATTCAAGAGCTTTGTCGAAGCGTTCCTCACCACGTCTGTTGGAGTAATGGCGACCCTGCAGGTAAAGCTCGTAAGCTTCGGAACTTCTCGTGGCTGAACGCGCGATGAGGGCTTGCGCTTCGGGCAAAAGCTCAACCGCGAGCGACCTGGCTATCCGCTCCGCCACATCGGACTGAATGGCAAATACATCTTCCAGATTGCGGTCGTAGGTCTGTGCCCAAAGATGGGTCTGGTCGTCCACCCTGACCAACTGTGAGGCAATCCTGATGCGATCCCCGGCGCGGCGGACGCTTCCCCCCAAAACATACTCTACTCCAAGCTCATAGCCGATCTCGGCGATAGACTTGGTTGTCTGGCGATAAGCCATAGCCGAAGCCCGCGCAATGACACCGAGCCGGCGCGGATTCAAACGTCCTAGTTGGGTAATCATTTCCTCAGTAAGACCATCGACAAAATAATCCTGCTGCGGATCGCCACCGAGGTTCACAAATGGAAGCACCGCTACCATGCGCCGTGGGGCTTCATCGATGAGCGCCCGGGCGTGCACGGGAGCAACAAAGCGATATCCCCTGCGAGCCAGCGTTTCGATGAAACGCGGATTGTCTGCGTTATCGCCGAGCACGGTCCTAAGCTTGTTCACGGCAATGCTGAGACTGTGATCGAAATCAACGAATGTGTCCGCAGGCCAGAGCTTTTCGCGCAACGTTTCGCGCGTAATCACTTCGCCCGGACGCTCAAGCAATATTGCGAGCAGGGCAAACGGTTTGTCCTGCAGTTTCAGCTTGACGCCGCATCTTCGCAACTCTCCCTCACGGAGGTCGAGTTCGAATACACCAAAGCGAATCGGGCGCTTGATTTTCAAGTTCGCAGGCATAGGAATTCTCTGTTTCACAGATTCTAGCACGACTCAGGAGAGATGAAATCCTGTTTGTTAGCATTTTCAACAATTTAGCCGGAGATAAGCGCTTGCGGAACAGTTGCCGGACTGTGAATAGACAAGTCCCCGCCAGCCGCGGATAATGCCGCCAAAAGCAAACCGTTTTAGGAATCAGTGCTAAACAAAAAGGGAGGCTTTCAATGAAAACGGCATACGCAGCTGTCCTCGGTATCGTGGCGTTGCTCCTTGGTGCCTGCGTTACGGGTGATGAAATTACGAGCTACGTGATTGATCCGGACGGATCAATCGAGTTTTCAACCTACCGCAATAACCTCACTTCAAGCGAAGCGGGCGAGGATGCAAAAACAGATCTCGCCAACTACATCCGGAGTATGGAGGAGAAGAGTGACGATCTATTCACAAAGCTCGTGGAGGCCAATGCCGAGGAGGTTCATGTCGTGGTTCTACGCCGGACTTCACCCGCATCGGTCCTAATCACGGGACGCATTCCCTCGATTGATGATTTTGCTGTCTATATGAGCGAGAAAGAGGACGTAGATCACCGTTTTGTCTGCAGCTCGATCTCAAAAGAACGCGTGCAGGGCATCCGGTGCGAAATGACCCATACTTCATCAAATGAAGCGCCGCCCGCTGCTGCTGTCATGCCTGAAGAAACCCAGCCCGACACTACCGCATCGCATGCTGATCCGATCAATGTAACCCGATTCATCCTCGCAAAGGGTGCTTTCATCAATGCCCAGGGATTCCTGCTCGCGCCAAACAAAAGATCCGCGGTTCTTGATGAAGATACGCTATCGAAAATGCAAACCTCTTCAATCACGGTCTCGCTCGAATGGCAAGGTTCCGAGGCTCCATGAGCAGCCAACGGTCGTTCAGGTGGTCGCTTAAAAGCGAAGAAAATAATAAATTCAAAGCTGAGGGAGGACATGTGAAATGAACAGTGAAAAAACATATAACTGGAACGTGGTAGGTTTCTTGGTTTTATTTTTGGCATTGCCAGGATGGGCTGTCGCGCAAACTAATTTTGGCGGAATTGTGGTCTTCGGGACCAGTTTATCCGATCCTGGCAATGCGTTTGCGCTGACGGGGGAGCAAAGCACGGCACCGTATAGAACATTGGATGCGCTGTTGATTCCGAGCGCACCGTATGCAAAGGGGGGGCATCACTTCAGCAACGGCGCCACCTGGATCGAGCAGTTAGCGCGGCCATTAGGCCGCGCTGCCTATGTTCTGCCCGCGTTCCAAGGCGTGAACGGCAAAGCGTCCAATAATGCCATCGGCGGCGCCAGGGCGCGAACCGTTTCCGGTAGCGCGAGCTTGTCGGACGAAGTGAACGCTTTCTTGCGGGATGTCGACCATGCCGCTTTCCCCGATGCCCTCTACGTCATTGAATTTGGCGGCAACGACATCCGGGATGCTCTCACAAGCGGGGAGCCCTCGATTCTGGGCTCCGCTCTCATGTCCATCCGCGACAACATACAAGTGCTGTACAACGCGGGTGCGCGAAAATTTATGGTATGGAACACCCCAAACCTCAGTTTGGCCCCCGCGATCCGAATGCTGGGCCCCGATATCGGCATATACGCCGAGATATTCTCACAGAATTATAACATGGGCCTCGACGACGTTTTGGGCGGGCTCGCTGCTGCGCTTCCGGATATCACAATTTTGTCGTTTGATGCATATGGCATTCTCGAAAGCCTGGTTCTCAATCCCGAGGAATTTGGTTTGAGCATAGTTGATGAGCCCTGTGTTAAGCCGAACCATCCGCCGTTTGAATGCAAAACTCCGGATGACTTTTTGTTCTGGGATGGAGTCCACCCGACCAAGGCGGTACACGCTATCCTGGCCCAGCATGCCGCGCTTGCTTTGGCGCAATAGGGCTCGCGGTCCTTCAATCAAGGAGGGTATAGCTATGAAAATAGCTGCGATAGTAACTGCCTTCATCCTTGCTGTGATCTTTTTCTGCGCTTCAGCCGGTGGGGTTCTGGCCTTTTTCCCGCAAACGGCTGCACCAGTGTCGGATGCCGAGACAGTGACGATTCCCGCCGGCCAGAAGTTCATTATGCGGCTGGAAACCAGTCTCCATACCAGCATTACCCGGAAGGGGGACACGGTCGAATTCCTCACAGCCGCAGATGTTGTTTCCGATGACAAGGTGGCGATTGCCAATAAAAGCCTGATCCGGGGAACCGTAACAAAGGCAAAGCGCGCCGGACAACTGTTTGGACGTGCTGAAATCAGGCTTCGCCTCGACGATATCCAACTGCCGGATGGTTCGGAGTTTCCTCTCAAGGCCACCATTATTCGTGCGGGTTTCGATCCTCTGGATCCCCAAAACGGCAAAGATCCGAAAATCCAGGGGGAAGGCGGAGGCACTTCGGGCATGGTGGAAATCATAGCAAGCGGAGCGGCCCAGGGAGCTCTCCTTGGAGTCTTTGGCCGCAACATGCGGTTGGCAGGATATGGTGCAGCCTCGGGAGCGGCAGTTTCAGCTGCCCAAATTGCGCTGCAGCGTGGACCCGATCTGGATCTCCCCCGCAGCACCATGTTTGAAGCGCGGTTCGACGGGCCTATGCAAATTCCGGCAAAGTCTGTGCTGGCGCAGAACCTGCCTCCGACCGCTTCTCCTGTACTGGAAAACACCCGGGTCTCGGCTCCTACCAGTGGTAAGGAGTTCGGAACCGAACCGCCAGCTGCAAATAGCAGCATAACACCACCGCACGAAAATTCTTCAGCTTCTGACACACTCACACACGCCTCTGCGGCAGAAATCGCGCCAGATCCGCCTACTCTGAACGGAGAGCAGTCTTCCGGGGAAGCCTCAGCCCTTAATCCCCCGGAAACCGCTCCTGAAAATGCACCTACGACTTTGCCGGATGCCTCCTTCGTAAAAACGGGGGCAGATTCCCAACCCACGGAAGTCCCGGTGCCCACAATCCGTGTGAGAGTGCGCATGGTGCAGGTCGACGCAGTCGTTAAAGACCGGGAGGGGCGGATGATGGGCAATCTAAAAGCGAATGACTTTATGGTTTATGAAGATGGTGTACAGCAGGAAGTAGTGAATTTTTCTCAGGACAAGCTTCCTCTGAGCGTAGCCCTGGTTGTCGACCGGAGCGGCAGTGTCGCTCCCTATATCTCCCAACTGCGCAGAATTGCAATCCGGGCACTGGATCAGCTCAAGCCGCAGGATGAGGTGTGCCTGTTCGCGTTTGCGGACACAGTGGAACGGCTGGAGGACTTGACCACCGACCGCCTAAGAATAGCGGAGGCCACCGGCCGCATCCGGGCGGGAGGGATGACAAACATCACCGATGCTCTCTGGGAAGCTATCCATTACCTCGCCCAAAACGCATCGGACCGGCGTCACGCCGTGATTCTGATTTCCGACAATGATCAAACATCCGAACCCCTGATGAACGATGTCGAAACCATCGCTGCGGCGTTGGAGACCGAAACGGTCGTCTACAGTCTCAAGACACCGGGGGCTCAGCGCCCCCTTGCGGCACGACTGCCTACATTGTTATTCAAGGAGGATCCCGTGAGCACAATAACAAAAGAGACGGGAGGCGAAATCATCAAGGTGGAACAGACCGCCGCGTTCGACGCCGCTTTTGGAGCCGTCATTTCCCACCTGCGGAAAAGGTATTTGCTGGCTTACTATTCCCCCGGAGCGGAGCAGGGGGGCGTGTTTCACGAGATCAAAGTCCGACTGTCCGCGCGCTATGGTAAGCCCGGCAGCGATTACTCCGTGAATGCCAAGCGCGGGTACTACGCCACGGTCAGCCCCACAGCATCTTCGACGGCTTCAAATTTCCAACGCTAGCTGCAGTACGGAGGCATGCGGGAAGTTTCCCGTCGAAAGCAGCAGAAGTTAAACAGCCGCTATTTATTCCAATCCTTACGGATACCGCGGATGGGAAGCTGCGTCAGCTTGATTTCCCTACTTGATCTGTACGAGTTCCCTGTCCTTCGGTTGATTCCCTTCTGCATCTGCGCTGCGCGTTCGCACGCGATTTGCCGCAACAGGATCCACATTCAGATCATGTTTATAGCTTTCAAGCGGCAAAGGTTTGTGATTGGCATAGACTGCGTGCCGTCCGTGCTTTTTGTACCAGTCTGCCGTTGTAGCATTCATGTGCACTTTTTCTATGATATTCCGCCAGCCAATTCCGGTATTGTAGGCACAGAAGGAAATTTCCCCTTCCTGCGTTCCGTAAGGGATAATGCACATCTCAGTGCGCCGGAAATCGTACGTAAACAGGTCCTGGAACCACATGCCGGCTACAAATAGGAAATTCCATGGATCCTTTCTTCTTTCCAGCCCTTTCCCGTAGCTCTTGCCGGTCGCGCCCATGGTCTTGTCGAATTTCTTGAGGATGTCCATCAGGTTCAGGCTCTTGGGAGATTTGAAGGGATCGTAATTGCGCAGAAGCGCCAGCGCCATTAAAAAATTGGAAAAGGATTTTCCCCTCCCTGCATCCGTAACCCGCTGGGTATCCTGTGCCAGGCGCGGAACGTTGACGAACTCCGGAACCATTGCTTTTTCTTTGGTTTCCTTGTTGATCATAAATCCGGTGCCGATGCCGCAGTCAGGATGGCAGCTGCAGCACAGATGCCCCCAGCTGGCTTGAGGACCATGCACGAGGTCCGCAAAATCGGAAAAGACACTCATCATTGAAATCGGGAACCAATCCCGCATCGGCTCGGAAATTCCGAGGTGTGCTTTTACGTCGCGAGCCATATGGGAAAGCGTATAGCGCTCGCGCAAGCGCCTTTCATCGGAGATCTCTTCATCCCTGCCCGTAAAAGATACGGGCTGAAAGGAAACAAAGGCGATTTTCTTGGGATTATCCATGGCGAACTGGACAATCGGTCCCACCTGATCGTTATTCACGCCATTGAGCAGCGTTGTCACCAGCACGATATCGACGCCCGCGTTGTGCAGATTATTTATGGCGCGCAGCTTGACATCAAACAAATTGGAGATCTTGCGATGGCTGTTCGCGTCGTTGCCGATTCCGTCAAACTGGAGATATACATAGCGCAGCCCGGCTTCATACGCCCGCTTTGCCAGGCTCTCGTCCTTCGCAAACTCGATGCCGTTGGTCGCAGCTTGAACGCTGTTGAATCCTACTTTCCTGGCATAGGCAATTGCATCAATGAAATAAGGGGAGATCGTGGGTTCGCCGCCCGAAAACTGCACGGACATCTGGCGGCGCGGTTTTACGGTCACGGCCCGGTCGAGAATTCTTTTCACTTCTTCCCAGTTCAACTCGCAAACAAAACCGACCTGGTTGGCGTCCGTGAAGCAGGGGTCACACATCATGTTGCAGCGATTCGTAAGGTCGACGGTCAGAACTGCGCCGCGTCCATACTTCACGGTGCTCGCCCCGTGATTATGCAGCGAATCGTCGTTGTGAGCCTCGATATCGCGGCCCGGATACAGATCTCTCGATGCGTTGCTGAAATTTGCTGTCCACCGACAGGATGTCTTCGAATTTACCGTGAATGGGACATTCCTTCACCATCCATATCTGTCCGTCCCGTTCGAGAATGGTTGCCTTGATCTCCCCCACGCCCTTCTCTATCACGGCCCGGTAATCTACTTCATCATTGAGAATCTTCTTTCGCGCTTCTATCACGCACCTTGGGCAAAGCGAATCGGTGGTGCGGGGAAAGCCCAGCGGAGGCTTGGTTTTCTGACCGGATTTTAACAGAGGCTTATCAGACCAATTGGGGATGAAAGAAGGATACTCACTCCTCGCAAAAAAGCGGACGACATTGAATGTCATTCCTGCTGCAACAGTGAGGATTTTCTCCAAATATTTTACAGGCCTATGCATTTCCATCTCTCCTCAACATATATGCGAAATACCTCCCGCTGCGGGCGTTCCGTCCCTGCGATAAAAACCCCTGCTCAACCGGATAGCGCAACGCCATCTCGGCCGATGCATTGCGGCTCCCAGCTTGTGGATCCCCAATACATAGTCAGGTACGTAGCATCGAAATATATCACGAACGATGCTGCGATGAAGACAAAAAATGATGATCCGACCGTCCCTGCAATTGCCCAATGGGAAGCTATCTCCTTCATAAGTAACACTTAGAGAAAGGCACCCTAATTGCTCAGGCAGACCCGGCATGGCTTTTAAAGCTTTAATACTATATAGTGAAGTCAAAATAGCAGCAGAGCGGGCCTAGTGTCTGTGCCAGCAGACGGTAGCCTCTGAACCTGCGCAGGGAGAAACCATGGCCAAAACGAAGCAAATTCTGAAACCATCACCCGACAAAGCAGCAAAGAAATTCTCAATTCCCGTTTCACACGATGAATTACACCAGGCCGTTGATAGTATTCTGGAAACTCCACCCTTATCAAAAGCTTTCGGGGATTGCCTATTGCTATCTTTTTGGACTGTCAAAGTCGGCAGCAAGGCGAGGCAAATTGATTTCGCTCGCGCAATGTCTCGTTTTCTGGATACCTGGACGCAACTGGGAAGAAAAGAATAAAATGTCGAGCTTTCATCCAGTGCGCTAGTATTGATTAACCTTGCCCAGCCAGGCAGACCGCCAAAACTGAAAAGGCCGCACCGGAATGCGGCCCCTTGTGAACCGACAATTCGACAGCGCAGTCCAACTTTATAAGCAAGAGCCCGGGGGGGCCTTTTGACTCCTCCTGGCTTGGAACGTACGTGCGGGTGAAGTAGTGGGACAATCACTGTCCACGCTGTGCGCATCGACCAGAGCATTCCTGATGCAGACTATTCCGCTTATGCATTTTGAGTCAGAAGCCACAAACCTAACGGCTTGTGGCTTGGTCTCTCTACTTCCCACAATTCCCTAAATGCAGACCAGGATTGTCGTTATTGGGAAACAGCTTCTTTGCTTCCGTGGTTAAGACCCCACTAGCCTTCAGGTTGGGGGATAAGGTTATTGGATCGAAAGGGATAATCATACTGGCCTCGGTGCCGTTATTGACATAGACAACTAACTTGGTCACCGAGCCCGAGCATGCAATAACGTTTGTCGAGTTTGGCGGTTCAGAGAAGCTGACGCTATACATGCCGGTACAATCGGGATTTACCGTAGCGGTCCCACTGATGATGCAGGTTTGGTGCGATGCCGTGCTCTGCGCATTAGTCCGTTGCCCCAACACTAAACCCTGGGCGTCAATGGTGTAGCTCCCAACTGATGCATAGGGCCGCAGTTGGAAGGGGGTAGGGTTAGGCAAGGTTGGATCGAATAATATCTGCATTCCTGTTTCGATGTATCCCCACGCACCTTCGATCATGTCGGCTGAGCAAGTGCAGCCAGCTATCTTCGCATTATCCTTCGCTGCGGCCGCCAGGCTCAGCGTGAGCATGGCGACTAAAAACAATATCCATACGATGTTGCGTTTCATGGGTGTTCTCCTCCTTGAATTGAATGCTTTCTATTCTGCTAAAGTGAAATTGCGGTCAAAGGCTAAGGAGAGATACTGGGCAACTTGAGGATTAGCCGCACTTGGTTTCCCTAATGGCGCGGAAAGCGGAGCGTGGAGGAGGGATTGGAGCAATATGGAACTTGTTCCTGTTCTTGTGATTGTGAGTGTAATACCAAATTTCTATAACCAACTGCAGACAGAGTCAATATTATTTTTGACCTGAATTCCAAGAATGCGCAAGGCCGGCGTTGCCGATTCTGTCACTAGGCGAATTGCCGGGCATTCCAGCCGAGAAATGTTTGACCGATACAACACGGCAGATAAGGAAGCTTTGCGAAAAGCAGAAGCTCAAATGGGCATCTTCCTGGCAAATGTTGACTACAGGGTTGACCTAAAGGCTATTTTCCGGCTTAAAGTGGAAATGAGATTTTTGGGTAAGTTATTGAGAAATAAAGGTGGTGCCGAAGGGGGGACTCGAACCCCCACGAGCTTAAGCCCACTAGACCCTGAACCTAGCGCGTCTGCCAATTCCGCCACTTCGGCGACCTGAGGAAGTTATCTTATGTAGGAGTGCGGGGCTTGTCAAGGCAATGCCTCATGCTATTCGAAATTCAAAAGGGTTGCGCGCCCATGAATTCCAATATCAGGGGCATCAGCGTTCCCATGCGGTATGGACGAGGCACCAGGTCTTTGGATCCTCCAGCTGGAGCTTATCGACATTAAGTCCGAGGTCTTTCGCCCTGGTCATAGCTGCTGCGGCTTTATCGCCTTCCCCGATCCTGTTTAGAACAAGTCCCAAAAGAAACTGCAGCATGCCGTTTTTGGGATGCGCTTTGGCCACACCTTCCAGCGCAGTGGCGGCGGCGGCATCATTTCCCTGCAAGTGCCAGGCAATGCCCAGATTCATGGTCGCCGTTACATCTGACCGAGCAAGGTTTCTCGCTTCTATAAAAGCATTCAGGGCCTGCGTAATATCCCCGTTGCGCAAATAGGCCACTCCGATATTGTTGAGCACCCTGAGCGATCTTGAAGACGATAAAACGACTGAAAGGGATTGAATCGCCTGCACGGGCTGTCCCCGCTGCACATAGCAGGTGCCCAGCATAAACTCGTATTCCATACTTTCTTCTCCGGCGCCCCGGGACAAATGGATCAACGCGTTACTCCAGTCCCCTAGTTGGAAGTAAAGCGTCCCCAGCTGAAAGTGTGCCTCCGGAAATTCTTTAAATCCCTCCACTGCCTTCTGCAGCAATCGGATCTGATTATTTCTACCGCTTGCGTTAAAACTTTGAATAAAGGAAGCATACGATACGTTTGGAATCTTACGCGTCCGCCGGCTGAAATCCTCCCGCGGTACGCCCTTCTGCAATCCGGTATTGCTTAATATCAGCCAGGCGAGCTCGTTTTCCATTTGCGCCAATGCCGACATGGGACCATTCGCTGTAATTTCGCCGCCGAGTTTCAAATTCTTTACGTCAAGAATTCTAAGCGCCACTTTTAGATTGCGTTCAGATCCGGAAAATTCTCCCAAAATGATCAGATCGGCTTTTGCGTCTTGAGCGACACGAATCATGCTGCCGTGGCTCAAATGGGCGCCCGGGGGCAAATCCAAATTCTCAACAAGCTGAAAGCGTTCATTGCGCCCCACTACCTTTATGCCCGGGCTGCGAAGCTGTTCGGAAATAGAAAGCGCAATCCCCTCACTCAACCAGGAGAGAGTCATGGCGGCTTGAGGCGGATTGAGAGGGAAAAAGAGAATTTTTGCCGGATTCTCCGCAAATGCCGAGGAAATCCAACAGAACAAAACACACGCGACCTTTATGGGGATGGTTCGCAATTTTACGTCTCCCTAGTAGTGCGGGGGCATGTTCGCATCAAACTCATAACTTGCATGGCAACCACGGCCTTTCACGGATATAATACCTAGTGGACGCTGAAAAAAGCAGCGATAACGGACTTTCCACGGTGCCGGTTTTTTGAACCCTACTATGGATTTGTTGCTCCAATAGATAAGAATGAATGGAATTATTGAAAACCCTCAAAGCATGGGAAAAAGAATCGGGCGAATGAACACAATTAAATATATCGGCTCTATCGTATGGTTCCTAGCCTTCTGCTCTCTCGCTTTGAGTGAGGAATTAGGCACATACCGGCTGCTTTCTATTTCAGAGTCAGAAAAACTGATTCTTGTCTCTGAGATACCCGGGAAAGCCAAATTTCTCCTGGATGCGTCTTCCGCCAAAATCACCCTCGACGGCAATCCTGCGGAATATAAATCACTAAAAACCTTCTCGCTGATTCAGCTGAAAATGGAACGTCGCAAGCTAATGAAAATCGGGATTCCACTTGACGGCGTGGCAATCGAAATCCGTATAAATTCAAGCGAAAAGCCCAGTTAACTTTCCTTTCAGGCAATGGGCGGCAACCAGGTTGCTCTTTGAATCATTGAGCAACACAGACACGCCCGGATATTCAGCCGCACCAGAAAGCCAGGGAGAATTACTGGCTCCATACGGCTGAGAAACTGAAAGAATTGCGCTTTATCCGGGAAAAAGCTTTGTGGACGTAACTGCCAGTTGTTGAATCAGCCCCCAAAACAGCATCATGCCGACGGTGGGAAGCAGCAGGATCCAGACCATCAAATGGCTGGACCACGGGATGCATATCCTGCTTGTATCCTCGTTCAGCTTCGATAATCATCGTCTTGATGACTCTCGCATAGTAATAGACCGCAATGACACTGTTCAGTGCTCCCACAACGGCAAACCATGCCAGATCTCTGTTTACGGCGGCGCCGAAAACATACAGCTTTCCCAAAAAACCCGGCGAACGGAGGAATTCCCATCAGGGAGAGCATGAAAATAGTCATCGCGATAGTCAGGAATGGAGAGCGCCGGTACAGCCCGCGATAGTCCTTCAGATCGAAACTGCCCGTCCGATTGTATATCTCGATGACGATAAAAAACGCACCCAGATTCATGAACAGGTAGGTGATCAGGTAAATCAGATACAGACTGCAAGTCCCTGAGAGGTCAGTACAACAACGCCCATCAGGATATATCCCGCATGCGCGATGGAAGAATAGGCGAGCATGCGTTTCATGTTGTCCTGGCGCAGGGCCGCAATGTTTCCCAGCGTCATCGTGATGATCGAAATGACCAGCAGCCAGATGCGCCAGTTGACGGAACTCGAGGTCAGTCCAATGCTCGGCTCCCGCGAGGCGTTTGAGAAGCCGGTGAAGAAAAAGCGGATCAGGATCGCAAAGCCCGCCGCCTTGGGCGCGACGCTCAGAAATGCCGTAACCGGCGTTGGCGCCCCCGTGTAAACATCCGGGCACCAGAAATGAAAAGGCACGGCGGCTGTTTTAAACCCGAATCCGGCCAGAATCAAAACCGTGGCGACCAGCAGCATAGCAGTGTTTTGCTCCGCCGCGGAACTCGGATGCCAGTATGTCGCGGATAACCGCTATCTTGGTCGTTCCGGTCAGTCCATAGAGAATCGTGATCCCATAGAGCATGGAGCCGGTGGCAACGGTCCCGAACAGCAGGTATTTCAGCGAGGCTTCGTTGGATTGGCGGTCATTTTTCAGATAGCCGACCATGACGTAGCTGCCAATGCGAAACCATTTCCAGCGAGAGGTAGAGCATCAGCATATCCATGCTGGAGGCCAGCAGCAGCATCCCCAGCGTCACCGCCAGCAGAAGCAGCGTATAGAACTCGCCCAAGGTGGCTGCGGTGAAAATTCCTTCGATTCGGGGCTGCCAGGAGTACCAGAAAAGAGGTCAGAATCAAAAAGCACTTGAAGAAGGCGGCCATCGGATCCATCGCCAGCACACCATAAAAATGCGGAGCCCGGCAGGTTCACTGAAAAGACGGAATGCTCGCCGCGAAAGCAGAAATCAAGCCAAACGCCGCGATGAGAAATGTGACATTCCTGCGGATGCGCGGGAATGCAAGATCCGCGACGACAACGCAAAGGATAGCGCGCCGTAAGTATCAGCTCCGGATACAACTTCTTAAGATCCCATAAAATCTGTGGATTCATGACTACCCCTTGAGCGTATCCGCCTGGTCCAGGTTGACGGATTTGATGATCCGGTACATCGACAGAACGATGGCGAGACCGACGGCGGCTTCGGCCGCCGCAACCACAATGATGAAAATCGCAAATATCTGGCCGTCGAGATTGTGTGCGGAGAAATCTGGAAAAGGCGACCAGATTGAGGTTCGCGGAATTGAGAATCAGCTCCACGCCCATCAGGACATTCACCGCGTTCTTGCGCGTGAAAACTGCCATGATGCCCAGGGAAAAAAGTGCGGCGCTGACGATGAGAAAATGACTCAGTCCAATCATTCCGATCTTCTCCTGACAATCATTGCGGCCCCGATCAGCGCGATCAGCAGCAGAATGGAAGCGACTTCAAACGGAAGAATATAGTCGTTCATGAGAAGCTCCCCGATGGCGGCCGTCGTGGGTGCAACGTCGCTCTGCACACTGCTGTGCCAATGCGTGCGCAGCATGACCGTGGCCAGCATGGAAAACACGGCAACCACGACCAGCAGCGCCGGGAAAAACTGGTAGGTTTCGGATTTCAGGTTCAGGTCGTACAGCTTGTGCGTGAGCATGACGCCGAACAGCAGCAGAACCAGAATGCCGCCGACATAGATCACCATCTGCGTGGCGGCCAGGAAATCCGCTCCCAGAAAAGCATAGAGCCCCGCAACGCCAAAAAAGGTAAACAGGAGCGCAAAAGCGGAGCGGATGAGGTTTCGGGCAAAAACAACGACGGCAGCGGAGGCAATCGTCATGGCCGCGAAAAAATAGAAAACAATTTGGGCGAACAGGTTTTTGTCCATAGGCGATTTCAGGATGTGGCGGTAGTCGTGCTCCGCAGCGTGCACGGACGCTTAAGGGTTTATCTTTGGCAAAGTGGTAGATGTGGTCTTTTATTGTCGTAGACCGAATATTCATAGGCCGGCGTCATTGGCAGGCAATGCGTCGGACATGAAAAAGTGCACAGCCCGCAATAGCAGCACAGCGTCATATCGATATCGTAGACATAGGTCCGAAGCTTTATGGGGGTGCCGTCGGAGGCGAAGATCTCCGGCTCATCCTTTCCGCGCTTTTCGGTCTTGATGGTGATGCATCGCGTGGGACAGACCCGCGCACACTGGCTGCAGCCGATGCAGTCCTCGATTTTGTTGAACAACTTCGCGCGCGCCCGTTCCGGCATCGTCCATTTTACCGTCGGGTACTGAAGCGTGACCGAGGGCGTAAAAAAGTGCCGGCACGCAACCCACATCGAGTTCAGCACCGTTATGATCCCGAGCCCGATATCCTTAAAGTAAGACAGCATACAATTCCTCAAAAATCCTCTATCAGCGGACGGCCAGCCAGCCAACCCCAAGAACAAGAACAAAAGAAATGGGCAAAAGCACTTTCCAGCTCAGGTACATGAGCTGATCGACGCGCAACCGGGGCACCGACCAGCGCAGCCACATCTGCACGAAAATGATGACGAACGCTTTCAGGAAAAACAGGATGGGTCCGGGAATGAGCTGAGAAGCCGCCCGGCAGTACCTGCGTCCAGCCTCCAAGGAAAAGCGTGGTGGCGACGCAGGCCACCAGGAGCATGTTGGCGTATTCGGCCAGGAAGAAAAACGCAAAACGCATTCCCGAATATTCGGTATGAAACCGGCCACAAGCTCCGATTCCGCTTCAGGAATATCGAACGGAGTCCGGTTCACTTCCGCCAGCGAGGCAATGAAATAGATAAAAAATGCCAGGAAGGTAAACGGGTTGCGGAAGAGGAACCAGTTTTGGATGCCTCCCTTCTGCGCATTCACGATATCGACCATCGACAGGCTTCCCACGGGGATGATGACCGTCATGATGGCAATGGCGGCGGGGATTTCGTAGCTGATGATCTGTGCTGCGGCCCGCATGCCGCCGTAGAGCGAATATTTGTTGTTGGACGCCCAGCCGGCCATGATGATGCCGACAACCGAAAGGCTGCCGAGCGCCACGACATACAGAATTCCGATATTCAGATCGGTGACAAACGAGGAAACGCCGAAAGGCATAACCACATAGGCCGCAAATGCGCCGAGAAAAACGATAAACGGCGCCATTTTGAACAGCAGCTTATCGGTGGCATCCGGAACGATGTCTTCCTTCAGCAGAAGCTTGAGCGCGTCGGCCATAGTCTGCGCCCAGCCGTGCCAGCCGCCGACATACATGGGGCCCAGCCGGTCCTGAATGTGCGCAGAGATCTTTCGCTCCAGCCAGACCAGGAAAAGCACGGCGAGCGCCAGAAGCGCGAAGAGAAGGACGCAGCTCACCAGGATCGGGATCAGCAGCCGCCAGATCTCCGGGAGCGCGTCGTATTTCGGTATGAGTTGCAGAAGCTGCGCAATGGATTCCATCCGGACTGTCCTCTGCTAACGGTCAATTTCACCCAGAACAATATCAAAGCTGCCCAGAATGGCGATGATATCCGCGATCATGGTTCCTCTGCTTACTTCCCTGAAAGCGCTCATGACGGTGAAACAGGGCGATTTAACTTTGAGCCGTAAGGCTTTGTGCTGCCGTCGCTGACAATGTAATAGCCCAGTTCCCCGCGCGGACATTCCGTGCGCATATAAACCTCTCCGGCAGGCGGTTTGACGCGCTTGGGAATCGACTCATGCACATCTCCGGGCGTCAATTTGGCGACGGCCTGCCGGATGATCTTGCAGCTTTCCTTCACTTCGCGGATGCGGACCATGTATCGGTCCCAGCAGGATCCCACGGGGCCATATTCCCCCAGTCCCACAGGCACATCGAAGTCAAAATCCTCGTATCCGAGATACGGTTCGTCCTTGCGCACGTCGAATTTCACGCCGCTGCCCGCGCAGATTGGGGCCGGTCACGCCGTAGCTGATCGCGGTTTCAGGAGACAGGATTCCGACGTTGGCCGTGCGTCGGATGAAAATATAGTTGTCGGACAGAAGCTTATTGAGATTGTCCACTTGGGGTTCGAAATAGTCGATAAACTCGATCAGCCTCTTTTCAAATCCGGGCTTGACGTCGTACATCAGGCCGCCGATCCAGTTGTAGTTGTAGAGCAGGCGCGCGCCGCAGGTTTCCTCAAACAGATCCAGGATCGTTTCGCGGTCTCGGAAGCACCACATGAATGGGGTGAAGGACCCGATATCGTTTCCATAGGTGCCGGCCGCGATCAGGTGGCTGGCGATGCGGTCCAGTTCCGCCATGATAATCCGGAGGCAGCGCACCCTGTTGTTGACCTGGATGCCCATGAGCTTTTCGACCGCGAGGACGTAGCCCAGTTCCATATTCATCGCGGCGCAGTAGTCCATGCGGTCCGTGAACGGCACCACCCCGGGATATTCGACATTCTCCACCATGTTTTTCAAAACAGCGGTGCAGATAGCCGATGTGAGGGATTGCATCGGCAACGATTTCCCCATCCGTTTTAAGCTCCAGCCGCAACACTCCGTGCGTCGAAGGGTGCTGCGGGCCCATATTCAGGGTCATTATTTCGCCGCTATACTCTGCTTGCATCTGCTCTCCTAAACAGGCATATCCCGATAGGTCTTCGGAGGCTTGTAATCCTTGCGCAACGGATATCCCTCCCAATCGTCCGGGCACAGGATGCGCCGCAAGTCGCTGTGTCCCTCAAAGACGATGCCGAACATGTCAAAGGCTTCACGCTCATGCCAGTTGGCAACACTCCATACGGATTCCACGCGTGGAAATCGACGGGAGCTTCTCTGGGCAAACGGCATTTCAGCGTGTAGCGATGGTGGTGCTTCATCGAATACAGGATATAGACAACCTCGATGCGATCCTTGTAATCGACTCCGCCAAGCAGCTCGAGATGATCCATATCCAAGGACGTCTTCCGTTCGCATGAAGCGGCAAACATCCAGGATGGCTGCGGGTTCGACCGCACTCCAGGGATTCATCGCTTCCGGCTGGGATTCCAGGACACGGGCGCCGAATTTCTCGGTCAGAAACGCTGCGATTTCCTGTGGTGTCATACGGCACCTTCATTGGGTTTTTTGGCGATGGTTTCACTCTTAATTTTTTTCTGCAGCTGGATGATTCCCTCGAGCAGCGATTCCGGACGGGGCGGACACCCCGGGACATAAACGTCCACAGGAATGATCTGATCCACACCTTTCAGAACGTGATAGCCATATTGCCAGTAGGGTCCGCCCTTGTTGGCGCAGCTTCCCATCGAGATGACATATTTGGGTGAGGCCATCTGGTCGTAAAGCCGTTTGATCCGCGTTGCCATTTTCAGCGATACGGTTCCCGCGACGATCATCACGTCCGCCTGCCGCGGCGTTCCGCGAAACACTTCGGCTCCAAACCGCGCGAGGTCGTACCGTGCGGCGCCGCTGGCCATCATTTCAATGGCGCAGCATGCCAGTCCGAACGACAGCGGCCAGGGGGACGAAGAACGGGCCCAGTTGAAGATCCAGTCCATCGATGTAATGAAGACATTCTCTTCAAATTTACCCTCCAATACTCCCATTCCGTACTCCTCAAGTCATTGCACGGCACAGCGAAGCCTGGATGCTCGGCTAATCCTTCAGCGCATCCAGATCTTCCGGCTTGATCCATTCCAGATCGCCCTTTTTCCAGACATAGGCAAGTCCTACCACCAGAATGCCTATGAAGATCAGCCCTTCGATAAATGCAAAGAGCCCCAGCTTCTTAAAAACAACCGCCCACGGCAAAAGGAAAACAATTTCAACATCGAAAATAATGAATATCAGCGCGATAACATAGAAGCGGATGTTGAATCGGATCCAGGCGGATCCTTCGGGCACTTCTCCGCATTCATAGGGAATGTATTTATCGACTCCCGCCACGCCCTTGGATTGGATCAAACGAGAGAAAATGAGCACCGCCGCAAGGATGACAAATCCGACAACAAGGAAAACCAGGACACTCGCAAATCCCCAGAGCATAAACAGACTCCCAATCAATCACACGCCAGGAATCCAATCAAAGCGTGAGGGTGTTACCTTAATCATCCACCAGCACTATTTCAAGCAATTCTTGACGCTCTAATTTTATCCGGCAATAGCGCTTAAGGAGAAACTGCATTGAATCCAAAGCGGCCGCCATGTGGAAAACCGAAAAAGCGTTTGCGCTAATCGATCCATTGCGTCCAGGCCTGCAGCCTGCTCTTTGAGCTTCGCCATAAACATATCCGCCACGGTCCCGTCGATAACACGATGGTCGAACTAAGCGAAAGACAAACCATAGAACGGATCGCGATCGCGTCGCCAATCACCACGGGACGCTTTTCAATGCCGCCAATTCCCAAAATAGCAACCTGGGGCTGGTTGATGATGGGAGTGGCAAAAAGAGCGCCAAAACTTCCGGGGTTAGTCATGCTGATCGTTCCATTCTGTACTTCGTCCGGTTTCAGTTTTTTGTTGCGTGCTCGTCTCCGCCAGATCATGGATTGCAAGAGCCAGCCCCGTGAAGCTTTTGAGATGCGCATCCCTAATGACCGGAACAATAAGGCCGGAATCCAGGGCAACCGCAATTCCCAGGTTGATAGGTTTTTTATACAGGATATTTTCGCCCGCTACGGAGGTATTGAAAATGGGAAATTCCCGAACGTTATCAATCAGTGCTTTGGCAAAAAACGGCGTATAGGTAAGAGGCATCCCTTCCCTTTTTTCAAATTCAGCCTTTTGGGTATCGCGCAGCCGGACGATCGAGCTGACATCGACCTCAAAGACCGTATTTACATGAGCCGACGTCCTCCGGCTAAGAATCATATGCGCGGAGATTGCCTTGCGCATCGGACTCATGGGCACGCTTTCGCTCTCACCCATAAACCTGGGTCCGCCCGCCGTTCCTGCGCCTGGCGTTGCAGCCGGTTCGCGCATGGAAACCTCCATGTCTTGGGCGAGCTCTTGCCTGGCGCCGACAGGTGCCAGAGGTTCAATGGGAGCAGTCTCCCGTTCCGAATGCTTGGCGAGATAGGCAAACAAATCATCCCTGGTAATTCGCCCTTCCAGTCCTGTCCCGTGAATCCTCGAAAGATCTACGTTGTTCTCCCGTGCCAGCCTGCGAACCAGAGGAGACGTCCGTATGTCCTGAACTCGTATTTCGACTGGCGCAGGAGCAATGGATGGAACCGGAGGAGGCTCCAATTTCGGCGTTTTTTCAGCCATCGATAAAGGCAGGCTTGGCGAATCACCGCTGGCGACAGGCGGAGTCGGAACAGGCGTTTCCTCTTTCGAAGATGAGGCTGCCGTCTGGGGCTCCGCAGCATCCATGCCGTTGATAATGGCCACCACTGTATTGATTTGAATCGTTTTTCCCACGGGAACCAGGATTGCCGTCAAGATGCCGGATGCGGGCGCCGGGATTTCCGAATCGACCTTGTCCGTCGAAATTTCAAACAACGGCTCGTCCTGTGTAACCGGATCTCCCACTTTCTTCAACCATTTTGTCAGCGTACCTTCAAAAACGGATTCTCCCATTTGAGGCATTATCACTTTCGTAGTCATGGAACCCTGTACCTCCCAGAAATTGAACCCGGCTTGCTGCCTAAACGGGTCCGCCCCCCACCACCACAAATCCGCAAAAATTATGTGGTAAAATCAGACAACCATCCGTTCCTGAACAACACGGCTTCCGCATCCGACAACTCCCCTAAAAACGCATCCGGGCTCATCAGGATCATGTTGCGGTGAAACACGGCGGCAAAGCTCGGGATATAGCGCCCCGCAACTTCCGCCAGATCAACCTCGCGCGACAGTTCCTGCTGCATCGACGTAACGCCTCTGCCCACGATGCCGCAGGGCACAATCATAGTATAGAATGAAAGATCTGTATTGATGTTCAGAGCAAATCCGTGACGCGTAATCCAGCGGCTTATATGAACGCCCATAGCCGCAATTTTTCCCTTATCTGTCCAAACGCCGGTGAACCTCGCATCGCGTCCTGCCGGAATACCGTAGTAGGCCAAGAGATCGATCAGCGATTCCTCGAGATTCCGCATATAGCGATGGACATCGCGTTCTCCGGGATGCAGGGAAAGGAGCGGATAGCCTACCAGCTGACCAGGGCCATGGAACGTGACATCTCCGCCCCGATCGACATTGCAGACGACTACGCCCCGCGATTTCAGATCCTCGTCTCGCGCCAGCAAATGCTCCATTGAGGCGTTTCGTCCCAAGGTGATAGTCGGCGGATGCTCCAACAGTAACAGCACGTCCCTGTCAAATCCGCGTTTTTTTAGCTCACAGACCTTCATCTGCAGGTCGAGTGCCTGCGCATATTGAACGCGCCCATGCCACACAGCAATGCAATCCTTGGATTCGCTCACGTGCGTGCTAAATATGGATAGCAGCGCCGCTATACAGGGCATGTGCTGCTTCCATGATTCCCTCCGAGATGGTGGGGTGCGGGTGAATCAAATGCGACAGGTCCGCTGCCGTGCCTTCAAGCCCGATGAGGCAAGTCCCTTCCGTTATCATCTCCGTAACATAGGGACCAATCATATGGATTCCCAGAATCTGCTTGTATTTTTTTTCGCTGACCAGTTTCACGAATCCTTCGCTTTCCCCTAGAATTGCAGCCTTTCCCATCGCAGCGATGGGGAACTTACTGGTAATCACATCAAATCCCCTCTCGCGCGCCGCAGCCTCGGTTAAGCCAACTCTGGCGACCTCAGGACTGCAGAAAATACAGGCAGGCGCCAAATCATAGTTCAGCGGTTCCGGGTGGTCGCCCGCAATATGTCGCATAGCAAGCATGCCTTCATGGGATGCAACGTGCGCCAGGGCAGGCGTCGGCACGACGTCACCTATCGCGAAAATCCCGGAAATATTTGTCTGCATATTTTTGTCAACGGTGACATATTCGCGCGTCATGGCAACATGCAGCTTTTCGAGCCCGATGTCTCCGCTGAGCGGGCGGCGCCCTACAGCAATCAATATCTTTTCCGCGACCAGTTTTTTTGGCACTCCGGCACCGTCCGAGATTTGTACCTCGGCGGAACCATCCACCGTCTTGATTTCATCGATGCGCACGTTTGTTAAAAACTTGATGCGTTTTCTTGTCAGGATTTTGACGATCTCATCGGATATTTCATGGTCCTCGAGGGGCAGCATCCGTGGCTGCATTTCCAGGACCGTCACCGCAGATCCAAATTTCGCAAACATCGAAGCGAATTCCACGCCAAGCGCGCCGGCTCCAATCACCAGGAGGGATTTGGGCACACTTTCCAAATCAAGAATTTCCTTATTGGTCAGGATGGTTTGTCCATCCATGGATAGCCCCGGTAATAGCCTCGCTTCCGCTCCGGTTGCGATGACGATGTTCCGCGCGCGGATTTCTGCCGGCTGGTCTCCATCCACCTTCACGATTCCCGGGGCGCTCAGCGTTCCAATGCCATGGAATGTGGTGATTTTATTTTTCTTCATCAAAAAATCAGTGCCCATCGATAGCTTTTTTACCAGCTTATCTTTGCGCGCTTTTACCAGACGGAAATCAAGGTTGATGTCTTTGTAGAGGATCCCGAACTCTTTCCCGTTAAGCGCTTTTTCGTAGAGCTCGGCGTTCAGCAATAGCGCTTTCGTTGGAATACACCCCCAATGCAGACACGTGCCGCCGAACCTGGAGTATTTTTCAACAAGAGCAACTCGCAGCCCCAGCTGGCTGCCCTTGATCGCAGCCACGTATCCGCCCGGCCCACTTCCGATAATCGCCACATCATAGAGATCGGAATCCATACTCAAGGGTCACCTCATGATTAACGCTATGGTTTAGAATGCATGATCGTTTACATCGAAGAACCGGAATGACCAAATCTCTTTATTCTTTCATCGCAAGTAATGTAATCCTGCGATTGCTCTTTTGGAAGGCTCGTAGGAGCCATCATTCCCATAACCTTAGCAAATACAGCGGTTGCATAGTACCTCGCGGTGCCAAAGGAGTCAAGCGAGCGAGCCGCAGCGGACGCCTGATGCGGCATAGCCTTCGACCCGGGAACGCCGGCGTCCCGCCAATGCCGCATATTTTTTGCGCTTTCATGCCGCCCTGGGAGCGCCGGCGTCTCGCCGGCCGACTGCTGGCAATCGCAATTTCCGAGCAAATTATGCGATATTGACCATTTTTCGGTTTTTTCGACAAAGAGCCGCCGAGACGGCGGCGTTCCCAGGACAAAAAATATGCGGCATTAGCCGAGACGGCGGCGCTCCCAGTAGAAAATATGCGGCAAAAAGCTGTATTTATGGGGTATTCAATGCGCCGCCTCTATGATAGCTTCTAGCCATGCCAAAAGATATTTATGAAGAGATAGTGGCACTGCGTTCCAAAGGCATTCCTGCCGCTCTGGCAACAATTATCGCACGCAAGGGTGCAACTCCCCGCAAAGACTCCACTAAGATGCTTATCTATGCAGACGGCCGCCAATTGGGCACGATTGGCGGGGGATCCATCGAAGCGGAAGTCTCTCGCGAGGCCTTGCAGATATTGGAAACAGGAAAGCCCAAACTGCTTACTCTGGATCTCAGCGCGGTCGACCCTGAAGAGAGCGCGCTCGTTTGCGGAGGTTCTATGGAGGTCTACGTTGAACCGGTTCTGCCGGATCCGACACTTTTTATTTTTGGCGCCGGACATGTAAGCAAAGCCATAGCGGAAGTCGCCCGCATGATCGGCTTCAAAGTTGCCGTCATCGATGACCGCCCCAAATACGCTAACCCGGAGCGCTTTCCGTATGCGGATGCCTTTTATGTCGACAGTTGGGAGGCATCGCTGCAAAAAATCGACGTTAGCGAGATGTCCTATCTTTTTATCGCAACGCGCAGTCATCAGCTCGATCTTGACTGCCTTCGGTTTGCAGTTCAGTCTCCGGCAAAATATATTGGCATGCTGGGAAGCAACAAAAAAAATAAAGCGCTGCTCGAACTGCTGGAAAAGGAAGGCATCGATCCGTCTAAATTTGATCGCGTCTCCGTGCCTGTGGGATTGGATATCGGGTCCGAAACCCCCGAGGAAATCGCCGTCAGCATTGCGGCCGAGCTGATTGCAATCAGGAAAAAACAGAACATCCGTTTGATCAAAGAAGCATTGCGCAAAGCTAAAAATGCTGTTGCTTCGACTGTTGGATAGGTGGGTTGTTCGCAGGGATTTTATTTAAATCTGATGCGCGTTTCAGCCTAATAGCTGATCTATTCGATACACCATTCCCTCCCGGGTGTAGGAAGCAAGTTCCACGACTCCTGTATCCATTCGGATCGCATCCTCCGGGCAGGCTTCCACGCAAAAACCGCAAAATACGCAGACCCCGATATCAATATCGAAACTTCTGGGCATTTTTTCTATATTCGGGTCAAGCTGTTCGGTTGCGACTATGTGGATACAGTGTGCGGGGCATATCGTTTCACACATCATGCAGGCCACGCATCGAGGCGTTCCATCCTTGCGCTTTGTTAAGCGATGGCGGGTCCTCAACCTTCGGGCATACGGGCGTCGTTCTTCGGGATATTCGATGGTAACGGTGTTTCCCTTGCCTACCTTCCCACCAAACCCGCGCACGACGTGCCGCGGGAAATTTACCAAGAAGTGCTTGGCCGTTATGGCGAGGCCGCGCACCACTTCTCCGATATAGAGGCGTTCGATAAAACCGAGTGGGCGTTGATTCATTTCCTAGGCCAGGGATTTAAGCCATGCGAGACTTCCTGCGCATGGAACTATTGTTAAGCATTCTACCTATACCAGTGAACCGGTCTTATTTCATTATGAATCTTATCTGCGGAGAAGCCAAGAGGATTGCGCCTCTCTTTCGAAATTTATGAGGCCGCATTACCGGCCGTTTCCTGAATTTCCTTAATGCGCTGCCGTACGCGATTGCTGTGTTCGTCCTCTTGTTCAGCAAAATTAAGAAGAATCCATTTGCCTTGCGTTTCGGAAAATCTCTCGGCGTATGTCCTGAAAAAATCAGAAGTCTTGCGATTCAAATCAAGAATAAGGTCAACGCAAGCGCGCGCATCCCATCGAGTGTCTCCCTCCTCTTCGCGTATCGAAACGCCGGGAATCAATGCCTCCAGCTCGCTGGGATCGAAATGCAGAAAAATCGGGGCACGATCAAGATATTTTTCCTGACTCACCAGCTCTTCAAGCTGCCGACTCAGATCGGCGATATGCGTTTCTTCCTCCTGAATCATCCGCTCAAAGATCTCTTTCCCGCCAGCGTCCTGATTGCGTTTGGACGACTCCCGATAAAACTCAAGGAAGCGCGTCTCCACGCATAAAATCATTTTCAGGGCATCGCGGGCAAAGATACGCTGCGTATCCTGCTTTGGGATTTCAACCGCCGGACGATGCTCGCGACAATCCTCGCAAAAGCCATAGGTCTGGAATCGGTGGTGCAGCGGCTGAAAGCGATATTTTTGAATAATTTCATCCTGAATCCTGTCCAAGGCGGGGCAAGCATACTCAATAGTTTTATGGCACTCCACGCAGACAATATGGTGGTGTGAAGGGTGCTGATAGTTATGCTCGAACCGCGTCACGCCATCTCCAAGGTTTACCTCTCTTGCGATGCCGCATGCGGTAAGCGATTTAAGCGTTCGAAAAACAGTCACGACTCCCACTCGTTTGTCTTTCTTTTTTACCAGCGCGTAAATATCATCAACACTAAGATGCCCCTCCGCATTAAGAAACGTTTCCAATATCAAATCCTTCTGGTACGTTTTCTTGAGTCCGTTCTGGCGCAGGTATGCGTGAAAAAGCTCGATTTCTTCCTTCAATTTTCGCATCGCCATTCGCATATTCCTCTTTCCGTACATCTCATTTTATCATAGCACCGGACCCGCATTTTTCATCCGATTTCGTTGCGGTGAGGGCAACGGATCACGCACAACTTTTGGGAGGCGAAGCTTTCGGCGCGCCAGCCTGCTACCGCTTTTGGGTTTCCCGTTTCCAGTTTCCCGTTCCCCGTTAATATCCTGTATTTAAAGCGGGAAACCGGAAACGGGAAACGCGTAAACGGCCCAAGAGGCAGCAAGCCACTGCGCTCCGAAGGAGCCTATGGCTATTTTCGGCATTTGGCCAGGAAGGTAAAGCTTATGCGGTGGCGCTGGCTATCCGACACTTCAAATCCATTACTCTCGAGCAAATGTCTCAATTCGCTTTCGTCGAAAAAACCAAAACGTATAAACTTCTCAAGAATGAAAGCAACTCCAGCCGATCGGGCGGGTCGTATTGTTGTCTGTACGCAGAGAAAAGCGTTGTGCGCAAGAACCCGGGCCATTTCCTTGAGCGCCGATTCGGGTTTGTCAAAAAGGTGCAACGCTCCGCAGCAATTCATATACTGAAATGAGCCGTCCACAAAAGGCATCGCAAAAGCCGTAGCCCGGATTAGCAGAATATTGTGAATCCCCTCCTTCTGCAGCGCTTTTTGGGCATGACGAAGCATTGGCCAGGATAGGTCAAGGCCGACAATGAGACCCTGCGAATTGCGCGCGAGCGGCCGCGTGAAGACTCCGGGGCCGCAGGCCAGATCGAGGACCCGACCATGGATTCGGTTCCGGGCCAAACCCAAAACGGTCTGCATTTCGCTGCTAAACGATCGGGAGCTTGCCAGGTAATACCCTATCCGCCGCCAAATTTTTTCATAAACGGACACGACCATCGGCGTTTGCATTACGCGTTGAAAGGGCGTGATTACTTCATCCGCCTCGCGTTCCATCATATCCAGAATGCCGGTCTTTATCGGATAGACGGCGTGGCAACTGTTACATGCAAGGCCATTGCCTTGGTTTTGCAGATTTGGATTTGTGCAGCGCGGGCAGCGCATGTATGGAAGAATTTTTTCAAGCATGGATCGCCTATGTCGGTCGCGTCAGGATTTCCGGTCCGTTTCCGGTTATTGCGACCGTATGTTCGAAATGAGCAGAAGGCATCCCGTCCGCGGTAACGACGGTCCACCCGTCGGACAGGACTTGAACCTTGTCTGTGCCCATGTTCACCATCGGTTCGATCGCCAGAACCAGCCCTTCTCGGAGCGTGATGCCGCGCCCATTCACCACGTAATTGAGCACCATGGGATCCTCGTGCAAGTGCTTTCCGATTCCATGTCCGCCAAATTCCTTCACGAGAGAAAAACTATTCGCCTTCAGCATGTGTTTGAATTGCCCGGGAAAGATCCGAAAGGTGGTTGCCCGGCACCATTTGTTCTATTCCCAGATATAAGCATTCTTCCGTAATTTGCAGCAGCTTTTTGGTTTCTTCGGAGATCTGCCCGATCGGCACGGTTATGGCGCCATCCCCAAAATAGCCCTTATACGTGACTCCGAAATCAAGTCCGACAATATCGCCTTCCTTCAGTTTTATTTCGCCTGGGATGCCATGAACGACCTGGTGATTGATGGAAGTGCAGAGCGCCCCGGGATAGCCGCGGTATCCTTTAAAAGCAGGTTGGGCTCCGTACCGCGCCGTCTTTTCTTCTGCCAGCTTGTCCAGTTCCCGAGTGAAAATTCCAGGTCTGCAAAAGCGGCGCAGTTCTTCCAGGACCACGGCCACTATGCGGCTGGATTCCCTCATAATTTCAATTTCGCGCTTTGACTTCAGATTGATCATACTTCTCTTTGGCGCCTGCCGTAAATTTCACTTTCCGCGCCGGTATGCTCAGAAAATAGATACTCTTGAACGTATCATCCGCGCAGGAATAAAAAATTGATGTCTGCAGAAAACGCACTGAAGATTCAAGGTTCCTAAAGAGCCGCGCCCAATGGCGGTAAAGACATTTAGCGATCCAATTCTCCCGCGATCATGTTGATGGAACCGAAAGTAGCGACGATATCCGCGACCATATAGCCTTTGAGCATTGTATGAAGTCCCGCCATGGCAAAGAAGCATGGCGGTCGCGCGTGAACGCGGTAGGGTTTATCTGTTCCATCACTGACAACATAAAAGCCCAACTCCCCGTTGGCTCCTTCCACGGCAAAGTACGTGTCCCCTTTGGGCGGTCGCATCCCGTGTGCGTCCATGATGATTTTGAAGTGATTCATCAAACCTTCGATGTTTCCGTACGTGTCCGCCTTATTCGGCAATACGACTCGCTTTTCACCTGTCATGATCCGGTCGTAGAATGGCCTCTCCGATCCTTCCAATGTGGGTTCCACGGTGCTGACACTATCCACAAGTCCGGCCGTGATTCCCAATTTTGCCTGGTCCACCAGGTCAAAAGAATTCATTGCCTTTCCGTTCAGATCGACAGTGACCGGTCCGCCTGGAATCTGCTTCAAACACTGACGAATGATCCGGATGCTCTGCCTCATTTCCTCCATGCGCACTATATAGCGGTCGTAATTATCCCCGCGCTCGCCGAGAGGAACGTCAAACTCCACCTGGTCATATACAAAATACGGGAACGCTTTACGAACATCGTAGGGTATTCCCGCAGAGCGGGCGAGCGGGCCCGTTATCGCGAAAGAAAGCGCGTTTTCTTTGGTCAATATCCCCACATCCCGTGTCCGATCAACGAAGATCCTGTTTCGGGTCAGGAGCTTGTCTACTTCAAGAATTTCTTTCTCGGTCTTTTGCAGCATGCCTTCCAGTTTCTCATTAAATCCTTCAGGCAGATCTCCCTTAATGCCGCCAATGCGCCCGTACGAAACTGTAAGCCGGGCACCGGTCACGTCCTCAATGATCTCGTAGAGATATTCTCTGGCCTTCATCAAATACAGAAAGGCCGTCATGGCGCCCAATTCCATTGCGGAAGCGGCGATGCAGGTAAGATGATCGGTTATGCGCGATATCTCGCCCATGACCACACGGATGTAGCTGCAGCGCTCTGTGATTTCGATTCCGAGCAATTTCTCAACGGCGGCGCAATACCCGAAATTATTGATGAGTGGAGATACATAGTTCAGCCGATCCGTGTATGGAATTGCCTGCGTCCAGCTCGAGTTTTCGCAGCTCTTTTCAAAAGCGCGATGGAGATATCCGATCTCGGCTTCCACATCGACGACCGTTTCTCCCTCCAACTCGGTGATCAGCCGGATTACTCCGTGCATCGCAGGATGGGAAGGCCCTATATTGATCAGCATGTTCTTCGTTTCTCTTTTGCCGGCAGCTGAAATCATAGATTCCCCTACAGCGCGTGCTTCTGGTTTTCGATTTTTGATTGAAGCTTCATGAGTCCATCGAGAACGGCTTCAGGCCGCGGCGGGCAACCCGGAATATAAATATCGACAGGCAAAATCGTATCGATTCCCTGCACGGTGGCATAATTATCGTAAAATCCTCCCGTGCAAGTGCACACTCCGAATGCCACAACCCACTTCGGCTCGCACATCTGGTCATAGACCCGGCGAAGAATAGGAGCTATTTTATGGCTAACGGTTCCAACAACCAGAAGCACATCGGCCTGCCTTGGGGAAAAGCGCGGCAGGCCCGCTCCGAAGCGGTCCATGTCATAATGCCCGGACGCGGCCGACATATATTCCATGCCGCAGCAGGCCGTTACAAAGGGATAAACAAAAATGGAATACTTGCGGGCCCAGGCAACTGCAGACTCCAGCTTGGAGGTGAAGAATCCCGGTCCTTCGGACGGCAGATTTTCCATTTCACTTCTCCATTTCTCAATTCATGCGAGCAATGCTATTTGGGCAAATCCCATACCTTCACTATATCCAATCATACCCCGTTCCGTACAGATGAATCAGTGTTCTATCTGTCGCCTATCAGGATTCTTCAACTTCAACTTCGACAAACTCAAGCTGGCCAACCAGGCTTGCCGGGCGTTTTCGCAGCTTGATTCTAACGCGACGTACCGGGAAGGAGCGCAGCACTGCCCGCACAATCCTGTACGCGAGGGTTTCCAGCAGAGTGTAGTCTCCCTCGTTTGCCGTCTGCTGCATCGTCAACAAAACCTGACAGTAGTCGACGGATTTTTCCAGAGAGTCCGTAACCGCAGCCGCCTCAAAATCTCCCCACAGGGACAAGTCCGCCTGGCACTCCTGGGGCGCACTTTTCTCTTCAGGGCTGGTTCCAATACGGGGATACAGCTTCACTCCGGCCAGCGTAATCTGATCCTGCGATGTCTTATAAACCAAGCCCGCTCCGCTTAAAATAGAATGGCATATCTATTATCGCCCAGGGTGAATTCGGCAGCAACCTCTTCTGGTATTCGCATGGACCCTAAAAACCAAAAAAAATGCGGGTCTAATGGACCCGCATCCTTCCGTCATGCGAGCGGATGATACTGATCATGCTTCGAAAGACTCGCCGCAGCCGCAGGCATCTTTGGCATTTGGATTGTCAAACTTGAACCCGGATCCGTTCTCGCCATCTATGTAATCGACTTCTGTACCGTTCAGATACAGCATAGAGCGCGAATCAATAAATACTTTGAGCCCTTCCATATCAATGACTTTGTCGTCTTCTTTCGCTTCCTTCTCCAGAGTCATCTGATATTGAAATCCGGAGCAGCCTCCACCAAGAACGGCAATCCTGAGACCGGCTTCCTCCTTTTGTTCCGAGAGGAAAGCTTTAACCTTAGTGATTGCATCGGGCGTCAGTGTAACCATTATATTTCCTTTCTTTATTGGAAAGTGCGTCAGGGTCTGCGGAGAATTTGAGAAACAGCGGAAGGAATTTCTTTTTTTAGTGAATTAAAACACTCCTCGATTAATCCGGGTCCGCTTGCCGCCATCTGGCCCAGCGCTCTCATCGCAAGCACCCGGCAGATGCGATTGTCATCGTCCAAGCGGGCAATCAGATCGGGCAAGAAACAGCGCGACTTCATCGGATAGCGCGAACCAAGCTTCCCTAAAGCAAAAAGAAGATTCCAGCGGACATAAGCGGACTCGTCCGCCATTAGTTCTCTGAGCCTTGCAACCACGCGCAATAGCCTGGCGGGATGCGACTCCGAGAGTTGAGCCAGGGCTACCGCAGCTCTTCCCCTGACGCTTCTGTCCTTATCCTCGAGCATCCTGAGAAGCTCTTCCAGACGCCTCGGATGATCTACGACCGTCTTTGCGGCATCGGATGCCCGAAGTTTTGCCAGAGGAATCCGGCTCTTCTTCCGGTTGCGCACAACGTGGTGATGAATTCTTGGTCCCGTCATAATCCATCGCATTTCGTGGATTGCTATTCCCGCCAAATGGCGTTTGCAGCATCCCACCGCCATGCCCTTTGATCATGCTATACCTCAACAGCAATGATTTTCAGGACATGCTGATTTTCGTTGGCAGTATGACTCGGCAGATCCTCGATGTCAATCATCGAGGATGGCAGCGCGCATCCGTCTGCGCTGCGCATAACGACGACACCTCAAGAGACCGGAGGTTTTTGAAGAACTGCAAGACGGTCGCGATATTTGGACCGGATGGAGATGAAGTCCGCGTGTTCTATGCGCAGCTCATCGGCGATCTGGCTGATCTCATTGTCTTCGACCGTGGAGACCAAATTTTCGGCGGCCGCGACGGCATAAAGGCAATCCAATAGAGCCATCCTCTCCTCGTGGCGGGAAGCGGCCTTGAACTCCCGGCTAACCAAAAAATTCTCGGTGCTTCCAAAGAGAATGTTTTGCGTCTTTGCCATCTGGACAACCAGGATCGCCTGCTCCTCCGGCAGACGGCCTCTATCCATGATGATGTGCTCCATGGTCTGCGTCTCTTCCAGACTGATTTGCAAATCGGCGCGAGCTACACGTGCCAGCAAATATGCGAAGCCGGCCAGGAACTTGGCGCGATCCGGTTGCAGCTGGTCCAGAGCCTGCACAATTTTCCGTACGGTTTCGGTCTCATGAGAGTTTTTGCGGTTTTCTTCCAGGTTTATTTTAAAAAGGCTGAATATAGACATAAAGATATAATGGCATACTTGGAATCGGCTGAACATCGCGATAATGCAAACCTTCAGCGTCTCCAACCTGTGTGTCGCGGCTTAAGAGGCTGCTTCAAGACCTGGCACGATATTCGGGGTCGGTATGGGAATCGGGATCGGCCTTTATGCCTGTCCCAGAAAGCAGGAACTTTTTCGACCCCGATACCGACCCCGACCCCGAAGTGCACGGCATTCTACCCCTCTATGCGTATGCTTTTCTTTGTGTTATATAAAATACAGAGGACTTGATGAATTCTGACGATCCGCCTTTTGAAAACAATCCGCCCGTAGTTCTACGTGGCGATCACGGCAATAGAGAACACGAAGCCCCTGCCTCCGGAAAAGCTGAAACTGCCGAGCCCATCGAGGGCGGAGCCCTTCGTGTCGTAGAAAACATGGAAGCGAGCCTCGGCGTTCCGACAGCAACATCCTATCGGTCCGTACCGGTCAAGCTCCTGGAGGAAAATCGCCGGATTATCAATGAGCATCTGGAAGCCGCTGCCCGGAAGAAAGTGTCCTTTACGCACATTATATCCTGGGCAATAGTTCGGGCGCTTCCGGGTTCGCCTGAAATCAATTCTTCTTTTGAGCTCGTGAACGGAATTCCTCATCTCAGGAAAAAGCGCGCTATTAATCTGGGCATCGCGGTCGACTACTCTCGAAAGGACGGAACGCGCACGCTGATTGTTCCCAATATAAAAAGAGTCGACACGATGTCTTTCGCAGAATATTTGCACGCGTACGACGAAATCATCGAAAGAGTACGCAACGGCATAGTCTCTCCATCGGATTTTCAGGACACGACGATCTCCCTCACAAATCCCGGGACCGTTGGAACGCATTCTTCGGTCCCCCGCCTTATGAGAGGCCAGGGTGCAGTTATTGGCACGGGAAATATCGAATATCCAGCGGAATACCATGCCTGGGCTCCCCGGGCGCTGTCGAGTTTGGGCTTAAGCAAGGTCATGACAATCAGCTGCACCTATGACCACCGGATAATTCAGGGAGCGCAATCCGGCGAATTTCTCGGTCGCGTCAAGGATCTACTCCTGGGCAAGGATTCTTTTTATGAACAGATCTTTAAGGATTTGCGCATTCCCGCCGCCCCCGTTCAATGGGCTCGCGACCACCATCCTTCGCTGATGGGGATATCCCCGGTACGCGAAGACCTGGAAAAGCAAATTGGCGTTTTGCGCCTGATCAATTTATATCGCGTGCGCGGGCACCTGATCGCTACGCTCGATCCCCTGGCGGAATATCAGTTGTATCATTCCGAACTGGACCCGGCGAATTTTGGGCTGACGATTTGGGATCTTGATCGCGAGTTTGCCACCGGCGGTTTGGGTGACATGGAGCGAGGAACTCTGCGACAGATACTGTCCATCCTTCGCGAAGCCTACTGCAAAAATATCGGAGTGGAATACCGCCACATACAGGATCCCGACGAAAAAAACTGGATCCAGGACCGCATCGAGCCGGAAAAATCGAGAACGCCGCTGGACGCTCCAACACGACGAGGGATCCTCGAATACCTCGCGGCCGCCGAGGGGTTTGAACGATACCTTCACACAAAATTCATCGGACATAAGCGTTTCAGCATCGAAGGAGCGGAGACTGTCATTCCGGTTCTGGCGACAATACTTTCCGAAGCCGCCAATTCCCAGGTCAAAGAAGCAGTCCTGGGAATGGCGCATCGCGGACGATTAAACGTATTTGCCAATATTGTCGGTATGCCGCTCGCCAAAATTCTCTCGGAATTTGAGGAAATAGCAGATCCTTTGGCGCCTCACGGTTCCGGCGACGTCCGATACCATCTTGGAGCTTCAGGCGAGTTTTACTCGCGCGCAGGCCATAAAATTCTTGTTTCTGTCGCTCCAAATCCGAGCCATCTTGAATGGGTAAATCCTGTGATTGAAGGCATAGTGCGCGCCAAGCAGGACAGGCGCGGAGATGCGATGCGCGAACAGGTACTGCCTGTCCTGGTCCACGGCGATGCAGCGTTTGCGGGCCAGGGAGTGGTTTGGGAAACGATAAACCTTTCCCAGTTGTATGGATACCGGACCGGCGGCACAATCCACATCATTATCAACAATCAGATCGGGTTTACGACGCCACCGGAATTGGCGCGTTCATCCCCTTATGCCACGGACCTGGCGCGGTCGGTGCAAGCGCCGATATTTCATGTCAATGGCGATGATCCTGATTCCGCAGTACGCATGGCAGCCTTGGCCTTCGCGTATCGGCGCCGTTTTAATAAAGACGTCGTGCTGGATATCTTTTGTTATCGCCGCCACGGCCACAATGAAGCGGATGAACCCGGGTATACGCAACCGCTTCTCTATAAAAAAATCAAAGAAAGGCCGTCTGTTCTGACTCTCTATGCCCAAAAGCTCGAGCGCGCAGCTGTCAGTGAGCCCGGCACATTGGATTTGCTGCGGAAGCAAGTGCACGAGCGGCTGGAAGCAGCCTATGTTCAGGGCCAAAAGGGGGATCAGCATTTTCGGCCCGATGTTCCACTTGCCGTTGCCGAAGAGGATCTTCGTGAATTTCAGCCTTCCGGCGAAACCGGTGTCGGGATGGAATTGCTTCGCAAAACAGCATTAGCCTTGTCTATTGTCCCCGAAGGCTTTCGTTTGCATCCAAAGCTGACGAATTTCATGGCCAAACGGCGCGAACTCGCCGAGGGGAGCCCGGCAATCGACTGGAGCTATGCAGAAGCACTCGCATTCGGCACCCTCGTCTATGAAGGCAATCCTGTACGTCTGAGCGGCCAGGATTGCGCGCGCGGCACTTTCAGTCAAAGGCATGCGGTGCTCTCCGATCTGGAAACAGGAGCACAGTACGTACCCTTGCAGCACATAAGCAGCGACCAGGCTCGCTTTGATGTATTTGACAGTCTTTTATCCGAAGCTGCGGTGCTCGGTTTTGAGTTTGGCTATAGCGCCGCCGATCCCTTGGCGCTTGTTCTATGGGAAGCTCAATTTGGAGATTTCGCCAATTCCGCCCAGGTAATTATCGACAACTTCATCTCCAGTTCCGAAGTCAAATGGCAGCAGCGCTGCGATCTTGTACTCCTCCTCCCTCATGGTTTTGAGGGCCAGGGTCCCGAGCATTCCAGCGCCCGACTTGAGCGATTCATCACGCTATGCGCCGAAAACAACATGCGCATTTGCTGCCCGACAACCCCTTCCCAATACTTCCATCTACTGCGCAGGCAGATGCGCGACGCCCAACAGATTCCCTTGATAGCGATGACGCCCAAAAGCATCCTGCGCCATCCGAAGGCCGTTTCACGGCCGGAGGAGCTAGCCAACGGAAAGTTTGAACCGGTACTTGAGGATTCAGCCATCCTGGACCCACAGTCTGTTCAACGTCTTCTGCTTTGCACCGGAAAGGTGTATTACGATCTTCTTGCCGAAAGGGAAAAGCGCGAAAGTCTCAGTACGGCAATCGTGCGCATCGAAGAGATCTATCCTTATCCGGAATGGAGTCTCTTAAAGACGCTGGAAACATATCGGCGCGTGCGCGAGATTTTCTGGGTCCAGGAGGAACCCCAAAATATGGGAGCCTGGCACTTCATCTGCAGGCGCATCACGCCTATGCTGCCGATTGGTCGCGATTTTCGCTACGTGGGACGCCCAGAAAGAGCGAGTCCTGCCTCCGGCTCATTCAAAATCTACCGGCAGGAGCAGGAAGCTCTTGTGAACGCCGCATTTGATATAAATACGGACGAGCTTTAAGGAATGGTTGTAGTACCCGTGCAGCAATCTTTAGTCTCATCTTGAGGAAGAGCGCGTGAAGATCGGAATTACCTGTTACCCAACCTACGGCGGAAGCGGCATCGTGGCCACGGAATTAGGCAAGGAACTGGCAGACAGAGGACATGAGATACATTTCATCAGCTATGCTCTCCCGATGCGCCTGAACCAGCCGCTGGCAAACATTCATTTTCACGAAGTGGAAGTTCCCGCCTACCCGCTTTTTGACCATCCTCCGTATACTCTGGTTCTCGCAACTAAAATGGCTGAAATAGCCGAATCGCAGAATCTCGATCTATTGCACTGCCACTATGCCATCCCGCATTCCGTAAGCGCTTTTCTGGCAAAATCCATGTTGCATCCGCGCAAGCTTCCCGTCGTTACGACTCTGCATGGAACAGATATTACGCTGGTCGGCTCGGACCGTTCATACCTTCCTATCACGCGCTTTTCCATCGATCAGTCCGACGGAGTGACGGCCGTGTCGCGCTTTCTGAAAGAAGCCACGGTCAACGTCATTGGCGCTAAGAACGACATTGAAGTCATCTATAATTTTGTCAATTGTGAGAAATACAAACCTTCCAAAGACAAGGCACTGAGAAATCATTTCGCGCGCCCCGATGAGAGAATCCTTATTCACGTTTCAAACTTCAGACCCGTCAAACGGCCAACGGATGTTGTGGGTATTTTTGCGCTTGTTCAGCAGGAAATCCCGTCCGTCCTGCTCATGGTTGGAGACGGCCCTGAGCGCAGCAACGCGGAATGGGCGGCACGCAATAGCGGCATTGATCAGAAAGTGCATTTCTTGGGCAAGCAGGAAAACATTGAAGAGTTGATAGGCATTTCCGACCTCCTTCTGCTGCCCAGCGAAACCGAATCCTTCGGGCTGGTCGCCCTGGAAGCAATGGCCTGCGAAGTGCCGGTTGTTGCCTCGAAAGTAGGGGGATTGCCCGAGGTCGTCACGGATGGAGAGGACGGATTCCTTGTTGAGCCGCGCGATATCGTGCAAATGGCGGCGCGCTCGCTTTCCATTCTGGCCGACAATAACACGCGAAAGGAAATGGGAAAGCGGGCCAGAGCAAAAGCCGAGGCTCAATTCTGTTCCACTAAAATCATTGCCTTGTATGAAAATTATTATCAGAAGATCATAGACAAAGCGTAATAAGCCGATGGCAGGCTTTGCTGCGCTGTTCTAGCGGGCATTCAGGGGCACTATTTCCAAATAAATTCCTGGACTACAATAATTGTGCCATCCTTCCTGACTGCAATCCCCACCCCGGTTTCGCTAAACATCGAATCCAGCATGATCTTGCAGTGTTCCGGGCTGCGGCGCCATGCGGTCACGGCTTCTTCAGCCAGGCCGGCGGCATCTCCCGCATAAATGTTCTCCGCGCAACGGTTCCATCGGATGCCTGACGCATCAAGCCGCCGATCGATGGCTCCCCGCACCGGATCTTCATGTGCAAAAAAGCCTCCGGCGGCAATGTTGCGGGCATGCTTCCGCGCTTCCAAAGCCAGCTGTTCATTCCAATTCAATTGGGGGATTTTTTTTGAGCTTCGCTCGTAATTGACGTTTTGCCGGATTTGTTGCTCGAAGACGTGCAGATCCTCGGCGACCGGAAGGACGGGATTCATGGACAAAAGCATTCCGGGCATTGTGCTGAAAAGCGCAATGCACAATGCCCGAATGAACGGCCGATACCGCTTCAAAATTTCATTTCTCCAATCCTTGGAGAATTTATTGAAGCTTTATGCTGATGCTGTTGCGCAGCACGAAACTCAACGCCTGTTCGGCATCAAATTTCACTTCTTTGCCGCGCGTGGCGATAACAGCAGCTCCTCCTGCTCCCCCGCCCACAGCAGCTCCAATGGCAGCTCCTTTGCCGCCCCCGGCAATTGCGCCAATAACGGCTCCAATGCCGGCTCCAATTCCGACCTTTGTCGCATCTTTCTTTTTAGTGGATTCCGCTTGAAATTTTAGAATTTCGGTTTGCAGCGGATAGGTCTGCTTCGCGACGGTCAGGCTTGTCAGCTGAATCGACATGCTGGCGAGCCCCTCCACTTTGCCTGATCGAGTTACGTTCGACAGTTTCCCGTCGAGAACACTCCCGCGAGGCGCAACCACGGCACCGTCCACAACAATGTCTTTGTCGAGGATAGCGCTAAAAGTATCCCCCGTCTTATTGACGGCTGAATCCAACGCATCCTGCAGTCGCACCTCAATCTTAGTGCCCTCTGCTAGGGTGGCAAACCTCGGTTCCGGCGGTTTTGGCGGCGCCGCGGGTTCTGCGGGTTTAGCTGCGGCCACAGGCGTATTCTCGACCGGCGGCGCTACAGCCGCGGCCTTCTGCTCATTTTTAACCGCCTTTTTGGTGGTTCCTGCGGTTGCATGTGCAGGCTTGCTGCGTTGCAACAGGCTTGGCAGCCTCGGGCGCCGGGATGCTCTCCGGGGCAGCCGGTTGCGCCTGAGGTTGAGAAGCGGTTTGCTGTGTTTCTGCCGGAGGTTGCTGTGCGGCATTTTCCTGACCTTTTTTTGTGCATCCGGCAAAACCGAGGAGCAGCAACCCACAAAAGGCATATTTAGCAATTGACATGGTAAATTCTCCTTTAGAACATTTTGAATGCTTAAACTGCCTTTATGCTTTAATACTAGCCGTGTCCCCTGAAACTTTTTGTGATAGAGGTCACCGCAAGCATAAAAAATCTTTACGTAACCAGTCCAAGCCTTTTTTCACTTATAGCATCTTAGCTATCATACCAAATCCCATTCCAAAAGCGATCCGGTGCAGGCGCTCACGGCAACCACTGATCCTCCGGGATGGATTTCGAACAAATCGATCTTGCAGTCGTATCTTTGGGAGCCGTAAAATTACAAACGCATGGACCGCAGTCGCATGCACTATTTTAGCATGGCTGCGTGGATGGCAAAAGGGGTGGTCGTGAAACTAACAAAGCGTTGCAGTGTCCTGATGATTCTCGGCCTTCTTTCCCTTCCCGCCCTGTGGGCGCGTGATATCGCTCCCATTGTTTCCACAGATTGGCTCGAACAAAATTTAAAAGATTCCCGAATTAGCATCGTTGATATTCGGACTGCTGTACAATACCAAAAGGGGCATATCCCCCGATCGGTCAACACACCCTTAAGCCTCTGGGCTCCTGCCAGCAATGCTCTCTCGCTGGAGCTGCCCTCGGATGAAGCGCTTCGAGACATTGTAGGGAAAGCGGGAATATCGCTCGCATCCTTGGTTGTCATTGTGACGCGAACAGAAACGGATTTCGGTCGCGCGGATGCAACTCGCGTTGCATGGACCTGCAAAGTGGCAGGCCTTGAGAATGTGGCCGTACTCGACGGCGGCTTCAGCAAATGGGCGCGGGAAAACAGAGCCATATCCACCGACAGTGCCGCAGTGCGGGCTTTGACCTATTCCGGGGCGATTGACCGTTCCTCGGTGGCGTCAAAGGCCTATGTATTGAATAAAATAAAGAAGATCATTATCGCGGACAACAGAACACCCGAGGACTATTTTGGCATTTCCTCGAAATCAGGTCATATTATGGGTGCGGTCAACCTGCCGACTCCGTGGGCCTTTGCCACCGATGGAACCTTTAGAAATAAAGAGGAACTGAGCTCCATGGCTGCGGGAGTATTGGGTTCCGACAATTCCAAACAGATTGTGGTTTACTGCGGAGTGGGCGGATACGCCTCTACGTGGTGGTTTTTGCTGACGCAGGTGTTAGGGTATAAAAATGTGAAGCTGTACGACGGCTCTTTTGAGGAGTGGTCCAAAGATCCCAGAGCTCCGGTGCAATACTACCGCTGGCATTAAAAGCTTAAGACGAAGCCTTTTCTTCATCAAACGCAAGCCTCATCACCCCTACTATTACTTGGATAGACTTGAAATGTCCCCTAAACTGAAGGCCTCCGAAGGAGGCCGAGGTTGATGAGGACGTGGATGAGTGAGCGAGAGCTGAAGCGGGCTGCGGTATTTTCACGAGTAGCGGAGAAAGCATGGACGTTGGTGCAAGGCGCAGAGCGGATAGAAGTGAGCTATCGGCAAGCGAAGCGATTGTGGAAGCGCTACCGAGCCGAGGGGTCGGCGGGATTGGTGCATGGGAATGTTGGGCGGGTGTCGAATCGCGCCAAGCCGAAAAGTTTACGGCGCCGGGTGCTGAGTCTGATCCGGAAAAAGTATGGAGGAGAGCCAGGAGAGCGCTTTGGACCAACGCTGGCGGCGGAGCACTTGGCGCATGAAGACGGGATTGAGATTGGGGTTGAGACGTTGCGAGGTTGGATGTTGGAGGAAGGGTTGTGGAGCCGAGAACGGCGAGGGCGAGCACATCGGCAGAGGCGAGAGCGGAAGGCGCACTTTGGGGAGTTGGTGCAGATGGATGGGAGTTTCCATGAGTGGCTGGAAGGGAGAGGTCCACGCGGTTGCCTGATGAACATGGTAGATGACGCGACAGGGACAACGCTGTGCCGGATGGGAGAGGAAGAGACGATCTGGGCGGCCGTGGGAGTACTGAAGGGGTGGATTGGACGTTATGGGGTTCCACAGGCGCTTTACACGGACTGGAAGAATGTTTATGTACGCGAGCAGAATGCAGGGGAGCGGCAACGAGGAGAGATGCCGGTGACGCAGTTTGGGCGGATGTGTCAGCGGCTGGGCATTCAGATCATCGCCGCCAGTTCACCCAGGCCAAAGGACGGGTGGAACGGAATCACGGAACGCATCAGGACCGGCTGGTGAAGAAGCTTCGGCGGCGGCAGGTCCGTAGCCTGGAAGAGGTGAACGGCTATCTTGAAAAGGAATACTGTTCTGAACATAACCGGCGCTTCGCGGTAGCTGCGGCCAGCAAGGAGGACTATCACTTGCCGGGCCCCGGCGCCAAGGCGATGCGGGCCATACTGCGGCTGGAGACTGAGCGAGCGCTCAGCAACGATTGGGTGGTGCGACATGCCAATCGTATCTATCAAATCGAGCGACAGAGCCAGCACCATGCACCGGCGAAGAGCAAGGTGCTGGTGTGCGAGTGGGAAGATCGAACGGTGGAGATTCAGTACCGTGGGCAGAAGTTGAAATGGAAGGAAATCGGAGGAAGCGCCGAAGCACGCAAGACGGAGGGCACGGAGCCTAAAGCTGGGAAAGTGGCGGTGAAGGTCGCGAAGCGGCAATGGAAGCCGGGGGCAGACCATCCCTGGAGGCGGGGTTTCAAAAAGCAAACAGGGATCCTGCCATCGGGGCGGCCGCCGGTGAGAGCGCCCGCGACATTGGCCCCGGCCTCCGCTTCGCCCTAAACGCTCGCCCTCCGGGCTCGCAGGGCTTCGCTCCAGCCGGGGCCAACAACTAGAAAAAACCAAAGAAAAAAATCAAAAAGAAACGTAAAAAGACAGAGACTCTAGCACATCGGGACCTATTTGTGTTAGCCTGCGTCCGCCCAAAAGAAAATCATTATCCGGATGCTCGGCCCTTCGCTTTTCTTCAAATGCGAGGATCAGATGTCAAGTTCACTCACGCGTCGCCGTTTCCTGCCGTGGCTGCTCCTTTTATTTTTTGGCAGCGGTTTTGCAGCCCTTATCTATGAAATCGTCTGGCTTCAGCTGCTGGAGCTGACAATAGGATCCTCGGGTGTCTCTCTGGGTGTATTGCTGGGCGCCTTCATGGGCGGCATGTGCCTGGGCAGCCTGCTGCTGCCGCGTTTGATCTCTTGCTCCTATCAATCCTCTTCGCATCTATGCGTTTCTGGAAATCGCGATCGGGTTTTTTGGGAATTCTGGTTCTGTATGGTACGCCCTATGTGGCGGATCTCTGTACCAATCTCCTCGGGCCAGGGATTTTTTCGCGCGCATTGATAGCCGCCGTCTGTTTGGTGATACCGGCGTCCTTAATGGGGGCGACACTTCCGGTAGTTGCCAGATCTGTAGAGGCAACACCGGAAGGAATTTCCTGGATGGGTTTTTTTTACGGAGGCAATATTGCCGGATCGGTATTTGGCTGTCTGCTGGCGGGATTTTATCTGCTGCGCCTCCATGATATGCCCACGGCCACGTATGTGGCCGTGGCGCTCAATTTTGCGGTTGCCTTGGTCGCACTTGCGCTTGCCCGAAAAACCGCTACGGTCTCAGCCCCCGGATACGCTTTTGCAGGAAATTGAAACGCAATCCCCTTATCGAGGCCTCGTTTATTTGACCATCGCTTTATCCGGGTTGAGTGCGCTTGGAGCGGAAGTAGTCTGGACCCGTCTCCTGTCGTTGCTCCTGGGAGGGACGGTATATTCTTTTTCCATAATTCTGGCAGTCTTTTTGATAGGGCTTGGGATCGGCAGCGGCGCAGGATCCGTCCTGGCGCGCACGGTTTCAAGTCCAAGGTTTGCCCTGGCACTTTGCCAGATGGCTGTTGCTCTAGCGGTATCCTGGGCTGCTTTCGTTATTTCCAAATCGCTCCCCTATTGGCCGGTTAATCCCGGCATGTACACAAATAATTGGGGGCCGTGGCATATTTTCCAGCTGGATTTCCTCAGGACCGCGTGGATGGTACTTCCGGCTTCCCTGCTTTGGGGCGCCAGTTTCCCTCTTGCCATTGCGGCCATTGCAGTTCAAGGCCGGGATCCGGGACGCTTGGTCGGAGCCGTTTATGCGGCTAATACCCTGGGCGCCATCCTGGGTTCGCTTGGATTCAGCTTGGTTGTCATTCCCTTCTTTGGAACTCAATGGGCGCAAAAATCCCTAATCGCAATCGCAGTCGCTTCGGCAATTGTCGCGCTTTTTTCCTGTTTGTTCGCAAGGTCACAGGAACAACACAGAAAACGACAGAGTTCTCCGCATCACTTATTCGCACGTCGTCTATATAGTTCTTGCCCTGATGGTTTCGGTTTTTCTTGTACAGACAGTGTCCGCGATTCCATGGATGCTGGTCGCATGGGGAAGGTACGCTGCAACCTATATGGCGCATGCGGAACCCGAAATCATCAAAGAAGGCCAGAAGTCCGTCAAAGGCCGCAATCCGTCGCAATGGTATTGCACCTATATGCGTGAAGGGATGAATGTTTCGGTGGCTGTCACGCAAACGGCTGCAGGCGTGCGATTTTTTCATGGAGCCGGTAAAGTTCAGGCTTCCAGCCAGCCGCAGGATATGAGGCTTCAGCGGATGCTAGGCAATCTTTCCGCTTTGACCTGCAAAAATCCAGATCAGGTTAAAGACGTGCTGGTGGTTGCCTGTGGAGCGGGAGTCACAGCAGGCTCCTTTGTGCCTTATCCCAGCGTTAAACGCATCGTCATCTGTGATATTGAGCCACTTGTGCCGAAGGTCGTCGCTCCGATGTTCCACAAAGAAAATTATGGGATCGTCAACGGAATCGACAAAACAAACCCTCATTTTGTTCAAGGCAAAGAAGTGTCCGTTATTTATGACGATGGTCGCCACTATATTCGCACACTGCCCAAAGATGCCAGATTTGATGTGATTACATCCGACCCGATTGATCCGTGGGTCAAAGGAAGCGCTGCGCTCAATACCATTGAGTATTATGAGATGTGCAAAAGACATCTGAAACCCGGCGGCGTAATGAGTTTGTGGATGCCTCTCTACGAGAGCAATCTCGCTTCGGCCAAAAGCCTGATCGCAACATTTTTTCAGGTCTTCCCCAACGGTTTGATTTTCAGCAACGATGCGCAGCTCGAAGGGTACGATGCCGTCCTGCTCGGGCAGGCGGAACCTTCCGCAATTAATGTGGACAACCTGCAACAACTGCTCGCGCAGGAGAACTACGCCCAGGTCCGGTCCTCTTTATTGGAAGTAGGTTTTGGCTCCGATAATTCCTGGGTTGGAAGTTTCAATCAGGACATTGCCACCAGCCTGTTTGCCACATTTGCCGGCCGTGCCTCCAACCTGAGCGATTGGACCCAAAACGCGCAGATCAATCGGGATAGCAACCTGCGCCTGCAATACCTGGCTGGAATGTATTTCAATTCCTATCTGAGCACAACAATTCTCCAGAACATTCTGTCTCATTACAGGTTTCCGCAAGATCTCTTTGTGGGTTCCGGCCAGAATATTATGAATTTAAAAGAAGCATTGAGATACCAGGGGCGCTGGGAAAAGTGAAGGGCGGAAAAGACAGTCGCACAAAGCGCTGGCCGCGCGCTTTCAGCTCTCAGCTTTCAGCGCTCAGCGTCTGAACATAAGCATTGTGATTTCAGCTATTTTATATAGCCTAGCTTTTTTGCATTTTGCAGAGAAGTTAGGTTTCAGGAAACATCAAATTTCTAAAGAAGATGACAGCTAAAAGCCGATAGCTGAAAGCCCATAGCTGAAAGCCGATAGCTGAAAGCCCATAGCTGAAAGCCGATAGCTGAAAGCTGATAGCTGAAAGCCGATAGCTGAAAGCTGATAGCTGAAAGCTGATAGCTGAAAGCGCGCGGCCGCCCGCAGTCTCGAGAGCTTGGTTGCAGCCTTTGCCGCGCTAGGCTTAATATAGGGATATTCCTGCAACCGGAAGGAGCGCCGCGGTGGCCTCTGATGTGCTATCTGAGAAGACCATCAAGGAGTTAACAGACTATTTCCATGCTCTGAAGCAGCCGTTCCCGAACCGTTTGCTGGAAGCTCTCGATCAGGATCCGCGTGCCGGTGCGCAGCAACTGGCACGCACCCTCAGGGAACGAAAGCGGAAAGCTCAAAAAGAAGTCCAGAGGCTTCAACGGATGCTTCACTTTGAAAAGGAACTCTGGCAAGAGGGTTTTCGTTTCATCGCGGGCGTTGATGAAGCGGGGATGGCGCCTCTTGCCGGCCCCGTGGTCGCAGCGGCGGTAATTCTTCCCATCCGCTATACGCTGCCTGGACTTGACGACTCAAAAAAAATACCTGACGAGCACAAGCGCCAGACACTGGCGCGACAAATCAAACGCGATGCCCTCGCCTGGGCTGTGGGACGGGCGGAAGTAAGTGAAATTGACAGGATCAACATCTATCAGTCGGGGCTTTTAGCAATGCAGCGCGCGGTTGGCGGACTTAGCACGCAGCCGGATTTTGTGCTTGTCGATGCTCGCACGATTCCTCACTGTGCGCCTCCACAACGAGGAATCGTTCATGGTGACGCTCTTTCTGCGAGTATTGCGGCAGCTTCCATCCTGGCCAAAACCACGCGCGACGATCACATGATCGAAATGGATCGCATATATGCCGGCTACGGTTTCGCTTCCCATAAGGGCTACCCTACACCCGAGCATCTGCGCGTACTAAAGGAGCGAGGCCCGCTGCCTATCCACAGGCGCACTTTTGCCCCCGTTCGCGAGCTCCTTCATTTGGACCCAGTGCAGGAAAATCTTTTCGAATAGCAATTCAAAATAGGAGAATCAACTATGAACAAGCGAGAAGCAAAAGGCACCACCCGAAGGGGATTTGTGAAAACAGTTGCCACGGGCAGCGCCGTGGTTGCAGTTACGGGAGCGCTGACTTCGGGTTGTTCTCTGCAGGCACAAAAAAAACCGCAGTCGCTGGAATCAAGGCTCGAGGCCCTCGAAAAGCGCCTCCAGCAAGTCGAGGATGTTCAGGCAATCAACAGATTGCAGTATGCGTACAACTATTACGTCGAACATATGATGAAACAGGAGATTATCGACTGTTTCTCGGATCGTCCCGATGTGCTTCTGGATTGGCTGGAAGGAAAGTGGAAAGGCAAAGCCGGAGTACGGAAATATTTCGATGTGAACCAGATACCACCGGTTGGATTCCAGCATCAGCTTATCCCTTCTGCCGGTCTGATAACCGTCGATCCAAATGGAAATGCGGCCAAGGGAAGATGGTATGCCTTCGGCGGCGTCATGATGCCTGCGCCGGCAAAAGAGGGAGCGAAACCCTCGTTCAGCCGATCGTTTATCAATGGAATTTATGAAATAGGCTATGTCAAGGAAGACGGCATCTGGAAAATTCTCAGCATCAACTGGGTTATTCCCTATGGCGTTAGAATACAGGACGGATGGATAATGCCGGAAGATATTGCCGGTCCCATGCTGAAAGGCCAGTCAGGAGCGCCGGGACCGCAAATGGTCGCCGATATTCCCATGGACAAAAATGACCTTCGCTATGTCACAGGATATATTTTCCCCTATCACTTCAAACATCCGGTGACTGGCAAACCCAGCAGCGAAGCCACACGAAACTCGCGCTTGAAGCCAATAAAGGCTTAGACCGCATTTCATATAGGCTAGCAGTCTGACGGAGTTTTGGAGGCTATATATCAAGCCTCCAAAACTCCGTCAACCGTCATTAGGGTTTCAGAACCGGCTTCAGTGTTTTTCCCTTCTCGGAATCTTCTGCCGCTTCGTTAATCTGTTCCAGCGAGTAGAACTTTATCAATCGATCGAATGGGAATTTCCCCTGCTTATAGAGATCGATCAACTGCGGAATGAATAGCTCCGGATTGCAGTCACCCTCGATCACGCCTCGTACCGTGCGGGCATCCAGAAGGGTCTGCATATCCAGGCTGGCTTCCACGCCCATGGGCGCCACGCCGATCAGTCCGCAGGTGCCCCCCAACATGAGGCAATCCACCGCCTGGCGGAGGACCTTGGGGTTTCCAGTGCATTCCAGAGTGTATTCTATGCCACCACCGGTCAGCTTCTGAATTTCCTCGACCGCATTGAGTTTTCCGGAATTGATGCTATGGGTTGCTCCAAATTCCATAGCCAGCTTCAGTCTTTCGTCCACAATATCGAGTGCGATGATTTTTGTGCAACCGCATACTACAGCCGCCATGATAGCGCTCAATCCCACGGATCCGATTCCGAAAACCGCAATAGCGGAACCGGGAGATGGTTTCAATGTGTTCATTACCCCGCCCGCGCCTGTCTGGATTCCGCATCCCAAGGGGCTGAGTATTTCCAGCGGAACATCGTTCGGTACCTTTACCACACTGCGATCGCTGACCAATGCGTACGCGGCAAACGACGATTGCCCGAAAAACGAACCATGGACGGGTTTGCCATCCTTTTTCATGGTCGTGGATCCATCTGCGCGTCTGCCACCGAAGTTCAGTTTTTTAAAATCAGCACACCAGGCAGGCTTCCCGCTCTTGCACATCCTGCACACCCCGCAGGAAGTAAAACTTGTCGCCACATGGTCGCCCGGTTTTACCTTAGTGACTTGATTCCCGACTTTTTCCACGATCCCCGCGCCTTCATGACCCAATACGGCCGGAATCGGCATCGGCAAAAATCCCATGCGGGCTACCAAATCCGTATGGCAAAGCCCTGTGCTGACTATGCGCACCAAAACCTCATTAGCCCTCGGTTCTTCAAGCTCAATTTCTTCGATGACAAAAGGGCCTTTTGCCTCCCGAACTACGGCTGCTTTGATCTTCATGATAAACCTCCGTATTATTGTTAATATTCCCGCCGCTCGAATCTGCAGGATGCCTTCGCGGCGATCTACTTATAGGACATTCTGTTTTTGGACACAAGCATAGATTGACACCTGCATTGTACAGGATTAATTTACTGGTGTGGATTTAACGGCCGCCCCGGGGCAGGCACACTTGACAAGAGAGGAAAAATGAAGACTAAAGCTTTTGTTTTAATGATTTTAATGCTGCCTTTCATCTCAATAATAATCGGTTTTTCAACGGCTTCAGCCAAGGAAGACATCGTGCTTCCAAATATTCCACGGATAACCGCGGAAGAGCTTCGGCAAATGGTCGACAAAGGGGCGGATTTGGTTGTGATCGATACCCGGGACAGCGGCAAGCTATGAAGCAGGACACATCAAGAGCGCAATCAATATTTACTATGATCCGACTGCCGATCCCACCGAAAGGCAAATGATGTTGATGGCGCTTCCGATGGACAAACTGCTGGTCACCTACTGCGACTGCACCGATGATGCAAATAGCGCAAAAATGGCGGATGAGCTCTACAAGCTCGGCTACGATCGCGACAAGGTGAAAGCTCTGGCAGGCGGATCCCTGAAGTGGGTCGAACTGAAGTACCCGATGGTGGCAAAGCAATACAGAATCAGGAATAAATTCACGAATGACGAATTGCGGGAACTTTCTTCCATATCGAATCAATTCGTCAATTACGTCGCAATCGTCATTCGTAATTCGCTAAACTCCCCAGCCCACGCCTGCACGGGCAACAGATGCGCCGGAGACATCGACGATGGCTGCGCCGCCGTCGACCATGAGAACGGCGCCGGTGATGAACGCTGAATCATCACTTGCCAGGAACGAACAGGCACCGGTGATTTCGGACGGATCCGCGGCCCTGCGCAGCGGCACGCTTTCCGCAAGCACTTCAAATGCATCCCTTTTGATTGCCTTGGTCAGGCCTTCCATCGCATGGGTAAGCATCTCGGTCCTGGTTGCGCCCGGGCACACAACGTTGCTTCGGATCTTCTGCGGCCCGTATTCCAGTGCAGCCTGCAACGCCAGTTGAATAAGTCCGCCCTTGGATGCGCAATAGGCGGGCATGGACGGCAGGCAGCGCACGCCGGCCAGAGATGCGATATTGACGATGGATCCGCCGCCCTGCTTGATCATGCTGGGGATGGCTGCGCGCATGCACAGGAAGGGACCATTCAGATTCACATCCAGAATCTTCTTCCACAGCTCGATGTCAATGTCCACGATGCTCCCGCCGGGGTCAATGCCGGCGTTGTTTACCAGGACATCAATCTTGCCCCCGAATTTCACGGTTTCTGCAACCATCTTCTGAACGTCGTCCCAGCTGGTCACATCCCCGGCACAGGTTGCCACCATGCCGGATTTCAAACTGTGGGCTACGCCTTCGAGCAGGTCCTTGCGAACATCGCTGATTACTATTTTCGCTCCGTCATCGACAAATCGTTTTGCAATCTCAGCGCCTATGCCCCTGGCACCTCCGGTAATAAGTGCTACCTTCCCGTCAAGTCTCATAGTGTTGTCTCCTAATTTAATGCCTTGTAATAGAGCTCTATTTTAAAGCTCCAATGGTGCGGAGCCTGCGCCAATGTCAGACTTCGGCCAACGCCTATATCCAATATACGACGCGATTTTTAGCACATTCCACTCCGGGACTCAAGCAAGGAAAAGCTTGGGGCCGACAGAGGGCCGGCCAATCCTCCAAATTGCGCTTCTGGGCACAGTTGTGTTAAAAAGGAACCCATTTTAAAAGGGAGGAGACACAGCATGAGGCCACTCCAGACCGACCTGTCCATTTTTAAAAAGCTGAATTTCGAAAGGCCGCCCCTGGGCATTAAGTTCCTTTTCTTTAAACCTGAGACGATGGAGCCGCTGCCATCGCAGAAGTCACTTTCTCTGTGCGAAATGCTTGTCGAAGCGCAAAAATCAAATAAGCCCTTTTATTTTGACAGGGGATACCAGGAAACGTGTGTCGGGAAGATTCTTCTGGGCATGCAGGATATGGAGCCGTTTGCTGAAAGCGGACAAATAGGCGAAAAACTCCAAATATTCCAGGAAGCTCGCGCCAATTATGCTCTGTATCAGCACGTTCCCAAATTTGAGAGAAATGTAGTGAACTATGTGGCCTTTGCTCCACTGGATGCGCTGACATTTGAACCGGATCTTTTGATACTTGCGGCAGACGCAAATCAGGCAGAGATTGTGCTGAGATCCATGACATATTCGACAGGCGAAATGTACAATTCTCGAACGACTCCGGTTATGGGTTGTGCGTGGCTGTTCGTGTATCCTTTTCAGAGCGGCAAAGTGAATTTTATTGTTCCGGCGATGGTCCACGGCATGAAAGGTCGCGAGTTGTTCCCCCAGGAGTCCATCGTAATTTCCATTCCCTATCCCTGGATTCCGACAATGGCCCGCAACCTCGGGGAAATGACGTGGCATCTTCCTTCGCACAGTGGCAAAAAACAATATCTGGAGGAATTCGGAACGCATAATGGGCGAATTATCCCGCAAGATGCAGGACCTATAAAATTGCCATCTTTGAGTTAATGTATTCTTTGAGGGACACAGCATGATTAAATTTCTGCTCTGGTGCATTTTATTTGTTTTGTGCTGGCCTGTGGCCATTCTGGCGCTGGTTCTTTACCCGATCGTTTGGCTGCTTACGTTGCCATTCCGCATCGTCGGAATCGCGGTTGGTGGAGTGCTTACGCTCATCTGGTCTCTTATTACATTGCCCGGCCGTGTTTTGCGCAAAATCTAGTATTTTAGCGCTGAAAGCGCGATGCAGCACAGCCCAGGGTGAAGGACGCAGAGCGGCCCGAACCCTGGGCTATGCTGTTCCGCGCTTTCAGCGCTAAGCTTGACGTGCATGCCTTTGAGAGGCCAACAACCGCAAAACCTTCAGTTTTGCCGGAGTATACTTATTCCTGTTTGTTTAGGATTGTCGATGCCGCATGGTATTTTACTTTTGAAAGGAATTTGGAGATGCAAGCACGCAAAATCGGCGACGGTGTTTGGTGGGTCGGCGCCATTGATTGGGATCGGCGCGTTTTTGACAGCCTCATACCGCTTCCGGATGGTACGAGTTATAACGCCTATTTTGTCCAGGGAGCCAAAAAGAACGCACTGATCGATGCAGTAGACCCCGCGATGAAAAAGGTACTATTTGAGCGACTGCAGAGCCTGAATATTACGGCAATCGATTATGTCATTGCCAATCATGCGGAACAGGATCACTCCGGCTGCATTCCCGATATACTGGCTGCGTATCCGATGGCCAAGGTTCTATCGAGCGACAAATGCAAAGCTCTTCTGATGGATTTGCTCGGCATCCCCGACGACCGGATCCTGATTGTCAAGGATGGGGAAAAGCTTGATCTCGGTGAAAAAACCTTGCAGTTCCATTATTTCCCCTGGGTCCACTGGCCCGAAACAATGCTGACTTGGTTTTCGGAACAAAAGATTCTATTTACCTGCGATTTGTTCGGGTCGCACCTTGCCGCATCTGAATTGTTTGTTTCCGATGAAGCGGTTCTGCTCCAATCCGCTAAAAGGTATTATGCTGAAATCATGATGCCCTTTCGGACATCGATCGAAATGAACTTCGGCTAAAGTCACCAGTCTGGACGCGCAGATCATCGCTCCCAGTCACGGCCCCATCCATAAAAGGCCCGGCTTGATTCTTGACGCCTATCGCGACTGGATTTCGGGGCCTCCCAAGAATACGATTGTAGTTCCGTACATCATCGATGCATGACAGCACCCGCCTGATGGTGGAGCACTTCATGGAAGCGTGCGCCGAACGCAATCTCCGGGCTGAACAGTTCGACCTGGCAGATTCCGATACCGGAAAACTCGCGATGCTTCTTGTGGATGCCGCCGGCATAGTCTTCGGTTCCCCTATGGTCCTTGCCGGCCCACACCCGAAAGTCGCATATGCCGCACTTCTGGCAAACGCTCTTCGCCCTAAAGCTACTTTTGCCTCGGTGATCGGTTCGTTCGGATGGGGCGGCCGCCTCGTCGAAACGCTGCAGGCTTTGATGCCGAACCTTAAAGGTCGATCTCCTGCCACCCGTTATGGCAAAAGGATTGCCAAAGGCTAAAGATTACGCCGCGATCGATGCGCTGGCCGAATCAATTCGCGGCCGGATCACACAACCAAAGGAGCAAGCGAAAATGCAAAACGAATCCTCCGGAAAATATGTCTGTCCCGTCTGCCGTTACATCTATGACCCTGCCAAGGGAGACCCGGCAGGAGGCATTCCTCCCGGCACCCCATTTGACAAAATTCCGGACAATTGGGTTTGCCCGATCTGCCGCGTTTCAAAAAAGATGTTCAAGACGATTTAGACAACAATAATCTAAACTCGTAATTCAGCCTAAGCCGATACGGTTTGGGACGGCAAAATGCAGGTTCATGCAACGGCTGTCCTGGAGGTGAAATCATGAGAGCTGCCTTTGGAATGGCAGGGCTTTTAATGGCGCTTTTAATCGGCTACCTGGTGTACACCTCTCAAATCCGGGATATAGGAGACGGCAAGCCGATAGTGCATCAGCTCGATCTCACTGCGGTCCGAAGCGATCTGCTTTCCCTGGCCCAGGCAGAAAAGCTTCACTGCGCGACGAATGGCAGCTATGCAACCCTCGAAGAGCTGCGGCGCTCCAATGTATTGAATTCTATTCCGGAGACTGGTCGCTCAGGATATCAATATACGGTCGAAGTGGACGGCGCTGCGCATTTCCTAATTAAGGCAAGCCCGACGGATTCCTCTAGAAGTGATCTTCCAACTTTATCCATCGACGAAACCCTACAGCTATCGCAAGGTTAAGCTATTGCCTTTATTTCTTTCTAACCGCTAAATTGGTGTCAGGTTACTAATTCAGTTAAGTCAGGTTTAAATGGTTGCCCCCAGTACTCATATTTCGATTTCGGCCTCACTTCGCTCGAACCAGCGATACAGAATCGGCAAAACGATTAGCGTCAGAAATGTCGACGTCAGCAATCCACCCACGACAACAGTGGCGAGCGGCCGTTGGACTTCCGATCCCGGACCGGTGGCATAAAGCATCGGAATCAGGCTGAAGATGGCAATCGAGGCCGTCATCAGCACGGGTCGCAGCCTGTCATGGCATCCTTTCACAACAGCCTCATCAACCGAAACGCCTTCCTCTCGGAGTTGGAGTATGCGCGAAACAAGCACCACGCCATTGAGAACCGCGACGCCGAAGAGTACGACAAATCCCACGGAGGCAGGGACGGAAAGATAGAGCCCCGAAATATAGAGCGCAAAGACGCCGCCGATGAGGGCGAAGGGCAGGTTGAAAATGACCAGCATTGCCAGCCGCATCGATCGGAACGTCACGAACAGGAGCAGCAGTATCAGGCCTACCGCGATCGGGCCGATGATCATCAGCCGGCTCATCGCGCGCTGCTGATTTTCAAACTGTCCTCCCCATGTGGTGAAATAACCCGGCGGCAGACTAACTCGATTCCGGAGGGCTTCTTTGGCTTCCGCGACATACGTGCCGATATCTCTGTCGTGAATGTTGATCTCGATGCCGATGCGGCGCAATCCATTCTCCCGGCTCACCTGCACCGGACCTTGCGTGACCTCGATATTCGCCAACTGGCTTAACGGCACATTGTATCCGTCGCGGGTCGGCACAAGCGTGTTGCCGATGGTCTGGACCGAGTCTCGGTACTCGCCACGGGTATCGGACTGAAACTTCGAATGCGCGGTTCTCCTCGTAGAACTTCGTCGCCGATTTCCCTCCAACGGACATCTCAATGATGCGCAGCACATCGCTCACATTCACTCCGTGGCGGGCGATTTTGTTCCTATCAATATTGATGGAAAGGTAGGGTTGTCCATCAATCCGTTCCACCACCAGATCCGCCGTGCCGCGAATGCCGCTAAGAACGGCCCCGATTTGGTCAGCCTTCGTCTTGAGGACTTCCATGTCGTCGCCAAACAGCTTCACGATCAGCTGCGCTCGGGTTCCGGCCACAAGCTCGTCGATACGACATTGTATGGGCTGGCTGAAGCTGAACGCGATCCCCGGGATCGTGGAGACGGCGTCCCTCATCTTCTCGATCATGTCATCCCGATCCGCCGCCGTTTTCCACTCCGATCGCGGTTTTAATATTCCGGTGAATCCGGTTTTGTCGACACCCCTCGCCTCGATCGCAATGCCCGTCTGTCCCGTCCGCGAAATGACGGTCGTCAGTTCCGGGAACTGTTTGAGCTTCTTCTCGACGAGGTTCGTGAGGTCAAGGGCCTTTGCCAGGGAGATGCCGGGCAAGAGCTGCACGTCCATATCGAACGCGCCTTCATCCATGATCGGAATGAATTCCGTTCCGAGCCGCGTCACAACAAAAAGCGCCGCAATCAACGCTGCGCAGGCGCCGGAAAGCACCAGCGATCGCTTCCTCAGCGCCCAGGCGAGAAGCGGCCTGTACGCCGCCCTGGCCGCCCGCATGACGAAGCTATCCTTTTCGGGGCCCGGGCGCAGTACCAGCGCACACAGCACCGGGATGACGAAAATCGACAACACAAGCGAGGAAAGAAGCGCAATGGCCACCGTGAGCGCCAGCGGACCGAACATTTTCCCTTCCAGTCCTTCCAGGGAAAGGATAGGAAGGAACGTCGTCGCGATGATCAATTCGCCGAAAATGCTGGGTTTGCGGACCTCAAGCACCGCCTTCAGCACGGTCGAGAGTTTGTGTTCGGCGCTTCCCTTCTCGCTCAAATGCCGTTGCACGTTCTCGACCTGGATTATGGTTGCGTCGATGATCATCCCGATTGAGATCGCCAATCCACCCAGCGACATGAGGTTTGCATCCAGCCCCACGTTTTTCATCACGATGAAGGTGAGAAAAAGCGAAAGAGGCAGGGCGAGAATAACGACAGCCGCGCCGCGCAGACTCTGCAGCATGAAGTAGAGAACAACCAGGACCAGAATCGATCCTTCCACCAGCGCCCTGGTAACGGTGCCCACGCTGCTCGAGACAATATCGGAACGGTCGTAATAGGGGACGATCTTGATCCCGGAGGGGAGAATGTTGGTGTCATTGATCTCCGCGACTTTGCTCTTCACGCGTTCGACAACGTCCCGGCCGTTCTCTCCGCGCAGCATCATCACAATGCCGCCAACAGCCTCTCCTTCCCCGTTCATAAGCGCGGCGCCCTGGCGGACCGCTTCGCCAATCCGAACCTCCGCAACGTCGCGGACGAAGACCGGAGTGCCGGCGCGCGCGGTCAGAACGATGTTCTTGAGATCATCCTCCGATTTCAGCAGGCCGACGCCGCGCACGATGTACTGCTCATCGAAGCGGTCGAGAACGTTGCCTCCCACGTTTTCATTATTCTGTTCGATCGAGTGATAGACATCATCAAGCGAAAGGTTGTAGGCGATCAGCTTCGCGGGATTGACCACGACCTGGTACTGCTTGAAATATCCTCCAAAGGAGTTGATCTCATTGACGCCCGCCACGCTCTTCAGCAGCGGCGTCACCACCCACTCCTGAAGCGTGCGCAGGTCGGTCAGGTACTTCGTTCTTTGCTCGGGATCTGCCGGAACTGCTCCCGCGAGCGTGTACTGGTAAATCTCGCCCATCGCCGTGGCCATCGGTCCCATGCTTACCGTCACCGATTCGGGCACATTCGCCTTTGCCTCATCCAGCCGCTGGAAAACCAGCTGGCGCGCAAAGTAGATATCCACGCTGTCCTGGAAGACAATCGTGACGACGGAGAGGCCGAACTTTGTGGTGGAACGCATTTGAACAACGTCGGGCAGTCCCCGCATGGCGTTTTCGATTGGGTAGGTGACGAACCGCTCGATCTCCAGCGCCGAGAGGCCCGGCGCCGTACTCAGGATTTCGACTTGAACGTTCGTGACATCGGGGAAAGCGTCGATGGGGAGATTCCTGTAGGAATAAACGCCAAACGCTGCCATCACAAGTATGCCAAGAAGCACGAAATTCCTGTTTTTCAGTGTCTGTGCGATAATCGCCTCAAGCATCTCTTATCCTTCCTCTTCGAATATCCTATTCCTTTTCGCTACACTAAACTGGCGGCTTCGTCGGCATTGTGCGATTTATGGCTTATTCTTCTTCGCCGATCAGATGCCGCAGAAAGGTGGTTTTCAGAACGAAACTTCCCTGTGCGACTACCGACTCTCCCGGCTTCAGCCCGGACCGTATCTCGGTGTACCCTTGACTCTCAAGGCCCGTCTGGACTTCTCGCCGCTGGAACTCGCTATCTGACTTTTTCACGAAGATAACCGGCCGGCCTTCCATCTGCTGTAAGGACGAACTCTGTATCGCCAGCATGGGTGCTGTCTGCTCAACGGGAATTTCGATCGTGGCGAACATTTCCAGTTTAAGCAGTCCCCTTTCGTTCTGTACCAGGCAACGCACTTTTGCGGTACGCGACTTCGGATCTAAAGTGTCTGCTACATAGGCGATCTTGCCCACGAATGTCTCCTCCGGGTAGGATGTTACCCGCATCCGAACATTCTTGCCGATTCGAATTTGGGCTAGATCCTTTTCATATACATCCGCCATAACCCAAAGAGAGGATAGGTCGGCAATCGTGAGCAACTCCGTTTCCGGCCCCACAACTTCACTTCCAACGGCATGGAGACTCGTTACAACACCGGAAAAGGGCGCTTTTAAAATGCTGTGAGAAACGGAATGGCCGGAAGCGGCCTGTTTTGCAGGCATGTTTTCCAGATCCTGATCCGTCCATCCGAAACGGCGAATCTGCTCCGCGATTTTAGCAACGGTCGCCCGCGTGCCGTCCGCTTTCGCCTCGGCGTCCTTGACCTCGGCCTCGCGGAGATCGTGCGTAGTTTGGGCTACCGCACCGGCGCGCAACATCTCCCGGCTCCGTTCCAGTATTTTTTTTCTGACTTCAAGATCGGTGAGGCTTCGCTGCAGTTCGGCCCGGGCGCTGAGAAATTCGCCGATGGCCAGTCCCAGATCGATGTTGTCATATTCTATCAAGGGAGCGCCGGCCGAAACGCGATCGCCCAATCGCGCATAGATTTTTTCAATGAGGCCTCGAGCCAGAGGTCGGATATGAGCGACGCGGCCGGGATCTTCGCTGACTATTCCGGTCGCCGCAAGTGTTACCTGGAGGCTGCGAAGAGCCGCCGGTTCCACGGTTATGCCGACATCTCGCTGGGATTCAGGGCTGATTTGCACCACATCAGAGGGCCCTTCCGAATCGGTGGCGTTGCTTGATTTGGAAACGGTCTCCGGCGAAGACTGCAGCGGCAGACTCTTTTCACCGAATCGGGCATAGAGAAAGGCGCCGAGAACAATGCCTGCAGCCAGGGGAATGAGCAGCAGGGCGATGCCGGAAATACTTTTGAAACGCTGGGCTTGTTTTACTTTGTTCTCTTCCATTATTCGACTCCTAATCCTATGGCACTTGCCAGTTCATACAAGCTGATGCGTTCATCGAACTGGGCTTGGTTGAAAATTCGCAGGGCGTCTCGATAGGCTCTTTGAGCGTCCAGATAATCAATGAGAGTGGCGCCTCCGAGATTATAGGATGCGAGAGTCACGGTGCTGGCCTCCTCGGCTTTCTTCAAATGCTGCGTCCTGATGTAATCAACGCGCTGGCCGTTGATTTTCATGGCGTTATAGGCCTGCTGAACTTCCAGCTCGATCTCTTTTTGAATGACGGCGTCAAGGTTGACCGCTCGCCTCTGTTCGGCGTCCGCCCGAAGAATTCCACCCTCGTTCCGATCGAAGATCTTCAACGGTACCGTGACGCCGAGGACGTAGCTGTTGTCGCTCAGGTTCCTCTTATAGCCCCCACCCACGGTAATATTGGAGGATCGAATTGCGCGCTGCAGCTTTGTTTCCGTATCAGCCCGATTTTTCTCCCGGAGCGCCGAGAGCCTATCCGGCCGCTTCTCCAAAGCGATGCGTCGCAGTTCATTCAGCGGCGCTCTCGGAGGCAGCCCTGGCTCGAAAATACTGCTGTCAACAGGCAGCGTCCCGACCACATCCACATCCATGGAAAGGTCAGGCGCATGCAGCAAAGCCAGCAACGAGCTTTTTGCATTGCGCAGCATGAGGTCGGTTTGAAAGACATCATCCTGAAACCGAAGCCTTTCCACTTCAATGCGGCTCAGGTCAAGCGCGGATATGTCCCCTTGTTTATAGCGTACGCGGTTGAGCTCGATCATTCTCTCGGCCTGCTCCAATATCAAGCCCGATACTTCCAGGTTGGATTTTGCCAGGACTATGCTGGAAAACACCCGTTTGACATCCAGTTCGATCCGGCGGATTCGGTCCTGGTAGGCCAGCTTTTGCGCTTCGATGGCCTGCTGTGCTGCCTCGGTGCGCAACTGCCGGCGCCCACCCCTTTCGATTTCATAGTCGAATCGGAGTGCAATCGCCTGATTGCTGAAAAACGGTCCCGGATTTGCGCGGATGGGGTAGTCTTCCATATCCAGACTGATGGCGGGATTCAACCGTTTGTTTGCCGCCATCGCATCCCCTTCAAGTGCCTGAATTTCATTCTTGGCCGCTGCCAAAGCCGGATTTCGGGCAATCGTCAGGCGAATAGCCTCTTCCAGGCCAAGCCTGGGGGGAATAGCAAAATCCTCCGCATGGAGGCGAGATGCGCTTAGAATGATGCTAACGCAAAGAAACGCGCGCGTAAGCGAACTGAGAGATGTCATACAGATTCTCCAATACAGGAATGAAAAGGTCATTGCCAGGTAGGAAAGGAATTAGCCTAGCAGCGCAGCGGGGCAAACGCAGTGAGAGCGCTCGGCGGGTCAATTCCATTGATCATGCGCGACCGGTGGTTTGAGGAGGAAATTGTCGCCGTACTGTGATTACTCAAACATGTATCCGAGATCTGGTTCGGAACAATAGTAGCGTAGGATTCTAAAAGTGCTCCTCGCTCGTTCGACGTGAGGAATAAATCCGTGCAATTGATGCAATCTCCGACTGCTGTTAATCCATTTTCCGGCAGTTGCTCGCTTTGATGATTGATATCGGAGGAAGCGCAACACGTGGCGTTGATGTCTTCGATCTCTATGTGGCCCCCGGGCCCGATGCAAAGTACTGAAGTCGAAACTGGGAGTAGGAGCAAAATGATGGCGATCCCGACCGTAACATCGAAATTCAATGAACCGGGTAATTCCTTAAAAGGTCGCTTCATAGCGGAAAGTTGAATCAGATTTTTGGCGTCCCCTAGTGGACGATTTTCTCAACTGGCTTATAACAGCCGCATAATAAAACCTCATCCCCGATACTCATTCGAAGACGCCTATCATTATCACAGCCATATTATATCCCGAAAAGATAAGGATTACATCCCGATTGCTGCTGGAATCCAGATTGCTATTGATGTTTATGGCCTTGGTTGGGCAGAGTTCGCGTCATTTTATCAAGATTAGATGGCAGGTAGGTGTACAGCATTACGCTTTTATTGTCTTCTTTATAGTATTCAATGCCCGTCATCCCACTCGAAGTAAATCCATGGAAATCAAAATTGCTTTCTATCAGCCTAGTAGCGAAAATGCAGTAAGATTTTGGAAGCGTGATAGCAGGCCAAATGGCCTCGCAATTTGCCGGTATTTAATAATGAATTGCTCAATCACTTGGCCTGTATTTGAGTATCCGCAACTTCATTGATACTAACAAGTGAAGGTCATCTCAATACTGATCGGCTCAGTCCAAATCCCGCTGTGCCAAACACTAATTCGGGATTTGTGTAATAACGAATCAATATTCAACCTTCCCATTCATCTGCATTTTATCAATTTTGAATTCCATAAAGATGCCGACGAATTCCAGATTGAGCGATTTGTCTTCCGGACCCAGAATCTCTTTACCCCGATACTGGCGGGGAAAGATGAATTGGAACGATCGTTGAGCGCCTTGTGGCGCGACGAATTGCGCAAGCGGTACTTTTTCCCCTTTTGAGCCGTACAAATACACGCGATTTTTAAGCGATTCTGTCGTCCGGGATTTCCATTCATTGGCTAATTCAAGATTCAGGGTTGGTATGTTGGTCGCCCAGGTTACATATACAATCACCATCTGACTCAGGTCCTGTGCGAGAAACGACTCTGCCTGCTGGTCAAACTGCTTCTTTTGCTCAGGCTTAAGATCATCGTATTTCTGAACAATCTGCGCCCTGCGAATGATGGCCTGCCGGACCGGTAAGGCAGAACGGAACTGTACCTGGTATTTTTGATAAGGCTGCTTACTGTCACTTAAAGTACTATCACTGGTACCCATAATTACTACATCGGTTTCGGTAAAATCCCTGGACCAGGGAGAATTCTCGAGCATCTCGCGGCATTCCTTCTCGGACCACTCCTTATAACTTTTCTCCTTCCAATAATCTTGTCCCAGAATAGTTGGAACTAAGACCAGCAATAAAATCGGCAGATAGATTGGAAGGACTATTTTCCTGATTGAAACCTCATTCGTCAAGGAGCTCATATTCGGTATTCTCCATGGATAGTTTTCGTCACCTAAATATTACTTGCGGTAATAATTTCAATGTTGATAAATACAGCCAACTGCCAATAATAGCACCAGAATCCAGTGCTACTAAACTATGACCGAACAATTAAGGGGGAACGCAACATGTCCAGTAATCAACGTACAATCAGTGGTTCTGCCAGAATCATCCACGCGTTTGCCATTGCCGCGTCAATCCTGCTCATGTCTTTGGCGCAGCCGGTGTTGGCTCAGCAGATCACCATGGAAACTTTTCTTGACCGCATCCAGATTGAGGATCTCCTGACGCGTTATTATTACAATCTCTCGCGCAGCAACGCCCATGAGCTTTCCGAGTACTTCACGGAAAATGCCTTGCTTGATGTCGATGGCACGATTGCCAAGGGCCGCGCAGAAATCGCCAAGCTGTACCAGAATCCGGCACCGGACCCGAAGGAACCGGCGCCAGCGCCGGGGCGTCGTATGCACATGCTGCTTACCAATCCGATCATCGATATCAAAGGCAACACGGCCACTGCACATCTGATCTGGACCGGAGTGATGAATGAGGGGATCGGCAAGTTACCCCAGATCGTCGAGCAGGGCCGTGAGGATACCGAGCTGGTCAAACAAAACGGCAAGTGGCTCATCAAGCGTCGCTATATCAGCACAGACGGCCGCATGCCGAACCGCTTTGACAAAAATTACAAACCTCGCGAGAATCCTTTAGAACAATCACGGTAATAATAGCCAGAAAGGAGTTTAGTCGTATGACCAGATGGCAGGATTTATTGGAGAAGTATGGCAAGCCAACACCCTGGCCCTATCCCATTCGCTATGATCAAGAACAGGAAATCGAAACCGACGTGCTGATTATCGGAGGAGGAATCGCCGGGTGCTGGGCTGCTATCAGCGCCGCCAGAGCCGGCGTTAAAGTGGCCCTGGTGGAAAAGGCGGATACCATCAGGAGCGGTGCGGGAGGACCGGGCTGCGACCACTGGTGTGTCGCACCGGCCAATCCTCATTCCAAGGTTGACCCCGATGACTGGGCCAGGCGTCTTGTTGCGCATCCGGTTCATGCCGGCGATCCACCAACCGAACCGCTGCCGGTTTCCTACGCCAATGGCATCGGCACCCAGATTCAGTGCCGTGAGGATTGGGATACGTTACTGGAAATGGAACAGATGGGCGGCAAGATTCGGGACACTGACGATCGAATACGTGGGTGCCGAAGGCCGCTACGACGACAAGCTGATGTTTTCTCCGCGGATGAGCCCCAACCATGCCACCGAGGTGACTGTCCGCGTCTGGGGGACAACCTTCAAGCCCGCTTTGAAGAAAGAGTGCCAGCGGCTAGGCGTTAAAATTTACGACCGCGTCATGGTTACCAGCCTGCTGACGGATGGAGGGATTCAAGGAGCCAGAGTCATCGGTGCCACGGGCTTTAACAACCGCACCGGCGAGTTTATGATCTTCAAATCAAAAGCCGCCATTCTGGCTGCCGCCGGCAGCAATTCGCTTGGGTTTTTCAATACCGAACTGGCGGGCTACAACACCTTCCCCGGCTCACGGACAAAGACTGGAGACGGCGTGGCGATGGCCTGGAGAGCCGGCGCCGAGCTTACCCTCATGGAACAGACTATGCCGCATGGGCTAGGCACGGGGCTCAAGCATACTTGGTACGGCGGCGCCAGCGATGCCAGTTTCGAGAATATCCAACAGGTCGACGCCAACGGCAAAAAACTGCCCTGGCCTTTGCAGGGATGGCCCGACGGTGGTGATATGAGACCTTCGCCGGAAAACTGGCAGAAAATCATCAAAGGTGTCCAGAATGGCACCTACGCGTTGCCCTTCTTCGGCGATTTCCCCGCCATGTCCGACGTCGAACGCCGGGTTACCTGGAAACTGATGCTGGACGAGGAATCCTGCACCAGAAACATCATCAATTCCTATGAAAAAGCCGGCTTCGACCCGGCCAAACACCTGCTGATGAATTACAACCTGATCGAAGGAACCAGCCCCTCCAACTGGCTGTCAGCGGGTCGTGGCGGTCCGGTCGTCGACTGGGACCTGAAATCAAGCCTCGACGGACTGTACATTGCCGGGGAATCGATGTTCTCCGCCGGCGACCACAGCTACGCCGCTTCGACCGGGCGGTACGCAGGCAGAAAAGCCGCCGTCTACGTCAAGGAAATAGGCGCAGGCAAAATATCCAAAGACCAAATCGCTTTGGAAAAAGCCCGCGTCTACGCCCCGATCAATCGCAACGACGGCATGGACTGGAAAGAACTGCACGCCGGCATTGCCCGCACCTTGCAGTACTGGTGCAGTGAATTCAAAACGGAATCCATGCTCAATATCGGGCTGGATTCTCTGAAAGAAATACAGGAAGTTTTTGTGCCCAGGTTGTATGCCCTCGACCCCCACAAACTTCTGCGCAGTATCGAAGATCTGAGTCTACTGACTCACGCAGAAATTGTCGTCCATGCATCTCTTGCACGCAAGGCCAGCAGCCGTGCGCTGTTGTTCTTCAGAATCGATTATCCCGACATGGACCCGGCGGAATGGAACAAGTTCGTTACCGTCAAGCTGGAGAACAACAAGGTTAAGATGGGCGCACTGCCCCTGAACTACTGGGGCGACATGAAAGCGAACTATGAAGCCCACAACAAGGACTACACCGGAGTCTATAAAAGAAAATAGGGAGAACTGTTATGCCTCGTAAAGAAACCTTTGCGTTACCCAATATTATCAGCCCGGCGAATCCGGTGTTTTTCAATCCTGATGTCTGTACCGGTTGTAACCACTGTGTGGAAGTCTGCCAGGTAGACGTCTTTATCCCCAACCCGGAAGAAAAGAAGCCTCCGGTCATCTTGCACCCGGATGAGTGCTGGTACTGCGGCTGCTGCGCTACCGATTGCCCCAACCAGGCCATCACCTTTAACTGGCCACTCCAGCAGCGAGCTTACTGGAAAGACAAGGCCACCGGGAAGGTCCTCCGGGATAGGCAGTAATCAGGCTTATAGTTGAAACGAGCGCTATCCCTCTCTATCCCGAGGGATAGCGCTGACGCCTCCGGCTTCAGGTATACCAATTATCAACTTGTTCCACGGGTTCTCCGCCATGCTGACAAGCCTATTATACCCGCGTGGTAAGGATCTACATCCAATGCATGGATTGAGTCCAAAGTCCTGCTCTGGCTGAGACTGTTTAAGGTTGGGGGCAGCCAATCAGCATCCGATCAGCCGCAGGTTGGAGGGGAAAAATGTCTTTTTGCGCACCGAGAATTTGGATCAACTGCTGATAAATGGCTCTATTGTAACGAACGCGAAACGAGCATCAGCGAAACTTCCCACATCGCGACTTCGGGACAATGATGTCAAGCGAGCCCGAATCGAAGTGCGGATTTGTGCTTCATGCCTGCAGGTCTTTGCGCTTGGAATGCATATTGGATTTAAGTCGACGCATTTTCCTGCGGAGCCATACCAAGAGGATATCTGTTAATGGGAGCCTTCTCGCGCCAGGAGTTTAATTGTTGTACAATATTGAAAATTCAAGGGGGCCCACATGCGAGCCAAGACTTTCATGATGGTTGCGTTTTTGCTGGCCTGCTGTTCTTCCTTCATAGTTTCCGTTCAGGCGCAGAACGCATCGGCGATTTTTGGCACGGTACTAAAATACGACCGTGATCCGCTCACCGGCAATTTTCGCGATCGCGGGCCTGTATTCGGTGCTGAAATATCCCTGGAAGGACCGCAAGGTCCTCTTACTACCTCTACCGACGGCAATGGAGCTTATCGATTTCCAGGTTTGGTCGAGGGAAAATACCGGCTCACGTGCAAACCGCCGGAGCAGTTTGTGCTCTCGGGGCCTCCAGAACAAGTTGTTGAGCTGCCTCCCGGCTTCAATACGCCGATTAATTTCGTCGTTCAAACGAACGGCAAGATCAACGGGCGTGTGTTCAGCGCAAACGGCATTCCGGTTGCGGGAATAACGATAGATCTTCTGCCCGTGGAGCAGAAAGACTCAGCCTATCCACGCGCTGTGAGAACCGCGTCACAAACCGACGGCACATACCGTTTCAACGGCATTCCCCCGGGCAGGTTTCTCTTGGGAATACGCCTCGACAGCGACAGCGAGCCTAATATTCCTTATCCGCGGATTTATTACGATGGTGCAATCGAGTCCGGCAATGCGACTGTATTGGAATTACAGGAGGGACGGCAGATCGACAATATCGATATGCGCCTCTCCGCTCCCTTGCAGACAAGAATCATATCCGGTCTGGTGCAGTCCAATGGCAGGTCCGCTGCGAATGCCTGGGTTTCGCTTCAGATAAACGAATATCCAAGCTCACGGTCCGATACTGTAGCGTGTGATGCCCAGGGCCGATTCCGGTTCCAGGCTTTGGCCGGTTTGCGATATTCCGTATTTGCCAATGACTCCCTCAGTCGCTCTAAGTCCGTCGAGATTTCAGCTTTTGGAGATGCTGATATTCGACTGGACCTTTTTCCCACCAAGGGCCCCTTAAACCTTCTGCTGAATCCTGACGCGACCGAGAATTTCGCCCATTGGATCCCATTGGGGGATGCGATCGTCGAGAGCGCAGCTGGACACGACAGTTGTTTCTCTTTGCGCAATTTTAGCTTTTTCCGTCAGGACGTAATTCTTCCGCCGGAAGCCGAGGGGAAATACGCAGTGTTGCTTGGCTTAGCATCGAGCGAAAGAATTAACCCGGGTGAGGCTCTTACAGGGATGCCCTCTCTATACGGTTACATGATGTCGGATCCCTACCATATCGTCGACTATCTGCAATTCCAAAGAATGCAGGGATCGGGAAGAGTTCCGAACGAATGGAGGCCTGTCTACGGTATCTTCATGGTACCGCCAGGAGCGACAAGGATACGATTCATCCTCATGCCACAGGAGGGCTCGGCTGCCAGATTTGACGATCTTGGCCTGTATATTCTACCGACAATGCCCGAAGCAATGCGCTTCGTTCAGGGGCATTTCAAGCCAGAAAAGAAATAAACGTGGATCCTCGGTGCACATTCGATCTGAGCATAATCAGCATCGAGCAGCACAGTAGCCATATCGTGAATAATGCTTTATAACGAAAGTCTGTTCGATATTGTCCATAAACGCTAGATCTCTATCGGAGGGGCTCCGGCATATAGCGCCGGATTCATGCGGAGCCGCTGTCCGGAGCCCTTTCGATAGAGTTGTTTGAAGGAAGCCGATGGCGCAGCGCCCTACGGGGCGCTCCTTATGGGTATTCTATCCGCGTAGTTGATAAAAGAAGCTGCATTGGATGGCTCGTATTTGGTTGGATACGATGATGCATCGGGCAAAAAATGGCTGGGCATCGTTTAAATGAAGCTTTATTCCTCTGCGACAAGAGAGGTTTATTACTGTTTGGCCACACTTGCAGCGTAGGGAACAAAGGATATGCAAGAAAGGCCGGTCTGCGTTGAGGCTCATGAAGTATTAAGGGCATATTCCATCCTGTGAATAGCGTCCTGGAGTTGTGCGGCGCTCAATCGCTCGATGATGCACATCTCGCCATGGCAACGAGGACAATGTGCGATCGGCGGCTTATCAGGCTCGACTGTTGGAGCCGGTTCCTGATTCAGTAAGGTCCGGCAAAGTGGAAGAAGGTCCCCACGTCGGCGATTGGCAAGCCAGCCGAAGTAGCGAATGCGCGGCAGACCTTTCGGTAATACGTGCTGCAAGAAGCGGCGTAAAAACTCCTCACAGGTTAGTGTCTTTGTTTGCTGCTGGCCATTATGCGCGTAATCCTTCCATCGAAAGGTCACATGATGCTCATCGACCGAAACAATCCGGTGATTGGATATGGCAACCCGATGAGTGTAACGGGCGAGATACTGCAGTACGTGTTCCGCGCCGCCGAAAGGTGGCTTGGCGTAGACAACCCAGTCCTGATTCTTTAACTCATCCGAAAAGGCTGCAAAGGCCGCTTCGTCGGCTAACGTTTGGCAATCACCAAAGAAACGAAGTTTGTTTGCGAGATAAGCCTGCGCCAACCCGTCCACGAACTTCTCGCGAAAAGCCTTGCTCAGAACTTTTACGGGCAAGAAGAAACGTGGATGCGACGAGATCCATCGGGTGTGATCCGGAGACAGACCCCCGCCAGGCACCACGCAATGGATATGCGGATGTCTGTTTAGGATCTGTCCCCAGGTATGCAGGATGCAGAGAAAGCCGATCTCAGCGCCGAGACGCTTGGGGTCGGCTGCCACTTCCAGGAGCGTGGAACCGGTAGCCTGGAACAGGAGAGAGAACAGCAGTTTCTTGTTCTGCCACATCAACGGGATCAGTCGGTGTGGGACACTGAAGACGATGTGATAGTAGCCGACGGGCAGCAGTTCCTGCTTCCGTTTGCGCAGCCACTTCTCTCTCGCGTTAACCTGACACTTTGGACAGTGGCGGTTCCGACATGAGAAGAAAGAGATTGTCTGATGCCCGCAGCGAACGCATTGATCGCGATGCCCGCCCAGCGCTGGCGTGCGGCAGCGAACGATCGCGTTAAGCACCTTGCGTTGTGAGCGGGTCAGTGAATCGAAGAACGAGGTATCAGCTTTACGAATGACATCTGCTACTTCCCAGCGAGGCGCCGTCACGGTCGCGAGTCCTCTGCTGGAGATTGAAGTCTGAGGCGATCAAGAGGATTAACCGCTGCCCGCATGCGCCTCTGCGAAAGATGCACATATATGAGTGTATCTTTCAGGTTTGCATGGCCCAAAAGAGATTGGATTGTCACTAAATCGGTTCCACCGTCTGAATGGTGTGTCGCGAAGCTGTGGCGACTATGTCTTCAACGACATAGGCGGCACTATCTACCCTTCTTGACTATGTCTTGTCATGCCACGCCAACCTCATTTTTGCAGGGATCCGCATAAGGCAGTACCGACATAGTATTGACTCCTTGTCAGTCCCCGTTCAGGGGGAAAGGAGTTCATCGTGAGAGTTGTAGATAAATGATCAAGTAGTTCTGTCTCGAGCACCGGATGGCCCGCTTGCGGCACACATCGAGCGCGTTTGCAGAATCGCTAAGTGTACAAGGATATGCTTCATATACTCGATTCACCGGCAGGTTCTGCTCGGCTACGTGTTTCAGCTACTGGCTAAAAAAGAAGAGAGTTCCACTGTGCCAGCATCGGCTCCAATCATCACTCGCAGTATTTGCGATATCGTGCTCGAGAGGTTGCGGCCGTGTCGCAGGCGATACTGCCGCACTCAGGCATCTGCATTGATTTTCTGCGCCGTGAAGGCGCTATTGCCGCCGAAGAAGGTCTCGCCACCGCAATTGACCCAGGCGGAGCGGTGCGCGAAAGCATATGAGCAGTACTTGGCTGAGGCGCGCGCCCTGGCTAAAGCGACCATGCTCAACTACGTGCCGTTGATTCGTGGATTTCTCAAGGATCGTTTCGGTGAAGGGCCCGTAATGCTCTCACGACTGACGGCCTCGGGACGTCGTGGGATTTGTTCAGCGTCAAGTGCCGCATTTGCATCTGAAGCGCGCAAAGCTGCTAACCACCGCGTTGCGTTCTTTCCTGCGTTACGTGCGCTATCGCGGAGAAGCGACACTGGATTTGGCTGCCGTGGTTCCCATTGTGGCCAACTGGTCGATGCCGTCGATTCCTCGCGGCGATAGGGTCGAATCAGATTCGTCAACTTGCTAGCCAGCATCGATCGATCCACTGCAACAGGGCGCCGCGATTACGCCATACTCATCCTGCTGGCGCGACTGGGATTGCGTTCAAGCGAAGTAGCCTTTCTTGATCTTGATGATATTAACTGGGGTGTCGGCCAGATAAGCGTCCAAGGTAAACGTGGCCAGCGCAGCTGCACTTCCTCTGCCCAACAGATGTTGGCAAGGCGATTGCAGAGTACCTGCAACATGGTCGGCCGCGCAGCACCAGTCGTCGGGTGTTTCTGCGCGGCAAAGCTCCGATCCGTGGATTTTTGAGGGGCCAGTCTGCCGTTGGTTCGATCGTTCGACATGCTCTCCAGCGCGCCGGCATACAGGCTCCCGACAACGGGCGCCCATCAGTTTCGCCATGCGACTAGCCACAAAGATGTTGTGCAGGGGCGCATCGCTGGCGGAAATCGGCGAGGTGCTGAGGCATCGCAATACACAGACCACAATGATTTATGCAAAAGTGGACCTCAAGGCCTTACGGACACTCGCATTGCCGTGGCCGGGAGGTGTGCGATGACCACGCTGCGGCAAGCAATGAAGGAGTATTTACAGATGCGGCGCGCTCTCGGATTCAAGCTGCATGATGCGGGCAAGGGATTGCTCGATTTCGTCTCGTTCATGGAGAATCACCGCGCTTGCTACATCACCCAGGCGCTGGCACTTGCCTGGGCTCAACAACCGTCGAATGTTCAACCGGCGCATTGGGCTAGTCGACTGACTTTCGTACGAGGATTTGCGCGTTATCGTAGCGCGACCGATCCATGCACACAGATTCCAGCTCAGGGCCTATTGCCTTTTCAGCCGAAGCGGGCACGGCCATATCTATACTCGGATGCAGAGGTTCGGAGCCTACTGCGCGCAGCTCTTAACCTTCCATACTGCTATGAAAGCGGTAAGCTGCGCCCTTGGGTCTACTACTGTCTGTTCGGGCTTCTGAGTGTGTCGGGCCTGCGCCTCGGCGAAGCACGCAACCTCGAGGTACGAGACGTCGATCTCAAGGCAGCGGTGTTGACCATTCGCTGTTCCAAATTCGGCAAGATCGCCTTGTGCCACTGCATGCCTCGACCTGTAAAGCCCTCGGCAGATTATATCGGCAGACGCAACCGTCATTGGGGGCAGCGGCCAGTGTCTTCCTACTTGTTTGTCTCCAGCTGGGGCAATAAGTTGGACGGCGGAGACATTCATCGAACTTTCTATGTGTTGTCGCGGCAGATCGGCCTGCGCGGCCCATCTGACAGTCATGGCCCTCGTTTGCACGACTTCAGACATCGATTTGCGACCCGCACACTCTGTTGCATTGGTATCGATCCAATCAGGACCCTGAGCGCAAACTGCCGCTCTTATCCGCATTCCTCGGCCATGTGCACGTGGCAGATACGCAATGGTATTTAAGCGGCTCACCGGAACTGATGCGCGAGGCGATGCATCGGCTCGAGCACCGCTGGGAGGATCAGCCATGACGACCAGCGCCAGCTTCGCACCGCTGTTGGAGCGCTTCTTCACACAGCGCTTGATGCAGCAGCGACAAGCGAGTCCCCACACCATCAGTTCCTACCGCGATACCTTCCGCCAGTTTCTGAAGTTCGCGCAGCAGCGGTTGCACAAACCACCGTCGCGTCTAAACTTCGAGGAAATCGAGGCCCCACTAATTGTGGCGTTTCTCGATGACATCGAGAAACATCACGGCTTGAGCGTTCGCAGCCGAAATCTGCGGCTCACTGCGCTTCATTCCTTTTTTCGCTATGCGGCGTTTGAGGCACCAGCTCACGCTGCACAGATCCAGCGGGTGCTCGCCATTCCCAGCAAACGTTTTACGCGCACCTTGGTCCAGTTCCTCACGCGTGCGGAAGTCGATGCTTTGCTCGCCGCTCCGGATCTGCGCACTTGGTCTGGACGGCGCGATCATGCCTTTCTCCTGGTTGCCGTACAAACGGGTCTACGCCTCTCCGAGATGACTGGGCTCACACGCGAAGGACCTTATTCTCGGCGCTGGTGCTCACGTACGCGTAATCGGTAAGGGCCGCAAGGAACGCTGCACGCCTCATTGCAAGATCCACACTCGCCGTATTGAAGGCCTGGCTCCGCGAGCCGCAACGCGGGGAAGGTAACATACTGTTTCCCAGCGCCAAGGGAAAACGTCTGAGCGTCCATGGTGTGCAATACCTGCTGAAAAAGCACCGCATGATGGCCTCCAAGTTGTGCCCATCGTTGAAGGATAAACGCGTGACCGTTCACCGCTTGCGCCACACAATGGCCATGGACCTTTTACAAGCAGGCGTCGATCGTTCCGTGATCGCATTGTGGTTAGGTCATGAATCAGTGGAGACAACGCAAATCTATCTGGAAGCAACCTTGGCAATGAAGGAGCAAGCGCTTGCCAAGACAACACCGCCCAATAGCAAGGCAACCCGTTATCAACCAGGTGATCAACTACTTGGGCTTCCTTAATAGCCTGTAGAGATCGAAAAGACTATGTCGAGTGATACTCTCACCGCGACGGCGCCATGGCTTGGAATCTTTGGCTTAAGATCGATTTCAGTCAGGTATTACTCGACATAGTCAGGAAGGGTAGATAGTGACGAAGCGTATGAGGACTGATTCGCTTTGTAAGCCCGGCACGTACAGCGGCGTCGTGGCAAATATTCCAGACGGTTTTAGCGGAGATTGGATTCTCCGTTGTATTTTTGTGGACCGGACTAGGAAAGAGGTAAACCTTGGATCTCGCATGCCGCCAATACTCCCGTAAAACCTCCAAGACGAAAGGAGTCATCGGAACATCACGATCACGTCGACCCTTACCCTGCTGGATATGGATCACCATTCGTTGACTGTCGATATCGGTCACCTTCAGCCATCTCAATTCGGCTCGACGAATACCGCTGCCATAGAGAAGTATGAGGATGGTGCGATGCATCAAACTCGATGCGGCTTGGATCATTCGAACGACTTCTTCAGGGCTGAGCACCGTGGGTAATCTCTTCGGTGTTTTCGGCATGGGTAGATCGTCGAAATATAGATCCCGGCGTTTCAGGGTTTTCCAGTAGAAGAATCGCAGTGCAGACATGCGAACCTTCACTGTCTGTGCTGCCAGCTTCTTGTCATTAAACAAATACAACTGGTACCGGCGCACTTCTTCTGCGCCCAACAAATCGGGGGATTTGTGGAAGTACTCGGCGAATTCCTTCACCGAGGAGATGTAGCTTTCGATTGTAGCTTGGGAATAGTTGTAGCGCTGGAGTTCTTCCAGCATTCTCTGACGCAACAAGGTCATAGAAACCTCCCTTCTATGACCTTGAAGTTAGCACCCTTGTGGCGCTACTACACCAATGCTGGATATAGGCGCCAGCGGCTTAGTTCAAACAGCCTTGTGTTCCGTTACCCTTGGAGACCATCATTCTGGCAGGCGGATTGGGGTAACTTCCTCGAAGCCGACTTTAGGACAATGATGTCAATCCGAGCACGATAGCACAGGAAGGAATCGCCTAGTTGTGCCTGATGCCCAGCGTCTTTCTATGCCTGACGAAATTGCGTTTTCGTCTTCCCAGTGTCAGCGTATTATCAGATATGAAAACCAAGCGACCCGTTTATTGCTCCTGTCGACAAGGAGAACTGAAAATGGACCGAAGACAACTTTTGGCAGCCGAAATTCACGGATACAGTTATGACAACTACCATGACCATCTTGGCGTTAATCCCCGATTCGATCGCTACATGCCGGAAGCCGTTGATACCCTTGAATCCGCGGCAGACGAGGCGTGGCCAATCGAAAAGGTCGCCAGCGCTCTTGGAGTCGAAATCAACGAAGCAAAAGAGGCCCTCTTAGCCCTTGAGAGGGCTCGTAAGGTCATCGACGCAGAAAATCCGGCCGAGTCATTTCGTTGGGCAGTCCGACAATCAATTGAAGCAGCTATCGATGCGGGATTATCGGACTCGGAATCAATTAACCGGCTCACTATTCAGATCTGCTATTGCGCAGCGGATTTAGGCTACATCCTTAAGCAGAATGGCGAGTTTCTATCACAGTATTCGAGGCACTTCCGTCGCGAACTTGATGTCGAATACCACGAGGGCTACTTTGACAAGGAAGAGTAATCGGAAAAGAAAATGAATGCTTCGGCGAATCCGGCACAAATTTTCTTTTTCAACCGGTTGGCGCCCGCCGAATGATCGGAACGCATTTTATTAATCATGGGAACCATCCAGTAGTGCGTACACCGGGATTATATTAGAGATTAGCGAGGCGATCGCACAGCGATTTCTCATAAGCCGACTTCAGGGGAGTAATGGAGATTTATCTGCTACGATAGGGGCGTTACACACCCAAGCAGAAATGAAAAAGGCCGCCCCGAAGAGCGGCCCTTCTGTCTCAGATGTATCAAAGATACATTGCTACCTCTGGTTGATCTGGTAAAGAACGTTGGCCTTGTCGCCCGTCACATAGATCGTGCCGGACGGACCAACTGCGACACCGTTGAAGATCCAGGTGGGCGGTATCGCCCCCGTGATTTCAGGAAGGCCAAGAGCGAGTCCCTCCGCGACCCTGGTTATCTCGCCCGTCGAAACATAAATGCGCGATACTCTCCCGGCGCCCGACTCCACAACGAGCAGGTTGCCGTCAAGATCGACCGCAAGGCCTTCAGGATTCGCAAGTCCGAAGGCGAGAGGCACCAGTGAACCTTCGACAACCTCCCATACAACACCCGTTGCCCAGTCCGCGACCCATAGTCTGTCGGCGGTCGCCGCAAGACCCGAGGGGACATAGAGGCCGGTGGCAAGCGTCTCTCGCCCCCCGCCCGAGATCAAGCGCACGACCCCGCCTGTTCCGAGTTCTGCCACAGCAATATCACCCTGAAAGCGGATCGCGTTCAGGGGGACAGCAACGTCAGTGCGGTTTTCCGTGACCTGGCGAGTTGCAGGATTCCAAACTTGAACATTGTTGTTTATATACGATGAGAGCACCAGATCAGTGCCGGCGGACGAAACTGTCGTGGGTGCCGTGAAAGCGCCGAAGGATCGTTCGACAACACCCGGGCGCCCTGTACGGTCATTGAACTCTCGGAGCGTCCAAAGGTCGGCTACAAAAACGCGTTCACCGCCGTGATTGGAAGGCAACACCGCAACGCCGCCGGGCCCAATCATTCCACCCTCGCTAATTGTGCGGGGATGGCCACTTGGCAGAATTTCAAAAATGGATCCGTCATGAGCGTGGGAAATAAACAAACGGCCGCGCGGGTCGAACGCCAGGTTGTCGGTCCCCGGGGTGACATAAGAGATTGTCTCTTTGGCTTTGGTTGCCGGATCGAGCCGCCAGATCTCTCCGCTCGTCTGATTATGTCCGTATAGATAGCGTCCCTGCGGGTCAAATTTGGCGGCTGCGGGCCCAGGCTGGCCGTTGAGGATCGTCTCGTAGGCAACCGGATCGGTATCGACGTTCATGCGAACAACCCTTCCTTCTAGCGGAAGCGGAGAATACAAAAGCCCATCCGGCCCGAAATCAAACCCATTCAGCATGCCGGGGTCCTTTGGCTTCTCCACAGGGGGCGAGATCAGAACAGGGTCGAGCTCAAACAGTCCGTCGCCAAACAAATACAGGCCTACGAACAACCGGCCGCCGGGTGTAAAGGTGATTGGATTGACCCCCGGATAAACGAATTGGGTTTTCACAGATCCATCGGGAGAGATGCGGCCGACGTAACCGGTTAATATCGACGTCCAATAAAGCGACCCGTCGGGCCCGAATGCGAGATCGTCAGGGCTGATGACGCCTTTATCGGCGCCGAGCCTCTCAATGATTTTCCCATTTCGTGGGTTCATGACGACGACTTCATTCCCAAAAACGCTGGCGATGTACAGCCGCCCTTGGCTGTCGAAGCGGATGCCGTTCGTGCCATGGATAGGTGCTCCCTCTGCTAACACTTTCACCACCGGCGACTTGCATCCGTTTCCCGAATTTCCAGCGTCGTGGTTTTTATCGTTGTTTTTGTTGCCTTTTTCGCCAGCAACAAGAGTTGATGGAATACTTAATGCCAATGCCAGCATAAAAACAAAGCTCAAGAGTGAAATGATTCTTTTGCCTTTCATTGCTTCCTCCGTGAATAGATGCTTTCTATTATGTTATGGGTAAATTTGAACTTAAATTCGTAACAGAAAATGCTGGGCAACTTGAGGATTGGCCGCACTTGGTTTCCCTAATTGTGCGGAAAGCGGAGCGATGGACGGAAACTTGAGCTATATGGAGTTTCTGCTTGTACTTGTCCCTGAGAATGTAATGTCTTATTCATATATCTAATAGAAACCATAGTCAATTAGAATAATTCATAGCATGAATTCAATCAGTTGGTACTGTTATCTTCCCCGGAATTCAGAGGGTGGAAATTGGACACAATTTCCATGGAAGCATTACTCCCCAGAAACGCATTCTTGGGGTAAAGAACGAGAACAGCGTTCTCGGAAACTATCGTTGGAGTATAGTAACTTCAGAGAATCCGACTTATTGGGAATAATCCTGCCCACCACACAAAACATGAGTAATAGATCATCGGCCGTTATTATCAGAGTTTTTGCAGACTTTGATCTTATCGCCCAATTTATGCTTGATGCCCAGCGCTGATCTATGCCTTAATCGCCGATATGGGAGTCCTGTACCGCTGCAAGGAGAGAGTTGCGTCCGCGGTGCAATGAAGAGACTTGAAGCCAAAAGGGCAGCCAATGATTCCTATCCTTCACATTTTGCTTGACACGATAGCCGATCAACCAAGAATATATACCACATTGTGGCATTTGGGCGACTCAAGTCATTTCGCTCAAATGGGAAAAAGGAATGGATGTTGTTCAGCCTGGTATACATACCGCCTGTTCATGACGAGTGAACAGATTTTATAATCCCCCCTCAGGGACCGTCGGATCCGAAGCTGAAATCGCGAATTATTTGTCCAGGAAGAAAGCGCCAATCAACAAATGAGTGCGCACTTAATATTGCCGGGCGACGGTCCCGTCTCAGATCGTGAGGGAGTGTAGATTCGCCTGTTGCCAACATTACGGCCGCTGCTCTAGGATGCGAATCACGGAGTCATCAATTTGAAAGGCAACTCCCATGCTAAGCGTGTTTTTTCGCTGCTGATCATCGCCGTAATCATAGCCTTTGCGGTCCGGCAACTGGTGACCCCGGATACATGGGGAGAGATCGGCTACTATCGCGCCGAGGGATTGAAGGATATCCTGAGCCGGCAGCAGCAGTGAAAAACAACCCTGGTCGATAAAAACCTTGGAGTTAGAATTGAACCCATCCCGATCGATGATTGTCCTCATCTTCTTCAGCAATCTCTGCTCGTGGACTCTACAGGGTAGTGATTCTAATCAAGACTTTCAGTCGCGCGCTGCTTTGCTCAGCACAACTAAAACAGAAATCAAACTCAAAGAGAGACAACTTCCGCAAAGGTACGATCAATGCCATTTTTGCCATCTCAAGAAAGAAAAGCAATTCGAGCCCGACAAGGAGAAAACCCTTTACGAGCACAAACGGGTTTCCGTTGGACACAGCCAAGCCAAATTATCTTGCAACAACTGCCACGATATCAATCGTTCAAATTATCTGAGGTCATCTGAATCTGCACCGGCAAGCTTCGCCAACTCTTCTCCCGTCTGCAAAAGGTGCCACGCCATCCGATTCCTAGAATGGCAAAATGGTTTGCACGGCAAACGCCTTGGGAGTTGGAATGGACCTGTCATTCAATACAATTGTATCGATTGCCACAATCCCCATTCGGTGCGCTTTAAAGAAATGGAAGCAAAAAAGGCTCCAGACTTTCCTCGTTTCGGAATCAGAAAGGACGAACAAGGTTCTCTAGGACCATGATAAAAAGATCCTCAGATAATCGAATTCACGCACATGCTGAAAGGCGATCTCATGCATAAGTATGCCGTATTCTGGCTTAGAATGTTCCGATGTGCTGTGACCGGGAACACCCATTATTTTCTCTGGCTCGGGCTTCTTGGTGTTTTATCCCTTCTTGGGCTCTACTCCTATGGAGTTCAATTCACTCAAGGGTTCACAGTCACCAATCTTTCTGACCAAGTCAGTTGGGGGGCCTATATAGCCAACTTCACCTTTCTCGTAGGGGTTGCTGCAGCTGCCGTTCTCTTGGTAGTCCCTTCCTATCTTTACAAAAACAAGGATATCAAAAAAGTGGTGCTTTTAGGCGAAATCCTCGCCTTTGTCGCTATCATTATGTGTCTCCTTTTTATTGTGGTGGATCTTGGAAGACCAGATCGTTTTTTACATATTTTACCCTTCACAGGAAAACTCAATTTCCCTCAATCCATCCTCGCCTGGGATGTGATTGTTTTGAATGGCTACCTGTTTTTAAACGTCTTTATCCCAGGGTATCTTCTTTATATGAAATACCTCGGCAAAGAACCCAATGCGAAGTATTACCTTCCTTTCGTTTTCATCTCTATGGTTTGGGCCGTCAGCATCCACACGGTCACAGCTTTTTTATACAGCGGACTTGGCGGGAGGCCCTTTTGGAATGCAGCCATCCTGGCTCCTCGATTTATTGTGAGCGCTTTCGCGGGTGGCCCAGCCCTGTTGATGTTGATTTTCCAGACAAGTCGCCGCTTCACCGAAATGAAAATCCCAGAGTCAGTCTTCGACTATCTAAAAAGGATCATGACCTACACCATGCTCATCAACCTTTTCCTTCTGGGTTGTGAAGTTTTTAAAGAGTTTTACACCGATGCAACCCATGTTCTCTCGGCCCGATATCTCTTCTTTGGTATTCTCGGTCACCAGATGCTGGTCCCTTATATTTGGTCAGCCATCCTCATGGAGTTGTTCGCCATTTTCGTTCTGCTCATACCCAATTTAAGAAACAACTGGAAGTTTATGAGAGTGGCGTGCGTGATGGCATTTTTTGGCATCTGGGTAGAAAAAGGCATGGGCCTAATCGTTCCCGGATTCATCCCAACGCCATTAGGGGATCTGGTCGAATACACCCCGTCTGAGATTGAAATCCTTGTTAGTCTAGGAATCTGGTCCTTTGGTGCACTGCTTTTCACAATGATGGGAAAAGTTGTGCTCGCGATCGAAACCGGAGAACTTCGATTTCAAACCAAGGAAAATCTCAGATGATTTTAAAAATGTCACCTTCTTTCGCCCTCATTGCTTGTTGCCTTTTGTTGGGCATTCCACCTAAAGCCTTTGCAGAGAATACACCTGAGATAAATGAAGGAATTCTTGGCAAAGAAGTTAATGCTCAGGTTTTAGAAAGAATAAGAACCGTGACAGTTCGGAGAATCCTTGAACACTTCCCTTGTACGGACTGTCACAAAAAATTAAAACCATTTAGAGAGACTGTCAAAAAAGTAAAACCATTTAGAGGAAAAGATCCTGGTGAGATGACTCATGAGAATTTAACTTTCCAACACATGGAAGAAATACGAGAATGCACATTTTGTCACTCGATCATCGACCCCGATCGCTTGCATTTATTGAATGGTGAGAGGATCACTTTTGAGCAAGTACCGGACCTCTGCGGTCAATGTCATGGCGAACGATTCAATGAATGGAACATGGGCCTTCACGGGGAGGAAAGTGGAACATGGAACGGCCCCAGATCCAGTTTAAGTTGCACAGAATGCCACCGCCCCCATTCCCCAAGGTTTCCCAAGATGGAAGCAAAAAGAGCCCCGAATTTTCCTCGTCTCGGTATCCCAAAAGAAGGAGAACACTAGTGCCAGATTCCTTAGATCGAACCAATAAAAAAGATAAACCCGAATGCTCCCTAAAGCGCAGAAAATTTTTAAAACAAATGGTGGTTCTTGGGGCAGGTGCGGCACTTCCCTTTAAAAATTCCAAAGCTTCTACTTTATCCTGGGAAAAGTTTTTTCAAAAACATTACCAAGAGATGACCCCAGAAGATAAAAAAGAGGTTTTTGCCAGAATCCAAAGAGAGACTAAAACAGATTACGGAAGGGACGTGACCATTTCCGATCCCCAAGCCCTCAAGGGGGTTAAATTCACATTTTGTCTGAACCTTTCAAAATGCAATGGCTCTAGATATTGTGTTGCAGCTTGTGTGAAAGAAAACAACCAATCCCGAGATCCTCAAATCCAATTCATCAAAGTCCTTGAGATGCCCCACGGCACCTTGAATCCCGAAAAAGGGAACCTTTATTATGAAGGGAAATCTGTACCCCAAAAAAACAAGTTCTATATACCTGTGCAGTGCAATCAATGTGACAATCCTCCCTGTGTCAAAGTTTGTCCCGTCAAGGCAACCTGGAAGCAAGAGGATGGGATTGTCGTCATTGACTACGATTGGTGTATAGGTTGCCGCTACTGTCAGGCTGCTTGCCCTTACGAAGCCCGGCACTTCAATTTCAAAACACCCTCTATTCCCAAAGATGAAATCAACCCGAAGCAAGCTTATCTCGGCAATCGGATTCGCCCAAAAGGAGTGATGGAAAAATGTTTTTTCTGTCTTCACCGCACCCGAGAAGGCAAACTACCAGCCTGCCTGGAAGCTTGCCCTACGGGAGCTCGAAAATTTGGCAATATCCTCGACGAAAACAGTGTGATCTCAAAAATTTTTCAAAGAAAAAGGATTTTTGTTTTAAAAGAAGAACTCAACACGATCCCGAGGTTTTTTTATTATTTTGAATAGAGAAATCAAACCCCTTTGCAGTGGGTCTCCCGGAGAGCCATGAAAAAAGAAAACCGCAGAAGTTTCAAAACCATCCTGCTGATGCCTCGGGTACAACTCAAATTTGTTGGGATTGTCGCGATCCTGGTAGGGACTCTCCCCGCACTTTCCCTTGCTCAAATGGAGCAACTGCAAATTCAACTCAAGCGGATCCCACAAGCCTCGTGTCTGACTTCAAAATGTCATTCGGATATAGATAAAGCCCGCTTTGTTCACGGTCCAGTTCGAGCGAAGGGGTGTACGGTCTGTCATATCCCTGCTTCTGAGCCTGACTTAGTGAAAGGGAAAAAGGAAGTCTTCGCCAAACTGCCCAAAGATCATCCCCCTCTTTTTAAAATTGATAAACTCCACATCGAATCAACGTGTTTTCTCTGCCATGATGATTTTGGGGATTTGCTCAAAAAGGCAACAAGCATCCATAGCGCCATTAAGCAGAAGGGTTGCCCGTCGTGCCACAATCCCCATGGCAGCAATTATAAATTTTTTCTTTCAGCTGCGAACCTTACAGAGGTGTGCCGTAAGTGCCATGAAAACAATGAAATCGCTAAAAATCCTCATAAGCCCTTTGCCGAAGGCAAGTGTGACCTGTGCCACGACAGTCATAGCTCAAATATTAGATATTTGCGGATCAATAACCAAAGACAGTTATGTTTCTCCTGTCATGAAGATACAAAAGCAGAGTTGAAGAGGTTTAAATACATCCATAAACCCGCAGGTGACAGGGATTGTGAAGTTTGCCATGCGCCTCACGGAAGTGATTATTTCAGGTTGTTAATCAAGGAATATTCACCTGAATTCTACGCTCCATTTGATGTTTCCAACTATGACCTGTGTTTTTCCTGTCATCAGGCCGACAAGGTTCTAGTCAAGGAAACCGAAAATTTTACTGATTTCAGAAACGGGAAAACAAACCTTCATTTTCTTCATGTCAACAACCCGAAGAGAGGGCGTACCTGTCGTACCTGTCATGCCACTCACGCAAGCGATAAGCCCAAGCATTTACGCGAGAAGGTTCCTTATGCCGGGTGGGAAATTCCCATCAATTTTGAAAAGACGGAGACCGGCGGGGGCTGCTCTCCAGGCTGTCATGATCGCCGAGGTTATGACAGGGTCAATCCGGCAGTCTACTTGTCGCAATAAGGCAAACGTGTATCAAAAAGCCATTTTCAGCAACAGGATTCCACTGTAAAATACCCCCGCAATCAAATCGAAGGCATTCAAATCTACTATTAACCCTATCCGAAGCTGGCGGGGTCACCGCTATTGCATGGGATAGAGAAAAAGATAGCGCTTATTCCACCTAGCGGCCCTAAATGTCCACCTACCAACAGTAACCGGGATTGTTGTCCATATACAGCCTTGTGGGAAATAACGCGGCGACATGGACATATCACCCGCAAACCGGAGAACTGCACCATGTGTTTTAGAGTGCACACGGAAGTCTTGTGCCCTGTGAACAGAGGAGCAAGTGTTCCAGAGTGCCGGCCCGCGGACAGACAGTGTCTCAGTAGCAGGCCAGCCCTGTATTTTGGGCGCTTAGCAGTATCGAAGCGTTATGGAAATTCCAGCTATTAAAAGCCAGCTCTACAATTGTTGGAGAATCCGAGCGTCCTGTATTGATAGGCTCTCGCAACCGGTCAGGAGCTTTCGCAGCAGGATCGAAGACTGTCGTGGAATACTTAATCCATGTGGCTACATCCAGCATCTTGTTCGCGGAGTCTTTCCCTGAGGTAGACGGAGGCAGAGATTTGTTATCTCTTTTGTAAATCTCGATGACTTCCTCAACGACGGAGTTCTAAACCAAGAGATTGGAATGTTTTGTGAAGTGTGGCGTCCCCAACGGGATTCGAACCCGTGTTGCCGCATTGAAAGCGCGGTGTCCTAGGCCAACTAGACGATAGGGACGCAGTCAAAAGAGGACGAATTCTTGCACATTTGCCCCGTGATTTCAAGATCTTGAAATTCCTCTTGTGAATATTTCGGCTAATAAGCCGACAGTTAGTACAATAAACCGCGAATAATACGAATCCTGCTGGCAAATGGATTGGCACAGAGCGAAGTATGAAATAGAATAGCGGCGTGCTCGAACAGGCACAGACTCAGACTTTTATGTCCGTACTATCGAACCTCAAGGATCTCATAAGGCGCGGGCATCCGGGCATGCATCGTCTGCGCAGTCCGGCATCCTATATTTTTGCCCTGCTGGTTGTTGCAGCTGCCGCACTGCTGCGCACGTGGCTTTCCGGTGCTTTAAGCTCAACGCCGTTTCTTGCGTTTTATCCCGCCCTTGTTATGGCCGCAGCCTTTGGGGGATTCGGGCCAGGATTGCTCGCCGTCCTGGTTTCATGGTTGTGCGTTACTCTCTTTTTTGACGCCACGCCTGGACACATAGGGCTCAGCAATCCTGCCGAACTCCAACGCCTCCTCGTTTTTCTGGCCGGCGGGCTTGGAGTCAGCTGGGTTTCCGAATCCCAGTTGCGCGGCCGGGAGCGTCTGTTGAAGCAGGCGAGAGAGATCGAAGAACTGGGCCAGTTGACGGATTCCGGTCCCTTCATGATACGCGATGAGCATCATCGAATTCTGCACTGGAGCGAAGGCTGCGCAAAGCTTTATGGGTTTACCGCGGATCAGGCCATGGGACGCCTCAGTTATGAGTTGCTCCGCACCCAGTTCCCTGCTCCGTTAAATCAGATCAATGCGATACTGAGCCAAACTGGAAGGTGGGAAGGAGAATTGGAGCACGTACGCGCGGATGGCACAACCATTGTGGCCGCCAGCCTTTGGATTTTGCGCAAAGCCTCCGCCCCCGTGGTGCTGGAAATCAGCAGCGATATTACCCGTCTGAAACACACGGAACAGGCACTGCGCCATAGCGAAGAGGACCTGCTTCGTACGAGCCGTGAATTAGAGCGCTCCAATAAGGACCTGGAATCGTTCGCCTATATTGCCAGTCATGATCTGCAGGAGCCCTTGCGCACGATTACGGGATTCCTGCAGCTTCTGGAACAGAAAGTCGGCAACCAGCTCGATGACAAAGCCAACCAGTACATTCACTATGCGGTCGATGGCTCCAAACGGATGCACGAGATGATTATAGATCTTCTTTCATACTCCAGAGTGAGCATGCAACCATTCTCACCCAAGCCGATCAATCTCAGAGAAACATTAGAACACGCATTGTCTCAGACAAGAAAAAGCATCGAAGATTCAGGTGCGATCATCACAATTAAAGAGTTGCCGTCCGTTCGTGCGGACGCATCGCAAATGCTCCAGGTTTTTCAAAACCTGATTGGAAACGCCATAAAGTTCCGCTCTGAACGCCCTTTGGAGATTCAGGTGGAGGCAAGGCAGGAACAAGGATACTGGCTCTTTTCGGTCAAAGACAACGGCATTGGACTGGACTTGAAACAACGGGATAAGATTTTCAAGATCTTTCAGCGCCTGCACTCACGCCAGAAGTATTCTGGAAGCGGCATCGGGCTTTCAATCTGCAAAAAAATCATCGAACGGCACGGCGGCAGCATCTGGGTGGAATCCGTCCTGGATGCAGGAAGCACTTTTTATTTCACACTGCCATCCGATTGAATGTCATTCATTGTCGGTGCTACTATTAGCCCTGCGACTGTAAGGACGCTATTATAAAAGGATTTGTTTGTTCACATAAACGGATGGCAGTCCATCAAAGGAGAAACAATATGCGTAGATCATGCGCCGTGATTATGCTGATTTTTTTCTTTGCGGCAACAACTCTGGGACAAGAAAAGGAAACGCAAAGACTTAAGGAATGCGGCACTGTGATGAGCGAAATTCTTAATATCCCCGACGGCATTCCCCAGGACTTACTGGATAAGGCCGAATGTGTGGTTGTTTTCCCGTCTGTGAAAAAGGTAGCCATCGGCATCGGCGGGAGCTACGGCCGTGGCGCGCTGATCTGCCGTAGCGGCGCAAACTACACGGGGCCTTGGGGAACGCCTGCAATGTATGCCCTGGAGGGCGGAAACATAGGCTTCCAGCTTGGCGGACAAGCGACCGATTTTGTTCTGCTGATTATGAATCCCAAAGGCGCCAAATCCATCCTCGGCAGCAAAGTGAAACTGGGCGGCGATGCTTCGGCGGCCGCGGGGCCTAAGGGACGCACCGTCTCTGCAGCCACAGATGTGGTCATGAAGGCGGAAATTTTAAGTTACTCCCGATCGAGGGGACTCTTCGCCGGAGTTTCTCTTGAGGGGTCAACGCTGCGCTCGGATGGCGGTGCAAACAAAAACCTCTATAGCAAGGAGTTAAGCGCCGCAGACATCGTGCTCAAAGGAGCGGTAAAAGCTCCTGCTGCCGCCGATTCTTTGACCTCCATACTCAACAAGAAATCGCCCAAGAACCGTTCAGACAAATAATAGCAGAAGTGTTCGTACCAACGGGCAATAGCAACAACAGAGCATCCATATGGGCCCTTCGGTGCGAACAAAGGAAGGGGGCAGGAATTCCCTGTTCTCTGCCCCTTCGAGGATAATGTGTGTAAGCGGTTTTTTCGCTTATTGCTCATTGTTTACGCGCCATTTAGGCCGATCGTTCCAAATTATTTATTGGATTCGAGCGGGGGGCCGGCGACGGGGATCTGTCGGGCGTATGGGAAGCATTGACCGACCAAAATATCACCATAATCCTGATGGCATTTCACCTAATTTTGCAGGGTTCATATTCGATGTACTATGGCGCAATACTTATATTTCCAAAGGAATTATCATGCGGAGAATCAACGCGCAACAGGAGAAAAATCATGCAGAGACTTTGCTCAATATTTGCAGTGGTGATGCTCACATTTCTCTTGCTACCCCTCTCGGCGGCAGATGATGAGCTTAAGGTAAAAGTTTATGGAGATAATTCGTTCCAAAATAACGGCATTGCATACTCCAACGTTGTCATGTTTTCTGACACTGGCTCGACCCCCAAAACGCTGGATGAAGCCTTGGGACTAAAAGATTCTCAAAAATTTACACTCGTCAGTGAGGATGGCTATTTATTGCGTCAGGGATCTGTTCTCTCAGGAGTTGTTACTGGTGCCTATAAGCAGGTAGTGTTGCAGGAGACTAATTCAAAGGGAAAGGCTAAGAAGCATAAGTTCAAGTTTTTCGACACCAAGTGGACGTCACCGGATCAGATTCGCTGAGGAATTCCCCTCCCTACCGCGCTACGCTTCAAAGCATATAAACAACAGACACCTAGCCTTGATTCTAATCCAGGATCTTTTCGACCAAGGCCCAACCGGTCATCTGACGCTAAATATGCTTATCCGATCGATGAGGTTTGGTTCCTCTATTCCCTCGCGGACGATCTTTCCCCTTCGCACGTGAGAAAAGACCCAAGGCAAATTTTTCGAGATGGCTGACTCCCCCGCTAGATCCTATTTTCTTTCCCTCTATGGCTTCAGGGTCAAGCAAGACTCCCGACAAGTCCACTCCTTTCAAATTGACATTCTTGAAGCTGGCGCCGATTAGATTCGCCTTGCGCAATTTCGCATCGCGCAGGATCGCGCCGCTCAGATCAGCCCCGTTGAGAGTGGAACCGCTTAGGTCTGCTTCACTGAGATCCGCATGCTGAAGATTCGTTGAACTTAGATCTGCGTGCCTTAAATTCGCATGATGGAGATTTGCCCGGCTGAGGTCAGCATGTCTGATGTCCGCGTAGCTCAGGTTTGCGAAACTCAGGTTTGCTTCCACGAGTTCCACTCCTAATAGATCAGGACGGATGCTCGGATTCTCCAGTCTCAATTGATTCCACGATGCCATGCTCTGCGATGCAAGTGCAGTAATCAGCGTTTGCATGTGTTCTTTGTTGGCCATATCGATCTCCAACGGCGACCAATCAGGATTCATCTACTATATATAATAATAGTCTCTCCCTTCAATTAAAGCAATTAGTGGCCCATGTTACAGGAATATATTGCTGTGGTATGTGCCAATAGGCGTGAAATAATTACCCTTAAATGTCTTGGGGCGATTGATAGCATGGTTGGATTGCAGAACTCAGAAAGAGCCGTCATTCAGCCACCTGTCAAGCCCACCGACACACTCATATTGAAGAACTGTTTCACCATGGCCAGCAAGCATAGGAATTCCAAATGATAGCTCTTCGAATGGGCAGAATTTGTCACTGTCCGGATTTCTTACACATTTTACAGAATTAGCTCAGATCTGCGGGGGCTCAGCTCAACCCCTAAGCTCCAAGGAGCCGGCACTACGCCTCTGACACCAACAGCAGTGGCAGGATTTTAGGTGCGTGCCACGGAATCCATGGCCTTGCGATCGCAATGGTAACCGCTTCAATGAGGCATTAGTGAGATACTATGGTGTTGCAGGAGAATTATTGACTATATCCCTGTTTTGGATGTAGTAATACAGTCACACGCACCCTCACAGGAAAACGCACACGCTCCATATTACTCCTGTTCCCTTTCATAGCTCCGCTTTCCGCGCCATTCGAGAAACCAAGTGCGGCTAATCCTCAAGTTGCACGGTTTTAACTATTTTGGGCAACATCTGACCTGGAGGCTATTTCACATGCGCAAACTAATGCTTTTGCTGGCTGTTTTGGGATTGGTCGGTTCCCTTGAGTATGTGTTTAAGAAGAGTGGAAAAGAAGTATGGAGAAAGCGCGCAGTTGTCTCAAAGGATGGAAGGACTTCTATTGGTACTGTGGGAGGAAAGGACGCAAACGGAGAGGCTTTTACCTATAGTATTTTTGCGGAAAAGCAGTGGCCGAAACACAATGGGGAAAGAGTCCAGGCAACCAACGAACAAAGGAGGCTTTCAATGAAAGCATCAACCATTATCACCGTGATTTTTCTGTTGCTTGTCTCCGCAGCTCATTTGTTACGCATGATCTTTCGGGTTGAGATAATAGCCGCTACCTTCGCGATACCGATGTGGATGAGCTTGGCAGCCTTCATATTTACTGCCGCCTTGGCAATCTGGCTGTGGATGGATAATCGAAAACGCGAAAATTGATTCATAGAACAGTAATGTCTGAGTTGACGAAACGCATGGCCGCTATCCGGGGCGGCCTTTTTGTTGTCTTGGATTTCCCTTCCGACACCCGCATGACCCGCATATAATTAGCCCCACGATCCTAAAGCACAACGAGGCAGTTTGCAGGCAACCTCTTTCCGGGGGTGTGGATGTCCATGACCGGCAAAACACTCATCAAGATCAGCCCCGATTGCAAGGTGAAGGTTTTGGATTTGGGATTGGCGAAAGCGTTTGCCGGCAATCAGGGAGTGAATCTGTCCAACGCTCCCACGCTAACGCATTCTTTCACGCAAAGCGACATGGCCACACAACCAGGAGTGATTTTAGGCACAGCGGCTTGTATGGCACCAGAACAGGCGCGAGGGAAGGCTGTCGATAAAAGAGCTGACATAGGAGCATTCGGCTGCGTGTTGTACGCGATGCTGACGGGACACATTGCCTTTCAAGGAGTGGACATCAGTGAAATTTTTGCATCCGTAATAAAAGGGGATGTGAAGCTGGATCGGCTCCCGACAAATCTCCAATGGAAGTATCAAGAAGCCTTGCCGCAAATCGCGCCAGATGGACGAGGGATGGCGTATTCATCCGATGAGTCAGGCGGGCTTGAGGCATACATCCGCCAGGGAAGAAGTGATGACGCATAAACCTGACACCCAACCCAGCCTAAAGGTATCTGCACCATGAGCCGGCAAAAAGATCTTACCCGGCGAGAGATCCTCATGGGTGTTGCGTCCATGATTCCAGTCAATCTTTTCGCTCCTCAGCAATCCGAGCGCGATGAACGCCCAACGTTAACAGTCAACGTGGATGTGGTGAATGTTTTCGTGACAGTCCGGGATAAGAGGGGCAGCCTCATCAAAGATCTCTCGCAGGAAGATTTTACAATCAGGGAAGACGGTCGCACACAGAATATCCAATACTTCGCTCAGGAAAGCGATCTGCCTCTGACAGTTGGCTTGGTTGTAGACACAACCCCTAGCGAAGCGAGGATGCTGGAAGAGGAACGGGAAGCTAGCCGCATTTTCTTGAACAAAATACTCCGTCCGGACAAAGACAGCGCATTCTTAGTCCAATATGCCAATGAAGTGGAATTATTTCAGGGCTTGACGTCCTCCCGCGAGGACCTTGAAAGAGGACTGGATCTACTGCGGCCGCACTCGTTGATGCCCAGTCAAACGGTGCTGGCCGATGCTATCTGTGTGGTGTCGAACAAAATCATGAAAGCACAAGAGGGCCGAAAGGCGCTCATTCTTTTGGGCGATGGCGGCCATTGCGGAAACCGTCGGGAAGAGGCAATCACTGCTGCGCAGATGGCGGATACCTTGATTTATGGAATTCTCATTTACGATAAAAATTTCGAGGGAATGCCTGGCAGCGGAGGCGAATGGCCGTCGATGGGCGGTCCTGTATTCGGCGGGCCAGGCTCAAGGTGGTACAACCGTACCGAGGATAAGGAAAATCTAAAAACGATCTCAACTCAAACTGGCGGCGCCTATTTTGAAGTCACGGAAAAAACGACGCTGGAACTGATTTATGAGACGATCGAAGAAGAACTCCGCAGTCAATACAATCTGGGATACGTACCGGATGCGAAGGCGCGGATCGGTTATCGGAAGATAGCAGTCGACGTGCGGAAGAAAGGGTTGGTAGTCCGCGGCCGGCGAGGATATTTTTCTAACATACGCAAAACGAAGGCAGCAGGCTAGAACGAGTAAAGGTAAGGCGTGGGTACAACCAAGAGACAGATACCCTAGAGTCATTTCAGGGCAGGCACAAATCCAGTCAGGGAGGCAATGCGGGGGAAACAATGGGAGACTCAGATACAAAATCCTGGAAACTCACCCAGGTAGGCGTTGTCGTCAGGGACGTCAAACAGGTAGCGGAACGGCTGGCATTCCTCGGAATCGGGCCGTTTCAAGAGATGGAGCTGCCCGCGGATAGGCAGGAGCTATTTCGCGGCAAACCGGTCCTCGCCGACGCCACGATAATGGGGACGACATTGGGAGGGACGCAGCTCGAGCTGATTCAACCCCTAGCCGCGGAATCGCCGCACCGGGAGTTTCTCGAGACCAAAGGCGAGGGCATTCAGCACATCATGGTTGCCGTGGATGATATCGAAATGGAGATCAAGCGGCTAACGGACAAAGGCTGCACCGTTTTGCTTGACATCCGCATGCCCGGAGGCCATCACGGCGCATACATCGATTTGCACGCAGGTGGCATTATTATCGAAATGTTTCAGAAGAAACCACATCAAGCCTGACCGCCAGGACCAGCACCGAACATCCAGGACAAATCTAGCGATAGAGCCGAGATATGGTTGTTATTATTGTGAGCTTCCCGACAGGGTGAGAGTGGTGAGCCGTGCTGGACTCGAACCAGCGACCCTCTGCTTAAAAGGCAGATGCTCTGCCGACTGAGCTAACGGCCCACATATCCGATGATTTCCTGCAGCCGCACTTCCAGGCGAATAGCCTGGAACCGCTCTGCAACGTCGGGAAGATTAGCATGCTTGCGGAAGGTTTCAAAGGCAGTTCTGAAAATTTTGTATGCAGCCGCGCAATAGCTGGCCGGGATAGTAATCCTCTTAAAATTTGCATTCCGGATCGCGCAGAGACTCTGTTTCAGTATCCAGCGCGGTCAAGATCTCCAATTGCCGGTCGGTTGCCTTTGCCATAAGCAGCATCAGATCGCGGACTTTTTTCAGGGCATGTACCACAATTTCTAGGTTTTTGCAGGATTCAATAGCATACACGCGCTGGCCGACGAAAGCCCGGCTTTCGGCATCCCGCTCGATTGTCCTGATGATCAGCCCCCACTTCCCTTCAATCCGAGAATAGCCAAAGTAGCTGTCGGCGACAATTCCGCCGAGGTTTGTCGAATGGATTTTTTCAGGGCACCAGACTGAGGTCTCCAAACCCAGACTCTTGAAATTCCGGCTGATATCGCCCACCGTCTTGCCGAATTCCCGCATACCCGCGTTCAGGTTATCCGAGATACGCTTCCTCAATACTTCGTAAGAAATATCGCTCATGACAAAAGACTCCCCGAAGGCATAATAGACGTTTCTTATTTCTTAATAAGGTTGACCCTTCCGGTGACCGACCGGATGTGCAGGATTTGCATACCGGCTCCCAGTCTCCCGCGCGCAGAACGACCCGGGCCATATCTCAATTCCTGGATCTCAAGCGGGAAATCGGTTCGCAGCAGGCCGCTTGAACAGGAGATGTCGACCAGGGCATTAAGATCGGATGAGGCCGAAACATCAATGCTCCCGCTGATCGAAGAAAACATCATATTGCCGCGGTCTTGAGTCTTCCCGATGTCTACGTTGATATTTCCGCTGAAAGACATGGCGCTCACGTGTCCTTTGACATCCTTCAAGGCCACGTTCCCCCGCACGCTCTCCGCCCTAAGACGGCCGGCAACGCCCTCTATACTCACATTCCCGCTGAAAGAGAAAATACGCGTGAAATTGTATTCGATGGCTTTTGGCACGCGGACTTCGAAATCGATGCGTGCGTTGCTTCCCGGAAACTGCGTCGGGCGAATACGTATTTCGATCCGATTCCCGGTGCTGGTATCGACGAACCTCGATCAGATCGCTGCCGTCACCCTTTTTTTGCCCACAATTTCGATGCTGTCCCCTTGTAACTCTTTATGCTAATGTCTCCCAAGACATTTTCGATAAAGACTTGCCCTCCGGGCTCAAGGGTATAATTCCTGAGAAAATCCTTGGCCCCAGCCAGCTGGAAGCTGAAAAGAACTGTCAGGCCGATCATGCACATTCGCGCCATCACAACGATCCTTTGACGAGTCTCGACACGTCTCGACGAATCTGATTGATGACTTCAATATTTTCACAGCTTCCGCATGACTACAAATAATATTTTGATAGAGCGTGCCACGCACTATAAAGACGCCACGGATTCCACAGATTACACTGATTATAAATCTATTATTTAATTCAGTGAAATCCGTGGAATCTGTGGCTGCTCTAATCCGTGGAATTTGTGGCTTGCTTTGACCTAGCCATGTTTCGGTTTCATGGTAAGCCAGGATTCAAGGTGTGAGTGCGGAGATACGATAATGGTTTCCTTGCGATCGGGACCGGTTGAAACAACAGAAATTTCCGTATCCACAAGATCTGCGAGCCTCTTCAGGTAATCCTGCGCGATTGCCGGCAATTCGTCAAAACTTTGAATGCCGGCGGTCTTTTGATTCCATCCCTTTAGGGTGAGATATTCTGGTTGGCATTCTTCCAGAACATGAATGTCCGGCGGGAACGATCGAAGCAGGCTGCCTTTGTAGCGATATCCGGTGCAAATTTTAATTTCGGTCAACTCATCGAGAACATCCATCTTGGTGATCGCCAGGGAGCCCAGATTATTGATCAGGCGCGAATATCGAACCACAACGGCATCGAACCATCCGCAGCGGCGCGGTCTTCCGGTGGAAGCCCCGTATTCCTGCCCCTTCTTCCGGATTTGCTCGCCAATGGCATCAGGCAGTTCCGTTGGAAACGGCCCTTCGCCGACGCGCGTTGTGTAGGCTTTGGCGATGCCAATAACTCCGTCGATTCGTGTCGGTCCAACGCCTGTCCCGGTGCACGCTCCGCCTGCAGCAGCACTCGATGCCGTGACAAACGGGTAGGTTCCGTGATCCACATCCAGCAGAGTTCCCTGTGCTCCTTCAAACAACACGCTCTGGCCTTCGTCGATTTTATGGTTCAGGAACTCCGCAATATCCACAATATATCCGGATAATTCTTCGCCCACAGACCGGACCTTTTCATACATCTCTTCAACATTAAGAGATTCTGCAGTGGAAGGAAAAGCCGCTTGCTTTATTTTGATATTTTCTTCCAGGTGTCGGCGCAATATCTGTGGATTAGACAAATCGCAGAAACGCAGTCCCCTGCGTGCCATCTTGTCTTCGTAGGCCGGACCGATTCCGCGATTGGTGGTTCCAATCCGTCCCTGCCCTCTTCGCTCCTCATCGCCCTTTTCCGCCAACCGGTGGTATTCCAGGATTACGTGCGCGCGGTTGCTGATGAAAAGCCTGTCCTGGCAGAAAATTCCTTCCGCCGCCAAATCCGCCATTTCCTTTTTGAGTGCAAACGGATCGATCACAACCCCGTTGCCAATCGCGCAGATTTTTCCGGGGTGCAGGATTCCGGAGGGTATTAAATGCAGAACGTATTTTTTGCCATGGATGATGACCGTATGGCCTGCATTGTTGCCGCCCTGATAGCGAGCGACAACATCGAAGCGATCCGTCAGGAGGTCAACGATCTTACCTTTGCCTTCGTCGCCCCATTGGGCGCCCACGATTACCAGATTTGCCATGAGAAAAGGTTCCAGGCGTCGGACTGCCGGTTATGCATGCGGCTCGCAGCTTTCACCGCGTGTCGTCCTCTGCACACAAAACATGCCGGAAACATGCATCCGGGAGCAAACGCAAATGGCTGCTTTAAATAGAAGTTACCGCAATAATCCGCATGCCGGATCACAGGTGGTTATCAATCATCTTGGAGATCGCACCCTTGGTGGTGTTTCCCACGATCTGTTCCTTGATGACGCCATCCTTGAAAAGCAACAAGGTCGGGATGCCTTTGATATTGTATTTCCCGGATGTCAGCGTATTTTCATCCACGTTCAGCTTTACAATTTTCGCCTGACCTTCATATTTTTCCGCAATGGCTTCCACCACCGGAGCAAGCATCCGGCAGGGCGCACACCAGGCTGCCCAAAAGTCAACGAGGACCGGCACCGTAGAGTTCAGAACTTCCGCTTCAAAATTTTGATCCCCGACCTCTGCAACTTTTCCGCTCATCTTATAAATTCTCCCAAAGATATTGAAGGCAACTCCACGCCCCGCTAAAATAGAAAGTCATTATGGGAGTGACTTCTCGCCTTGTCAAGTTCAATGAGCCAAGCCCCAAAAAGCGGTTTGGGCAGCATTTTCTAAGAGATACAGGGGTTGTCGACCGCATTGTGCGCTGGATCCAGCCGGCGTCCGAACGACCTGTTTTTGGATATCGGAGCAGGAGACGGAGCTTTGTCTCTTCGCCTTGCGCCCGAAGTTTCCCGCCTCTTGGCGATAGAGATCGATACCGACTGCATTCCGCATCTGGAAACTGCCCTGGCCTCGTTTCCATCTGCGACTGTGATTGCCGGAGATATCCTTCAATTTGGACTTGGCGGAGCTTGTTTCTCCCTATCTGAAGCCGGACACGAGGCTGCGCATTGCCGGGAACCTGCCCTATAATATCTCCACCGTCATCATAGAAAAGCTGCTCCGCGTCGACCTGCCTATCTATGACATGGCTTTTATGGTCCAGCTCGAAGTCGCCCAACGCATCACTGCGCAGCCCGGAACAAAAGACTATGGCTATTTTTCTCTGATCTGCCAGCATCATTCTGACGTTCGATTGGGATTCAAGGTATCGCCGGCGTGCTTTGTGCCCCGTCCCAAAGTCAGTTCCGCAATGGTATCCTTTCGCTTGAAGCCGAAGACATGGGATTCCGCTCTCGAATCGGACTTTGAGACTATGGGCAAGGCAGCTTTCAGCTACCGACGAAAAACGTTGGAGAATTCTCTGTCGAGACACCCGGTCCTGGGGAAGAGATCCTCTCTGCTTCTAACGCGTGCCGGCATAAATGGAGCCAGGAGAGCCGAGGAACTCTCCGTTCTGGAATATGAGCATTTGGCTCAAACCTATCACGCGTTGCCAATGACCGGCGACGAATAGCGAAATGGCCATTGCCTATGCAATTGTTGATTTGCGGCTGTCTCCGTACTGGGCTATACTTCGCGATTAAATCCTAAATGCTAAATAATCATGGCTGACGATCGGATGGAAATTATCCCCCTTGGAGGACTTGGGGAATTCGGCATGAACATGATGGCGATCCGCTATCATGACGATATCCTTATCGTCGATGCCGGATTGATGTTTCCCAGAGATGAACTCCTGGGCGTGGATTTCGTAGTCCCCGATTTCGCATACCTTCTGGAAAACCGGGAAAAGGTGCGTGGCGTCATCGTGACGCATGGCCATGAGGATCACATCGGCGCCCTCGCCTATTTGCTGAGGAACTCCCGGTTCCGATCTACGGCACTCGCCTGACGCTTGGCTTTGCCAAAGGGCGGCTGGAGGAAAACGGAGTGCTGGAGCAGGCGCAACTGCATTTCGTCGAAGCCCGTCAAACTTTGGATTTCGGGGAGATCCATGCGGAAATCCTGAGCATGACGCACAGCATCGCCGACAGCATCGGAGTGGCGGTCACGACACCGGTGGGAACGATTATTCACACCGGAGATTTCAAGCTGGACCAGTCTCCCCTCAATCGCAATCTGACGGACTATGCCAGGCTTTCGGCACTGGGGGAGCGCGGAGTGTTGGCCCTGTTCAGTGACAGCACCAACAGCGAGCGCCCCGGCTTCACTCCGTCGGAAATGCTCGTCCGGAACCACATCGAGCAGATTTTCCACTTCATGCCGCAATAAAATCATCGTCGCTTGTTTTGCGTCGAGCATTCATCGCATTCAGATAATTCTGGATCTTGCGAGAGACTTTGGCCGCCGCGTCATTACCATCGGCCGGAGCATGAAGGAAAATATCGTCATTGCATCGGATCTAGGCTATCTGAACGTACCTCCCGGAGTTATGGCAGATATCGCAGACTCCAAAACGCTTGCCGACGACAAGCAGGTTATTCTGAGCACGGGAAGCCAGGGTGAACCCCTGGCGGCGCTCACACGCCTGGCTTTTGGCAAGCATAAGGATTTTTCAGTCCAGGAAGGGGATTCCGTCATTATCAGTGCCCGAGTCATCCCAGGGAACGAAAGCTCCGTCTCGCGCCTGGTGAATCATTTCTGCCGCCGCGGCGCCAGAGTCTACGACGAGAGCCAGTGGACGACGCACGTATCCGGACACGCTAGCCAGGAAGAGCTGAAACTTATGCTCAACCTGACGCGCCCCAAGTATTTCATACCCATCCACGGAGAATACCGCCAGCTATATGCGCATACACTGCTCGCCCGTGAAGTGGGAATTCCAAGCGAAAGAATCATTCTGGCGGAAACAGGAGATGTGCTCGTTCTGACCCCGGATTCGGTCCGCATTGAGGGGAAAGCTCCCGTCGGCCGCCGCTTTATAGATGTGGGAGGCGTGGCGGAGCTGGATGAGATCGTGGTCCGGGATCGCCAGCACATTTCCGAGGAGGGTGTTGTTTTGGCGGTCGTGGCCATCAACAAAGCGACCGGAAAAGTGGAAGGGGTGCCGGAGCTGGTAAGCCGGGGCCACATGCAGGAAGAGGACAGCGCCGCATTCCTGGCAGAGGCGCGCGACATCATAATCGCGGCCTTGGAGGAGTGCACGAGTGAAGAACGAGAGGATTCCTCCGTGCTCACGGAGGTTGTGCGCAGAGAGCTTAAAAGATATTTCCGCAAGCGGACCGGGACACGGCCGATGATTGTGCCCGTGATATACGAAATTTAACATATGTCATAGGAATTCCCATGCCGGGTGAATCGAGCGCAAAAAAACATGAATTCATTGGGGTTTGCATACTGATCATTGCGGTATTGATGCTGCTTTGCCTGCTCTCGTACAATCCGCATGATTCAAGTCTGAATGCCTTGTCTCTCAAGCCGTCGATAGACAACAAAATAGGAAAAATCGGCGCCTACGCAAGCGATTTCCTATTTCAGACGTTCGGCTTCCCTGCTTTCCTGTTGCTGGCGCCCCTCCTCATCATGAGCTGGAAGTTCACGTTTGGACGGCAGGTCTCAGCACCGTATCTCAGGACTTTCGGTTTTTTTCTTTTGCTTGCATCGCTTGCAGCCGGTCTACAGTTGCTTCCGTTATCATTGCCGGATGTAAATTTCATGCCCGGCGGCGTCACAGGTGTTTTGATCGTTGATACTCTGCTTCCAAACCTGAACCAAACCGGCACCGTTATCGTTGTTGCAGGGGCTCTGATATTGGGTATATTGGCGTCGACCACCCTTTCGCTTGAAAAGATCTTCACGCGTATCGCCCAAAAGCCCTCCTTGCCTCGCCTGCGTCTCTGGGAACGTTTCCAGGAGTGGCGCCGTAATCGCAAACCGGTTCGCACCGTTGTCAATATCAAACCTGCCGCCATTCCGCCTTTGGATCTGACTCCCCGGCCGGCTCCTGTAAAATCGGCTCCTTCCGTAGTCGAGCACCGACCAGCGGCGACGCCCGCCCCATCCCGCGACCAGGAGAGCTCCCATCCGCCGGCGTCGGCACCGGATCGCACGCGCTCCCGCAAATTTCATCTTCCGCCCGTGGAGCTGCTCAGTCCGCCAGACAATCCCTTCCCTGTCGACGAAGCGGTCCTCATGGAAAGCGCGCGCATGATATCGGATAAATGCGCGGAATTTGACGTCAACGGCAGCGTCACGCAGATCCATCCCGGCCCTGTCGTGACAACTTTCGAATTCAAGCCGGACGCCGGCATCAAATATTCCCGAATTACCGGCCTGGTAGATGATCTGTGCCTTGGTATTAAGGCAGAATCCGTTCGCATTGACCGGATTCCGGGGAAAGCGACCGTCGGCATTGAAGTCCCCAACCGCCATCGCGAACTCATTATGCTGCGGGAGCTGGTTGAATCGGATGTCTTCATCAAATCAACATCCAGGCTGACGCTGGCTTTGGGAAAGCTGATCAACGGAAGCCCCTTTGTCACCGATCTGCAGCGCATGCCGCACCTCCTCATCGCCGGGGCGACAGGAGCCGGCAAAAGCGTCGCGCTCAATTGCATGATCACCTCGATTCTGTACAAGGCCACACCTGAGGAAGTCCGCTTTATTTTCATCGATCCTAAGCGGCTGGAGCTTGGCCTCTATGCGGATATCCCGCATCTTCTGACACCTATCGTGACGGACCCCGCCGAAGCGGCCAATGCGCTTCGCTGGGCAACAAACGAGATGGAAGGCCGCTATAAAAAGCTCGCGTTGCGCGGCGTGAGAAATATCGATCAGTACAACAAACTGATCCGTTCTTCCGGAGCGCAGTTATCTCTGCTGGATGACAAGCCGGAAGGCGAATACGAAAAGCCACTATCCTATCTGGTGATAGTCATAGACGAATTGGCGGATCTGATGATGGTTTCTTCCAGAGAAGTTGAAGAGTCCATTTCCCGCCTGGCCGCCATGGCGCGCGCCGTCGGCATCCATCTGATCCTCGCCACCCAGCGCCCCTCGGTAGATGTCATCACCGGAATTATCAAAGCCAACTTCCCCTGCCGAATTGCCTTCAAGGTCGCTTCCAAGGTTGATTCCCGCACCATCATTGACTCCAACGGCGCCGAACAGCTTCTCGGAAACGGCGATATGCTTTTTGTGCCACCGGGCACCTCACGCCTCATCCGCGTTCACGGCGCGTATGTGAGCGAAAAGGAAGCACAGGCGATAGTGGAAAATCTGCGCAAACAAGGCAGACCTGCCTACGATGAGTCGGTGTTGAATTATGGCCGGGAGGAGGTGGATGAGGCTGGAAATCCAATCGATCCTGGTATGCAGGATATCCTGTATAAGGATGCCGTCCGCGTCGTGGTCAGCGAAGGCCGCGCTTCAACATCGCTGCTCCAAAGAAGATTAAGCATCGGGTATGGCCGGGCAGCCAAACTGATCGATATGATGTTTCTCAATAACATCGTGGGACCTGCCGACGGCTCCAAGCCAAGGGATGTGCTGGTCGGTCTGGATTTCCTGGATCGTCTGAACGCGGAGTAGATCTCGCGTCAGGCGCCGAATAAAAATCAACCGAAGCGCAGGTGTAAGATAGAAAGCAGGTGGGTCGCACCTAAAAACTACGCTTGTCCAAATACGCCAAAGGAAGATAAGGATTAATCCGGTACCGACAAGCCGGGCGGAAGCCGGGAGTCGCTTGTTTTCTAGTTTCCCCGCTTGTGTTTTCCCTGCAATTCGAGTGTTTCCCGAAAACCCGGGGCAGGTCACTCATGCCTATTTGTATAGGTCCAGCGCAATGCTTGACTTGCCCTTCCTGTTTGTTAAACTTGAATTAGATTTTCACTGTCCCTGCCTAACGCACGAGGCATAAGCGTGAAAAGAAATATGAAATTTAAAATCCTGGCTCATACTAGGTCTTTCGGGAGTGATTGCCTTTTCCCTTAAGGCGCAAAGTCAGAAGCCCGCCACCCCTCCCGTGTTTAAGGTCGATGTTGAAATGGTATTCGTGAAGGTTTCGGTCACGGATCCTCTAAACCGCTATGTGACTGGACTTGAAAATGAACACTTCAAGGTTTACGAGGACAATATCGAGCAGACCATTTCGCATTTCAACCAGGAAGCAGCTCCGATAAGCGCCGGGATTGTCTTCGACGTCAGCGCCAGCATGAAGGACAACAACAATATCAGGAAGGCAAAGAACGCGATTACCCGTTTTCTGCAATCCGGAAATCCGGTCGATGAATATTTCCTGATAACTTTTAACAATAAAACCAATCTGGCCCTATCCTTTACCGATCAGAGCTCCTCTCTGGAGAGCGAAGCTGCTTTTCAGAGGGCGGGAGGCACAACCGCCTTGTACGATGCCGTCTATATGGGCTTAGACCAGATCAAAAGGGGCGCGCATGAAAAAAAAGCACTGATAGTTATCAGCGACGGCGAAGACAACAGCAGCCGCTACACGTCCGCGGAAATTCGCGAATTTGCCAAGGAAATGGATGTTCAGGTTTATGCCATAGGACAAATCGGCCCCTTGGGGACCGGCAGCAGCGAGCTTCAGCGCATCGTGAATATCAGCGGCGGAAGAGCTTTTTTCCCGAACAACTTCAATGAACTCGACTATTACATCGACCTCATACATGCGGAACTGCGCAGCCAATATGTGCTGGGATATATGCCGACTAACAAGGCTCACGATGGGAAGTGGCGGCGAATACGAATTAAGCTCGATGCTCCTCAAGGCCTTCCCAAGTTGATCCTACATGCCAGAGAGGGGTACTATGCCCCAAAACTATAAGCGCTCCCGGATTCTACGCGCGGCAGCTCTCATCTCCATTGTCCTTACTATTATATTTTTCTTATTCGATCGATAGTTACTGCCAAGAGGCTGAGGAACCAGTTCAACGGGAACCATCGAAGCGATCCAAACCGGAACTTGAGCCCGGCATAAGCCGCGAAGCTGCTGAACCTAAAGGCTATAAGATAGGGGTGAATGTCGATCTCGTGCTGATGTATACGACTGTCTACGATAAAATCGGTCGATTTGTCAGCGGGCTCAAGCAGGAAAATTTCAGGGTATTTGAAGACAACGTGCAGCAGACAATCTTGTCTTTTTCACAGGAGGACGTGCCCGTCAGCATGGGAATTCTCTTGGATCTTAGCGGCAGCATGCGCGGCAAGATTGAGCAGGTCAATAAAGCGGCAGAGGCTTTCATACGGGCGAGCAACCCTCAAGACCAGGTGTTTCTGATCGGCTTCAACGAAGATGTGGAGTTGCTGCAGGATTTTACCAGCGATATCGATGAAATTGCGGATGCTCTTGAAAACACCGTAGTCATGGGCTCCACTGCGATTTATGACGCGGTCTATCTGGGAGTCCAGAAAGCGCATACCGGAACCAGGCCCAAAAAAGCCATCGTCCTGATAACGGACGGCGTGGATCGTGAGAGTTATTACACATTGGATGCGATGGTATCCAAGGTGCAGGAATCGGATGTTCAGGTTTTCGTGGTTGGTTTTCTGGATCCGATTAAGAAAAAGGGGCTTTTTTCCGGCTTTTCGAAAAGCGTTCCCGAAAAAGCTCACGACGCCCTCATCCGGATTGCCGAAGAAACCGGCGGCAAGGCATTCTTCCCCAACCAGGTCAGCGAAATATACGGTATTGTTTCTGAAATAGCCAGTGAGCTTCGGAACCAGTACAGCATCGGATACTTCTCATCCAACGGCGCGCAAGATGGATCCTTTCGCAGGGTCAAAATTGAAATCGCCGGCGCAAATGCGGCAGGCAATAAGTTGCGTCATCGCCGGGGTTATTTTGCACCCAAGGCCGATGTCACGCAAAAGCAAGAGCCATCTTCAGAGGAAGAGTCGCAATCGTCAGGCATCCCGATAAAAAGCAACCGGGACCGCGGTTCCCGTTGAGTCCCGCCTCTCATACGCTCCCCCCCGTAAGGGTATCTGGCAGAGCCTTTTCCTCTAGCAATACCTCATGCCTGTTTCTATAATGACCACGTGCGTAAAAATCCAAAAAACAAGTCAAGAGAAGCGGAAGCGCTCAAGAAGATCGCATCCATGGTGAACCGCTCCCTGGATCTCAATTCCATTCTGAGTTCATCCCTGGAAGAGATCCTAGAGTCTCTCGGAATGGCTGCCGGAGTATTCCGCCTGCGCGCGACGCCGGAGTCTTTGCCCAAAACTGTATGTCGCGGATTGAGCAGGAATATTATCTCCATCCTGGAGCAGAGCTGCGCAGACAATGACCCACAGCGGCAATTGCCGACGATGCCTTCGGGGGACACGCTGCCATGGGGCGCGGGACCCATAGAGGAAGCCCTGCAAAAAGAGGGATTGCAGTTTTCGGGATCCTATGCCATTCGCTCAGGCAATCGTATCCTGGGATTTCTTGGACTTGCAAGCAAGGACTCCAAAGGTATTTCCGTTGCCCAGGAGGATTTTCTGTATGCTCTTACAGAAATTCTCGGAGTCTCTATCGTCAATGCCCAGCTTCGCGAACAGTCCAACAAGCTTTCAGAAGATCTCGTCGCATTGCAGGAAGTAAACAAGATCATCTCTCAAGGATTCAACCTTGAGGACATCATCAACAAGATTGTGATTGAGGGCAAGCGCCTCGCCAAAACCAGCCAGTGCCACCTCTTCAAACTCGACGACAAGCTTCAATGTCTTGTCGGCTCTGCGTCCACTCAAACGGAAAACCTGGACATTCGAACGGTTAGCATCCCGTTTTCAGAAGCATCGACGGCGGTCACGGCATTAAGGGACAAGCGCGTAATCGTGGTGGAAGACATTCTCCGTGATGCTCCCCGGGACAGTGAATTGATGGAATCGCTGGGCTGGCGTGCCGCGATTTTCGCTCCTCTTCTGACCAAAGAGCGCGCCACCGGAGTCCTGGTATGCAGTGATGTTTCACGCGATCGCAAATTTACCGAAGAAGAAATTCTTCGCGCCGAGGCTCTGGCGCATCAGGCTGCTATCGCTCTCGAAAACGCCGAGCTGTTCCAGGTCATATCCCGCAGCCAGAGGGAATGGGAAACGACATTCGACGCGATGCAGGATTGCGTCTCGGTGCATGACACCATGGGCAAAGTAATCCGCGCGAATGTTGCTTTGGCTCGCAGATTGAAAACCATACCGCAAAAAATCATCGGCAGATACTGCTCCGAGATTTATGATCCGGAATCGTCACACACGCAGGCGTGCCGCCACACGCATTCTCTGCTATCCGAAGCCATTATCGTTGAGGAATTGGCGCTCCCCGCTATGGAGGGCGTGTTCCAGCTATCGGTCAGCCCCTGGTACGATAAGAACAACCGCCTGGTCGGATCCATTCACGTTGCCAAGGATATCAGCAATGAGAAGCAGCTGCAGCAGCAGCTGATTCAATCGGAAAAACTGTCCGCCATTGGTGAGCTTATTTCAGGCATCGCCCATGAATTGAACAATCCGCTCACGGGCGTCATGGGATACTCCCAGCTCCTGCAGCTGCGCAAGGACCTGGACGACCGCGCCAAGGACAGCCTTCTAAAAATCAACAATCTGGCGCTGCGCTGCCAGAAGATCGTTCAGAATCTGCTTTCGTTCGCCCGCAAACAGAAGCCCGAGAGAACGCTTTCGGATATCAACGAAATTCTGGAAAAAACAGTCGAATTGAGAAGCTATGAGCTGCAGGTGAATAACATTGAGCTCACCCGCGAGCTGGACCGGCACCTGCCCAAAACCATTGCGGATGCGCATCAGCTACAACAAGTGTTTCTGAACATACTGACAAATGCGGAGCAGGCGATGCTGGAAGCGCATGGCAAAGGACAGCTTACAATTCGCACCCGCTTCGACGCGAACAATGCGCGCATTATTGTCGAAATCATTGATGACGGGCCGGGGATCTCGGAGAACTATCTTCCAAAGATCTTTGATCCTTTTTTCACCACCAAAGAGGTGGGAAAGGGTACCGGGTTGGGTCTTAGTTTATCCTACGGGATGATCAAGGAGCATGGAGGGAACATCTTTGCCCGTAGCAATCTGGGATCCGGCGCCACATTTGTCATAGAGCTGCCCGTCATCTCACATCTGCGGCAGGAATCCCGGCCGGCGCCGGATCTCACGCCGCAAGCGCTGCAATTCGAGAAGCTCGTGCGCGGCAAACGTATTCTTGTTGTCGATGACGAAAAATACATTCTCGAATTCTTCGTTGAGATTTTCCAGACTCTGCGGCTGCAGGTCGACACCGCGGGCAACGGGAGGGCCGCCATGCAGAAGATACAAGTGGGCGACTATGATCTCATCGTAAGCGATTTTAAAATGCCTCAGATGAGCGGCAGGGATCTGTTCAACTGGATAAAGGAGAACCGCCCACATCTTGCAAGTCGCATTATCTTTGTTACAGGAGATACCGTCAGCGCGGATACGCGTTCGTTTTTCGAAGACAACAACAGTCGTTTTCTCGCAAAACCTTTTAAAATTGAGGAAGTAAAAGAAGTCATTCAGCAGGCGCTGGAAGCCGCCGCACAAACTGAATGATTCGAGATTCGAGATTCGAAATTCGAGATGGTAGATTCCAGATCAAGCCCGTGTACCGCGATCCTCAATCTCGAATCTCGAATCGATAAATGCTTAGGCTTTGAATTGGCTGGTTTCGCTATCGGTCAAAACTTCATTCCCCGAACCTGTCCGGTATCCCTCAAGATCAAGAGTCACATACTTGTATCCCAGGCCTTTGAACAAAGCCGCCAGCCGGGCGGCGGTCTCGGGCTGCAACGCTTTCCGGAGGTCTTCCTTTCCAAATTCCAGGCGCACAAGCTGTTCATGGTGCCGCACGCGAAAGATACGGAAGTTCATCTCTCTCAAGATCTCTTCTCCCTGATCCACGAGCTTCAGTTTTTCTTCCGTGATTGGCACGCCGTACGGGAATCGTGAAGCAAGACAGGCAGAAGCAGGCTGGTCGGCCGTAGGAAGGCCGGCGCGGCGAGAGAGTTCTCGTATTTCACTCTTATTCAGCCCTACTTCCATCAGGGGGCTGCGGACATGGTGTTCTTCTCCCGCTTTTCTTCCAGGCCGGAAATCTCCGAGATCATCCGCATTCAGCCCATCCAGAATAACAGCCGATCCGAATTCCGCAGCCACGGCCCGAAGCTGGGAAAAAAGCTCATCCTTGCAGTAATAGCAGCGGTTATATGGATTGGCGCTGTAATCGGCGCGGTTCAGTTCCCCGGAATATACGGTTCGGTGCGCCATTCCTGTTTTGCGTACAACTTCGGAAGCCATTTTGCGCTGGTGGGAAGGGACAGAAGCGCTTTCCGCGGTGACCGCAAGAGACCGTGCGCCCAGTACCGCATGCGCCTTATACGCCAGGTAGGTGCTGTCCACGCCCCCGCTGAATGCCACTATCACAGGCGCCAGCTTTTTCAGCAGATCTTCAAGGCTGCGTTCTTTTTCTTCCAATGTCATGGTTTCCCTATAGAACGATTCCACTGCGGTTGGCGGCAGGAGGGACAGGAGAGCTATTTCATCATGGCAAGAAATTAAAGGTCATCATCCTTGTCTTCTTCGTCTTCGAACGTATCTTCGTCGTCCCATTCTTCTTCCTCTTCGGTTTCGTCGAAGCGGAATTCGTCATCTTCTTCGTCATCGATGGGCGCAAGGTCGAATTCCACCGGCTCAATCGAAATCACCTCAAGCTCAACACCGCATTCCGGGCAAGTAATGATTTCACCCACGTCCTCGAATTCTTCATCGATAACGGCTTCGCATTCCGGACAGTAGCTCACAATTTACCTCCCAAAAAAGCGTCCCCGGAGACCGAAAAGATCTATCTCTCTTGGCGCACCAGCAATTATTAGCATCCGCTATTTGCCAGGTCAAATCATTTTGTCCAAGCAGCGTTTCTTTGAGACCTCACAGCCAATGTGCTACCATTTTGACGTAACAAGCGTCAAGAAAGTTTCATCAAACCTTCACGCAACCGGGGCTTTCATAATGAATCCTGCAAAGTTCATTCGCATTGTTTTCCTGCTCGTCCTTGCCCTCTCGATCTTCAATGCGGTCCGAGACACTAGCGTAACCCTTTCTGCTTCATCCGCTGTCTTGGCGCAGCAGGAAACCGAAAGCCAGAATCCGCCCCGGAAACGTCAGAAAGTTTCCCCTGAAAATCAAGAAGATCAGGAGATCCTGAAAGGATCCGGCGCTATTTCAGTCTCCGTGGATCTTGTCACCCTCCAGGTATTGGTAACAGATACACAGAACAATGTTCTCACGGGGTTAAAGCCTGAAAACTTTACCATCTATGAAGACAACGTCAAGCAGGAGATTTTGAATTTTTCGCCTATCGAATCCAGCTTAACCGCGGTGGTGCTGGCTGAGTACAGCAACAATATCAGCAATTTCATCGACGAGATCTGGAACGCCATGTACACCTTTGCCAACAGCCTGCGCAAAGAGGACTGGGTCGCAGTGATCGGATACGACATGCGGCCGACGATTCTATGTGACTTCAGCAGAGATCGGAGAGAACTTGAGGATGCGCTAAGCCGCTTCCGGTATCCCGCCACTTCTTACAGCAACCTGTCGGATGCACTTATCGACACACTGGACCGGACTCAGGAAATCGAGGGCAAAGTAGCAGTCATTTTGCTTAGCACGGGGCTGGATACTTTTAGCCGGCACACCTATGATGAGGCACTTGAAAAGTGCAAACAGGCAAACGCTTCCATCTATGCCATCAGTCTCGGCCAATACTATCGCCTGCGTCTCGAAGCTCGAGGCTATCTCAGCAATGAAGCCAGAATGAACCTCCTGATGGCCGATAACCGGCTTAAATCCTTTGCTGACCTGAGCGGTGGCGCCGCCTATTTCCCGCGCTTCCAATCGGAACTCCCAAGCATTTTCAAAAACATTTCCCAGATGTTGCGAAGTCAATTCAGCATCGCCTATTCCTCTACGAATACAAATAAGGACGGAAAATTTCGAAAAATCCGCGTAGAGGTGAATACTCCGCTTACCGATACCAAGGGAAAGCCGCTCAAATTAAAGGTAATCACGCGCAAGGGCTATAAGGCCGCTGAGCCATAATCGAAGGATTATCTTCAACTAGTTCTGACCATGCGATAGGCATCTTCTCTACCCCGGTAGTACCCATACACCGTTTCTACGTACCGGTATTGTAGTTTTTCATACAAACGCTGCGCAGGCAGATTTCGCGCACTAACCTCAAGAACTGCCGTTCGAATTTCTTCCTTCGCAAGAACTCGGTGCATCGCTCGCATAAGCGACATACCGATCCCGCACCGCCGCGCCTCAGGGACAACATCCAGGGTGAGAACGTGCGCGCACAAGGGATTCTCAATGCGCGCTATTACGAATCCAAGAATCCTGCCAAGTCCTTCTCCTACCCGTGTTATGCTTTTGGCGTGGTGTATTTGACATAGAAGCTCCGTGCGGGAAAATGCGATATCGTCCGCAAAGCAAGCCCGGTCAATTTCGCATAGCGTTTCCAGATCTTCATTTTGGAAGTTGCGTATCCTTAGCGGCAAGATTCTCATGCTGCTATTATACTTTCCTGCACCAGGGATCGAGCGTCAAAGTGGATTTTTAATACCCTAGGTGAAAAAGACATGCAGCCCAACCGTCACGTGCATCAAACGCTCCAGCACCCGCCTGATTCCTCATGGGCGAAATTCTGCCCGCGCTGCGGTTGTGCCCTCGAAGAGCGTTTTATTGAGGCCGAGCAGCACATGCGGAAAGTCTGTTCTGGCTGCAGCTTTATCTTTTACCTCAATCCCAAAGTGGTCGCCGGAGCCGTTCCGCGTCAGGAAGACCGGGTTTGGCTGGTTCGCCGGAGCATCGAGCCTGCCTCCGGCAAATGGACTTTTCCGGGAGGATACGTAGATCTGGGTGAAACCATTGCCGAGGCTGCCATCCGGGAAACGCAGGAGGAAACATTGCTCCACATTCGGCTGGATAGTCTCTTGAATGTTTATTCCTACGCGAATGTGGGCATTGTTCTGGTTGTATATCGCGCGACTGTCGTGGGCGGTGTTGCAGGCACAACGCCGGAAAGCCAGGAGGTCCGAGCCTTTCAAATAGAGGACATTCCCTGGGCTGATCTGGCATTCCCATCCACGCGCGAGGCATTGACCGACTACGTCAGCTCCGGCAGAAAGTCAAAATAGCTATTTGTTTTCCCGTCTCCCTATCGCTCGATTTACGACACTGTCATACCCGGCTTTGCCCCTTCATCCACATCGAGGAGATAGATTCCAACTCCATCTCCCGCCGCGAGGACCATACCTTCAGAAACCCCAAATTTCATCTTTCGCGGCATCAGATTCGCAACTACCACGACGAGGCGTCCTGTCAGCCGGGCAGGATCATAGGCTTCCTTTATGCCGGCAAAAACCGTCCTCGTTTCAGAACCTAACGAAAGTGTAAGCTTGAGCATTTTTTGTGTACCTTCGACCGGCTCGGCCTTCTCGATTCTGGCGATGCGCAGATCGATCTTTTTAAACTCCTCAATCGTGATCTGCGGTGTCCCGTCCAGCGGCCGTTCGTTTCGAGCCTCGGATTTTTCAACTCTTGCCGTCGGCCCCGGTTTTTGCGCTGTTTCCAGCGTTTGCCTGTTATCCTCGATTAAGCTATCAATTTGCTTTGTTTCGACCCTGGTCATGAGATGCTGAAACGGCTTAATGAAGCGCCCGACAAGTGGCCGCATTTCGCCCCAACCCATCTCCTGCTCCTCAAGGTTCAGGAAGCCCTGCACATCCGACGCTAGCTTCGGCAGGATAGGCTTCAGGTAAATTGTGAAGACGCGAAACAGGTTGATACACATCGAGCAGACCTGGTGAAGCTCTTCCGACTGGTCCTCAGCCTTTGCCAAGTCCCAAGGCTTATGATCATTCACATACTGATTCGCAGAATCCACGAAAGCCATGATTTCCCGGACGGCCTTGCCATAATCGCGCGCCTCATAGTAGTCACCGATCCTCGCCCAGGTGTCTGCAGATTGCAGGGTATTTAAAAGCTCTAGCTGCGGCAGCTGTTCACTCAGTCTGCCTCCAAACTTCTTGGTGATGAAGCCAGCAGTCCGGCTCGCAAGGTTGATAAACTTGCCGACCAGATCGCTGTTCACGCGGGCAAGAAAGTCGCTGAAGTTTAAATCGATATCGCTCATCGAGGCATTCAGCTTTGCCGCATAATAATAGCGAAGATATTCGGGATTCAGGAATTTGAAGTAGCTCTCTGCTGTAATGAAAGTCCCTTTGGACTTTGACATTTTCTCGCCATTGACGGTCAAAAAACCATGCACAAAAACACCCGACGGAGTGCGATACCCGGCAAAGTGCAATCCGGCAGGCCAGAAGAGGGCATGAAAATATAAAATGTCCTTTCCAATAAAATGATACAGCTCGGTGCCATTCGAGCCTGCATTTCCCTCTCCCGCACTCCGCCAGAATTCGTCGAAGTCAATACCCTTTTTGTCGCATAAATTCTTAAAACTCCCCATGTATCCGATCGGAGCATCCAGCCAGACATAGAAATATTTGCCGCTAGCACCCGGGATTTCGAAGCCGAAATAGGGGGCGTCTCTGGATATATCCCAATCCTTGAGCCCCGAATGCAGCCATTCATCCAGCTTATTGGCCGCTTCGTTCTGAAGTGTGCCGGAACGCGTCCATTTTTGAAGAAATTCCGTGCATTCCGTAAGCTTGAAAAACAGATGCTCCGATTCCTTGAGCACCGGCTTGGCCCCTGAAACCTGGGAATAGGGATTCTCCAGGTCGGTAGGCTGGTAGGCTGCTCCACAGCTGTCACAGGAATCGCCATACTGATCCGGAGCATGACACCGGGGACAAGTGCCCCGGATATAGCGATCCGGCAGATACATCTCCTTCACCGGGTCATAGAACTGCTGGATGCTGCGTTCTTCAATCATCCCGGCCGCTTTTAACTTGAGATAAATATCGTTTGCATACTGGCGTGTTTCTGCAGAATGCGTGGTGTAATAGTTGTCAAAACCGATATGAAACGCCTCAAAATCGCGAACATGCTCGGCATAAATGCGCTCGATCAGCGTTTCGGGAGCGATTCCTTCCGATGCCGCGCGCAGCATGATGGGAGTGCCGTGAGTATCATCAGCACAGACAAAGTAACACTCATGCCCGCGCATCTTTTGATAGCGCACCCAGATATCTGTTTGAACATGCTCGACAAGATGTCCCAAATGAATGCTGCCGTTGGCATAAGGAAGTGCGGCTGTAACAAGAATTTTTCGTGGCATAACGTGATATGCACCCTTCCAGAATATTTGGCTAAAGCTTTACTTGTTCCACGACCGTGATGCCGTACCCGTGGAGGCCGACAATCTTTTTGGGATGATTCGTGAGCAGGCGAATCCTATGCACGCCAAGGCCTCTAAGAATTTGAGCCCCTATGCCGTAGCTTCGCAGATCGATACCTGTAGCAGCGGAGGGATTTTGGCCAACCGAATTCGTGCCGGCATCTTGCAGGGCATAGGATTTGATTTCGTTGACGAGGTTGCTGCCCTTTTCTTCCTGCCTGAGGTATACCAAAACGCCTTTGCCTGCCAATTGGATACTCTTGAGTGCCGAGCGCAATTCGTTGTGCCCGCCGCTTCGCAATGAATAAAAAACATCATCTACCGTCGATTGCGAGTGGACGCGAACCATGACCGGCTCATCGGAAGCAACCTCTCCCTTTACTAAAGCAATGTGATGATCCTGGTCCAGCAGGTTTTCAAATACCACTATTTTGAAATCACCGAACTCGGTCGGGAAGGCTGCCTCGGCTACCGGCTGTACAAATGTTTCGTTCTTGAGCCTGTATGCAATGATATCCGCCACCGTGACTATCTTCAGAGCATGATGGCGCGCCACCTGCATTAACTCGGGAACCCGGGCCATGGTTCCGTCTTCGTTCATGACTTCGCAAATAACGCCTGCCGGATACAAGCCGGCCAATCTGGCGAGGTCCACGGAAGCTTCCGTTTGCCCGGCTCTCATAAGGACTCCCCCAGGGCGCGCTCTCAATGGGAAAATATGTCCCGGGCGTGCCAGGTCTGAAGGAACGGTCTTGGGATCAATTGCCGTAAGGATTGTCTTGGCGCGGTCGGCTGCCGAGATACCGGTGGTTACGCCGTGGCGCGCTTCTATGGATACGGTGAATGCCGTCCCAAACTTGCTGGTGTTTTCTCCAACCATCATAGGGATCTGGAGCGCATCGAGCTGTTCGCCCGTCATGGCAAGGCAGATCAGGCCGCGCCCGTATTTGGCCATGAAGTTGATCATCTCCGGAGTAGTCTTGACTGCCGCCGCCGTTAGATCTCCTTCATTTTCCCGATCCTCATCATCGACGACGATAACGATCCGGCCCTGGCGCATATCTTCAATGGCTTCCTCAACAGAATTGAATCCCAAGGCACACCTCTTTCTAAAAGATACTCATTGTAACCACCAAGCGGGTCGGACGGCAAAAAAAAATGATGGTTTGCGGATGCCAATGGGCGCAATGGCTGCTAAATTGAAGTAATATGGCAGGCTGAAACAGGTTGAGAAGCGCCTATGATCCGAGCAACTGCAGTATATCTGTTCCTGGGGCTTTACATTGCGCTTATAGCGCCTGTTGCCATGCTTTGGGTGCTTATAGCCCGAAACCCTCACTTGCTCTATGTCCTGGCCCGCTTCGGCATCCGCACCGCAGGGTGGATCGCCGGTATCCGCATCGTCGTACAGGGACGCGAAAAAATTTTGCCGGGCAAAAACTATGTATTTCTCTCCAACCACCAGGGTAATTCCGACGGTCCGGTGCTGAGCCACGTCATTCCGCGGGATTGCCGGGCTTTAGTTAAACAGGAAATGATGCAGCTGCCCATCCTCTCTCTCGTCCTAAAACAGGCGCAATTTGTTCCGATCGAACGTTTGAATCCAAAGAAAGCCCAGATGGGAATCGAGCTCGGGGCAAAACGGCTTAGAGAAGGAAAATCCTTTTTCGCATTTCCCGAAGGTACACGGAGCAGAGATGGACAATTGGGCGACTTTAAAAAAGGCGTGTTTATCATGGCGATTAAAGCCGGGGTCCCCATCCTTCCGGTCACAATTCTGGGCAGCAACGCGATTCAGCGCCCGAGGCAATACGGGATTTATCCCGGTACCATTCGTGTGGTGTTTCATGACCCGATTTCAACGGAGGGAATGGACCTCGAAGATCGGAATCGACTCATTCAGCGTACGCGGGAGGCCATTGCCTCAGGACTTCCGGCATAATCGCGCATCGCGGAGAATCTGAATATCCAGCAAACGGGAAAATTGATATGACGAGACAAACGGACAAAACCGCAGAACAGGCAAAGAATCCATTAAAAGAAATCATTCAGCCCTTCATTGATGTTGTGCGCGCTCCAAGGGCGCTTTGGGGCGTAAATCTATCGTACCTCCTCGAAGGATTCTGCTACTTCGGAGTGCTTGGCTACCTTGCCATGTACTTCAACGAGTACGTCGGGCTTTCAGACACTCAGGCAGGCCCCATGGTCGGAGTACTGACCTGGGGCATTACGCTCTCGATGTTTTTTTTCGGCGGACGCGTCGACAAGTGGGGAGTCCGACGGGCGCTCCTCGTATCGATTTGTCTGATGATCATCGGGCGCGCGGCGCTGGCCGCCGGACCTTCTCTCGGGCTGACAGGCGGCTTATGGTCGCCGCTGTTTTTCAATTCGCTGGCGGCTTTACTCTTTGTCGTTTTGGGATATGGCTTATATCAACCCGCAGCCTACGCTGCCGTCAAGCAGTTCACCACGCCAAAGACTGCAAGCATGGGCTACGCCATGCTCTACGCCCTTATGAACCTTGGAGGCTGGCTGCCTACGTGGTTCGCACCGATCCGGAAGTCGGTGGGAATATCCGGAGCCTACTGGGTTTATACCGGATTTACAGTGCTGGGACTGCTATTGCTTATCGCGATCCTTTCGCGGAAAACAGTGGAGCGCGCCATACTAGACGCCCGCGCCGCAACGGGCAAGGCCGAAGCAAAACCAGCGAATAGTACCGCTGCGCCTAAAGAGCCGTTTTCGATCCTGAAGTGGTTGAAGGCTCATCCTCTCGCGGACCCGAAGTTTGCGTTTTTCATCTTTGCTCTCATGCCGGTTCAGACTCTGTTTGCACACAACTGGCTTACGCTCCCGATGTATGTCGAACGGGCATTTCGCGGAACCTGGATCGGAGACCATTTCGAGGCGGCGACAAACTTCAATCCTATACTGATCTTCATCCTGGTGCCCATCGTCGCTGCCCTTACGCAGAAGCGAAATGTCTACACCATGATGATCGCCGGCACCGCCATTATGGCGGCTCCTACATTCCTTCTGGCGATCGGCCCGACCATCTGGACGTTGGTTGGATATTTGGTGCTGATGACGGTTGGAGAGGCAATGTGGCAGCCCAGATTCCTGCAGTACGCAGCGGAAATTGCCCCCGAAGGGCGCACCGGGGCATACATGGGGGTCGCGCAGTTCCCGTGGTTCCTGACCAAAGTCGTTACGAGCCTCTATTCCGGCTGGTTCCTGACGCGCTACTGCCCCAAGGAAGGCCCCACAAGCACAGAGACGATGTGGTTTGTTTATGGCCTCATCGCAGTTTTGTCTACGGTGCTGCTGATTCTGGCAAAAGGCTGGCTTGGCAAGGATTTTAAAACTAAAGCGGATTAAGACCGAAACGTGGCTAGCGCGGAGGATTCTCCAGTTTTCTGCCTTTGATCCAGCGAAGAGTGTTCGATTTATCCGTGGTGATGGTGGTGAGGGTTTGGCTGAACTTGCGGACCCTGTGACTGAGCATCAGCGGATTGTCCTCCTGATCCAGGAACCAGCGTTCTTCCTTCCGATCATCCATGACCTTGATAACAGGCAATATTTGGGGCACGCGATTCACTTCAACGGCAAGAGTGTCATCGCCCATATAGGAAAAAAGCCCCGTGGTTCCATTGATATGCGCACTTTGCTTTTTTGTTCGCTTTCAGATCTCGAAAGATCTTCCGGCTCAGCCATAGAGTGGTGGAACGATTTCCCCTGGTATCGGATCCGGATTTGAAGAGGCTCGAATTGACGTAGGCCTTTGCATCCTCGATATCCTGGCCCGGCATAAAAACCGTCCCTTGCGCTGATTCGTTTTCCCATTCCATATATCGATCAGGCACAAACTGGGCGATTCGGACCACAAAATCCGCGCTGTAGTCCAGATGCTGAATCTTCCACACCAGAACGGTATCGCGGCCGAAAGCGGGCAGCGTTTTTTCGCCGGGCGCATCTGCGGCAGCGCCTGCACAGCAGATCAGGATTATGAACATGGCAATCAAGAAGCGACGGGAACGAATTTGCATATTAAAAGCCCTGGTTCTTCAAGTACTCTGACGTCAACCCCGATCCCGGTTTTTCGCGCTGCAACAATCCCAGTTGAAAAAATCGCTCAAAATATCTTCCCAGCACATCCACTTCAAGGTTGACCGGATCGCCTGCATTCAATTCGCGGAGGTTCGTCGATTCGAAGGTATGCGGAATGACCGCCACAGAAAACGCCGATGGCTCAAGCGCTGCTATGGTCAGGCTTATTCCGTTGATCGCGATAGAACCCTTGTAGACAAGATAGCGCTCCAATTCTTTTGGATAGCTAAAAGTCGTCACAAATCCCATGCCGCTCGCCGTTTTTGAAATCAGCCTTGCGATTCCATCCACGTGCCCCAGCACAAAGTGCCCGCCCAGTCGATCTCCAATCACCAGCGACCGTTCAAGATTTACCCGGGCTCCCGGTTTTGCCAGTTTGAAATTACTGAGTCGAAGCGTTTCGGCGGAAATATCACAGAGAAACGAACCAGATAGCAGCTGCGTGGCGGTAAGACACACTCCGTTGACAGAAACAGAGTCGCCGATCTTCAGGCCGGACAAAACCTGCCTGGCCGCAATTGTAATCTTTGCTCCTTCAGCCGCAATGCGCAGTTCCTGAATGACGCCCAATTCTTCAATGATCCCGGTGAACACTTTTTTGCTCCTGTGATCTGCCTGGAGATTTTGCGCGCTTACGCCCTTCCTTCAAATCTTTTGGCGGTGCCGTTTGTAAGCGCAAAATGCGTTCAACTTCAAGGCCGGTCAAGTGGCGGTACCCTCCCACGGCCAGGCCTTCAGCGGTCAGGAATCCGATTCGTATGCGACGCAGCTTGAGAACCGGATGGCCGACCGCTTCAAACATATCGCGAATCTGCCGGTTCTTTCCCTGAAACAGCGTCACTTCGTACCAGGTGTTGGCGCCTTCTTTCATCGGCTCGATTTTGCAGCGCGCCAGTTGCACCCCTGTCTTGAGACGCAAGCCGTCTCGCATCTGCGCCAATACGGACGCACTGGGAACCGAGCGGACTTTGACCTGGTAGACCTTGGGCATGTGCTTTCCCGCCGTGGTAACGATTTTGGAGAAGTCTCCATCGTTCGTGAGCAGAATGAGTCCTTCCGTGTCGTAGTCGAGGCGCCCTACCGGATATATCCTTTTCTTTTCAGCCACCAGATCGGTGACCTTTACCCTGCCCTGCGGATCCGCCACGGTAGAAATGACCTGTTTGGGTTTGTTCAGAAGGATGTAGATTTTCTGCGGCGCCCCCGGGATTCGCTTCCCGTCGACTTTAACATGGTCTCTGCTGAGGTCGGCCTTCGCACCCAGTTGCGTCACAACCTGCCCGTTGACGGTTACTCTGCCCTCCTGGATCAGCAGTTCCGCTTTCCGGCGTGATGTCACGCCGGCTGTCGCGATAATTTTTTGCAGTCTCTCCTCAGTAGGCATGTACTATCACAGTTGCTCACCGGCAATTTGAGCAAACTCCTCCAGCGTAGGCAAATCCGCAAGGCCGTTAAGGCCGAAATGAATCAGAAATTCTTTTGAGGTTCCGTACAGGATAGGTCGTCCTACCACAGCTTTCCGCCCAAGAATGGCCACCATCTTCCGCTCCAGCAGTGTTTGCAGTGCGGTCGATGATTTCTTGCCGCGAATGGCCAGAATTTCCGCCAGCGTTACCGGCTGTTTATAGGCGATGACCGCCAGCGTTTCCAATGCCGCCATAGAAAGCTTCGCGTTTGGCCGCGTCTTCAGATAGGCGCGAATCTCTTCATGATACTGCGGCCGCGTCGTCATTCGATACCCGCCTGCCACTTCACGGATAATCATGCCGCCGGGACGCTCGTTAAAGGTTTCCATCAGGGCATTGAGAGCCTGTTCGATAGTTCGCACGACTCTCGTCGGGGAAAACATCCTTGAACTGCTCTATTTTTACAGGATCATCTGCGACGTAGATGATTGCTTCCATAATGGCCTGCATTTCGATGATTTCCATAAGCTCAGGGTTTTTCCTTCCATTTGGTGATCTGAATTTCGTCGAAAGCCTTTTTCTGATAGAGCCATGACTTCGCGCAGGCGCACCATTTCCAGCAAAGCCAGGAAGGTGACTATGAGATGGCGCTTGGAGCGGGCTTCCGTAAAGAAAGATGAGAACATGAGTTTGTCGTGCACCAGGAAGCGCGTTCGAATATCCGCAAGCTTCTGCTCGATGGTCACGTCCTCTTGCGCAACCTCCATGACGCGCGTTTCTTCAAAACGCTGCACGACTTCACGAAATGCTCGCAGGAGATCGAAAAGCGTTACGGCAACCACTTCATTGCCGTCGTCCAGCACGTCTACCGGTGGTTTGTTCCAGACAGCGTTTTCCACCTCCTCGCGGGTGTAGAGCATTTCAGCGGCATTTTTGAATTTTTGATGCTCCAGCAGTTGGTAGACAAGCTCGTTCCTCGGGTCATCCTGCTGCTCCTCCTCCGTGCCGGCCTTTGGCTCTTGAGGCACCAGCATCCGCGATTTGATGTAAATCAAGGTGGCAGCCATCATCAGCCATTCACCGGCCACGTTGATGTTCAGGTCCTGCATGATCGCGAGATATTCCAGATACTGTTCCGTAATATGGGCGATCGGAATGTTCCAGATATCGACTTCTTCTTTTTTAATCAAATGCAGAAGAAGATCCAGCGGCCCCTCAAAGGCCTCAAGGTGGATTGTTATGCCCGATCCTTCCGCGGAAGGCTGGGAATCGATATTCTGGTTATCGCTGGGTTCCATCATCGGGAAACACTCTAAAATGCGGGCAATAAAGCCATAACAAAGCGCAATACAGGATTTAGGACGACCTTGAAAGCGCCAAAAAACATGAGTGCATACAAGATCAGAAATCCATAGGACCCCATCCCTTCGAGCATAGCCGCAGCTCTAGGGGGAAGTATTCCATAGAGTATCCAGTGCCCGTCGAGCGGTGGGATCGGGATAAGATTAAAGAACGCCAGCAACACGTTGATAATCACCGCATAAAAAATAATCAGCAGCACGGGTTCCCAAAGCGATCCTTGGCTTAGCATGCCTATATCAATAAAACGTGAAACAAGCCTTGAGGATATGCAACAGGCAAAAAGCAACGCATGCGGCCAGAAGGTTTGAAGCCGGCCCGGCAAGAGAAATAAACATCTGATCCCTGTGCGGATTGCGCAGGTGCGCCGGATTAATGGGCACGGGCTTCGCCCAGCCGATGAGCGGGAAATGAGTGAAAAACTGCAGCAATGGAAACAGGATGGTCCCGATGGGATCGATATGCGCTATGGGGTTGAGCGTTACTCGCCCTAAGTACCGCGCCGTGTAATCTCCCAGCCGGTCCGCCATCCAGGCGTGCGAGGCTTCATGGATGCTTAGCGAAAAAAGCAAAACGGCAAACTGGATCGCAATTGTAGCAATGTCAATATTTCTAAATAGATCCACTCGATAAATCCAGACCGGGCAAACTATTGCCCATTATGTTCTTGAGATTCAAATTTTTACTATAGCACACGCCGGAATCCCAGCCACAGCTTTCCTTGACGGTTACAGGTTACAGGTTACAGGTTCCAAGATACAAACCTGAAAAATCGGAATCGGTAACGGATTTTGTTTTTTGAATTTTTCGACCCCGATTGATTCAGGTCGAAACATCCATGTTTTTTCCTAAAACCTGCAACTTGGAACCTGAAACCTGAAACCTGTAACCTGTAACCTTAGGCGCCATACCGTCATTTGCCTTGCAAGCGCTTTTGCGTAAATGCTAGACTTTTCACTTCTTAGGTGGGGTCAAATGAGCTGGATCTTAACCATAACAATCGCTCTGTATTTTCTGGGTTTGATTCATTCTATCATCGGCTTTTACCGGAAACGCCAGATATTTGTGCAGTTAGCACTGGGAATGGTGGCATGCGGTTTCGTGTGCCACACGCTGTTTCTCGTGCTTCTGGGCATTGAGCGCTTCCACTTTCCCATCGGCAATTTGCCGGAGTCCCTCTGCTTCTTTGCCTGGTTCATTTCATTGACTTTCATGGTGGCAAATCTCCGCTACCGCATCAACGCTCTTGGAGCTTTTGTTCTTCCGCTGGTTTCGCTTCTGACCATCATTTCCCAGGTCATCTGGGAGGAAAATCATTCCATCCCTCCCAGTTTGAGGAGCGGCTGGGTTTATTTTCATAGCAGTATCGCGTTCCTGGCATATGCCGCGTTTTTTTTAACCTTTGTATCGGCCATCCTTTACCTGATTCAAGAAAAGGAACTAAAGGATAAGAATTTCCGGTTTTTATATTTCCGCCTGCCATCCCTCCAGGTGTGCGCCGAGTTGTTGCGTCGTTCCCTTTTTGTGGGCTTTGTAGGCATGAGCCTGACCATAGTTACGGGAGCCTTCTACGCGCAGCAGGCATGGGGACAGATTTTGGAGTTGGGATCCGAAAGAAACGGCAGCACTGATTACCTGGGCGATCTACCTCATCCTCGTATTCTACTGCCTGTCTTCCAAATGGCACGGAAGACGGGCGGCCTATATCAGCATTATCGGTTTTGTGTCAACGCTGGCCACTTTCTGTGTCAATTGGGGCCTGCATAAAAATCTTTAATCCGGGAGCCCGGCGTCTTCACCCCTGAAAAATGGGCAGGCAATAATCCCTTGTAGGTTGTAGATGTTTAATCTGGTACTCGTTGGTTTAAATCACAGGACGGCAAAGATCGATATCCGGCAACAGGCCGCCTTCGGCGCCGAGCAGCTTCCGGAAGGCCTGAAACGCCTCTCGGCTTTCCCCGAAATCCTGGAATCGATGATCGTTTCGACCTGCAACCGCGTCGAGATACTTTCCTGCGTGAAGCAGCACTCTGAAGGCATCAACACCATCGAATCCTTTCTCTCGGAATGCAGCGGCATCCCTTTGCCGCAGCTCCAGCCCAAGCTTTACCGTTATAGCGATGAACAGGCCGTGCGTCACCTATTCCGCGTCGCCAGCTCCCTCGATTCGATGATCCTGGGGGAACCGCAGATCCTGGGACAAATTAAATCCTGCTTCAACGCAGCCTCCGATGTGCGCACGGTAGGGACGTATCTGAACAACCTGCTGCAGGCGGCTTTCCGGACGGCGAAGCGCGTGCGCACGGAAACGAGCATCGGAGAGTATCCGGTCTCGGTCAGTTCGGCCGCTGTGGAGCTTGTGCGCAAAATTTTTGGCGATCTGCAAAAGACGAGCATTTTGATCGTGGGCGCGGGAAAGATGGGCGAAGCTGCCATCCGCCACCTCGCGGATACCGGAGCGCAGTCGATTTATGTCGCCAATCGCAGCCCCGAGGCCGCCCGGGAACTCGCCCTGAAGTTTCGCGGGACCGCCGTTCCCTTCGACGAATTGCGCCAATGGATTTCCCGTTCTGACATCGTCATTACCTCGACGGGAGCACCGGAGACACTTATAGGATTGCCGCTGGTGCAACAGATCATGCATGATCGCAAACATAATCCGCTCGTTTTCATCGACATCTCTGTGCCTCGCAACGTCGATCCTGAAATAGGGACGATCGAAAATGTCTTTTGCTATGACATTGACGACCTGGGAGCGGTCGTCGAGGCAAATCTTCATGAACGCGTGAAGGCCGCATCCGCGGCTGAAAAGATTGTCGACCATGAAGTGCAGGCGTTTTACACGAAGCTGAAATCGATGGATGTGGGGCCCGTAGTGCAGCAGGTTCAGGGCCATATCGAGGAAATCTGTAAAACGGAACTGCAGCGCTATGTACGAAAGATCGGCCCTCAGGAAGCCAAACAGGTTCAGGAACTCGAGCACATGATTTCTCGCATAGCCGCCAAAATTGCCCATCCACTGGTTGTGCAGTTGCGGAACGCACAGGAGTCTCCAAGCGAGTCGGCATACGCCGATCTGATCAAACGCATTTTTAAAATGAAGGATTCCGAGTAGGTCGCGCAAAAGTGCCGGCTGCCGGGGCCTTTATTATTCAGGTATTTTCATGATAGTTATCGGAACTCGCGGAAGCGCTCTTGCGCTGGCGCAAACAGAACAAATGAAAGCCATGCTCCTCGGCAGTTTTCCGGATACCGGAATTGCCGTGCGGATCATTAAAACATCGGCGGACAAAGACACGACCACATCCATTCGATCCGGCTCCGCCGTCGGAGTTTTTGTAAAAGAGCTGGAACAGGCTCTGCTGTGCGGCGAAATCGATATTGCGGTGCACAGCATGAAGGACGTTCCGACAAACGTTGCGGCAGGGCCTGCAAATCGTCGCAATTCCGGAACGGGAAGATGCCCGGGACGCCTTCATTTCTCATGCGGCGAAGAATCTCTTTGAACTGCCGCCCGGATCCCTCGTGGGTACAGGCAGCGTGCGTCGGCAGGCACAAATCCTTGCGCTCCGGCCGGATCTCAAGGTCCAGGACATCCGCGGCAATCTTGACACGCGCCTGAATAAACTGCGCGACGGAGCCGTGGACGCACTCATTCTTGCGTGCGCGGGACTGAACCGGCTCGGCTATCAGAGCCGGATTTCCGCAGCGTTTGATTATGGCGAGATGCTGCCGGCTCCCGGGCAGGGAGCGCTCGCAGTGGAAATGCGCGCCGATGATTCCCGCGTTCAGACTGTTGCGGCTGCGTTAAACCACACCCCTTCGTCCATAGCCGTTTCGGCCGAGCGCAGTTTTCTCCGGCACATGGGAGGAGGATGCAACGTCCCGGTTGCCGTCTATGCCCGTCTCAAGGGCAACAGGATTCACATTGATGGATTGGTAGCGTCGGCCGATGGCAGAAGAATTGTGAGAGAATCTGTGGAACAAAGCCTGGAATCAGCCCAGGAAAGCGCAATCGCTCTCGCCGAGCGAATTCTCCATCTGGGCGGACGCGAAATTCTCGCGGAAATCTACTAAGTAGTTTTGTGCGGACGGGTTTCCAAACCCGTCCGATGTGCGTAATTACGAGGTCGGACGGCTCTGGAGAGGTTGTCCGCACAAAAATGTGAGGAAACTAACAAGCCCTGATTTGGACAAGCCCGGGCTGAAGCACGCACCCACGTGTTACTTGTCTTGAATGAACACTGGTCTTGTGGCGGAGCATTAGCGGGAAAATGTCTGATAGATCCTTTTCATCCAAACCGCTTGCCAACCGCACCATCCTTGTAGCGTGCAGTCCGAAAAAACTGGCTGAATTGGTCTCCGGGATTGAAGCAATGGGCGGAAACGCTCTGTCCCTTCCTGTCATCGAAGTGCGCGATACCGAAGACAAGCGACCGCTGGATGAAGCCCTGGCCTCCCTGAAAGAGTATGCCTGGATCATTTTTACCAGCGCCTACGGAGTGAGATATTTTGTCCAACGGTTGAGACAAATTGGGGTCACGCTGCCCCCTGACAGCATGCCCAGAATCTGCGCCATCGGCCCCGCTACCGCAAGAGAGGTTCAGGAATCAGGCTATAGCGTGGAACTGATCCCGGAAAAATATGTTGCCGAGGGTCTCGTCGAAGCTTTGGGAAAATACCACGGTGGCTTGCAGTCTCTTGCCGGGCGCCGCGTCCTGATTCCGAGGGCAGAAGAAGCACGCGAAGTTCTGCCGGAAGCGTTGACCGCAGCAGGCATTCGCGTGGATGCGGTTCCCTGCTATCAAACCGTCCGCGCAAAACCCGATCCGGAGATCCTTCAGCAGTTGAGAAACAAGAAACCCGACATGCTCGTTTTCACGAGCTCTTCCGCAATAAAAAGTTTTGTCGATGCCCTGGGAAAAGATGCGGGCATCAGAATGCTTCTGGAGTCAGTGGTCGCCGTACTCGGCCCGATTACTGGAAATACCGCCGCATCGTTCGGCAAAAGCGCAGATATCTTGCCCAGAGAAAATACCATCGCATCCCTGCTTGAGGCTATTGGCGAGTTTTACGGAAGCCGCCGGTAAAAACCTGCCGTCCAGACAATGAATCATCACAATTTTGCGAAAGCATACCAGAATCCAGGAGCATTTCGTCCGCGATGCATAGTATTATCTGCCTTTCGCAGCCTATGGACGACAAACAATAGACAACTGGTTCCGAGGAGGACTTCTGTGCCGAAACGCAATGATATCAAAAAAGTGCTAATCATAGGATCAGGCCCCATTGTCATAGGGCAAGCATGCGAGTTTGATTATTCCGGTACGCAGGCCTGCAAGGCTTTGCGCAAACTGGGCTATCAGATCGTGCTCGTGAATTCCAATCCGGCTACGATTATGACAGACCCCGGCATGGCCGATGCCACCTACATAGAACCGCTGAACGTAAAGTCCATCGAAAAAATAATCGCGCAGGAACGGCCCGACGCATTGCTGCCGAACCTTGGCGGACAGACGGGCCTGAATCTCTCCTCCCAGCTCGCCAAAGAAGGAATTCTGGAAAAATACGGAGTCCAGATCATCGGGGTTAAGGCGGATGCCATCGAGCGCGGAGAAGACCGCCAGGCATTCAAGAACACAATGACGCAGCTGGGTATCGAAATGCCCCGAAGCGAAATTGCCCTGAGTCTTGAGGAAGCAGAAGGCATCCTCAAGAGAATTGATCTGCCCTGCGTCATACGGCCCGCGTACACCATGGGCGGAACCGGCGGCGGTCTCGTCTACAATCTCGAAGAATTCCAGGTGGTGGTCAACCGAGGTCTTTCCGCAAGTCTCGTCGGACAGGTTCTTATAGAAGAATCCGTTGAGGGCTGGGAAGAGCTCGAACTGGAAGTCGTGCGGGATGCCAAGGGCCAGAAAATCACTGTCTGCTTTATAGAAAACATCGACGCCATGGGGGTTCACACCGGAGACTCATTTTGTTGCGCTCCTATGCTGACAATCGACAAAACACTTCAAGCAAAACTTCAAGAATATTCCTACGCTATAGTGGATGCCATCGGAGTCATTGGCGGAACCAATATCCAGTTCGCGCATGATCCCAAAACCGGGCGTGTCGTCGTGATTGAGATCAATCCGCGAACTTCACGCTCTTCTGCTCTCGCGTCCAAGGCGACAGGCTTTCCGATTGCCATGGTGTCTTCCATGCTGGCCGGTGGCCTTACGCTAGACGAAATTCCCTACTGGCGGGAAGGAACCCTCGACAAGTACACCCCGTGGGGCGACTATGTCGTCATCAAATTCGCCCGCTGGGGATTCGAAAAGTTCAAGGGCGCCGAAGACCGCCTGGGCACCCAGATGCGCGCCGTGGGCGAAGTCATGAGCATCGGCAAGAACTATAAAGAAGCTTTCCAGAAATCGATCCGGTCACTCGAGAACGGAAGGCTGGGGCTGGGTTTTGCCAAGGATTTTAACAAAAAATCCCTGGACGATCTTATGGGCATGCTGTGGTATCCCACGAGCGAACGGCAGTTCATCATGTACGAAGCCCTGCGCAAGGGCGCGACGGTTGAGGAGCTTTACGCAAGGACGTACATCAAGCCCTGGTTTATTCAGCAGATGAAGGAACTGGTAGACCTCGAGGAAGAAATCCTAAAACACAAAGGCTCCGGTCTTCCGGATGCGTTATTGACCCGGGCGAAAAAGGACGGATTTGCCGATGGGTATCTTTCCAAGCTGCTGGAAATACCGGAAGCAAACATTCGCAACCGCCGCATCGAGCTTGGAGTCGTAGAAGCATGGGAACCGGTGCCCGTTTCAGGCGTTGAAAATGCGGCCTATTATTATTCGACCTACAACGCTCCCGACAAAGTGCAGGTGAGCGCGCGCAAGAAGGTCATGGTGCTGGGCGGCGGCCCCAACCGCATTGGCCAGGGCATTGAGTTTGACTACTGCTGCGTGCACGCCGCTTTCGCGCTGCGCGATCTCGGCTATGAGACCATCATGGTCAACTGCAATCCCGAAACCGTGTCCACCGACTACGACACTTCGGACAAGCTGTACTTCGAACCACTCACGGTTGAGGATGTTTTAAGCATCTACCACAAGGAAAAGCCGGAAGGCGTCATTGTTCAGTTCGGCGGGCAAACGCCGCTCAATATCTGCAAGGCACTGGAGAAGGCGGGCGTTAAAATCCTCGGGACATCGACGGATGCCATTGACCTCGCAGAGGACCGCGACAGGTTCCGGATCGTGATGCAGAAGCTCGGGATTCCTCAACCGGAGTCCGGTATGGCCCACAATCTCGAGGAAGCAATTGCCATCGCGGAGAGAATCGGATATCCGCTCATGGTGCGCCCCTCCTATGTCCTGGGGGGCCGCGGCATGGAGGTTGTGCACGATGCGGAAGATCTCACGTTGTATGTATCCCGCGCCGTGGAAATCTGGCCCGACCTGCCGATTCTCATAGACAAGTTCCTGGAAAATGCGCTTGAAGTCGAGGCGGACGCGATTTCAGACGGTTCCGTCGCCTTCATTCCCGCCATCATGGAACACATCGAACTGGCCGGGATTCATTCGGGCGACTCCGCCTGCGTGTTGCCTTCCGTCAGCATTCCTGAAAAGCACAAGAAGACGATTGAGGAATACACGAAGAGAATCGCTATTGAATTGAAGGTCCTTGGATTAATCAACATCCAATACGCGATTGCCAACGACAAGGTGTACATCCTCGAAGCCAATCCGCGCGCTTCACGCACGGTCCCGCTCGTATCAAAGGTCTGCAACATCCAGATGGTCCGGATTGCCACGCAGCTCATGCTGGGCAAGGAGATGCGCACGCTGAATCTCTCTCATAAAAAGATTCCCCACTACGGCGTAAAAGAAGCCGTGTTCCCGTTCAACATGTTCCACGAAGTCGACCCGATCCTCGGCCCCGAAATGCGCTCCACGGGAGAAGTCCTTGGAATGGCCGACTCTTTCGAACTCGCTTTCTACAAGGCGCAGGAGGCCGCGCAACAACTGCTGCCCCTGGAGGGGACCGTGCTCCTGTCGGTAACGGATCCGGATAAAAAGGAGGCTCTGGAAGTGGCGGGCGAATTCGCCAAACTAGGCTTCAAGCTTGAGAGCCACGGAAGGGACGCAGCAATACCTCGCAGCGCATGGCGTGGACTGCGAAAAGATTCTAAAGATGCATGCGGGCCGCCCGAACATAGCGGACGCGATCAAAAATGGCGAAATCCAGCTCGTCATCAACACGCCCATCGGCAAGCGCGGAGTCACGGACGATTCGTATATCCGCAAGACGGCGATCAAGTACAAAATCCCGTACATGACCACGATGGCCGCGGCCAAAGCCGCGGCGAAAGGAATAGCGGCACATCGGCACAAAGAAGCCGAGGTGTTTTCGCTGCAGCGCTACCATGCGGGAATTAAGTAATTGACGATTTACCGAATGACGATGGACGGTTGGAAATTCCAACCGTCCATCGTCATTTTAATGCGTTGTCGAGATCTTCGATAAGATCGTCGGCGTTTTCTATGCCGACGGAAAGCCGCAGCAAGGAATCGGAAATTCCAATCCTATTTCTTTCATCAGCGGAAATCTTGCTGTGCGATGTCTGCGCCGGGCAGCAGATGAGCGTTTCAACGCCACCCAGACTCACCGCCGGCGTGATAAGTTTCAATTTTCGTAGAAATATCTGAGCCGGCGCCACTGCCGGATTTATTTCGAACGAGAGCATGCCTCCGAAATCCTTCATCTGCGTCCTGGCAATCGCGTGCCCTTTAAAATTCGGCAGGCCTGGATAATTCACGCTGCGCACGGCCTTATGGGAAACGAGAAAGGACGCTATTTTAAAAGCGTTTGCCGACTGTCGTTCAACTCTCACTGCGAGAGTTTTAAGGCTGCGCTCCAGAAGATAACAGGTAATTGCGTTCAGGCATCCGCCCAGATTGCGCGCCATGACGCGCATTTGATCGGTTAGCGGGCGCGAAGACAGCGTGATGCCGCAGCTAAGATCGCTGTGCCCTCCCAGATACTTGGTGCCGCTGTGCACAACCACGTCGATTCCGAGTTCAATCGGCTTCTGATTGATGGGAGAGGCAAAAGTATTATCGATTATGGTGGTGATCCCCTTTTTCCTTGCGAATTCTGCGACACTCCGGATATCAAGGATGCCCAACAAGGGATTCGTGGGCGATTCAATGACAATGATTTTGGTTTCCGGCTGTATGGCGGCAGCCACAGCCTCCGCGTTTGTGGCGGTAAAAGAATAGCGTATGCCAAAGCGGTCCAATATATCGGTGGCGAACGCATGCGTCCCGCCATAGAGTTCGTCGAGCATTACGACGTGATCGCCAGTTCGCGCGAGCGCAAGCACCGCCGTGCTGATTGCAGCCATGCCGGAGCTGAAAAGGATTCCGTCCTCAGCACCCTCCAAAACACACAGCTTCTTTACGATCGCATCCTGATTGGGGGTATTGAAATACCGCGGATACAGGGTCTCTTCGCGATCGAGGTACTCATACGACGAAGAGGTAAAAATGGGAGTGTTGACGCCCCGAGTAACTAGTATCTCTATACTTCCCGCTATGCACACATGCCGTCTCAGCTTTCATACCCATCTCCTTGCTCTGCACTAAATCATACGTATGTTTTTCAATCGTCAATCGTAAACCGTCAATCCATTTTCTTCCACACCTGGATCGCCTTCGCGCCGTAAGTTGGACACGCGACTTGGCACGCGCCGCATCCATTACACTTTTTCCAGTCCACGATGGGATAGGCGATATATTGCTCTTCATCCCAATGAATGCGCACAGCGTCGAAGGGACAGGCACGCACGCAGGCGTCGCAATCCCGCTGCCCCAGCGCCAGCACGCACAGCGATCCGTCCATCAGCGCTTCACCGATCACGGTGCGCTGTTTTTCCGGCAATTCCAGCACTTGAATCGCGCCGCTCGGGCAGACTTGCGTACACGCCGTACAGTCCTCAAGGCAATATGCTTTTTCATAGCGAATGATCGGAGCAAGCAAACCCGCAACTCCCGCCTGCCCGACATCGGCGTGAATGATTTTTGCCGGGCACGAGCGCACACAATTGCCGCAACGAAGACAAAGGCCGCTAAAAATGCTTTCCGCTCTTGCGCCCGGCGGACGCAGCGGTGCGTTCTCTCGCCGCGTCGCCCCCAGCCTCCTGGCCAGCAAGGCGATGGCGAGGCCGGCAACCGCCACAATAAACGATCTGCGCCCCGCAACAGCAGGCGCCGATGCATCCTTTCGCCCGGCTTCGAACCATTTTTTAGTCGATGCCAGCAAATCCAGCGTGCCTCCAAGAGGACACAGTCGGGCGCACCAGACAGCCCCTGAAGTGAAGCTCAACGATATCAGGATAGCTAACCCGAGCACAGCCAGGACCGCGGAGAGTACGCTGCCTGCGGTGCGGATGGCAAAGGAGCTGCTGAAAACCGCGAGAGGATCCATCCATAATAGCAGCGGGTATCCGACTACGGCGCCGGCCACGGTCAGAATCGCCACGTACCTGCCGAGGTATGGGCATCGTGCCCACCACGCGGATTTTTGCAGGCCGATTTTCGAAATGCCGTCCAGTAAAAGCCCCACAGGACAGGCATATTTACAGAACCACCGGCGGCGGAAGATCGCGATCGCGGCGAAAACTAAACCGGCCCCTAATCCGAAGCTAACAGATCGAAGCGCAATGGCATCGCAAATTGCCGCAAACGGACTGAGCTGAACAACATATTTGGATGCGTCTTTCCAGAAGGCCGGAGGCCACAACAATAGGACTGCCGCTGCAAAGCATACTGTTTGAACAAGCCGGTGCTTCTTTACCCTCATCCTAAATAAGCCCCTTGCCGACGCAGGGCTTTTTGCAGCGTATCGACGTTGACGTTACGCACTCTGCATTTATCCTGGATGCTCAACGCGGCCGCGATCCCAGCCGCCTGCCCCGTCACCCAGCACACCGGGATCAACCGTGTTGTGTCTGCAACCTGGAAATCGGCCGAAATGCAGCGGCCCGCCGCAAGCAGGTTCTCTATCTTTGCCGGCACCAGGCAGCCGTAGGGAATCTGAAATTCCGGAGCGCTGCCGAAGCCGCCGCTGTATCCGATGACGTCGTTATGCTTGGCTCCCCCTTTGACTTCGCCAAAGGTCAGCTTTTTTGCGCCTGCCAGCAGCCGCGTCAGCCGCACTCCCATCTGCGGCGCAGTTTCGACCAGATAGGCATTTTCGGCGCCCGCTTTTTTCCTGGCTTTTTCCACGTTATTCCAGATCGCCCGTCGATGCTTGAGCTCCAGGCTGCTCAGCTCGGCAACATCCAAACCATCCGCTACCGGGCCTTTCATATTGAGCCAGTTGACACCGGGCGCAGGCGTCGGACTTCCGACGTGTCCTGCCAGCTCGACGACCGGAGCGCCCATGTTCGGCCGGCCCCGCTGCGGTTTGCCTCGGGTCCCCGTGGCGTATTCGCGATTTTCGTCGATCACATCTTCGACATCGACGTTGCCGATTCTGCTATCGAGGCCGATGTTGTCCTTAACCTTTTCGAAGGCCGCTCCGGCCGCGGCATAGATATCGCCGTCTCCCGATGCATCCACTACCACGTCTGCGAGAATCGCCTGCCGCCCGGACTTGCTTTCGAAAACGGCTCCGCGCACGGCGCCGCGCGCATCGATAATGGCATCTACGCCCCAGCAGTCCAGATATGCGCTCATGCCGGAGGTCAATACCATATCCGCCAAAACATATTTAAATGCTTCCGCATCGATGGTCGGATACACGGGAGCTTTTTTGCGATCGATGATTCCATACTTGAGCGCATCCAGACGCTTCATCATTTCTTCGCCGATGCCAAGGATGACCTGACGGTTGTTCCTGTCATATAAGGGGAAAATGGCAAGCACCAGCCCTCCGGTCGCCAGGCCGCCCAGATACCCATAACGCTCTACCAGCGTGACATCCACACCCAAACGCCTCGCGGACAGAGCAGCGGCAGTTCCTGCCGGTCCCCCGCCCACGACCAGCACGCCCGTCTTCCTTAAAATGGACAACTCGCGCTGCGGCTGAATGACTTTGCCGTCCGCTATAGTCGCCGGTCTTTTTGCAGCGGCGGGTCCCTGCGCCTGCGGTCCGCGCACCGCCTGGGGCTTGCTCTGGTCGGCCAGGACAGACGACAGAGGAGTCATTGTTCCGGCTACGACCAGACCGCCGGCTGCAATGGAACGCATTAATTCTCTTCGAGTAAGTTCTTTTGACATGGTGATCATTCTCCTAGAAGCGACAAATCATCCTAGCGCAAGGAGAGGATTAACTCAAAGATGCAAACACTCCTAGGCTCAAATTTTCCAAGTATCTTGTATACTAGGGCATCTGACAAAGGGAGGCTTATGGCGAATCCGCTTTTCGAGAGAAAACCCCTTGCTCTGCTGCTGGAAGAAATGAAAGGGGAGAACCGGCTGCGACGCATTCTCGGTCCCGTGACGCTTACAAGTCTTGGAGTGGGCGCCATCATCGGGACCGGCATTTTTGTTCTTACGGGCGTGGGAGCGCACGATAAGGCCGGGCCGGCGTTGACACTCTCGTTTGCGCTCGCCGGAATTGCCTGCGTTTTTGCAGCCTTGTGCTATGCCGAATTTGCATCCATGGTTCCCGGTAGCGGGTTCCGCGTACACGTATGCGTATGCGACCCTAGGAGAGCTTTTCGCGTGGATTATCGGCTGGGATCTGGTTTTGGAATATGCGGTGGGATCCTCGACCGTCGCACACGGTTGGTCCGCTCATTTCCACGATCTTCTGAAGAGTTTCGGCATCCAGATTCCGTTTAAATTCAGCAGCGCTCCATTCGACTTCAATCCTGAAACAGGGCGCTTCTTTGCGACAGGCGCTTACTTCGATGTCATGGCGATAGTGATCACTGTGATTATCACAGCCATACTCGTCAAAGGGATTCGCGAAAGCGCGGGCTTCAACACCGGCATGGTCGTGGTCAAGTTGGCCATTGTCCTTTTTGTCATTGTCGTGGGAAGCTTTCTATGTCGACCCTGCCAACTGGGTTCCTTTCGCCCCCTATGGGTACACCGGACTGAGTTTCTTCGGACATACTCTATTTGGGCAGACCGGCCAGGGAGGCGCCCCGCTGGGCGCCCTTGCCGGTGCGGCCATTATATTTTTTGCCTATATCGGCTTTGATTCGGTATCCACCCATGCCGAAGAGGCAAAGAACCCCGGCGCGACGTTCCTATCGGCATCATCGCTTCTTTGATCATTTGCACTATTCTATACATTGTCGTTTCCGCCATTCTGACGGGCATGGTCCGCTACGACCAGATCGACATCAATGCGCCTGTCGCCGATGCTTTTAGGCAAAAGGGGTTGCCCTGGGCACGGCGCCTAATCGATATCGGCGCTATTACCGGAATTACATCTGTTCTGCTCGTGATGATGCTGAGCCAGCCTCGCGTATTGCTCGCCATGGCAAGGGATGGAATGGTTCCGCCCAAATTTTTCGGCGCCGTTCACGAAAAGTTCCGCACACCATGGAAATCGACCATTCTTGTAGGCGTCTTTGTATCTGCGATGTCGGCATTTCTGCCCCTGAGAATACTGGCCGAGCTTACCAATATCGGCACCCTGCTTGCGTTCGTGATTGTCTGTTCCGCCGTGCTCGTCATGCGCTACAAGCATCCCGAAGCCGAGCGCCCGTTTCGAGCGCCGTTTGTGCCCCTTGTCCCTATTCTTGGAATTCTTTCCTGTCTGGTATTGATGTTTTCCCTGCCGCCGGAAAACTGGTGGCGCCTGATTATCTGGCTTGGTCTGGGCTTCATTATTTATTTCAGCTATAGCCGGCGCCATAGCGTTCTGGCGAAGATGCGCGCGGAAGCAAACAAAAAATAACGGTACCTGGTTATACTGTCCCCTTTTTTTAAAAGGGACAGTATAACCAGGTACCAATCCTTACCTGACATTCAGATCCTTGATCATGACGACGTCGCTTGAGGTGGAATAGCGCACCACGGCCAGATGCTTGCCGTCAGGCGACATAGCGACTCCCGGCAGCAGTTCGTTGATTAACCCGCTATCAAACCTGGTCAACTGTTTGGCTTCGCCGCCGTCTATGTTCTTTTGCCAAACGTTCGATACACCATTGACGCTCTTTGAATATAGAAAGGCTCTACCATCAGGCGTCCATTGCTTAGGTCGGCCCCATTCCGGGTTCACTTCGGCGGTTTTAACTGCCTTTCCTCCCGCTGCTGGGATTAACACGACATTTTGCGGCTGAGTATCTTCTATTATTTCGACCCATTTCCCGTCTGGCGAGATCAGCGAGATACCATACCGCTCCCAGAGGCGGACGGGATTGCCGCCGTCGATCGACATCCTCCATACTCCTACACTTTTGGGGTCGTTTGAACCGTATGTCAGCCACGTCCCGTCCGGCGAGCACGACGGCAAAAATTCGCCTGCGCCGTTTGTCAGCTGCCTTGCGTCGCTGCCGTCAAGTTTGGATCGCCAGATGTGTGGCTTCCCCGCCCGGTAGGAGAGATACACGAGATGCCAGCCGTCGCCACAGACAGCGGCAGTAGCTCCGCCTTCCGATATAAGTTGGCGCGGCGGGTTGCCATCTGTGGCTGTGATCCAGAGCTGGCTGTTAAGGCTATTCGAATCCGCTTTGCCAAATATGAGGCTGCCCCCGGGAGTCCAGGCAAGGCTGCTGAATGAGCCGGTCTGATGGCCTTTTGTGATCTGGCGCGCACTCGCGGGATCGCCGATGGGAACCAACCAGATATGAGTGATGGCTTCTTGCTGTACTGCAACCAACGTGCCGGCATTTGCGTTGAGGCTGAGACTTGAGTAGCGGTTCAAATCATTTGTGATCTTGCGGGCATTGCCTTCGGGGTAAGAAAGATAAAAAACCTGGTCTTTGTTCCCCGGTTCCTCAATCTCAGCGATGAGTCCGCGTCCGTCGGGCAGCCAACGCAGATCCCCTAAAAACTTCCATGTGCGCGATCCTATCCGGCGCCCTTTCCCGCCTTCCACGGCTATGGCCTCCAAGCTAGTGGAATATCCTTTTTGGAACGACATCACCCCATACGCTATGGTTTTACCGTCAGGGGACCAGGCCGCCCCCCTGATTACTTCAGGGAATTTGCGAACTGCAATCTGTCGCTCACCCGTACCATCGAGGTTGAGGATGGACAATACACTTCCACTTCCTTTTGCCTTCGTAAGCGCGAGACGTTTTTCGTCCGGGGACAAAGATCCGCCCGAAATGGCCCCTAAACCCACAAGTTTCCTGGGGTTTCCTCCGAGGAACGGCATCGTGTACAGTGAAATTGAAGATGTCCCCCCTGCGGCGAACGCATACCCTAACGAATTGCCATCGCGAGAAAATTGCGGGGTGAGAATGCTTCCTTCTGCGGGAGGCAGAATCTGAACGTTGCTCCCGGTAGCGACGTGCCGAATCCAGAGACTGCTTTTCCCACCGTCTGTAATCGCATGAGCGACGTACTTTCCGTCAGGCGAAATCGCGGCTGCGCTCTCTTTTCCGGAATCGGTTAGGCGGGTGATCTCCATGCGCTCGAAGGGTTGCGGTATAGGCCGGCGATAAAGTATCACGGCTGCAGTCACCGTCAGCACGATCACCGCTGCGATGGTAATCCAGCGCCGTGCACTCCTGAAGGCACGCGCAGCAGCCGTTCCGGTTGCCGCCATGCGGTCTGAGCCGCTGTCGCGCTTCAGGCGCTTGAGCGCCGCCTGCATTTCTGCGGCACTCTGGCAACGCACTTCGCGGTCTTTCTCCAGCGCCGCGGTGATGATCTGCTCGAATTGTATAGGAAAATCCGGCCTCAGCTGCAGTGGAGACGCCGGCGTGCGGTTGAGGATGGCATCGAACACCATCGCCTTTGTGTTCCCACGGAACGGGGATAAACCGGTGGCCATCTCATAGAGTACTACTCCAAACGAAAACAGATCGGTGCGCGCATCCAGTTCTTCTCCTCGCGCCTGCTCAGGAGACATGTACGCTACAGTGCCCAGAGCCATGCCGGGAGTGGTAATCAACTCGTCCGACATCGGCGTCGTCGTCATGTCGGTTCCCGCTGCTGCCATCGGCATGTTTTTCCGCAGCTGCTTGGCAAGCCCGAAATCCATGATCTTGGCATGGCCTCCTGTCGTGACAAAGATATTCGCCGGCTTGATATCGCGATGCACGATGCCTCGAGCATGCGCGGCTTCCAGAGCGTCCGCGATTTGAATCGCCAGTTCCAGAAACTTATCGAGTTTTATGCGGGTTCCGGCAATGACTTCGGCCAGGGTTTGTCCCTCAAGGTATTCCATAACCAGAAAAACCCGACCTTCCGATTCTCCGATCTCGTACAGCGTGCAGATATTCGCGTGGTTGAGGGCAGCGGCGGCACGTGCTTCCACCATGAAGCGCTCCCTGAATTCCGGTTGCCGCACGTATTCCGCAAGCAAGAACTTCAGCGCCACAAGACGCCGAAGAATCGTATCCTCTGCTTTATAAACAACGCCTACGCCACCGCTACCGAGAATTCCGAGGACCCTGTACTTGCCGGAAAGCATGGTTCCGGAAACCAGCTCGGCCTTTTGGCCTTCTTCTGGCTGTGCCGACAGATCGGAAAGACCCGGCGCAATCATCTTCATGGAGACGGCATCGAGAAAACCGCCGCGTTGCTCTCTGTTCAGAAGCAAAGATTCCACTTCAGCCTTCAGCGTCAGATCGCCGCCTGCGGCTTCGGTCAGGAAAGCCGCTCGTTGAGCCGGTTCCCGCTCCAAGGCTGCGTTATAGAGCTCCTCGATCTTTTTCCAGCGGCCGGGTTCCATAGAACCTATTCTGTCAAATAAACTTGATAGGTTTACGATTTAGCGCCGGCTGGCTGCCGGCTTTCTTTCTGCATTTCACGCCAAAGCCAGGATTTTGCCAGATCCCAATCGCGCCAGATGGTATCGGCCGAAACCTCCAATACCTCTGCCGTTTCGTCATGGGTCAGTCCACCGAAGAATCGCAACTCGACCACCCGCGCCTTCCTGGGATCGATCTTTGCCAAGGCCTCGAGTGCATCGTCAAGCTTGAGGATATCCGCCGGGGGTTCAGGGGCAAAGTCACCGGCTTCGCTCAACGACACCTGGAGAAACCGACCGCCTCGCTTTTGGGAACCTCGAGATCGCGCTAGATGTGTCAATACCTGGCGCATCAATTTTGCCGAAATCGCAAAAAAGTGAAGGCGGTCCTGCCAGTTCACCTGTCCTGCATGGAGCAGCTGAAGATAGACCTCGTGGACCAAAGCCGTGGTCTGTAAGACATTGTCTGCTCCCTGGCGCGCCATATGGGTATGTGCCTGCTTCCGCAGCCTGTCATAGACCAGCGGAACAAGACGATCCATCGCATCCCGGTCGCCGTTGCGCCAGGCAAGAAGCAACTGTGTGATTTCCTGCGGAGCATGTCTTGTCACAGGAAGCCCTCTTTTTTCCAAAATGGAAAAGCAGGGAATGTATGAAAGGTATTATATCTTATTTAAATACCAGTGGTTGTCTAAAATCCCAAAATAATTACAGAGCGATGCAGAAAATAGGGACCGATTTGCCTATTACCTTTTAGAGGAGCTCTTGGAGCACGCCTCATCGGGGAAGAGTTCCGAGATAAGTTGGTTGGTATTGACCTTAGACTTTTGACCCAAATTTCGCTCTTAATGGAATAGAAGTATTCAATTCACGGAGGAGACTATGGAATACATCAAAAAGATTCCACTTTGGATCATGATGACCTTCATTCTTTCCCTGGTAGTCAGCAGTATGGCATTCACAAAAGAGGCAATTACAAAAGATCCCGGCGTGACAGTGAGAATCCTGGCCAAGGGTGCGCCGATTCACGGTGCTAACGGTGTCATGTTCGACAGCAAAGATCGGCTATACATAGCCAGTGTTTTTGGCAACGAGATCATTGTCATGGATCCCCGATCCGGAACGATTCTCCAAAGGCTCGGCTCCAACGAGCCTTTGGTTGAAACTCCGGACGACCTCACTTTCGGCCCTAAAGGTACACCCTATGAGGGCTATCTTTACTGGACGTCCATTGTGAGCGGTTGGGTAAACCAGCTGTCCCCGGACGGTATTCTGAAAAGGCAGTTTGTGGCAGTGGGCGTCAATCCAATTACTTTCACCGATGATGGCCGCCTGTTTGTTGCGTTGGACTTTTATGGAGACGGACTATATGAGCTGGATCCGGATCTTGAGGACGATCCCCGGCCAATAATCGTGTCAACTCCAGAGAATCCGTTTCCTTTGGGATTCCTGAATGGCATGGATATCGGGCCTGATGGATATCTCTATGGTCCACTCTGGATTCCGAGCATGGTGGTCCGGATTAACGTTGATACCGGCGACCTTCAGGTGATAACCAGCGGCTTGGCCAATCCTGCGGCTGTGAAGTTCAACTCCAAGGGGGAGCTATACGTAGCGGAGCAGACGTCAGGAGAGATTTCACGCATCGATATTAATACGGGAGCTAAACATGTGGTAGCAACCGGGCTTCAAGGCTTGGATAACATCGCGTTCGACTCCCGGGATCGATTGTATGTCTCTCATGCACTTGATGGATCCATTAGCGAGGTTCTTCCAAACGGAAGGACACGGACAGTTAGCAAGGGTGGCATGATCGCACCCGGAGGCATTGCAGTAAAAGCGAATCCGGATGGAGGAGAGTCCGTATTTGTGGCTGATTATTGGACGCTTCGTGAAATCAATGGGGTGACCGGAAAACAAGAATCGGTTGAGCGCCACAAAATAGCTGTTCCCGGCACGATGATCACTCCAGCGACAGTTGCGGTTGACGGCGATAACTTTGTGTTATCGAGCTTTGACTCCGTGCAGGTCTGGGATCCCGCCACCCGTGAACCGCTTGAGTATTACAATGACTTTGGCATTCCAATGAACGCTGTCCGTTTCCAGGGCGACCTCGTGGTCGCAGATGCTGGTGGCATGCAGAGTAGTGCGCCAGACCCCATCAGGGCGTATCACGCTGGCCAATTATATCAATGGTATCTATGTGCCTATGGGTTTCGCGGCAACAGAAGATGATCTGTGGGTCAGTGACTGGGCTACCGGTTGCGTGTGGCAGCTCTATGATGACGGGGAGCTTCTCACATCCCCGCGCCTGGTTGCCTGGGGCCTTTCCAATCCAGAGGGATTGGCTTTGGACCGCGACGGGAATCTCCTCGTAGTCGAGAGTGGAGCTGGTCGTCTTTCGCGCATCAATCCGGCGGTAGGGGCAGTTGAAGCTGTTGCTGAAGGACTGGAAGTTGGCTATTTCTTCATGCCCTCGTATCCCATGATCTTCTTTAATGGTGTAGCGGTTGGCCCGTCCGGTGCGATTTACGTCACGGGTGACAAGGCAAATGTTCTATATCGCATCGAAATCCATAAGTGAAACCATATTCCTGAGATTTCGATAAAAGGGCCGCACCTCGGGGCGGCCCTTTTGCTCTTAGATCACGCAGGTATAGGTATTGGACACCCACTTTTTTATCATTTATTTTAGCTCATTCCATGAGTTCGCCATTAGTTATATGAAAGAGGTGAACCATGGCTCTGCCGCGCAGCAAATATGTCAAGGAAGGACAAGAAGGGGTCTATCACTGCTTCAGCCGGTGCGTCCGCCGGGCTTTTCTGTGTGGCTTCGACACCGCTCACACACCGCGACTTCTCCCACCGCAAAGCATGGCTGGTCGACAGGTTGCGGCATCTCGCCGCCATTTTCGCCATCGAAGTCTGTGCCTACGCCGTCATGGAGAATCACTACCACACCATTCTGCGCACTCGCCCCGACATCGTCGCCACCTGGTCCGATCGGGAAGTGGCAACCCGCTGGCTGACACTCTTCCCTCTGCAAGGATGCCGCCGTGCCGCCTGCCGACGAGCAAATCCGCGCCCTGGCTGATTGCCCGGAACGTATCGCCGCAGCTGCGCAAACGATTGTGCAGCCTGAGCTGGTTCATGGGCCGGCTCAACGAATTCATCGCTCGTGCTGCAAACAAAGAAGATAGGTCAAGGGCCGGTTCTGGGAATCCCGGTTCAAATGCCAGGCCCTGCTCGACGAAGCAGCCATCGCCGCCTGCATGGTATATGTGGATCTGAATCCATCCGGGCCGGTCTTGCGGCAACTCCCGAAGAAAGCGACTTCACCAGCATCCAGGAACGGATCCGCGCCTGGCAGAAGGAAATGATGACCACAGGCTCCGTTCCCGGCGAGCCCAATCAAAACATGCAGTCTGGCTCTTTCAGCCAGGACATGCCAGAACTGGAAAATACGGCCGACATTTCCAACCTATCCCCGAACGCCTTCCTTTCAATTCCCTTGATGCTCCTTCCTCTTGCTGGCTGTGTCCTATTCAATCAGATTCCCAACGCCGCGGCATCCTGCCGATGACTGCAGCCGAGTATTTCGATCTGGTGGATAAATCAGGACGCATGCTGCGGTCCGACAAACGCGGAGCCATCGATGCCGATCTTGCGCCGATCCTGCTGCGGATCGGCGCCAATCCGGAGCGTGGATTGACACCGTCTCCCGCTTCGGATCCAAATTCCGTCTCGCCGCCGGGCTGCTTTCCAATCTGCGCAATTTTGCAGATCAGCTCGGCAGGCGCTGGCTCAAGGGCGTTGCCGCGGCTCGAGCCGCCTTTGCATCTCGCCACCGCAATCGGCCTGAACCCTATCCCTCCATCAGTCCTTCCTCTGAAGATCCCGCGAGATCTACTGATCCCATCGATCGCTTCCAGCATCATTGGACTATCTCCATCGAGACTGATCTAAAGTCCGCCACTCTGTCGATTTGTCTTATTCACTGGGCGCATCCGTTTCCTCAATCCCTAATAGCCCTTCCTTAAAGGGATCCGGATTCAGGAACAAAGATCAAACATGGAGATAGTGGGTGTCCACGCTTTCTCACGTAAATAGTGGGTGTCCACGTTTTCTCTTAGCTTTTCCTTCACACCTCGAATAATGGGTGTCCATGTCCTTGTCTTCTGACTCCTGGATTCTGACTCCTGGCTTCTCTCCCACTACTAAGGCTATAATACAGGCAAACCGGATGGGGAGGATGTATGCGTCTGGCCAAATTATTCCTGATACTTGTCGGATGTCTCATTACTGCCGTTGCTGCCGATAGAGATTGGCCCATGTGGGGAGGCACTCCGCAGAGGAACATGTTCTCGCCGCTCAAGAATCTTCCATCCAGCTGGGATATCCAATCCGGAAAAAGTATTAAGTGGAAAGCTGAGCTTGGATCGAACTCGTACGGCAATCCAACTATTGCCGACGGAAAAGTTTTTTTGGGCACCAATAACGACAATCCCAAAAATCCCGACATCTCCGGCGACAAAGGCGTTCTGATGTGCTTCCGTGAAGCGGACGGCCAGTTCCTCTGGCAGGCGGTCAGCGACAAACTGGAATCCGGCTATGACTGGCCCGAACAGGGCGTCTGCTCTTCTCCCGCCGTTGAAGGGAAAAAGCTTTATTATGTGACAAACCGCGGCGAGCTGGTCAGCCTCGACACGGAAGGATTCCTGGACGGGAAAAACGACGGGGCGTTTCAGGAGGAAACCTACAAGGGCAAAACCGACGCGGACGTCCTCTGGAAGCTGGATATGATGAAAGAGTTGGGCGTTTCTCCGCATAATATGTCCAACTCTTCGCCTGCTATCTGGGGGGATTTGATCTTCGTCGAAACCTCCAACGGCCAGGACGATAATAACGAGAAAATTCCAGCTCCTAATGCTCCGAGTTTCATCGCCGTAAATAAAAATACAGGCAAGCTCGCGTGGCAGGACAACTCACCCGGAAGTCGCATTCTGCACGGCCAATGGGCCTCCCCCGCTCTCGGCGAGGTCGCCGGCACTATGCAGGTCTTCTTCCCGGGAGGAGACGGCTGGCTGTATGGTTTCGAGGCGTTAAGCGGCAAGAAATTATGGAGTTTTAATCTGAATCCGAAGGACGCGGTGTGGCCCAAGACTCTCAACTACGTCATTTCGACCCCTGTTTTTAACGATGGCCATGTTTTTCTTGCGGTCGGGCAGGACCCGGAAAATGGAGAAGGCATTGGCCACATGTATTGCATCGATCCAAGCAAAAACGGGGATATCACCGAGACCGGTCGCGTGTGGCAATACGACAAGATCCGACGCTCCGTTTCTACCGCCGCCATCGCCGACGGGCTTCTCTACATTTCCGACTTCACCGGATTCCTGCACTGCGTGGATGCAGCTTCAGGAAAGCCCTACTGGACATACGACATGCTCGCCGCCATTTGGGGATCTCCTTTTGCTGCCGATGGAAAAGTTTATCTCGGCGATGAAGACGGCGATCTGGCGATCTTCCAGGCAGGCAAAGAGCTCAAGAAAATTGCCGAAATAAACATGGGCAACGCTATTTATGGAACGCCGGTGGCCGCCAACGGCGTGCTCTATATCATGAATCGCGCTGCTCTTTACGCAATCAGTAACTAAATTACGAATTACGAATGACAAATTACGAATTGAAACATACATCCAGCCGTTCGCTGCATTGCTTTTTAATTCGTCATTCGTCCTTCGTCATTCGTCATTCGCTATTCCTGTTGTGCGCATTTTTTGCGTTAACTTGCCTCGCCAATGAAGCCGCGGATTGGTTCATGTTTCGAGGCACGCCGGCACTGACGGGCGTTACCACCGCCGCGCTGCCAAAAACGCTTAAATTGCGGTGGAGCTTTCAGGCGAAAGATTCCATCGAGTCTTCCGCGGCAATTTCAGGAGGAACTGTTTTCGTCGGATCGATGGACGCATCCCTGTACGCCGTCAATCTCGCTACCGGCAAACAGGCCTGGCGCTATACGACTTCAGATCCTATCCAGGAGTCATCTCCGTGCGTCTACAAGGATCTGGTTTATGTCGGGGATCTTAACGGCACCCTGCATGCGGTGGATGCCGCGACGGGCAAGGCTCGTTGGACTTTCAAAGCGGATGGCGAAATCAAGTCCTCCCCGAATTGTTACCTGGATCGCGTCTATTTCGGTTCCTACGATCAAAACCTCTATTGCCTTTCAGCGGCGACGGGAGCACTCATCTGGAAGTTCTCCGCAGAAGGGCCGATCCATTGCACGCCCGCGATCGACAAAGGACACGTTTATGTTTCAGGGTGCGATGAGACTTTCCGCGCGATCGATGCGGCGACCGGAAAGCAGATCTATTCATTCCCGCTCGGCGCCTATGCCGGAGCATCCGTCGCCCTTTTCGAAAACCGTGCCTACGTAGGGACTTTTGGCAATGAAGTGCTGGGCCTTGATCTCCAGCAGCGGGCGATTGAATGGACCTACCGGCATCCAACGCGCAGCTTTCCCTATTATTCTTCCGCTGCGGTCACCAACGATCGCGTTATTGTTGGCGGCCGGGATAAGATTGTGCATTGCCTCAGCCGGTTATCCGGAAAAGAGATATGGTCTTTCACTACGCGTGCGCGCGTAGAGTCGTCGCCGCTCGTCACGGGGAACCGTGTATTTATTGGCTCAAACGATGGGCTGCTTTACGAATTGGACCTTGTCTCGGGCAAAAAGACTTGGGATTTTACCGCGGGCGCGCCCCTTTCGGCTTCGCCCGCCGCTGCCAAGGGTTCTCTGGTCATCGGGTCCCAGGACGGCATGCTGTACTGTTTCGGGGAATGAATATGAGGATTGCGTGCATTACAGCGGGGGCGGGACGCATGTACTGCGGCAGCTGCCTGCGTGACAATGCCTTGGCCAGCGCCCTGTTGGCCGCAGGCCACGACGTCCTGTTGATCCCAACCTATACGCCGACGCGCACGGATGACACCAATGTCAGCATGCCCCGCGTGTTTCTCGGCGGAATAAATATTTATCTGCAGCAGCACTTCGCCCTTTTCCGCGCCTCCCCGGACAGCCTGGACCGGCTTTGGGATTTCAATCCCCTCTTGAAGCTGGTCACACGACTCGGCATCAGCGTGAATCCGACGGACCTCGGCAGTCTGACCGTTTCCATGCTGCAGGGCACGAAAGGATTTCTCAAAAAAGAGGTTCGGAAGCTTGTTCGCTTTCTCAAAGAACTATCGCCTGAGGTCATCAACCTGCCCAATTCCCTGCTCACTTCCCTGGCTCCCGCCATCAAGGCCGAAATGAAGGTGCCGGTCTGCTGCACGCTGCAGGGGGAGGATTTATTTCTTGGGTCGCTGCGCGAGCCTTATCGCAAAGATTCTCTCCAGCTGATTCGTGAAAACGCAGCGTACGTGGATGCCTTCATAGCCGTAAGTCATTTCGGCGCCCGCAGCATGGCCGAGTATCTTGGCATAGCCCGTGATCGAATCCACGTAGTGCCTTTGGGAATCAGCTTTGACGGATTCGAGCGCAGCCATGCAGGGGATGCGGAACCGTTCACGATCGGCTACCTTGCGCGCATCGCGCCGGAAAAGGGATTGCATTTTCTGTGCGATGCCTACCGCCTCCTGAGATCCCGTAGCGGGCTCTCTTCCAGCCGCTTGTGGGCGGCGGGCTATCTTGCGCCAGAACATAATTCCTATCTCTCGGGCATACAAAGGAGCATGGATTCCTGGGGATTGTCCGATCAATTCACCTATCACGGAGAACTGGACCGCCGCGACAAGGTGAATTATCTGAAAAATCTCAGCGTTCTTTCCGTACCTGAAACGTATGACGATCCCAAGGGGCTGTTCTTGTTGGAAGCTCTTGCCTGCGGGATCCCCGTCGTACAACCGCGGCGCGGTGCTTCTGTCGAGATAGTGGAGACAACCGGAGGCGGACTCCTGGTGGAACCGGATAAACCGGAAGCTCTGGCAGATGGATTGCTGGAGCTCTGGCAGGATCCGCAGAGGAGAATCGCGCTGGGAGATCAGGGAAGCCGGGCCGTGCGCGAGCATTACAATGCGAACAGGATGGCAGATGCCGCCCTGGCAATTTATCGATCTGTTATTTAAGCTGGATATCGAATGCTAGAAGTTCGGAACCTCTCAAAAGAATACCCGACGCCCGGAGGACAACTTCTGGTGCTCTCAGAAATAAGCCTCTCGCTAAAGGAGGGGGATGCCGTCTCCATCATAGGACCCTCGGGCAGCGGCAAAAGCTCTTTGTTGTACATCCTGGGTGCCATGGAAACTCCAACTTCGGGCTCGGTGCACCTGGAGGGCAGGAATCCCCACGAACTGGACGACAAAAACCTGGCGGCCTTCCGCAATGAAAAAATCGGCTTCGTCTTCCAGGATCATCATCTGCTCCCTCAATGCACCGTTTTGGAAAACGTTCTTGTCCCCTCGCTCGTTTCGAATTCCGACAATTCCGTGCAACAAAGGGCGGATGAACTGCTTGAACGGGTCGGGTTGAGTTCCAGGCGGGATCACCGTCCGCATCAATTATCGGGCGGCGAAAAACAGCGTGTGGCGCTTGCGCGCGCCTTGATCATGAAACCACGGCTCATTCTTTGCGACGAGCCCACCGGCAATCTGGATCATGATTCCACAAAAGCCGTCATGGCGCTGCTGTTCGATCTTCACAAGATCCAGCATGGCATTCTGATTGTCGTCACGCACAACATGGAATTGGCACAGAATTTCAGCCTGAAATATAAACTAACCGATACGCGCCTGCACCGGGTCTGAAACATGCGCATGCGATCCGCATCCAGGCGTCCCATGGCATCCAGATGAAACGAAGCCATCTTTTGCTGCGCAACCTGACATACTACCGGCGCACGAATCTGCCCGTCATCGCGGGCGTGGCTATAGCGGTTGCCGTTTTGTCGGGAGCCCTGCTGGTGGGCCAATCGGTGCGAGCCAGTCTGCGCCGTCTTTTATATGAACGCATCGGCGCCACGGAATATCTTGTAACGGCAGAACACTTTTTCAGTGAAAGACTTGCTTCCCCTCTCAATTCGGGCATAGACAGCTGTCCGATCATCTATCTTAAGGGCGTGGTGATCCACGAATCCACAGGCGTGCGGAGTCATCAAGTCAACGTTTATGGAGTTGACGATCGATTCTGGAAATTCCAAGGCTTGGACGTCCCCGCGTTCCCCGACGATCGGGCGGCATATGTCGGAGATTCGCTTGGCCGGCACTTGAATATTAAAAAGGAGGACGCCCTTTTGCTGCGGGTGGAAATTCCGCAGGCAATACCCAGAGAATGGCTCTACGGCCGACGCGACGAGGGGGGAAGAACGCTGAGATTGAATTGCCGCCGCCTTCTGTCCGCAGCACAATTGGGCGAATTTTCGCTGCGCCCCACTCAGGGGCGCGTTCATTCCATTTTCGTGCCATTGAAGCGACTGCAGAAGGATCTTGCGCAGCAGGCGCAAGTCAATGCCGTGCTATTGGCGCGGCCGGCAATAGGAAATGGGCTGGAATCGATCTCAAACCTTTTGAAGAAGAGCTGCACGCTGCAGGATCTTGCAATTCGGATTCAGACGATCACGTCGGGAAATGGATTTTCGCTGGAAAGCAACAGCATCATCCTGGACACTGCAACCGCGCAGGCAGCGAGTCAGACAGCCGCCGCCATGGGGATGGAATCCTCCCCTGTGTATACGTATCTTGCGAATTCTATCCGGGCCAGAGGGCGTGAAATCCCCTACTCCGTGATCACCGCCACCGATATTGGCAAGGGCGCGCTTCGCTCGCTTAGGGAAATTAAAGGCGCGTCTTTGTCGAGTGCGCCGACGAATCCGAATGAATCGATCTGGCTTACGGAATGGGCACAGAGAAGCCTCGGAATCTCCAAAGGAGAGTCTGTAGAAATCGATTACTATCTGTGGCAGCAGGAAGGGAAACTGGAAACCAGAACCGCTCGGTTCCACCTTGCCGGCATTCTTGCGGACTCCGCCGATATTGACGCTACCCTTGCGCCGCACATACCCGGCGTTACCGACGCCAGAAGCATCAATGCCTGGGATCCTCCTTTCCCGTTGGACATTGGAAGGATTCGCCCGGCAGATGAAGAGTACTGGCATCGATACAAAACCACTCCAAAAGCTTTTATAGCACTCGCAAGAGGGCAAGAACTCTGGGGGAGCCGATTTGGGAAACTCACCGCCCTGCGCATTGCCCTGCCCCCCGGCAAAGACCTGTAGAACAGTTCAGAGCCAATTTTCTCAAGCCCTTCTCCGTCAGTTGAACCCGCAGTCCGCCGGTTTCACCATAAGCGCCGTCAGAGATCGAGGGTTGGCCGCATCGCAGGGATCTACGGATTTTGGAGAATATTTTGTTTATTTCAGTTTCTTTCTGATCGCGGCCGCTATTCTGCTTGCCGCTTTATTTTTTAGACTGATGATAGAGCAGCGCGTGCGGGAGATCGGCATCCTGCGCGCCTGCGGCTTCTCCACGGCAGTGTTGCAGCGCAATTTCTTTTATGAGGGCGCGCTCCTATCGATCATCGGCAGTATCCTGGGTCTACTGGGATCGATTATCTATGGATGGCTGATGGTTTTTGGCCTGCGCACATGGTGGACAGATGCCGTGGGGACCCGCCGGATTTTCCTTCATATTTCCTGGATGGAACTGTTGATTGGGTGCGTTTGCGGCGTCGTTTTTTCCATGGCATCTCTTGCATGGACATTGCGCACCCTGCGCACAAACTCTCCCCGCGCGCTATTGACGGGAATTCTGGAATCTGTTTCTGTCCAGAAACGCAGGGTTCGCATTCTTGCACTCACTTCCCTCTGCGCGCTGTTTGCGGCCTTATTCCTGATAGCTGCCTCCATGCAGGAAAAGGTATCGCAACTTCAGGGCTTTTTCGGCGCAGGATTCCTGCTTCTCGTAGCGATACTATGCGCAACGGCGCTTTACCTGCGCCGCGCTCGTCCCATTCCCGTTGAGGGAAAAGGCTGGCCCGCCTTTATGAAAATGGGGCTGCGAAATGCGACGCACCGGCCCGGCCGCAGTTTGTTCTGCGCCAGCCTGATTGCCGCAGCAACTTTTATCGTTGTTTCGATGGAGGCGTTTCGTCAGGACGGTCAAAGCGTTTCGCTGGAACACAATTCCGGAACAGGCGGCTTTCCTCTGCTTGCGGAGTCCACACTCCCCATTCTCTATGACCTCAACAGCATCGCGGGACAGGATGCGATCGGGCTTTCGCCCGAACAGGCGCAGGCATTTCACAAGGTTCACTTCATTCCCTTTCGCAAGCGCCCCGGCGATGATGCCAGTTGTCTGAATCTCTATGCTCCGCAGGAGCCTGAAATCCTGGGAGCCCCGAAAGCCTTTGGCGCTGCCGGCAGGTTTTCCTTCCAAAGCTCTCTTGCCGCAAAACCCGAGCATAAAAGAAATCCATGGCTGCTTCTTGAGGCCTACCCTCAGGAGCCCTTCATCCCTGCGATCGCGGATGCAAACACCCTTCAGTACATACTCCATCTCTCGCTTGGAAGTGAGCTCGTGATACGCACGGCAAGGACCGGCCCGATTCGATTGAGATTTGTCGCCACCTTAAAAGACAGCATCCTTCAGGGAAAATTGATTATTTCCGAGTCGAATTTTCTGCGCGCTTTCCCGTCACAGGAGGGATATAGGTTTTTTCTTCTCGACGCAGCGCCGGCGGGCGCCGCCGCATTGGCTCCACAGCTGCAGGAAGGATTGGCGGACTATGGTTTTGCCGTGGAGTCCTCGCAGGAGCGTCTGGCCGCGTATCATCAGGTTGAAAACACGTACCTGTCCACGTTTCAATCCCTGGGCACCCTCGGTCTCATCCTGGGAACCGTGGGCTTGGCGACGATTTTGCTGCGGAATGTGCTTGAAAGACGCCAGGAGCTGGCTCTTTTGCGGGCGGTCGGATACCGCAGCGGGATTATTTCCGTAATAATCCTGGTTGAGAATGTATTCCTGATGGTCTGGGGACTCGTCTCCGGCGTATTCTGCGCCCTTGTCGCCATTCTGCCGGCGATACACGCGCGCGGCGCATCGATTCCCTTCACCAGGACAGCGTTGATTGTGTTCGCAGTCTTGGCTGCAGGATTGATTTCGTCACTGATTGCGCTTCTCGCGGCCCGCCGTGCGCCGCTGCTGACAGCCTTACGTTCCGATTAGGTATCTCATTATGAATTTCTTTTCTCGAGATAATAAATGAAAAGCATTCCCATAGCACCGGTACTGGTAGGACGAGGAATGGCCGGCAAAGCGATCTTGCGCAGCCTGGACATTGTTTCGCACGTTGATCTCGAATTGCAGCTGCTGCCCGTGCGCATAGCCGATCGCGGCGCCCCATTGAAATCCTATCTCGCCGAAGAAGCGCTCAACGTCCTCTTCCTTGCCAATCCCAGCGGATTGCACGCGCAGTCCATACTGGAGGGAATTCAGGCCGGCTTCACCGCGATTGCCGCGGATAAGCCTGTCTGCGTCCGCCCTGAAGAAATCACCCTGTTGCGCAACACGCATGCCTTCGTCACGGTCTTTCATGGCTACCGTGCTATGTGGGGCCCTAGAACGATAAAGCAGATGATCGAAGGCGGCGAATTGGGTGACGTTTTCGCATTCGAATCGCGCTATTGGCAATCCTCCGGCGCACAGATGGCGATGAAGGCCGATACTGCGAAAGAATCGTGGAAAAATGATATTCCGCTGAACGGCCCGCATGATGCATTGACGGATCTTGGAAGCCACGTGGTGGATATCTGTCACTACCTGATGGGGGCTAGAGCGACGGAAAGCCGCTGCTGGCTGTCATACCGGAATGCTGCCGCTCAACACCGGGATACTCATGTGCACCTGCAGCTTGGATTTTCGGGATCGCGGCATGCGATTGCTTCCATATCCAAAACCGTTCATGGAGCGACCAATGATTTCGAATTTACGGTTGTGGGCACTCGGGGATCAGCAACCTGGAGATTTTTGCGACCCGACGAAGTTGAGTGTGGATCCGGAAGCCGGTCGTCTTTCATGCGCCGCGAGGCTCCCGGCGCATCCAGCGAGACGAAGCCGTTCCACGGCCTGGGTTGGCTTGAAGGCTATGTAGAAATCACGAGGCAAACGCTGCGCCGGGCTTCCGGCCTTGCCTTTACAGAGAGTTCCTGTTCTTAGCGAGTCCCTGGATGTGATGGATGTTCTGCTCAACACGGTTATTGAAAAATAGCCGCCGATCATTCCTTTACATGCTCTACCGGAATTTTCCGGTCGCGATATTCCCGGAAGCGATCCCTGCACGCTTCCTGCGTTTCGGCGGAGGACCTGTCGACAAATTCATGAATCGTTTCAAAACCGGCTGCAAATTCCAGGCTGCAATGGCCATCTGCGATTAGAACGCTCCCCTCGACCGGATTGATTTCGGCGGTTACGATGGCAATCGGAACCGAAGGATCCGGCGCGTCTTTAAAAATGATTTTATGTGGCATAAATGATTCCTGGCGGAGGATCCAGAGAAACCTGTCTATGACAGCAGCCCTCGCCTCATTGGGCGCATAAATCACGGCGCGAGCCCCGTGATTATAGGCGTATTCCACAATTTCGAAAAGTTTGCGATCCCGCTGGCCGGGGTTCACATCATGAAATATACAGGCCCTCATTAGAATCTCCCCCACTGGATAGAAAAATCAGCCGAAACCACGAAGCTAGCCCGCATTTCTCGCGGGCTAGTAAATGATTTTAAATCCGAACTGAATCAGTCTCGGATTTTGCGCGGAGTTTATGCGTCCGAAGCTGGAGGATCCGAGGAAATTATCCGGCAGGTCAAAACTTGTGTGATTGAACGCATTGAATAACTCCACCCTGAATTGAAGATTCAAACCTTCGCGCACTTTGCTGTCTTTCATCACCGAAGCACTGAAGTCACAATAACCGGGGCCATCCAGGATATTGCGTCCCGAATTGCCAAAACTCCCGTAATCTGCGATTACAAAAGCGCTCGTATCGAACCAGGCATCGGGACCGGGATCGGGAAGCGTACCGGAGGAAATCCGGTTGGGACGATTATTGGCACCGAAACCAAGGCTTGCCATACCCGTATTGCTGTTGTCGTTTTCGGGAAGCAGTGCGACCGTAAAGGGGCGTCCGCTCTGCAATGTCACGATGCCGTAGGTCGACCACCCGGAAAATAGCTCAGAGATAAATTTCCTGCTGGAGAGAAACCGCCGCCCCTTTCCGAATGGCAGGTCCAAAGAATATCCCATGGAAAACCTGTGCCGCACATCAAAGTTGGAACGCCCTCTCTCAGCGCGAGGATCGGCACTGTTCTGCGGAAAGTTGGAATCGCCATAGCTCGGAGAAAAATGTCGAGTTTTCATCCAGTGACTTGGCGTAGGTATAAGAAATGATGGCCGATGCGCCTGCGCGCAAACGCTGCTGGAATTGAGCCTGCAAACCGTTGTAGGACGAGTTGCCGCGAGACTCGATATACACGATATCCGCAAATTGCGGCACGGGTCTTGGATTGGGACGAACGGGGCTTGGCGCGGGCTGGTTAATATCCCTTGCAGAAATTATTTTGGTACCCTTCGAGCCGACATAGGCGATTTCGATGTGGCTGTCCGTGCTCAACTGCCTTTTAAAAGTCAGGTTCCATTGCTGCACATAGGGTGTATGCAAATCCCGGTCATACCCGAACGCCGATCCCGGAATGTTTAGAGGGTAGGTCACCGGGAACGGATCATCTAAAGTCAGGGGATACCCCGGAAGCGGGAAGTACATTTTAAAATCGTAATAGGGCTTATTGAAGTAAAGCCCCTCGCCCGGAGCGAGGGAAGACTGGTCGAAATAAACTCCGTAGCCGGCATGCAGAATGGTTTTATCGGCGGCATCCAGCGACCAGGCAATACCGACACGCGGGGCCCAATTGTTCCTGTCAGGATAAAAAGCCCCGCGCGGCACACCATTTTCACCCACGGGAACAAGGCTTTGTGATTCCGGATCGTAGGTGGTTGCCCGGTCATACCGATCTACTGGCGGCGTGTTGTATTCGTATCGCACCCCGAGCTGCAGTGTCAGGTTTCTTCGCAGGCGGTAGCTGTCCTGCAAGAAAAAGTTCCAGCTCATAGCGCGCAAGTACTGCGGATTATCCAGCTGTGCGCCACCGGAATAGGTCACGAATCCCAGCAGCATATCGGCTAGTCCGTTGCCTGTAACCTGCCCGTAATCGGAGAAGGCAAGGAAACCGCGCGCTTGAACATCTCTGAACGCATTCTGCTGCAATCTCCGAAAATCGAATCCGAAGCGAAACAGGTGTTTTGCCTTGGAATAGGTCATCGTATCGGTCACTTGAAATACATTAGTGACACTATGCTGCGGATTGTTGTATTCGTCGCCGATAGGGGAAAATCCCGAAACGGTAATAAAGCTCAATCCGTAGTCCCGGGGGTTCGACGAGAGTTCCGGGATTCCGACGGCTTCATTCAGGCTGCCATTGCGGTATTCCTGAAAGCTTCCCGCCGCGACTCTGTTCAAAGCAAAACGCAGCTGATTAATGAGATCGCAAGAGAAAGTGTGATCCAGTCCCAACATGAAATTCTGCGCCCGGCGCGGCAGGTTCACCCCATACCCCGGAATACTCGCATACGTTCTCCCGGAGAAAGGCTCATACAAATCACTGTCGGCAAAGCTGTATCGGGTGATCAGACTGGATTTGGTGGTGAGGGCATGATCCACGCGCACATCAAAGCGATCGTCTCGGTCCCGCCGAACCGGAGAGGAAACATAGTTCTGACCCGGCACTGAACGATTGGGGATCGGATACAGATCCGCGATAGCCTTTCCAACACTGTTGACCAGTTCGCTCGGAATCTGGTCGTTTTCGAACGGGCTCTGCGTATACGGATTGATCGGGGGAGGGAAAATGCTCTGGGAAAAATCGCCGTCGCGCTCCAGCTCTGTCGGCACATTGGTGACGCGCGTGACGCCCTCGCGCGCCCGGCGCCCTTCATAGTCCAGGAAGAAAAAGGTGCGGTCCTTCCGCACCGGTCCCCCGAGGGAAAAGCCAAACTGGTTCCGCTGATAGCGGGCCTTGCCGCTTTCGGCGTTCTCAAAATAGTTCTTGGCATCCAATGCCGCATTGCGAAAGAACTCATACGCGGTCCCGTGGAACCCGTTCGTGCCGGACTTCAGAGCGATACTCACCTGTGCGCCCCCGCTTCGGCCATAGGACGCATCATACGTGCTGGTGAGGATTTCAAACTCACGGATAGCGTCGACCGGGGGATTTATAGAGACGCCGTTCAATTTCGGATCGTTGTTGAAAGCCCCGTCCAGCATGAAGTTGTTCGAGTCTTCGCGGGCGCCGCTAACATTGACGGCGAACTCCCCGCGCACGGTACCCGGCGAACCCGGCGCCGCCGGCGCAGTGCCCGGCACCAGAAGGCTTAACTGCAGGAAATTCCGTCCATCCAGAGGGAAGCTCGTTATTTGATGGTTTTCAATCACGGTCCCGCTGTGCGTCGTATCCGGTTCAACAAGATCGCGTCTTGCGGTTACAATCATTTCTTCCGCAGGACCGCCAGGATCCATGTGGATGTTCAGCCGCAAGCTCTGGCCAACCGACAGCTGAATTCCGCGTTCGACGTATTTGCGAAATCCCGAGTGCTCCACTTCCACGCGATACGAACCCGGCTTAAGTGTTGAAAAAGCATATTCCCCGGCCGGCCCGCTGGATGACTGCAGCGTCGCGTTGGTTTCCTCATTCACGGCATGAATCAGCGCATCAGGAATCGGAGCTCCGGAGCTATCCGCCAATTGCCCGCGGATGGTCGCCTGCGGCGTTTGCGAAAACGCAGCTATCGGCAGCAGCGCGGCCAGAATCAATATAAAAACGCCCCCCCCGATCACAGGGCACCTGCCCGCCCATCGGGGCACACGCCCGCCGCGCATTTCATATTTTCTATAATAGTGCATCCGTGTCATTAGCTCGCTTCCTTGCTATTTTGGGCCGCTGTTTTGGTGGTTGCTCCAAAATCTTCAATAATCGTTGGGGCACACCCGCTCCGCAGCCTTGCTTTGGACGATACCAGCGTTACCCAGGCGATCCAGAGCGCAGCAGAAAGCAGCAATGCCGCTCCGCCAAAATCATAAACGCGGCGCCGGGCTACCGCAGCCTTGTGCTGCCGATCCAATTCCGGCTGCAAAATCTTTTGTATCTCCGCATCCGTGGTTGCCTTTTCGCGCAATTCAGTAGCGTACGTCGTATCTCTACGGGACACTTGCCGCGCATGGATATAGGTTCCCAGCAGCCCGGTCGCAGAGGTCAGCATAATCAAGAGAACCAGGATGCCCGTCCATGTTCGCGCGATCGCCTCCCACCGTCGAGGCGGAGTTTTTATCTGCACTGTTCTTGAGGGACCGTCCCGCAGCGCTATAAACTTTTTGTGCTGCGGGCAAAATTCATAGCAGCGGGCACATGCCAGGCAGAATGCACGATCGGCTCGCAGTTCGCGGATAGCCCCAAACGGGCAGGCCTCCGCGCATAATCCGCAGTCCAGTTCCTTGTCCGGGCTGATTCGGATATTTTTCCAGGAAATTCGCGATAGGATGGAAAGTATGCCGCCATAGGGACACAGCCAGCGGCAATAAGGCCTGCCGATAAACATCCCGGCCAGAAGGAATGCCACACCGATGGCCACCATGTGAAAAGGCCCGGTTCGCCGAAAAATGGAGATGAACGGGTCCCAGTCACAAATAATAAAGCGCTGGTTTATTTTCAGTTGCCAGGATCCCAGGTGCAGCTGCAATCCCCATCCTGCGAACCAAACGGCCAGCCCGAGATAAACAAACTGCAGGTAGCGCAGCGCTCTGTCGAGCCGCAAAGGCACGCGCAAGGGCTTTACTACCACAAGATCCTGAATAGCGCCCAAAGGGCATACGCCGCTGCAAAATATGCGCCCGAAAAAAAGCGTTACCACAAGCGGGAGAAAAAATAGTGCGAGGATGCTGAAAGAAACGAAATAGCGGGAATCCGTCAGACACAACACGATGTTTTGTATCGAGCCGACCGAGCAGATGCATCCTTTGCGATAAAAACCGAAATATGCCACGCTGGCGAGGCTCAGCAGCGCGATACCTCTTCTGCTGCGCCGTTTGTAAGCCAGCCAGGCGGCCACACCCAATGCGACGGCCAGAAACACGACGTCCAAACTGCGCAGCCAGTCGACCACAGGTTCCGGATGGACGGGCGTCGGGAAACTATGTGTACCGCCGAAATCCGGCGGTTTTTTTTGGTATTGGGCAATCAGGTTCACGGGCGCGGCAAGCAGCGTGAGGATGATACACCACGACCTGTTTGCGCTATCACAAACCCTACGGAGCCTGAAATTGACGAGAGGGGAAATTCGCATGCGCTATGCCGTTTTCCCTGCTTCGCCGTGACCCTGCTCTGGAGGCAGTCCCGGCGTCGAAATTCGCACGATCGCATTTTGCGGACAGGCAATCTGAATCGAGCAGGAGTCACATTCCAGGCATCGGTTATAGCGGACTTCCAACCGAAGGGCGCCATTGCCGGCCGGCGGTTTGCATGCTTTCACGCATTTGCCGCAGCCGTCGCAGAGCGATTCGTCAACCACGTATTCATAATAGTTATTGTTGGGATCCTCTTCGTCGATTTTGCCGACTACGCGTCTTTTAAGCGCATCCTGCGGGCAGACCTTCCCCGTTGGAAGACCCTTTTCATCCGGCTGGCTCGTTACATCATAGTAGGCAGGACAAAGCTGGCAATAGCCGCACTCCTTGAACACATTTACAGCCTTTACGGCGGAGTGGCTCAGCGCACAGGATGTGCGGCACAGATCACAGGCGACACATTTCGCAGGATCCACCTGGAATACGGTGTTGCCCGCCGCGCGGCGCGCCAGCACGGCCGCAGCGCCCCCGATTCCGACAATTCCGACGACGCGAAGAGAACGATCCATAAACTCGCGCCTGCTGGATTTTTCACTCATGTCTGCGCCAAGCCTCCGGGTTGAGTCTTTATAGAAAAAACCTTGACCGCCAAACGGATCGGGTCCGCCACAACAATACGCCCCTTGGAGTCGACCGCAAGGTGCAAATGGATACATTGGGGATCGAAATGCTCCGGACCGATGAGTGCGAGCAGTTTTCCGCCGGCATCGAAAACTTTAACGCGGGCAATGACTTTTTCCGCAGTGATGATCTTGCCGTCCGGTGCAACGGCAATGTTCACAGGGTTGCAGCAGCCAACAAAGTCCTCCGGATTCCTGAGGCCGAATTTCCCGAAATTGCCCGCCGGCGTTCCATCCAGAATCCACGAAGAAACGCGGTGTCGCCCTGAATCCGTTGCCCGAACGGTTCCTTTGCCGTCCACATCCATATCCAGAGATCGATTGGGAAGCATAAAGCCGCGCGTTTTATTTTGCGTGCCTATCTCACCGATCAGGTTTCCGGTCTCCGTGTACCGGCGGATACAACGGGCGGAGGCATCCGCAACAAGAATTTCGGATCCGGAGATCTTGATTGCGGTGATGCTGGCGGACTTGCCGCTCTCACCTACCGCAAAACCTCCCTCGCGGATTCCCGTTGGGCCATAGATCGCCACCCGGCCGGCTAGGCCTAAATAGACACGCTCGTCGCCGCCGACCGCCATGCATAGAGCGCCTTCAGGCGCTTTCCAGCTCCGAACGAAAATTCCTTTGGGATCAAAAGCACGCACTTCCCCGTCGCCCAGGACATTGATCTGGTCCGCAGAACCGATGGCGACTGCCGAAATAGATCGCCGGAAGCGCTGCTCCGGGTTGACATCTCCCAATACGAGGGTTTGAACATATTCGAGATCAAGGTGAAGCGGCTGGGCGTCCCGCTTCTGCTCTGAAAAATCCATTTGAACCAGAGAGGCATTTTGGGGCGTCTTTTTTGCCGATTCGCTTTTGGCCCCCAATACCGTACCCGCAAAGGAAGCGAAAGCACCGACCACCGCGGCCGGTGCAAACGACGATTCCCGCAAGCGCTCCAAAACTTTCCCCTGATTTTCCGTCTTTTGTTTCGGATCCGAAGTGCCCACTACTTTTTCCCGCCTCCTGATCGGCCCACCTGGATACATACCATCTGGCTCATATCGCGAATGATCAGCTTGCCGTCGGAAAGGGCCATCGGCCCCCAAACATCCTCTCCGCTTAGGATTTGTGCCGACGCCAGTTCAATATATTCTTTTGTGCTGGCTTCGACCAGGCGAAGCATTCCTGTATTCCCGTCCAGGATAAAAAACATTCCATCGGCCAGCATAAATGCACCGAGATCAAAAGTCCTGGAGGCTTCTGCATTGCCCGATACGACGGGACTCTGCCATACGACCTTCCCGTCAAGACCCAGACAGGTGAACCTTCCTCTAGTCTTGCTGCTGACGGCAAACAGATGATTCTGAAAAAGAATGGGCGTTTGGGCTTCTGAGTTGAACTGCGTACTGGTGAGCGAAAATAACTTGCGCGCGGAAAATCCCGCCGCGCCTTTTTCCACCTGATACATGGCGCTGCCGGCCTCGTATCCGCTGGTGACAAAAACTCTGCCGTCTCCGATAGAAATCGGCGAAGGCACAGCCACAATTCTAGCCGTAAACGGAACGCTCCATAGCAACTGTCCATCCGATGCGGCAATCCCCATCAGGTTTTTCATCGAAAGATAAAGGTACTGTTTGACGCCGCCGATCGTTGCCGGCATCAGAGATGAATGCGACATCATCTCCTTTCCGGGATTGGGCGTGCGCCAGATTTCTTTCCCGGTAGCCTGATCGAAAGCAATGATGAGGGCATCCCCTCCCGTTGCCAGAAGGACTCGGTCGCCGTCAATCAGAGGATTCTGTCCCGCATACCATCCGGGGATTGTAGCCTTGTAATCCTGGACCAGGTTCTTTTGCCAGATTATTTTGCCGGTTTTTGCATCCAATGCGTGAAACCGGCATTTGGGATCAAGCGAAAAAACGAGCTTCTGACCTATGGCCGGAACCGTGCGGGTAATGCCATGGTTCGGCCGCACCTCGACCGGGTAGCTCCATTGCCAGATGTCTTTTCCATCGGCCAGAGAAATGCAGCGGATCAGATGCTCTTTCTTTTTGTCGTTATAGTCGTTCAGATAGATTCGGCCGTCCTTGATCGCAGCACCGGCGTACCCTTCACAGACAGCCGTCTTCCACAGGACCTTGGGTCCCTGTGACGGCCAACTTCGAAGAAGTCCCGTTTCCGCAGAAATATTACTTCGGTCGGTACCTCTGAACTGCGGCCAATCTCCGCCGGATGCCGAAATTGAAATCAATACCAGAACACTTAAGATGGAAGATCGGGAAAACATAGTTCTTCTCTTTTCGAAATATTTAGCATTTAAATATACCAAACCTGGAGTTAACGGTCCGATGTTTTTGAGACAGGGGGCGGGAATTCCACATCAAAGGTAACAGAAGCATCTGTCACTTCGCCATTTTTCGTGGCCGGCAGGAATACCCAGCTATTCTTTACTCCCTCCAAAGCTCTTTTATCCAAACTCCGCTCCAGCCCTTTCACAATTTTCAGGTCCTGGATCCCGCCACTCTTGTTGATAATTCCGGCAATCTTTACCTTTCCATACGTCCGCGATTTTCGCGCTTCATCCGAAATGGGTATTTCCGGCCGCTCTAATATTTTGGGCGGATTCACGCCCTCCGCAGAAATTAATCCCAGCCAATCTCTGTCCCATTCGGACGTGCCGTCGGTGCTCTTGACCGTGCCCAATTCTGAAATATTTGCCTCTTCCAGGGATGCTGCAGTATCCGGGCTCTCAAGATCCAGGTTGCTGATCTTTGCTGCGAGCTGTTCAAAAATGCTATTTTCAAGAGCCTGCAGATAAAATCGTTTGGCACCGATGCGAACGCTTATTTCCTCAATTTTATCCTGCTCACGAAAAACTCCAATAATTGAAAGGCCTGCGAAGGAACGCCCTTTCAGCAGAAAAGAGGCAGAATACTTTTGAAATTCACCTCGCGCGTTTTTGCCCTCCAATTCATAAACCTGGCCAATATAGACGTTCCCCAAAGCACTTTTATAAATGAATTCATTGGGTTGAAGTACAACAACAAAATCCGAAAAATTGATGAAGTTCACGATGAACTTGTGCTCGGATGCGATCTCCGCGGTAATTGCATAGCGTGCATTCACAAATGCGAAAGCTTTACGATCGGCTCCCGCCGTTGTCTGCGGCAAAGCCAGCAGCAATAAGAAGCACCGCAGTCCCCAAAACCCCTTTGAGAATAGTTTGTCTCATTATTTTTTAGAGTTCCCCGGTCGGACAGTATCCGGAACTATAGTTCAAGTCCGCCCAATGAATCCAACTATCACGCCTTCGTGCTCAAATTCTTCTTTAAATAATCGATGACCGCAACCGGAGTCGGATCCGTGTTGTTTAGATACGCCAGGTATAGGCTCACAAAATCACCCAGATATATTATGGAAAGGGCTCGCGCCAGAAGCGATGTACCTTCGCTCCAGACTTCTTGCACCGTTCCGGCTTTAGCTGCGATTAGATCGCGCGTCAGATCAAATCTTCTCTGGATCTGAGGGTGGTCTCCTTTATCCCGAAGCATCACAACTCCAATCCGCCGGAGCACTTCTTCCGGATAAAGCCAACCGACAAGCTCATTGTGATTCATTTCAGGCAAACACATGATGGGATGCCAGATTTTTGGCATTTTCCGCGATTTGCGAACGCCATCGGTAGGCAGCGGATTCCATAATTCCATGAGAACCATAAACAGTGACTACTTTGCCAAATAGAGAGCTTGCCAGTTTTTTTGCCGGATTGGATGATTCCGGGCCTGCCATGCCATAGCGGTCCCGCAGAACTTTTAGCAGCTCAATGGTTTCCTGTATGGACGCAGACATGTCCGGCATAATCTGCATTGCCTGCATGGCAGCCAACAGAGCGATGAGAGAATGCCCTAAAGCGGCGCGTGGCGGAAGGCCACCCGGGAGCCGAAGCAACGGATGCGCGTTTGCAGTAGCCATGGCTTCCAGTTTCCCGCCCGAAGTGAGGCACACAACAAGAGCCTTTGCCCGTCGAGCCTGGTCATACGCACTCAGCGTTTCCTCCGTATTCCCGGAATAGCTGCAGGCAAAAACCAAAGTGGATTCATCTACGAAACCGGGAAGATCATAATTGCGGTTCACAATCACGGGATACTTCAACTGCGATTCGGCAATCGATCGCACCAAATCTCCTCCCATGGCAGATCCACCGAGTCCTGTCACTACAATTACTTTTGTTCCCTTTGGAACCGGCAGAGATATGCTCCGTCCTGCCACGGCGGCACTCTGAACTTGCTCCGGAAATGATTCCAGCAGAGATTTCATGGATTGAGGATCTATAGAAACGCAGAGATCCGGCTGGTCGAGGATTGACATGTCGTCCCTTATTTATATTTGGAGCAGGTTGAAGCACTGATTTCGGAAATCGATTACATCCAGTGGTTTGGTAAAGAAGAGATCAGCTCCAGAATGCAGAATTCGATCTCTTACGGCGGGATTATGATCTCCGGAAATCGCAACTATTTTGATGTTTTGCGTACTGGAATTTGCTTTCAGCTTCTGACAAACGTCAAAACCATTCATTCCCGGCATCATGAGGTCCAGGATCAAAAGATCGGGCCTGAATTCCCCGATCATCAGCAGCGCAGCTACGCCGCTTTGAGCGCGAACGATATTAATTTCGTCCTCGCCGGACTTCAGCAAATCCTCCAACATATCTATTATATCGCTCTCATCGTCCACTATCATCGCAAGCGGGGGATTTTGCATAAAGCCTTCGGGAAGCGGCATGCTGAATTCCTTCATGAACGCAATCAAATCTTCGCGCCGGACACGCCTGTGTCCGCCCGGAGTCTGGAATGCTTTAAGCCTCTTCCCCTTAATCCAGTTTTGAACGGTTGTGGGGTTGACGCCACAGATCTGGCTGATTTCAAAAGTTGTGTAAAACAACTGCTTCAGCGCCGTTTTTTGGCTATTGGATGATCCTGATTTTGTAGTATTCAACTTTCGAAAGCCCCAAATATGTAGTCCAATTATGTATCAATTGCCGGCCGGGTCAAGCAATTCCGGACCGATAAAATCATCACGCCATACTTAAAGTATCACTTGAAATACCATTATTAATCTCTTTTGGATCAACAATTTTAGCTATTACCAGAGTCATGTCGTCGTCTCTCTCTTCGCCAAAGGTCCACGCAAGAACTTGCGAGACGATGATTTCCTTTAACCCATTAGCGTCCATATGGCGATTTTCCTCGACGATCTGAGCAAGCCTGTGCTCGCCAAATTCTTCTCCATACTCATTAACGCTTTCTATAATCCCGTCCGTATAGGCGACAAATACATCCCCTGTTTTTGCGCAAACCGTCTCCTCTTCATATTTGGAATCCGCAAAGATACCCACGACGGTTCCTCCTGCGCTCAATCTGCGCATCTTGCCGTCGCTAAAATACAGCGGAGGATTATGGCCGGCATTACAATATATGAGCGTTTGCAGTCGATTATCATAGAGGGCATAGAAAAATGTGGCGAATTTATTTGCTGCTGTATAGCTGTAAATCTGGCTATTCAGGCTTTCCACGACGCCGGCAACAATTTTTGCACCATTCAATCCGGGATTCTTCTTTATGTTCATGGCATTGCTTCTCAGTGTAGCCTGCAGGTTTGCCATCAACAAGGCGGCTGAAATTCCTTTCCCGCAGATATCTCCCAGGGCAATACCGAGTTCATTGTCGCCTAAAGGCAAAAAGTCATAATAATCTCCGCTGACGGTCCTGGCCGGCAGACAGATTCCGGTCACATCCATGCCAGCCATCTTCGGCATTTGATTAGGGAAAAGCTGTTCCTGGACTTCCTTGGCGATCTCAAGTTCACGTTCAAGTCTTTCTTTTTGAACGAGTTCCTTGACAAGATGCTGCACATATTCCGTCATCTGATTGAATGATGCGGCCAGAGCTCCGAGTTGATCATCCGATCGAACAATGATTCGCTGACTGAAATCGCCTCGCTTCACAAACTCGGTTCCACGATCCAGGTTGTGGACAGCGTTTGTAATGGATTTTGTAAGCAGAATCCCGACAACAATCGAGGCCGCCTCTACGATCAAAAAAAACACGAAAATAATTTGTAAAACGCCAAAAATCATCTTCCCCGTGGTGTTTTCAGAACGGAAGAGGTTATGTATCAGGCTTGTCGTGGACAATTCCACCAGAAGGACTTGAGAATTGGTCAAGTCAATCTCCATTCCGCTGGACCACGACACGGGAAAAAGAAAAATCGGATAGGGCGGACCTGGCGATGTGCGGCTTTCAGTATCAAAAGTGGAATCAATTATGTTTTCCGGAAGTATATCGGCATTCTGAAGTATGCCCCCGATGCCAGAACGGGCTACATGCTTGGCCAGTATCATATCCTGTCCTAATGCAGCCTTTAATCTATCCAGAATATAGCGATCGAAAGGAACCGAGACTTCGAGACTGAAGGGAAGGTCATGTTGAAAATCGCTGGACACGAAGCTCTTCAGAAACAATCGCCGCCTGCTGTTGGGTAGCTGCGCATCCTCGATAACAAGTCCGCTGAACTCCCGATTTCCAAGCCAGCGAGGCGGTTCATAGTCTTTGGCTCCGCCGACCGTGGAACCCCGATTTATAAAAATAATCCGCTTGCTCGTGACCGGATCCTTATAAAAAAGAGTTATGGATGCCGAAGGATATGATGCCAGCAGATATTTTGCGCCGGCATCCAATTCCTCTTGAAGCTTTGCGGGATCCGGAGCGGGAGTCTGAGACAGAAGCTCCTGTAATCGTTCCCGGAAGGATAAATTGAACGCATGAATCTGGGCGGAATGAATTCCAATCTGGTTTGAGATTAAATAATGGCTCAGCTGGTAATAAAAAAGCAGGGCGGATATCCAGAAGATAAAAACTACCAGAAAAACCGGAATTGCTCCGATGAAAACATGAGCCAGAAACAGGCGTCGTTTGATTTTCCAGAGCAGCTTGTTTCTCGCAAACTTGAAGAGTTTCCAGAGATAAAAGACAGCCAGGAAAACAACGAGCAGATCGAGCGCAAGGTTAAGCCACGGCGTGAAGCGCATCATCCAGGGCGCGAAAAACAGCGTCTTCAGGACCCATAGGACGACTATAGTCAGGGCGAAAATACCCTTGCGGGATTTTGGGAACCGCAATCTCACGGTTTCCTCCACGAACTCAACAACGTCATGCTGCCTTTCTCTAGTCTGCCTGACCGTGCATGCTCACTACGGCGGCTTTATCTAGCTGGAAGATTCTTTTTGCGATCTCCGAGAGATCGTCTTCATTGACGTTTTGCAGAGCTGCCGGAAAATCCTGAAATCCACCGATTCCCTTTCCTGCCAGCAGATTGACAACGATTTTACGAATCTGCTCGGATCTGTCCTGATTGAGAATACCGTACATTCCCACGGCTGCATTAACGGCTGACCTGCAGTCTCTATAGCTATTGGGGCCGGCAGCGATGCTCAGCAGCCCTTCTCGAATCGCCTTAAGGACTATCGGCTCATTTTCAGAACTGGTTATTGCGCTTGCAATCAGACTGCCTCCCCGCAGCCTCGGTTCATAGCGGACCGATACCGCATGCGCAGCCCCCAATTTGTATCTAATTTCCTGCGGTAGCCTGCCCAGGTTCCCTGCCAGGTTTTCAAGCACCGTGACGGCATAGCGATCCTCATCATCCACCGGCGGGGCTTGAAATCCAATCAAAATCAGACTCTGATTTTTCTTCCAGCTTTGCTCTATCACTTCTCCTTTGGCCAATGGCTTAACCCATGCTTCTGGAATCCTGAAATCCTGCATCCGGGATCCGCTGAATTCTTTCACAAAATGAAGGGCAAGGCTGGTTCCTTTAGTGTCGCCAATGATCACAACGAAAGGCTTTCGGTTTTTTACAAATTCGTTGTACCAGCCCAACAGGGCGTCCGGCGTAATCCCCGCCAAACTGGTCCCTGTGCCCAGACCGTTGGCTGAATACGAAGAATCCGGGAACAATGTCTGATATACCAGATCCAGCGCATTAGCCTCCGACGCCTTACGACGGAGTCCCTCTCTGATCTGAACGTTTCTTTGCCGATCGAGGGCTTCTTTGCCGAAAACCGGCGTTTTGATGGCTTGCTTCAACAGATTAAAGCCGGCATCAAAATTTCCAGACACTATGGAAAAGTTGAATCCAAAATAGTCATCCGTGACCACAGGCTCAATCCGTCCGCCGTAAAGCTCAAGCTGGTGCGAAAAGCGGCTGGCCTTCATTTCCGGAGAACCTTGCGCCATCAGATCCGTCATGAGCCTTGTGATGCCGGCATTGTCTTTGTTCTCAGCAATTTTGCCTCCCGCAAAAAAGATGCCCATCGTTATGATCGGGGCTGTGTGGTCCTCACGAATAAACATTTCGGGGCCACGAAGAATTGACGCGATCTGAAAGGGGTATTGAATTTCGCTGAATCTGAAGCTTTCGGCAGTTTGTGGAATCTTCAGGAAAGGAGAGATTTCCTTGTCCCGTTTTGCCTGCATCTGATCAGCTGCCGGCTCTAAAAGCCCCTCCAGCGTTTGCCGGATACCCTCGGTCGTCGGATTGCGCTGCTCATTCCCATCTGCAGGCAAGTATTCAAGCAAAGCGCAATTTTCAAGGCGCAAGTATTTATTGGCGACACGCTTCACGTCGGCGGGACTCACCTTTTTCAAATCGGGCACAAAGCGGTCTCTCCCCTTCCAATTTCCGAGGAATTCGAAATGCGCAAGTGCTTCGGCTCTCCCTGTCACCCGATCCATGTGAGTCCAATGGTCGATTTCCAATTGAGCAACGGCTCGGGCCAAATCAGCCTCACCCAGCTCCTGTCGTTTCAGCAGCTCAATTTCCGTAAGAACTGCTATCTGGCTTCGGTCAATATCATTAGGATCCATTTCCACCCGGATCAGAAGAGAGTCGAAACTCCGGTTGTCCAGAAAGACTGTTTCTTCCCCCCAGATCAGACGCTCCTGATCCCGCAGCCGGTATTTCAGAATAGATCCTTCCCCCAAGCCCAAAACAGCGCTCAGCACCTGGAGCGCCCGATAATCCTGCGAGTTTTCCGGAACCGTTCGAAAACCAAATAGAACCTGTGGAATCGCGACATCACCCCGCAGCAGACGGTACCGGAAGCCGTTTGGAGCCGCTTTCTGAGAAACCGGCCCGGCTTTCGAAGTAGCCTGCGAGCTTGCCATAAATGCGAACGATTTCATTAAGAGCTTCGCTGGAACGGATGTCTCCCGACAGAACCAGCGTCATTCTCGAAGGCGCATAAAACGCCTTATAAAATCCGGCTATTTCCTCCGATTTCAGGCCATGCAATCCGCTCGCGGCGATTTCTCCGTATTTCCCCATGCGCGTGGGATTAAAAGCCAATTCGAGGAGTTTTTCTCTGGATAACTCGTTCGGATCGTCTAGAGCACTGCGTGCCGCGTTAACCAAAAGATTCGCCTCCGGCATCCAATCGCCATCTTCAAAAGACGGATTCAGAAGCGCCTCAGCCTGCAGGTTCAAAGCCTTCTTCCATTGAACAGCGGGAGCAACGATTTCAAATTGTGTATCCTCATAATTCACTGCCGTTCGCAGCAATCCACCGAGAGCATAAATGTTTTGCTCGAGAGTTCCGGCGCTTTTGTTTGCAGGCCTTCTACAAACCAATGAAGGAATCAACCGCGCCGCTCCACGGCCCCCAGGCGTCTCATTTAAAAAGCCGGCCCGAATGTAGGTTTGAATGGAGACCACCTGATTGGACTTGAATTCCTCGACCAGAATTGTCAGACCGTTCTTAAGCACCACTTTGTTTACAGACGGCGTCTCCTCAAAAAGCACAGCCTGCTCGAGGAAAGGCGCGCGGTTACGGACGGGCGCAGATCGTTGCGGACTCGGGCGCGACTGCGAAAAACAGACAGGCAGCAAAATCAGAACAGTTGCCAGAATTTGGATCCTGGATGCGGGTTTTCTTACCATTGCGCATTCTCCTGATCTCTAAAAGATGCCCGACTGTCCTAAATAATATCAGATTGTGTATTGAACCGCTTCAGTATGCAGCATCAAAGGGGATAGAATGCCGCCCGGGATATCAGGGAAAATCGAGGGAATAAACTCCATCCGATTGCGTGCCGACATAAACGCGCGAGGGCTGGTTCGGATCTCTGGCAAGGCAATAGACAATCGATTCAAATTGGCTAGAAGCAATCGTCTCCCAATTTTGACCGCCGTCCTTTGAATAAAACAATCCGCCTGATGATTTATTTGCACATAGGATCCGGCTGCCGGAATCATCCAGGAATAGCACCGATGCTATGGCGCCGCCCATGGCGTGATCTTCGGCTCGCCTCCAATGAATCCCGCCATTGAGTGATTCATACAGGCCCACCGATGTGCCGGCAAACAAATGCTCCTTATTGAAGGGAGAGACGGCGACGGTTTCGATAGCAGATCTTGCCGGCAGGCCGTAGGCGGAGATCACACTCCATGTCGTTCCTCGGTCATAGGACCGAAGAAGCCCGAGACTCGTTCCGGCATAAATAAACTCGGGATTTGATTTTGATGTTGCGACACACCAGGTTTTGGGGCTGAGACGGGATCCCGGGGGCGTGCGAAATTTTAGAGTTTCCAGAGAGGACCGATAGATGCCCTGGTCGGTACCCGCATATAGAACCGGATTCGACGGATCCAGATCCAGGCTGTATATGGTTCGCCTGGCGATCGGCCCCGCCAGTTTCGTCCATTTGTCAGAGTCGTTTTGCTGATAATAGATGCCTTCCGTGGTTCCGGCAAGATTCCCTCGATTCCCGGGCAAGCTCAAAAAGGAGAGGATGCGCATCCCCGGCGAGATTTGCGAAAGAGCCCACGATCCATCCCGCTTGTTGTAATGATAGAGCCCTCCGCCTCCGGACTGGATTCCGGCGATCAAGGATCCGGAATTTGACGGGTCGAGCTTGATCCAGGAAATCTGTTTGTGTATGAAACCATTGTTGGACTCTCGCCAGTTTCGGCCACCATCGTCACTCAACAGAATTCCTTGATACTCAGTCCCGATCAGGATGCGACTGTTATTCCCAGGATCAATCTGTATCGCGTTGACAGTCACATTGTTTCCCGTGAGCCGGGACCAGGTTTGCCCCTCATTTTTGCTTACGAATAGCCCTTCCGTCGTTCCGCTATAAATAATATTCGGATCTACCGGATCAATGTCGACGAGCTGTGCGCGTATTGTGAATCTATCGGGCAGAAGCTTGAGTCTGCTCCAGGACTGGGCGCGGTTTCTCGATCGATAGACACCGGAGCATGCACTGGAGTAGACGGTTTCGGGATTTTGCCGGCTGATGTTTATGGAAAAAACGTCCGAATCCAGGGGCATCCCCCGCTCTACACGCATCCAAGTCTTGCCAAAATCGCTTGACCGGTAAGACAATCTCCATGTTCCCACATAAAGGAACCGGTAATCGACAGGGTCAATGGCGACCGACTCTGCCTTTTGCAGCTCCATCCCGCCGACATTTTTCCAGGTGCGTCCTCCGTCGGAACTGACATAGGCGCCGCTCAATGTGCCTACAATCATCCGTTCCGGATGGCTCCGGCAGACAGATAATCCCCTGACCGCGGAATAGGGTTGCGGCAACAGCACGCGCTTCCAAGTCAAGCCCGCATCGATAGATTCAAAAAGACCGCCGCCCTCGGAATGCAAATCCCACGCCCCCGCGTAGATATGATTTTGCTCTGACGGATGCTGAATGAGCGTGTCAATGACATAATTATACGGCCCGATTCCGGGCTTTAACGATATCCACGATAGACCGGCGTCGGAAGATTTGAAAATTTTCCCGCTGCTGGTTCCCAGGAAAACATTGCGCGGCTTTTGTGAATCAATAAGCAGAGATCGAACGTCACCGCCGAATGGACCCATTGCTTCCAAACGCACCGGCTTTGAACTGACTTCGGAGAAAGCGATTACCTGAGAATACCGCAGAAAATAAAGTGCAGTAACAAAAGAACAGAAGATGAGTGTTCGAAGGAGCCTGCTTCGCATTGAAAAGGGGTTCGCCAGAAAAAAGATGGGCGATTGACAATGCATCATTATCAATCGCCCATTATTAAGCGCAAGGCAGAATTATCGAACTGAAAGTTCGATTTCTACGCGGCGGTTGAGAGTGCGTCCGGCAGCGCTTTTGTTATCCCCCACCGGATTATTCGCACCACCATCGGTGATGGTCATGCGGGAAATCTCCACTCCCTGTTTTTCGAGATAGGCAGCCACAGCCTTGGCACGCTTTTCGCCAAGACCTTTTTTGCCTGTTTCAAGCTTGGAGCCATCGGTGTAGCCGATGACGTTGGCGCGCAGCTTCGGATCATTTTTCATCCTCACGGCAAGATCATCCAGAATCGCCTTGGCACAGTTGTCCACGCGATCTTTGGCAGGCGCGAAAAATCCGCACTTGTCTTTGGTAATGCTCAACCGCTCGGAAACGTTAATCGTCATGCTGCAGGATGCTTTTAGCCCGCGGCCATCATCAACGGTCACGGTCGCAGTATAGCTTCCGGCCTTAACATCAGCAGCGTTAAAGGTGGCCGTTTCGCCGGAACCATTGATGGCGCCTCCCGTCGAAGACCAGCTGTAGGTCAGCTTGTCGCCATCCGGATCGGAAGCTTTGGCCCGCAGCTCAATGGAACCGCCGGAAGCCACGTCCATGGTAGTTGTCTGGCATTCTATGGACGGAGGCTTGTTCGGAATGATTCTTTCGCGAACCGTTCCAGCAGACGAAGCGCTTGCGGAAGCTTCGCCATCGCTTACGGAACACTGAACCTTGTACGCACCGGGCTTTCGTCCTTCAGAACCGAACGTAACCTGCGGACCTGCGGCAGCTAGACTCTGTCCGTCCACCGACCACGCATAGGTCAACGGATCATTGTTGCCGTCCGATGCGATACATCGAAGATTTGCGCTCTCGCCTTGCGTAACCGTAAACGAGCTGGGTTCTACGGTAACCGTGGGCGCGATGTTTCTTTTTAGTACCGTGATTTCGGCGGTGCAGCTGGCCTCGTGCTTCTTGCTGTCGGCGACGGTATTCGTCACCGTATACTTACCGGGCGCCAGCCCTGTTGCGTTAAAGGTTGCGGTGTCGCCTTTTCCGTCAATCTTTCCACCGGAAGCATTCCAGGAATAGGTCAAAACATCGCCATCGGGGTCTACCGCGCTCGCGCGCACCGTCGTCGTATCGCCCTGGAGTATGGATGCTTTTGCCACCGCACAGGTTACGGTAGGAGGATCATTCTTGCGGGTGCCCAGAGTTCCTTGGACGACAAAGCCGCTCTTTTCCATTATCCCATTCGCATCTGTCTGATGCAGGGTAACCTGATATCCGCCGCCCAATGATGCCCATTCTGTGGGGAAAAATCGCATCCCTACAATGACATCAACAGGGCTCTTGGGATTCAGTCCGTACGAAGAACCGCCATAGTACTTCCTGCCATCAAGTTCCGCGATTACACGAATGGCCCTATGAATCGCCATTTCAGCGCCGCCGCGCATAAATAAACTCGTTCTGCAGGGTGGCCAATTGCCAGGGAATATCCTCTATTTCGGAGGGACTGGCGACAAGATTGGTGCCCATATTAAAATGGAACCGCACTGTGTCCGCTACGGTTTTTGAAAGCAACCAGGCGAATCCGCCCGCATACGCGCCGGAGGATAGTCCTTTGTTGAGTCCATCGATATCCCGATGCCCTGGAATTGTGCCGAACCCGCTCAGAGCCATGCTCAGATTGTCGCCTCTGCGCTCGGAAAGAATATTGAATTTAATACCAAGATGCACGTCGCTGAGTCCGTTCGCACTTGGAACATCTATAAATGGCGCCACCTGGGTAAACGAAATGACTCCATTCGGTGTCATCGCCGGCATTGGCGTCACTATAGCCACGATAGGTTGCTATATTGTCCGCCGTAATGCGACGCTGAACATCCCATGTCCCAAAGACCTCAAAACGATCGAGTAGACCGAAAGCTCCACCGACAGGAAGCCGTCCAACTGTCAATTTGCCGGGAGACCGATGGAACATATCATAGCCAACCGTAAAATTGACTTCGCCCTGTCTCAGGTTTTCGGCATCCCAAGTCTTGAAAAGTCCTGATGTGCCATCAAGGCTGGCCGCCTTCCACTTCAGCTTGCTTTCCTGCTGGGCAAAGCCCGAAAAAGCGAATAGAAGTACAACAACTAGAGTCGTAGTGATTCGTACACACCTGCTGTTCATGTTAGCCTCTCCACTCTGCTAGATCTCAATAGTTGAATAACTGAACAACATCCAGATACAATAGCCACTCAAATTTCTTGGGATTTCTCCCAAAGCCTGCAAATTGCATAATTATTTTGTTAAATCGCTGCTAAGTATATCACTTCTACAATAAATACTTCAAACCCTTATAGAACATTTTCTCCGATATTTTTTCGGCACCTAAAGGCTGCGTCTTAAGAGTTTTAGTCCTGGAATCCATCTGCTGTCCATTTCTCCCGGCCGGCATGAAAAACCTTCTCCCTTTATTCATTAATCAGCCTTGCACTGCAATAGAGTAATGCGCTATGATTCGGCGCCTTTGAATAGGTGGGGTCGTAGTTCAGTTGGTTAGAACGCCGGCCTGTCACGCCGGAGGTCGCGAGTTCGAGTCTCGTCGGCCCCGCCACCTTTCCTGATAAAATTGCAGTGGGACAGCCTGCAATCGTTAGAGCAACTCTCATCCGTTGGATTATTTTCATCTACGTCTGACCAAGCATTCAGCTCAGCAATTCCTGGACTCGCATTAAACGGTCCCGGACTTTTACGCCATTTTTGCATTGAATAGTGCATGCTTCGCAATCGCTGCACCGTATGCTGCGAATATTCCTGGGAAGATCCCAGAACGCTTCGCGCGCCTGATGAAAATTGCCGGCAAAGTCATTGTAGGACAAAATCCGCAGCTCATCCGCAACCGGCACTCCTTTAGGGCATTTCCCTTTGCACTCGAAACACATGCGGCAATACAGTTCCCGAATCTGTTCACTGCGAGTGAAAAGCAGCTTTTCATCTTCCGGAGTGAACGCTTCCTTCATAGCCCGGAAATTAGCCTCAACCTCTTCAACGGTCTCTGCAAATGGAACCGTCGTCGATATTCCGGGATTTCTCAGCACCCATTTAATCGCCGCAAGCCCGCCTTCATTGCTCAAATGATTCCCTTTGTCCCCCTTCGGCGTAGCCGTCGCAATCACAACTTTCATTGCTATGACGCCAATCCCGGCTTTGTGAAGCCTTGCGATAGCCGCATCTCTGAATGGGGCTCCGATGGCGTAGCTGTAGGTGGTCTGCACCGCATCAAATTTGCCGACCTTCAGTATGAAATCCACCATAGCATTCGGATCGTGCGTACTGACTCCTATGAAGCGGGTCTTTCCCTGCTTCTTGACCAGTTCCATCGTTTCGATCATTTCATCGGTAATTTCCTGCGGCGTGTGCCTGGAGTGCTGGTGGTATATATCGAGGTGATCTGTACCCAGGGTCTTCAGGCTCGTTTCAATATCCTCCAGTATTTTCGCCTTTGTATTGGAGTAGGTTTTGCTGGCCAGAACGATTCTGTCTCTCTTTCCCTGCAAAAACTTTCCTAAGATCTGCTCGCTCTTGCCCTGTCCATAGATACGGGCCGTGTCAAAGTAGTTAACCCCAAGGTCAAAAGCACGCGCAAGGATATCGGGGTCGGGAATTGACCCTGCACCGCATCCGACCGCCGTAACCTTCAGCCCTGTTTTTCCCATAGTGCGATACACGACATCGGCCGGCGCCGGAGAAAACAACTCCGGGCTTCGTGAGACGAGTCCCGCGGCAGGAAGCATTATTCCGGCCTGCAAAAACGTTCTTCGTGATGGATTGTGCTTCATGACAACTCCTATCTCCGAGGATTCATTTGTCGGGTGTTTCCCCTGCTTTTCTGCTGATTCTATGGTAGCCAGCCTACGACGGTACCGTTTGGCATCCAACTATTTTCACTGCCGATCTGCAAAAATGAGCTAAAACCTTCTGAAATATCCGAGAGGGAATCTTATAGCCGGATACCTGCTATTTGCATTCAGTGATTGCGTGGATCCCTTGCGCGAGAAGGAATTCAACGACAGGCAAAAAAATAACAGCTGAGATCAGACGGAGGGAAAATCTTGCACGGGGAAGGAATTGCAACGATGGAAATGCTCAGCCGCCGAGGCTGATCATTTCCATTTTTTTGCGCTGCCCGGGCTCGTATTCGCCGGAATTCATAGCTTCCAGTCTCTCTTCTGAATACCGGTCTTTGCGCCCGCTCCATGCGGAATGGATGCAGGAAATCAGAGCCTCATCGTCAGCGCCGCTTCTCATCAGGCTCTTAAGATCGCAACTCTTATCCGCGAAAAGGCACATCACAAGCTTGCCGTCTGCCGTAAGCCTGGCTCGAGTGCACCCGACACAAAACGGTTCTGTGACAGATGCAATCACACCCACATTCCCTATGCCGTCGAGGAATTGGTAATTGACGGCAGGGGCGCTTTCGTCGTGCCGCCCAATTTCCTTCAAGGGATAACGGGCATGAATCGTATTCAGGATTTCCGCTTTAGCGACCATCCTTGATGACACCCAATTATTGGAATTGCCTACATCCATATACTCAATAAACCGGAGCCAGAAGCCGTTCTTCCTGGAGAACTCCACCAATTCGAGGATATCGTCATCATTGACGCCGCGCTGGATCACGGAGTTAATCTTGATCGGATTCATCCCCTGTCGTCGCGCTGCGGAGAGCCCTTCCAGAACATTGGCCAGATCGTCCCGCCGAGTCATCAGCTTGAATTTTTCGGGATTGATGGTGTCGAGACTCACGTTGATCCGCTTCAATCCTGCCCGGACCAATGCGACCGCCTTTTCGCTCAGCATGGAAGCGTTTGTTGTGAGAGAAAGGTCCTTTAATCCTTCAAGCCCGGCCAGTTGAGACACGAGAAATTCCAGCCCATGCCGCAAAAGCGGTTCTCCGCCCGTAATCCTGATTTCTTCCACTCCCAAGCGGATGAAAAGCTTTGAAAGCCGTGTGACCTCTTCAAATGTCAGGATTTCACTGCGGTCAATCCATTCATACTTTTCCAGCGGCATGCAATAGCTGCACCGGAAATTGCATCTGTCCGTGACGGAAATGCGAAGATCCTTCATCGCCCGTCCCAGGGTGTCCTTCACTTGCGCCCGATCCATGCCCGTCATTCCCATTCCAGATCAAACCTCGCCATGCCTTCATATTTCATAGTAATCATAGCATGGCGCATCCGCCGGTTGAGAGCTTTTCACATATTTACAGCAAGCGGCTACGACTCCATGCTTTCATTTCCAATGGCTTGGGTTATCATGCATTCGCTATGAACTGGAAGTTTCGCGGATATTTGAAGGAGACGCGGCGTCCCGTATATTCGGCGGCGCTGATCCTGCCTTTCTTATGCATCTATCATGCCGGAACTATCGTTCTGCACACCACATACATCAATGGTGCCGATGCGTTGATCATCCGGATCCTGAGCTTGTTTTCCGTCCATTCCATGCTCGGGTCCGCATTGGTGCTGGTGATTTGCTTTTCGGTCTGGCAACTGCGCACACGAGCAAGCTGGAGCATAAAAGCGGAAATGCTGCTTCTCTACTTTCTGGAAAGCGTATGTTTTGCGCTAATCCTGCTGTTTGCCTTCGGTTGGCTCAATACGCATCTCACGCTTGCCCTGAATGAGACACGTCGAGGCATTTCCGATCTGGTGCTTTATTGCGGAGCGGGGATCTACGAGGAGCTTGTTTTTCGAGGATTTCTCCTCGGTTTACTCATTTTGGCTTTCCGCCCGGTCTTTGCGCAGCAGAAAGCGGCCACAACAGCTGCCGCGATCCTGGGAGCGGTGCTTTTTTCAGTATTTCATTACGTTGGATCCTCGGGAGACCTTTTCTCTCTCGGAAGCTTCATCCAGCGACTCCTGGCAGGTCTTTATTTTTCCGTCCTTTTTGTGAACCGCGGCTTCGGTGTCACGGCTGCCGCTCATGCAATTTATGATATTTTCGTGGGCATTATAAACACGTAACTACGGAGGCCGGTTTTGACTGAGACATTAAATGCTCCGCCGCAGATTACCCACATTATTTATGACAACGATGGACTTCTTCTCGATACGGAACCCTTTTATACCAAGGCGCATCAGATTCTTGCCGCTCGATATGGCAAGGTCTTTGACTGGACCGTAAAATCGAGAATGATCGGACTGCCGCGCCGAGGATTCGGCGCATGTAGTCATCCAGGCATTGCAGCTCCCGCTTTCCGTTACGGAGTACCTCGAAGAGCGCAAGCATCTCCTCGAACAGATGTTCCCGCAGGCAGAGGCTATGCCGGGCGCCGTGCGCTTATCCCTGCATTTACATCAGGCAGGAATTCCACAAGCGGTGGCAACCAGTTCTGATCGTTTTTATTTTGACCTGAAGATTACCCGCCACCAGGAGTGGTTTAAAATATTTCAATGCGTCGTTCTGGGAGACGATCCGGAAATCAGACGCGGGAAGCCTGCTCCGGATATTTTTTTGCTGGCGGCAACAAGGCTGCAGGCGAATCCCGCACATTGCCTTGTTTTTGAAGATTCGCCTGCCGGTGTTGAAGCGGCGCGCGCGGCCGGCATGTTCGTCATCGCCGTACCGGATCCGCACATGGAGGACAGCGCCTACCCCCGCGCGCATCAGATCATCCGGAATTTGAATGACTTCGATCCTGGCGCGCTGGGGATTCCCTCCATTCAAATAATTTCGCTGACAGGCTCCTGGCCTGTCATTTCTCACTGGTTTTCGCAGCGAGGCGGCGCAGTAGAAAGCCCCTGACAAATGCGGGCTAGAAATTATTCGAGGCACTGGGCAATCCGGCGAGCGGCGATGCGGTCACCGCCCAGGCCCAACTCCTCTTCTGGTCCAGGGCTTTCCCATATGCAATCCAGGCTCTCCTGCAAATTCCCGCGATACAGTTCCACCGCCGGAATATGGACATGCTTAATGTATTTTCGAATTGCATCCACCAGGATAGGGTATTCCCTGAAATCACTTCGGTCCGCATAGATGAGCGGTTTTTTATTGGCAATACAGTCCGACAGGATGCCAAAGCCGGGCTTGGAAATCACTGCATCCATCGAAGCAAGGATGTCGGCAAAAATCATTGGCCCGCGAGGCAAAGCGTGAATATTTCTTCCATGCCATTCCAAAGGATGGACCGTAAAGAATTCATACTCTCGTGATCCGCTCGATTTTTGCCAGAGTCTCATCCGTCCAATCAAGCGTTGTGAATGACAATAGGATCCATTTTTTTCCCGGATCACATCGCGTAAGCCCCGCAATCACGTTTCTACGGCTATTTCCGGGGGACGCAACCAGGGGGATATCTTCAATGTGAGGGAATGCCTGCATTGTTTCGCAAAACGGGAGTCGGAGAAGCAGATCCGTTTTGGCATATTCTTCATGGAGGATATCTACAATCTCTCGCCAGCCGGGATCCTGAGAAATAAATTCCGCATAGATCCAGTCCCACGCGAAGTTTCCGACCGCCAGACACGGTATTCCCATCATCGCGGCCGCTTCAATGGGAAGAGCGGGGATATCGACGACAACCAAACCAACTCCCTGCCTTTCCGAATTTTGCCGCCTCGCGTGCGACCCGCTCCTTCCGCTGAGCATAAATCGCTCTGATTCGTTCAAGTGTGGACGGCACGTCGACGCGGATCGAATCGATCTGCGTCATCCCCACATCAAAGGACTCCGCTCGAACGGAATTCCGCCGCAAATCGATTTGATTGGACAAAAAACTTGAAGGCAATTCACTGATTACATGGACATGTCAAATGCGGGTACAGTTCATTGATGGCCTGAATGATATTGCAGGACCGGACGCCATGGCCATAGCCATGAGAGCTTACATAATAGGCAATTGAAGAGCTTTGGGATATTTTCACTATGCTTTTGAAGAATATAATTCCAGCCAGCGTTCGGATCTCAGCGCGGCCATACAACCCAAGCCCGCAGCGGTGATGGCCTGACGATAGTATTTATCCTGAACATCCCCCGCCGCAAAGACTCCATCCATACTCGTCTCAACGCCGTTCTGTGCGACGATATACCCCTGCTCATCCAGCGCGATGACACCTTTCAGGAATTCAGTATTAGGATGGTGCCCGATCGCCATAAAAATGCCGGAGACAGGATCCTTCCATTCTTTGCCTGTGATCACGTCTTTGAGTGCGGCAGCCTGAAGCGAGCTGTCGCCTTCGTATCCCGTTACCACCGTATTCCAGAGAAAATGGATTTTAGGATTATCCGCCGCTCGTTTCTGCATGATTTTGCTGGCCCGCAACGTGTCTCTCCGATGCACTATGGTGACCTTCGAAGCATGGTGCGCCAGTGTCAGCGCCTCTTCGATTGCCGTGTCTCCCCCTCCGACGACCAGGACTTCCTGGTTCCGGAAGAATAGCCCGTCGCATACGGCGCACGCCGAAAGCCCCCGGTTCCTGAACTTGGATTCGTTGGGAAGATGCAGCCATTGGGCTGTCGCGCCCGTAGCGATAATCACAGACCGGCCTTCATGCCATCCGGACGCAGAGCGCAGGCGAAAAGGTCCACCCGGGCGAAAATCCACTTCCTCGGCGTCCTCATCGATCATCTCCGTCCCGAAACGCAAGGCCTGCTTTTTCATGAGTTCCATCAGATCGGGACCTTGAACGCCTTCCGGAAAACCGGGGAAATTTTCCACTTCGGTGGTAAACATGAGCTGCCCGCCGGGCATCTGGTCCGCTTTCGGCTCGGATGCCAGCATCATGGGCAGAAGCCCGGCTCGCGCCGTATAGATGGCCGCCGTATATCCGGCGGGTCCTGAACCAACAATGATCACATTACGCATAGGAACACACCACGCTTCTCAGTTCTTGAACTGCTGCAATCGTCCCATCATCGGGGTTCCATCTGCTGGTCGTATTCCCCGACTTTGCCTGTTTGAGCCAATCGCGCTTGTATATGCTCCATGATAGCGTACAGCTGATCGCGCGAGGTTTTGGACTCGGCAACAATCACGATCGACGGCTTGTTGGACGATGCCCGCACAAGTCCCCAGCTGTCATCATTCAAAACAAAGCGGACCCCGTTGACCGTTACCAGATCTTTGATCTTCTGCCCCCCGATAAGAGAGCCTTTATCCTTGTCCGTTGCATAGAGCGCTACTACCTCGGTCTACAACTCCGTACTTTTCATCGTCGGCACAGAAAACGCCCAGTGTCGGAGACTGCCACGTTTTGGGCAAAGCATCTACCAGCGAAGACAGAGAGGCGCCGGTGTCTACCAGCATGCCCAAAAGATTTGCCGTCGATACCAGCGCATCATCGTATCCTCTCCCGAGAGGGTCGTTAAAGAACCAATGCCCGCTCTTTTCGAATCCGGCAAGGGCGTGCGTTTCGGCGACCTTGGACTTGATATAGGAGTGCCCCGTTTTCCAGGTGATCACACCGCAATTGTGCTTTTTAAGAATTGGATCGTCATAAAACAATCCCGTGCTCTTAACATCGATTACGATGCTGCGATTGGGAAACTTCGGGCATATATACCGGGCAAGCAACAAGCCCAGCTTGTCCGAAAACACCTCATGCCCCTTATCGTCGACTACCCCGATGCGATCCCCATCTCCGTCAATCCCAATGCCGACATCCGCGCCCTGCGCGAGAGTCGCTTCGCTGATGCTTTTCAGGAAAGCGACATCTTCAGGATTGGGATTATGGTGCGGGAATTCCCAGTCGGCTTCACAGTGAAGCTCAACGAGATCGCAGCCCAGAGCCCGCAATACGGACGGGGCGAAGCGGCCGGCGGTTCCGTTGCCGGCCGCAAATACAACTTTCACAGGCCGCGCGAGCGTCCCCGTTTTCAGGATATCCTTCAAGTACAGGTCGAAAAGTCCCTCGGCAGGCCTATATTCCCCACAGCCGCTTTCAAAATCGCCTTTCTCGACAATGCTGCGCATATGCTGGATTTCATCCGGGCCCAGAGTGGAAGAGAGGCCGTTCGCAAGCTTGATACCGGTCCAGCCATTTTCATTGTGACTGGCGGTTATTGCGGCGCCTCCCGCGCATTGGAAGTGATGCTGGGCAAAATATACCATCGGCGTAAGTGCAAGCCCGATATCGATCACATCCACGCCACTGGAAAGAAGCCCGACAATAAGAGCAAAGCTTAAATTCTGGCTATAGGCTCTAAAATCATGGCCGACAACAACTTGCTTTGTTCCCACGACTCTTCTCAAATAGGTCCCATAGCTCTTTCCCATGATCAGAAAGCCGTTCGGATTGATATCTTTGCCCAGAAGCCAGCGAAGGTCGTATTCCCTGAATCCGTTGGGCGCTATGAGTGTATTTTCAAAATATTGAAATGAATTGAAAGGAACTTGCGTTTTGATTTCCCATCGCATGTCGTCTTATTCCCATCGCCTGTTTGCTGTTGTTCCTTATGTCCTGTTGCTTCGACTGGCTTCATTCTACTGACTGCATTTGCCCGGGGCAAGCACAACCCTAGGGTCGGCATAATTCTCATTTCGACGCCTGGCGCGCGCAACATCGATCCGAATGATTTCCATCGCCAATCCAATACTTTTCTGAGCCTGTTTTCTTTCCGTTTTCACATTACTGCTATGAAAGGAGCCTTGATTTATGGAAAAGAACACATCGATGCACATTCGGGAATATGGCGGTTTGCTGGCCACGCCCGAAAAAAAAGCCCTGCTTTGGCTTGCACAAAAAACTCCGCGCTCCATTCACTCGGACCATCTCACTTCATTGGGTCTGGTTGCCATGCTGCTCGCCGGCGCAAGTTATTGGGCGGCCAGCTATAACAAATATGCGCTAATCCTGGTTGTGGTATCCCTGGCCGCAAACTGGCTTGGAGACAGCCTGGACGGGACCCTGGCACGGGTTCGCAATTGTCAAAGACCGCGGTATGGCTACTATGTCGATCATGTCATCGACCTGATTGGCACGACCGCACTGTTGGGCGGGCTTGCCGTCTCCGGCTATATGAACCACACGATTGCCCTAATGCTTCTGGCCGCATTTGTATTGGTCGAAGCAGAGGTATTTCTAGCCACTCACGTACAGCAGGTTTTCCGGCTCTCCTGTTTTTGCGTCGGGCCTACGGAATTGCGCATTCTTTTGTCGATAGGAACGCTCTATCTGCTGCATAAGCCCTGGGTTTATCTGGGCGGGAAAGGGCCGTTCCTGCTGTTTGACGTAGGTGGCGTTGTTGCCATTGCCGGGCTCTTATCGGCATTTCTCTATTCGGCCATCCGGAACGCGCGCCTTCTGTATCGCGCGGAGCCTCGAGTCTGCTGATTCCGTCGGCAAGGCGGAACACTTCTGCGCTCCGGGGAAGGAGATGGGCATTTTGTCGCATATACCGTCTGTAGTGAAGCGCTGGCTTGCCTTTAATTTTGTAGGCGCCATGGGGATCCTTGTGCAAATGGGGATCCTATGGAGTCTCACATCCGCTCTGCACCTGCGTTATTTAATCGCTACCGCCTTGGCAGTGGAAGCGGCGGTGTTGCACAACTTTTTCTGGCACGAACGATGGACCTGGGCGGACCGGGTTGCGAGAATCAACACCGGCGTATTCTCCAGGTTCTTGTATTTCCATCTGACCAACGGAGCCCTGTCCATTGCAGGCAATCTCTATCCTGATGACGTTGTTGGTAGAAAAATCAGGTTTGCGCATCATGCACGCCAACGCTCTCTCCATCGCGGTATGTTCATTCCTGAATTTTATATTAGGCGACCGCCTCGTTTTCCGCTCTGGCGTAACAGATTCTCAAAAAGGAGACACAGCCATGTCCAATGAAACCAAGGGCGTTACAGCTTTCATCTTGTTTCTGGTCACGTCAGTTCTGTTTTTGTGTCCAGCGCGGACACATGCGGCCGAACTGCAGCCGCAAACGGTGAAAGCCTGGCAATCCTACGTGGAAATGACGGAGGGCCGCATTGGAAAGGAATTATCATCTCAAAAAGGTTTTTTGGCCCTCGACTTTCAGTCGAGCTCTGAGTCCTCCAAGGAAAGGCAGTCGGCCCTTTCCGGGAAAATCCCGATCAAGCAGATGCCGGTCAGGGGATGAAGAAAATCATGGCATCCATGTCCCCGATGGCATGGTCCATCACTGGAGGGGCAGCGTTTTTATCCCGGGAGTTCCGCTCGATTTTGTATTTTCCAGGGTCACGAATCCCAGCAAGGAAGACACGCGCCAGGAAGATGTATTAGATTCTCGGGTACTGGAGAGCACGCCGGGCCAGCTCAAGTTGTATCTCAAACTGCAACGCTCCAAAATCGTGACGGTGATTTACAACACGGAGCATCTTGTCCGTTACCAATGGCAAGGGAACACGCAGGCTTTCAGCAGCAGCACTGCAACAAAAATTTCTGAAATCGAGCGTCTGAATGGCACTACGGAGAGGGAGAAACCCGAAGGTCAGGATCGGGGCTTTCTCTGGCGCATGAATTCCTACTGGCGCTATCAGCAGGTCCCGGGCGGCGTGATTGTCGAATGCGAATCCATGACGCTGAGTCGCTCCATCCCTTCTTTTCTTGAGTTCATGGTCCGTCCGATAATCAACAAAGTGGCGCGGGAATCCATGAACCGCACGCTTCAATCGATGAAAGCCCGCATACTGCGATCCTATGCATTGCGGGCCGACAGTTCGCATTCATAGCGGCGTACGCGAGTTATTGTTTATCCAGGGCAGCCCTGGCAGTCACAGGCTCGACCATCAAAAAGGCTACCAATGCCCCCATGGCGACAGCTAGTAGCAATGTAGCTATGATTGCATGCAGCGTGTGAAGGCGCACGGCGCAGACGACCAGCATAAATATGAAGAGGCAATCCGCCCCGCGCATCCAGGGGGCGACTCTCCGGCGCTGTTCTGCAAGTTCGGAAACATAGTATCTCGAAGTAAACCAGAGGTGGAGCCGCAGGTTTGCCGCGATCCCGACTGCAACAAGCGCCGGAAAAAACAGCAAAGACCCCTCGATTCCGCCCAACCATTGCTTCACTCTCCACAGGGGGTAAAGCATCGCATAGTATCCGAATCCCGCACATGCCTGGTGGAATTGCCACCACCAGAATGGTTTGCCTGATAGAACGGCCGGTTGCTCAGCCGGCGCACTCAAGAGGTTCTCCGATCTCGGCCAGCAGATCCCGTGTATTGGCATAGCGCTCTGAAGGCCTCTTTTTCAGGCAGCGCAGGACTATGCGGGCAAAATCGCCGGGCACTAGAGGATTTGTCTGGGAAATATCGGGGACTTTGGCTTCGAGAATACGCGCCATCACCGACATCGAATCCCCTGCCTTAAACGGATGATTGCCGTAAGCCATCTCATACAGCATGATGCCAAAAGAAAATATATCGGTGTTTCGGTCAACCCCGGAACCAAGCAGTTGCTCAGGTGAAGCATAGGCAGGAGTTCCAAGGAATACGCCCGACTGCGTCAGGCGCGGATAGGCGTCAGCCCCTTCCCTGGGTTCTACCCTGGCCAGGCCAAAATCGAGAATTTTGACGATTCCGGATTCTGTCCGGATAACATTCTCGGGTTTCAGATCGCGATGCACGATGCCCTCTTCGTGCGCCGCGACAAGACCGCGCGCGATCTGAATCGAAATATCCAGTACTTGATCAAAAGGGAGCCTTCCTTTGGACATGATTTGACACAGCGTGGGACCCTGGATATATTCCGAAACGATGCAGACACTGTCATCGAACTCTTCCAGCGCATAAATGGTGGCAATACCGGGGTGGGAAAGCCTGGCCGCCGCGCGCGCTTCCCTTTTCAAACGCTCGCGTTGCTGCGCGTCCCTGGTGTAGTTGGGCGCCAGCATTTTAATGGCGACAGGCCGGTCCAGCCGCATGTCACGCGCCAAATACACAATCCCCATCCCGCCTCTTCCGATTTCACTCCCTACCTCATAGGGCCCCAGCCGGCGGCCCATCAACGTTTCGGCTGCCTGAGCATCAAAGAGTTCGGGAACAGATTCCCAGGCCGGCTTTTCAAGAAAACCGCCGCTTGTGTAGCTGGCCGTAAGATCCTCCACTTCCTTTTTCAGACTTGGATCGCCGCGGCAGAAATTATCGAGAAAAGCAGCTCGCTCTGTCGGGGTTTTATCGTGAGCCGCCTCAAATAATTCCTTGAGCAGTTGCCAGCGCTCAGGATTCATTCGATTTGCTCCATTTCTCTCTTCAACCACGCCCTCGCCATGCTCCACGCCCGCTTGATAGAAGCCGGAGACGTGCCCATTTCTTCCGCTGTTTCTTCTACGGTAAGCCCGCCGAAAAATCGAAGCTCAACGATGCGGACAAGTTGAGGATCCATTTTGGACAACCGCTCCAGGGCTTCGTGCAATGCGAGCATATCGAACGACGCATCTTTGCCTGACGCCCGAACGTCGCTCAGGCTCACCCGCACCTGCGATCCGCCTCGTTTCGCTGCCGCACGCGCACGCGCTCTTTCCACCAGAATTTCCCGCATCGATGCCTGCGGCAATGGCGCAGAAATGAGCTCGGTTTTGCCAGACAGGCGCTTTCTCCTTCATCAGTCTCAGATAGGCTTCGTGTACCAGGGCCGTCGCCTGAATCGTTTGTCCGGCCCTCTCGCGCGCCATGTATCTCCGAGCGAGTTTTCGCAGCTCGTCATAGACGACAGGCATTACCCTCGAAAGATTCAACGGCTGGGCAGCATTTTCCCCCAAAGGCATTTCTTTCTCAGCTTTCATCTTCAGGACCTCTGGTTTTATGGAACATTCTAATCCAAAAGCCTTTCCTGTGCATTGCTATAAATTATTAATTTCTCAGGCCCGGACCGCCATCAAATATCCAACAATCCGCCGTGCGCAACCGAGTTCCTTGTGATACTCTGGTCCCGTTTAAAATCTCAACCATCAACCATCAGTAGAGGAGGAAAATTGTGAAAAAGGATGAATTTTATGACTATGCTTTGAGCGCATTCCGCCCCGCCGAATCTCTGCTGAAAATGATTCCCGCCGACAAGCTGGACTGGAAGCCGGGCCCGAATTTTATGACTATGGGGCAGTTGATTTGCCACCTGGGCGATGGCATCGGAACGGAAATGCGCATGCTGGTAAACAATAGCTGGCCTAAACCCGAAGAAATGAGCGAAGCCATGAAGCAGGGCCAGATGCCCACATGCACCGTGCCGGAAGCACTGGCCAAGCTTGAGAAGGACAAAACCACGCTGCGTGACGTTCTCGCCGGCGTCACCGAAGAGGATTTTGCCAACAAAATCGTATCTGTTCCCTGGGGATGGAAAGCCAACTTGGAAAAAATGTCGCTCGATTTCCGGGAACATTTTGTTAACCACAAAATGCAGCTGTTTACATATCTGAAGCTGCTCGGATTCCCCGTAAATACCGAGACGCTTTATTTTGGATAGAGGAACCGTGAATCCCTCGCGCCTTCGAGTCTTTGAGTCGCTGCAGCCCATCCTGCATCCTGGGCTCAAAGACTCGAAGCCCCGGGCAATGCTCATCTTCGCGGTGGTTTGCCTGTGCGCGGTATTGTCCGCGTTCTCTGCTCCGCCCGGCGATCTTTGGGCCGACAGAACTCTGAAATCGCTTTCCTTAAGAGACAAAATTGCCCAAATGATCCTGGTCCGGGTTCCCGGAAAATTTTTAAACCGCCGCAGCGAGGATTTCCAGGCAATTCAAAATGAAATAAGGAAGAACCATATCGGTGGACTGGTTCTGTTTGCCGGCAACATTTACGAATCCGCCGTTCTCCTGAACGATCTTCAAATCGTATCCGGACTGCCGCTCCTGGTCGCGGGAGACTTTGAACGCGGCGCGGCCTTCCGCATCGCGGATACAACCTCTTTTCCGTGGACCATGGCACTGGGAGCTACCGGTTCCGAACAATTCGCCTATCAACAGGGAGTCGTCACTGCCCGGGAATCCAGAGCGCTGGGAGTGCACTGGATCTTCGCCCCTGTAATGGATGTAAACAATAATCCCAATAATCCGGTAATAAATATCCGCTCTTTCGGCGAAGATCCGCAGCTCGTTGCCCGGCTTGGTTCGGCTTTCATTCGAGGCGCAAAAACAGGAGGCGTACTAACTACAGCCAAACATTTCCCGGGTCATGGAGATACCGCTACGGATTCTCATTTGGGTATGGCGGTGGTACCTTCCGATCTGGTCAGGCTGCAATCTGTGGAGCTGGCGCCATTTCGAAGTGCCATCGAAGCCGGCGTGGATTCCATAATGACCGCGCACGTAGCGGTCCCCAACGTGACCGGAGAATCCCAATTGCCTGCCACCCTCTCCTCGAAAATTTTGAGCGGTCTGTTGCGGGATACGCTCCAATTCAAAGGGCTCGTGGTCACCGATGCGCTCGAAATGGGGGGCATAACCAACCGGTTTTGGGGTGGTCTGGCGGCAGTGCGCGCTATTCAGGCGGGCGCCGATGTCCTGATTCTGCCTCAAAATGCCACGGTGGCAATTAATGAAGTAGAGCGCGCGGTCCTTCGTGGCGATATTTCCGAAAGCCGGATCAATAAATCGGTGGGCAGACTTTTAAGGGCCAAAAGCCGCCTGAACCTCCATCGCCTGCGCACTGTTTCGGTCAAACAAATAGGCAAGATAATCGCATCGCCAGAAAATACGAAATTAGCCCAGGACATTGCCGATCAATCGGTCACCGTCCTGAAAGACGATCAACAACTCCTCCCCATTGATCCCACACGCTATCCCCGCATCTTCAGTCTTGTTCTTACGCCTGACCTTGAATCGGCGCCGGGCGCAGTTTTCCAGACTGAAATGCGCCAACGGTTCCCTCTATCAAGGACGATTTGGGCTAACGCGCGCGTTTCCAATGAGCTGCTCGCCTCTATTGACAAAGCCGCATCCGAGGCCGACCTGATTGTGTGTTCCACTTTCATTCGGCTGGTCTCCGGCCAGACCGCTGCGGCAATATCGGACGCCCAGAGCAATATCCTTCAAAAGCTGCAGGCCACCAACAAGCCTTTGATCTGGATCGCCTTTGGAAATCCCTACATCCTCCCGCTTGCGCCTCGCATCGGCACATACCTGTGTACGTTCAGCTATTCCGATGTTTCGCAAGTGGCGGCGGCAAAGGCTCTCGCCGGTGAGATTGGCATCACGGGAAGGATGCCTGTATCCATCCCAGGATTTTCCAAATCAGGAGAAGGGCGCACCATTCCAAAATTGGAAATGATCCTGAAACCGGCATCCGCTGCAGATCTGGAGCCTGCGAAGGAAGGGCTTGAGCAGAGTGTCCGCCTGTTGGATTCTTCCATCGAAGATGGAATATTTCCCGGCGCCGTGCTGCTCGTCGGTCATCAAGGCAAGATTGTATTGAACCGTGCGGCGGGCAGGACAGGGGATTCGGGCGATTCGCCCAAGACATCTTCCGATACCGCATATGGAAATGTTTCATTCTCAGAGCCCGTAAGCCTCGCATCCGCAGCCATGTTCGCGCTAGATTCGGGCAGCCTTCTTCTCGAAGCTCCTTTCAAAGATTACCTGCCTGAATTAAACGATATGCAAATCGGAAAACTGTGTTTCCGGGATTTGCTGAGATCCAGGACAAACGGAGAAAAAAAGGAAAGCCGGTTGATGAAGAGATTTTGCGCCGCATTCTATCCAGAGCGACAGGTGTCCCGATGGAACGATATCTTGCCGAACATTTGTTCATTCCGCTCGGCATGAAGAATACAATGCAGTCATTGCCCAGGGGGATTAGCCGCGGCGGCGAGCTCTCCCCGGAATCACGGATTGCGGGACTAGTCAGCAGCGCGCAGGATCTCGGGATTTTTGCCCAGATGCTCCTGAATCGAGGGATATACAACCATCGCCGCTATTTCAAGCTTGAAACAGTCGACCTGTTCACCGCATCTGAGGGACTATGGTCCAAACCCTCGGCGTCGGATTGGACAGGCAAAGTTTTTTCGCCGAAAGCTTTTGGACATTTTTCAGATTCCGGATCTCTCCTCTGGATGGATCCATCCAGAAAGCTTTTTATTGTTTTACTGGTCCAATGGCAAGCCGGAGAACGGAAGCATTTCGGAAGCTCAAAGGAAGATCTGTGAATCCGTCATTTCAGCCCTTCAAGATTAGCGATTTCCAGTCGTCAATCGCAAAGTGTCAATCGTAAATAATGATTCCTCTGCCCATCGATCCTCATCTCCCGAAAATCATTTCGGCTTTGCGCTCCTCTAAAGCATTGATTCTCACGGCACCGCCCGGCGCCGGAAAGACGACGCGCATTCCTAGAGCGCTCTATGATGCGGGATTTGCAGAAAAGGGCGAAATTTTGATACTTGAGCCCAGAAGGCTTGCAACACGTCTCGCGGCAACCAGGGTCGCAGAGGAATTTGGCGAGAAGCCCGGCAAGACGGTCGGATACTCCATTCGCTTTGAAAACGTTGCCGGCCCGTCCACTCGCATCCGGTTCCTGACCGAAGCCATACTGGCGCGCAAAATAGTTAGCAATCCCAGGCTGGAGGGCGTTTCCGCGGTAATCCTGGACGAGTTTCATGAAAGACACCTGGCAACGGATCTGGCACTCGCATTCCTCAAACAGCTGCAGGATCGAAACCACGAACTGAAACTTCTGGTGATGTCGGCTACCATGGACGCATCTCCTCTTGCCGCCTATCTTCCAGATTCGCAGCTTTTGTCCGCCGGAGAATCTCCTTTCGATCTCGAAATCGAATACCAGGAAAAGCCCGACCCCCGTCCTTTGCACGAAAGGGTTGCCGCTGCCGTTTCCAGATTGCTGCGCGACGGTCTAGAGGGCGACATACTGGTTTTTCTTCCGGGTGCTGCGGAAATACGCCGTTCCGCGGAAGCGCTGCGGCCTGCGACCGCGCGCCTGGGCATTTCACTGCACTTACTGCACGGCGACCTTCCCGCTTCGGAGCAACGACGTGCCATTGAACCGGCCGCCTGCACCAAAGTGATCCTGGCTACGAATGTTGCAGAGACCTCGATCACAATTCCCGGGATTGCGGCAGTCATCGACTCGGGGCTCGCGCGCGTTGCCGGCCATTCACCGTGGAGCGGCTTTCCAACCCTCATCACAGGCAGGATCAGCAAATCCTCTGCCACCCAACGCGCCGGTCGCGCCGGCCGCACACAGGCAGGTCGTGTTATACGGCTTTACACACAACAGGATTTTCTGTCCCGCCCGGAACACGATACGCCCGAGATCAAACGGGCGGATCTGGCCGAGACTTCTCTTCTGCTTCATGGCACAGGAATTCGGGATATAGCCTCGTTTGAATGGTTTGAACCGCCGGCCGTGTCCGCCATCGAGGCAGCGGAAGCATTGTTGGCTAAACTGGGAGCAATCACCGGAGAAGGGCGCATTTCCGATTTGGGCAGTCGCATGCTGCAACTGCCTGTGCACCCAAGACTGGCTCGCCTCATCATGGAAGGGGAAAAGCTGCATATCGCGGAATCAAGCACGCTGTTGGCAGCGCTTCTGTCCGAACGCGATATCCGGCTGGATGTGCGGACTAATCTGGCCGAACCTCATTTGAAGGTTCAAAAGCATGCCTCAGGACCATCCGACCTTCTTGAATTGCTCGACAGGTTTCAGGAAGCGGAGAGTGCCCGCTTTGAATCGGATCGGGTTTTTGCGCTGGGGCTTGACGCGAGAGCCGTTCATGCGGTTCGGCGCAGCCAGCGCCAGTTGCACAGAATAGTGTCCGCCCATACGCGCGCGCCTGCCCCTCCACGCGCGGCAAGCGAAACGGATGAAGCGCTTTTGATTTCAGTTTTATCCGCGTTTCCCGACCGCGTCGCTAAACGCCGCAAGGCCGGAGCGCGCGAGATTTTATTGGCGGGGGGCGGGTCCGCGATTCTTTCGCCGGCCAGTGTTGTCCGAGAACCCTCGTTTGTCGTTGCCGTCGATGCGGAGGAGCAAAAAGAAAAGCTCGCCTCAAAAGCTTCCGGTCCCAAAATCCGGCTTGCATCGGCCATTGAAGTGGAATGGCTTGCCGGCCTGTTCCCTGAGTCTATTTCTCAAAAAACAGAGTTGGTTTGGAATGAACACGCCGGAAGGGTGGACGAAATCCGACGGACGTCCTACGAACAGGTTGCCCTGGAAGAAACCTCAAGGACAGCTCCACCTTCTGAAGAAAGCTCTCATATCCTTGCATCTGCGGTCTTGAGCAAGGAACATCTCCCGTTTCATGACGTCTCTTCCATTCAGGCATTTCGGTCGAGACTCTCCCTGGTCTCGCAGTGTTTTCCCGAGGAAAGTCCAACGCAGGCGGCGGAACCGGAAATCCGTGCGGCAGTAGAGTTGTTGTGCGCCGGGAAACGCAGTCTGGCGGAATTGGCTGCTTCATCGATTGTGGATGCTCTAATGGATAGGCTGACAGACCGGCAGCGCGCGCTCCTCCGGCGGGAAACGCCGGAACGCATCAAGCTGAAATCCGGGCGCACCGTTAAAGTCCATTATGAGAATGAGGGATTTCCGTGGATCGAATCCCGTCTGCAGGATTTTTTTGGCATGGTTTCTTCACCGGTCATTTGCGCAGGACGAATTCCCTTAACCGTTCACCTGCTTGCACCCAACGGGCGCGCCGTGCAAGTAACAAAGGATCTGGCCGGATTTTGGGGAAATCATTACCCGGCTATCCGTCGAGAGCTGCAGCGGCGATACCCGAAACATTCCTGGCCGGAACCGGAGAGTATAAAAAAGGATAGGTAGGACAAGCTGCCGATCCATGCCGATTGACATCATGGAAGCTTCTGATATAGTTGCTTATGTAAATTAAGAATCCAGAATCTTTTTGACGAGAGCATTATTTTAAGAGATTTGGGAATTTCGATAATGCGCCTATGATGCAGCGAGTTTATTCTGGAGTTCTGCAACCTCACCTAGAAGCTTCTCAATTCTGCCATGATCCGACATCTTGATATCCGAGGCAATCTGGCTTTTTACTGTCGGCTTCCCCTGGCCTATGCATAACGACCCAATCGCGATTCCCACGAAAACGGAAAGTACTGCAATCCGATAATTCATATTGTCCTCCAAAGAAGTGGTTTCAAATCTTAGGACGCGAGACCTCATCCCTTTGCTCAAATTAATGGCCTGAGCTGGCCACTTGGGTCAGTCTCGGGCCATCCTGCAAGTGATTTGGCTCAACTTCCTAAATATAACCTTTTCGGAAACCATCGATGGAGTATAGTAACTTCCGAGAACGGACTTCGGGGGACTTACTAGGATTCCACTTCTAGGATAATTGCATTACACAGCCCGGCAAAAAGAAAGGCCGCCCCGAAGTGCGGCCCTTGTGCAAACAGTATTATGGAACAGTAGCCGCCTACTATTTCCTTTCGCGCCAAACCGCTAATTCTATCACGCCAAGGCTGGTGCCAGGAGAGGCGCATGGTTCAACGTCGAATAAGTCACAACCCTGAGTATCGTCTGTTGACGTTATTTAATGTGCTTTATGTTCTCATAATACATCCAATACAGGTCCTTGTTGCCATATCCGCCTGGTCTCTCTGAGTCAAAAAGAACGACTCTATGGTCCGTCGTAAACATTACGCACCGGTCATGATAGCCATCTATATTAAGTGGAGTCACAGGGACTGCCGGTCCAAAAACTCCCTTTGCATCCATTGTTGATACATAGATGTCCTCATCCACAGCTTTCCCAATTCTTTTTTGCTCATCCGTTCTTGGCCGGTCAGAATTGAAGTAGATAGATTTCCCGTCGGGTGAAACCATTCCATGATGATCACTATAGGGCGAATTTACATTTGGCCCAAGATTTACAGGTTTCTGCCATACACCGTTTACCCTGTGTACGACATAGATGTCATTGTTACCCTGTCTATCGGGATCATCCGTGTCGTCCATCCTCGTAAGATAGCCGGTATTCTCATCCGGCCCTGAATAGTACAAGCAATGATCCATAAAGCGAGAATTTATTGGTTCGCCAAGGTTTTCAGGTTCCTGCCACACGCCATCCACTTTCTCTGAAATCCATATGTCCTGCAAACCCTTTCCACCGGATCGGTTGCTCATGAACTGCAGTTTATTTCCGTCGAGGGAGATATAGGGTTCGACCTCTGTAGCTGGCGTGCTAATGGGATACTCGACAACTTCACCCTGAGTCCATTCACCATCCTCAAAATACGAGACGCAGATGTCATTATCTAGCTTGGTTCCGACCCAGTGTGAGCAATTGTAGTACATGGTTTCGCCATTTGCTGTAAAAGTAGCTTCTGCCTCCCTGGCATCGGTATTGATTGACGGGCCCATGTTTACTGGATTTTCCTGATACCAGGGCGAAGTTATTTTCAGAGTTCCTTTTGGATTCTCTTGTTGGGCATTTACACTCACTAACCCAAGAATAAGAATAAAGCCACCTAACCACCATTTCGCTGTTTTCATTGTTTTCTCCTCAATTGTTATCTTCGGGCACCGCCTTTACAGTGGTGACGAAGGCGCTGTGAATATTGGGTTCAGATTGAAGCTGTCTCGCACAAGGGAAAAGCTGAGGGGTTGCAGGAAAGACTCGAGAGGTGAATGAAAGGTCCTCAGTCATATCCACTCCCTGAACATTAGGTTGAATGTTGAGGTCGCTTCCATCGGTCGCAATTTGCTTTTCAATTTGCCTTGTAACTCTACAAACGGAATTAGCTTCCAAATCCCCTCATCGGTTGCGAAAAAAAGACAACCTGATATACTATATCCCACAATGTAGTATGTGGGCATACAGGCACAGAAGCTGGCCGCGATCCGGAGGGGACTGAGTGAAGGGTGTCGGCGATGTAACCCAACTATTAATCCGGTGGAGCGGCGGCGATCATTCCGCAGCGGATGAGTTGATACCTGTTGTCTACAACGAACTTCGCCGGCTTGCGCGAGGACACCTCCGCCCAAAGGGTCCTAATCCATCTCTCCAAGCCACCGCACTAGTCCATGAAGCCTACCTGCGCATGGTGGATAAGAATGTGAAGCTGGAAAGCCGGGCCCAATTTTATGGCCTCGCCTCAAAGCTGATGCGGAATATTCTCGTGGACGCGGCACGTCACAAATATGCGGAGAAGCGAGGCGGCGATAGGCTACGGCTTTCGCTGAGCAAAGCGGACCGGGTTGTTGGGAAAGAAGAGATCGATCTGGAAGCGCTGGACGGCGCTTTAAATGAACTCGCAGCCAATTGGCCGCGGCACGCACGGATTGTGGAGATGAGGTTTTTCGGGGGATTAACCATAGAAGAAGCCGCAAGAGTTCTGGGCATATCTCACGCCACAGTGGAACGTGAGTGGAATTTTGCGCGGGCGCTGCTCCGCCACAATCTGGGCAGCTAATTGGGCACAAGCCAATGATTCCTTTATGAGTGCACTGAGCTCCGGATATGGAAGAAAAGAAACGACTTGTTCTTGTTGAGGAGCTCTTTCACGCAGCGCTCGCGCTTGACCCGAGCCTGCGTACAGCTTTTCTGGATAGTTCGTGTGCCTCGGATAGGAATTTACGCTCGGAAGTCCAGAATTTGATTTCGATGCATGAGAAGCCGGGAGATTTTCTGAATTCACCCGCGTATGAAGGCGGCCTGCTCGGGGAACCTCAAGCGTCTTCTCTGACAGGCAAATCATTGGGCCATTATGAGATTTTGGACTGCATTGGCACTGGAGGCATGGGAAAAGTCTATCGGGCTCGAGACACACATCTCGACCGGAGCGTGGCAATCAAGGTGCTTCATTCCGAGGCAGTGGCCAACCGCGAGAGAAAACGACGCTTCGTGCAGGAAGCTAAGTCTGCTTCTGCTCTGAACCACCCGGGTATTGTTACGATCCACGACATCAGCCAGTCCGAGGGCGTCGATTTCATCGCGATGGAATACATAACGGGCAAGACGCTCAACCAATTGATCCGGCGCAAAGGCTTGCCGTTTGGCGAGGTTCTGAAATACGCGGTGCAGATCGCCGATGCGCTCGCAGCAGCGCACACTGCCGGCATAGTTCACCGTGATCTGAAGCCGGCCAACATCATGGTCACGGAAAAGGGCTTGGTGAAGGTGCTGGATTTCGGCCTGGCCAAGCTAACCGAACCGGCGCCGGTCGATGAGTCCGGCACGACCCAGACGCTGGAGCCAGTGACCGAAGAAGGCACGATCCTAGGGACAGTGGCTTATATGTCGCCCGAGCAAGCTCGCGGCGAGGAACTCGATGCCCGCACAGACCTGTTCTCTTTTGGCGTCGTCCTTTACGAAATGGCGACAGGTCAGCAGGCATTTACGGGCAGCACCTCGGCAGTTGTCTTCACCGCAATTCTCACCAAAGCTCCTATATCGCCGGTGCGTTTGAATCCGGAGGTTCCCGATGAACTGGAGCGCATCATAAATAAAGCTCTCGAAAAAGACCGCGACTTTCGCTTTCAGAGCGCTTCCGAAATGCGCGTCGACCTGCAGCGCCTGATGCGCGATAGCGATTCGGGCTGCGTTGCCGTAACCATAACGCCAGAAACAGCCACAAAAGCCCGGAGCTTCCGCCGCCTGGTCGGACGCCGGATTTTGATTGTGGTAGCAGCACTTGTGCTGGTAACTGCCTTGGGCACGCTATTATATCGCCGGCTCATGCCTCCACCGCCCCGCCCCTTCGAGAGCATGGAGATGACGCGGCTGACCGACTCCGGAAAAGCGAGCATGGCGGCAATCTCGCCCGACGGCAAATATGTGGTCCACGCCGTTACCGACAACGGGAAAAGCAGCCTCTGGTTACGGCATGTGGTCACCGGAAGCAATGTTCAAATCCTGCCTCCTGCCGAGGGAAATTTCAACGATGTGACATTCTCGCGCGACGGCAACTCCCTATACTATGTGTTTAACACGGGCAAACCTCGTCAGTCACTGTGCAAGATGCCAGTTTTGGGAGGTAATTCCAGGAAACTGATCGAGTCGCCGGATGGCACTACATCAGGGCACCTATCGCCGGACGAGAAGCGTCTCATTCTCACGAGAAGTAAAGGCGGTGAGAGCGTTTTGTTAACCGTCAACATCGATGGCAGCGGTGAGCGGCAACTTGCCACTCGCAACTTCCCGGAGCTGATTAGGGGAGCGTCCTTGTCGCCGGATGGTAAGACTTTATCATGCAGTATCGTTTCGTTCAGCGGCGGGTTTTCAATGGGTCTGGAGGCCATACCGGCGGAAAGCGGGCCAGCACGGCGCTTTGGCTCACGCACGTGGTTTGACCTCTCGCCTGGGGTGTGGCTGCCCAACAGTCGCGGGATCATCAACCACGCCTGCGAACGGTCCGGCACCTCTCAGATCTGGTACATTTCCTATCCGGAAGGCGATGTGCGCAGGATCACAAATGACTTGAACAGTTACTCCAGTCTTAGCCTCAACATGGATGCTAGCGCGTTGGTTGCGGTTCAGGGAGAAACCATCGCCCAAATCTGGGTGGTTCCTGTCGGCGATCCTACGCGCGCGCGCCAAATCAGTAAAGGCCGCCAGGATGGCGTGTCGGGCCTGGTCTGGACCAGCGATGACAACATTATATTTGGAGCGCCTGACGGCCGTCAAAACCCTCAGCTATGGATCATGGCAACTGATAGCACTCCACCGCGCCAACTCACGGCTGAAGGCAGATTGACTGCCACGCCTGCTGTGTGCGGCGACAAGCGGCATCTCGTGTACCTCTCCTACCTCGCTGGGACTCCGCACATCTGGCGATCTAATCCTGATGGCAGCGATGCGCGGCAACTGACCAACGGCGCGGGCGAGTTCCAGCCTTCGTGCTCGCCAGACGGGGCCTGGCTGACTTATGGCACATCGGATCCAAAAGGCGTAGGAATCTGGAGGATGCCGATCGACGGCGGCAATCCCATCCGGATCTGGGAACGGTATGGCAGTGGGCAGATCTCCCCCGACGGCAAATGGGTACTCATACGAGAGTTAATGTCGGGGTTCCAAAAACCCATGATTATCCCTGCCACGGGAGGACAGCCCGTCAAAACATTCGACATGGACCCGGAATTGGGCCTGCCACAGGGATGGACTGCGGATAGCCGCGCGCTTCTATATGCGAAGACCAGCAGTGGAGTGTGGAACATCTGGCAAAGATCCTTGGATGGCGGGAAAGCTAAACAATTGACCAAATTTAAAAACGATCAGTTCCCTCAGTTGGGAGGTGTCGCTATGTCACGCGACGGCAAAAAACTGGCCGTCGTACGCGCCTACACCACGACCGACGTCGTGCTGATCAAGGATCTGAATGCCAGGTAAATCCTTGCGCGTTCATCGGGCGATTACGCAACTCTACTATGCACGGTAAGAAGTGCATGGGATTCCGGGAAGTTATTGGCAACTATTCGCAAACGGAAAATCACATTTTGTGTATGTCACTTTTCAACCGTCTGGTCCTTCATTTATTGTCCGCAGTTCATTGAGAGTCTACAAGTAAAGAAACGGATGTGAAATTCGGACACAATTTTCTACCTCCAAGAACCGTATTTTTTGGAGCCGACTTTTGGGGAATTACCAAGAATTTCGGGTTTCTGACAAGTCCGCTATGCGTCTAGGGTGCAAATAATCCGATTCCAAGAAAACAACCTTCCTCCCAATTCCGCTTTTCCTGTGCTTCCAAATTAATGGCTTTACTCTCCAATTTATCGTTTTTATCGTCATAGACAATAACTTTGACAAACTGCTTCTCAGTCATAATTGGAATCATGGTTGAAACCAGGATCCCATCCTTAATAGCTTGAGAGTAGTTCTGTTCGTTCAACTGCCCCTGAACGGTTTTCCAGTCGGTCCCGAGAATATTTCCCTCCCGGTCGGCATACAATACTCCAACATGCAGTTTACATGCGTGTATTCCCTCTTCCTCTGCGAATGCTATCCCGGCAATGTCAATGCGAATATCCAACTTGAGCTGCGGCTGACGCTGTGAATCAATTTGCTTCGATGCTATTACAGTGAAAGGGACATCCCGAAGCTCAAGCGGATCTGTGCCGGCTGTAAGCATGATTACTTGAATCAACTCTTGATCGGTTAATCCTTTCGTCTGATGACGCGTTGCCGAATCGTCTTCCCGTGAGATCAAAGGCACACTGGGTCCAGGGTAGTAACCGCTTCGTGCCAGGACCTGACACCCGGGGCACCGATCTTCCGCAGTTATGCTTACAGTCAATTTATGAAAGGCTCCTTCCTCTCCAGCATTCGAGGGGGCAAAACCAAGGGTATATTGTTGCCGAAGATTTGTTATGGCCCTTTCCAATGCTGCACCAAATGAAGCCGCAGTATTCGCGTTCAGTATCTCTCCTCCGGTCTCTGATGCCAACCATCGGACCTGATTATCCGATTCGGGACAGTTTTCTCCGGAAGATCTGATTCCATAGAGAGTAGCAGAGGTTTTCAGCATATCATTTCGTGCGTGATCCGCGTTATGTTGACCTCCGATATTACAGTTATCTGAAATAAGGATTATGGCTCGTCGACGGTCGGGAGCATTCTCAACCAGATATTCGGCAACAACGTGGATCGCATCGTAGATGAATGTGGCACTGTCTTGGCCTTTTATGTTTTTTATCTCCCTGACGATGGCCAGGCGATCGTTAGTAAGGCCGCTGAGCTTCACCGGAGTCCAGTCGAATGAATACAGGGAAACTTGATCTTCCGGCTGCAAAGGCTTGAGCAATGACAATGCAGCGCTTTTGAGTATGGACAAATACCGCTGCACACTCGAGCTTTTATCAATAAGAAAGGCAACGGCGAGCGGATAATGACCGCGAGAGAAGTGACTTATTTTCTGGGGAACACCGTTATCGTAAATCGCAAAATCTTCCATTTGAAATTCAGGGACGCGCGTTCCCATCACCGTTACATCTGTTGTAACGAGGGCAACATTCAGCTTGATTTTGAATGACTCTTGAGCAGTTTCCTGTTTATGTTTATTCTCTGCAGAAGGGAATTCGGATCGCGGCGGTTCAGCAGTAGATGTTAAAGAGGCACCTTCAATCGCGAGGAGACAAGAAAAGAACAGCAGCTCCGCAAACCCTCCCAGGACAAATTTCTCTATACTTAGCCTTTGCTATAATTACAAAATCTATCACAGTTACTTCAGCTGTGGGATGCTTCCCTTTTTTGGAGATCACGAACAGAATCGCGCTACATGAGCATTGCGGGCTATAGCGGCAAACTGGAAAGACTCAAATCAGCGACAAATGCCAGTATCGGAATCGATATTTAGCATTTTGGCGTAATTTCCTCGATGGGGACTTCACGGGAATAACCCCGAATTGAATGATATAATTCTTTCATTCCAGGCTTATAAAGACGCAGCGCGATGTCGTTGATCCTATTGACGGCAATTTTGTTCTGTTGTGTTCTGGAGGATCGAAAATGAAGGAAACCATCCTCTTGCTTTTCTTGGTTCCGTTTCTGCAAGGATCGCCATCGAGCGATACCCCTGAAGATGCTGCCAATCAGTTCTATTCGGCTGTTCAGGCTATTAACGAGAAAGGCTGTTTGCCGGACGAAAATGAGCTACGCCGACTCACTCCCTTTATGAGCAAGCGGCTGACCTCTCTCCTTCAAGATGTATTGACATACAGAGAACAGTTTATAAAGGATCATCCTCCAAAGCGCACCAAGGCAGGATATCTCATCCATGACAAGCCGCCGTTTATCGACGGAGATTGTTTCTCCAGCAACGTGGAGGGCGTAACAAGGTTTACTATAGGGATGTCACAGGAAAGCAATGGCAGATATCGAATTGACCTGAATCTCATCTATATCGACAAAATGAGCCGCAACAAACCGTTCGCCTGGACCGATGCCGTTATCGTTATCAAAGAAAATGGGCGGTTTGTTGTAGACGATATGGAGTTTCTTGGAGACTGGCCATACGGCAATCATGGTCTTCTAAGCAAAAGCATTGAAGCCACAAAGAAAATCGGAAAGTAAATGAATGAAAACAATCCTATGGATTTGCTTGATTCTGTTACTTAATCATTCGCACGAGAAACGTCGTTCTGTCCCATAATCCGACTTCGGGACAACTAAGGATATTTACTTCTACGAAAGGATAGGTAGGACAAGCTGCCGATCCATGCCGATTGACATCATGGAAGCTTCTGATAGTTGCTTATGTAAATTAAGAATCCAGAATCTTTTTGACGAGAGCATTATTTTAAGAGATTTGGGAATTTCGATAATGCGCCTGTAGTGCAAAATGCCTACTCCTAACGCTGGTTATGCCTGCTTTTTAAGCCTCAACTTCGTAATCGGGGTTTAGCTATCCCTTGTTCAACCTGTGCGCAAACGCCGCCGCAAATCTGAAGGACGGCGGCAGTTTTCCTCAGAGCGGAGAGCAAAGACTCTCATTGCGGGAAAGACTCGATTTCATGAATCTTCACCTTCGACTGGATAATTTTGTCTTTCAGCTCATTCTCCCAATTGAGCAGACTGGGTGAGGGCCCCTTTATTTTTTTTTCAGCTTGCCTGATTTCCTCCCTGGTAGCCTTGAGCTCCTCTTCATAAAGCTTCAGTTCATACTGAGCTACCTCAAGCTTTACCTTCCTTACTGCCCCAATCTCAGCTTTGGCGGCGGCCAGGGATTGTGGATTCATTTCGGAGCCGCCCGGAGTGATTATTGGCGGCGGAGCCTGAGTGCTGGTGCAGGATGATCCGCAGATCAAAAGAAGCAGTAAAGGTGCAATAGTACGCATATATCTCATCTCGTCGGCCTCCTGCCTTTCGAGTTTCATTTCTTGTCGTAAACCCATATACCACTGTACTGCGGTCCCTTGGGATTCGCTCCCTTCAGCGTGTCGGTTAGCGTTTTGCCGTCCTTTGAAATCAACAGTTGCCCTCTGCCCACTTCTTTCCCGGCTTTCTTGTTTACATATTCTATGGAAAGGGCGTCATTTTTTTTTAGAGATATTGCATCGATGAAGCCCTTTACGGGATACTCCTTTTCATCGTATCTGACAGCATACATTATTGTGTATTCAACGCCGTTGAGCTGGACGCCCTGGTACAAATAACTTATGCCGCTGTCCATGGTTTCGATTTTCAGTGTTTCGCGCTCGGGCATCAATTTCGGAGCAGATACCTTGCTTTTGGCGACATTCAGCTTCCATTTTCCTACGAACGGATCAGCCGCCTGCAGCGATCCGGCCAATCCCAATATAGCTAACAAGTGCATTGTTTTTCGCATAGAGCAAATTCCTCCAACCCGAATTCGGCCTAAGAGATCATTCCCAGATTCCCGTGATCGCATTTGTGATTAGACATTCCTACATCTGATACTCAGAAAGAGTCAACAATTCTATTCATCCTTTATTGCACTCCGTATGCTGATTTTTATTTGAGCGTATTGGCTCCAGGCGGCTGCCTGCCGGACATAATTCAATGCTGGCAGACCTAGTGGCCGCGATGAAGCTCGATTCCGAAGTGGGGGTATGGTTGGGGCTCCAAAGAGAATGGTGCGGCATCTTTACGATTCATTCGCTGGATCCATTCTGTCCGTGGATTTTCAAGCGGGTCCGGCGTATTCCGGATGCAGTGTTTATCCCGGCCTTCGGCGGGCAGCGATTGCACTACTATGAGCCATGGCTATGATTTCAACTGAGATTAAATCTCGTGAGTTTATACCCACAAATTCTGTTGAAGACTCATAGCTAGGAAGCCGGTTCTGTTAAATAAAAGCGTTTGGACCGGGGCAGTTTTCCCCTGATACCGAGCAGAAGAAACGTCAAACCCATCAAAACAAAAACGGCGAGCCGCAGATAGTTCAGTTCGAGTTTCCCAAATTCGAAACGTGACCCCAGCCTCCAGGCTCCCCACGCGGCAGCTTGGGTGGGCACCACAGTCCAGATCGCGACATAGAACCAGGCCTTTTCTGCGCCTTCATTGAGTGTGCGGCGCCGTGCCCGCGGAACTCGGTTCAGGAAAGCGACCAGGACAATTGCCAGGGCAAGAGGGTAATAGAGATAGGAATAAAGATCCGCGAGAAGCCATTTCCCGGTGATGACAGATAGAATGACCCCGATGAGATTGAGGGCAAACGGAACGATCAGATCAATCCATGCGGCTGTATAACAGACCATGCGATAGGGCAGGTTCCGCTGGTCCTCTCCATAGTATCGTATATAGGGTTGAGGTTCCACGCCCGGCAACCGGCCGGCAAAGCCGCGCCAGATGCACACCGCAACAACAATCGCCAGCCAGATTCCGTGTCTTCGGTCCGGGCCGTGCAGATACAGATCGTAGGTCAAATGCCCCGGCAAAATGAAGAAGACCCAGATCCAGACAGGCAGATGGAGCACCCTGTAATACGTTTTATTCCGTTCTCGTTCGACTACTTTTTTCATAATGACTTAATGTCAACCTCCAGGTCTTGCGTGATTTTAAGCGGCTCGGTTCCAGGAGCAAAACGGACAGCCTTTCCGATGGTTACCGAAACGGCGCCAGGCCGCGCCACCATTTTGCCTGCCTTCTTAAGCTCGAACAGGCCATCGATCCTGATCGGCACTACGGGTATGTTGAGATTGGCTGTCAGCAACCCTATGCCTGCGCGAAAGGGGGACAGCGATCCATCCTGCGTCCTCTTCCCCTCCGGAAAAACCAGAATAGAGCAGCCTCTGTCGACGGATTCACCGGCAAAGGCAAAACTCTGGCGGAACCCGGTTTTCTGAGGCAGAGGGAACACGTTGAACAGCGAAACCACTAGAGCATAGGACATTTTTTCGATGCAGCGTTTCAGGAAGCCCATTGTCCGGGGCGGGCATCGCATTTCCTGCAGCAGTTCTCCAAGCATGGCTACTGCGAGACTATGCCTGAACCGCATCGGCAGCGCAGCCAGAATAAAGCCGATGTCGACCTGGGTAACATGATTCGCCACAAATAATAGGGGCCCGTTCAGATGCTTTAAATTTTCGCGCCCTCGAATTTTTGGGCGCGCCATCAGCATCGTAGCCGGCCAGGACAACAGGTAATAAACTACTATCCGAAGCGCCGAGAAAAACGCGGATTGAGTCCAACGCGGATAGTGGAAAATCGTACGCTGCCGCGCTGGGTTCGTCGAGCATATTTTCTAAGTCGCCGATCGTGCTAGCGGAAGTAAAACGCGATTCATTCAGATCCAGCTGAAATCTATCTTCGAGGGCGCCGAGCAATTCCACTCTTTCAATAGAGCTCAAATTCAGATCCTTTGTCAGGTTGCTCGCGCTCGAAATCCCTTCGACCCTCCGTCCGGTGATGCGCAGGATCAGATCGGTCAGCATTTCCCCGCTCGCCTCTCCTCCCGCCGTCGCCTCAAGGCGGTTATTTATGAATTCCTGAATGACCTTAATTTGGGGCTTTTGCGTGGAGGTGCGCGGAAAATCCTCATCCGGCCACACGAGAAACCGCCGTATGCGTTGAAAATCTGCCAGCGATTTGTTTGCCTCTTCAATCACGGGTTCCGGGGCCTGGTCCCTGTTTCTCAAAATAAGAACAGCGCAAGCTTCGGAATTTCCCTCACGCTGCAATTCCAGCACAACACAATCGCGCACCTCAGGTTGACGTCGAAGGGCGATTTCCAGATCTTCGGGATAAATGTTCATTCCCTCGGGGCTGACAATCACATTTTTCCGGCGGCCTTTGAAATATAGGTTCCCCTGCTCATCGAGAGCGCCGATGTCGCCGGTATGAAACCAGCCTTCCTCTCCCGGCATGGATTTCATTTCGCGCCCCTGAAAATAATTCTTTGCGATGCTTTCGCCGCGGACCAGAATCTCTCCATCGTGCGCCAGCTTGACTTCGCGCCCCGGAAGAATCTTTCCGATGGATCCCCTTCCCATCCGGAATGGATGATTGATGCTTATCAGCGAAGTGGTTTCCGTCAGCCCGTAGCCTTGAATAACGGCAAACCCGAGACGTCCCCAGAATTGGTCTGTCCTGTCGTGAAGGCTGGCGCCGCCCGAAATGAAAGCCCAGAACTTCCAGCCGAACTGTCGGTGCACACGGCGGAAGCGCCACCACCGTTTGATAAAATGGGTTCCGGCCGCACTGTCGAATTCTCTCCGAAATCTTGCCAACAAGCCTGAAGTTTCCAGGTCGCGCTCCAATTTAGCCTGAAGCGTTTCCATAACCCGCGGCACAGTCACAAGCACGGAAACTTTTTCTTTCTTGATTGTGCGAATAATCTCGGAAGGATTGAGTGTGTCGTGAAATATTACGGTGCTTCCCAATAGCTGCGGTATGAAAAGTCCCAGGAACTGGCCGAACACATGGCTGAGAGGAAGCACATTTAGAAAACGCAGCGGGTGCACCAACCGCTCATATTTCAAATATTTGGCAATCTCGCGCTCCAGGGGCACGAGATTTGTCAGAATGTTTTTGTGAGAAAGAACGACTCCCTTCGGATCCGCCGTGGTGCCTGAGGTAAAAACAATTTCCACTGTATCTTCGCTCCTCAGATCAGGCAGAAGCCCCGGAGATGTGCTGTGTGGCGCCATCAGGTCGGGCAAATCCTCGAAAGCAATAACGGGTATGGATGGATCAATCTGAGGCTGCTCCCGAGAAGCGATGCAGAGCTTTGGCTCGACTTGGCTACAGACGCGCTGGACAAACTCCAACGCCGCTGTGCGATCCATAGGGACCACAACGGCACCGCGCAGGACGCAGGCAAAAAAAGAGACGACCCATTCGGCGCAATCGTCTCCCCATAGAACAATCCGGTCTCCCCGCGTGATTCCCCGTTGGCGCAGTTCTTCCGCCAGCTGGCAGGCGGACTCCGCCACGCGGCGATAAGACCACCGAAGAACCCGATAGCCCCTGCGGTACACAAAGGCCGTCTCTGAACCCCGTCGACGAAAATTTTCAACAATTTGAATCAGCGTTTGTTCTTTCATCGTCGGTTTTATAGGTGAGTAACAGGCAACAGACCATTCTGACTGCTATGTTATTTTTGATCTAGACAGGGCGGACGTCCGAAGCGTCAATTTCCACGGAAACAGACTGGCGTATCAAATCCACCTGAATAACGAAACGGAATTTCCCCCGCTTCTCCACCAGCAACCCACGGATTCCCTTCAACGGACCGGCAATCACTTCGACACGGCTCCCTACTTGTACATACGGGTAGGGATCGATAGCGATGCTGGCCTCCAGGAATCTTCGAACCGAGAGAATCTGCTCTTCCGGAACCGGATGTGCGTGCCCCTCAAAGCCCACAAATCGCACAGCACCCGGCACATTCAAGATCCGAAAGCGATTCTCGGGCGTATCCACATAATTCACAAAAAGGTATCCAGGGAATAGCGGAACCCAAATCTTCTTTTTCCGGTCTTTCCAGCGGCTGAGAATTTCCCGCATAGGCAGAAATACCTCAATCCTCCGGTCCGTCAACTCGCTCAGCATCTTTTTTTCAAAGCGGCTGCGCGTGTACAGCGCATACCACTTAGGCACCAGAAGAGAATCCGCATCAGATCTTTCGGAAACCGCTTCCGCATCCAAAGTCTTATCAGGTTGCTCAATCATAGTTTTGGGTAGCCTGCATAATTAACGCCGCCCGGAAATCCGCAGCCATTCTCTGAATCCGCGCATATCCCTGCTCGCCCCGACAAAATAGGCCAAATTCTCTTCTCGATTGGATGAAATGGGGATCCAACTCTGGCATACTCACGAGGCACGGCTATGAATACGCGCTTGACTATAGCGGTTGGTTCAAGAACTGTCAAGGAAAGGCCCTATTGCATTGAGGATTTAGTGTTTATCCTTTAGCATTAAGTATTTTCGGAGGAAGTTTTGCCAACCCCCAAAATTGTCAGCGCTTCCAATCCGGAAGCGATAGAAATAGCCGCGCGTATTCTCCGGGAGGGAGGACTGGTTGCTTTCCCGACAGAGACAGTCTATGGGCTGGGCGCCGATGCAGGAAATCCCCAGGCGGTTGCCAGGATTTTTGAGGTAAAAGGTCGACCCCGCTTAGACCCGCTGATCGTCCATGTAGGCGATTTTGAATCCGCAAAATACTATGGCGAATTTCCTGCTTCCGCGGATGCCCTTACCAAGAGATTCTGGCCGGGACCGCTCACCCTTATCGTCGCAAAGAAACCTTCGGTTCCGTCCATTGTCACGGCCGGGCTGGACACCGTGGCGATTCGCGTACCGGCGCATCCTGCCGCCCTCGCATTGATAAAGGCGGCCGGATTCGGCATCGCCGCGCCCAGTGCAAACCCATTCGGATACGTCAGCCCTACGGATGCGCGGCACGTAGCGGAGCAACTCGGGGATGCCATAGATTTAATACTTGACGGGGGTCCCTGTTCGGTTGGCGTGGAATCTACCATCGTATCACTGGAACTCTCTCCGTACAGCGTTCTCAGAGTTGGCGGCACTCCGATTGAAGAGATTGAGGCGATCCTCGGAAACGTGGACATTACTATTGACGCGAGCAGCCGGCCGCAGGCACCAGGACAGCTAAAGCGGCATTATTCAACCAGCACCTGCCTTGAGATTGCGGAAGAATCGGCAGAAATAATTCATGCCGGTGAAAAAGTCGGGCTGCTCAGTTTAACCGAACCGGAAAATCCGCGAAATTATGCCGCCGTGGAAGTTCTTTCTGCCTCAGGCAATTTGCGAGAAGCGGCGGCGAACCTTTTTCGTGCCCTTCGGCGGCTTGACGCATTGTCACTGGATAAAATTGTTGCGCGTCCGGTACGAGAGGAAGGTTTAGGAAGGGCAATAATGGATCGCCTGCGACGCTGCTCTGCCAGAGAGTAGCGTCAACTATCAGGTTGAAGCGTTCTTGTCTTTCATCGCCCGTTTCCCTCCATCGATATGCTACAGTAATTATTATGTTTCTGGACTGCAGCGAAATAATTTCCGGGCGGCTTTGGGTGGGGTGCCATATTAAGCCTGAGGATGTAGGGATTCTCCGGCAGATGGGCATCACGTCCATTCTTAATCTGCAGAGCGATTGGGACCTGGCAAATTACAGCATTTCCCTCAAAAAACTGATCCAAGCATATCTTCTTGAGAAGATCGACATGCGCCGCATCCCAATCCCGGATTTTGACAGACGAGCGGTTGGCACTCTTCTTCCCCAAGCGGTTGAAGAGCTTGAGAATGCGCTGGCACCGCTCCAGGCCAAAGTGTATGTTCACTGCACAGCCGGCATCAATCGCGGCCCGACGCTTGCGGCGGCGTATCTTATAAAGGCTGACGGCTTGACAGCCCGGGAGGCGTATAACTATGTTATCGCGCGGCGAGACTGCAGTCCTTATCTCGACACGCTTCAGGAATATGAAGCATCGCTTAACCGGAAGCGCCTTGTTTAGCAATTTCGGCTTCGAATTGACTGAAGCGCGCTTCGGAATTTTCCCCGCGGCTCCTATGCTGCAGATTTTTATTGCGGGGCAAATCCGCCCAAGGGACGAATAATGGCACATTCGATCGGAACACCCATCTTCTGGACCTCCTTTATCCTGGTCGTTTTAGTCCTGCTTTCCATCGATCTGGGCATTTTCAACAGGCGCGCGCACGCAGTCACCGTAAAGGAAGCACTGTCCTGGAGCATTGTGTGGATAATTTTATCCCTATCCTTCGGCACCTATATTTATACGGCGTTTGGAAAACAGTACGGGCTTGAGTTTTTTGCGGGCTACCTGATCGAATATGCATTGAGCGTCGACAACATCTTTGTATTCATCCTGATATTTTCATACTTTGCGGTTCCGGACCGCTTTCATCACAGAGTGCTCTTCTGGGGCATTCTCGGCGCTCTGATCATGAGAGCGAGCTTTATAGTCGCGGGCGCAGCCCTGATCAACGCATTCCATTGGATTATTTACGTTTTTGGCGCCTTCCTGGTGGTCACCGGCATAAAGATCCTGCGTCAGGGGGATGCGGAAGTCGAGCCGCAACGAAATCCGGCCGTAAAGCTTTTCCAGCGTTTTGTGCCCATGACATCCGGCTACGATTCCGGAAAGTTTTTTCAGAGACACCAGGGAAAGCTGATGGCGACTCCACTCGCATTGGTTCTCGTGACGGTCGAGGCGACAGACCTTGTTTTTGCCACCGATTCCATCCCCGCCATTTTCGGCGTTACGCGCGATCCGTTCATCGTGTATACCTCCAATATTTGCGCGATCCTGGGCCTTCGCTCCATGTATTTTCTTTTGTCGGCGGTAGTGAACCGTTTCGTCTATCTGGGAATGGGCCTTGGCATAGTTTTGGCCTTTATCGGACTCAAAATGCTGCTGAGCGGCATCTATGCGATTCCGATCGGATTATCCCTGGCAATCGTGGCCGCGATATTGATCGGCTCCATTATTCTTTCCCTACTTTTCCCGCCCAAAAAACACTGATTGTTTCTGATCTTTTGCGGCAAAAAAACATGAGGCGACTTTCCATGTCACGAGAACCCATTTCGCAATATTATTACTCACACCGCCTGAAACTGCATTTCTGGGACTGGGGAAACAGCGGCAAACCGAATCTGATACTTGTTCATGGAGGAATGGATCACGCACGAAGCTGGGATCCAATTGCAGAGGCTTTTCGAGACGATTTTCGAATCATAGCCCCCGACCTCCGGGGACATGGTGACAGCAACTGGGCCCCCGGCGCTATGTACAGCGTTTCAGAATACGTCCTGGACCTCTCGGCGCTTGCGGATATTGTTGACGGATTCCCTGTCTATTTGATCGGCCATTCCCTTGGAGCCGCCATCGTCCTTCAATATGCCGGAATCTATCCGGACCGCGTCAAGAAGCTCGTAGCCATTGAGGGGGTAGCACCGCCTCCCAGCATCCTGCCGCTTCGTCCGGCGCATGAGCAACTGCGGAATTGGATCGAGGCCATGCGCGATTTTGAAAAGCGCAGTCCTCACAGATATCCAAGCCTGGAAGCGGCCTACGAACGCATGCACAAAGCAAATTCCTATCTCTCGGATGAGATGGCGCGCCATCTGACGCTATTCGGTTCCAATTGGAACGCGGATGGAACTCTCGCGTGGAAGTTCGATAATTTCGTGCGGGCGATCGCGCCCCATAGTTTTGATGAGAAGGATACTCAGGAAATCTGGAATCAGATCCGATGCCCCGTTCTTTTGTTCCGAGGAGAGGACAGTTGGACTGGCGATCCCCGCAAAGAAGGACGCATTCTTGCGATCCCCGATCATCGACTGCTGAGCGTGGCAAAAGCCGGCCACTGGGTGCACCATGACCAGCCGGAGACCGTTATAAAAGAAACCCGCAAGTTTTTTGCAGATACGCGGAAGCGGACCCATCTAGTGTAATGCGTCCAACGGATCTTTACAGATCATAAAAAAAGCAGCCACGGATTTCACGAATTGCACGAATGACTGTATGGCCAGCAGCGCGGAGCGCTGCCCGAGGTCCGGCCATACATTGCTTGTCATAATTTGTGAAATCCGTGGAATCGGTGGCTGCTTTTATTCTTTGAGTTGCTCCGGTTTGGGAATGACGGCGCTGGCTTTTCCTGCACCGGACATCAGGCGCTTTTTCTAAGCTCGACCAATACCTGGCGGGCTACCGCCTTTAGCGTAGTGAGCACGCCGACGCCCTGCGTCGCGACCGCTTCAATAACCGGCTCTCCCTTTACCAAAAGCTGCTGCTTCATGTCTTCCAACGGCATGGCGCTCGGCAGATCGCGTTTGTTTAGCTGGAGGACATAGGGGATCTTTTCCAGATCGAACCCATGTTCTTTAAGATTCTGGGCAAGGTTCGATATAGACTCCAGATTTGCGTCAACTCGCTCTTCCTGGGAATCGGCGACAAATACTACGCCATCAACTCCCTTTAGAATCAGCTTGCGGCTGGAATCGTAGAACACCTGGCCGGGCACAGTATACAGATGAAAGCGTGTGCGAAATCCGCGAATCTGGCCAAGATCAATTGGCAAAAAGTCGAAAAAGAGGGTTCGCTCGGTCTCAGTGGCAAGAGAAATCAGCTTGCCTTTGTTCTCGACGCTTGTGATCTGGTAGATATATTGCAGATTTGTCGTCTTCCCGCCCAGACCGGGCCCATAGTAGACAATCTTGCAATTGATTTCCCGCGCAACGTAATTAATGAACGTCAACTCAGTTTCCTATTTTCATAAAATTATTAATGTTTTACTGTCCCAACAGTTCTTCAAGTTCTTCATCACTGAACTGCGGGGAATCCGCAAAAGAGATGGTATTTTCCATTCTCTTCTGAAAATCCCGAATCACATCTTCCAGCAACTGGGTAGTGCGCTTGCATTTATAGCGCACCATGCCCGAGGATGCCGAGGCATCGAAAACCAGCACCAGGGAGAATCTCTTCAGCAAATCCGAAATAAAAAGGCTGCGTTGGCGTCCTTGGTGAACCAGAACCGAGAACTCCCTTTCTCCCACAATATTTGCCAATCCATCCGTTGCAGCCAGGTTGGCGGCAGCCAGAGAGGCCAGCGCCGTGCAGTCGATGTTAGCCGCTGATCCGGAAATCACGATCGGCTGACCGCTGCGACTGATCAGAAGCACCAGTTCGGCACGCAATTCCATTTGCATTTTGGCCAATATGGCCTGGATGCGCAGGAAATCAATCTCATGCAAGTTAAATGTAGTTGAGCTCACGTCGCAACAATCGCGCAAATAGCTGATATATTTAGCATTTAGGTCACATACCACTGACACGGTTCGCATCGACATTCACAGAAGTGTCACGCCCGTCAACACCCAAGCGCTCCATTTGAATATCCCGTGAACTAGATCTTACGCTTGACTTATCGTCGGAATTTTCCTAATAATACAGACAAAATTTTGGGATCTTTGTGTCCCGCGGGGCAAGTTGTTCACTTTTAGCGATTTATGGGAAATTGATGACGAGGGCTGTTGGCGCAAAAAAAATCTAAAAAGCAAAAACGGGGTACTGTTTCTCGTCTCGCGAAAAAAGCCGCGCCGAAAGTCGCGCCAAAAACGCCTGCCAGAAATTCTGCCTCTAAGGGCAAGCTTTCTCCAGCAAAAACCAGGAAAAAGCGAAGCCAGAAAAACTCAAAAGAAACCATTGCGCCCAAATCGTCCTGTCCCTCGGGAGAGTAGCAAAATGGAAGTGGAATCCGGGAAGCATGCGTCCAGGACGGTCAGTGCGTCCCCAGTGAATGTGCCGGCGCGATTGCTGCATCAAACAAAAACAACCTCCCCCGCACTTGCGCTATTGGGCAAGGGAGTGGAGCTTATTTTTCAGAAGGAGTTCAAGAAAGCGAAGAATGAGCTTAAATCGCTTCTGCAAACGTACCCGGGGGAATTGGACATACTGGCACGCGCCCGAAGCTACATGCAGATATGCGAACGCGAGGAGGCAAATTTAAAAAAACCGGCCGCTTCTGCGGATCAGCTGTATGCGCTCGGCATCCTGGAGCATAACAAATCCAATTATGATGCGGCCATTTCATATTTTCTTCAGTCTCTCGCAAAGCACCCCAAAGCAGACTATATTTACTATTCCATTGCGGCGTCGCATGCGAAAAAAGGGGACACGGCCAAATCGATTGAAAATCTGCGCAAAGCCGTGGCGCTGAATGAAGACAGCCGCATTTACGCCAAGAACGACGCTGATTTTGCGGCACTTCAATCGGAACGCGATTTTGCGGAACTCGTTGGAATCAATTCGCCGCTCCCCGCAGAATTGAAATAGACTATCCATCGCAGCGCACACATCAAACATTGTTGGCACCATGATTAATTGTAGAAACTGCATCCATTGGGTGGATGAAAGCCTTGAGGAAATTGAAGCCGATCGCAATGCGCCTTCCCACATTTTCATGGGATGCCGCATATTCGGTTTCAGGGAAAACAACGAGAAGCTGCAAAGCTGCAAGAATTACCAGGCCAGCGCGAATCTATTCACCATTTGCAGCGTCTGCCGCATTACGGTTCCGAAGGTCTGCGTCTCTTTAGGCGAATGCGCCAATTGCACGGATACGGATCTGTTCTGCCTGGAATCCTGCAAGGGCGCCGAGAATCGCAAGTACTGCACTCACTTTATACGTTTGCATACGGAGGGAGTGCTCCTCATCAACAACGACCGCGTTGTTGACCTGTTCCCCAACGTGGGGATGCCGGGCGAAAAAAAGTCCGTTGAGCCGGATCCCTTACCGGACCGGCCCCGGGCAAACAAGGATACCAAAGGCTAGGAACCTGGCCGAGTATTGGAAGGGGCCGCGTTTCGAGCGCTGCCATGATATTCCTGAAGGCTGCGAACGGTAAGCTTTTCATGGCGAAGAGTACGGATTGCGTTTGCTGCTGCTGCTGCGCCGGACAGCGTGGTGATGCAGGCGATTCCATACTGGGTTGCCGCCCGGCGAATTGCTTTTTCATCATAGCGGGACTGCCGCCCCAGCGGCGTATTAATGATCAAATCAATCTTTCTGCTCTTGATCAAATCAACAATGTTCGGCCTTCCCTCTCCCGCCTTAAAGATGTGATCCGCCTGGACGCCATTGTCCTGCAGGAATTGCCGGGTTCCCGCAGTAGCCAGCAATAGGAATCCAAGCTCCTTCAAATCCCGAGCCACAGGAAGCAGGCTGGCTTTATCGCGATCATGGACGCTGACAAACACGGTTCCGCTACGCGGCAAACGAACGCCGGCAGACAACTGCGCTTTTGCGAAAGCGCTCCCGAAACTATCGGCAATCCCCATAACCTCTCCGGTGGATTTCATTTCAGGGCCAAGGATGGAATCCACACCGGGGAACTTGTTAAAGGGGAAGACGGGGGATTTTACGAAACAATGGCTGACTTTCAACTCTTCCAGCAGACCCAAATCCCTGAGTTTTTCTCCCGTCATAACACGCGCCGCCATTTTTGCGAGCGGAATGCCGGTTGCTTTGCTGACGTAAGGTATGGTGCGTGAAGCCCGGGGATTCACTTCCAGCACATAAACGACATCCTTCTGGATGGCGAACTGAATGTTCATAAGTCCAATCACGCCGAGTGCTTTGCCCAGTCTTGCGGTATATTGCTTCATGCGATCGAGCAATACGAGGTCGATCATGATGGGCGGCAGGATGCAGGTGCTGTCTCCGCTATGGATGCCGGCTGCCTCAATATGCTCCATGACTCCTGCGATAATTACCTGGTCGCCGTCGCATATGGCATCGACATCATACTCAAAGGCATTCTCAAGAAACTTGTCGATCAAAACGGGATGCTCCGGCGAAGCTTCCACCGCCGTGGTCATATACTCATCCAGCGATGTCTGGTCATACACGATCGACATCGCGCGGCCTCCCAGGACATACGAAGGACGGACAAGGACAGGATAGCCGATGTGCAGCGCAACGGCCCGCGCCTCTTCCAGACAAAGGGCAGTTCCATTTTGGGGTTGCGGGATGTCGAGATCCACCAGCAATCGCCCGAAGCGTTTGCGGTCTTCCGCCAGGTCGATATTTTCGGGCGAAGTGCCTATAATCGGCACACCGGCTTCTTTTAGCTTGAGCGCGAGATTCAACGGTGTTTGCCCGCCAAACTGGACTATCACGCCGTGCGGTTTTTCCACCGCGACGATCTCCATCACATCCTCGAAAGTCAACGGCTCGAAATAGAGGCGGTCGGACGTGTCGTAATCGGTGGAAACCGTCTCAGGATTGCAGTTCACCATGATGGCTTCGAAACCGGCTTCTTTGAGCGCGAACGCGGCATGGCAGCAGCAATAGTCAAATTCGATCCCCTGGCCGATGCGATTGGGACCGCTGCCCAGCACCATGATCTTTTTCCTGTCCGTAGGGTTCGCCTCGCACTCGCTCTCGTAGGTGGAATAGAGATACGGCGTGTTCGATTCGAATTCAGCCGCGCAGGTATCCACTCTTTTATAGACAGGATGGATCCCGTGTTTTTGACGAAGCGCCATCACCTGATTTGCGGTAGCGTTTGCCCCGTTCGACAGCGCAAGGAATTCCGAAACGTTTTGATCCGAGAATCCGTTGCGTTTGCATTCCCGCAAAAGGTCCGGCGACAATGATTCGATCGTATATCCGTGCAGCTTTTTCTCGAGCTCCACAATCTCCCAGAGCTGGTTTAAAAACCACGGATCAATTTTGGTTAGCCTGTGGATCTCTTCGACCGACCAGTTTATCGAAAGGGCATAGTGGATATGGGCAAGCCGCTCCGGCATGGGGGTTCTCAGATAGTGTTCCAGGTTTTCCGGAAAAATCTTTTCTGAAGCGAGGCTCTTCCCTTTTTCCAGCGACCGCACGCCCTTGAGAAGCGCTTCCTTGAAAGTGCGGCCAATGGCCATGACTTCTCCCACCGATTTCATTTGGGTACCCAGCGTGGGATCGGCCTCCTTGAATTTTTCAAAGTTCCATTTCGGTATCTTGACCACCACATAGTCTATGGTGGGCTCGAAGCTCGCAGGGGTCTTTTTGGTAATATCGTTGGGAATCTCATCCAGCGTATACCCAACAGCAAGTTTTGCCGCTATTTTGGCAATCGGGAAACCTGTCGCCTTGGAAGCCAACGCAGAGCTTCTTGAAACCCTGGGATTCATTTCGATGACAACAATCTCTCCGGTATCCGGATTTACGGCAAACTGGATATTGGATCCTCCGGTTTCAACCCCGACCTTGCGAATGATGCGAATGGCTGCGTTCCGCATCTGTTGATATTCCTTATCGCTCAGAGTCTGGGCCGGCGCGACCGTAATGGAATCGCCCGTATGCACTCCCATGGGGTCAAAGTTTTCGATAGAGCAGATGATTACGACATTGTCTGCAAGATCCCGCATCACCTCCAGTTCGAATTCCTTCCATCCCAGGAGCGATTGTTCCACCAGCACTTCGTGCGTGGGGGAAATATCCAGGCCGCGGGTAACGATCGATTCGTATTCTTCGGCGTTGAAGGCGATTCCTCCACCGGAACCGCCGAGTGTAAAGCTCGGCCGGATAATCGCAGGCAATCCGATATGAGAAAGGCACTCTCGCGCTTCAGAAAGGTTTCGTACAACGCGAGACTTGGCGGAATGCAGGCCGAGCTCAGTCATGGCGTCTTTGAATAGCTGGCGGTCCTCGGCCACTTCCACAGCGCGCAGCTTCGCTCCGATCATTTCTACGCCGTAATGGTCCAGCACGCCTGACTTGGCCAATTCAACCGCGACGTTGAGCCCCGTCTGACCGCCAACAGTCGGAAGCAGCGCATCGGGCCGTTCCCGGGCGATGATGGCGGCAACCGATTCCGCGGTAAGCGGTTCAATATAGGTTCGATCGGCCAGGTCCGGGTCCGTCATAATGGTAGCCGGATTGGAGTTCACCAGAACAACTTCGAATCCCTCCTGCTGGAGAGACTTGCAGGCTTGAGTGCCTGAATAATCGAATTCACAGGCTTGCCCTATTACAATCGGGCCGGAACCAATGATCAGGATTTTTTTAATGTCGGTTCGCTTGGGCATGGGAATTTCCGGAATTCGACATGAGCTGCCTGAACTCCTCAAAAAGGTAGTGCGAGTCATGAGGGCCTGGAGAGGCCTCGGGGTGATATTGCACAGAAAACGCCGGAAGGCTGCGATGTCGAAATCCTTCCAGCGTCTGATCATTCAGATTTATGTGCGTCAGTTCTATCTGACGCGCATCCAGCGAGTCCGGATCCACGGCAAAGCCATGATTTTGGGCTGTGATTTCCACCTGCCCGGTGATCAGGTTTTTAACAGGCTGATTGCCTCCTCGGTGGCCGAATTTCAGTTTGTAGGTTTTGCCGCCGAATGCGAGCCCCATCAGTTGGTGCCCCAGGCAAATACCGAAAACCGGCACGCGCCCCAGCAGTTTGCGAATATTTTCCGCCGCATATGCCAGGGGTTCCGGATCCCCGGGTCCATTGGAAAGAAAGACGCCGTCCGGACCGATCGCAAGGATTTCCTCTGCGCTGGTGGATGCAGGCACTACGGTTACTCGACAGCCGAGATTGGCAAGATGGTTAAGAATATTTCGTTTGATGCCGTAGTCATAGGCGATCACACGGAAGCCCCGGGCCTCGGGTTCCGCGGATGAACCGCCATAGACATATTGCCTGGAGCATGTCACTGAAGATGCCAGATCGCACCCGAGCATGCTGCGCACCGCACGGGCCTTCTCGACGAGCTGCTTCGGATCGATATCTGCGGAGCCGATGATCCCGCGCATGGCGCCTTTGCTTCGGATGTGTCGTACAAGAGCGCGGGTGTCCACTTCCGAAATCGCCACGACGTGGTGCCGCTTTAAATAGTCATCGAGCGCTTCTTCAGATCGCCAATTCGAATGAACGGAACTGAATTCGCGCGCCACAAATCCTTCCGACATACGGACGCTGCGACTCTTCATCTTCCGCGTTTGTTCCATAGTTGCCGATATGCGGGTATGTCATTACAACAATCTGGCCGGCATAGGATGGATCCGTAAGAATTTCCTGATAGCCGGACATGGAGGTGTTGAATACAACTTCACCGCCGGTTTCCCCCACGGCACCAAAGCTCCGCCCCGCAAATATACTTCCATCTTCCAGAGCAAGAAATGCTTTCATTTTTTTAGGATAAAGTATCGAAGGGGTGACCCGGCTTTTCTGCCGCAGGACTTAAACCGCATCACGGAAAAACCACCCTGCTATTCCCTGTTACTCCACAACACCCACATGTGCGAATGGCCAATAGCTGAAAATGGCTTTGCCGTAAATAAGGTTCTGAGCCACAAATCCCCAGCTACGGCTATCGTTGCTTGAGTTCCTGTGATCACCTAAAACAAAATATTGCCCCGGCAGGCACCACCGTTTTCGCGAAAGACTTGTAATCCTGAAACTCCCGCTTCAAATAGGGCTCCGATATTCGAGCTCCATTCACATAGACGATGCCACTCCGGATTTCCACCTCATCTCCCGGGATGCCCAAAACTCTCTTTATAAAAGATTTGCTGCGGTCTTTCGGATACCAAAAAACCACAACATCTCCCCTTCGAATATCATGAAACCGGTAAATAAAGCGATTGACGAATATCCTTTCCTGATCTACCAGCCGCGGTTGCATGCTTGTTCCCTCAACCTTAACCGGCTGGACTACAAAAACCACAATGAAGATCGCTATTGCAAAAGCAAAGAAGATATCGCGGAACCAGGATCTCAGCTCGAGCACCGGTTTGAATTCCTGGGTTTGTTCTTTGGTCTCGACCTCGGAAGCGCCCTGATCGTTTATTGCCAAATGCGTTTTTCTCCTCAATCTTCAGCTTCAGAGAAACCGGAATTTAAGCTACCAGACGGGGATGCAAAACTCAAATAGTTTATGCCCTCATTTGATTCCAGATTCCGGGTTCCAGATTCTGGATTCTCAGACATGCCCGAGATCCGGCGACCGCAGATATCGCCGATTCAGTAGAATACTACGGGCTAGGAGCTAGTCCGAGCGATGCCGACCCGATCCAGGTCGTTGAGAACAATGACCTTAGGAAATATTTCCTTCGCCTCTAAGAGGTGTTGATCGGAATTTGAATAGCGTTGGGAAAAATGGCCCAGGGCCAGGCGGTGCGCGCCCGCAGCCAAGGCTGTCGTCGCAGCATCGGCTGCTGTTGAGTGTGCATAGGCGTTTGCCAGGTCTTGATGCGTCGGACGTATACGTGGCTTCCATAACGAGAAGATCCGCATTTTTGCCCAGGGCGACTGCCGCAGCGCACGGACGGGTGTCCATAACAAAAGCGAATATGCTTCCGCGGCGCGGCGCCGTCACTTCTTCCAGGCGCACAGTTCTGCCCGAAATGTGAACCATTCCTTTGCGCCGCAGTTCGCCCACCATCGGCCCGTGGATTCCCAGTTGATCGAGTTTTTCGGGCAGAAAATGCAGGCGCTCCATCTCCTCCAGCCTGTATCCGATTGTGGGGACTGAATGGTCCAGCAGTAGAGCTTTCAGCGCATATCCGGGAGCATTGTGCAATTCGAGAATTTTTCCCGTTTCTTGTGCCACGGGATGCAACTTCAATTCAACTATGAGATTGAAAGATAGCGGCTCCGCACAGCCGTTCGATATAGATCTGACCGCTTTCCGGATAATAGATGTGCACGCAATGGTTGCAGCGATCCTGAGAGAGTCGTTGCACGATACCCGCCAGACCGAGGCAGTGGTCTCCATGAAAGTGTGTGATGCAGATGTGGTGTATGCTGCATGCCGCGATATTAGCCCAAATCAGCTGCCTCTGCACCCCTTCCCCGGGGTCAAATAAAAAGCATTCGCCATCCCAGCGCAGCATATAGGCGTTATGGCTGCGTTCCCTTGTAGGGGTTTGGCTGCTCGTTCCAAGGGCTATGAATTCACGGCTGCTCACGATTTCACCTCTTTTTAAAGCCCACAGTACCTGAAGGATTATGCCATCAGCGGGGGCGAAATCTCAGTGCTATCGAACACTGGCAGATTGGGTTTCTTGATTTTGAAAATCCTGCTGCTATAATGACGAGTTCTTATATGCAATTTTTATACTGTTGCAGGAAAGCAAAAGAAACGTAGTGAAGATAGTCGTACTTAGTGCCAGCCGTCAGACAAATTGCACGCTGAAAGATGTTGCCGGAGGATTCGGCACGGTCTTTACTGTAGGCAATTCTCCCTTTGCCAAGCTGCTTGAATTTGCCAAGAGAAGAATTGCCGCTATTCCAAACATCACCCTTGCCTATCTGGATTCGATTCTTTCCGCTCATGGAGCCGAAGTTCAGGTCCTGGATGTGCGGAAGCTCGATCAACTTGTCCCCGCGGATCTGTATCTGATTGCCTCCTCCATTGTCGACTGCAATTTCGAGCGAGAGATCGGGATTGAAGCAAAACGCCGGTTCGGATCAAAGGTTGGCTATTTTGGCACTTTTGCTTCATCCGTACCGGAATTCTTCTCCGGTGCTGCAGATTTCGTGGTCAAGGAAGAAATAGAGAATATCGCTCCCGTCAATTGCCCGCGGAAATATTCCGGAAGGAATCATCTCTGCTGGGTTCGTGCAGGATTTGGACGCGCTTCCCTTCCCCAAGTGGGACCAGTTCGAAATCCGTAAGTTCCGATATCAGATAATAACAGGAAAAGGGATAACACTTCCCATGTTGGGAAGCCGGGGCTGCCCCTACACCTGCAATTACTGCCCGTACCTCGTAAACTCATGCTACAGGGTCCGCAGCGCAGAAAGCATTGTCGAGGAGATCCGCTACTTATCGGCAAAATATGGCATCAGGGGAATTTCCTTCAGAGATCCGAACCTGACATTCAACAAGAAAAGAGCCCACGAATTTGCCGACCTTCTGCTCCGGTACAATCTCGATGTCCGCTGGAGCATGGAAGCGCGCACCGACCGGCTTGACCCGGAATTGCTTGAGCTGCTATACCGGGCAGGATTGCGGAGCATCGAGGTCGGCGTGGAATCGGCAAATCAGCAGACGTTGCGCGACAACAAGCGTAAAGCCATTCCCAGAATCCAACAGGAACGCATTATTGAATGTTGTCACAAACTTGGAATACGCGTCATCGCAAACTATACACTAGGCCTCCCGAACGACACGGTCGACGGAATCCAGGACACGATTCGGTACGCAAAAAAACTCAACACATTCGCCATACAATTCACGGTGACAACTCCCTACCCGGGCACCCAGTTCTATGACACTGTCCGGCATGACATCTTCGAAAAAGACTGGGAGCGATTCAACGGCTGGACAAGTGTTTATCATCACGCCGCCGTCTCTTCCGAAGAACTCCATCGTCTGCGTGAATTTGCCTATGTTTCCTATCACCTCCGCCCACGCTACGTCTGGCGATTTCTCCAGTCAACCATCCTTTACCCTTTCTTTTTTCCGGAGCCCCAGACTTCGGCGTGATGAAACCATCCTGAAGCGCGCGCGTCGATTGCAGCCAATCCCGGACAATACTTCATCCTGCGGCGATTAAAGATCTATACGGCACTCGTCGATAGAGAAAATAGCCTATCCCGCGAGAAATGGGCTATAGGCTGCTGGAAGCCTGTCGGAGTATTAGGAGGGGCTCTCAGTTCAGACTATTCAAGGAAAAGGCCGGGAGCATTTGAGCGATCATCAAGGGAAAAGCGGAACCGAATTAAAGCTCCCTGTAGTGGGATTGAATGACAACCTTGTATTCATGGGAAGGCAGTTGCACGTTCAAACCGAGCATACGGGGTTCCCCGTAGCGCGTATTGTCACTCAGGTTTTTTGCAGCGGGCGCGTCCTGCTATCCAAAAAAACGGAATGCCCTGCAGGCATTCATGAATCTCAGGATTTCAACACGCTTCAAAAGCTGATGAGTACGCAGCATTACCAGGTCCTTGAAGAAATCTCAGCAAAACAGGCTCGAATCATGAGCTCCCGTTGACGTCCGGCAAACGCATGAGCCAACAGCACATTGGAGAAAAGATCCTCGTAGTTGATGATGAGGCCCAAGTACGCTCAATTCTGCTCAGATACTTCGAACAGGAGGGCTCTGAGTGCATCACATCCTCAAGCGCCCTGGATGCGCTGAACAGGATGAAAGACCTGAGTTTTTCTCTGGTGATTAGCGATGTCATGATGCCCGGCATGTCAGGGCTGGAATTTCTCCATCTGGCCAGGAAGCAGAATCCCGAAACAGCTTTCATTATGATCACCGGCTTAATGGATATCGGAACTGCCGTGGACTCCCTGCGCATGGGGGCCTTTGATTTCATTACCAAGCCCTTTGATTTGACATCCATACGACGCGCGGTGACCCGTGCTCTCGACCGCCGCCGCCTGTTATTGGAGAACCGTTTTTATAGAGAGGAACTGGAGCGGAAAGTCCGGGAACGCACCTTTGAGCTGAATGAAGCGTTGTATGACGTCGAAGAAAGCTACAAGATTACCCTGGAAGCGATGGTCACTGCCTTAGACGCACGCGAGCATGAAACTCAAGCGCATTCCCAGCGGGTCAGAGAATATACATTAACGCTGGCGCAATCTCTCGGTCTGAAACATGACGATTTGATTCAGACGGGTCGCGGCGCTTTGCTGCACGATGTGGGGAAAATCGGTGTGCGGGATTCCATTCTTCTCAAAGCCGGAAAATTAAACGAGGACGAATGGGTCGAAATGAGGATGCATCCTCAGATTGGCTACAATATCCTGCAAAATATCGAATTTCTTTCTCCGGCTGCTGAAATCGTGCTGTGCCATCAAGAACGGTGGGATGGCAAAGGCTACCCGAATGGTTTGGCGGGCACCGATATTCCACTGGGGGCCAGAATCTTTGCTGTCGTCGATACGATGGACGCCATGACCAGCGACCGGCCTTATCGAAAAGCCCTGTCTTTCGAAACAGCGTTGGAGGAAATACGGATTTGTTCCGGAACCCAGTTTGATCCCCGCGTCGCAAGCGCATTCCTCAGCATACCGGCAGAATCATGGATCGCCATTCACGATTTTGTCAACAGCTCGCACAAAAACCAGGATTGTTTCGACGCACTATGTCTGACCTCAAATACATCCCAATAAGCTGCCTGGATGAAGCACTTCTTCAGCCTCTCATGGAGGACGAGGAGAGGATGTGGAAGGCCGATCTTGACTGGGATTACGCTCCGATCCGCCAGGTTCTTGTTGCATTTCATCAAGCAGAGGCTTTTGCCCGGGTATGCTGCCATCGCCGACAGCAAAGCCCTCGGGTACACCTACTTCCTGATAAACCAATCGAAAGGCGTCATTGGAGCGCTTTACGCAATGAACGCGGCACGCTCCCAGGAAGCGGTTGATGAGCTTCTTTCCCTGTCAATTTCCTGCCTGAAGGATACTCAGAATGCAAAGCGCGTCGAAGCTCAGATCATGCCTTTTCACCATCTGAATATCGCATCCGCATTCACCCGAAATGGCTTCAGCCACCGCAGGCGCTACTATCTTGGCCTTGATCTGGAGAATCACAGGGAAAAAGCGGAAGTACCCTCTGCATTGAGGATTATCCCCTGGGACGCAACCTATCTTGCGCGAACCGCTGAAATGACGCTCCTTAGCTATGAGAATCAGGTTGATGCCGAAATATGCGAGGATTATTGCACCAGAACAGGATGTGAAAGCTATCTGCGCAGCCTGGTTGAAAACCCCGGTTGCGGCATTTTTATCCCTGAAGCTTCATTTATCGGATTGGACGGGCAGGACACTCCGTGCGGATTTGTTTTCTGTTGCCGCATTTCGGATGGGGCCGCAATCATTCCTCAGATCGCGGTGCATCCCTTATTCCAGGGCAGACGGCTAGGGAACACGCTGATGAAGTGCGCGTTTGAAAAGCTAAAAGCGCTTGGCTTCCGCACTGTCGGCTTGACCGTGACAAAAGAGAATCTGCGGGCGTTTGAATGGTATCAACGTTTGGGATTTAAAATGCACAAGGAATTTGGCGCCTACGTCTGGCAACGATAGCATAATTACGAGGGCGCCAGATCCTCCCACTGCAAAATTGTATCTTTGCCGATATTCCGGCGCGCTCTCATTCCCAGTATTTTCTCACTGTGTCGCGGTTCCAGGCCGCTTCCAGGCCTCTTGAAAGCAAGCATCCACTGGGCAATTGTCTCGTGCGCACGGATGTCCACCGCAGCGACAACGCTGCGCCGCGCAAAGAGACGGTTTTCTTCCTCGACGTCAGCAGGCTTCTTCCTGCCATCTCCTAGACTTGCTTCAATACTCCTCAGGTTCCTGATCATCGCCTTTAGATCTGCCGGATCCACACTTGCCCTGTGATCGGGTCCCGGCGCATTTTTATCCAGAGTAAAGTGCTTCTCAATAACGACTGCGCCCATGATCACCGCTATGGGCGCAAGGAGAATACCTTCGCTGTGGTCCGACAGACCCACCGGCAATTCAAAATAGGATTGCATGGTCTGAAGAGCCCGCAAATTCATGTGCTGTGGCAAAGTCGGATAGGAGGAAACGCAGTGCATAAGCAGAATTTCCTTGGCACCCGCGGACCTAAGGGTCCAAACAGCATCTGCAACCTCACTCAAAAAGGACATCCCGGTTGAAAGGAAAACCGGTTTCCTCTTGGATGCAATGTGACGCAACAAGCGCACATGCGTTATATCGGAGGAGGCGATTTTAAAGACCGGGACTTCAATCGAGTCTAAGAAATCAGCGCTTTCTTCGTCAAAGGGTGTGGATAGAAACAGGATTTCGCGTTTATCGGCATGTTCTTTCAGCTTCTCCTGATTCTTCCAACTAAGCTCGCACCGGCGCAAAGTCTGATACGCGGATCCCGAGCCGCTTAAATGCGGTGCGTGACGATCCCGCGAAGGAATCAGAAGATGGTCGGTCCGATAACTGACAAATTTCACCGCATCCGCGCCGGATGCCGCGGCGGCATCAATGAGCATTTCCGCTTGAGCCAGACTCCCGTCGTGATTGATGCCGATTTCGGCTATGACAAAAACCTCTGCCCCTGAACCTATAACCCTTTGGCCGACTAATATGTCTGTCTCTTTCATGGACAAGCCTAATAAACTTGCAGCAGAGGATTGCCGCCTAGAATCTTTTCAGCAATCGTATCCGCTCTTACATTGTATGTGCTGTTTTCGATCTCCAGCCGATCTGTATCCAGGCTATCTTCGGCATTCTAATCTTGTCCGTTCACTTTTCGGAGTTTGGTACGCAGCCTTAGCATTGCCTTGGTGTGCAATTGCGATACTCGCGACTCATTGACGCCGAGAACTTTTCCAATCTCCTTCATGGTAAGCTCGTCGTAGTAGTACAGGGACACTACCAGGCGCTCTTTCTTTGGGAGAGTATCGATAGCCGTGCTCATAATTCCCTGAATCTCGGATTTATGAAAAACGAAGAACGGGTCCAGTCTGGGGAGCATCAGGAACGTATTTTACCAGCGGCTCGCTGTTCTTTTCCTCATCCTTGCCTGACAGTTCCTGGAAACTCCCGAGATTCAACCCTTTGATCTGATCTACCAGCTCATAGAATTCATCGAGAGTTATTTCCATTGCGTCGCAGACTTCTTTTTCGGTAGCGGGGCGTCCCAGGCGCTGCTCTAATTCCCTGTAAACACGCTCCAGATCCTTGCTCTTCTTGCGCAGCGACCTTGGCGCCCAATCCAAATTGCGCAGGCTGTCCAAGATGGCTCCTTTGATGCGAAGCTCCGCATAGGTTTTAAATTTAACCCCGCGATTCGGATCGAATTTCTCAATTGCGTCCAGCAACCCGAGGATGCCCGCGCTTACGAGATCATTCAATTCGACATGGGATGGCAGCTTTGTGGAGATTCGCTGTGCGATGTATTTGATCTGGGGCAGGTGCTCTAATATCAGCTCATCCCTTTCCGGATTGGATGGGATTGTCTGTTTGTAAGTTTCATGTTGGCTCAACAATTCCTGCATCGTTATATCCTCTTGCTAAAGGCCGCCGTGCATGCGCCGGCCCCGCTGGCTATTCCATTAATTGACCCAATCATTGAGAAGCTTTTCCCAAACAAGACCATCAACGGGATGTGTTGAGTTTTCCTGCTGCACCATGCGGCGGGCCAGATTCCGGAAACTGCGGCTGGCCATGGCATTTGGGAAACGGTGCGTCACAAGCATCTGGCTTCTTACAGCCTGCAGAACATGGGAATCCCGCTCAATATGACCGAGATAGTCCACTTCGCGGTTGAGAAACCTTTTCACCACGGAATTTATCTGGCAGAATACTTCCTGTGCATCTTCGGCGCGTTCTACTGAATTGATGAGGACCTGAATGCTCTTATCGTGATCTTCAGCCAGAATAATCTTAATGACGGCGTACGCGTCCACGATCGCTGTGGGCTCCGGAGCGCTCACAACAATGACTTCTTGCGCAGCAAGCAGAAAATGAATCACATTGCGCGAAATTCCCGCTGCAGTATCGATGATGAAATAGTCTGTATCCGAGTCCAGAGTTGTGAAGCTTTCTATCAGGTGATTCCGCTGCGCCAGGGTCAGCTCTGACATGCGTTGCAGGCCAGAACTCGCCGGAATGATTCGTATCCCCTGGGGGCCCTGAACCATGATTTCCGCAAGCGAGCTTGTTGCCAAACAGCACATGGCCAAGGTGGTATCGAGGCGTCAGACCCAGGAGAACATCAAGATTCGCCAATCCGAAATCCGCATCCAGCACCACAACTTTCTTGCCCAATTCGGAAAGACAAACCGACAGATTGGCAACCACGTTGGTTTTGCCCACGCCGCCTTTTCCGCTGGTTACCGCCACTATCTTGGGTCCCTGTCCTTCAACCTTAAGGACTGCCCCCTTGGAATGTGCAAGCCTGGAGCTGCGCTGACTTTGATTCGGGGTGCCTGCTGCATTGGTGAGTCGATATGAAGCAGTCATAAATAATTCCTCGTACCGGGTAGAGCTGAGAAAGAGGAGTGATGGGAATTCTGAGAAATGCATCGGCTGCCGGATGTGCAAGAAACCGGCATAATGACGATAGAAAGCGCAATATTCAGGCTGATCAGGAGGTCCATGATCATGGTCGACACAGGCAGAACCATGACAAGCAGGATTCCCATCACTCCCAGGGGAATAGCCAGATGAAGTTTACCGAGGATGCTTGAAGAGTTTGTCATTGCGGAGTTTTCTGCAATATTCATTTCTTTCTCGGATCTCCAAAAGCGTTTCCATCGCTCGGGTATGTAGAGATGCAATTTGAATGCCATCAATAATTTTTTCTAAAGTATCTTGGAATTTGCGGTCAGGAAGGCAGTGCGGCTACCGGCAGAGAGCGCTTTAAGCCCTGTAAACATTGATCATAATCGCTGCGCCTGCATTATAAAGATTGTTGGGAATGAGTGCGCCGATTTCTGTGGATTTATAGAGTTTCTGTGCCAAGGCGTGTTTTCCACAAGAGGAATGTCATGTTTTTGTGATACTTCTCGCAGTTTGAGCGCCAAAAATCCGACACCCTTGCCGACGCGCTGGGAGCATCCATGATCTCCGCTTTATAAGACAATTTTGTGTCAAATCTGCCGGGAGCTTGTCCGAGTATTAGGAGGGGTCGTTTTCATTGGCAAAGCAGACTTTGTTCTTGCCGCCTCTTTTAGCGCGATACAAAGCGCTGTCTGCCAGATGAATCACCTGTTGCGCGTCGAGAGTGTCAAAGGTTGAGCAACAGGCGACACCAATGCTTACCGTCAGCCGGGCGGTTGTTGTTGGGAGAACAAAATCATGTGCCATGAATATTGACCGGAGGTTCTCGGAAACACGAAAAGCTCCCGCACTATTTGTTCTCGGAAGAAGGACCGTGAATTCCTCGCCACCATACCTTGCTTTAAAATCCGTCACTCGAAGGGACCGCTGGAGCAAGTCGCCGATCTGCCGCAGGACCTGGTCCCCGGCCTGATGCCCATACGTATCATTGATGTGCTTGAAATCATCGACGTCAATCATCAGACAACTCAGGATCTCTCCGTAACGTCTCGCCCGCGCAACCTCCATATCGAGCCGTTCAAACAATCGACGCTTATTAAACAAGCCTGTAGCTTCATCGGTGTGGGCTAATTGCTTGAGTTTTTCATTCAACTGAGTCAGATGCAGGTCGTGATCCCTTAAACGGGCGTTGGCCGTTGCTAATTCCTGCCGCGTCAGTATGTTCTCCATGGCAGAGGAGAGATGTGCCGCCACAAGTAGCCCGAGGTGATACTCTATTTTGTCGAACCGGTTTGGCTGATCCGAAACCATTTCCAAACAGCCAACAACTCTCTTCATTGCCGAAAAGGGAAGCGCCAGAATCGAATGCGCCGGAGTATCCGCTGCGGTGCCGCATGATTTGCCAAACTTCCGATGTGGAGTGCGCATCAGGAATCCAAAGCGGCGCTCTGGATTTCATGACGCTCCCGGCAATACCGTCGTTCAGGGGGATCCGCGTTTCCCCGGATGAAGCTTCCGGCCCCGAAAGGTTCATTCTGCGGTATCTCGCACCGTCCAGGATGCAAAGGCGCACGGGATCTTCAGGATGGTGCTCAAGGAAATATGCCGCCAGGGAATGTATCACGCTATCGACATCCCTGGCGGCATTCATGGATCCTGAAAGCTCGTTAATTGCCAGCAGGCGGCGGTAGAGATCTACTACCTTCTCCTGAGGAGGAACGATTTGTCGCAGCAGATCATAGATATTTCTGCTGTGGGTAATTGGTGTAGCGGCAATCGCCATAACATGCCTTTTTAATGAAAAGCCTGCCTGCTCAGGCAAGCGGACCATTCATCCTGTTACTCAAACAGGCTCCTGGGAGCCTGATCAAGGGAATTCCAGATGGAATCCCACCTAATTGGATAGCAATCCCCGTGCCACTGAAGCGAATTATCAGGGAAATGGCATTCAAGTCTCTTTGATTCAATAACATTTGGCAAATATGGCTTGTTTATTGTATGCGGTGACGTTGCTTAGACGGCGGAAGAAAGTCAAATTATTGACATTAAATCTACCAGAGTTTGACGTGTGCTGGGGGAAAAGAGCGGTTTTTAGCTTCTTTTCTCATTAAAATCTCTGTTGACAACTATGAATTCCATGAGATATATAAATTCCTCGAACTCACTGTACGCAATTTGGGACACAAGTAATCACTCGGATTTCTTTCTTTTGAGAGAAAAATGGAACGTAAACGGGATAGTAAGATCCTTGTTGTAGATGATGAAGATTACATGCGGGAAGTTGTTCGAAGCGCGCTTGAGACTGCCAACTTCGAAGTGGACGAAGCCGTGGATGGAAAGACAGCGCTCGCCATGCTACGGCAGTACCCCTACAACGTGATCATCACAGATCTCCGGATGCCGGGAATAACCGGCGATACAGTCCTCGAAGAAGCGCTTTCTCTTTTCCCCGAAACCATTGTCATCATCATGACCGGTGACGGCAGCATTCGCTCGGCCGTTGAGGCCACGCGTCGAGGAGCGTATGACTATCTGGAAAAGCCATTTCAGCTTGAAGAGCTGGTAATGCGCGTGGAAAAGGGGATCGAGAATCAGCGGATCAAATCCGAGAATCAGCTGCTGCGCGGCGAACTCCAGACCAAATATCATTTTTCCAACATTAAGGGCAACAGCGCCCCGATGCAGAACATTTATCGCTTAATTGGGGCCGTTGCGAACAAAACCAGCACGGTCCTTATCCAAGGGGAAACGGGAACAGGCAAGGAGTTGATCGCACGCGCCATTCATTACAGCGGCCCCCGCAAGGATCACCCCCTGGTTTCGGTCAACTGCGGCGCCATTCCCTCAAATCTTCTGGAAGACGAGCTTTTCGGACACGTGAAAGGCGCCTTTACCAACGCGCATCAGCATCGGATAGGAAGATTTGAGCTGGCAAACCATGGAACGCTTTTTCTCGATGAAATATCGAATATGCCCATGGATCTGCAGGTAAAACTATTGCGCGTGCTGCAGGAACGGGAATTTGAAAAAGTTGGCAGCACCACCACGATAAAGACCGATGTGCGTATTCTTGCCGCGACAAACGCCGACCTGCTGGAATCCGTGTCCAAGGGAGATTTTCGAGAAGATTTGTATTACCGACTCAATGTAATCCCGATCCAGGTGCCCCCGTTGAGGCAGAGGCGGGATGACATCCCCGAGTTGGTCGCGCACTTTACCAAAAAATATTGTACGGAGCAGCAGCTTCCTCTCAAACGCGTTTTGCCTGACGCCATGAAATTCTTGATGGCGTATGAATGGCCTGGCAATATTCGCCAGTTGGAGAACTCCGTGGAGATGGCAGTTGCTCTGTCCGGCGATCGCGCCATACTGGATATAGAGGACTTTCCTGTTGTTTCCGGACTATCTGCTGAAAACGCTCCCTTTCCCAAAATCGACATTCCGGATGATGGCATCAATTTTAATACGATGATTTCTGACCTGGAAAAACGCCTTATTCTTCAGAGCCTTCAGGCATCCGGCGGCAACAAGAAGAAAGCCGCCTCGCTTTTGCATCTCAAGAGAACGACTTTTGTTGAAAAGCTCAGGCGCATGGGAATGGATTCTCCCGATGAAACGGACATTGTGGAGCAATAGAACTCTTTTCATCGTATAGCAGCTGGCGCTATCGGTTACAGGTTTCAGGTTCCCAGGTTGCAGGCTAAATCATGTGTCCCGCTGCTTGAAACCTGGAACTTGAAACCTGATAACTTGCTGCAATAGAAAGCGCGTCAGAAATTCTGATTAGCGCTTCCTTTCCTCGTATTGTTCACGAATAGGATTGTTCGATTCCCGATAATCTGCGAGAATTTCAAAATTCAAGGAGGTGCGCTTGCCCAGAAAAAAGCTGTGGGGAGGACGTTTTGTTTCGGAGGAAGATCCCTTTTTCGCACAATTCAACGACTCGCTCTCTTTTGACCGTTGCCTGCTGGAAGCGGATATCGACGGAAGTCTTGCCTATGCGCGAGCGCTTGAACGGGCCGGTGTTTTTACGCGCCCGGAGAGGCTGAAGGTTGAAAAGGGGCTCCGCCATGTGCTCGATGCCAATCGGAGGAATTCTGAAGCCATCACCCGCAGCCAGGCAGAAGATGTGCACACGTACGTGGAGGAAGCGCTAAAAGAAAACGTGGGAGTCCTTGCGCTCAAACTCCATACAGGCAGAAGCAGGAATGATCAGGTTGCCACCGATTTGCGCCTTTATCTGATGCGCAAAGAAAAGGCGATTGAGAAAGACATCACCGGCCTGCTCGAAACATTGGCGAATCTTGCCGAAAAATACTTGCAGGCAATCGTTCCCGGTTACACGCATATGCAGAGAGCGCAGCCGGTGCTTTTTTCTCATTACCTTCTCGCATACGGAGAGATGCTGACGCGGGACCGCCAGAGATTACGAGAAGCCATGGTGCGCGCAAGCGTCTGTCCCCTGGGATCGGGCGCACTGTCGGGCACCGTGTATGCGGTCGATCGGGATGCTCTGGCTCGCGACCTTGGATTCTCCGGGGCATCGCAGAACAGTATGGACGCAGTGGCGGACCGTGATTTTGTTCTCGATTTCCTGTTCTTTGCCAGCACGCTCCTTATGCACCTCAGCAGGCTGGCGGAAGATTTTATCTTGTACAACACCTCGGAATTCTCATTCGTTCAGATGGATGACAGCGTCGCATCCGGCAGCAGCCTCATGCCGCAGAAAAAAAATCCGGACGCGCTGGAGCTTCTCAGGGGGAAATCCGGACGGGTCTATGGACATTTAATGTCTCTATTGACCGTGTTGAAAGGCCTGCCGATGACATACAACAAAGATCTGCAGGAGGACAAGGAGGGGCTTTTCGATACTGTTTCCACGGTCGAAAACTGCGTGCGGATGGCACAAACGGTTCTTGAAAAAATCACGATCAATCCCGACCGCATGAGGGATGCTGCAACCAGGGGATTCCTGAATGCGACAGAATTGGCGGATTATCTCGTTGCGAAGAAGATGCCTTTTCGTGAAGCGCACGGTGTGGCGGGAAAAATCGTCATGCGAGCATCGGAGCTCGGAGTAGCGCTCGAGGAGCTTCCGCTGAGAGAATATCTAACCTTCTCTCCTCTGTTCGAAGGCGATCTTTTCGAGCACCTGAGTCTGGAAAAAGCCCTCGCACGCCGCAAGGAGCGCGGCGGCACCGCGCCTGCAGCCGTCCGGCAATCGATTCGGTCGTTCCGTAAAAGAATACGGACCAAGTAGCCTGGGATGCAATGAGCGACATCCGCGATCATGCGGCCGGAGGTTTTGTAGCCGAATCCGGGCTTGTCTGTTGAAGTTGGCAGGTTTCAGGTTAACAGGTTGCAGCGTTGAAACTTGTATCGTGCAACCTGGAACTTGTAACCGGCTTAGTCTTCGAGATAGGTGTAGCTATCCAGCGCGGACTGGTAGGATTCACAAAAAGCTTCACGCTCTTCCGCGGTGATTTTCGATTGCGCTTCGGCGTTTTGCGCCATGCCACGCAAACTTTCCATAAGATCCTGGGGCTCATACCCTGCGGATTTGAGCACCTGGCCCAGAGATTCGCCTCGAATCACCTTGTCTATATGCGGCCGGCCGGAATCATCCACGAGAAAATGCGCTTCGTTTGCGGTACCAAGAAGGTTGTGGTTCATTCCCAGCGATTCCTGGTAGGCGCCGATCAGAAAAATCGCAAGGAAATAGGGATCCGAATTGACGCCGTGCAGTTCAAGCGCCTGCTTGACATCCCGCAGGTCGACAAACTTATCTATTTGCCCATCTGAATCGCATGTGATGTCGCACAGAGTCGCCCGTTCGGTGGGTTCTTCCGTGAGCCGGGTGATCGGGGTAATTGGGAAGAGCTGATCTAAAGCCCAGCTGTCCGGGGTTGATTGAAAAACGGAAAAATTGCAGATGTACTTGCTGGCCAATATATTTTCGAGATCGATAAATTCTTCGGGGCGTTCCTTCATTAACCTGGAATATTTTATGGATTTGCGGCAGATCTCCCAGAAAAGCCATTCGCCCTGGGCTCGATTCTGAAGATTAAGGTAGCCGAGATTGAAGAGCGACTGGAGTTCCTCCCGGTGCTGCAGCGCATCGTGGTAATACTCGCGAAAGTTTTTGGGATTGACGTCCTTGTAGAGATCCATCAATTCCCGGACAACCTCGGAGTCCACTTTGGATGGGCTGATTTCGGTTCCACCGAGTCCCGGATTCAGCGTTCGAATCACGTTCATGATGAAAACAGCATGATGGGCTGCGACGGCGCGACCGCTCTCCGTTACGATCGTGGGCGGCGGAACGTTTTCGGATTGACAGATTTCGTTGATGGTATAAACGATATCGTTGGCGAACTCCTGCACGCTGTAATTGACACTGCAATCCGACGCCGTACGGCTGCCGTCATAATCAACACCCAGCCCGCCGCCGACATTGAGATATTCGATCGGAAAGCCCATTTTGCGTACTTTGGCATAAACGCGCGCGGCTTCCTTGATGGCGTTCTTGATTCTTCGGATATCGGTAATTTGAGACCCGATGTGGAAGTGCAGCATTTTGAGATATCGCGCCAAATCCTGGTCGGAAGCAAGTTTCAGGCAATCCAGCAACTGGATGGTGTTGATGCCGAATTTTGAGGTTTCTCCGCCGGATTCTTCCCATTTGCCTGCCCCACGGGAAAAGATCCGAACGCGGATACCCAGGTCGGCATGAACGCCCAGTGCGGTAGAGACCTCGGCTATTTTTTTAAGATCCGATATCTCCTCCAGCACCAACACCGGATTTTTCCCCAGTTTCGAGGATTGCAGCGCCCATTCGAGGTATCTCCGGTCTTTGACTCCGTTGCAAATCAGCAGTGCGTTCGGATGAATCGGCAAAGTAAGGGCAGCGGCCAGTTCCGCTTTGGTTCCTACTTCAAGGCCATATTCATAGCGATGCCCCGCCGCCAAAAGCCTTTCCACGACGCTTCGATTCTGATTCACTTTCATCGGGAAAACACCCCGATGGCGCGCTCCGTAATTATATTCCGCAATGGAGCTGCGAAATGCTTCGTGCATCTCTTTGATCTGCGTGTCCAATATCTGAGGAAAGCGCAGCAGAAACGGCGGCGTAACTTTTCTTTGAAGCAGCGTTTGAACCAGCGAACTGATCTCGACGCCCATCAGTGGGTTTCTGGTGGGGTGCACCGTGAGACAACCCTGTTCACTGACGCCGAAGTATCCTCCGGACCAGTTTTCAACTCCATAAATACGGTTCGGAATTTCGCTGGGCGAGAGGCGGAGGCTTTGGGTTAATTCCTTCATCGGATTGGATCACTTCCTCAATAAAAAGGGCAGCCCAAAATAGCAGACACCGGCTTCAAACGCAATACGGGAGTCGTCTGTTTGCCGCGCTAAAATAAAGTTACGGGATGGAGCGCAAGGGACAAGGCAGACACCTCTATTTTCTTTACGCTTTCACACGCTCCATATATTTTCCTTCGTTGGTGTCCACGCGGATAAGCTCCCCTTCATTGACAAAGGGCGGCACTTGAATTACCAGCCCGGTCTCCAGCGTGGCCGGCTTGTTCACATTGCTCACGGTTGCTCCCCGCAATGACGGTTCCGTCGAAACAACGCGGAGTTCAACCGACGACGGCATCTCAACGCCTATGGGCTTTGCCTCATAGAACTCGATCTGCAGTTTTATGTTCGGGGTCATGAAAGGGATTGCATCTTCCAGCAAATCAGCAGGCAGATGGAATTGTTCGAATGTCTCGGTATTCATGAAATAGTAGTCGGATCCATCCGAATAAAGGTATTCAACTTCGTGTGTTTCGAGGTAGGCCTGCTCGACGCGATCTTCCGATCTGAACCGGTGCTCAATAATGGATCCGGATTTAATGGATTTCAGCTTGGTCTGAACCATGCCGCGCCAATTGCCCGGCGTTATATGCTGGAAAGAAAAAACCCGATACAGCTCTCCGTTAAGTTTTATGGCCATTCCTTTTTTAATCTGCGTTGCAGCGATCATCCGGATAACTCCACATTTAAATGCGTCATATTACTCGAAGCATGCCCGGCATACAAGACAGTCGAGCGGGCGGGCGCCGATTCTCCGCTCAAGCCGCTCCACTCACGCCGGTTTTCCGCCTGCGCTCCCTGATGGTTTCGATGACGGCAGGCAGCAAGGACAAAACCACGACTATCGCCACCACGATATGGATATGCCTATCCACGTTGGGAATCACGGCTCCCAAAAAATATCCGAGCAGCAGCATGCCCCAGACCCAGAGAAAGCCCCCCAGGGCATTATAGATCACGAATTGACGGTACTCCATGCGGGCCGCGCCTGCCACCGGAGAAACAAATGTCCGAATGATGGGCACGAAGCGCGCAATCACAACCGTCTTCCCGCCATATCGTTCATAAAATTCATGAGCTCTTTCCAGGTGACGTTTTTTAAACAAAAAAGAATCCTCTCTTTTATAGAGAGCCTGGCCAGCTTGCCTTCCAATCCAGTAACCCAGCTGATCACCGCCGAAAGCACACAAAAAACCCAGAGATAGAAGCAGTCGAATATCCAGGTGCCCTGCAGCCGCAAAAATTCCGGCTGTTACTAGCAGCGAATCGCCAGGAAGGAAAAAACCAACGAAAAGGCCCGTCTCGACAAACACGATGGCGCAGACCAGGAAGGTCCCGCCCCACTGCAGCAATCCATTTACGTCCGTAAGGAGATGGAATGCATCCCTCAGCAACTCGAGCATACTTGCCTTTCCTTTTTAGGCGATACGCGCGCAAAATTTTGCAGGAGCTTCAGCCCTGCGTTTCTATCGAGACTGCTGCAACGCTTGAAGCAGGCACCCATATTTTGTTGCACCGACTCGCTGCAACATCCGAGGTGAAATTCGGGCTAGTCGTACATGAAGGGGCTATCGTGCATTCAGAACGCATGCTTTCCGGTCACGCAAAATCATAGCTCAAGGATCTCGGTTTCTTTCTTCTTCTGAAGCTCATCGACCTTTTCGATACATGCGTTTGTCATGTCCTGAACTTTTTTGAGCGCGTCCTTCTCTTCATCTTCCGATATCTTTTTGTCCTTAAGGCACGCTTTAAGCTGGGCGTTCGCTTCGTGCCGCACCTGGCGAACCGCCACCCGGTGCTGCTCTCCGATATGCCCTACCGATTTGGCCAATTGTTTGCGCCTTTCCTGGGTAAGCGGCGGGATCGGAAGCCGGACTACTTTGCCATCGTTTGTGGGATTCAATCCTAAATCGGATCCCAAAATAGCCTTTTCTATTGCAGCGATGGTGGAAGTGTCCCACGGCTGAATGACAATCAGCGTCGGATCCGGGGTTGACAGAGAAGCCATCTGATTCAGGGGGGTCAGGGTGCCGTAATAATTCGCCTGCACGTGATCGAGAATATTGACCGAGGCGCGCCCCGTTCGAATGGTCGCCAAGCTCTGCCTCAAATCATCAACACATTTTTCCATGCCTTTTTTGGCGGCATCAAGTATCGGTCGGATCATCAGTATCTATCCTCCATTTATAAAGACGGGCGCGGCAAAGCCGGGAGAATCTTACGCGTGTATCATGGAACCGACTTTCGAACCAAGCACCACTTTTTTTATGTTTCCCCGACGGAGAAGATTAAAAATCACTATAGGCAACTTGTTTTCCATGCAGAGCGAGATCGCCGTCGTGTCCATCACACGCAGGCCTTTTTCCAGCACCTCAATGTATGTGAGTTGCTTGAACAGTTTTGCGGAAGGATTCAGGAGAGGGTCGGAATCGTAGAGGCCATCAACCTTGGTGGCTTTTAAAATGGCTTCCGCGCCTATCTCCATTGCCCGAAGCGCCGCCGCCGTGTCGGTAGAAAAATAGGGGTTGCCGGTACCGGCAGCGAATATGACAACTCGGCCTTTTTCAAGATGACGGATAGCGCGCCTGCGGATGAAGGGTTCGGCAACCTCTTTCATTTCGATGGCAGATTGGACTCGGGTATGGACTCCCAGCTTTTCGAGCGCATTTTGCAGCGCCAGCGCATTGATTACGGTGGCGAGCATACCCATATAGTCGCCGCTAACGCGATCCATCCCTGCCGCGCTTACCGCGATGCCCCGAACGATATTGCCGCCACCAACGGTCGCCGCCACTTCGACGCCAATGGAATGAAGCTCCTCTAATTCTTCAGCAATCCGGGATGCCATCACCGGATCGACTCCGAAGCCTTGACCGCCCATTAGAGCTTCGCCGCTCAATTTGAGCAACACTCGCTTATATCGGGGCTTGGATTCCGGACGATTTGCTTTCATGACGCCTCCTGTATTGCCGCCCAAAGAAAATTTTTGACTGCAAAGTCCCGTTTGGCTCTTATTGAGCATGAGACCCTTCACAATCAGAAATCTTTATAGATGGGCCGCCTTTTGTGGGATGGCTTCCGCCCCTTATGCTCTTGTAAAATAAGGGGCCGGGGGCATCACAAGGACCTGGAATCGCGGTTCACTCGCCAAGCTTGTAGCGAGTAAACCGCCGAACCTGGATGTTCTCTCCGATTTTCTGGATATGCGCGGCGATGTGATCGCGCACAGTGATTGCAGGATCCTTCACAAAGGGCTGCTCCAACAGACACGCTTCAGAATAATACTTTGACATTCGTCCGTCGACTATCTTTTCCAGTACATTCTCGGGTTTTCCGGTCGCGCGGGCTTGCGCGGCATAGATCTCGCGCTCTTTTTCCAGGACATCCTCCGTCACATCTTCTTTCCGAATGAACCGCGGATCGCTGGCCGCGATATGCATGGCGATGTCTTTTACCAGCGCCTGAAAATCCGGATTCCTGGCCACAAAATCCGTCTCGCAGTTAAGCTCCAGCATGACGCCGATTTTGCCGTTGTGGATATAGGCGCCAATCAGACCGTCCTTGGTTTCCCGCCCGGACTTCTTGGTTAAGGAGGCGAGCCCACGTTTGCGCAGTATTGTTACCGCGGCTTCCATGTCACCATTGGACTCCTGAAGTGCGCTTTTGCACTCCATAAAACCGACGCCGGTTTTCTCTCTGAGTTCCTTTACCATTTCAGCGGAAATGCTCATCTCAGGCCTCCTGGGCTTCTTCTGCCGCGCATCGACAAATCGATGCACAATCTAAAACGCACATTACCCGGAAAACCCGGAAGCCTCGCGGCCGTCCGAGTTCTCGGAAAATTGTGAGGTGGAATAAATAATGGAGCGAAACGTCTGTTAGCTGCCGGAGCTATTTTGTTCGTCCGACGGCACTCCCTCCGCCTCGGGAAGACTCGTGGCCTCGCTCGTGACACTCTCGGCGACGGCAGTTTCAGCCGGAGCCGCATACTCAGTCCTCTTAGGCTTGGCCTTCCGCTGGAGTGCTTTGCGAACCGTGGTCCTTGGTTTGGCGCCAGATTCCGCGGGATTGGTCGTTTCCGATGCAGGAGTAACGCCTCCCCCTGACTCTTTGCTCTCGGCGCTCCGGCGGGCAGAGGCTTCGGCAGCCTGCTGCGCCTGCAGCTGACGCTGCTTCTCCATCTGCGCAGCCTGCTCTTTCTGTTGCGCCTCGAAAAGTGATTTGCCATCCAGGTATGCCTGAGACATTGTGTCTGTAATCAGGCGAATCGCGCGGAGTGCATCATCATTGCCCGGAATAATATAGTCGATCTCATCCGGATCGCAATTTGTGTCCGCAACGCCGATGATGGGTATGCCAAGCTTGGCGGCTTCTTTAATGGCGATCGTTTCAAGCCTGGTATCGATCACGAAAAGAGCATCGGGCAAACCGGCCATATCTTTGATGCCGGAAAGGTTCTTTTCAAGTTTCTTGCGCTCGCGTTCGTAACGGGCGACCTCTTTTTTCGAAAAGAGATCATACTGTCCGCTACTTCGCATGGTTTCGATTTCCCGGAACCGCTTTATGCTTTTTTGAATAGTTGCAAAGTTGGTAAGGAGCCCGCCCAACCATCTTTGATTGACGTAAAACATGGACGTGCGCTGCGCCGCCTCCTGAATGGCTTCCTGCGCCTGGCGCTTCGTGCCCAAAAATAGAATCGTTTTACCCTGGACGCCTAATTCATACATGAACTGAATTGCATTCTTGAAAAGCTTAATGCTTTTCTGCAAATCAATTATGTAAATGCCATTTCTTTGGCCGAAGATATACTCCTTCATCTTCGGATTCCAGCGCTTCGTCTGGTGGCCGAAATGGACACCCGCCTCCAGCAATTGCTTCATGGTTATCGAAACCAAATAGAACCTCCTCCGACTACCGCTTTGAGAATTGGAATCTCTTGCGAGCACCCTTCTGACCGTATTTCTTTCGCTCTTTGATGCGGGAATCACGGGTCAGTAGCCCGGCCCGCTTCAATCTGGGACGCAGTTCCGCATTAAACTGCAAGAGTGCATTTGCAATTCCGAGCCGGATTGCGCCTGCTTGACCGGAAGTGCCCCCTCCGCGAACGATGACGCGCATGTCAAATTTGCCCAGGTTGTCTGTAACCGCCAACGGATAGCGGATCACGGTGCGCTGTGTTTCGCTTTGAAAATACTCGCTCAGATCCCGTTTGTTGACAACCACCTGTCCCGCTCCGGGCAATAGATGCACACGGGCCGTAGAACTCTTTCTCTTTCCTGTTCCGTAGTATTCGACTATCTCCATTCAATTCCTCAGCTTGAAGCAAAATGTGCAGATCACTCAATAGATAGGAATAAGCTACAAAGCCAACGGCGTAGGTAGCTGAGCCTGATGCGGATGCTGAGGCCCTGCATACACTTTAAGCTTTTTTCTCATAGCTCTTCCAAGCTTCGTTTTAGGAAGCATCCCGATCACAGCTTCCCGCACCAATTTCCCGGGCTCTTTGGAGAGCAGCATGCCTGCCGTTGTTTCCTTTAATCCTCCGGGATAGCCCGTATGGTGCCGATACATCTTGTCGGTCAGCTTCTTACCGGTAAGCTTCACCTTTTCGGCATTAATAACGATGACATGATCTCCAGTATCGAGAAAAGGAGTGTAGATCGGCTTGTCCTTGCCGGTGAGTATTCGCGCGGCCCTGGAGGCCAGTCGCCCGAGGATTTGCCCTTCTGCATCAATAACATGCCATTGCTTCTGTATATCCCTATCACGGGGGATAAAGCTCTTCATCACAGTCTCCCTCTACTTAACTACATAGCAGAACAATCCTTTAGGCTATCCAAGAGTGACTGATGTGTCAAGAGGAATTGCCGTTTCTGGCATAGCTTTTCATACATTTATATCAAAAATAGTGTTTTTTTCTTTCAAGTGCGCCAGAAATACCCGGTTGTTCGTTCCCGGTCCCCATTTCTTGGACTGCAGCGGCGTCATGATTCCGGATTCCGGATTCCAGAGAATACGCCCTCGGGGTAACCATTCTTGAAATTCTCGACTAGATTCTGAATTGGCCTCTTTGCCGGATACTGCTTTTAGTCTGGAATCCAGAATCTGAAATCTGGAATCGAGAATATCGACACATCAAGCCCTCGCACTTTACCGCTAGGCTCCGCTCTGCCATTTTGCGGCAAAATCCCATAATTTGCTTATAAATGCTGATTGGGAACAGCTTTCCTTGAAGGCTCCCGGGTGGAATTCAAGGCATTCGTGATTTTTGTCACCACTTATTTTAAGAAAAAACGCAACAGGTTTAACAAAGAGAACGATAAGGGTAGCAGATTGCCTGCTACGGCAAGGCAGTTTCTTAAGGAAAGGCGATGAATCGCTTGAGTCGAAAAAGTTTCTTTCTTCCAAAAGCCCTTAGAGGAAACGGGGGCAGCGCGGCACACAAATTATGCTAAGTCTCCTTAATCGCAATAAACAGGCAGTCGGTCTCGACATTGGTTCCAGCACGCTGAAAGCCGTCGAACTCCGCTCATCCCGGAATGGCGCCTATGAGTTGGTCAGTTTGGGTATTGAAGAGCTTTCACCCGATTGTATTGTAGATGGGGTGATTATCTCCAAGATACCTGTGGCCGACGGAATCAATAAGATTTTTACGCATCAGGCTATAAAGAATGGGCGCGTCAACACATCCATTTCCGGCCATTCCGTCATCGTAAAGAAGATATCTCTTCCGGTTCAGAGTGACGATGATCTGGCCGAGTCCATCCGGTGGGAAGCAGAACAATACATCCCGTTCGATATCGCCGACGTAAATCTGGACTATCAGGTCCTGGGCGAAAATGCGGGAACGGGAAACCTGGATATCCTGCTGGTGGCCGTCAAGAAAGACAAAATCACGGACTATACCAGTGTCATCAAAATGGCGGGAAAAGTTCCCGTTCTAATGGACGTCGATGCGTTTGCCCTGCAAAACGCCTACGAAGTCAACTATGAGCCGACCGGCAAAGATACCGTCGCGCTGTTGGATATTGGCGCCAGCACCATGACCATCAACATCGTTTCCGGGTCCGATTTTCTGTTTACCCGTGATGTAGGTGTCGGAGGATATCAGTACACCGAATTCATGCAGAAGGAATTCAATCTCAGCTACAGCCAAGCTCAAGCAGTGAAGCACGGCGAAGCCATTGAGTCCATCGATCCCAAGGAAGTAAGCCACGTCATTGAATCGGTCACGGAAATCATTTGTCTTGAAATACAAAAGACCTATGATTTCTTTAAATCCACAACGACGGTTGACCGGATCGACCGCATGATTGTGAGCGGCGGCGCTTCTCACACTCCTGGCCTGATAGACACTCTCACCCGGAAATTTGAAATTCCAACTGAGAAATTCAACAGCTTTAAAAAAATAACATTCGATCCAAAGCGATTCTCATCCTCAATGATCGCTGATCGTGCTCCGGATCTCGCGATTGCGATCGGATTGGCGCTCCGGAGTGGCGAGGAATAGAGCGGCTATGATCAAAGTGAATTTGCTGAAAGATCAATCTGCCCAAACGCGCAAAACATTCGTGAAGCCCACGGTGTCGCGGACAGGGCTAATATTTTGTGCAATTTTTGTATTGGCCGCCGCCGCCATGGGGGCCTGGACCATTTCCGTCCGACATCAGGTCCGAACCGGCATCGAGAAGCGCGACAGTGCTTCGTGTTGAAGAAGCACGCCTTCAAAACCTAAAAAGAGAAATTGAAAAATACGAGAAGCTGAAACAGCTTCGCCAAAGCAGAATCGACATAATCGAAAACCTAAAGGAAAACCAGAAAGGGCCGGTTCTCCTCCTCAATAATGTGATTCAGAGTATCCCGCGGGATGGAGTGCTTTGGCTGACCGCCGTCACCCAGAAATCCGATCAGATAAAGATTGTGGGATTCACTCAACATCCGGAAGTAATTCCTGATTTTATAAGCAATCTCGCCGCGAGCGGGATCTTCCAGAGTGTTGACCTCGAGCTGATCGAAAGGCAAAAAGAGGCCTCAAAATTCTCGCTTATCTGCATAAGCATAACGAAACCACAGGCGGAGTGAAGAAATGGCAATTCGCGACTATCGTTTCGAAAGCCTGCCTCGTTCAGTTCAAGTTGCTATCTTCGCAGCCCTTGTCGGCTGCCTGGCATTCGTGTTCTACCTGTATTATCTGAAAGATTTCATACTACAGCGCGATGCCATTCAAGCGGAGATAGCCAGACTGGAACTTTCCGTAGCTCAGGGAACTGCAATTGAAAACCAGCTCAAGCGTTTCAAGCAAGAACTGGCGCAACTGGAAGAGCGTCTGGCGGTGCTGCAAAGCATTCTGCCTGCCGAAAAAGAGACGCCCGCCGTTCTTCGCAGCGTGCAGAGAATGGCAGCGGCCAGCAATCTAAAGATCAACAAATTCATTCCGAAGCCCATAGTACCCCGCGCCTTTTATTCCGACTGGCCGATCGAGGTCGAGGTGGAGGGGAGTTACGACGGCTTGGGATTGTTCTTCGAAAAAGTCAGCCAAGCGACCAGGATCATCGATGTGGGAGACATTTCAATTGCCGGGATGGATAGACCTCCGGAAGACCCAAATACCACACTGATAGCCCGTTGTACTGCCACAACATTTGTTTTCAGGGAAGATCAGGTGCCTCCACCCAATGCCACGCAGAAAAAGAAGGAGAAGAATCGGTGACAGTCAGCATTGTCTCGAGAGCAATCGCGCGATCATTAAAAAACCCGGCGTTGAGTTTTCTTAATCGCAGCGGGTCTGCAAACCGCAGGGTAAAGCAGCTTTTGTTGGCGCTTCTCCCAATGCTTCTTTATTACCCGATGACGGCGGCGGGAGCAAATAACACCAGCCCTGCCAGTTCCATCGCTCAAACAAAGAAGCCTCTGGAATCCCCGATAAGATACGCCAATGTTGCCTACAGATCAGAAAACCGGCGGGATCCTTTTATCAATCCCCTGCTTGTGAAAAAAAAGGATAAGTCGCCGGAAGATGAAGAAATATCACGCGGCCTTCCACCGCCAGGAATAGCCGGCACCTATATCGCCCAGGCAGCGCTCCAGGGCATTGCCACCCGCGATACCGGAAAGATTGCGGTTTTTCGAGGAGCGGATTCCCGTGCTTACTTTCTTAGAAAAGGGGACAAGCTTTTTGACGGATATTTGAAAGACATTCACGACGATTCTGTGACTTTGGTCCGGGAAACGAAATTGAGATCCGGAAAAATTCTGACCCAAGATGTGACTAAGCGGCTAAGGACACCATAGGATGGCTGGTATGAAAACTCGACACACCACAATCAGAAATCTTACATCAAGCGAAGCGAAGGGCACGGTTTACGGAATCCTTCTCATGCTGCTGGTGTTTGCAGTTCCTCAATTGGATTTCGCCCAGGAAAAAACCATTAACACCAACCTGCCCCGGCAGGAATCCAATCCCGTGGCGGCGCAGAAAAGCATCGCCGCTGCAAGCCTCTCCAAAGAGGCGATCGGCAGTACTGCCCCTGCAATGTCGGCAACAGGCTCTATCGTGGACGTCACGATTGCACCCGAAGAGGGCCAATTAACCGTCGCCGTAACGGCCGACCGGGCAATTGTGCCTAAGGAAATTATTCTGGATAACCCTCCCCGGCTGGTTCTTGATTTCGCCAACATGGAAAATAAGGTCAAGTTCTCGAAACTGCCGGTTCTGTCCGCATCCGTAAAACAGATCCGGGTGCAGCAATTCCAGAGCGCTCCCGCTCCAATCACCCGCATCGTATGCGATCTGGAGAAGAACTACGGGAGCCACGAAATTAATCTGGACAAGTCCCAGATCCGCCTGGTGTTTCATAGAGAAACCTCCAGCCCGCTGACTGCGACTGCCGGACCTACAGTTAAAGCTTCACCCAGCCAGGCTCCAAATAGTTTAAAGCCTAAAGCGACTGAAACACAGCCGGCCCAGGCCTCGGTTCCGGCAAAAGCCAGCCCGGAAATAAACGTGCCCAAGCCGCTCTCTGCGGAAGCGACGCCAAAAAGCTCTGTTGTTCCGGTAGCTCCACCGGCTGCCCATCAAGAACGCGCAGTTCTCCAATCCGTATCCAAGCCGGCAGACTCCAAACCGCGCGCGTCAAAACCTGCTGCACGGGAATCGGTGGAAACCGCCCCGCTGGTCGCGGCATTGACCCCGATTGCCATGGCCGTGCCGCCAAAACCGGCTCCCAGCGCAAATAATCGCTACACGGGTCAACCCCTGACGCTGGACCTGATTGAAATGCCTCTGGTGGATTTCTTCCGTCTCATGGCCGAAGAAGGCGGGATCAACATAGTAGTGGATCCCGATGTCAAAGGCACAATTTCAATGAAAGGCGAGAAGATACCGTGGGATCAGGTTTTCGATATGGCTTTGGCCACCAGATCTCTCGATAAGCAAGTAGAGGGCAATCTGATCCGGATCACCCGGAAGTCAACGCTTCAGGACGAAGCAAAACAGCTAGAGGCTCTCAAAAAAGCCAACCTTCTCGCAGCTGATCTCGAAACGCGCGTTAAGCGTTTGAATTACGCCAAAGCGGAAGCTCTCATCAAAACTCTCGCGGATCAAAAGACCGTGCGGGGATCAATAGTCGTCGATGAACGAAGCAACGCATTGATCATGACCGATCTGCCGGATTCTATTGACAGGATGGTGAAGCTCATTGGCGTCCTTGATACCCCTCAACCTCAGGTGGAGATCGAAGCGCGAATCGTGTCTGCAACCCGCGATTTCGCGCGCGATATCGGCGTCCAATTCGGATTTGTCGCCGGAAACATGCAGCGCGTCACGGCGGGCGGACCGAACACATTTAACAAAACCGGTGCAGACAGCACCACGACAAGTCTGGACAAAGGCAACTGGAATGTGAATCTACCTGCGAGAAATGCCTTTGGCGGCGCGGGTATCTCCATTGGAAATATCTTCGACACATTCCTGCTCGACGCGGCCATTACGGCGGGAGAGAGCAAGGGATGGGCGAAGCTCATTTCACAGCCGAAGGTGACGGCCCTGAACAACAGCTCCGCCGTAATCACTCAGGGCGTGCGTTTCCCGGTCCAGATTGAATCCAACAACACCATTACCGTGCAGTTCCAGGATGCAGCGTTAACTCTTGAGGTTACGCCCCAGATCACCTACGAAGGGAATATTGTTCTGGATCTTAAGGTGGAGAACAATACGGCCGATTGGGCAAAAAACGTTGATGGGATACCATCGATTCGCACGAGCGAATCCAGCACTCGGGTTCTTGTCAGCGATGGAGGCACAACTGTAATCGGCGGGATCCTTGTCGATACCGAGTCAGATGCGGAAGAGAAAATACCCGGATTGGGGTCATTGCCGGTCGTCGGCAACCTGTTCCGGCGTACCTCCGTGTCGCGCAGCACCCAGGAAGTCCTGTTCTTTGTAACTCCGCGCATTATCAAGTAGCAGCCGAGAAAAGAGGAAGACGGAGGCAGAAATTTGATTTCTGCCTCCGTCTTCCGATGTTCTACTCCTGCAGCATGCATCACCCGCACAAACCCACACCTGCCATCGACTCCCAGAAGACAGGCAATACCATTAGACACTCGCGCTTTTCTGCCTGCTTTGACATCAAGAATTGATGATGCTATCATCCGTGCATTCGCACCATAGAATGACGTAAGGAATCACGCATGGACATCAAAGAAGTGAAGGATCTGATACAGGAAGTGCTCCGAAGTGATATCGGCGAGTTTGAACTGGAGCACATGGGCACACGCGTTCGGCTTAAAAGAGGATTCACCAGCTGATTCCGCGCCCGCCGCGCCCAATCCGCCGAAGCGCGCAAGCGTTCTCCGCGAGGTCTCTTTATCGACTTCGGGCGAAACTGAGTTACCTGCAGACGAAAACACCGGCAACGCGGAAGAAGATGCGTTGCACATGGTCTTATCCCCCATTGTAGGAACCTTTTATCGCACTGCGAATCCCGAATCCGAGCCGTATGTTAAGTTGGGCGATCAGGTCCATGAGGGCACGATCGTATGTCTTGTCGAGGCGATGAAACTCATGAACGAAATACCGTCGGATATGGACGGAGAGATCGTGCGCATCTACGTTGATAACGGCCATCCGGTGGAATTTGGCCAAAAACTCTTTGGTATCCGTCCGCGGAGCCAGGCTTAAGGCCGGCGATGTTTCGAAAAATACTAATTGCCAATCGGGGTGAGATAGCACTCCGCATCATATGCGCCTGCAAGGAACTGGGCATACCCACAGTTGCCGTATATTCTCAGGCCGATCAGCATTCCCTGCATGTCCGTTTTGCGGATGAGGCCGTTTGCATCGGCCCGCCTCCTAGCAATGAAAGCTATCTGAATATTCCTGCCGTCATCAGCGCCGCCGAGATCACCAATGCGGACGCCATCCATCCGGGTTACGGATTCCTCGCTGAAAGCGCCTATTTTGCGGAAGTATGTGAAGCCTGCGGTATCGTTTTTATTGGCCCTTCGCCGGCAGTAATTCGCATGATGGGGGACAAGGATGTCGCACGCAAGGCGATGCGGGACGCCGGCCTGCCCATAGTTCCGGGTACCGACAAAATCAAAGGTCCGTTTTCTTCTGCCGTGAATCTTGGGGAAGAGATCGGCTATCCCGTCATCGTCAAAGCTACCGCGGGGGGCGGCGGCAAGGGCATGCGCATCGTTTACACTTCCGAGGAGCTTCCGGGAGCCCTCGAAGTCGCACAGAATGAAGCCCTCTCCGCTTTCGGATCCGGAGATGTCTACCTGGAAAAATACATACCCGTTGCTCGGCACATTGAATTTCAGATTCTCGCAGATCACCATGGCAATGTCGTTCATCTCGGGGAGAGGGAATGCTCTATTCAGCGGCGCCATCAAAAACTGATTGAAGAATCCCCGTCTTCCTATGTTACGCCGGCTTTAAGAGATGAAATCGGCCGCCTTGTGGTTGAAGCGGCGCGCACTGTGAATTACGCGAATGCCGGCACTATGGAATTCGTTTTCGATGACCAGGGCCACTACTATTTCATCGAAATGAATACTCGAATCCAGGTGGAGCATCCCATCACCGAAATGGTTACAGGACTTGACCTGGTAAAAGAGCAAATTCGAATAGCCAATCGTGAGGCGTTGGGATACAAACAGGAGGACATTGTTTTTAGAGGCAATGCCCTGGAGTGCCGCATCAACGCGGAAAGCCCCGATACGTTCTTCCCTTCTCCGGGAACGCTAAAGACGTTTCACCCGCCGTTCGGAATCGGAGTGCGCGTCGATACGGCAGCCTACAATGAATGCGTGATTACGCCCTATTATGACTCCCTAATTGCGAAAATCATCACATACGGCAGGAATCGGCAGGAATCCATCAACCGGATGAAGCGTGCTCTGGACATGACGGTTGTCGAAGGAGTGCAAACAACCATCCCTTTGCATCAGAGCATTCTCCGTAGTGACGACTTCCAGGCAGGCCGCATTCACACCCATTTCCTGGAAAAATGGAACCGCAACGGCGGCTGAGTCAGTCCATCGCACGCATGAAATTGACAATTCCCCCGGTTTACCCGATCACCGACAAGAATGCTGGCTCGCCGATCGAGCCATTTCAGCATTCTCAGAGAGCTTGTGCGCGGAGGGGCTCGATTTGTTCAAATACGAGATAAGTCCACACCCCTGCAGGAACTGCTGCAGGATCTGCATCAATGCGTCGAGTTCGCATTTAAGAATGGCGTAACGTTGATCGTCAACGACAGATGCGACCTTGTCCTCAGCTGCGGTGCCATGGGGGTCCATCTCGGACAGGAAGATCTGCCCCCGGATGCGGCCCGCGCCATTCTTGGTCGTACGAAGCTGATCGGCCTTTCAGCCCATTCGCTCGCACAGGTTCGAAAATCCCGGCACTTGTCCGTCCAGTATATCGGTTTTGGACCGATTTATCCGACATCGACCAAGGAGGATGCTCTTCCGGAAGTCGGCCTTCAGCGCTTGGCCGCAGCCTGTCGGCTCTCCAGTGTTCCGGTAGTGGCCATCGGGGGCATCGGATTGGACCAGGTCCGCGAAGTGCTGCAAACAGGGGCGTGCAGCGTCGCTGTCATCTCCGCTTTAATGCAGGCGAAGAGCATCGCTCGCCAGATGGAAAGGTTTCTGGAGAAAGCCAGGGCGAAATAATGGACCTCGACCAGGATGGATAGGTTTCGAGAATAACATCGGGCCCGGTCGAAAAAACGCTGCGGACCTTGAATTTCGGGGAGTCCTGAATCGTTCCATAGCCCGGCCCTTCAACAGCCGGGATTGCACCCGTGCCGCCGAGCACCATTGGGGCGACGATAAAGTAAAATTTATCTATCAGGTTGCCTGACAAGAATGACCAGTGAATCCTGCCGCCCCCTTCCACCAGCAATCCCAGTATGTCTCTGGCCCCAAGCTCCTTCAGGACCGCGCTCAGGTCCAATCCACTTTCAGAATGCTCGACCCGGACAACTTCCGCGCCGCTGCGCTCAAGCTCCCTCTGGCGCGCTTCCGATGCCCTGCGGCCGCAGAATATCAGAACCGGCGTATGCGGTTCGGTCTGAAAAAGTCGCGCAGAAGGTGGCGTGCGAAGCCGAGAATCGAGAATGACCCGCATCAGGGAGCGAGCTTTGGGTGCCCGCCCCCGGTAGGTTAGCTCAGGGTCATCCGCGAGCACGGTATTGATCCCACAAGCAGCGCATCGCTGCCGAGCCTTAATCCCTGCCCGAATTCCCTGCTTTCCGGCGATGTAATCCAACGACCGCCCGGCTGTCCCGTTCCGATCTTTCCATCCAATGACATCCCGACCTTGCTCACAACCAGCGGCAATCCCGTGGTGATATGGCAGGCAAATGGTTCGATGATCTTCCCTGCTTCGTCCTCCATCAGCCCGACATCCACGCGGATACCGCAGGACCGCAACCGCTCAATGCCCCGTCCCGCAACTCTGGGATTGGGATCGATTCTGGCCACGACAACCCGGCGGATACCCGTCTGTATCAACAGCTCCACGCAAGGAGGAGTTCTGCCCTGATGAGAGCACGGCTCCAGCGTCACATACGCAGTGGCATTCCGTGAAAGCCCGGACGCTTGTCGCAGCGCTCTCACTTCCGCATGATCCAGGGCTGAGTATTCGTGCATCCCGCGTCCTACAACTTTTCCATCGCGCACAACAATGCACCCAACACTGGGATTCGGACTCGCAAGTCCCAGCGCCTTTTTCCGCCAGAGTGAGCGCCATCTTCATGAATCTGCGGTCCGCGGCATCAAACATGAATGCTCCGTTCGATCACTTGTCGTTCGTCTCCTTGCCCGAAACTTCCGGCAGTTGGATCCGGATCCAATGCACGCGTCTTCGGTCGGCATCCAGAATCTGGACTTTGAGATCCTCCATGTCAAACGATTCACCCCGCGCGGGGACACGGCCCAGGTATGCCATTACCAAACCGGCGACTGTTGCGCAATTCATGTTTTCAAATTTCTTACCCGCCAGTTCTTCAAGTCGACATAATTCGGTGCTGCCGCGCAAGACGAATGTCCTGAATCCTTCTTCAATGATCTTGCTTACCTTGGCTTCATCTTCATCCCGAATTTCTCCGACAATTTCCTCTACAAGATCCTCGATGGTCACAAGGCCTGCAACGCCGCCATATTCATCAATAACGATGGCGGTATGATCGCCTCGCTCCTGAAGTTCTTTTAAGAGCTTCGACACGGGCTTTGTGTCAGGAACAAACATTGCAGGATTTACTAGACCGGTGATCGGATCGGATTCGCGTTCCTTGGAATACTCGGCCATCAGCTGGCGGATATAGGCAATGCCGACAATATGATCCATATTGTCCCGGAAAATAGGGATGCGTGAATGCCGATGCCGGACCATTGTGTCCCGCAACTCCGCAATCGTGGCATTTTCTTCACAGGCAATTATTTTCGTTCGCGGAGTCATCACCTCCCGAACCAGCGTATTGCCAAACTCAACAACGGACTGTATGAGTTTGGTATCCTCCTCTTGCAGGATTCCTTGGTTTTCGCCTATTTCAAGATAGGCTTGAATCTCTTCGCCGGTGGCTTCCTCGTCATCGGAATTGCTATTTTCTTTGATTTCCTCGTGCATTCTTTTAAAAAGGCTCAGAACTTCCGACAGGGGAAATGCAATGAAGCGAAGAACGCCATGAAAAGGACGGAACACCCGCAACAGGACGGCCAGTTTTTTTTCCGAATCATTCTGAGTCAACAACCGCGGAATCAGCAGGCGGAACAGAGCTGAAACTGAAATGACGATTGCAAAGGAATAGATCAACCCGTGTGCCGCCCAGGTTCGAACGCACACATGCGTCGTCAGGATAGCTACGGTAATCAGCAAAATCTGGCTCCCCAGATGAAGGGGGACCAAAATCTGCATTTTGTCTTCCAGCACAATCGAAAGGAGGGAGAGATCCGTTTCATCCGGACGTTCCGCCATCATTCGAAGCGCCAGCGGGCTGGCTTGCTCGATGGCACTCTCGACCAGGGACAGGAAAAAGAGAACTGCTACAGCAATGGAAACGACTGCCAGCTCGATATTGAGACCTATCATGGAGTCTCCTTCATGACCACTAGGGGAACGCAGTCGAAAGGAGTTTTCTTCGCAACAATCTCGTCTGAAGGCGTTTCATTTGGCCTTGGTCCGTTTCATGATTGTACCCCATCAGGTGCAGGATTCCATGCACTAGAAGCTTGCGGATTTCCTTTTCCGGAGATATTCCATAGCGCGCGGCGTGAAAAGCGGCAATCTCCGGTGCAATAACAATCTCCCCAAGAAACGGCCGCCCTTCCATTACAGCTCCCTCATACGAGAAGCTAAGCACATCCGTGGCATAGTCATGGCTGAGATACGCATTGTTGATCCCGCGCATTTTCGCCGAATTTACAAAAACGATCGAAAGTGCCGGAACCTCGCGCGAGAGCGACCGGATCACATGGACGCAATATAAGGCTACAGCAGGTCTGCAGATTTTAAACCGACGCTGTTTGTTCAGGACCTGAACGCCGTAGAGCGATTCGTTGAAACTCTCTGTGCTCTTGGCCAATGCCACCTCCCGGTAGGGTATTGAGGGGCGAGGTCTTTGGAGTTCAGCAGCAAGCTTCCGCACTCCGCAGGCGCTCTCAGGGCGCGCATGTTGTGACAAAAACCAGGCGTCGGCGCGTCAAGAAGTCCGATGGCGAGCGATGGAGCAGTCAAACCCGAACCCATCTGCCGCGCAGAAAGGCTGTGAAGAATATGGACGAACAGCCGACTCAATAGCCGCCGGCCGGCTAAAGCACAAAAATCCTTTTCTCGGACGTTTCCCTATGAGGATTTGAGAGTTTTAACCGCCTGGGTCAGCGCCGGAACGACATCAAATAGATCGCCGACGATGCCGTAGTCTGCCACACTGAAAATGGGGGCTTCGGGATCCTTATTGATTGCTACGATATATTTTGATGACGACATGCCCGCCAGATGCTGAATGGCTCCGCTGATTCCACATGCGACGTAGAGCGTCGGGGATACCGTTTTTCCGGTTTGTCCAACCTGATGCTGATGGTCGATCCAGCCGGCGTCCACCGCGGCGCGAGAAGCGCCCATAGCTCCGCCCAAGGCATCCGCCAATTGCGCAACCAGGGGGAAATTCTCCGGGCCTTTCATGCCTCGTCCGCCGGAAACGATGATGTTTGCTTCCGTAAGCTCGATTTTCTGTCCCGCTGCACCTTTTGTCTCTTGTACAGAACCGTGTACCTGTTCCGCACTCAGCTCCGGCGCGAACGTTTCCGTTTCAGCGCTGCGGCTGGCATCGCCTTCTCCAAGCGAAAAAACATTGGGCCGGAGGGTTGCCATAGCGGGAACCATCAACAGCCGGACCCTTGCATACGCTTTCCCGGCATAGATGGGCCGTACGCATTCCAGTTGCTGTCCTTCGACAACTCGCGCTTCAATGCAATCCTGAGCCAGGCCTACACCGAGTCTTGCGGCGACACGCGGCAGAAGGTCTCGCCCCATGGAGCCCGCCGAGCCCAATATAAAGCGAGGCTGAATTTTCCGGGCAACTTGGGTCACTACAGCACAGTAGCCTTCGGTTGAGTATGCGCTCAGCAATTCATGGTGTGCCTGAATTATTTTGTCGGCGCCAAATTGAGCCAGATTTGCCGAAGGTTCCCCGGCCGTCATGCGCAGCGCCGTCACAGACTCCTGCAAGTTGTCCGCCAATTTGCGTGCTGCAGATAAAGCCTCCAGGGAGGTCTTCTTGATCTTGCCTTCCCGTTCCTCAATGAAAACCAGGATTCCTTGAGCCATCTTCCCTCCTTGACCAAAATAAGTGGCGCTAAATTAACGGCGCATTTCCGGATCTACAGGATCTTTGCCTCTTCATGCAGCAGCTTCACCAGTTGAGGCACTGTTTCAGAAACCTCTCCCTTCAGGATTTTTCCGGGAGGCCGCGTGGGAGGCAACGTGATCTGCTCCACAGAGATGCGAGGTTTCAGGTCTTCCGCCGACATCCCGAGAGAGGCCAGGGTCTGGACAGCAATCTGTTTCTTCTTGGCAGCCATGATCCCCTTCAAGGAGGCATACCGCGGGACATTTAATCCTTTTTGTGCAGTAATGACCGCGGGGAGACTACCCTCGATCACTTCGCAGGCGCCTTCAATGTCTCGCTCCGCTCTAAAGCTCTTGTCCTGTATGTCAAGCTTCGTCACAACCGACGCTTGAGGCAGATTTAACTGCTCTGCCACAACAGCCGGGACCTGGCCGTTGTCCACCCCGATGGCATGCTTTCCAAACAGGATCAAATCGGGGCTAAGGCTTCGGCACACGTGGGCCAGGACCGAACCAATTACATACGAGTCGGCCTTCTCCAGCGAAGCGTCTCCAACCAATATCGCTGAATCCGCACCCATGGCCAAACACGTCCGGAGACCGGCGGAGGCCTGCTCGGATCCGGCGCCGACAACGACGACTTCTCCGCCAAGTTTTTCCTTTATTTTAAGCGCTTCTTCAACGGCAAATTCGTCATAGGGATTTACAACGAATGTAACGTCCGCAACATCAATTTCGTTTCCGTTAGGAGCAATCTTTATCTTAGTAGCCGTATCCGGAACAAATTTGACACAAACGACTATCTTCATGTTGAATCCCCCGTATTCAGGAATAATGATTCGAACGGCGCCTTCACCCGCGCGGAGAAGAGTCCATGCTCGAAACAAAGAAATGCCGTTCCACAACCCGGCTTTCTTTAGTTCACGTGAGCCTCGATATATTCAATTGCATTCTGCACGGTTTTTATTTTTTCGGCATCCTCGTCCGGAATCTCAATGCCGAAGGCTTCTTCAAAAGCCATAACAAGTTCAATGGTATCCAGAGAATCTGCGCCCAGATCATCAACAAAGGAGGCACTGCCTGTTACCTCAGCCTCGTTGACACCAAGTTGATCCACAATAATTGATTTGACCTTTTCTTCTACTGAAGCCATCCCAGTTCCTCCTCTTTCATTTTGTTCACCAGCGAGCTCAAGAGCTGCGGCGAAAAGTCGTACATTGTAGCGCCGCACACCACGGAAGCAAACGCTTTAAAAAATTGAATGCCTGCATCAGCGCTTCACGTTTGCGGGCATACATATGAATGAGAAAAATTGCATCCACAACCGATTCTCATTTTCCGAGGACAGGTTGTCCCGCTATCTCCTCCCTGCAAATATTATGCATCGACTGCCAGCGATTCCTTTTGCCACGTGGTCTATCTGACTCAATTCAGCCTCGAGCTTGTCGTTCACCTGGCTCTCAGCAAATTCTTTGGCGACTCGAATTGCGTTTTTGATTGCGTTGCTGCTGGATCGCCCGTGGCAGATGATGGAAAGTCCCCTGAGCCCAAGCAGCGGCGCTCCTCCATACTCCGAATAATCCAGACGCTTTTTCAGCCGCTTGAAAGACTGCTGGCTCAGAAGGGCTCCCAGCTTCGCCTTAAGGTTTCTCGAAAGCTCATCTTTCAGAAGCTTTAAAACCGCCTCGATAAGCCCTTCGCTCGTTTTGAGCGCAACATTTCCCGTAAAACCGTCGCAGACGATTACATCCGCCCGTCCGTTATATATGTCACGCCCTTCCACATTGCCAATAAAATTCAAATGCAGTTGCTTAAGCGCCTGATGCACCTCTTTGGTAAGCTCATTGCCCTTGGATTCCTCTTCGCCCACGGACATAAGGCCGACTCTAGGCGAAGACACGCCCACGATCTTCTTGCTGAACAGATGCCCCATGATGGCAAACTGCAAGAGGTGATGGGGTTTGCAGGCCACGTTAGCTCCGACATCAAGGAGGACCGCGTGGCCGGCCAAAGTCGGCAATATCGCCGCGAGGGCAGGCCTATCCACTCCGGGGACTGCACCAAAAACCATCTTGGAGATGGCCATGACCGCACCAGTATTCCCTGCGCTAACCAGCCCGCTTGCCGCTCGCTCGCGAACGAGATTCGCCGCAACGCGAATGGAGGAATCCTTCTTTTTTCTGAGGGCTACCGTTGGAGGCTCGTCCATCGAGATGACCTGAGTCGCATTGCGAATCTCAATCGGCAATCCATTTCCGCCGGCTTCTTTAAGCAGCGGAGCGAGCAAAGACTCCTTGCCTACAAGGATGACTTTTACGTCATAGGCCTTTGCCGCCTGAACGGATCCTTCAATTTCGCTAAATGGGGAGTTGTCGCTCCCCATGCTATCCACAGCAATCTTAATCATGTAAGCCGGTGAATAGGGTTAGGATGCTTGCCGCGTCCGTAAGTTAAATCTCTTCTTCGCCTTCCATTACCTGTCTCCCCCTGTAATAGCCGCATTTTGGGCAAGCTTGATGAGACGGCTTGGGTTCCAGGCACTGTGGGCAGATACTCGGATTTACCGGCTGCAAGAAATCATGCGCCCGGCGTTTTCCTCGACGCGATTTGGAATGTCTTCTTTTTGGATTAGGCATGAATGCTGTTCTCCACCGTGGGGGGATAATGTTTCTGGATGAGAATCATAAAGTGCTTCTTCGTCATTGGTCTGTTTTCTTCTGCCGAAACTCCAGCAGAACGGACATACGGGAATCTGTCCCTTCATTCTTGCAGAGACATGTTCCCTCATTCAGATCAACTCCGCATTTGTAACAGAGGCCCTTACAATCCTCACTACAAACAAAGTTCATGGGCATCGCAAGCTCGATTTGCTCAAGAATCATAACGTTCACATCCAGAGCAATACCATCGTAGTATGCGATCTCCATATCTTCATATTTAAGCTCAATCTCCGCACCCTCATTGGACCACTCGGGTTGCGGCAGATACGTTAAGTCAAAACTCGCGGTAAAAAATTTGGAAAAATCCTTCGTACACCGAGAACACCTGAACCGGATATTAGTCTCTACCGTGCCGTTTACGCGGAGATCGCGATCCTGATGGGTAAGCCAGAAATCAACGGCAACCGGCTCCGTTAGCCCCGCATCCTCATGAGAGAATCTGATTTCCCCAATTGGGAACACATGCTGGACATGAAGTGATTCTTGCTTCAAGTCCTCAATTTCAATGAACACGGCAAAAGCTCCTACCTTACAGCGCGGGGGAAATTATATTAACGGGGGAATCTTTGTCAAGGATAAAGCCCGTGAAATACAAGGACTTACAGCACCGCCTCATCCGTTGGTCAATAATCCGCTTCGTTGCAGCATAATTCGCTGCTTAGGGACGAATCCCCTGCGTTTCTGAACCCGCGACGGGCACCTTTTGCAGCTTGTCCAATTCCAGCATCAACTGCTGCTGAAACACGCTGAATGACGCTCCCTGTGACGTGGCCTCCCGCAATAGCTTGATCGCCTCGGCGCGTTTTCCCTGAGCAACTAAAACTCGCGCCAGTTGAAGGCTCAAATCCTCTCTGGGCAGCTGGCACTGCGGATCCTTTAACATGCCATCGAGGATCTCTTCGGCCGCTTTGTTGTTTCCCGACCCGGCGTATTCTGTTGCCAGAACCTTCTTGGATAGATATCCCACAGTGCGATCCTTGGAATTGCTGGCAACCGATTGCAGGTTCTGAATCGCTTCCTTTTTATTCCCTGTCTGAATCTGGCAAAGGGCAAGGTAATACCGCGCGATAATCGATATCTTGCCGAAACCGTGGCGGTCAATAACAGACAAGAACTGCTTGGCTGCGGCCTGGTATTTGTCGCTATCGCTCCGAAACGTCGGGCTTGCGCCCTTGCTATACGGATCGTTCGTTGCGTCGGCTGCAACCTGACCATGAAAAAATTCTATGCCTTGTCCCAATATTTCCTGAGCCTGCGATTCCCTGCTATCAAGATACTGAATCCCGCCGTAGATTCCGATCCCTACCAGCACGACTATCACGGCTATGATGCCAATCTTTTTGCCGTTTTCCCGAAAAAGATCGATCAGCTGTATGATCGCTCCGTGTACCGGATCTTCGGCAAGAATTTCCTTGCGAGTAAGCTTGGTTGTTCCCACAGTCCCTTCCTTGCTGCTGATCTTATGTAAGCGCAAAAAATAGCATACCGGCCAATCCCGCGCAATCTTTGATATAGGAACGCATCCTTTATCATCCGGACATTTATAGACCAAGAATTCCATGGTTGCCACAGGAAATACTTGAGCCTGGGAATCATGAATACGCGTATAGTACGAATAGAATCCATTCGGATTCTTACACGCGAGGTTTTAGGGTACTACGGCAGGAGAAAGATCGGATGACAGGATATCAGCTTCGTGCGTTTGCGCCCTTACTGGCACTTGCCTTATTCATGGCCTCCTGTGCCAGCAACTCTTTGTCGGACTTGAAGACGAATGACGTTATCGTAGGAAGCGGGGCACAGGCGGTAAAAGGGAGCACCGTGACGGTCCACTATACGGGGTGGCTGTATAAAAATGGCCATCGCGGAAAAAAGTTTGATAGTTCTTTGGATTCCGGACAGCCGTTCACCTTTAAATTGGGCGCGGGCGAAGTAATTGAAGGCTGGGACCGTGGCATTGAAGGAATGCGGATTGGAGGAAAAAGAGAACTGATCATTCCTCCACAAATGGGTTATGGAGATCCCGGTGCGCCCCCGGACATACCGCCCCGCGCAATTCTAAGCTTCGAAGTCCAACTGCTGGACGTCCAGCACTAAGAGATCTCCTTTAGTGGCCGATCTTCACCAACTCCAAGGATAAAAATAGAAGCCAAAACATAGGCACATGTCCGGCGTATATCTAAATGGCTGAAAGCCCGGGCGGATTAGGGTGGCTTTTATGAATTGCTGGTGAGACAGCCGGATTAAATGCTATCATAATTTCGCATTAAAACTCCGCGCATGATGCGGGAGGCAAGTTATTTGCATAAACTCCTCGGGAGGTTAGGGAATGAAGAGAATTTTTTACATGGCGCTACTATTGCTGGGCGCCGCTATTCTTTTGTCGACGAGCTTTTCGCTCAACAGCTCACGCGCTGCGGACGGCTCCAAAATTACTATTGCCTATAGTGGCTGCGTGCTGGGATACCTTGAGCCATGTGGCTGAGCTGAAACCGGTGTACAGCTCGGAGGGCTGTATAAGAAAGCGACCTATCTGGATCAAATCCGAAAAGGCCAAACCGGTTTGGTGGTAGTCGATTCCGGCGACCTTTTCAATGAAGACGAAGAAATCCCGGAATCCGTGCAGCAGTCGGCCCGGCTGAAAGCGGATGCCATTGCCGAAATTTACAAATACGTTGGAATTGACGCGGTCAATATAGGGGAACTGGACTTAGTGCTTGGAATCGACTATCTCAAAGAACTTGAGAAGAAGCACAACTTCCCCTTTGTGTCGGCGAACCTGGTCGACGCTAAAGACGCTCCGATCTTCAAGCGCTACATTATCAAGAAGGTGAATGATAAAAATGTGGGCATTTTTGGAGTCATCGGCGACACATCTGAAATGGTTTCCAAGGTAAGCGAAATCACGAAAGACGCCGTTTCCATTCAGGATCCGTTGCAGGCGGCAGAGGCGGTCGTGAAAGAGCTGACCGGAAAAGTGGACTATATCGTCGCCCTGACACACCAGGGAACCAACCGGGACTGGGTGATCGCCCGAAGGGTCAAAGGTATCGACCTGGTAGTGGGCGGCCATGACAAACAGAAGACCAAGGAGCCTTTCGAGGCGGAAAAAACCCTGATTGTCCAGGCGGGCGAAAAGGGTCAATACCAGGGCATTCTGGAAGTCGCCATGGACGGAACCAAAACTCGCAAAGAATACGCTGGTGCCGTTCAGTGATGAAATTGCCAGCGATCCCAAAGTTAAGGCGATAATAACCGCCTATAACGACAAAGTGGCGGAGATGTATGGCGGCAGCCAGCGAAAACAGACCCGCTGCCGCGAGCGTTGCGCTTCGACTCACGGCGTGCGAACCATGCCACGGAGATCAGGTAGCAAAATGGAAGACGACGGACCATGCCAAGGCCTATGAGACACTGGTCAAAAAATCGAAACAGTTCGATCCCAAATGTCTCGCCTGTCACACCGTTCGGTTCGAACAGCCCGAAGGCTTCAATATGAAGCAACAGCAGATGGAACTGGTAAATGTCCAGTGCGAATCCTGCCATGGATCTGCCACTGAACATCTGAGTGATATGACGAAGAAGCCGGCGCCAAAACCAGTGATGGCTCTCTGTATCAAGTGCCATACTGCCGATCGCTGTCCGGGCTTCGATCTGGATCCCAAGAAGATGGAGTTGATCAAACATCCGATGGCAAAATAATAAGCGGCTCTCTGTTCCGGCGGGCAGTTATTCCTGCCTGCCGGAATTCCTCTCTTCGTCCAACCCGCCACATATTTATCCTCTCCATCACGATGCTATACCGAATGCTTCGTTGCGTTCTCCATCCTCTGATAGTGAATGCGGTATGGGCGCATCGTTGCCGCGAATACCAGCAGCATGAGGATTGAAGCTGCCCCTACCGTCAGCGAAATTGAGGCGCCAACCATATTTTCATCGTGAAACAAGTAATCATTGAGCAAACCGGGCAATCCCGGGCCTATTGTTTGGCCACCTAGATTGAGGAAGAAAAGGAATAGGGCCGCGACTTGGCCGCGGACCTGGTTGGGAAAGATCAGCTGCAGCGAGGCAACCGATACGCCCATCGGGAACGATAGAAGGAACATGCCGCATGCCATCAGGACCAGAGTCCACCTTGCATCCGAAAGAAGCATCGCCGGAGCAAGGAAAAGGAAAATTCCCACAGCGCTTATCAGCGCGACCCTGATCGGCCCGTCCGCGATGCCTTTCTTTTGCCATCGATCGCTTAAAAATCCACCCAGATACATCCCCGAACAGGCAAAGACAATCATGATGACGGCCAGCGCTCTTCCGGCTTGCCCGGCTGTCCAGCCGTGGACGCGAATAAAGTAAGTTGGAGCCCACGACATGATTGCATACGTGCATGAGGACTGAAATATCATCCCCACCGAAATTCCCACCACAGATTGCCATCTCAACCCCATCTGCACAAAGGCTTCCCTGAAACTCGCTTTGGCAGCCCGACCGTCAGCAGCGAACATCAGATTGCGCCGAAGCGGCTCCCGGATCGTGAATGCCAACAAGGCAAACAGAAGCCCCGGCAAACCCACAACCAAGAATGTGACTCGCCAGGATGCAATTGCACCAAGGATGGGCACTGTTACGGTTGGCGTTTTGGCGAGTGCATCCACGGTCATCCCTCCGACCAACAGTGCCAGGCTCGACCCAAGGTACAATCCAAAATAAAAGAGGCTGATCGCTGTGCCAATGCGCGCCTTCGGAAAATAGTCGGCAATCAATGAATAGGCCGCGGGGCTTAAGCCCGCTTCGCCTATCCCCACACCGATACGCGCCAGAAACAAGGTGAAAAAACTCTTAGTTGCAGCGCATAGCGCCGTAAAGAAACTCCATACCGCGACGCTAGCAGAAATGAGATTACGCCGATTGCAGCTGTCCGCTATTCGCCCGAGGGGCAATCCCATGAAAGTATAAAACAATGCGAATGACAAGCCCTGCAAGAAACCGATTTGCGTATCGCTTACGCCTAAATCCCTCTTGATCGATGGGACCAGCAGACTCAGGATCTGCCTGTCTACAAAGGAGAACATGTACATACCGGTTAGAATTGCCAGGACATACCATGCATACTTGAGGTCGGACTTCCCTTCTCCGCCTTCATGTTTTGCTGTGCCTTTCATGTCAACTTTTTCGGATTGGATGGACACATGCATTGAAAGAAGTCTCCTATGAAGTCGTAATTCTTACCAAGTGCAGATTTGCATGAACGATTGTCTTTTGTTTGAAGGGGGCATGTTATAAGAAACGGCGCGGCAACGGCAATCAAATAGTCAGGTGCAGGCCGGGACAGGCAAAATTTGGTATACCTTGATGCATTGTGCTCTATAATCAACCGGGGGTACCGCGCGGTTTTACCTAAGTGAAAGGATCGACTCTATGTTTTGGAAAAGAAATCTCAATAGTTTGGCAAAATTACTGCTGATGACAATCATCCTGTGTGCCGGCACTTGCGCGGTGATGGGTCAGGATTCAAAGGCTGCAGCCGGGGATGACAAGGCCCTGTGGAAGGATGGTGCTACTGGATTGACTTGGGCCACTAAGGATAGTGACTCTTCCGTAAGTTTGAACCAAGCCATCGATTATTGCGGCAAATTGCGATCGGGCGGCTATTCTGACTGGCGCATGCCAACAATCGACGAATTGGAGGCGCTCTACGATTCAAAGCTGTCGAAACAATATAAAATCAAGGGACCCATACAGCTGAGCGATTCCTGTATTTTGAGCGGCGTAACCAATAGCAGCGGAGAACCCTGGAGCTTTTGCTTCAATTATGGCGGTCGAACCCTCGCCAGCGGCACGGGTTGTGGCAGTTCCGGGCGGGCACTCTGCGTGCGCGGTGCGGCCAAGTAACATTACCCCTGGCCCGCATTTCTCCCCAGGTTTTGTTGCGAGGCGGAGTAGACCGGCGTAAGGACAAGACGCGCGCCGATCGGGTTTCTCGACATCCTCGAAAGTACGTTGCGAAACAAGGCGGAGCGCAACGCAGCAAACACGTCCCAGATCTGACACCGCAGTGAAAGGCGGACGAGAAATGCGGGCTAAGGGCCTGAAATCCGCGGACAAGAGGCTTGCTCCTAATATGTACGTGGATGGATATCTATCCTCGGCGCAATCTCCGCAGACGCCTGCGCATTCTCTCGGAGCTCAGCCTTAAATCCCAATATTTACAATTATTTGCACGGATTGGCGGATGTTGGGCAAAAATGAGCCCTCCCCATCCGGCGTTTTTCTGCTACACTTAAGCCTCTCTGAAACTTACCGGTTTGCAGGAGTATGCCTAGGGGGCAACAATGTCTGTCATGCAGAGAATTGTCGATTTCTTCACCAAGAAATCAACCGCCGCTAAAGGCGGCGGCGAAAAGGCCATAAGCAAGCAGAAAGCCGGCGGCAAAATGACCGCGCGGGAGCGAATTGCCGCATTGCTCGATGAAGGCTCATTCCATGAGTACGATCTGTTTGTCGAACACAACTGCCAGGATTTCGGCATGGGCAGCAAAGAACTGGCTGCCGATGGCGTGATCACGGGTTCCGGGACGATTGATGGGCGCCCGGTTTGCATCTATGCGCAGGACTTCACGGTGGCAGGCGGGTCGCTTGGACTGATGCATGCGCGCAAGATTACCAAGGTCATGGATCATGCAATCAAAATGGGCATCCCGGTCATCGGCATCAATGACTCGGGAGGCGCGCGCATCCAGGAAGGCGTCAACTCCCTGGCCGGCTATGGCGAAATTTTTTACCGCAACACTCTGGCTTCCGGCATTATCCCTCAGATTTCAGTTGTCCTGGGGCCGTGTGCCGGCGGCGCAGTCTATTCGCCGGCATTGACCGATTTCGTCTTCGTTGTCGACCAGATTTCCAAGATGTTCATCACGGGGCCGGAAGTCGTAAAGACGGTTCTGGGCGAAGAAATTTCAATGGAGGAGCTTGGCGGTGCGCGCGTGCAGGCGGAAATATCCGGCAATGCTCACTTTTTTGCCAACAGCGAGCTGGAATGCTTTGAGCAGATCCGCAAACTGGTAAGCTTTCTGCCAGACAGCAACCGCCAAAAGGCACAAATAATTGAACCGAAAAATCCCAAGCAAAATTACGGAATCAAGTATCTGATCCCCAAAGACTCCAAGATCCCGTTTGACGTACGTGACATCGTGCGTGCCCTGGTCGACGACTCGGACTTCTTTGAGGTTCAGGAACTGTTCGCACCGAACGCGGTTACCGGATTCAGCCGAATCAACGGCGAAACGGTTGGTATCATAGCCAATCAGGCACTGGTGCTGGCCGGGGTGCTGGACATCGATGCCTCCGATAAGATCGCCCGTTTCGTCCGGTTCTGCGATTCCTTCAACATCCCGCTGCTCACGCTGGTGGATATTCCCGGATACCTGCCGGGCTCCGATCAGGAACATGGCGGCGTTATCCGCCATGGAGCCAAAGTGCTGTATGCCTACAGCGAGGCAACCGTACCGAAGATCACGGTGATCCTGCGCAAAGCCTACGGCGGCGGCTATATCGCCATGTGCTCCCATCATCTGCGCGGCGATTTCGTTTTTGCCTGGCCCACAGCAGAAATTGCCGTTATGGGGCCTGAAGGAGCGGCGAATATCATCTTCCGCAGCGAAATCATGGCGGCCGAAAATCCCGAGGAGATGCGCAAGCTCAAGGTCAAGGAATACACAGACAAGTTCGCCAATCCTTACGTCGCGGCCTCCAACGGCTATGTCGATGCGGTCATCACGCCCGAAGAAACGCGCGCGTGCATCGCTCACGCCCTGAAGATCACACGCAACAAGGAAGAAATTCGCCCGGCCAGGAAACACGGCATCCCGCCGTTTTAATAAGGAGAGCCACTGTGAGCGAACGGGAAAAATTCAGCAAAATCGCGCTGGAAGGCGGGACTTTCGAAACGCGGGTGACCAGGAAATACCAGGGGCGCAAGCCTTACGAGAAGCAGGATCCGCGCATCATCAAGGCAGTGATACCCGGAGTCGTTGCTGCGATCGAAACCGAGGTCGGCAATGCCGTCAAGCCGGGCGACACCATGATGATCCTTGAAGCCATGAAAATGCTCAACCGGATAAAAGCTCAGACCGATGGCACCGTTAAAGCCATTCGCGTTGCGCCCGGCGAAAAAGTGGCTAAAGGACAAGTGCTGATCGAAATCGAATAGGCAGCGACACCTCTCGTGTGAAGGCAAACCGGAAATTATTCCCCTCCCGCACGATCCCGCGCGGAAAGGTCGGCTAAAGCAGGGGTTTTAGCACTTTCCAGATATTCTCTACGACGATTTTGTAGCCCTCCGCTGTCGGATGAATCCCGTCGTCCTGGTTCAGTGCGGCGTTCCCTCCGACGCCTTCCAGAAAAAACGGGATCAGCGGCGTGCGGTATTTTTTCGCAAGATCCCGAAAGATATCGCGGAAAGCAACTGTATATTGCGGCCCATAATTCGGGGGCACGCGCATCCCCGCCAGAACAACCGTAGCGCGCGCAGCCTGAAGCCGTCTCGATAATGGCCGCAAGGTTCTGTTTGGTCACTTCCGCAGGGATTCCGCGCAGCCCATCGTTGGCGCCCAGTTCCACAATCACGATCGCGGGCTTGAGGTTTATGATCGAATCAAGCCGGTTGAGTCCCTGGCCGGATGTATCGCCGCTGACACCATAGTTCAGCACCTTGTAGGCAAGCCCTTCTTTATCAATTTTCCTTTGAAGCAAGGAGGGATAGTTCGAATCGGGATCCACACCCTGGCCCGCAGTCAGGCTGTCTCCCAGCGCAACAATAGCGGGGCGCATATCCTCCTCGACGGTCACGCTTCCGGTTTCCGCGCGTTCCTGCACTCCGGCAGGTTCCTTTTTCTTCCTGGCGCAGCTACAGGCGCACAAAATGAGAGCCCCGCAAAATATCCAAACAGCGACATTCCGACCTGAGATGAATGTATCCATGTGCTATAGAATAGCAGATTCTTTCAGATTGTATTAAGCCCTGCGTTCACTTCCGGGTACGCCGGCGTCCCGCCCAATGCCGCATGTTTTGCGTGCCTTAAGAGTGCGGCAGCTTGCTGCCGCTTTTTCCGTTGCCCGTTTACGCGTTTCCCGTTTTCGAATATAGGATTTCAACGGAAAACTGGAAACCGGAAACGGGCGACCCGAAAGCGCCGGCAAGCTGTCTCCGAAAGCTTCGCCCTGCAAAAAATATGCAGCTTAGGCGGGACGCCGGTGCTCCCAGGGACGGTCGTTTTTGGGAAATATGTTGATGATGTCCTTTATTGCGCGCCTCGCCGCGATTACTATTAGTGCGCACCGGGAGAGGCTATCATGATCGAAGTGCGAAACCTGACCAAGACCCTGACTTCGGGCGCGCATAAGCTCGAGATCCTCAGAGGTATCGATCTCACAGTTGAAAGGGGCGAGGTGCTTGCCATCGAAGGCCCGTCGGGAAGCGGGAAAAGCACACTGCTGGGATTGCTGGCAGGCTTCGACTCACCCACCAGCGGCTCCATAGAAATCGACGGAGAGGAAATCACTGCGCTCAACGAGGACCAGCTGGCGCTTCTGCGCGGGAAAAAGCTTGGGTTTGTGTTTCAATCCTATAACCTCATTCCCACACTGACCGCGGAAGAAAATGTGGTTCTGCCTCTCGAACTGCGGGGCGATGCCGGGAAACCTCAAAACAGGGCGCGCGAATTGCTCTCCGCGGTCGGCCTCGAAACGCGCATGTCCCACTACCCTGTCCAGCTTTCCGGAGGAGAACAGCAGCGGGTCGCCCTGGCCCGGGCTTTCGCCTGCAGCCCGTCCATTCTCCTTGCCGACGAACCGACCGGGAATCTCGACAGCGCTACGGGCAGCCTGGTGCTGGAAATGCTGCTGAAACTCAACCGCAGCCAGGGAGCGACGCTCGTGATCGTGACACACGATCCGGCGCTCAGCCGCATGACCAACCGCGTCGTCCGTCTCCGCGACGGACGCATTGTATCGGATGACGTAAACGGCAACGGCGCCGCCAAACCCTCCGTCCCGGGGCAATCCCGATGAGAATAGAGCATTGCCTTCGAAATCCGGATGGCATGGCGCGAAACCCGGTCCTCGTACAGAAGATTTCTATTTCTCGTCCTCGCCATCGCCATCGGCGTCGGAGCCCTGACGGGCCTCAAAGGCTTCAGCAGAGCTCTGGAACGGGCTATCGCCAGATCCGCACGTGACCTGGTCGCGGCGGACCTCGCGGTGCGGCTGAGCACTCCCGCGACGCAGAAAGAGATCGACGCGCTTCAATCGCTGACCGCCCGCGGGGCCGAAATCTCGCGCACTACGGAAACTCTTTCGATGGTCTCTTCGGCCAAAGCGTCCGTCCCGATTCTTTCGGAAGTCCGTGCCGTCGATCCGCAGACATATCCTTTCTATGGCACCGTGGAACTGGAGCCCGCCGCTTCCCTGCGAAATACGCTATCCGGAAACGCAGCCGTTGTGAGCCGCGATTTTCTCGTCCGGACCGGGAGCCGCCCCGGGGACACGATCCAGATCGGTACGGCCAGCTTTCGCATTGCCGCAGTTCTCAAATCAGAGCCTGACCGAATCGCGTTCGGCATCAATCTGGGCCCGCGCATTCTGATCACTCGCGAAGGCCTCGCTCTAAGCGGCCTCATCCAATTCGGCAGCCGCGCGTCCGAAGCATTCCTGATCCGACTGCCCGCACGCGGCCTGAGCCTGGATGAAGCCCGGGATATCGCTCAGAATGCCATCAGCCGTCGCGTACGGATTGTCGATTATCGCAATCCGAACCCTTCGGTGTCCCGCGGACTGGACAGGGCAACCGCATTCCTCAGTCTTATCGGATTGCTCGCGATTCTCCTCGCCGGCCTGGGCGTGTCCACGACGATCCACGCCTATCTCCGGCAGAAGCTCGACACTATCGCCATCATCAAGTGCATCGGCGGCCGCTCCGCGCAGATCATTCGCATCTACCTGGTCCAGGGACTGGCGCTGGGCATTCTGGGCAGCGGCCTCGGAATCGGGCTCGGTTACGTCGTCCAGCTGCTGCTCCCCAGGGTGCTCGAAGGCTTGATCGCCTTGCCCGCCCAGCTGGAACTGGCTCCCGGCGCGGCGCTGCAAGGATTTTGCGTGGGAATTTTTACGACGTTGCTGTTCATGCTTCCGCCTCTGCTTTCGATCCGCAGAGTCTCGCCGATCCGGGTATTTCTGCGCGAAATGCCCGAAACGAAATCCCAGATGTGGAAGCGCTTGCTCCAGGATCCGCTTCCCATGATTGTCTCCCTGATACTCCTGGTCGGCATCGGGCTGATTGCCGGATGGCTGGCGGAATCCATTCGCTGGGGATTTACATTTCTCGCGGGTCTCGCCGCCTGCGTTGTTGTTCTGGCTGTGACGGCCAAACTGCTGCTGACTGGCACTGCGGCGTGTGCCGCGCCTTGCCTCGCTGGCTCTGCGCCAGGGGTTGAAGAATCTCAACCGGCCCGGGAATCAGGCCGTTTCCGTGCTGGTCGCGCTGGGATTGGGCGTCGCTTTCGTGTTGACCGTCTATTTCATCCAGACCTCGCTTTTATCCCAGATCGTCCAGAGCGCACCCGCAGACTTCCCCAATGTTTTTCTGCTCGGGATCACTCAGGACCAGAAGGATTCTCTCGCCGGTTTTCTGAAGCAACAGCAAGGAATGGAAGCGCACGCCCTTGTTCCGGCCGTATCCTCGCGTCTGCTTTCGATTGACGGGAGAACGGCTGGACAACTGGATTTAACGGAGCATGATCGCAGGCACATGCGGAACGAGTTCACTCTGACGCTGGAGCGAATCGATTCCGCCCGACACTCGAATCGTGGAAGGCAGATGGTGGGAGCCGCCTTTCCCGGCTTCCCTGATTTCCGTCGGGGAGGAAGCGGCGCGGCAGTTCAAAATACGGATCGGGAGCGTTCTGGAATTCGATGCCAGCGGCAGGAAGATCCGCGGCAGAGTTGCCAATGTCAGGAGCATCGAGTTCTCGCGTCCGGGCATCAGCAATCAGTTCATTTTCTCTCCCGGTTCTCTATCGGACGCGCCCATCTCCTATATCGGGACCGTGCGAATAGATTCGGCGCGAGTAGCGGATTTTCAAAGCGCACTCTTTAAACGATACCCCGGCATTACGTCCATCGACGTCGGGCAGGTGCTCGTGAGAATTCAGGGACTGCTGGACAAAATATCCGCGGTGATTCATTTTGTCGCCGTCTTCGCGATCATCTCCGGAATCATCATCCTCGCTTCCAGCGTCGTTTCCACGCGCCATCAGAGGATGAAGGAGGCGATTTTGTTTAAAACGCTGGGGGCGACCCGGCGACAGGTCCTCAATATCCAGGCGGCCGAATTCCTGATCTTAGGATCGGCCGCGGGACTTGTGGGAGGAACCCTGGCCGCGATTACGGCGTATTTCCTTTTGGGAAAACTGCTGGATACCGAGTTCGCATTCCAATGGATCCCTCTGTTGACCGGGGTCGTGGCGACAGCTCTGCTGTCGATTGGCACGGGATGGCTGGCCAGCCGAGGAGTTTTGAACCACAAGCCGCTCGAAATCCTGAGAGAAAACTGATTTTTCGAATGCGCCGTTATAACCGCGCAAGGTCCCGCGTCAGGCTTGCCAGACCCAGATCGGCCAAAGTCTTCTCGGATGGCAATCCAGTTTTAATATCCCATCCCATTGCATCGAAGAATCCGGCTTTCAACGCCTGATAATCGATCTTTGGCGGAGCGCCGCTCTTGATCGGTAATGGCTCCTCTTTGATCCTCTTCGGCAAATCGAACTGATCCGGCGTAATGCCTTCCCTGGCATTGAATGCCTGTCTCAGGGTCAGAACTCTGCGTCCCGCTTTTAGCGCTTCTTCCCAGCCGAAGTCCCAGCCGGTCACATCAGAGATCAATTCCGCCAGTTCCGGGGGAGTCGTATTCACTGTATAGAGGGCGCACATACCGGCATCATCCAGCAGTTGATGATACGCAAAACCAATGGCATAGATCGGGCCCTTCTTGTCGAAATCCGCAAAGGGATTCATTTTGGGCGCCTGCAATGCCGGATCGCTTCCTATGGGCGCTCCGTTTTCCAGCATGCCGGTAATCTGACTGTTCATATGGTGGCCGGGATTAGAGTCGGCAATAAAGGCAGTCCCTCCGGCGGGACTCATGCGCGGATCGTGAAAGGGCAATCCCTTTCCGCGAACAGCCACCGCATATTTCTCCGATCCTTTGCCAATCCGCTCCGCCGCTATGGTCGGACCATCCGCGAGCACGGCACCGAATCCTTCGCGTTTTGCGATTTTCTCGGTCAGAGCCACAATGGCATCGGCATTGCCCCAGGTGAGTTCCATGCCATCCGTATTTTCTTTTGTGATTAAGCCGTTTTCATAACACTCCATGGCAAAGGCAATCGCAGTACCCGTGGAAATGGTGTCTATGCCATATCGATTGCATATATCGTTGGCTTTGATTACCGCTTCCAGATTGTCATTCATGAGCAGGCTGCCCAAAGCCGCGATGGATTCATATTCAGGCCTGTGCGTCTCACCTGGGATGGCGAATGGACCTTCGCGCTGCTCGATAATGGCGCCGCACCGTATTGGACAGGCCTGGCAGGCATAAACGCTCTTTTTGTATTTGTCCATGTTCGCGCTGTCCAGCTTTGCGGCAGTCGGCATGGAGTCTGTTCCGGTCAACTGCCAGTTCTTCACGGGCGAATCCCCTATCGACACCAGGAAGCTGAGCGCGCCTCCCGTTCCTGCTGCAGTCAATCCCTTTGCAAAATCGCTGGCCTTAATTACCGATAAAAAGCGCGACTGCGTTTCTTTCAGCCTGTCCCGGTGCGCAATGCCCATTTTGTGAGTGCCACCTCTGACCGCAATTGCTTTCAGATTTTTTGAACCCATGACGGCACCGGCGCCGCCCCGGGCGGCAATTCTCCCTCTCTCGTTGACAATCCCCGCCAATAGGGATTTGGCCTCGCCGGCCGGACCTATGCAGGCGACTTTGAGCTTGTTGTCCCCGGTTTCATTTTGAATACATTCCTCGGTTTCATACGTATCCTTGCCCCACAGACCGGAGGCATCCCGCAATTCTGCCTTGCCATCTCTGATAAGCAGATAGACCGGCTTGGGTGAAATGCCGCTGAAAAATACCGCATCATAGCCTGCAGTTTTGAGTTCGGGACCGAATGTGCCGCCCGCGTTGGATTCACTCCAGGCTCCGGTTAAAGGAGACTTGGTCACCACTCCGTACCTGCCGCTTCCGGGGACAGAAGTGGCGGTAAGCACGCCCGTCACTATGCCCAACATGTTTTCTTCACCGAGTGGCGCCACACGGGCCTTCATCTTTTCATACAGGATGCGAATGCCAAGACCATATCCACCGACAAATTCGCGGCACACCCGCTCCGGCAAAAGCTCCTCGCTGATGGATCCCTTGCTCAAATTCACAAATAAGATTTTTCCTGCATATCCGCCGAGCATAATGCCTCCATTTCCCTGCTGCATTCACGATCAACGATTTGCCTTAAAACTCGTAGCCACTGGGCTCACTACAGAGCGACAGTATACTATGGATTCCGAGACACGATCCTAGTCTTTAAACTACCGCAGGCAAACCTGCATCCTGCCTTCCCTCTAAAATATCCATCCCGCCTTGCATTTTTATACTTGAACCCTGCAATTATATTATCCATAAATGAATGATCTTAAGTATCAGCGGACTTGCCTAAAATTGGAGGTTTCTCGATGATGCAGCAAGAGTCACGGCCAATCCGTAAAATGCGTGTGCGCCCAATGGCGATAACGCTGTCGGTCTTGATTTTGACGCTGATACCGCAGGTCCCGCTCATTTCGCAAGCCAGGACAACTCCGCCACCGAATTGCCTGGGCGGCACGTCGGATGCGCCCATACAGATGGAGGTCTTTTCGGATTTCCAGTGTGGCTATTGCCGATCGTTTTATCTTGAGACAATCACTCAGGTGCTGAAGAACTACACACCCTCCAATAAGATTTGCGTCCTCTATAATGAATTCCCCCTCGAGAGACACCCCTACAGCCGGAAGGCCGCCCGCTATTCGCTTGCAGCACAACGCGTAGGCAAAAAACAATGGCTCGCCGTGATCGATGCCCTATACACCAAACAGGAACAGTGGGGACAGGATGGAAATATCGATGCGGCATTGAAAGGCACGATGTCCGCTGATGATTTTGACCTGATGAAGAAAATCATGCAGGATCCATCGATCGAAGAAGCGATTAACCGGGATATGGACCGCGGAGAGAAAATGGGCGTGACCGGCACGCCAGCCATATTCATGACGGTGCTGAATAAAAAGCATCCCAAATACCCGTATGCCCCCTACCAGGTATGGAAAGATTTTTTCGACACTATAGTAAAGTGATTTTATTCTGCGCCGGAATGCGCTGTCGGCAACACGAGGACAAACCGTGATCGAGCTTTTTAACGTTTCCAAAAGCTACAACCGCAACCAAGGTTAGAGCCGTTGACAATCTAACCCTGACCGTCAAGCCGGGAGAAATTTTCGGGTTTCTCGGCCCAAACGGCGCCGGAAAGACCACAACCATCAAGATGATAGTCGGCCTGCTCCGGCCCGATTCCGGCCGGATCCTGGTTGACGGCTTTGACGTCGACACAGATTCGCTTAAATCAAAACAGATCACAACCTATGTACCTGACTATCCGGCGATTTATGATCGCCTTACCGGCCTTGAGTATCTGAACTTCATCGGAGATGTCTATGGCGTGCCCAAGGAAGCGCGCCTTGAGCGGATCCACAGGTGGCTCGAGATCTTCGAACTGGCCCAAGTCATCACCAACCCCATCCAGAGCTACTCTCACGGCATGAAGCAAAAAATCGTCCTGACCGCGTCCTTGTTGCCGGCGCCACGAGTCATGATTCTGGATGAGCCCCTTGTTGGCCTTGATCCGCGCGCAGCCTATCAACTCAAAGACCTGTTTCGAGAACACTGCGAACAGGGCAAGACACTGCTGTTTTCAACGCACATCATGGAAGTGGCCGAAAAGCTGTGTGACCGCATCGGAATTATTCACAGGGGCCGGTTGATCGCCTGCGGGACGATGCAGGAGCTTAAAGCGCTCGGCCAAACGGAGCAGTCGCTCGAAAGCATCTTCCTGGAGTTGACAGAGAAATGAGCAGATTGGGGGCGCTTGTCCGTGCAGGGCTCAAATCGAATTTCGGCATGGCCATTCTTTACCACCGCCTTTTCCGGGAAAAAAAAGACCGCTGGCTCGTGCCGCTGATCGGTTTTTCGTTGCTGGGTGCATTCCCGATTCTTTATGGGCTCGTGAGCTTCATCAAAGAAATGTATTCCATGCTCAAACCAATGGGTCAGGAACGCGCGCTCTTGGCCTTGGGCATATTGGCGGGACAGTTCATTATTCTGATTTTCGGCATCTACTATATCCTCTCAGCGTTTTATTTCTCGCGGGACCTCAATATGCTGATCCCGCTGCCTGTCCGGCCTTCCGAGGTTCTTATATCCAAGTTCATTGTTCTGATGGTCAATGAATACCTCACCGTCGCGGTTATTGTTCTGCCGTTTGTCATCACTTTCGGCGTACTGGACGCAGGGGGCTTCGGCTACTGGATGAGCGCAGCACTCGTCTACATGGCACTGCCCGTAATCCCGCTGGTGATTGTTTCATTGATTATCGTTCCCATGATGCGATGGATCAACATCAGCCGGAAAAAGGACCTTTTGATTCTGATTGGCGGCACTGCCGTTCTCGCAGCAGCATTTGGATTTCAGTTCCTGACTCAAAGAGCGCAGAGCGGGAATGTCAGTTCGCAGCAGGTGGCCGCATTCCTCGCATCGCCCGACAGCGTGCTTCAAAGAATCGGGTCCAATTTCCCGCCGAGCATCTGGGCAACAAAAGCCATCTCCGGCGGTTTTTCAACAGAAGGTTTGATTAACCTAACTATGTTTCTGTCAACATCCCTGCTTCTGTTCGTCGCAATGATTGTCGTTGCCGAAAGGTTTTTCTATAAAGGTGTCATCGGACTCAATGAGACCAGTGGCCACCGACGCCTGCTGACACGAGAGGAGATGTCCCGCCGCGTCTCTTCGGGCCGCCGGGCAATCTTTGCCATTTTTATGCGGGAGTTCCGGATCATGAATCGCACCCCGGTTTTCCTTCTCAACGGCGTGCTGGTAGTTGTCATTCTTCCCGCTTTTTTCATCCTGACATCCAGGACGGGCTCCGATACTGCGGCCGCAGGTCTTCATAAACTGATAGCATCGGGAAATTCACTGCCTATTATCCTGATCCTGGCACTGTTCATGATTTGCGGCAGCAGCCTTAACGGCACCGCAGCTTCCACATTCTCTCGAGAGGGAGCGCAATTCTGGATTTCGAGGGTAATTCCGGTGTCACCCAGAGAGCAGGTGGCCGCCAAGTTTTTTCACTCCTATCTCATCGGGGTGCTGGGCGTTGTTGCGGCTTTGATTCCAGCGGTCCTTCTTTTCCCTCTCCACCCCGCTCATGTCGCCATTGCCGCCGGGCTAGCACTGATCACAGTTGTTCTTCTGACTGCGGTAGGAATGATCATCGATCTGGCGCGCCCGCTGCTTGACTGGACCAACCCGCAAAAAGCAATCAAGCAGAACCTTAACGTATTGCTGGCTATGTTTGCGGATGTAGGGATTCTGACGGCTTTCTATTTCGGCATCAGGTTTTTAATGAAGACTGGCGGAGGGAATCTGTGATCGTCTGCCTGCTTTATGCCGCCCTGATACTGCTTTCCTGTTTGAGCGCTCTTGCGCTGTGCAAATTCGCTGAAAAACGCTATCGCGAAATCGAATAGAAACGACCAATTCCGGATTCTACCCGGCCGGCTGAAACTCCATTGTCCAGGCCTGATCTCCCGGCTGATCGCAGGAGGGCCCCGCTGCCGGAAGGCTTCGCATCTGGGCTCCTCATCTAGCTTGACCCCCACATTCCCGAATGCTAAAAGCTTTATTTAATCTCTCGTGGGACCGGAAACTGTGATGCGATTGATGATCAGCGTGGTGTCCGCCGTGGAAGCGCGCGCAGCCATGGCAGGGGGCGCCGAAATTCTGGATGTCAAAAATCCTGCAGAAGGTTCGCTCGGAGCCCAGTCTCCATCGGTAATTCGCGAAATTAAAAATCTGCTTTCAGACAAAGTTGAGCTCAGCGCGGCGATCGGGGACATGCCCAATTTGCCCGGCACAGCGGCACTGGCGGCTCTCGGCGCTGCCGCGTGCGGCGCAGACTTTATCAAAGTAGGCCTCTACGGACCGCGCACTGAATCGGAGGCCATTGCATTGCTCCGCGCAGCGCGGCAAGCCGTCATGGAATACAAAACATCCGTGATAGCCGCCGGCTATGCCGATTTCCTGCGCGCCGGCACCTTGAATCCTCTGAGCCTTCCGGCTATAGCAGCTTCGGCAGGTGTCCGTGGTTTTCTGCTGGACACTGCGATAAAGGACGGACAATCGCTTCTGGCTTTTATGGATCTGCCGATGCTGCGCCTCTTGGTAGAACAGGCGCACGGAGCCGGCTTGTTCATCGGTTTGGCCGGGGCATTGCGCGCACCGGACTTAACGCGTTTGCGGGATATCGGAGCGGATATCATCGGGTTGCGTTCCGCCGTTTGCCGCAACCACCAGCGCAATGAGCCACTAGACCCTGAACGTGTCCGTCAACTGCACGATATTCTGGTTCCGGTCGTGTGACCTTTGTCCAGCAGCTCCGTGATTCGTTCTGGATACAGACCGTTGATGACCCATGTCTCCAACGGAGCAGAGGCCAGATAGCAGGATAAATATTCATCCACGCCTCCGCTGTGTGCGGCCAGTTGATCCAGGGTCAATTCCGGGATAAGCGCAGAGGGAAATTCTTTTGCCGGCGCAGCGCCTAAAAGCCCATCCACATCTTTTAGCAGAACCAGCCGTCGGCAATCCGCCTGGCGCGTCACCCACGCCGAGATAGTGTCGGATGTAACATGCCAGGAATGCGGCAGTCCGCTGTATTGAAGAACTGGCGTCGAAGGCAACAGAATCGACACTTTTCCACCTTCGGTTGCCCGGCAGGCTGAAGGCAGATCTGCCGTCAGGTAGCTCCCCGCAATCAGGTGGTGCAGCAAGTACCCATATTGATCCATCGCGCACAAGGCCATGCAGTGCGCGGTGGTTTCGCTCAGTTTGAAACGCGCAGACGCCGTCCGCACCTGATCCGCGAACTCTCCTCCACCCGGCACGACCAAAATACGATAGCGCTCGCCCAGACGGCGGATTTCACGGCAGAGGGCTTCCAGGCCGTCACCGCGGCTCAAGCTTCCGCCGATTTTCAGGACTGCGTTCAAGCTCATAGGGATCTATCCGTCCATTGCTCCGCCAGCAAATGTGCGGCGGAGACACAGGGGAAAACCGCCAGTTCCTTGCGGTTCCACGTGCCCGCCAGATCGGCTATCGTCAGGTTCATGCTTTTCGCGGCGGCCAATCCGAGAAACATTCCGGATCCGACGGCAACCACGGGACTCCGGCGCAGGCCCGGTAATCGCGAGAGCACCTGGCTTAAACCTTCGCGGATCTGGGACACCTGTCGCGCGTAGATATAGTCTGCCATCGCATCGATTTCGCCTGCTGACAGCATCTCGGTATCGGCGCAAACCAGACGCGCAAGGCGGCTGCGCGCAGAAGCCAACGAAGGGGGTTGCCCATCAGGAGTAGCGCATGTGTAGTCTTGCGGGCGCAGGTGCCCCAGGATGAGATGCACGTCTCCACTTACGGCAAAATACTCTGAAGCAACCCTGCAGCAGCGCCCTGCAACAGGCACCGTTTGAACAATCGCCGCCAGGTTGGTCCGCAAAACACCGGTGAACACAAGTTCCCCTGAGGCAAGACGCTCCATGTCTGTGCGCCCGACAACGTTTAGTTTCCCGTCAAGAATGGGCAGGATATCCGTTGTTGTGCTGCCCACATCCACTATCAGGCATTCAGGAAATTTTCGCGCTATCCACTGCGCAGAAGCCAGCCAATTGGTTGCAGCATAATCCAGTGGATGCGCGAGTGCCTCGCGTACCGGCATGAATTGGCCCGACAGATTCAAAACATAAATCGCCGGATCAGGGAAACAGCTCCGGATGCTTTCCAAAATAAATGTCACCCCGTCGCGCTTCGTCGCAAAAACATCCGACAGCTCAGCCGTCATCGTCACGGCAAGGGCCTGTGGCTTTCCAGTTGAGAATAATTGAAGATATATTTCGCTTAAAGCTTCCGGCAGGTGATCCTTTTCACGCCAGATTTCAAATGGACGGGACACAAGCCTGGACCAGCCCGGTCTGATCGCCCTGCAATGCCAACCGGGCAGCCTTTATATTCGCGCCTCCAATATCCCACGCCAGGATTTGAGTCAAAACGCCTCCGCATAATGCAAAATGGGATTCATGTGCCCTTCGGCCTATACAATTTCCATCTTCATCCGGTGCGCAATATCGGATTCCTGAATGTTATAAAGTGCATCCAGAAAACAGATCTCGAAACTGGCCGGCCCGGCGCAGTGCTCTCCTGCTATTTCGCCGGCAATGCCCATCACCGCCATGGCGTTTGCAGCGGCAGTTAAATACGAAGGATTTACGGCTGCAAATGCGGCGGTCAGAGCCGTTGCCGTGCATCCCATCCCCGTGACGCGGGACATCAGCGGATGGCCGTTAAGAATCCGGATTGCCCGGCTGCCCTCGACAATCAAATCTGTCCGGCCGCTAACCGAGACAACACCGCCGAAGTTTGTGGACAGGATCTGCGCTGCTTCAAGAGTCTCTTCCGACGCATGCACGCTTTCGACGCCTTTGGTGCTTTGTTCTGCAAGGACCAGAGACCGGATTTCCGAAGCATTGCCGCGGATGATCGACGGAGCAGAATTGCGCACAAGCGCTTGCGCAGTCTCCGTGCGAAACCGCGTGGCGCCGCTCCCAACCGGATCAAGAACAATCGGGATTCCTTTTTGTCTTGCCGCGCGTCCGGCCTTCATCATGGAATCGATCCATGCGGCGCTCAACGTCCCGATATTGATCACAAGGGCCTTTGCCAGCGCCGCCATCTCTTCCACTTCTTCCTGTGCGTGCGCCATCACCGGGGAAGCGCCGATCGCTAACAGGGCGTTGGCCGTCGTGTTCATGACGACATAATTGGTAATGTTGTGCACAAGGGGCGCTTCCGCGCGAATCCTTTGAATATCCTGCCACACCGTGGGCTTTTCCAATATCTCCCGCATCCCTTCAACCCTTTCGCTTGAACAGGCTCCCAGATCGTCCGCTGTCAGGTTAGCCTATTTTGACTGGAGTTTTTATGGCATTTCTCTGACTTTCCGCGGCATCGCGCGTTCCGGTGTTCTCCTTGGTTTATATCCGCTATCTTTCCGAACGGAAGCCCCATGAGGCGGGATCATCCTTTCTTATTACGACTTCTCCATTGAGCGGGAAACAATCCGGCAGTACGCCATTCATACAAGCATCCCATATCGCCTGGGCTAAATTCATTGCGGCCACCTGGCGCAGGCCGATATAGGAAGTTGTTACGCGGGGATTGATTTCAATCAATTCCGCATGATCCTCCGCCAGCACAAGATCGACTCCGACATACCCCTTCAGGCCGGGAATCAGGCCGACAGCTGAACTCGCCAGTTCTAGGGCTTGATCGCTTAACGGATGTTGAAACGGCACCCGGCTGCCCAGATATTGAAAGGGCGCGCCGGCTTCTATCAGTTGGAGATTCAAGCTGAGAGGCAGGCAGCCGCCTTCCGCAACCAATAGAGAAACGCTGGCATGAGTCCCGTTCACCAGGGATTGCAGTAGAATCTGTTCTTGCGTTGTGGACTAGGCGGATTAATGCCAGGATTTCCGGCAAGTCGGACAGGCTACTCAGCCGACATACGCCATCGCAGCCCACGCCATCGAGCGGCTTTATTACTAACGGGCATCCTACCTGCGCCGCGACGTGCGCGGCCGTGGAAAAAGTCGCCGTACGGGCTTTGGGCGCCGGAAGGTTTGCCAGATCAAACAGCCTGCTGCAGACTGCCTTATTCCCTGCCGTAGCGACGGCAGCGGCACTGCAACCCAGAAGAGGGATTCCTTCAGTTTCAGCTTGCTCTGCAAGTCTTGAAAGAATACCGTCTGTTTCGGGCGCTATCACCAGAACGGCATCGCAACGTTTCAAAAGAGAGAGGTAGACTTCTTCATGATCCCCAGCCCCTGCGCAGATCACCTCATCCGCAGGCAGCGTTTTCCGGCAGAGGCCCGGAATCCTCTGCTCGAAACGAGGATCGAGAGCTGTAATTGTGCGGACCGCTCCCCACTGACGGAAATCCTGCAACACCGCCCACAGCATGCCAAGCGCCTCAGCCGCAAGGCCCCCGGGCATTTCGCCCTCCGAACAGCCTCCTCCGGTAAAGAATTCATACACAAGAACAGTTGAGGCGGAAGACATGCGATTGATTCCTGTCATTGATCTGCTCGACGATCACGCGGTGCATGCCATCAAAGGAACACGAGAGCATTACCGGCCGGTACAAAGCGTGCTATGTGACACATCCGATCCCTTAGCGCTCGCGGCTGCATTCCGCGATCAACTAAGGCTGAATGAAATATACATCGCGGACCTGAATGCTATCCAGGGTTTTAGCCGCATGCGTCATCAATCGCTGATCGGAGATCTATGCCGCATCGAAGGAATGCGTATTATCCTGGATGCCGGCATATCGGATGTCGAAAAGGCACAGGCCTGGCTCGACCATGGAGTTCATAAAGTCGTGATAGGATCGGAAACGCTGGGCGCGCTGGATGAGCTGCAAAGCATCTCCGCCCGAATTGAGCCGCATCGCCTGGTTTTCAGCCTGGATTTTAAAAACGGCCAAATCCTGTCGCGCTGTCATTTGCTGGCAGCCATGACTCCCATGGAAGCGTTGAATCAATTGCAGCGTGCCGGATGGCGGGAGATAATTCTGCTGGACCTGCATCGAGTAGGGAGCCGGGAGGGAGTGGATGCCGCACTCGTGGCTGAAGCACATGAATGCTTCCCTGATTTACACCTGTTGGTCGGTGGGGGGATAGCAAAACCTCAAGAACTAATTGAGCTTCAATCCATCGGGGTTGCGGGAATATTGGTGGCGACGGCGCTTCACAACGGAGCGATTAACGCTCAACACATCGCACGATTCCTGATTCCGGATTCCTGATTCCAGATTGAAACTCGTATCCTGCAATCTGGAATCTGGAATCTGGAATCTGGAATCAAAGCCGGCATTCCGCTTTCTACTTGAACGCGGCGAAGGGATGCGCCATCTCGCCTTTTTTCTTGAGCACTTCGTTTACTTTTGGCTCGCCGGCCACCGCGCGCTGAATTGCGAGCTTGGTCGCTTCATAATTGAACTTCTGGATCTTGGCGTCATCTTTGGCTAGCCAATGGATGAATACGCCAACAAGAACAAACACATTTTCCGCTTCTGCCTTCGGAATGGTTCCGTTTTCCACGCTATCGGCAACCGCCATGGCCACGGCGCGCTGCGCAGGACCGAACATTTGCACGGCCTGGGTGGCGTTCTTCATAGTGACTTTGTTGAACATCACCGTAGCGGGCTTGCAGACCAGGTTCGGAGCAACCACGGCCAGCAGCGCGGTGAAACCATCTTTGTTATTGGTGAGTGTGTTGCAGAACGCTGTTTCCGCGGCGCTTCCGCGCGGCCCCATTACAAGATCGATGTGGGCAACTTCGTTTCCGTCCCCGACCAGAGCTTCGCCAATCATCACTCGATTAATCTTTTTAGCCTTTGCCATTATTCCTCCTAGTGTTCATGTTGCGACCGGATTGAGTGTTATTCAGCCTATCATTTCAAAGAAAATGAGTACCTGCAATCGTATGGCATGGTGCTCTGGATCTATATCTCGGTCATAAATTTTTGTCAACACGAATCAGAAATCAGGAGCCAGGAGTCAGAATTCAGGAGTCAGAATTCAGAAGCCAGAATCTGGAATCTGGAATCCGGAATCTGGAATCAGAGGTCTGGGCGTTGGTGCTAGCATACGTTACAATGACAGCGGAGAATATCGGGAGAAGTGCAATGGAATTTGAGTATGCGTTTGAAATGTCGGCCTCGAACATACGATTCGGGCCGGGTGTCACCCGCGAAGTTGGCATGGATCTGGCCGAGTTGAAGGTTCAGCGCGCTATGGTTGTGACGGACCCCAACCTGGCCAAACTGCCCCCCGTTGCGGCGGTGCTCGAATCGCTTGAGAGCGAGAAAATTCGCTTTGAACTGTTCGACCGGGTGCATATTGAACCCACGGATGTCTCCTTGCAGGAGGCTATCGCGTTTGCCCGACAGGGCGACTTCGACGCATACGTGGCCGTCGGCGGCGGATCGGCGATGGACACGGCGAAGGCCGCCAACCTTTATGCGACGTACCCCGCGGACTTCCTCGATTACGTAAACGCTCCGATTGGAAAAGGGAAACCGGTGCCCGGCCCCGCCAAACCACTGTTTGCCATTCCGACCACGGCCGGGACCGGGAGTGAAACAACCGGAGTGGTGATCTTCGATTTGATCGCCATGCACGCCAAAACCGGAATAGCGCACCGCTATTTAAAGCCCACTCTCGGACTCATCGATCCCGAAAACGCCCGGACGATGCCACCGATGGTAGCCACGGCGACGGGCTTCGATGTGCTTGTGCATGCGCTCGAATCATACACGACTATTCCATACACGCAGCGGGAGAGGCCGGCGAGACCCATCCTGCGCCCAGCCTACCAGGGGCGGAACATGATCAGCGACCTGTGGTCTTCGGAAGCGATCCGCATGGCCGCCAAGTTTCTGCCGCGCGCGGTTGAAGATCCCGAAGATTTGGAGGCCCGGTCCCGAATGATCCTGGCCGCTTCCTATGCCGGCGTTGGCTTCGGCAATGCAGGCTTGCATCTTCCCCACGGAATGTCGTATCCCGTCTCCGGCATGGTCCGCGATTTTCATCCGCCGGGCTATCCCGCAGAAGAACCGCTGGTGCCGCACGGGATTTCCGTTGTGCTCAATGCTCCGGCAGCCTTTCGTTTCACCGGTCCAGGGTGCCCGGAACGCCACCTGGAGGCCGCTCAACTCCTGGGCGCCGATGTGTCGCGCGCCAAAGCGGCCGATGCAGGCGATCTCCTTGCCGATCGATTGATCCAACTTATGCAGCGCCTTCATGTACCCAACGGATTGAGCGCTATCGGATATACCCGAGGGGACATCCCCGCGCTGGTGGAAGGGACTCTGCCCCAACACCGGGTCATCAAACTTTCGCCGCGACCGGTCGGGCGCGAAGAGTTCACTCAGCTCTTTGAAAATTCGATGGTACTTTGGTAAAGGGCGTCGGCAGATTTCTCACAATAAATACAAGGTGCGCCGATTTGAGGCATTAGGAACGGCACGTTTTGTTCGTATGCAACAAAAAACAAGCAAAAGGATTAAAAGCATGGCCGATTCATCAGAAAACCGCTATTTTTTTGAAGACAGCACGCCGGATGTCGACCCGATTAGCGGAGAAAAACCCATCAAACTGAAATTTCACGCAGGCGGCCGCTGGATCCGATCCAACACCGCCCGATATATGCCCTGCTACAACCCCTCGACCGGCGCCGTGATTGCCTATGCGCCTCAGTGTTCGGCGGACGAAGTGGAACAGACCATCCAGGCTGCAGCAAAGGCATATCCGGCATGGTCCGATACACCGGTAAGCAGGCGGGTCCAGGTGCTGTTCAATCTCAAGGCTTTACTGGACAAGCACCTTGAGGAACTGACCTATTTGCTTGCCAGGGAAATGGGCAAGAAATGGGATGAAGCGATGGGGGATGTACTCAAGGTCACCGAGGTAGTGGAATTCGCCTGCGGTGCGCCGCACATCATGAAGGGGGACGCCCTGATGAACGTCTCTACCGGATACGACACGACGCGATACAACCATCCTATGGGTGTTTTTGCCGGCATCGCACCGTGGAACTTTCCAGCCATGATCCCCCAGGGTTGGATGGCGCCGATCTGTATCGCCACAGGCAACTGTCTCGTTCTCAAAGCCGCGAGCTTCGTGCCGCAATCCGCCATGCGGATTACCGAGCTATGGCAGGAAGCGGGACTTCCTCCCGGCGTGCTCAACGTAATTACAGCGGGTCGGAATGAAGCCGAAATATTTCTCCGCCATCCCGATATCAAGGGCGTTTCTTTCGTTGGATCCACAAGTGTCGGACAGCACGTCTACGCTACCGCAGCGGCTAATGGAAAAAGAGTTCAGGCGTTAACGGAGGCAAAGAATCATGCCCTGGTCTTGCGCGACTGCAAATTGGATCGAACGGCCCAAGGCATTATAAACGCCTTCTGCGGCTGCGCCGGCGAACGCTGCATGGCGCTTCCTGTTGTCGTTGTGGAAGATGCAATCGCCGATCCGCTGGTCGCTCTTCTGAAGAAATATGCCATAGAAATGAATATTGGACCTGCTTACGACAAAGCAACAGACATGGGCCCGCTAGTAAATCAAGGGCACAAGGAGTCTGTCCTGAATTGGATCGAGACCGGCATAAAGGAAGGCGCCGAACTTGTCCTGGACGGGCGCAAACCAAAGATCCCTGCAGGTTTTGAAAAAGGTTTCTATCTTGGACCCACCATCTTCGATAAGGTGACGGAAGAAATGTCGGTCGGGCGCGAAGAGATTTTTGGTCCCGTCGTCTGCATCAAGCGCGTGAACGGATTTGAAGAAGGTCTGAAAATAATGAATGCCAGCCGCTTCGCCAACGGATCGGTCATCTATACACAAAACGGCTATTACGCCCGCACTTTCGCAAAGGAAACCCATGGGGGGATGGTCGGCATCAACGTTGGGATTCCGGTTCCCCTCGGCATTTTTGGATTTACCGGACAGAAGCAGTCGTTCTTCGGCGACTTGCATATGATGGGCCGCGATGGGTTTATTTTCTTCACCGAAAGCAAAAACATCACGCAAACATATTTTGCCGAAGACAAAGAGCAGACCGGCAGAGTGGACACTTGGGACGGAACCATGGCGGCCTTGTCCAAGTAAACAAGAACATGTGGATTGACGGGCGCATGATGCTGGAGATGCGGACTAGTATGTTTCGAGCAGCGCCAGAAATGTGGCGGCGGCGGTCAGGTCCGCCGTAGTCCCTGGATTCAGCGTGTGCGTCTTATCGCGTACTTGCTTGTCCATTTCCACCAGACCTGCCTGACCCTCCACAGTGAAGACTCCTCCCTTGGTCAGGACATCGGCGGCCAGTTGAGAAACCTGCTGCGCAGCCTTCACACCCTTCTTGCGCACAATCAGCGTATCGGGCACCTCGCTCAGGATAGTCAGGAACGTCTGAACGATGGCGTCGGAGAAACTCTCGCCGCGAGAACGGGCATTTTTTAGAGCAGGCAATCCAATGCCAAACGTGATCGAGAAGCCGGTTACATACTCGCGCGCGATCGCGTCACGCTCCTGGGCTAAAGCCATCGCCTGCATCAGGGTAATCGTGGGCTCTTCAGATATATCGGCTTGCGGTACCTGGTCCATTCCTCCGGGGTGCATAAGCCGGACTGCGGCATACGCCAAGCGGGCGTCTTCCACGGTGAGGGCATTCAAAACCGACATCAGGCTCCGGCGGATATCGCCTCCTGCCTCCGCAGCATGCAGAGCTGCTTTTACCAGCGGAGCAAAAAGCAGAATCATGCCCAGGTTGGTATTGGATCTCACTCGATGATGGGTGTTAACCGCCGCATCCAGGATGATCTGTCCCACTCCGGCATGAGCAGCATTCTCAAGGGCGGAACCCAGAGCGGCCGCACTTAGCAAATAATCCTCAAGCGATGTATCGCAAAAATCATGATACCGATTCACATTTCCCGGTTTGGGGGCACAGGCCTCCAGGGCGCATGCCAGTTGGACCAGCCGGGGAATTTGTTGTTCGGTTTTGGTGTTCATGGGAATTTTGTATCATAGTTGTTTCACTATCTACAACGCTGTAGAATTCAATTCGCGAAAATCAGCGGCAGGCATGGAACAACCGAGCCCGCCCCGGTATTTGTATCTAAAACTTGGCAACAGACTCAGATAGACATTAACTATAAACATTTGCCCGGACCGCTACCATTGGAACAGAAAGATCCTCCTGTATTTTTCCCGAAATCAACAAACACCCAAACCGCAGCCGCGAATTTCCTAAAGCGTTGGCCCTGGATTGCTATTGCCATCATCGTCCTGTTTGTTGCCGCCATCCGTATTCGCTTATTGCAGATTCCTCTGGAGCGGGACGAAGGCGAATTCGCCTATATGGGGCAATTGATGCTCCAGGGAATACCGCCCTATCTCATGGCGTATAACATGAAGATGCCGGGAATCTACGCTGCATATGCCTTGCTGATGGCAGTTTTCGGGCAGACGACGGGGGGGATCCATATCGGTCTGTTGCTGGTAAATGTGATGGCCGTTGTGCTTCTGTTTATTTTGGCCCGGCGGCTTTTCGACAATATTGTGGCAGTAGTCGCCGCAGCAAGTTATGCCCTGCTTTCGTTGAGTCCCTCTGTTCTGGGGACTTCGGCGCATGCGACCCAATTCATCGTACCGCTTTTTCTCAGCGGGACCCTGCTTTTGTTGCGTGCCCTCGATTCGGACAGTCACAGCTCCCTGTTTATAAGTGGTCTCTTCTACGGCTTGGCATTCCTGATCAAGCAGCACGCCATCTTCTTTGTCGCTTTTGCCTTAATTTATTACGCATATATCTCAATCAGAAAAGCACCTTTTGATTCTAAAAAGATTGCTTCAGGAAGTGCGTTACTGCTGTTTGCGGCGGCAATTCCCTTTGGGATCTCCTGCGCCCTGCTGTACGCCGCAGGAGTTTTTAAAGCTTTTTGGTTCTGGACCTTTGCCTATGGTGCCGAATACGTCACGGAGAATTCCCTATCCAAAGCCCCTGCTCTATTAGGAACGAAGGTTCCGATGGTGATCAAATACTGGGCTGGGGTCTGGATAATCGCCGGAATCGGATTCACATCGGTTCTGTGGAACCGCACGATGCGATCAAGGTGGGCATTTATAACCGGAATAACGCTGTTCTCATTCCTGACGATCTGCCCTGGCTTCTATTTCAGGAATCACTATTTCGTGACGATGCTCCCTGCCGTCGCACTGCTGGCCGGAATCGCGACAAACTCCCTGATGCGTTTGATTCCAGATCGAGGAATGGTGCGCAGTGCAAAGGCGATTCCGCTTCTGATGATCGCCGCAGCCCTCATTTACCCGATCGTTCGGTACCGCGAATTTTTTTTCACAGCCGCTCCGGTGCGGGCCAGCCAGATGATGTATGGAGTTAGCCCGTTCCCGGATTCCATGGAAGTCGCGGCATACATCAAAAAGCATACGACAATGGACGATAGGATTGCGGTATTCGGATCCGAACCGCAGATCTGCTTTTACGCCGGCAGAAAATCAGCAACCGGATATATCTATATGTACCCTCTCATGGAACCGCAAATTTTCTCCGGAAAGATGCAATCGGATGTGATTCGCGAAATAGAGAATGCGCGGCCCAAATTTGCAGTCCGCGTCAATGTCCCCAACTCATGGGTTCGCCGAACGGATTCCGATCCAACCATATTCCACTGGGCAGATAAATATTTCGGAAGCAACTATCGCGTAGCAGGTTTTGTGGATATTTACCCGGACGGGCGCTCCGAAGCATTGTGGGACGACGCCGCCAGAAACACCCGCTCAAAATCGCAATTCAACATACAGGTACTGGAACGCATGCCGGTTTGCCGCAAGCCGCCGAGCATCGCACACTCTGCCGCACTCCCTGATAGCAGTATCGGAAACGCCCCAATGCGACGATCCTTCCAGTTACTGGAATATCCCTAGATTAAGCCTCATGGGGGGTGTTCCCAATCAGGATAACGCTCTGTGCGGCCGCTCTATCGACATGCGCGTACATTATGCTTGACAGTAACTTTTCATTGCGTAAATCTAGGCCGCTATGCAGCAGCAAATGCAGGGTTCGGATTTCAAATCAGATACCAGGTGCAAAGAAGATTCTATTAACCCTCCTGTAAGACGGAATTAACCATGAAATATTACCAAAAACTGACTTTGCTTTTTTGCCTGATGTGGGGTTTCCTCGGAATTCAGAGAGTTATCATCGGTGTTATCATGCCGACGATCAAAGAGGATTTGAAACTTTCCAACACACAGGTCGGCTTGATCGTGGCTGTTACGGGGCTCGTTTGGGCTTTCGGCACGATTCTTTGGGCCGCCCTTGGCGATCGTTATGGGCGCCGGCCTATCATCGCAATATGCACCATTTTAGCGGCACTGTTTTCATGGATAACCGGCTTTGTGCATGGCGTAGGGCAGATGCTGGCGGTTCGCGCATTCCTGGGTCTTTTTGAGGGAGGGCCCTATGCTCCGGCTATAGGCACCCTGAACGAAGAGGCGCCGGAACACCGAAGAGCAATGAATGCCGGATTGGTCACCGGATCTTTTATGCTCATCGGCGTTTGCGTAGGGTCACAAGTTGCGGTTTGGCTTTTAGAGAAATTCGGATCCTGGAGGCATGTGTTTTATTTTGTTTCCATCCCGGGCCTCATCATCGGCATCGTATTGCTATTTGCAATGCGGGAAGCTCCTTCCGTTGTGGAAGCGATCCGGAAGCGAAAAGCGGGCAAGGCAATCGATTCAGGCAATCCAGCCGATAAGGTCCGGCTGAGAGACGCTTTAAAATATAAAAACGTATTGCTATCTTCGATCAACAGCATTCCCGTTATGGGCTGGCTTTACGTATACACCACCTTCTCATCACTATTTCTCACCGAGGTTCACCATTTCGATATAGTGAGTGTTGGCATTATCATTTCCGGTTCCGGGTTGGGCGGATTCCTTGGCGAGTTCATCATGGGCTCCATATCCGATGTCATAGGACGCAAAAAGGCGCTCATCCTCTCAGCTTTCCTATGTGCCGCATTCGGCATCACGGTGGCCATGATGCCCATCGGCACTTCTGCCTATATCTTTGGCACGGTCTTCTTTTTGTTCGGTCTTTTTGGGGCGGGAATGTATCCGATGTATCTCGGCACTCTGCCTTCGGAATCCGTTCCTCCGCAAATTGCAGGGACTGCAATTGCCATACCTGTAGCTCTGGGAGAAACTCTGGGGGCGGCGCTTATGCCGACCATCGCCGGGGTTTTGAGCGATCACCTCAGCCCGTTTGCTCCCATGTGGATGGCCGCCCTTGCCGGAGTGTTTATCGGAATTATGTCGTTTTTTTATATTGAGACCGCACCAAGAGTCGTGGCCAAGATGGAACATAAACCGACGCGCGAGGATCATTTGATCAAGGCCTTCCGGTAGATGCTCTGCGGCTGCAAAGACAATACAGACCGATCGTTTTTTAGAGAGGGGCGGCATCGGGCCGCCCCTGATTATTTTAGATCCCTCGTAACGGAGATGGCAGCATCCTTGTGGCTCAGGAATGTTGGATTTCGTGAACTCTTTCGTAAGTAAGAATACTGCTGCCTGATTTATCTTGCAGAAAAACAAAGAAGTCCTGCATATAGAATCTATCCGCAAAGCACATTATCTATAATCCGCGCGGCAATCGACTGACCGGTGGTCTTCTGCAGGCCGCGCCAGCCGGGGATGCTGTTGATTTCCATCACATAGGTTTTGCCGTCTTCTGCCGGCATAAGATCCACGCCCGCATAATCCAGTTGAAGCAGACGCACGGCTCGTAATGGCCAGAGTCTTCCATTTCGTCGCTTAACGCAATAGCCTCAACCTTGGCGCCTTTGGAATAGTTGGTTTTCCATCCTGTTCCGGTGCGAAGCATCGCGGCCACGACCTGGTCTCCTACGACAAAAGCGCGGATATCTTTCTGAAAGTGCGGCAGATATTCCTGAATGTAGTAGATATAGCGGTTCAGTTCCCAGGCGCGCAGCACGCGATAGGCCGTTTCTTCATCGCTGATCCGCACCATGCCCTTCCCTTCCGACCCGAAGAGAGGCTTGAGGATCACGTCTTTCATCTCAACGCAAGCCGCCAACGCAGTCCGGAAATCCTCCGTAACGAGCGTGCGCGGCGTCGGAATCCCGGCATCGGCCAGCAGAAAGGAAGTGTAATATTTATCCACCGTGCGCTCGATGGATGAAGCAGAGTTGACGACTCTTACGCCCAGGTTCTCCAGCCGATGCAAAACATCCATGCGGAAGATGATCTGTTCGAGCGAGCCCGTTGGAATCGTGCGCACGAGCAGGGCCCTGCAATCCTCCAGGCTCTCGCCGCCTGCATGCAGCGCAGGCCTTCCGCCCACGGAACCCGCCAGCCGCGCAATCGGGAAATAAACCGGCTCACAGCTTCTATTGACGCACAGCCTCCTCGAGTGCCTGTACGTGATAGCCTCTTTGCGAAGACAAAATTCCTATTTTGGCCGGCATGGTTCAGGATTCCAGCAGCGAAGAACGCAGGAGAGACGGATTCAACCGGCCGGCACGGAAGGTGCGCCCGGAATTCAGGTTATTGATCTCCACCTGCGCCGGGCTGAACAGCATGCGGTCGATCTGATAAAAATCCCCGTTATAGCGCTGGAACAGTTCATAGAAAGGAGTGCCATAATCCCGCGAGCCTTCCGAAGGAACCTTGGCGATCAGTTCCGCCAACGCGCGCTCCTCTGCCCGGACGGTGTAGAAGACCTGTGCGCCGTACAGAATCGCGTCATTGGTCCGCCCGATAGCGTGTAAATCGTCCGCCGCCACAGGCGCCAGCGGGCACACGCCGGAGGCCGAGGTAACCGAGCGCACATCGAATCCCAGTTCCACCAGCTTGTGCATCCCGGTTTCCGCAGACCGCGCGGCGACTTGAATGGATCCGACCAGGGAGGCAGTAGGAGCTATGACCAGAAACAGTTGCTCCGGTTTGATGCCGCATTTTTGCGCCACAAAATCCGCCACGTCCTCACCCGGCAGCGTGCGGCCTTCCAGCATCAGGACCGCGGTTTCAGCCTGGTCTTTATAATCCAGCTTCTCGTAAATATCCTCGCTGGCGCACAAGGCGCGCGCAGGACCGGATCCGATGGCGAAATAGCGATCCAGTTTAAGCGCCCAGCCGGCATACTGCGAAGCCATGCAGGCGATATGCGGGCAACTGACACGTACTTCAACCGCCGGAAGCCAGAAGCCGGAAGACGGATCAGACTCCGGACCAGGAAAGTTTTGATGTGTGAATCCGACCTGTCCCAATCCGCCGAGGCACGCGCAGGCGAACAACCGGCCCGCCTCGAAACTGCCCGGCACCTGAACGCCGGCATCGAGCACCGTAGCGCCATTCTTCAGCTTTTTCGCATCGAGGCCAAGCGCCTCCCGCTCCTCTATCATCTGTAGAACAATCGTTGCTGCACGCTGATTAACGCTGATCATAAACCAGGATTTCTCCTTTCCCCAGCCGATTGAAATCTCCGCTGTAGCGTCGATAGAAGCCCGTCACCGCATGCTTCAGGCACAGGCACTCCCTGTATCTGCAATTCCCGGAAGATCAGCTTCAGAAAATCGGGCTGATAGCTGCAATCATAGCGGAATGTAGGCAACAGTTCCGGCGGCTGAAAAGCGATGATTGTGCCGCGCAGCAATCCCGCGCCCGCGCGGATACCCAGCTTGCCGAAAACCATAATGGATCCGGCGATCATGAAAGCCCCGGCGAAATCCCCCGCATCGCCTTTGACCACGATCGAACCTCTCCGCATTGCGGCACCCACTTCATTGCCGGCATTCCCTTCCACGATGATCAGGCCGCGATTCATCCCGTGCCTGCTGCCCCGGTAGGCGCCGCCAAGACCGTGGCCGGCATTGCCGCGGATATGAATTTTCCCCCCGGTCATCTCCGCCCCGGCCCAGTCTCCCGCATTCCCCAAAAGGTCGACTTCGCCTCCCTGCATCCAGGCTCCCAGATGCATGCCCGCATCGCCGTTAATCGTGACTTTACCTTGCTTCATCCTGGCGGCAATATTTTTCACGCGGCTCAAGTCCCCATTTAGTACAACCTCTGCAGTCCCATCGCCGTCGATCTTAAAAAAATCACCCAGGAGAGCCGCTTCGTTGCCGTGCATCACAGGAAGAGCCGCGATTGCAGCGGCCGTTTTGCCCAAAAAGTTGTCCGGCGTAATGGCTTCAGCTTCCAGAGGCGCATCCGGTTGCCGCTTTAGCGTCAGTGTCGTCATACGGGAGAGACCTCGTCTAATATCTTGCGCAGATGGAATTTGAACTTCCCCAGATTGCCCCCGTAGTTACCCGCGGAAATACCGCATATCCCGGGAATACACGCCGCCAGGATCCCGGCACGGGTCGCCCGTTCAATGGACGCCACATCCAGTCCGTCAATGACGATTTCGAGCACAGAATGAACACCCTCGGGCAATGCGGACGCCACGATACCCCGCAGGCTTGGGCAATAGGCATGATTCGTGGAGGCTTTTAGAAACTTATATTTCGAACCAACCTTGCTGCCGCTGCGCACGATTCCTCCGGGAAAAGGCATGACAACTCCAGGCACACGCTGCATCGCTTCCACTGCCAGTTCGGCCGCCTCGAGCGTCACCTGCTGATGGCTGCCCAGTATCAGAAAATTACCTCCGCCGATTGCGCGTTGCACGCCAAATTTGTCCTCGACCAGAAATTCCCCTTCCATCACGGGAACACGCCAGTAGCGTCGGCCGCCGATCACTTTGCTGCTCTGGAAACCATCGCCGAAAAAACGCAGCTGTCCGCCGATGGAGACTCTCTCTTCGCCCGGCAAACCATTGAAACAGGCAGCAGACGGACAGGTCAAAACGCACTGTCCGATCCGGGCTATCATCTGGCGCACGAGAGCATCCTTGCCCATGGCGAATATCAGGACGCTCACTCCCGGCCGCCCGTCCGGCGTCTGCTCCACGTCGCCTTCGATGCCCGCTTCGCAGCCACAGGCGATAACGGAGGTGGCAAATCCCGTCATTTGAACAGCCGCCTCTCGCGCCCATTTGCGATTGGCTCCTGTGATGAGTATGCGCGCGCACCACATGCCGAAAGCTTCGGCGAAGGTATCTTCAATTTCTACACCATTGATGCACTGTGTCATAGGTTTATCGGTTTCCCGTTCCCAATAATTTCGGTGACAGTCACCATAACCTCGAAATTATCTTCCGCATGTCCATTGTAGAGTCACTGAATTTCGAGGTTATGGTGACTGTCACCGAAATTATGTCGCGATTTCCTGGGGCCGCGGCAAATAGTGTTCCAACTGCACCGGATAATTTTCAAATTCGATCGTGTAATACTTGTCAAAAAAATCGCGAATATCCTTTTCCACCGCCGGGTCATATCGTGGCGAAACGTACAGAGTCCGACCATAGGTTTCCTGTCGAATGTGCCCCTCTTCCACAAGAACCTGGCCTTCCTTGATGACATATCGAGGCGATGCAAACATCTTTTCCTTGTCTTCGTTTTTGTCGTAGATGGTCACATCGGCATCCGCGCCAATTCCCAGGTGACCCTTATTCTTCAGGCCCAGGATGCGGGCCGGAGCGGCGCGCGTAATGATGGCGATTTCAAATAGAGAATATTCTCGGTCGTGATCAGGAAGAGTTGTTTTCGCAATTGCCTTAGGATTCACTTTTTTCAACGCTTCGCGCCGGTATTCCCGGTCCATCAACAGGCGAATGATTTGCGGGTAGGCGACAAACGAGGCGCCGTTGGGATGATCAGTGGAAAGCGCGATGCGCCATGGATCCCGCATGAGCAGGAACCATTCCAGACCGATTGCCCATTGCGTCGCGTGCACGTAGTTTTTGTCCTTATATTCGATGGGCACGATGCCGCACCCTTCTTCATTTTCCACATCTACGTTGACCCATTTGCGTCCGCTGATCTGGTGGAGCATATATGCCAGAGGTCCATCCCCTGTCATCGACGTAGTATCTCCGAACATCACCTGGCCGACATCCACAGTCAGATTGGGATGCGTGTTCACATATTCGGCTAACTCGGGAACGCGCGACGTAAACAGGCTGCCCGGCTGGCCACCGTAGCTGTGAAATTGGATATGCGCAAAATGCCCGTTTCGGCCATCCAGTGTTCGCATCGTCTCAAAAGTGGTTTCCCAGTTGCCGGCGACGCCCAGGTTATTGCAGTGAATGTGTACGGCATGCGGCAGGCGCAGTTCCATGCTCGCCTCTGCCAGTTCCTGGATAATCCGGCGCGGCGTGACATTAAATCCCGTAACCTCATCATCAAGACCATGCGCGTTGCCCAGGGATTTCCAGAGTTCGACTCCGCCGGGATTGACCAGCTTCACGCCATAGCCTTTGGTCGCTTGCAGCAGCCAGGCGACATAGTGCCGCATTTTTTCTCGCTCGCCGGCGGCGATCTGCTGCATGATGAATTCGTTGTTCCCCATCAGCACAAAAAAACCCTTGTCTATTACCGGGGTATCCATGAACTCTTCATGCGCATGGCGCGCGGCCATGGGAGGCACGGCGGCATCGAAGGCAGTCGTGTAGCCCATCGCCGCATAGCGATAGCCGGTGGCAAAAGTCGAAGGCACCGTTTTGCCGACGCCGGAGCGGGTCAAAGACGTGCGCGGCACCGGATCCAGGCGATGGTCTTCCGGGCGCATTTTGCGGGCGGTATTTACTTTGGGCCCGGCAATGTGCGCATGCATATCGACTCCCCCCGGCATAACAACCATTCCGGACGCGTCGATCGTCCTGCATCCGCTGACCGAAGCAACGATCTGCCCATCCTCGATGCAAATATCTCGCACTTCCCCGTTTATGTTGTGCGCCGGATCATAGACTTCGCCGTTGATAATCTTCAGCATGACTTCAACTCCTTCACGCGCGCGAGCAAGCGGCTGAGCACTTCTTCATCCGACGGATAACGCGAGGCCAGCACCCTGCGCATATGAATCGGGATACTGTCCATACGGTAAATCGTCCCCTCCACATGGATTCCTGCCGTCGCGGTGATGAAGACAATCCTGGCAATCTTTGTTGTCTCGCTCTCGTGCGTATCCAGAGCGATCGTGGGAATCTCGGCCATGCGGCGCGCGGCTTTGCCCGGAAGGCTGGAGACCGGATCTGCGGCTACCACAAGCGCCGCATCCGCTTCGCCCCGGCTGAAGACATCCACTACGGTATATTCGCCGGGATTGAATCGTGGATATCCCAGGCTGAAATTGACTCCAAAAGGATAGCCGGTCTGCCAGGCGAGGACGTTATCTATTCCGGTAACATTGCCGTGCCCGCGCATCGGCATCAGCGCGAACTTTGCATGGCGATTCAATGCGCGGACCAGCAGGAAAGCCGCCGAAGTATTAAAATGCTTGCCGCGTGTCTGAGTCAATCCCTGGCCTACGAACAGGACGCCGAATTTGCAGTGCATCATCCGGTCCGCCAGATCCGGTCAGTTGATCGAGTGTCAGCCCGATCTCCTCTACCGCGGCCTTGTCCAATTTTTGACCGTTGACCAGCGCCTGCAGCGCCCATAGCGCTTCAAAATCTTTGCCCGGCCGGATCTGAAGGAAAATATCTGCAGCGCGCGCGCTCGCAGTTTTTCGTACGTCGACGAGCACCACGGTCCGGCCCTTGCGGCCTTCCGGAACAAACATTCCTTTGGGAGTCACCGCGTAGCGCGCCATGTGGCGGGGATGGGATTCTCCGGGATTGGATCCCCAGTAGACAACCAGATCGGCGCGATTTTTCACTTCACCCAACGTGCAGGTCGGTTCTCCCACGCCCTGCAGCGCCATGCCGGATGGTCCGTGGCACACAGACGTGCAGCAATCGATGCAGCCGCCCAAGGCTTCAGCCAGCGCCACCGCCTTGCGTTGCGCCTCGCATGACGTGCTGCTCAGACCGTAAATAAATGGGTAGCGGGCTTTCGCCAGATGCCGGGCTGCCGCTTCAATGCCTTGATCAAGAGTGGCCGGTTGACCTTCTATTCTCACCACCGGCAAATCCGAGGGCTCTCCGTGGCTTAAAAACCAGGCCTTGCCCAAAACGCAGGCATTCTTCGTCTGCGTGATGCGATCATTTTCGACCGTTACACTGATATCGTCACAGACGCATCCGCAGAAGGCACACACTGCATGATCTATTTGCATCGACGATTCCCCGTTCAGGATTTCCCGTTTCCCGTTGAAGCCGATGAACCGGCTAAGGGAGACGAGGAACGGTTAACAGGCATCATTTCCACCTGCAAATGTTTGGAGTCGGGCATGCCGGAAGCGCAGGTCTCGCCTCCGACCAATTGATTGCACACGGAGCCGAAAGCTATAAAGGACATTCCTTCCGGAATGTCCGCCCGGCGGCATTTGACTTCGGCCATGCCGAATTCGGTTTTGATGCTCACAATGGAGCCCTCGATTACCCCCGTACGCTCCATGTCCGCCTGACTCAGATCAATCACATTGGTTGCTTCCCGGTATTCCGGATGTTCCTTTCCTGTAGAGATGCCGGTGCCCTGTTTCGTGGAACGTCCCGTTATCAGGGTTAAACGCAGACTATTCATAAATCCATTCCTTAAGCAGCGCAGCCCTTTGAATCAACTCCGCCCGGGTTTCGTCAGATGTCGGCCGGTTCGCAAAAACCGTGCAGATGGGATTTCCCTTGTGCAGCTTCTCGCCCGGCGCAGGGATGTCCCGCGCGCCACTATCCAACCATCCTTTCGTGTCCGGCGCAACAGCATTTCTCTCGGCAAAAAGGATTGCTTTGCCGAAGAAAGTTCTGTTACTGAGCACAGCCTCAAGCTGGAATTCCGGCAGGCTGCCAGACAACACAGCCTGTGCGTGCAGATGGAATATCGGCAGTTCATACGCGTGTTCGATCAATTCCATAGATGCCGAATAACGCGGATTGACTTCAGTCAGATATACCTTGTCCCCGTTGAGGATGAAGTCGATTCCGTTGACGCCCTTCAGGCCATAGGCGCGCGTAAGAAATGCGGCCAACCGCCGCACTTCAGCCACGAGAAATTCTGCTCTGCCGGGGTCGGTTATTTCAGGCAAGGGCAGAATGTTGCCGCAATAGCGAAATCCCTGCGGAGCCGAACGGATGCATTCCTATCAGCTGTTCGGTGATCCCAAGCACAACGCAGTCCTGTCCATTGGCTACGAAAGATGCAGAGCACGCTTTCCCGGGAATATATTCCTGAAGCATGAACCGGATTCCGGGAAATTCCCGAGTTCCTTGGAAAACATATCCCATGCCCTCCACCGCCCGACACAGGCTTGATAAGCCAGCGCCGGCGTGAATCGGCTTTGCGTTTGTCTGCCGGCGAAAATCGTCTCCGGAACCGGGAATCCCGCCCGCTCGAGCCGGTCAAACAGTTCAGCCCAGTGACGCACCGCGGCGACGCTCTGCGGGGAGTTCCCGACGATTTTGCGGCTGCCGGCGAGACGTTGGAGGATCCTGGGATAGTTTTCCAAATTTGACGTATAAGCAACGGCATCATAGGAAAACTGCCGGCTTGCTTCGCAAAGCGCATCCGGACTGTATCGAAAATTGAAGTCACGATGCAAAGCATAGGCCTCGGCGAGTGATTTCAGATCCCGGTCACCAAAAGCATCCAGGGCCAGCACCGCATATCCGCTGCGTATGGCAGAGGCCACCATGGCGCGCACGCTTATGCCTACGACGAGTATCTTCATAATGTAGTATCAACGACAAAGCTTGTTAGTTTATCATACAGCAACTGCAGGCAGTTTCGGTGACAGTCACCATAACCTCGAAATTTCCACCTGGTGGTAATTAGGTGACTGACACCAAATTTTTAAAGGAGAAGTCAATTTGGCGGAACAATATCGACCATGGACTTGGGAAATACCGGAAAGCAGTTCGGCCATGAAACGCAGCATGTCCCGCCAGGATGGTTATGAGCGGGTGAGCGGACACGCCGCGTATACGAGAGATATCCATCTCCCGGGAATGTTGTACGCCAAGATTCTCGCATCACCCTATGCGCACGCCAGAATCGCAAGCATCGATACAAGTCAGGCGGAGGCGCTATTGGGTGTACGGGACATACTCAAATACGACGATCCTGACGCGATTACACAAAACCTCACCGGGACAGACGCCCATTACAACATCCTCACGCTTCCCGGCATCAGCGATTTCTACCAGCACCCTATGGGGTTAGCCGTCGTCGCCGACAGTGAGGAACTGTGCGATCAGGCGCTGCGACTTGTCAGGATTACGTGGGAAGAACGACCGTTTGTTCTGGACATGGAAGAAGCACTGAAGCCGGGAGCCCCCAAGATTTGGACGGAAGTGGAACGTTTAAAGGCCACGGCCCGGGAACCGAATACCATCATGGTCGAACAGGTCGATTTCGGGGATGTCCAAAAAGGATTTGCCGAAGCGGACAAAATCCTGGAATACAAAATCACCAGGGCGACAAACTCGCCGGCGGGTGTAGAAGCCATGGCCTGCGTTGCCCAGTGGCGCGGTGAGTTTCTGGATCTCTGGATGCACCACCAGTTTAACCAGCAGACGTATCTGAGCTCCGAGACAGTCCCTTCCGTCCAATTCGACGGGGACAACATGGATAATCCTGTCGCGCTGCCCCACAATATGGGATCTCAGCCCACCCGGAGAGATAACCCCCAGCCGCCGTTTGCACCCTGGTCCAAAATAACGCTGACTTTTCCTTTTCAGGGCTCCTGGTTTGGAGGCGTTACCTGGCTCGCCTATTCCGCCGCCTTTATCCGACTGGCTGTCATTCTGGCCAAAAGAGCATCCGGCCGGCCGGTGAAATTGCTGTATGACGAAAGCCAGTTCTATTGCAACGGGGATGAGGCAGGAACTGTCACCTGCAAAGTAGGCGCAAAAAAAGACGGCACAGTTACGGCGTATCATTGGCATTCGGTAGGAATGAGGAATCCCGCGATCGAAAAGACTCCCGAAAGCACACAGATCAAAAATGTCCGCGGTAGCCAGGAGTGGGCCTTCACCAATCAGGGCCATCATCAGTGCTTCAGGCATGGCGCTGCCGCGTGCATCCCTCACAATATTATGTTTTCGCGCGTGGCTGCGGAGTTCGGACTCGACCCGACAGAGGTTGCATTGAAAAATGACGGCTGCCACGGCCACCCATGGGATTGGGTCACCCAGTATCAGAAGGAAAACGGTTTTCCACAGAGGCAAAGCCTCAAAGAGGTTATCGAGCGCGGCAAACAGGCCATAGGATGGGATCAGAAGTGGCATCCCCCGGGCACCCAAAAGCAGCCCAACGGAAGGATGCATGGTCTGGGTTTCATGTCCATCCATGAATGGCAAGTGGGAGTTATGTCCGGGCCCGCGCCTCCGCTTGCCTGTTTGATGCTTCGCGATGGGAAAGTCAGCATCATCGGAACACGCTGCGATATGGGTATCACTTCTGAGTCCGGCTTCCGCCAGTGCGTAGCTTCCGAAATGGGATTGAGGTACGACGACACGGTCATTCAAACGCAACGGTCGGATAACAACGCCTATGTCTTCCCAGGCCCGGGTGGCTCCTTCGGCACAACCGGCGCCACGCCTCAACTGGTGCTCGCTGCCAGAGAATTGAAGCGGAAAATTCTGCAATATGCCGTATCGCCCAAACCTGGGAGGGGACCGGGCACGCCTTTCTTCCCTGGAAGCAAACCGGAGGATCTGGATATCAAGGACAGCATGGTTTTTGAAAAGGCAAATCCTAAAAACCGGCGGACTGTGGATGAAATAGGCAGAGCTTTCTGGACTGCAGATCCGGCAATTTCCCACCCCGTTGTCGGCAGTCTTGCAGAATTGCGGTCCGAAGGAAAACCGGATCCCAGGCTGTGTTTCATGGCGCGGCAGGCTCATTTCATAGAAGTGGAAGTTGACACTGAGACGGGCCTGGTGGATGTTTTAAATATGGTGTGCGTCAACGACGTAGGCCACGTATTTAATCCTCAAGGCGCCGAAGGCCAGCAGTATGGCGGAGCCATTATGGGTTTGGGCAGGAGTGCAACGGAGGAGAAGGTTTTTTGCCCCAGAACCGGCGTAGGGCTCAACTATGATCACGCAGGCTACCACCTGGGAACCATGAATGACTACCCTCCCATCCAATGCATCCTGAACGAAAGCCATCTGGGCTATTCCACGTACGGAGCCTGCGGCATCGGGGAGAATATCGGCGCCAGCGTTTCAGCCATCACTTCCCCGGCTATACATAACGCCACCGGCAAATGGATCTACGACTTCCCCATCACGCCGGATAAGGTGCTCAGGGCTTTGGGTAAGATATAGGAAGTGATAAGACGTTCAGAATCGGGTTGCTGGTGGGTTTGGTTCGATTGCGATACCGATAGCGATACCGATTCCGATTTGGGGGGAGATAAAGGTTCATGAAAAAAATACTCGTCCAGTTCGACAGTGACCGTGCATCCAGCGTGTTCGACGCCATCACGGCCTATGATGCCGGAGTGGACGTTCTGCTACCATATGGCGGCATTGCGCCTCGCGAAGTCCGGGATCTTGTTTATGGAGCCATGTTCACCCGCGGGCCGGAAGACTTGAAAAATACCGCAGTCTTTATCGGCGGGATCGATGTCGCTAAAGGCGAAGCTCTCCTGCATGAAACGCTGGCCGCATTTTTCGGCCCGATGAGAGTCTCCGTAATGCTCGACTCCAACGGCTGTAACACCACGGCCACAGCGGCCGTCGTTAAAATCATCTCGAGAGTTCCAGTGCAGGGCCAGAAGGTCGTGGTGCTGGCCGGCACCGGTCCGGTAGGACAGCGCGCGGCCGCCCTTCTCGCAAAAGAAGGCGCCCGGGTTACACTTACTTCGCGGACCATGGAACGCGCTCAAGCTGCGTGCGATGCGCTTAACGCGCGCTTCGGCGCAATAGCGGAACCGGCCGCTGTCGCGGATGCTGCGGCCACCGCCCGCGTGCTCGAAGGAGCATGTGCGGTTCTATGCACGGGCGTCGAGGGGGTGATGCTCGTGCCTGAATCAGTGTGGCAAGACCACCCGAGCCTGCGCGTGCTGGCCGATGTCAACGCCGTTCCGCCGCTGGGTGTCGAGGGAACCCAGGCTCATTGGGATGGAAAGATAATCCGCGGCAAGCTGCTCTTCGGCGCACTCGGCATCGGTGGATTCAAAATGAAAGTGCATAAAAGATCTGTCGCCCGATTATTCGAACGGAATGATCTCATCCTCGATGCCGAAGAGATCATGGGCGTCGCTAAGGAGCTGGCGGCGCAACAATAGAGCGCACCCGGGCTCCACGGTTTTGAGGTCGAACGCAGAATATCAGGCCGCCGCCCTGCGAATCCAGGTAAGCTCGCACCTGCCGCTCCAACTGTCGCGCGTTTTCCCTGCCGGCTACCAGCCCGTAGACCGTAGGTCCCCATGAACTCTGCCCGGCACCGGCAGCACCTTTTTCGAGAAGGAATTCTACGAGTTTTTCCAGGACAGGCGTGGCGAAGCGGCCACCCTGAACAGAAGCGAAACAGTCTCCCACCATACACTGAATGCTCGTCAACGCCCTGCCGAAATTTGTAATATCCTTTTCGACGAGCGCCGGCAGCATTTTCATCAGCAGCACCCAACTGATCTTTTCCACCAGACCGGACGGAGCTACCGGCAGTTGCAGAAATGCGCTGTGTTCCTTTGATCCGCTGAAACCCGGCCCCATGTCCGGAATGACCGTCACAAAATGCCAATCTCCGGGCATGGGATGGCGAAATAAAACAGGCGGCACCCGGTTCTTCTCTATTTGCCTGGACTGTCGGCTTCCATCGGATACAACGGATTGGGCCGGAAGAATTCGATGCCCTCCATCCAATACAAAACCGCCATGCTGGAAGGTGGCAATGCCTATCCCGGAATGAACGCCCCTTTCCACAGCCACGGCAATGTCCGCAACGCTGAGCTTCAAACCGGCTAGCCGCGCTAACGCCGTACCCACGGCCAGTCCCAATTGAGTTCCCGAACCCAATCCAACATGCGCAGGGATTGCCGTCAACAGATTCAAACGGGCCCCTTTGGGCACCCCGTATCGGCTGATAAAACGCTCCGCATACGCGGTAATCCGGCTTCTTTCTAAACCTTCGACGCTTAACGCATCGGCCGTCTCTGCCCGTAATACCAGCTGCGGACGATGTATTGCCAAGCCAATGCTCCCATACAGTCGCCCCTGCTCCCCGTTGTTATCCAACAAGCCCAGATGAAGACGCGCGCAGGTCCGTACTTCGATCATTACTCCCCCTGTTTCTCGACATATTCGCATACCAGCTGGAAGGCCTGTTTTTCTATTTCAGAACCTGTTTTATCAACAACTTTCATGTATTGGTTTAAGATATTAACAACCCCGTTTCGGTCGTGAAGACGCAGACGAGTGGCCATGATGGCGGCCTCAATAACTGCATTTCTTGCCCTGCAAAAACCAAGGAAATCCTTTTGCCTGCCCCTGTGCAGAACTCGGCAGCGGAACTCCGCTCGCTCCTCGGATCCGCCGATGGCAACCACCGCCAGTTCAAGCCAGGAACAGGCATCTTGAAAAATGACTCCCGGCACCTTAACCGCTGGGAAACTCGGCAGAATTTCGTCATAAAGCGCGCACTGGACGAAAGCCAGAACATTGTCGGACAAATTCGCCACACCATGGCCGCAGGACAACAAGTTGCGGCAAGTCTGGCTGGTGCGGAAGGGTCGCACAATAACAGAATCATCGCCCCATACAATACCCATTGGAGCAAAATTGGGTTTGCCGTTCTCATCAAGAGTGGAAAAGATTGTTTCTAGGATCATGGTTCGGGTTTCAAGTTCCAAGTTACAGGTTTCTTTAGCGCGTCGGGGTATCAACGGAAACCACGGGATCCTCGGATAGATATCCCCAACGAAGTTCTGCTTCTTGTATGTACTTCTTCCCCAGTTGTATTGCCAGACGCGCTTTTTGCAGCTCTTTCCCCATGTAAAAAGCCTGCGCGGCGTCCTCGATCTTCAGCTGGTCAAAAATTCTCCGGATATCCGTATCTTTGATGAAGAGAGCATTATTGAACACATAAATAGAATTGCGATCGGCAAAAATACGAAAATTGCGGTCGCGGATTTTCCCCTTCATGGCACGCAGCTCTTCTTCGCTGAAGGTCTCGAAGGGAGGGTCCTTAACAGTAATCAGCCCGTCATTCAGGTGCTTGGGCAGTGTTTTGTTCCGGCACGCGTAATCCATGAGCCGACGCGCGATATCGAGTTCGCGTACTGCGCCCCGTGTCCAGCTTATCACTTCCGTGGTGAGGACATAATCAATACCAAGCTCGCTGATTATTCCGGCCATCACTGCCGTGATGCCCGTTGTATCGGCATCGGTCAGTTCGGTGAGATTGCCGAGTCCCATGAGCATTTCAGCTTTCGGATACTTGCGGCGCATTGCGATAAAGTTTCCTATGGATCCGCTGAAGTCAAACCCGATCGGATTTAAGACAGGATCGATGATGTACGAGACGCCCCAGGCTTCCAATCGGGCGATGTTGCGCTCCAGGGATTTCATTCCCTTCTCAGAATCCGGGATAACGACTACCTTGCTTCGCAAACGGCGAGCCAGATCGATGTTTTGAGAATTTACGCTCAGAACGTAATCCACTCCTGCCCCGTCCGCACTCAGGATATCTTCCGGGTTGAAGGAATCCACACTGACAAGAAAACCGTGCGCTTTGAGCGCACTCACTATTTTGCCGATTTCCGGGAAACCTCCATGAACCGGACACCCCAAGTCTATGATATCTGCGCCACTTTTTTGGAAATAGGAAGCCCGCTTAAGTATCTCCTCCAGATCGAGCTGATAGGCATCGACAATTTCAGCGATAATTTTTGCCTTATATGCACCATACCCCTTCAGGGCATCGGCGCCGCCAAAGCATCCGGGAATCTCCTTGAGACTGTTCGGTCCGCGAACTACAGCTACGCCCAACAAATCCTCAAGGGGTTTCAGATCGCCTGTGCACAGTCCGGGAATCATTACACGATCATATCCACCGGCGTTTGTCAGGTGTTTTGCCACAAACCGGGTATCCATTAATGCCGCAACTGAAATCGGGAGAACGGAGACTTCATACTCGAAACCGGAGGGCAGCTTTTCAAGTGTGTCTCTTAGGGACTGGGCAGCCAGTTTCCCGGTTACGAACAGATAGCGGGCCATCGCTCCTACTCCCCTGATCAAAAATTTGGGTCGGCGTCGGAATCGCTATCGGAATCGAATAGATAGCGTACAACATCGACCCCAATTCTGCCCCTAGACCAACATCCAAAAAACTGTGTCACACCTGTTTTCATGGGCGTGACGGACTGTTGCGAGAATGGCACAAAGCGCCGGTATATTTCCACCCGAATATGATAGTATCCCGAACCATGAACAAACCCGCCCTGGTGTGGTTCCGGTTGGATCTTCGCCTAGCTGACAATCCTGCGCTGGCTGCGGCCGCTGCCAGTCAGAAACAGATCCTGCCGGTATTCATCTGGGCGCCTGAAGAGGAGGGAGACTGGCCGCCGGGAGCCGCCAGCCGCTGGTGGCTGCATCAATCGCTGAAGGCGCTGGACACTGATTTTCGGCAACACGGAACGAGTCTGATTATCCGCCGCGGTCCGTCTCTTGATGCGCTCCGATCCATTATTCGCGAAACCGGCACAACAGAGATATTCTGGAATCGCCGCCACGAACCGGCGCTCATCGACAGGGATAAGAGAGTCCGCCAGGCGCTGGCCTCTGAAGGGATTAAGGTCGAGACTTTTAACGCCTCTTTACTGTTTGATCCTGAAGAAATAAAAAACAGCAGCGGCAAGCCGTTCCAGGTATTCACGCCGTTCTGGCGGGCATGCATTTCGGCTGCGCCCGATTTTATGCCTTTGCCGCGACCGGCGCTGCAAAAACCAACGACATCCCTTCCCTCTCTTGCACTGGACGCATTGGCCCTGGAACCGGCCGTCGACTGGCCGAAAGGTTTTCGTTCCGCCTGGCAGGCTGGAGAAGCCGGCGCGCACACGATGCTGCGCAGCTTTCTCGATGTCACCCTCGAGAAGTATCCGGAGCAGCGCGATTACCCGGCGATTTCCGGCACTTCCCGACTCTCGCCACACCTCCACTTCGGCGAAATATCGCCGCGGCAGGTTTGGGCCGCCTGCTCAAAGCACCGCAGCGCTGCATCCAAAGCGTTCCTGCGTCAGCTGGGCTGGCGCGAATTTGCGCATCACCTGCTGTATCACTTTCCGCATTCAGCGCAGAAACCTTTGCGGCCGCAGTTCGAACGGTTTCGCTGGCGGGATGATCCGCAAAAACTTCGAGCGTGGCAACGGGGTCGCACCGGATATCCGATCGTGGATGCGGGCATGCGGGAATTGTGGACCACAGGATGGATGCACAACCGTGTGCGTATGCTCACCGGCTCGTTCCTTGTGAAAGACCTGCTGTTATCCTGGACAGAAGGCGCCCGCTGGTTTTGGGACACGCTGGTGGATGCCGATCTTGCCAACAATACGCTCGGCTGGCAATGGGTCGCCGGCTGCGGTGCAGATGCGGCGCCCTACTTCCGCATTTTCAACCCGGAAACCCAGGCTAAGAAATTCGATCCAGAAAAAATGTATGTTGGCCGGTGGGTGCCGGAGCGGGATACTTCGGATTATCCCCGGCCGATCGTCAATCACGCGCGTGCTCGCGAGCGGGCACTGCAAACGCTGACACTGGCAAAAAGACGATGAAACCATTAATTTTGCTGACAGGCGCCACCGGGTATATCGGTGGACGACTTCTGAAACTGTTCGAAGCCGAACGACATCCTGTGCGTTGCCTCGTCCGCCGCCCTGAATTTTTTAGCGGCCGCGCTGCCCCAGAGACAGATGTGATTGCCGGGGATTTGCTGGATTCGGAATCTCTCCGGAAGGCCATGAACGGCGTGCATACGGCGTATTATCTTGTGCACTCCATGGGCACATCTCAAGGCTTTGAGGAGACCGATCGCCGTGCCGCCGAATGTTTCGCCGGCGCCGCGCGCGCTGAGGGAATTCGACGAATCATCTATCTCGGAGGCTTGGGAGACCGATCAGTCAAGCTTTCGCCGCATTTGCGCAGCCGCCAGGAGGTCGGGGAGATCCTGAGGCAGTCGGGCGTTCCCGTCATCGAGTTCCGAGCATCGATTGTCATCGGATCGGGCAGTCTCTCGTTTGAGATGATTCGCGCCCTCGTGGAGCGTCTCCCGGTCATGATCACACCCCGCTGGGTTAACATTCTTGCCCAGCCTATCGCAATCGATGATGCGCTTCAGTATTTGCGGGCGGCATTGGATGTGCCTCTCGACGGTTCGCCGATTTACGAGATCGGGGGCCCGGATCGCGTGTCTTATGGCGCGTTAATGGGCGAGTATGCCCATCAGCGCGGCCTGCGTCGCTCCATGATTCACGTACCCTTTTTAACTCCCCGCCTCTCAAGCCTGTGGCTGGGGTTAGTCACACCACTCTATGCACGCATCGGCCGCAAGCTGATCAGCAGCATCCGTCATCCCACTGTTGTGCAAGATGACACGGCCCTGCGTACCTTTCACATCCGCCCCGTTGGTGTTCGCGAAGCCATTGCCCACGCGCTGAGAAACGAGGACCGGGAATATGCCGAAACTCGCTGGTCAGATGCGCTCTCGTCCGCCGGGCCGCTGCCTCGATGGGGTGGCGTGCGCTTTGGCAACCGGCTCATTGATGCAAGGCAGATGCACGTCGCCACAGCGCCTGCTAAAACATTTGCCCCGATCCAGCGCATCGGCGGCTCAACCGGCTGGTACTATGGCAACTGGCTCTGGACGCTTCGCGGTTGGATGGACCTGCTCATGGGCGGCGTGGGCATGCGCCGCGGCAGGCCGGATAGTGAACAGTTGAAAGCTGGCGACACGATCGACTGCTGGCGAGTAGAAGCCTTTGAACCGGGGCGAAGGCTGCGCCTTGCTGCGGAAATGAAGCTGCCTGGCCGCGCCTGGCTGGAGTTCGAAGTGACGGGCGACAGGGCCGGCTCTCTAATCCGCCAAACGGCAATCATAGATCCGGTCGGTCTGCGCGGGCTCCTGTATTGGTATTCTGTCTATCCATTACACCAGTTCGTATTCGGGGGAATGCTGCGCCGCATTGCCCAGCGGGCGGAAGAACCGTCGGGAAAGCCGCAAGCAGCCCGAAATTGACAAAGGAAATAAATCCACGAGCTCCTTTGAAATCGAGGCAAATAAAGCGGTCCATCTCCCACGGTTTAATTCGAAGATAGAAATTTTTCCAATTCTGCCTGGTTGTGGACTACGACGACTCCCTCGAAACTCCTGAGCTTCTCCGTGTTTTCCAGATCTATTTTCCGGGGATACACTTTTATGGATTCCCGACTGGGCCCCGGAGAATCCGTTTCCGGCGCCAGATCGGTAGGAAACACCACGATTGGAACACGGGCTTTACCAGCCTGTGCCAATAGGTTCGTCACCAGCGTATCCGAGATGCCGTGGATAAACTTTGCCACTGAATTTGAGGTGGCCGGAGCAACCACCAGGAGACGGTACATGCCGGCAAACAGCCTCCCCACTAAAGGCGAACTGGCTCTGTTCTCCCGGTATACGCGCAGGCGCGGCGTATTCAGGAAAACATCCAAACCATACACACCCACCACTTCCTCCGCCGCCCGAGATAGAAACACATCAACGTTTTCATGCTTCATCAGCGTTTTGATGCATTCATCAAGAGCGTGCCCTGCGCCCGTAATTCCCCATGCAATCCGTTTCTTGTCCATATGCATCTCCCCAGTCGTGTTTAAGTCGGACGAATATCTGGTAGTGTACCACAGGCTCCATGGATCTTTTTATAGCTCGAAGGCTTTAGGCTTCGAAGAGGTTAATGTGTCTTCCGGGGAATTGCCTAGTAACAGACGGCTGTAATTGCCTCCCTGATCGTTTTCGATGCACTCAAGAGTGCCGGCCGCATACACTAATTCCCCTGCGTGCGCCTGTTCACAAAACCGGCCGCGAAAAGAGATGATTTCGCTTGGAGTGGAGCGCTGCGGACCTTCCAGTAAGCGAACATTGGTTAATAGATATCTACAGGGAGTGAAGATGGCATCCTGATCATCCGCGATCGAGGCAGTTAGGACCGCCCGTCCGATCGGCATGTAGCGCAAACTCCCGTACGCATGCCCCGCTTCGTGCGCACTCTTAACGAAGCGGACAAAGTATGCCCGTTGACGGAATCTTCCCTGGTTTGCCTTACATTTTTCGAGCTGCACAAATTCTTCATAGGTCATACGTGTATCGGCCACGCGTTGCTCAAAAAGCTCCTGCATGCCAGCAGAATCGAGCCTGTTTAAATCAGGGCAGGATCTTTCATCCAACATCCGTAGTAACGCCCGATATACCCTGCGGCAGTTCTCGGTGCCGAACACAACGACATCGAGATCGGACTTTTCTGTGAACAGTCCGGTAAGCAAGGACCCTGTGATGCCCAGAGCCGAGGAAGAAACTTGCGCCTGTATTTTGTAGCAGGCTTAGGAAAGCAACGGCATCTTCCTCGATCTCTTCCCGGATGCACGCCTGTTCCAATTCCCTGAACCTCTGACGTGGATCATAAATCTTCTGAACCATTGATTTGGGCACGCTCTGGAGCGTTGTTTGAAATACCGGATCGTGGGCAAGATATTGCGGATAGGTTGATCTTATTTGTTGTTCTTGTTCGTCGAAGTGGTACAGGCGGCGATAAAATCTTCCGCCCTTCCTTCGATCGCCGCCGGTTGGGTCGGGCAGGTATCGAAGTACTGCAATCCTTCGATCGGGCGGATGCTCAAATCCCTTGACCGCGAAAAACAGGCCATCCTTTGTCTCGAGATAAAAGCTTTCGATTACTTCGGCAAAGAGATCATCCCGGTCAGGAAGGTACGTATCATAGTTCAAGGATTTGCCTTACCTGAGATTTTGGAAGGCTGGAGCCAAAGCGGCAGCGAGCTGCCGCACTCCAAAATGGCTATGGAAGCCTGGCCACGTTCGTTTTGAAATAGTCGACGCGCACGCGCTCCACGATGGCGTTGACCGGCTCGTCGAGATACTTGGTGAAGAAGGTCGGATAGATGCCGATCCAGAATGCCAGGATGATCAGCGGGACGAAGGTCGCCAGTTCTCTCATATTCAGATCCGGCAGAGCCTTGTTCAGCGGATTCTCGATCTTCCCGAACATCACGCGCTGATACAGCCACAGCATGTATGCTGCCCCGAGCACGATTCCGATCACGGCAAGCGCCGCATACGGCCACAGGCCCGGAGCCGCGAACGTTCCCTGGAGAATATAGAATTCGCCGATGAAACCGTTCAAAGCAGGCATCCCGATGGAACTCAGCGTCATGATCAGAAACACCGTCGCGTACACCGGCATGATGTGGCTCAATCCGCCATACTCGGAAATCAACCGCGTGTGGCGCCGCTCATAAATAACGCCGACGATCAAGAACAGCGCGCCGGTGGAGATGCCGTGGTTGATCATCTGCAGGATGCCGCCCTGAAGCGAAACGGGCGTCGCCGCAAAAACTCCCAGCATTACAAATCCCAGATGGCTGACCGAAGAATAGGCCACCAGCGATTTCATGTCTTTCTGCATCATCGCCACGAGCCCGCCATAAATGATTCCGATCAGCGAAAGAATCAGCATCGGTTTTAAAAAATGCATCGTAGCCCACGGAAACATCGGGAGAGAAAAACGCACGAAACCGTAGGTTCCCATTTTCAGCAGAACGCCTGCCAGGATGACCGATCCGGCTGTGGGCGCTTCCACGTGGGCATCCGGCAACCAGGTATGGAATGGAAACATGGGAACCTTGATGGCAAAGCCGATGAAGAAAGCAATGAAAACCCAGAACTGCAGGTCCGTCGGGAATCCCAGTTTCTGGAAAGCGAGAATATCGAAGGAATAGATGCCCGAAACAGCGTGCTGATAGAAGTAGATTGCCAGGATGCCCACGAGCATGAGCACGGAACCGGCCAGAGTATACAGGAAGAATTTGATGGCCGCATACAGCTTCCTGGGACCGCCCCAGACTCCAATCAGAAAATACATGGGCACCAGCATGACTTCCCAGAACACGTAAAAGACCAGAAAGTCGAGAGACATGAAGACGCCGAGCATGCCGGTTTGAAGCAGCAGCATGAACGCGTAGTATTCCTTGACGCGGTCCTTGATTGCGGTCCATGAGGAAAGAATGGCAATGGATCCCAGCAAGGTCGTCAGCAGAACCAGCAGCATGCTGATTCCGTCTATCCCGAACTTGTATGCCGCCCCGATCTGCGGAATCCAGGGATGCTCATAGAGAAACCGGAATCCGTTTGGATTGATAAACCGCGGATCATTGAATGCCGTCAGGAGCGGGATGGAAATCAGGAAACCCGACGAAAGCGGTGATATTGGCGATCCACTTGATCGCGAGCTCGTTTTCCCGCTTCATGAACATAATCAACACCATTCCCGCCAGCGGGAGGTAGCAGACTATGTTCAGGATGTTGTTCATGAAAAAGTCCATTGCATCCGACTCCTGAATGAGATTCCTGATTCCAGATTCCAGATTCCAGATTTAATTACAGATCTGGAACCTGGAATCTGAAATCTGGATTTAAAAGTTAAGCAGTCCGTTGTAATAAATCAAAATAAAAACCACGATCGCCAACGACCGCCGCCAGCACATATCTCTGGATAAGCCCCGTCTGAAACGATGTCGCCACCGATTCAACCTCATGTTGATCCAGCCGACAAAATTGACCAGGCCATCCACTACATAGGTATCGAACAATCTGTGACACCGTAGCCGTTCCGCGCGTGGATGCCGCGGTCAAATTGACGGCGCCATCGACAAACTTGGAATCCACGAAAAAACACGCTCTGCCAAGGTCTTTGGTGCGGTTGACGAAGAGCGCGTCGTACAGCTCATCCACGTAATACTTGCGGTATACCAGGGTATAGTATCCCTTGATCTTTTCGGTAAACCTGATCTGCCATTCCGGGACACTTCACATAAAAGCGATGGGCCAAAAAAATACCCGCCAGGGCGATCGCGACAGAAAGCGCAGTGAATAGAAATTCCTGTCCCGTGCGAATGATGAATCGCCGCCTCGTGGCTTTCAGGGAGCCGCAGAACAGGCTCCAGAAAATGCTCAAACCTGTTGGCAATGCCGGTCCATCCCGGAAAGCCCACAAACCCGCCGATAGTCGACAGCACCGCCAGGGCAGCCAGCGGGTAGACTACGTTCCTGGGGGATTCGTGGATGTGATGCTTGGTGTGATCATCCATCCTCTCTTCTCCCCAGAACGTCAGGAAGAGAAGCCGGAACATATAAAAGGCAGTCATGCCTGCACCGCACCACAGCAGAAACCAGACTACCGGATGGCCGTTGCTCCAGGCCCGCCACAGGATTTCATCCTTGCTGAAAAATCCCGCAAATGGAGGGACTCCGGCAATCGCGACCGTGCCCGCAAACATTGTCCAATAGGTCCAGGGCAGATATTTTTTCAGCCCTCCCATCTTCATCATGTCCTGCTCGTGGTGCATGGCCATGATGACCGATCCGGAACCAAGGAAAAGGAGCGCTTTAAAAAAGGCGTGCGTCATCAGGTGGAAGATGCCGCCCACAAACGCCCCCACTCCAAGCGCCGCGAACATATAGCCCAGCTGGCTAACAGTGGAATAAGCCAGGACGCGCTTGATATCGGTCTGGGCAAAACCGATCGTCGCGGCAAAGATCGCGGTCAGGGATCCCACGACTGCCACGATAATCAGGGTCTCGGGCGCCCGGCTGTAGAGAGCGTTGCTTCTGCAGACCATATAAACGCCGGCGGTCACCATCGTGGCTGCATGGATGAGGGCGGATACCGGGCGTGGGACCTTCCATCGCATCGGGAAGCCAGACATACAGAGGAATTTGAGCGCTCTTGCCGCAAGCCCCGATGAAGAAGCAGAGCGTTGCCCAGAAGAGGAAATCGTGGCCGGAATGAATCGGCATTGCAGCTGCCTATGTTGAACACCTCTTCAAAACGCAGCGAACCGAAATGCACGAAAACGAGCATCATTCCCAGAATGAATCCCGCATCCCCGATCCGATTTACCACGAATGCCTTTTTCCCGGCATCGCCTGCGCTCTTTTTATCGAAATAAAATCCGATCAGCAGGTAGGAGCACAACCCCACTCCCTCCCACCCGACGAACATCATCACGTAGTTGTTGGCCAGGACCAGGGTGAGCATCGCAAACATGAAGAGGTTCAGATAGGAGAAGAAGCGATAATACCCGCTGTCGTCCCACATATATCCGGTCGAATACACGTGAATCAGGAAACCGACTCCTGTAACGACCAGGATCATCACGGCAGAAAGCGGGTCCAGCTGAAATCCCCAGGGCACTTCAAAAGTGGCCATGCCTCCATTCGCCAGCGGAAGGGATCCACTGCTAAGCCAGGTAAAGAGGTCGAGGGAAAACAGCTCTTCGTGTTCAACGGCAAAGAGCTGATACACACACAGCACGCTCAGAATAAAGGCGAGCGCTACAGACCCAAGAGCGATGGCGGAAACGAACTTTTTGTTCAGCTTCCTGCCGGCGCTGCGCAGTGTTATCAATCCTGTCAGGCCGATGAGCACACTCCCGGCTAACGGCAAACTCGGTATCAACCAGATGTATTTCAGCATAGTTTCTGACGCAGCCGGAATCGGCAAATTTTAATAATACCCAAATTTCGAAATAGATCCACTCGTAAACAAGCTGCAATTATCCCTTTAAAACCAACAGACACAAATAAATCCGCGATCTAGTAACATAGCAGTGCCGGAATTGTCAATTTAATGTTTCTGAATTAAATTCCTGAATCAGCAAGTCTCTGTAGATGGCTTCCACTTGCTCGCGGGTATGTTCGAGCGTCCTCGACGTATCGATCGTATAATTGGCAAGTTTTAGTTTCTCCTCCATCGGCATTTGCGAGGCGATTCTTGCTCCGGCTTCCGCTTCGGTTAATCCATCGCGCGTGATGAGACGGGAGACCTGTAGAGCAGGATCGCATGTGACCACGATAATTCGATGATACATTTTGTATCCGCCGGTCTCTATCATCAATGCCGCATCCACTATGATAATGCCTCTAGACGCCGACTGTTCGAGCTCGCCAATCCGCCGCAGGATTTCCGTTTCCACTGCAGGATGTGTCAGAGAATTCAGTAAAAGTCTTTTGTCGGCGTCGGAAAATACCATCCGGCCCAGTATCCTGCGGTCAATCTCGCCAGCGGAACTCAGGATTCGTTCTCCGAAAGCGTCGACGATCTTTCGATATACAGGCGTGCCGGCCTTGAGCAGCGAGTGTACTACACGATCGGCATCGATCACATGAGCCCCCAGTTCGGCAAAAAACAATGCCGCAGAGCTCTTGCCCGATGCAATATTTCCGGTCAACCCGACATGCAACATAGCGGATTATAGTACCACAGGCGCAGCGTTGACTCCCGGACCATCTTGGGATACTTTGAGCGTGCCGAACACCCGCCGGCGGACCACCGAAAAATCCGAATAGACAGCGGGCATTCCTAGGGGGGCATTCATGCGAGTTCTGATCACCGGCGGCGCCGGATTCATCGCGTATCACCTCGCTACCGCGTTGATAGGCCGACATGCTGAAGTCAGCCTATTGGACAATTTCAATAACTTCTACGATCCCGAAATTAAGCGGCGCAATGTGCGGGATCTTCAGGCTCAAGGCCGAGTTCCACTGCACACGGTCGATATTCTCGACCGCGAAAGGCTTCGGCAGGTTTTCGAAGAAGTCCGGCCCGATACCGTTGTGCATCTGGCAGCCTGGGCGGGCGTGCGCCCTTCCCTGGAAAAACCAGACCTGTATTCTTCAGTCAATGTTACCGGAACCGTGAACCTGCTGGAAATGGCGAAAGATTTTTCCACGCGCTGTTTTGTTTTCGGGTCCTCTTCGTCGGTTTACGGAGGGAACACAAAAGTCCCCTTTTCGGAAGAGGATGCAGTAGACCGTCCTGTTTCTCCCTATGCGGCGACCAAGCGGGCCGGAGAACTGTTGTGCCACACATACGCCCACAATTTCTCCATGCACATCACATGCCTTCGTTTCTTCACCGTCTACGGTCCCAGGCAGCGCCCGGAAATGGCGATTCACAAATTTGCCCAACTAATGGCTGCGGCAAAAGAGATTCCGATTTATGGCGCAGGAGACTCCCGCCGGGATTACACCTATGTTGAAGATATTGTCTCGGGCGTGCTCGGAGCCATCGAGGCAAATCCGCAATTTGAAATCATCAACCTGGGAGAGTCGCAGACCACCACGTTGCTGGAATTGGTCCGTCATCTGGAAAACGCTCTCGGGATGAAGGCGCTGCTTCGCTTCCTGCCAAATCAGCCGGGAGATATGGAAGTCACCTATGCCGACATCAGCAGGGCACGCCTACTCCTGGGATACAATCCTCAGAAACCGATCAGAGAAGGAATCCGGCTTTTTGCAGAATGGTTTAAAAGCAGTCAGTAGCAGCTATCAGCCTTCAGCTATCGGCATTCACTGACGGCTGATAGCTGACAGCTGATAGCTCTTATGGAATATCCGCTACCACAAGCGTATTGGACATTTCATTGATGACATAAATAGTGCGGTTGTCCGGCGCAATTTTGATATCGGTCGGCCCCCGATCGACATCGAAGGTTTCAGCAACCAGATTGCGCAGATCCGAAGCGAAAATGGAAACATTGCGCGAGCCGGCGTTGACTACAAATATCCGCTTCCCGTCCGGGCTTACAGCGACACCAAAAGGCATTTTTCCGACCGGAACGGTAAATTGAACTCTCATAAGCTCCGTGTCTATCACCGACAGATCGTTGCTGCGGCTGTTGGCAACAAAGACGCGCTTCCCGTCCGGAGTTATGGCGATGCCATCCGGAGCTTCGCCCACAGCAATCTTGTTTACGACAACCTGTCTCTCGGGATCCACCACCCAGACTTCATTGTTTCCTCCCATTGCCACATAGATCGTTTCCGTGGTCGGGGAGACAACAAGGGCGAAAGGCGAAACGCCCATCTTTATGCTCGCCACCACGCTGCGTTCGCGAATGTCGACGATGTTGAGCAGGCCTTGCCCGCTGCGTCCATAATTGGACACATAGGCCCGGTATCCGCGGCGGCTCATCGCTACGAAATTCGGCTGCCCTCCAACATTAATGTCAGCCAGAACGCGGAAAGTCTTTAAATCCACGACAGCAACGGTACCGGAATCCTTGCAGGCGACGAGAGCCGTATTCCCCTTGTCGTCAATCGCCAGCCCCAGCGGGGACGCTCCGAGCAGGACGCTCTGATCAACCATCTTCTTGGCAAGATTGATGCTCACCAGTTCATTGGTGCCGTACGATGTTGCATACACCTTTGTCCCGTCCGGGCTTAGTGCGATGAAATTGGGGGACTTCCCGACTTTTTTTATCCGGAAGGCCTGGATTGGACTGCTGAATCCAGACAATAAACAGAGCAGAGATGCAAGAACGCATAGGATGCCCTGCAATTTCTTCATGACAGCTCCTTATCTATTTCGTAGCGGCAATCAGGCTGAAAACTCCTGCATGGCGCGATTCCGGAGCGTTCAAGCCTTGAATAATGACCTGGCGAAATCCCGCCTTGAACAACAATTGAATAATCTCCTCCTGATCATAATATACCGCGCCGGCTTCAGCCGGATTCTTTTGGACATACCGGAGGTGCAGGTTCTTCAACAGCCAGGGCAAGGACCGTTGCGCAGATTTTGGCGTCAGCAACTCGGCCAGGATCAAGTGCCCGTCCGGAACGAGAATGCGGAGAATTTCCGCAAGGTAGTGCTCCGCGGGATGCCTGTGCATATCGAAGAATGAAACCGCAAGCTCGCCGAATCCATCTGAAACGGGGAATTGGGGTTCCCGCAAATGCCTGAACTCAATGAATTGCTGCAAGCTAAGGTGCGCCGCTCTCTGCTTGGCGCGTTCCAACAGCGTAACATTGGTATCGAACGAGTAAATGCGTCCGGCAAAAGCTTTGCGCGCGGCCAGCCTAAGCGCAAAAGTCGAAGTGTCGGTGAGCAGATCCATCACCTTTACCCGCCCGGTGTTAACCGCAAAGTCCACAACCTGATCGATGGCAAGGTAGTAATCCAAACCGGTTCTCCATCGGAAAAACCGGGCGACTCCCTCTTCATAGGTATCGATCGTTGCCGGCAGATTCGCCATAAACGGCCGCCGTTGCGGCGGCGAAAAATCAAATTTCTTCTGTTGATTTCCGGCGGGATGCTCGGTCTTCACGGGATACTCCGATTCCTGATTCCAGATTCCAGATTCCGAGATCTCAAGATTCGGCCAGATTCGAGTATGAATCATGGAATCTGGAATCTGGAATCTGAATCATTTATTTTCAATCGAAGAAGCGAATAGTTCTCCGTTTTTACGACCGGGGAATATCGCGCAGCCCAGTTGGCGTCAGCCTGCATGAGCTGCCAGATAGAATCCCCCGGTTGGAAACAAATCCAGCCTACGACGAGTTCCGGATTTCGCGCTGCATCATGCCAGAGCACTTCCCTGCCCTCGTTATAGACAAATTCTTTAACGTCCAGACCGGAGTCATAAACGAGCGGCGCTTCGGTCCCCATATCTATTAAAATCCTTTTCCCGTCGTAATTCTGCTTCAAATACTGCAATACCCTTTCTCTTTCCGGCTCGATGAATTCATGCTCCATCGTTTCCACCATCATAGGATGGACCTCACGGGCCAGCGGCGGAACATTAATTCCGGCGACGCACATAAACATCAGCGGCGCGCTATACCATTGCTTTACACGGGCTATAAAAAATATTATCAGTCCCACCACGGGCAGCACAAGCGCTCCGGGGCCAGGCAGGGGAAAGCTGTTCGGATTTATGTGGTGCATATACCACGTAAACCAAGGCAATCCCATAACAACAACCAGAAGCAGCAGGAGAGACCTTTTTTTTGCCGCGTGCGAGGTAGTCACCAGACTGCCAAAAATCGCCACCGCCGGAAGAAGAAGCACCGAATAGCGTACGCGATAGATCAGTCCCCAGTAGAGAGCCGAGATATTTATCAGAGAGGGCAGCCACAGCAGCAGCAGGGGGACGCGCCGTTTAAATTCGCTGCGTTGTACCAGAAAGAGCAGGAGGCCGGCAGCAGCTACCAGCAGCGGGAGAATTGCGGCCATTTGAGACAACTCTCCCAGGTGGTAAATCAGAGAAAGAAAAGGGCGCCGGTACGTAACATACGGATTGGGATTTCCCTGCGCGACCCTGTGGAAAAAATTATCCCCGAGGCGCAGGAATATATAGCCGAAATGAGCGAGTGCGGGCACGCCCACGAGCGTAACAAAAAGCACCCCTGCTTGCAGGATCTTGCGTCTGGATGCAACCCGCGTCCAGAAATCGTACGCAAGGAGCAGCAGGACGCCGCAAAAAAAATACCAGCCTTCGTAGCGGCACATTGCACCCAGGCTTGTCCAGATGGCCGCACGCCACGGCAAAGCGGTGCAGCCATCCTCGCGCCAGCAAATCAGGCTGTGCATCGCCAGCAGGAGGAGCGCCATATACAGAGGTTCCGTTAACGGGCAGCTCTGCAGGTATTGAAGATTTGGATTTCCCAGCAGGACAACCGCCGCAAAAACACCCCCGGTTATCGAACCGGTAAGCCGGTAGGAAATCTTATAGGCCAGATACCCCGAAAGTGCATACGCAAAGACGGAAATCAGGCTCGGAATCAATCCCGATCGGTATTGAGACTCGAATATCACAAAAGGGAGATATACCAGGTGAATCAGCGGGAGCCAATTCACTCCCAGCTGGGAATAGCCTGGCGAAAGGGAATCCACCATGCGGCGCGCGACAAGCAAGTGCGCCTTGGCGTCATAATGCGCGATCGTCAACTGATGGACATAGTAGTAAATGAAAAATGCAATGCCGGTGAGCAGTCCTGCAACAAAGATCAGGCGCGAGACTTCCCGGCTCTGCGAAAGTCTTATGGTTTTGAATGAATGCATCAGGGGTAAATCCTGTAGAGCGTGCGCGGAAATGCAATCGTTTCGCGCAGGTGGCCTAAATTGCAGAGCCATGCAACCATCCGCTCGATTCCCATGCCAAATCCGCCGTGAGGCACTGTCCCATACTTGCGGAGGTCCAGATACCACTGAAACGGCTCTATCGCGAGATTGTGTTCTTTAAGACGCTGCATCAACAGATCGTAGTCGTGGATGCGCTGGCCTCCGCCGATAATCTCGCCATATCCTTCAGGAGCGAGAACATCGACGCACAGAGCAACTTCCGGCCTTTCAGGATCCGGCTGCATGTAGAACGCCTTCACTTCGGAAGGATACCGGTGCACCATCACGGGCGCCGAATATTGTTCCGAGAGAATGGTTTCATCCCCTCCGCCGAAATCGCCGCCCCATTGGATCTCCGAACCGGCCGCCTGCATTTTTTTCACAGCTTCGTCATAGCTCAGACGCGGAAAAGGCCGTGAAAGCTTTTCCAAAATCGAGGTGTTGCGTTCCAGCACATCCAACTGCGTTCGCCGGCGCGTCAGAACCCGCTCGACGATGAAGCAGATCAGTCCCTCGGCCAGCTGCATCGTGTCTTCCAGTGTCGCATAGGCGACCTCCGGCTCCACCATCCAGAATTCCATCAGATGCCTGCGGGTTTTGGATTTTTCCGCCCGGAATGTGGGGCCGAAACAATAGACTTTGCCGAAAGCCGCGGCAGTCGCCTCGTTATACAACTGCCCGCTCTGCGTCAGATATGCCTTCTGATCGAAGTATTCAGTCTCGAAAAGCGTCGTTGTTCCCTCACAGGCGTTGGGCGTGAATATCGGCGTGTCGACCAGGGTGAAACCAAGATCGTCAAAATAGTCCCTGCACGCCTTGATGATCTCGTGCCTGATTTTAATAATCGCGTGCTGGCGGGAACTCCTAAGCCAGAGATGCCGGTTCTCCATCAAAAAGGCCGTTCCATGTTCTTTGGGCGTTATCGGATAGTTTTCGGCCAGCTGGACAATCTGGAATCCCGTAACATCCACTTCATATCCGCCCGCACTGCGTGCGTCTTTGCGGACTTTTCCCCGGATTTCGATGCTGGTTTCCTGTGTGACTTTATCGAGCAGATCGAACTGCTCGGGCGTGAAATTTCCCTTGAACGCAACGCACTGGATAATTCCCGTCCCGTCGCGAAGCAGTATAAACTGAAGTTTCCCGCTACTCCGCTTATTATAAACCCACCCGCGCAGCGAGATCTCATTCCCCTCGTATGCGCTCACATTCTCGACATACGCAACGGCCATACTGACACCTCTTTGATTCCAGATTCCAGATTCCAGATTTCTTATTTCAGATACCGGATTCGGGATTCCTGATTATGAGTTGGGCTGGCCAATTTGGAATCTGGAATTTGGAATCTCGAATCTTAATAAACCATGAAGCCTGGTACTTCCCCCGTCCTTTGGCAATGCTCCAGGTACAGAGAATAATAGCTAAGGCGCAGGAACTGCGTCTCAGCTATGCCCATTTTGTGCGCCAGAGCCCGGATCCCGTCTTCGGTGCCTTCGAGTTCGACATAGTTCCCTATTGGAGTCTCGTCCACAGCAACATGAACCTGATCGAGCGCAAACTCCCGCCGGTATTTTTGATATCGGAAGCAGACACTCATTCCGATCCGCTCGAGGACCTGGAGCATCGCCGCCGGCTCCTGCACCCCGGTCTCTAATTCCTCCCGCGTCTTAAAGATCCCGTCCGGCCGTGGCGGTCCCTTGAACGTCAGCAAACCGCATCCATTGGCAAACCGTATTCGGAGCAAGCACCGGCCGGATTGAAGCTTTCCGTCAGGAAAATCCAGCAGGTAGTTGTCCTCAAAATGCCTTTCGGCCAGAATGCTGGGATTTAAGGCATTAAGCTGCAGGCATAAACCTTCGACATCCTCGATTTTGACCTTGATTTCCGTCTCGGTGCTCAACGTTTTCCCCGCAGGCTTTCCCAACCTCGAACCACAAATCTCGAATCTCGAATCTCGAATCTCGAATCTCGAATCCGTTCATACTTTATGCTGGCGCAGTAGGACACCGCATTCTTTAAGGAGCGAAAGTGCCGTATCATTCAAAGGATAGTCCTGATTATAGACAACCTCGGCAATGCCGCTGTTAATGATCATCTTGGTGCAGAGAAGACAGGGAGCGAAAGTACTGTACAGTGTCGCGCCTTTTACGCTCGTCCCATGATAGGCCGCTTGAGTTATGGCATTTTCCTCGCCATGACAGCACAGGCACTCATCCAGTGCCGTGCCGCTTGCGGCCATGCTATTGCACCGCGGACACCCGCCCTCGTTGCAGTTTTTTGCCCCTCTGGGCGTTCCGTTATATCCGGTGGAAACCACCCGCATGTCTTTCACGATGATCGCCGCGACCTTCCGCTTCATGCAGTTGCTGCGCATCGCCACAACCCTGGCGATGCTCATGAAGTATTCATCCCACGTCGGACGCATAAACCGGCTCATCAGGGGAGGAAGCAACGCATCAAGACGGCGATGCAATTCTTCCAATGTCCCGTCATTTGTTACGATAAGGTCCGCTTTCTGCCGCGTCGCATTCAACTGCTGGCGGGCGGGATTGTCGGAATCGAGTTCGCGCGCCTCTTCTTCGGCGAATTGCGACAGCGTCTGGGCCGCGTTTTCTCTGCCCCGTTTCCGGCTGCGCTCGAAGCGAGTTCCCTGCTCCGCTTCTAGAGCCAGCAAAGTAAAGTCGTTTCGGCTTCTCAGGACGTCAACCTCCTGAGGATTGCGAATAGAATCGATCACATAGTTTTGACCGCTATCAAGGCTGGGCAAAATTCTCTCTGCAAGTATGCCCGGCCCGAACTTTTCCCTCAGCTCATTCCCCACGTCGATGAGCACTTCCCGCGTGATTTGCAGGCCTCTTGTGAGTATCTCCTCTCGAATTGCATCCGAGAGAGAATGGTACTCAAAACCTCTGCTTACGAGATATTCCGAGACTGCAGTCTTGCCCGACCCGTTTTTTCCAGTTAGTCCTATGATCATGAGGCCAATATGTTAACACACTTATGGGGCAAGGGGTAAAGGGGTAAAGGGGTAAAGGGGTAGAGGGGTAAAGGATTAAAGGGATAGAGGGAAAGCGAGGGCGCAGCACTTCGTCGAGGAAATCTGGACCTGGTTATACTGTCCCCCCGGTTTTGCTAATCGTAGAGCAGATAGGATGATCTGCGGCGGAGGAAATCGGCAATGTCATTTTGCCAGCTTTGTCGTATTTGGCTAATAGGCACTCCGCTCCGGATCATTTCGGGAATTTCGCGGCACCCGCAAAGGATCTCGATGGGCAGTTTTTCGCGCTCGTATTCATAGGGGGGATTGCGCCAGCCAAAAAATTCCGGGTGCAGGGCACAGGCCGCCGAAAGGACGGCAATGCCCGTCAGATACGGCTCAAACACTTCGCGGTCTCTGACGTGAATTTGAACACCCCCGCACATGGTGTCTGCCCATTTCTGGAAAGTGGGCTGGAAACAGGCCGGACGGAACCAGACACCGGATAATCCCAGCTCATTCAGGCGCGAGGCAAAATTTCGACTGTTGATAAACGGAGCCCCGATCATCTCGAATGGACGCGTGGTTCCACGCCCCTCCGAGAGGCAGGTTCCTTCGACCAGAACGGATCCGGGATAAACAATAGCCGAATCCAGGGTCGGCAGGTTGGGTGAGGGTTGGACCCAGGGCAAACCGGTTTGATCAAACCAATACTCACGACGCTAGCCCTCCATTGCGACCACCGTCAGATCGCAGCGGATCGCGAATTCAGAATTAAAAAATAGGGCTAACTCTGCCGTCGTCATGCCGTGGCGCATCGGAATTGGATACAAACCGACAAACGAACTATATTCCGGATGAAGCAGATTACCCTCTACCTGGCGGCCGTTCACGGGATTCGGCCGGTCCAACACAATCATGCGCTTATTCCAGCGGGCGCAGGCCTCCATACAATAGGCCATCGTGTAAATAAAAGTATAAACGCGCGTGCCGGCATCCTGAAGATCGAAGAGAAGCACGTCGATATCTTCTCAGCATTTCTTCCGTTGGCTGCCGGGTTTCTCCATACAGACTATGCACTGGGATTCCGGTATCAGGATCACGATAAAACTCGGATTCCACCATGTTGTCCTGCTTCTCTCCTCGAGCTCCGTGCTGTGGGCCCAGAAGAGCCGTCAATTGAAAATCGCCATCAGCCGATAGCGCGTCCGCAGTATGCCGTAGGTCAGGAAGGACGGATGCCGGATGAACCACGGCTCCGACGCGTGCGCCCCTGATGAGATCTCTTCGCTTATCCAGCAACACTTCGATGCCCGGTCGAACTCGCATGCGCCATCCCCTCCTAGCCCGCATTCTTCATGAAGTTCTGTTGCGGCAACTCACCCAGAAATGTCTGGCTTGATTCGAGATTCGAGATTCGAGATTAAACAGAATTTCGAATCTCGAATCTGGAATCTCGAATCGATTGCATCCCTGCCCCTCCGAGTCGCCTCGCTATAAAATATCTATTTATCCAGGAAAAGGCCCCCCTGCAATGAATTTTTCAGATGCGCGGTGCCAGGTAAAATTGCTATATTCATATTATGCTAGTTTGAGCATTGCGCTCAACAGGATCCCATGGAACATACGCTGGTCTTAAATGCCACTTATGAACCGATCAACATCGTCACCTGGAAGCGCGCCCTGAATCTGCTGTGCCAGGGCAAAGTCGAGGTGCTGGCGGAGTATGATCGCGAGATACGCAGCATCAGTTTCACCATAAAAATGCCCAGTGTGCTTCGGCTCCTTAAGTATGTAAAGATCCGAAGACAGCACCAGCACGTTAAATTCTGCAGAGCAAACATTTATGCGCGGGATCACAACACCTGCCAGTACTGCGGGAAAAAATGCTCCACGGAAAATCTCACGTTCGACCATGTCGTGCCTGTGGTGAAAGGGGGCGGCAAAACCTGGGATAACATCGTCACCTGCTGCTTTAAATGCAACCATCGAAAGGGAGGCTGCACTCCGGAGGAGGCCGGCATGCGCTTAATCCGGCGCCCAAGAGAGCCGGAATGGGTTCCCACTATGCTTCACATTACGATCGGGTTCAGAACGGCACCCCAGGCCTGGCGGGACTACCTCTATTGGAACATCGAATTGGAGCGCGAAGGAATAGATACGCAGTTCCTGAAGCCCGGGGATGAGTTCTTCCTGCCTTGCCAGCCTATAAAACTTTTGAAGCCCGTCCATATGCTCTGAGCCAAAATCATAATCGATGTTGTGAATCAGATAGTTTTCGAGGAAGGACGCGGGAAGGTCCAGCGATTTGGCATAGACTGCGGCGATTTCATCGCGCCTTTTCAGCCCCCATTCTTTAGCCTCCTGGAATATGGCATTCAGGTCAGCCGGAAAAGGCGCGCCGCTTCTGCATGCCCAGAAAGCACAGACAAACGGCTTCCGCTGCCATTGAACCCATTCTCCGGCAAGATCGGTGACATCATAATCTTCAAGCCGAATCTTGAGGGCCGGATCTCCGATCACGACTGCGGCATCGCTGCGCGTCAGCATCGCGGATATATCGGGCGGATGCGGCATGTACTCGGGACGCAGTCCCATCTTCGCCTGCAGCAGAATCATGGCTAGAGCAACGGATGTTCGAGAACTGGTATCCAACGCGACCGAACGGATCAACTGTTTCCCTTTAGGTTTGATCAGCAGGATGCTTCGGACCTCACCTAGCGAAGCAATGGAAATACCCGGAATCACCCGCAGGTCCTGTATTCGCTGGTATTCAATACTGGGAATCAACCCGATGTCGACTTCCCCGCCGGCTAGCTGATCCGCACACATCGCGGGAGATGAGGGCAGGACTTCGAATTTGTCGCGGAAAGGGCCATGGAGAAATGCCCAGCCCAAAGGGGCAGAATTAAGATAATGAACCAGCGAAATCCGAATTTTCATAGCCTCAATCCGCTGAAATCGAAAAAAAATCAAAGTTTCGCGAAATAAATTACCGTCCAGCGAAACAACAAACCTGAGGATTATAGCAAAGGATTTCCCGGGGCGACCGCGAATCTGCTTTGCGACTGCCGAATAAATCATATGCAAACTGCCAACGATTCTTTAATCCGAGATGCGATTGAAGTGACGCTGCTTCCGGGCATAGGAAGCCTGTCACAGAACCGCCTCTGGAAAGCATTGCGCTCTATTTCAGACCTGTTCTCGATGGACGAGCATTCTCTGGCCGCATTTGGGATCCCAGGCGAGGCTTTTTCACTCATACGATCGCGCGGCTGCCAGGCGACGGCATCCGAGATTTGCGATTGGGGCAGGCGTGAAGGCTGCCAATTTCTGATGCGCGGCGGTCCCGGATATCCTCCATTATTGGAGGAGATAAGCGATCCGCCTCTAATTCTGTATGCCCGCGGCCACCTGGAAGTGCTGGAAAAGCCCTGCATCGCCGTGGTCGGAACAAGAAGACCGACAATCTATGGCCTTCAGATGGCCCAGGGCATTGCATCCGATCTGAGCAGTCGCGGAATCTGCGTGACAAGCGGTTTGGCGCGAGGCATCGACGCGGCCGCCCACCGGGGTTGTCTTGAAGGCGGCGGGAGCACGGTCGCAGTTCTGGGGTGCGGCATCGATATCGTATACCCGAAAGAGCATCGCCGGCTGACTCAAACAATTCTGGAAAAGGGATTGCTCCTTTCTGAATTCGCCCCCGGAACATCCCCCGCACCGCAAAATTTTCCGGTTCGCAATCGAATCATCAGCGGCCTGGCGCTTGGAGCGATTATTGTTGAGGCCAGCGAATACAGCGGATCCCTCATCACTGCGAGACTGGCTATGGAACAAAACCGCGAAGTATTCGCAATCCCAGGCAACCTGACATCCCCTCAGAGTTTTGGCCCAAACTTTCTGATCAAACAGGGAGCCAAACTTGTCCAATCATGGAGAGACATCGCGGAGGAATTGCCGTCCGAGATCCGGCAGGAAATACTAATCAGGGAAGATTCCAGGCCGTGCCGGAATCCGGAATTGGAAATGCTTTCTGAAGAAGAAAACCGGATATTGGCGTTGCTGAAGACAGACGAGACCATGCAGTTCGACAGGATCTGCCGCACAGCCAAACTGAGCGTCCCGCAACTGAGTACTCTGCTGCTGCATCTTGAAATGAATGGGTGGGTCCGGCAGCTTCCCGGGAATTTGTTTGTAAGAATAAGAAAATAAACAGCTTATGGCCGACATGCGAAAATTCTGTATTTTTTTTACTTGGACTTTCCGTTAAGCTTGGTGTAGCTTGCGCCCTTCTATGGCTAAATCACTCGTGGTAGTTGAATCGCCTGCCAAGGCAAAAACGATCAGCAAATACCTCGGCAGGAATTATGTCGTCAAAGCGTCGGTCGGTCACATTAAGGATTTGCCGAAAAGCAAACTCGGTGTGGACGTGGATGACGATTTTACGCCGCATTACGCAATCATCCCGGCAAAAACCAAAGTGGTCAGGGAATTAAAATCGGCGGCAAAAAACATCCAGGACATCTACCTCGCAGCGGACCCTGATCGCGAAGGAGAGGCGATCTGCCAGCACCTGTCTGAAGAGCTTTCGGGCAAATCCAAAAATATTTACCGGGTTCTCTTCCACGAAATCACGAAAAACGCCATCCAGGAAGCGTTCAAAAAACCCGGCCGCATCAACCAACACAAGGTGGATGCGCAGCAGACACGGCGCATTCTGGACCGGCTGGTCGGATACAAGATCAGTCCGCTGCTTTGGGACAAGGTGCGGCGGGGGCTTTCCGCCGGAAGAGTCCAGACCGTGGCCCTCCGCATGATTGTCGAAAGAGAACAGGAGATCCGCGCTTTCAAATCGGAAGAATACTGGACCCTCGATGCACACTTGGCCGGAGAGCTTCCGCCTGAATTCACGGCAAAAGCCCGGCTGATTGACGGCAAAAAATGGAGCATCGCCGATTCGGAAACAACCAACGGCATCGTCGAAGCGCTGAAGCAGGAGCCGTTTGTTGTCAGGGAAGTCCATCGCAGGGAAAAGAAAAGATATCCCGTGCCGCCCTTTATCACGAGCAAGCTGCAGCAGGAAGCAGCCCGCAAACTGAATTACTCCGTCAAGCGCACGATGGTCCTGGCCCAGAAATTATATGAAGGCATAGAAATCGGCTCAGAAGGATCCGTAGGCTTAATCACCTACATGCGCACGGACTCCAGCCGTGTGGCCGAAAGCGCGCTTCAGGAAGTGCGCGCCTATATCCAGCGTGATTTCGGCGAAACCTATCTCCCCCACCATCCAATCTATTACAAATCGAAAAAGACCGCACAGGACGCGCATGAGGCCATCCGGCCCACGTCTGTCGAACGCACGCCTGAGAGTCTCAAAAATGAGCTCGACCCGGATCTTTGGAGATTGTACGCGCTGATCTGGAACAGATTCGTCGCGTCGCAGATGAATCCCGCTTTATTTGATCACACCGACGCCGACATCAGCGCCGGAAGAGTGGAATTCAGGGCAACAGGATCGATCCAGAAATTCAAGGGATTCCTTGCCGTATACCAGGAATCGAAACCTGAAGACAAAGCGGACTCCGGCCAGGAAGATGAAGAATCCCTGCTGCCGCAGCTTCGGGAAGGAGAGGTGCTGACCCTTAAAGAGCTACTGCCCGCGCAGCATTTCACCCAGCCCCCGCCGCGCTACAATGAGGCCAGCCTGGTGAAGGCGTTGGAATCCAAGGGAATTGGACGGCCAAGCACCTATGCCTCTATTCTCAGCACGATCCAGGACCGCGAATACGTCGAAAAACAGGAGGGGAAATTCTATCCATCGGAAACCGGCGAGCTCGTGACGAAACTCCTCGTGGAAAGCTTCCACGAAATCTTCGACTACGAATATACCGCCCGCATGGAAGACCACCTCGACCGGATCGAATCGGGACGCGAACCATGGAAGAACACCATGCGGGATTTCTATGACCGCTTTGCCAAAAGGCTGGAGGTCGCCAAAAAAGAAATGCCGGACATCAAGACCGAAGCCGTCGAGACGGATGAAGTCTGCGAAAAATGCGGCAGCAAAATGGTGATCAAATGGGGAAAGTTCGGCCGATTCATGGCCTGTTCCGGATATCCCGAATGCCGCAATACAAGAGAAATCCCCAAATCAGGTCCGGCCGAAGAACCAACAGAATCGCAACCGGAGGAGATTCAGTGCGAAAAGTGCGGCAAACCTATGGTTTTGAAGCGGGGCCGCTTCGGCGAGTTTATGGCCTGTTCCGGATATCCCGAATGCCGCAACACCAAAAGGATCGTCAAGACGGCAAGGGAATCGACGGTCACACAAGACATTCCGCTGGATGAGGAATGCCCCGTGTGCGGCAAAAAACTGGCAATCAAACACGGCCGCTTCGGCGAATACACCGCCTGCAGCGATTATCCCGACTGCAAATACATCAAACTCAAAACGACCGGCGTCCGCTGCGGCAAAGAAGGCTGCGCCGGTGACATCGTCGAAAGAAAATCCCGCAGGGGCAAAGTTTTTTACGGCTGCTCCAGCTACCCCGACTGTGATTTCGTCCTCTGGAACAAACCCGTCCCGGATCCCTGTCCCTCTTGCCACGCCCCCTTCACGGTTGTGAAAACAACCAAGCGTGCCGGCACGGTCCGTTTCTGCAACAACGAAAACTGCGAGTTCAAAGAATCCCTGGATAGTTGAAAGAGAAATCCAATGACTGAATCAAAGCATGGGAAATATGTAATAACAGATCTGATCATTCCTGAGGATAAAAAGAAAATCGCCGCCGATTATGCCAAGTACGCCACGCGGATCCTCTGGATGGATGAGAATGTGGTCGAAGGAGCCTTTCACATGAATACGGCCTGGTATCTCAAAGCCGCAACGACACTGGAAGACAAGCCTCACGCCCACGAGAACGATGAAATCATCGGATTTTTCGGCAACAATCCCGATAATCCGCACGATCTGGGCGGAGAAATAGAAATCTGGCTTGAGGATGAAAAGCACATCATCACCAAGAGCGCCCTGCTATTTGTGCCCGCGAGAATGAAACACTGCCCGCTAGTGCTGCGGAGGGTTGACCGGCCCATATTCCATTTCACAACCGTGCCAAACGGCCGGTATATAAAAGATGAGAAATAGCCGGAATTAAACAGCCCTATACTCCGCAACCAGCGCCCGTTAGTCTCTTACTGGGGCATAAGCCCCAGTAAGAGATCAACAACTTCCAGGTACTCGCTTAAGCCTTTTTTAAACTCCTTTTTTCTTCCAACCGAAGGCGCTTACATCCTTCCGACTAAAATCGCTTTTCCCTCCTTCAAAATATGGGTCATTTAACCCATATTTCACTCCAAAAAACCGAATCGGCCTGTTTTGTGTACCATAAATTGCAGCCAATTATTGCTCTAACTATTTATTATTATTAGCTTTATAAAATTGACATGGAATACGCTTTTCGCATCCCCTATAATCCCGAGCTTTTTTACCGGGTCTTTTTCACGTTGGAGTGTGAAATAGTATGGGAATTGAATCGCAAGCTATAGCAGTCATTCTGGTTCCCTTGCTTGCTTCTTTGATCATCCCGCTGATGGGATGGGCCGGGCAACGCAAGGCAACGGGATGGCTGGCGGTCCTGATCATAGGCTCTACTCATCTTCTTACCTGGCCGCTACTGGGTCCGGCGCTTTCCGGGCAGATCGGCGGGCAGTCTTTCCCCATATACCGCTTTATCGCATTTTCGATGAACATCGATGCGCTGGCGGTATTTATGGCGTTCACGGCTTCTTTGATTGCCACGCTCATTGCCGTCTATTCTCTGGGCTATATCGAGCATACCGACCACGAGCCGGAATACTACTTCATCGTGACGCTGTTCGTCGGCGCGATGATGGGGCTGGTCTTTTCCCGAAATCTCATATTCCTCTATCTGTTCTGGGAAATCTCCGCGCTCGCCTGCTGGCGCCTGATCGGGTATTTCAGGGATCCCGAATACATATGGAAAGCCGATAAAGCGTTCCTCATTACCTTTGGCGGTGCGGTATTCATGCTGCTGGGGTTTGCCCTGATTTTCACTCAGTACGGAACATTCGACATCGCCGAACTCCGGGGAAAGGAGATCGGCACTGCCGCCCTCATCCTGGTCATGGCCGGCATCTTCAGCAAGAGCGCGACCGTGCCGCTGCACACATGGCTCCCTGATGCCGGAATCGCCCCGTCGACCATTACCTCCCTGCTGCATGCGGCAATCCTGGTAAAGATCGGGCTGTATGCATTTGCGCGCCTGTTCTGCAACGGCATGGTGATCCGGCCGGAAGCGCAGACCTGGCTCCTGGCCTTCGCATTGATGAGCGCCTTCGTATCGGCAAGCGCAGCACTCCACGAAACAAACATCAAGAGACTATTGGCCTATTCAACAGTCAGCCAGATCGGATACACCTTCCTCGGACTGATTGTGTTTACGCATTACGGGTATATGGGAGCGCTGCTGTATATCATGGCGCACGGATTCGCCAAGGGCGGGCTGTTCCTCTGCGCGGGCATCATCGAACACGGCACTCATACCAAAGACATGACCAAAATGGGCGGGCTGTTCAAAAAGATGCCCATCACCGCGGTCTGTTACCTGATCTGCGCGCTGAGCATCGCCGGGATTCCGCCGATGATGGGATTTTTCAGCAAGTATTTCGTCATCAACGGATTAGTGGAAGGGAGACATTTCGTGATCGCCACCCTCGCAATCCTGACCGCCATCATCACGCTCCTTTATATGCTGAAAAGCTTTCACGTTGTATTCCTCGGACAGCCTCGAGGGGAGGCGCACCATGAAGGCAGCCCTGTCATGGTGGGAGTGGTGGCCGTCATGGCCTTCCTTACGGTTGCCAGCGGCTTTCTGCTGCAGTTGCCCTTCAACCTCGTCAAGGTCGCAGATGGACAACGCCTGGCTAACGTCGTCAGCCTTCTGTGGAGATAGGTTATGAACGCATCAATGTTGCTATTGGCACCTGTCCTCTTTCCCTTGCTCCTTGCGGTTTTTGTGCTGCCTTTCTGCCGAAAGAATCCCAAGATCGGAGCGGCTCTGATTCTGCTTTCGGTCGTTGTTTCCGGGCTTGCATTTTGGATGGCATCCGCATCTTCTCCCAAGGTGGAGTATTTGTGGGTTGAATCTTTCACGCTGAGCTTCAGCCTGAACAGCTGGAAAACATTTCTGCTCTGCTTCGTGTTCCTCTTCCAGCTCATGACAGCCATTTATTCGCTCGGCGCTTCCCGGCCGGCGCGTCCGCACTTGTACTCCTTTTCGCTGCTCATAGCATTTTCCTCCGCATGCCTGGTACTTCTGACCGACAACCTGCTGATTCTTCTTATTGGCTGGGAAATGTTCCTGGTTGCGCTGTATATGATGATTAACAGCGGAGGGGAAAAGGCCGAACCCGTGGCGCGCAAGGCTCTTGTGATCGGCGGGGCGAGCGACTTTCTGATGATCTTGGGATTGATGCTCTTTTTCTCCCTTGCCCCGGATCATACAATCAACGCCCGGATCGCAATCGCATCCAACCCGCTGGCCTTCTGGTCTTTCTTTCTGATCTTACTGGGAGCGGGCGCTAAAGCCGGGATGTTCCCGTTTCATACATGGATCCCGGATGCCGCCCAGGTAATGCCTGCCTCCGGTTTTGCGGCGATGCCGGCTTCTCTGGAAAAAGTGCTGGGCATCTACTTTCTGTTTGTGCTGACAAATCAGATGTTCGTTCTGGACGCGGTCGCGCGCAACTGCATGTTCTGTCTGGGCATCGCGACAGTCTTTGTGGCGATTGTCCCGGCGCTGGTTGAAAAGGATTTGCGCAAAGTGCTGGCATTGACGGCGATTTCGCCGGTCGGCTTCATGCTTTGCGGGTTGGGAGTCTCTGAAGCCGCCGGATTTGCCGGAGCGCTGCTGTATATGCTGACGCACGCGACATACAAGTCGGCCATGTTTTTCTCGCTGGGCAACTTTGAAGAAAAGGCCGGAGGCTCGCAACTTGGACCAGCTTCTGGGGATTGCGCGCCGCATGCCGCTTTCGGCAACAGCTTTCCTCATGGCTTTCGTGGCGGCGATTTCTCTGCCGCCTACCGGCGGATTCATGGCCAAGGAGCTTATCTTTGAAGGAGCTCTGGAAGGAAAGCACGTTCTTGTGCTGGCATTCCTTATCGCCGGCGCGATCCTCAACGTGGCGGTCTTTTCCAAAGTCATTGCGGTGCTTTGGGCTCCGGGAGACGCCCGGAAGAACGAAGCCGGTGGCATGTGTGTGGTACCGGCAGTGATCCTGGGCATTGCCGCTCTGGTCGGCGGCTTTTTCTTTCACCGCGCCGGCGGGTTGCTGGGCGAAGTCACCGGCGCTCATGAATCGGGCTTGCTGTCCAACGTATGGCACTTCTCTCCTCTGACTATCGTCTCACTGGCGATTTACACGCTGGGCTTCATGGTGTTTGCAGGAGCACGCAGCGGCCGCGAGAATGCCGCGGAAACGTTCAGTCCGCTGGCAACATCGCCAGTGCTTGGCCCGGCCCTGCGCATGGCGAGAGAAAAGAGATTTGACGCATACGATATCGGGCTGAAAGTGGTCGATTTCATAACCCGGATCATATTCCGCTATGTGGAGCGCATGATCGATGTGCTTGGCCAATTCGTCATCGGCAGCGGCCGCTGGCTTTTGCGCCCGGTACTGAGCGGCGCCCATAACGGCATGTACGGCAATTACCTGTGCTGGACTGTCGCAGGTTTTATTTTCGTGTTGTTTTACCTGTTCGGCTCCGCCCTCCTGGGCTGACGGAGAATCAGAATTCAGAATTCAGGAGTCAGGAGTCAGAATAACAGTAGATCCATTTCATTCTGAATTCTGACTTCTGACTCCTGAATTCTGGCTCCTGATTCATACTGAGGTTAATGATGGAATCATACATAGTCTGGATCCTGCTGGTACCGCCAATCGCGGTTCTGCTTATGCCGTGGGCATCCCGTGCAGGCAAGTGGGCCGCAAACACCCTGGCGATCGCGGCGACGGGACTCTTGCTGCTCTTTACCCTCCGACTCATTCCTTCAATCGGGAGCGGACTCAGGATTCGATTATTACGGAGCCCGGTTCGCACTGGATAGCGTCAGTCTCCTGTTCCTCGTGGTGGTCAATGCGGTTGCGTTCGCATGCATGATATATGCGACATCCTATATCGGCCATCTGGGAGGCCGGGGAAAGTTCTTTGCCCTGATGATAATCATGGTGTCCGGACTGAATGCGATGCTGCTGACGCGCGATCTTTTCAGCCTATACATATTCCTCGAAGTAGCATCGATCGCATCGTATGTGCTGGTTGCGTTCGGACTTGAGAGTGACGGCATCGAGTCGTCCATCAAGTACCTGCTGCTTTCTGCCGTCGCGACGTCGATGATCCTGCTGGGGATTGCGCTGATCTATATGGGCACGGGCACTCTGGAGTTTGACGGTCTGAGGGCGATCCTGGCGGCTCAGGGCGGAGATCCTCATGGAATATTCCTGCTGACGGCGGCGCTCTTCATCGGAGGCTTCGGACTGAAGGCTGCCCTGATGCCTTTCCATGCCTGGCTGCCTGACGCGCATCCATCGGCGCCCGCCCCGATCTCGGCCATGCTGAGCGGTGTCGTAATCAAGGTCGCGGGCGTCTATGCCTTGGCACGCATTTTCTTCTATATTTTCCCGGCGATCAGCCGTGTCTACAGCATATTCCTGATCCTGGGCACACTATCTATGATTGCCGGAGCGGTGCTCGCATATTTCCAGCGCGACTTCAAACGCATGCTGGCATACTCGAGTATCAGTCAGATTGGCTACATTATGATCGGACTCGGACTGGGAAATCCGCTTGGCCTGATCGGAGCCCTTTTCCATGTCTTCAACCACGCGCTTTTCAAATCCCTGCTCTTCTTGAACAGCGGCGCAGTTCAGTATCGGCTCGGCACGCGCGACATCGAGGAAATGGGCGGTCTGGAAAACCGGATGCCGGTTACCAGCATTACGAGCGTAGTTCGGCATGCTTTCGATCGCCGGCGTTCCGCCTTTTAACGGCTTCTTCAGCAAGCTGTTCATCATCCTCGGGGCCCTGGCAGCGGGAAGGACCGGTATCGCCGTGCTTGCGATCCTGGTGAGCATTTTCACGCTCGGGTACTTCCTCATTATTCAGCGCAAAGTGTTCTTCGGAAAGCTCAACGAAAAATGGCAGGACATTCGCGAAGCTCCCTTCGCGATGTCGTGCGCCGTAATTCTCCTGGCTGCCGCCTGCTTTTTGAGCGGGATCTTCTTCCAATCCGTGACACGCGGAATCGTGGAACCGGCGGCCTTGATCCTACAGGGAGGCAAATAAGATGTTGCTTTGGATGCTTCTGGGATTGATGGTTCTGCTATCCATCGGATGCTGCATTTTCAAGGATCTGCTGTATGTCGCCGTTTCTTTGGCTACAATTTCCGGCGTTCTGGCCCTGGTGCTGTTCCTGTTCGGCGCCAACATTGCCGGAGTTTTTGAGCTGAGCGTCTGCGCCGGGTTGATTACGGTGCTTTTCATCGCCACGGTCAGCTTAACCAAAGACTCCGATCAAAAAGTGGAAACGCGGCTGCCGGCCTATTTTGTCCCCCTGGTTATTCTGATCTTTGTCGGCATCGACTATTTCATCATTCAATGGGTGGCGCATTCGCTTCCTGCTTCGGTCGTGCCCCAACCCTCCGGAACTTTTCAGAGAGTTTTCTGGGAATTGCGGAGTGCCGACATGCTCGGCCAGATAGGCCTGATTGGAGCCGGCGTTTTCGGGATACTCGCCCTGTTCCGCGTCACGGCCAAGGAGAAAAAACATGAATAAAGAAATCCTCCTTCTATTGAGCTGCGGCATCCTTCTGGTAATGACCGGCGTGTATATGCTGGTTCTTTATCGCAATCTCCTGCGCCTGATCATCGGGGTGGAGATCGTGGCGAAGGGCGTTACGCTGATCTTTCTCTCGGCCGGAGTCTATCGCCAGGACATCGGCTTCATACAATCGCTGCTAGTCACCTTTATTATCGTCGAAACGGTGCTGGCGGCAATCATGCTGGCTCTGGCCGTCCGCGCGCAGAAAATTCACGGTTCGCTGGATATTCGCAATTTATCCAAACTGAGGGGATGAACAATGGACCTGTCTATACTTTTATCACCGCCGGTGGCTTTTCTTATCTGCCTTGCGCTCTGCGCAGGCATTTACGGACTCGGTCATCTGGTGGAAGAAAAGGGCGTGCCGGTGGAGGGCAAATACGAACCCTATGCCTGCGGCGAAACATACAAAGCCGAAAAGCTCCATTTCGGATATAGGAAGTTCTACATTGCGGCCATCTTCTTTACGATCATGCATGTAGCGGTCCTGACCATTGCTACCGTGCCGGGCGGCGCCGGTGCCTATCGCGCCCTGATTTACCTGGGAGCGATGGCAGCTTCCATTTCCTTTATTTTTATGGAATTCGATTAAGAGCTCTTGGATTCCTAGGAAAGTCAGGAGTCAGAATCCAGAAGTCAGAATGCACAGTCATCATAAACTCAGAGGCCATATGCTGGAAAAGCTTAAGACTTGGGCCAGGGTAAAATCCCCCTGGATTTTGCATTTCAACTCGGGTGCCTGCAATGGTTGCGACATTGAGATCCTCGCGACCCTCATGCCCCATTACGATCTGGAACGGTTCGGGGTTCTTCTGAAGGCTTCGCCGCGCCACGCGGATATCCTGGTGTGCAGCGGGCCGGTGACAAAGCAGATTGCGAAGCGCCTCCGGCGCATCTACGACCAGATGCCGGAACCCAAGTTTGTCGTGGCGGTCGGCGCCTGTGCCTGCAGCGGCGGCGCATTTCGCGGATGTTATAACGTGATGGAAGGGATCGATCAAGTCATTCCGGTTTCAGCATACATTCCCGGATGCCCCATACGACCCGAAGCGATCATAGACGGCGTGGCAAAGCTGCTCGGCAGCCTGCAGCAGAAGACTGCGTAAAGGGAGGAATGAACCATGACAGTGGATTTTGAAGCAAGATTGAAGGAGGCCTTTCCAACGGTAACCCTCGGATCAAATGGCCGATTCTGGGTCACGCTGACTCCGGACGAATTGATTCCAGCCGTTATCGCTCTGCGCGAGAAATTATCAATCATCCAGCTGTCCGTTATTGTCGGCGAAGATGTGCGCGATGCCTTTTTGGGGAATTACATATTCACCGGCGAGAAAGTCGTCGTATTGCAGGTCCGCATCGACCACGAGAAACCGGAAGTCCCGACGCTGGCCGAAATAGTGCCCGGCGCCATAGTCTACGAGCGGGAACTGAAGGATCTTTTCGGCATCGATCCGGTCGGGCATCCCGACATCCGACGCCAAGCCCTGCCTGAAGAATGGCCGGAAGGCGTTTACCCGCTGCGCAAGGATGTTCAGTTTAATAAAAAAGAGGACTCTGCAGTAAAGGAGGCAAAGTAATCATGGATGATTCGACATTCCGCATACCTATTGGCCCCCAACATCCGTTCCTGAAGGAACCGGCAAAATTTGATTTCGATATCCACGGAGAGGAAATTGTCGGCGCCCGCATGAATATCGGCTACAACCACCGCGGAATCGAAAAAGCCTGCGAAGAACGGAATTATTACCAGTGCCTTTACCTCCTGGAGCGCATCTGCGGTATTTGCTCTCACTCGCACACAACCGCGTTTGTTCAGGCGGTCGAAGAAATCATGAAGCTGGAAGTGCCCCGGCGCGGGCTTTATCTGCGCACGCTGGTTTGCGAACTGGAACGGCTGCATAGTCATCTGCTCTGGCTTGGCGTCGCGGCGCATGAGGTCGGCTTCGACTCAATGTTCATGCTGGTCTGGCGCGACCGTGAACTCGTCATGGACATCCTGGAGGAGATCAGCGGAAACAGGGTCAACTACGCAATCAATACCCTCGGCGGAGTGCGGCGGGACCTCAACGACGCGCAGCGCAAAAAGATCCTGAACATGCTGGGCATCCTCAAGCAGCGGTTGGACTACTACGTACACATCGGCACCAACGAACCCAGTTTCGTGGGTCGCATCCAGGGCGTCGGCAAACTGCATCCGAAACGCGCTGCCGAAATGTGCGTGGTCGGGCCATTTGCCCGGGCCAGTTCAGTGGACGCCGATATCCGGCGCGACGATCCGTACGCCGCCTACCGGGAGCTCGATTTCAAGGTAATCACCCACGATTCGGGCGACATTTACGGCCGCGTGATCGTGCGCGCCTTGGAGATCGTGGAGTCCTGCAACATGATCGAACAGCTGCTGACGAACCTCCCTGAAGGGGAAATCGTCGCACCCAAAGTTTCGCGCAAAGCTCCCGCCGGCGTTGCAGTCAGCCGCTACGAGGCCCCGCGCGGGGAAGATGTGCACTTCGTCCGCGGCAACGGCACAGACAAGCCGGAGCGGGTCCGGGTTCGCGCCCCTACGATGGCAAATCTCGAGGCGGCCACGGAGTCGGTCATCGGTTCCTACGTAGCCGATATCCCGATCGCGATCGCATCCATCGACCCGTGCTTCTCGTGCACGGACCGCATGGCAATCATTCTTCGCGACCGCAAGAACGGAACCAGGGTAACTTCATGGGAAGAACTGCGCCGCTACGGCATTGATTGGTACGGCAAAAACAAAGGGATCCGTTTCTGATCCTGGGGGGATTGAATGGAAGTCATCAAGCCAATTTTGTATATCCTGGTGTTCCCCGGTTTTGCTTTCCAGTTCGTCTTTTCGACTTACCTGGAATGGATAGACCGGAAACTCTATGCGCGCATGCAGAACCGGCGCGGCCCGCTGTACACCGGCTATCAGGGTATCCTTCAGCCGGTGGCTGATATCTTCAAGCTCTTCTTCAAGGAAGATATCGTTCCGGCCAGTGCGGACCGGTTCATGTTCAGCCTTATGCCGATCCTGGGCCTTGCCGCCGTAGTAACGGCCGGGCTGTATATTCCCGTATGGTTGTTCACGCCTTACAATTCATTTGAAGGCGACCTGATCGTCGTGCTCTATCTGCTCTCGATCCCCACCCTGGTGCTGTTTCTTGCAGGATGGTTTTCTGTCAGCCCCTTCAGCCTGATCGGAGCGACGCGCGTTCTTACGCAGCTGTTCGCCTACGAAGTCCCGTTTTTCCTTGCCCTGCTGACTCCGGCGGTGGTTGCCGGAAGCTGGAAGATACAGAAAATCGCGGCATTCCCCTGGACCGGCGGCGCCTGGTGGGTCATCCCGCTCCAGATACCGGCATTTGTGGTAGCGCTGCTGGCTCTGCAGGCGAAACTCGAGCGCGTTCCGTTCGATATTCCTGAAGCCGAGACCGAGGTGGTCGGAGGCCCGCTAACGGAATACGGCGGGAAAAAGCTGGCGCTGTTCCGGCTTCAGAAAGATGTTTTGATGCTGGTTGGCTCGGCATTTATCGCAGCTCTTTTCCTCGGCGCTTTCCTGGGCGGGATCTGGCTGGGCGGGCTGCAGCTTCTGGTAAAAACGATTTTCATCGTATTCCTGCTCAGCATCATCCGGGCGGCATTCGCCCGGATCCGAATAGACCAGATCGTGACATTCAGCTGGAAATACCTTGCGCCCGTGGGCCTGATCCAGCTTTTGATCGTTCTTCTCCTCAAAGGAAATGGAGTACTTTAATTATGGTAGCAGGTGTATTTATCCCCGAACTGTTAGGCAATTTGGCCGAAACCCCGGCAACACGCGGATATCCCTTCGCAAAAGCTCTGGTTGCGGAAGGATTCCGCGGCACGCCGCGCATGAAGCCCGGCCTCTGCGTCGGATGCAAAGCCTGCGTGCGCGATTGCACGTCGGACGCAATTGAAATCCTGTTGAAGCCGCCCAGCCCGTCTGATCCTCCGCTGGAAGAAGGAAAGAAGCCGGCAAAGAAGTTCCAGATGATTCTTTATCTGGACCGCTGCATTCATTGTGCCCGCTGCGCCGAGGTTTGCCCCAAAGACGCGATCTATCTCGACCAGGAATTCGAAGTTGCAAATTTCACACGCGCCGCCCTGCGGCTTGTGTTTAAAGAGTTCCAGGATTCGAAGATTCGAGATTCGAAATTTTGATTAAAGCAACGCTCTCCGAAATTTTAAAGGCCCGTCCCCTATTGCTGCTGGGGATGGGCAATCCTTTGCGCGGGGACGATGCCATAGGGCATCTGCTGGCGGAAGAGCTGGAACCCCTCAACCGCGAGGGTTTCCAGGCCCATGCAGTGGGAACGGCAGTGGAAAACGCCATGCGCTGGGTTCGCGAAACCGCCGGCGGGACACTCCTTCTGGTGGATGCCGTTTTTGACAAAACGCTCGCAGAAGGCTCCTGGGCTTTCTATCCATCCGAGCAGCTCGATTCCATCTGCCATTCCACGCATTCCATCCCGCTCTCAATGCTGATTTCCTACTGGCAAAAAGAAGTGCCCGGCCTTCAAGTATATTTTCTCGGCATCAGCATCCGGAGCAGCACCGATATGGCGCCGCTATCCCCCGTCCTGCAGCAAACTCTTCAATCTTTGAAATCACTCTTTCACGAATAGCTGAATTAGCTGGACAGCTGTGGTCTTGATAGATATTAAGGCACATCAGGAGATAATCAGAAAACAAACGGCACAATGCGTTTCGTTCGGGCGGCGTAGTTTGCATATTCCGGGTATCGCTCCGGAGCAGGCGCTCCTCGGCTCCCATGCGCATCCCGGCGCCTAAACTGAGAAGCAGCGCCATGGCTACAGAAAAAACGGACAGATGTCCCAGGCTGCTCGCCCAGGCAAAGAGACAAACACTCCCATAGATCGGGTGGCGGATGAACCGGTACGGCCCAATCCGTGACAAGCCCGCCGTCGGTTGGCGTCGCACTTGCATGAAAGCTGCGTCGCCCGAAGGTCACGCGCGCCCAGAGCATGAGAAAAACGGCAACCGCCTGACAGGCAATCACCAACGGGTTCGCGGACACAATAGCGCGACCGGCAATCAATCCCGCGAGTCCTGCGACCATCAGCATGAACCCGATTCTGGATTGCATTACTCTCACCCTCGCATCCGCGGCGCTACTGCTTCTGCAACTCCTCCAGAACCGCAAGCACAAGCCTTCCCGTTTTTTCCAGGCTTTCAGGGCTTACTTTGTCGAGGGAGTCTTCCAGGGTGTGGTGGTAGGAATTTCCCGGACCGTAATTAAGATCTATGATATCGACACTGGGGATGCCGACATCCAAAAATGGCAGGTGATCGTCCTCCACTGCCGTCTGATAGGAAGACATGATGGACTTGAGGCCGATTTTTGCCGCAGTATCCTGCACCAAGTCCATAAGGCGTTTCGTAGAGTTTGTTTCATAGAAGATATCGAGATCCTTGTCGCCGATCATATCGAGCAGTATCAGAGCGCGAATCCTCGGAACAATCCCTTCCGCTTTCCAGCGTTGGGCCAGATGCCGGCTTCCATACGTGCTGTCGAACGTGCTCCACTCCACGAAGGCCTCTTCCCCATCCAGAAACACGAACCAATAATCCAGCGGACCCTTGTTTCCGGCAAGCACTCTGGCGAGTTCCAGCAGAAGGCCCGTACTGCTTCCTGCGTCGTTCGCGCCGACGAAGTTCTTGCCCTCCATCAGTTTGGTATCGTAATGGGTTGCCAGCACGATTGCGCCCTTCCGCCCCTCTCCTTTGCGCGCAATCAGGTTCTGCATTTGGATAGGGCCGTAGGGCGTCCCTGCAACGAATGTGTCTTTCTCAATCCCGTAGCCGAAACCGCGCATCTGCTGCTCGATATATTCGCGGCATTTCTGCAGTTTCGGCGAGCCCGGCGGTCGCGGGCCGAATGCCACCTGTGCCCGGACGTGCTCCATCGCTCTTTCCCCGCTAAGTGCGGCCGTTTTCGACGCAGCCCGCTGTTCACAGGCGCATAAGACCATAATTATCGCAAGTGCCAGTCCTAGAGTAGAGCGCATGGTTCTTCCTCTTGCCGATGGAGAATACAGGAATGTCTGGCAGCATTCCAGATTCCAGATTCCAGATTCCTGACTCCTGACTTCTGATTCCTGATTCCGATTGTATTTAGTCCGGAATCCGGAATTCGGAATCCGGAATTTTGTAAGAATTTGCCTGCTGCCGCAATTGCGACAGCCGTAAGGCTATGATAGTGTATCTTTTTCTTTTCGACCCATGACCGCTTTTTCCTCCTGAAAGGAGAGCTTTTATGAGGGTTTTTGAGAGTGATTCCATTCGGAATATCTGCATGGTTGGCCATGGAGCCGCAGGCAAAACATCTTTGACGTCCGCAATATTATTCGATTCCGGTGCGGTCAATCGTCTGGCCCGTGTCGAAGACGGCAATACCGTCACCGACTGGGAAGATGAGGAGGTTGAACGCAAGATCAGCATCAGCTGTTCTTTGGCTCATTGCGAATGGAACAAGAAAAAAATCAACATCCTGGACACTCCCGGCTTTCGGCCTTTCCTGGCCGAGACACGGCTTGCGCTGCGCGCGGCGGATGCGGCGGTAGTCGTAGTGGACGCGGTTGCAGGAGTCGAAGTGCAGACGGAGAAGGTATGGGAATTTTGCGACGAGTATTCCCTGCCCCGGATGATCGTGATCAACAAGCTCGACCGCGACAACGCGAGCAGCGAACGGAGCCTTGCATCCCTGGAAGAGGCTTTCGGCCGCGGCGCCGTGCCGCTCCAGATACCTCTGGGCATAGAGCGGGATTTCAGCGGTGTCATCAGCATCGTCACTAATAAGGCCTACCGGTACGCGCGCGACGGCTCCGGTAAGTTTCAGGAAGAAGAAGTTCCGGCGCAATACAAGGACGAAGCGGCGAAGATGCGCGACAAGCTGATCGAAATGGTCGCCGAAAGCAGCGACGCGCTCATGGAGAAATTCTTCGCCGAAGGCACGCTGGACCAGGCGGAACTTATCGAGGGGCTGAAAGCCAGCATCCTGCAGCGCATCCTGTTCCCTGTTTTCTATTCCAGCTCGACATTCAATGTCGGCATCGCCCAGATCCTGGATACTATTACGGATCTCTTCCCGTCCCCGGCAACCGTCGGCAAAGTCACGGCAACGGATCCCAAAACCAATCAGCCTGTGGAACGCGCCATATCGAGCAAAGAGCCGTACGCGGCGTATGTTTTCAAAACCATAGCGGATCCTTTTGCCGGACGCATAAGTCTCATCAAGCTTTATTCGGGGACCATGCGCTCCGATAGCACCTATCACAACCAGACAAAAGGAAAGACCGAAAAGCTCGGGCCGCTGCAGATTCCGCAGGGCAAGACCATGATTCCCATCGGCGAAGCCCACGCGGGAGACTTCTTCGCCGTCACCAAACTCAGAGAAACCACTACGGGAGACACTCTGTGCGACCCGGCGCATCCAATTGTATTCTCCAGCGTCACCATCCCTGAACCATCCATCACTTTTGCCATGGAGCCCAAGAGCCGCGGAGATGAAGACAAGATCAGCAACGCCCTGGCACGCATTCTTGAAGAAGATGCCGCAATCAAATACAGTCGCGATCCCCAGACCAAACAGCTCCTCCTCTCCGGTTCCGATCAGCTTCACGTTGAAGTGACGGTTTCGAAGCTGCGCAAGCGCTATGGCGTCGAAGTGATTCTAAAGACTCCCAAAGTGCCGTATCGGGAAACCATCCGCGGGAAAGCGGATGTTCAGGGCCGGCACAAGAAGCAGACGGGCGGCCATGGGCAGTTTGGAGATTGCTGGATCAAGATGGAACCACTGCCGCGCGGCGGGAAGTTCGAGTTTGCCAATGAAATTTTCGGCGGCTCTATTCCCCGCAATTTCGTACCGGCCGTCGAAAAGGGGATTATTGAATCCGCCGCCAGGGGATATCTCGCAGGCTATCCCAGTGGTCGACTTCAAGGTCATTCTTTATGACGGCAGCTACCACCCGGTGGACTCCTCCGAAATGGCGTTCAAAATTGCCGGAAGCATGGCCTTCAAAAAGGCTATGGAAGAGGCGCATCCTGTCCTTCTAGAGCCCATCATGAATGTGGAAATTTACGCACCTCAGGAATATGCCGGAGCCCTTACGGGCGATCTTACAAGCCGCCGCGGCCGACTCCAGGGCATGGACGTAAAGAGAGACATTCAGATCATCAAGGCGCAGGTCCCCATGGCGGAAATGGTTTCCTACTCCCCGGTCCTCACTTCCGTAACCGGAGGCAGAGGAAGCTATCACATGGAGTTTTCCCATTACGACGAAGCTCCGTCGCACATAGCCCAAAAGGTTATCGAAGAAGCCAACAAAGACAGGAAACACGAGGAAGAATAGCGTCCGATGTATCCTAAAATCCTGGATTTGGGCCCGATTACGATCCATACCTACGGCCTGTTGCTGGCTGCAGCCTTCATTGCCGGAATCTGGATTACCAGCCGCAATGCCAGGAAGGCAGGTATCCATCCGGATTTGACCTGGAACCTGGGGCTGATCGTAATTTTTTCAGCCCTGGTGGGCGCGAAAATCCTGCTGCTTCTCTCCGATTTCGAATATTACTCCCAGAACTTCCGGGAGATTTTTTCGCTCGCGACGCTTCGTTCCGCCGGAGTGTATTACGGCGGACTCCTGCTGGCATTGGCTGCAGCGGCGTGGTTTCTCATAAAAAAACGGTTGCCCGCATGGCAGATGGCGGATCTCGCCGCTCCGGGGATTGCGCTGGGGCAAGCCATCGGCCGATTGGGCTGCCTGTCCGCAGGCTGCTGCTATGGCAAGCCGACTTCTATGCCGTGGGGAATCACATTTACGAACCCATACGCCTATAATAATGTCGGCGTCACGCTGAATACGCCGCTACATCCGACACAGATCTACGAATCGCTGGCAACCTTTGCGCTGTTCCTGTTTCTGATGTGGCGTCTTCCAAGAAAACATCTGGCTGGCCAGATAATTCTGGAATATCTGACTCTGTATGCATTCCTGAGAATTGTGATTGAATTTTTCAGGAATGACGACGCGTGGCTTTGTTCTTTACGGGCTTCTGTCAACATCGCAGTTCATCGCAATTCTGACTATCCTTGGATCGGCCGTTATCTATTATTTCCTGCAGTCCCGATCTAGGAGCCTGTCCGAGTAATAGGAGGGATTTCCTGTAATACTCGGACAGGCTCCTGGGGAAGCCGTTCAAAATTGAACAAAAATATTGAATGCTGGAATGTTGGGCTGGATACCGCAAGGATTCGCCTGGATCAGTTTCTGGTCGAACGGATCTCCGGGGAGAGCCGTTCTCAAATCCAGAACTGGATCCGCAAGGGGTATTTGCGAGTAAACGGAGAGCATGTCAAAACCGGCTATCGGACGAAGCTCGACGACAGGATCGAGCTGGAGATACCGGAGCATTTTTCTGACCAACCCTTCCCTGAAGAAATCCCCCTGGACATCTTGTATGAGGATTCCGATCTTGCGGTTATTAACAAGCCGGCAGGCCTTGTATGCCACGCCGGAGCTGGCGTGCGCTCGGGGACTCTCGTGAATGCGCTGCTGCACCACATGGGGCAATTGGAAACCGGTGATCCTGCAAGGCCAGGCATTGTCCATCGACTGGACAAGCTGACCAGCGGCGTGATGCTGGTCGCAAAAAACAAGTTGGCGCACCGGCAGCTCTCTCAGCAATTCAAAAACCGGGAAGTCCATAAGGAATACACAGCCCTGGTCCACGGATGTCCCTCTCCTGCGTCCGGAACAATAGACCTGTCGCTGGGCAGAGACCCCGGAAACCGCACAAAAATTTCCGTCAGAGCCCGCCGAAAAAGAACAGCCATAACACACTATGCCGTCGAACAGAGCTTCGGCCCCGTTTCTCTGCTCGGGATCCGGATTGAAACGGGAAGGACACATCAGATTCGGGTTCACCTGGCGCAGAAGAGGACACCCTGTAGTCGGCGATTCCGTTTACGGACCGAACCGGATGCGGAGCCTTCCGGAAAAACTGCAGGGAGCGGCGAAGGAATTGCAGCGGCCTTTTCTGCATGCCCGCCTGCTGCAATTTCACCATCCGCGCATCCGGAGAGTTGCTGTCGTTTCGTGCACCTCTTCCGGAAGAGCTTCAGCGCTTCCTGGCAGCACTAAAAGGCTAGTTTGCCGCAAGTTACAAGTTGCAGGTTAACAGGTTACAGGTTGAGATATTATGGTGTAACCTGCAACTTGGAACCTGTAACCTGTAACACGCAACTGATTTTATGAGGAACGCCGAGGCGGGTTCGCTTGACTGGCTTTGGCGCTAAATTTATAATCTGTTTGGTTTTGCGTTGATTTTTCTTTCTCTAAATAAAGGAATGAAATGCCTGTCCGAATCCATCGCCTTTGCCTGGTTTTGCTGGTCGCATGTGTGCTTTTAACGGCAGTCTCGCATCAAAATCTTTCCGGTCAGAATGCGCAAATAACTCCCCGACCGGACAATCAGCTGCCGCAAAGAGTTTCCGACCAGACGTACCGTGTCAGCGTCGATCTGGTGAATGTCCTCTGCTCTGTTTTTGACCGGGACACAAACTCTTTCGTAACGAACCTGACGCGCGATGATTTCTCCATTTATGAGGACGGCAAAAAGCAGGAGATTAAAAACTTCGCACGAGAAACCAATCTGCCGCTAACCATTGCCATGCTGATCGACACAAGTGACAGCGTGGCACCAAAGCTGAAATTCGAACAGGAAGCTGCAATCAGCTTTTTCTTAAGCGTGCTGCGCGAGAAGGATCGCGCCATGCTGATGGAGTTCGATACCGGAGTCACTCTGCTGCAGGATTTCACCGGAGATCCCAACAAGCTGGCCAAGGAAATCAGGAAACTCAAGGCAGCGGGAGGGACGGCCCTGTATGACGCAATTTACATGGCTTGCGATGAGAAGCTGATTAGGGAAACAGGGCGAAAAGCCATCGTTATCGTGTCGGATGGAGATGACGAATCAAGCGACACTACTATTTCAAAGGCGCTGGAAATGGCCTTGCGGGCCGAAAGCACCATCTTCGTAATCAGCATCACCAAGGGCGGATTTTTTGGAGTGCAGGGATCACCTGAAGGGGATGCCGCGATGAAAGAAATAACCCGGGAAACCGGCGGCAAAGTGTTTTTTCCGATTAAGCTCGAAGAACTCGAGGATTCTTTTCGGCAGATCAACCAGGAATTAAGGAGCCAGTACAGCCTCGGCTACTATTCGACCAATACTGTCAGAGACGGCAGCTATCGCAAAATCGACATCAGGATATCGGACCGGAATCTAAAGCCTAGCCATCGTAAAGGATATTACGCGCCCACAAACTAATTGCGCACGATCATTCAAAATCGCGTTTCAAACCGTGCTTAGATTGAGTTTTTCTAGGCAACAAGGTGCTCTTGTCTGGAGTCCAGCAGGGTTCTGACGGATTCAAGCTGATCCGGATCCAGGGCTTCGTTTTCCAGAACATCCCCCATCAGCCTTTCAGGGTTGCCATCAAAAAAGCGCGCTATGACATCGCGCATCTGGTTCCGGGTTGCCTGCCGCCGGGAAAGGATGGGCCTGAACAGAAAAGCCCTACCCGATCGCGTATGAGTCAAAGCTCCCTTTTCCTCCAGGATTCCCATCAGCGTCAGGATGGTAGTATATGCAACCGCCTTAGTCCGCGACATGCTATCACACACATCCTTAACGGTTGCTGTCCCAAGACTCCAGATCACCTTCATGATTTGCAGCTCCTGCCGCGTCAAGATGATGGAGTTTATGTCCTTTTTCATACCGCCTCCAAGATGATGCAATTTATAGCCGGCAAAACGCTCCACTCCCTATACGCTCCTTGATTGTTCAAGGTTACTCAAAACAAAAAAAAACGGTCATTTTAGGTTTTTTTGTTTTATTTATTTAAGGCCGAGAATTACTCCATATATAGAGATGTCGGCCACCGGATTGGGGTTCAGGGATTTCAACAGTTTTTTCGATTTTTTTGGGGAATCATGCAGATACGGCGAAATGCGGGAGATGGGGCCCCCGGAACAATCAAATCGTGCGGGAAATGCCTCCGTATGCTGTAAGATTATGTCCGTGAAACGCACCATAATTGCTCATTACCATGAGATCAACCTTAAGGGAAATAATAGGGGATGGTTTGAGGCCCACCTGCACCAGCATGTCGTGTCGCTCCTGAAAGGATTGTCGTATGATTCCATTCAGCGCTTTTCAGGACGGCTGCTCATAACACTCCGGCCGGATTCCCCCTTGGAAGAGATTACAGCGCGGCTTAAAACAGTTTTTGGGGTTGCAAACTTTGCCGCGACATGGGAAGTCGCCGCCGATTTCCATGCCATCCAGTCGGGACTGGCCGAGCTGATTCCCACAACAAGTTTTCAAACCTTTAAAATCGATGCGCGACGCGGAACCAAGGACTTTCCCATGAATTCGCAGCAGCTGAACCAGGAGCTGGGCGCATTCGTACAGGGACTCACTAAAGCCGCTGTGCGCATGGAAAATCCGGACGCAGTCTTCTCCGTGGAAATCGTCGGAGCCCGGGCTTTCCTCTATCTTTCCAAGATTGCCGGGGCCGGAGGACTGCCTTCCGGGACCGGCGGGAAAGTACTCTGCCTTCTCTCCGGAGGCATCGATTCTCCGGTCGCCGCGTTCAGGATGATGCGGCGTGGCTGCCGCGTTCAGTTTATCCACTTCCACAGCTTTCCGCACACAACCGTGGAATCTCAGGAAAAAGTACGGCGCATTCTGCGCACGCTCTCCCGGTACCAACTGGAATCGCACCTGCATCTGGTGCCTTTCGCCGACCTTCAGCACGAGATCGTCGCCTATGCGCCTCCCTCGCTGCGCGTAGTTCTTTACCGGCGGTTTATGATGCGCATCGCCCAAGCCGTTGCTCAAAAAGAAAAAGCCGCAGCCCTTGTCACGGGCGACAGCCTGGGACAAGTAGCAAGCCAGACCCTGGAGAATATCCGGACAATTTCTGCCGTCGCCACGCTTCAGATTTTCAGGCCTTTGATCGGGGATGACAAGGAAGAGATTGTGCGGATCGCGCGCGAAATAGGCACCTATGAGATCAGCATTCTAGCCGATCAGGATTGCTGTTCCCTTTTCATTCCGCGACACCCGGAAACAATGTCCAACATAGAACAGGCGGAACGTGCCGAACAAGAACTGGATGTCCCTCGCCTCGTCCAGGATGCATTGGCGGGAATTTCCCACGAGAGCGTATCATTCGATTTCTCCTCTGATCGGGATCCCAAGATGCATAAAGAGCTTCACGAATAGCCATCGCCGAGATAGAAAAGCACCTCGCTCAAAACGCGTTGCCTGAAAAAATTATCATCGTCTGCTTCGATGCTCGCTACTTACCAGATTTATTCCAGCCTGCTGCCAAAGACAAACCTGTAACCGGAAAACCAGTGGATCCAGGCCTTAAGCTCAGACCAACTGTAATAGCTTAGCTACTGGACCTGGGTATACTGGACTGCATTTTTCCTCATCATCGTTCGTGAGACAGTCGAGAAAACAGTGGACAGCCACTTCTTGAAGTAAATGTATAGACACCCAGCTGCTGTGGGGAAAGTGCAACTGTACCTGGTGTATACTGTCCCCTTTCATATTCGGGGGACAGCTATAACCAGGTACAGTTCTCTGCCTATAAATCATTCTTGACATACTCAATCGTTTTAATCAGGATTAAGAATCATTTTGGAATATGACGGTGAAAGGAATGGGTGAAACAATGAATCAGAACAAGAAATCCTATCGACTGGGAACACTGGCGCTGCATGCGGGGCAGGAAGCAGATCCGGCGACGATGGCCAGAGCCGTGCCGATTTACGCAACCAGCAGCTATGCGTTCAAGAGCACCGAACATGCTGCGGATCTTTTTGCACTGAAAGAGTTGGGCAACATTTACTCCCGGCTGATGAATCCCACGAATGACGTTCTCGAAAAGCGATTGGCTGCTCTCGACGGCGGCATCGGCGGCCTTGCTTTTGCCAGCGGCCAGGCGGCTATCACCGCGGCCATCCTCTCTATCGCACATTCCGGCCAGAACTTCATCTCCTCCACAAGCCTTTACGGCGGCACCTGGACGCTTTTTTCTCAGACTTTCAAGAAGCTTGGGATTGAGGTGCGCTTTTTCAATCCGGATCATCCCGAGCAGATTGCGGAGTTGGTCGATGCCAACACGCGGTTGGTTTACCTCGAATCGATTGGTAATCCGAAAAACGATGTGCCCGATTTTCAGCGGATATCCGAGATATCCCATCAGCATGGACTCCCGGTTATCGTCGACAATACAGTGATGACACCGGCGCTCTTCCGTCCTATCGAGCAGGGTGCCGATATCATTGTCTATTCGACCACCAAATTCATAGGTGGGCATGGCGTGCACGTCGGCGGTGCGATTGTTGACTGCGGGACATTCCCATGGGCGGACAATCCGGCGAAATGGCCCGAATTCACGGCTCCGGATGAGGCGTATCACGGAATTATTTTCACGGAAGCCCTCAAGCCCCTGGGGAATGTTGCTTACATCATGCATATCCGCACGCATTGGCTCAGGGATACGGGCGCCTGCATGAGCCCGTTCGCCGCCTTCCTTTTCCTGCTCGGACTGGAGACGCTGCCTATTCGTTTGGAACGTCATGTGCGCAATGCGCTTGCGCTGGCACAGTGGCTGGAAAAACACCCGGCGGTATCATGGGTCAACTACCCGGGACTTCCAAGCCACAGGCATTATGCTTTGGCTCAGCGCTATTTCAAAAGCGGAGCGGGCGCTATCCTGGGTTTTGGCATTCGCGGCGGCCGCAATGCCGGGATTCGATTCATAAACAGCGTGCAGCTGGCCAGCCATCTGGCAAACATCGGAGACGCCAAGACGCTAGTAATCCATCCTGCCTCCACGACGCATTCGCAATTGTCTGAGAAGGAACAGAAGGAAGCGGGAGTCACTCAGGAATACATCCGTGTTTCGGTGGGCATCGAAGATTTCGAGGACATTCAAGAGGATTTCGAGCAGGCGTTGATTGCGTCTCAGCAATAGCCCGCATTTCTCACGGGGTTTTGTAGCGAGGCGGCGCAGACGGGCGTGGATACAAGGCTGCGACCGAGGGCCCCGCAGACGTACTCGACAGTACGTTGAGGAGCCCGACGGAGCGCAACGGCATACCGGATCGCAGTAGAAAGCCCGTGAGAAATGCGGGCTGGGAACGGTAGAGGCTAAACAAAATGACAACGGATATCTATCAGAGCAGCGACAGCGTCCGCTCCTCGCGGACGCTGCGACACGCTCTGACCTGTACCTTCAACGATCCGCTGACACTGGAATTGGGCGGGCAGCTTACGGATGTAACGGTCACATACGAAATTTATGGCCGGCTGAATGAGGCAAAAGACAATGCGATACTGATCTGTCACGCTTTGAGCGGAGATTCGCACGTAGCGCGCCATGATCCGGAAGATGATCCGGGCTGGTGGGAAATCGCGGTTGGCCCCGGCAAAGCAATTGATACGAATCGCTATTTTGTCATTTGCCCCAACGCGCTGGGCGGCTGTCGCGGCACTACCGGTCCTAACGATCGGAATCCGGCGACCGGCAAGCGCTATGGGGCGGACTTTCCGACGATTACAGCGGCGGATATAGTGGAAACCCAGCGCAGGCTCATCGATCACCTGGGCATATCCCGCCTCCTCGCCGCAATTGGCGGATCGATGGGCGGGCACCAGGTGCTGACATGGGCAATCCGCCACCCCGCGCGGCTCGCAGGCGCGGTGACGCTGGCCTCCTGCGCTCGCCTGACGACTCAAGCCCTGGCATTCGATGTCGTCGGGCGCAACGCCATTCGACGGGACGCCAATTATAAAAGCGGCCAATATATCGACAAGGACACCGTACCCGCAGCAGGACTGGCGATGGCGCGCATGCTGGGCCATATCACCTACCTGTCTCCCGAATCCATGCGGGATAAATTTGAAGCGGACCGGTTGCAGCCCCGCGAATTTGCCACGGAATTTGAGAAACAGTTCAGCATTGGTTCCTATCTTGCCTATCAAGGGGATAAGTTTGTAGAGCGCTTCGACGCCAATAGCTACATCAAGCTGTCGCTTGCTATGGACCTTTTTGATATCGGGAAAAACACGGAGCAACTCTCGGCAAATCTGGCCCGATCCCAATGTCGCTGGTTGATAATCAGTTTCAGCAGCGATTGGCTTTTTCCGCCGGAGCAATCGCAGCAAATAACCAATGCACTGATTGCCTTGGGCAAACCGGTGAGCCATTGCAATGTCGCAAGCAAATGCGGTCACGACGCTTTTCTGTTACCGGACGATTTGCCGATTTACGGCGAGCTTGTGCGTGCATTCCTGAACAATGCCCACGGCGGAGAACCGCTAGGCCCCGAAGACGACGACCTCTATATCCACGCCCCTACCAGCATTTTTGGCCCACTCCGCAATCCTCGCCTGGACTATGAGCAGATCATAAACCTGATACAGCCAGATAAGAGCGTGCTCGACCTCGGTTGCGGAAGAGGTTCTTTGCTGGTGAAGCTGCGCGCGCGCGGGAACAAAACAATCACGGGGATTGAGCTCAACGAAGAAGATGTTCTTTCCTGTCTTCAGCGCGGATTGGATGTGGTCCAGGCGGATCTCAATTCCGGACTTGATCCGTACCCGGATGCCCATTTCGATAACATCGTGCTGTCACACACGCTTCAGGCAGTCCGGGATGTAGAGCGGCTGATTGGGGACATGCTTCGAGTCGGCCGGAAATCCATCGTAAGCTTCCCGAATTTTGCCTACTACAAGTTGCGCACAATGCTCATCGAACAAGGCAGGTCGCCCGTGTCGGCCGGCTTGCTGCGCCACGCATGGTACAACACACCCAATATTCGATTTTTTACCATCGCGGATTTTGAAGATTTTTGCCGAGAGCGCCAGATCCGGATCCACAAGCGTATTGCCCTCGACACGGAAGAAGGCAGCGTCATACCGAGGACGCAAATTTGCGTGCGGATATGGCGATTTTCGTTATCAGCCGCTAAGTTTGCGCGGAGAAGAGAAATGGTTTCCCAGAAGTGCCAGTATGCCATCCGGGCGACATTTGAACTCGCCAAAAGACAAGGCCAGGGGCCTATAAAAATCAGCGAGATTGCGGAGGCCCAGGCGATACCTGTGCGTTTTTTCGAAGTAATCCTGAACCAGTTGCGTCAAGGCGGCTTCGTCCAATCTCGACGCGGCGTGGAGGGCGGATACTACCTTATCCGGCAAGCCGAGGAATTAACCGTCGGAGAAATCATGCAATTTATCGAGGGTCCTACAGTGCCCGTCGCATGCATGACAGGCAATGGCGCAGCCAAATGCTCGCTGAGCGGGAAGTGCGTTTTTATCCCGATGTGGAAGCGCGTGGCCAAAGCCGCGTCGGATATCTACGATCAGACAAGCTTCCAGGACCTGATCAACGATGCCACAGCCATGAGCGAAGCCTCGTCCCTCTCATACTCCATATGATTCCGGATTCCAGATTCGAGATTCGAGATTAGCCCGACTTCCGCTCCCGGAGGGGTATTGATCCTCCAAGTTATTCATTTTGGGTCTTCAGCAGAATTTGTGGGCATAAATCCACGAGATGTAATCCCAGTTGAAATCATCGCCATGGCTTATAGCAGTGCAATCTGTTCAGGCTGCGTCCGCAGAAAGCCGAGATAAACACTGCATCCAGAATGCGCCGACCCGGAATGAACATTCCACCTGCCAGGTCTTTTCCCGGGATATTAACATAGAGACGAAAGACACCTTCCGTTTTATTCACGGCGCTACTCGGCTTTAATTACTTTTATCCATTCAATCTCAAGCTTAAAGCTTCCCGGTTTTTTATCGCCTAGCAGGATTCCAAGGCCATCGATCTCTTTCGGATCGAGTGGCGAATCATGTACTACTTGTCCATAGGATGTGGCCACAAATCTGTTCATTGGGATACGGACTTCAATCCATTCATCCTTTTTCGTTGTAAACATGGCCCGGTAGGAAAAAGCGGTCAAACGTCTTTGAGTGTATAGGTTCAGGCTGTATTCGCGGCCATCTCCTCTGGCTCGAAGCACAAGGGTATCTCCCTTTTTGAAGTTTAGATTTTTCGGTTTTGAGCGAAAGGAAGCAAAGCCGCCATTATTTTCCAAAGAAAGCCTACCGAAAAATTCCATCGTTTTCTCTGTAGTGGTCTTGATCTGACCCTGGGAGATGCCACCCATCACACCATCATTGACTGTTTGCCATTCATTGGCTAAATCGGTTTTACCGAAGTCAAACAACATTTGATATTGATCTGCGGCCATAGGGACTCCTGCCATTAAAAGAAATAATATCATCCCAAAACCTTGAGAAATTATCTTTCTGAACATGCATTTCCCTCCTGGTATCATTCCATCATTATACTCGTAACAAGAAATGAATGACCCGCCGCACTGATCATTTCATCTCCTAGCATGATTCCCGGGAACTGGCTATAAATAACATTTCGCTTATTGCTTGCCAACCTGCAAAAAGTCTTACGGTTGGCATTCGTGAAGGTGGATTTCCTTTTGGGAACCGAACAGGCAAAATACGGCGGAAAACCGCAGAACAAGGCTAATGAAAGTCGCTCTAAATGCTTGATAGAGCAGGACAGGCCAATTTCGGGTTCAATTCATAATCGCAAGGTCCGTGGCCCGATTCCACCCGTCACTGCCAAAACCGCAAAAAACATGCGGCAACCAATTGATATTGGGTTAGTTGGAAGCTCCTGGCCTTTACGAAACGTGATCTGAAACCGGTCCGTGATGTGGTGCTCAGGCGCCCTGCGGGTACAGTCGCGATAGCCTCTTCATTCTCTCATCCGCTTTCCCGACTCTCCAGGACAATTTGGGATTTTAATGCCGTTATCGGAAACATCGGCATCGGCGTCTGCTTTTCATTCTGTTTCGAGTCTCGATCGCACGAAACGGTTTGGCCTCGATTTTCTTTTCACATATCTACTGCATCCTGGAACGGCGGTGTATGTAGGCTATACCGATATCTATGAGAATTTGCATCTGGATCCGTATGTACCACCCAATCTGCAGTGGACCGGAATGCCGGACACTTCCGTGGGGCGGCAGTTCTTCGTGAAGCTAAGCTACTTGTTGCGGATGTAGGTGAAGAAGCCAGGCGTCAGAATCATCCATATATCGGCCAGCCGCACGATATCGGCGAAGATTACCTCGTCCTGGTAAAATAGGCGGCATCGGATCTGCATAATAGATTGCAATAAAGGTGTATCCAAAATCGCTATCCGGTGCCCGCAATTCCGGTGTAAAATAGTTTTTTCAGCAAAATCATCTACTCGTGGCTAACATATATTGAAATTATCAGAAGCTCCCATGATGTCAATCGGCATGGATCGGCAGCTTGTCCTGCCTATCCTTGCCTAAGGGAGAACTGCGGGTTAATCTCGAATCAGGAATTAAGATATCTTTGGTTTTCCACTGGGGGCACCAGACGAGAGCCACGAGCCGGACAGCGACATCCGCTTTTTTAGGCCGCTCGGCAACCGTATCGATAGCCTGTTTGGACGGATCCGTGGAACCCTCCAAAGCCTGCATTTCCGCGTTGAACTCAGCCTCCAAGTCGGCCTTCTGCTGCTGCAGAACATCCAGGTTTTCCGAGGCGGCGGCGATATCCGTGCGCTCTTTCGCCGTCCGCATCCCGGTGCGCATGGTAGTGGACGCTCTGCCGATAGTGCCGGCGGAAAATGTTTTGCGGCCCATGAAAGCGCCCAGCAGGGTTGCTCCAAAAGAGATAGCTGTTTGAATGCCTGCCTGGCGGACATCGGTTTTTTCTTTCTCGACACGCTGCTCCGCCCGGCGTATCCGGTCCTCCAGGAGCGCGATCTTCGGCCCATATTTGTTTCTCATCGCCTCCATTGTCCGGTCACGCTTTTCGCGAATGAGCTGACTGACGCGGATGCGAAAATCGTTCTCGGATTCTCCCTGCTCTGAAGCGACTTTGAATTCCGGGCTGCGATACCTATCAATCCGGGCTGTGCGGTAGAGGAAATCCGCAAAATCACGGGACCACATCTTGTAGTTTTCCGGTTTTGAAGCTGCGGAAGCCAGCGACGCAAATTCAGCCTGAGCTTCAGATTCCTTCTCCAGCTGATTTTCATCGATAGTGGCGGTCTGCGCCTGGTCCCAATTCAAAGAAAGGATCCCGCTGCCGATATCGGCCATGAAAACATGGCGCAGGCTTTGCCCCCCGGCAAAGTGCACGTCTCCCAAAGCGCAGATCACGGGCTTGTACAGAGGAGCGCGCCCGCCGGCTTTGCGCCGCGCAATGGCAAAAAGAATTCGGGAATTTGCGGCGGCAGGCTTGGTCGCCCCGCAGTCACGGAATTGGAGACCGGAGCGGCCGGCATTTGCCCAGACACTGCAAAGGCCGGTGTGCCGTCTTCCTGTCGGCAGTCAGCGTTTTGATCTGGGCCAGCGTCAGCGGGCCGGCCAGATACGATAAACACCAGCGCGTTTGAAAAATTTCAAGCGCGTTCTCGTGAATATTTTTCATCAGGAAGACGCGCTTGCCGAGTGCCGAAATAGTTTTGCTCAAATCTTCTTCCGATTCTCCCGCGCCGGCCCCCATTCCTTTAACCAGCCGGTCAATATCCTGGGGCGTCTGCAGGCGTCCAACAAACCAGGTCCCGGCGTTGGACAAAGCCTTATAATCCAGATCCACCGGATTCTGCGTGGCAAGGAGAACTCCAACGCCAAAAGCCCGGGCCTGCTTAAAGAGAAGCATTAATGGCTTCTTGGATGGCGGATCGGCAACCGGAGGAAGATATCCAGCCACCTCATCCATGTAAACCAAAGCGCGCAAACTCGTAGTTCCCGGCTGCGTCCGCATCCAGGCCACCACCTGATTTAAAAGAAGCGTCACAAAAAACATCCGCTCGGCATCCGAAAGATGCGCAATGCTGAAAATTGAAATCCGCGGTCGCCCTTCGGGAGTATGCAAAAAACGGGCAACGTCCAGAGGTTCGCCTTCCAGCCACGTTCCGAATCCGGGCGCTGCCAGGAGATTGTTCAGTTTCAGAGCAAGTTCGTATCTTTCCTTAGCCGGAAAAAACGAATCGGTAACAAAAGCTCCGACGCGCTCGAATGGAGGCGTCTGAATCGATCGGATCAGCGAGACAATATCCGTATCCTGCCGTTGTTTCCAGTTATGCTGAATAATGTTAGAAATCAGGATATGCTCGCGGCTGCTGATTGGGTCTGCCGTCACTCCGATTAGTCCCAGAAGCCCCGAAGTTGCAGACGTAATCAGGTCGGCAGTGGCTTCCCTGTCTTCCAGAATAGCCGCGGCAGGACAGGCAAAGCTGTTGAGCACGGAAACGGGCGTCCCGGCTGTGCTACCCGGCGTATACACGACAAAATCAGCGGATGCGCGCAATTTCTGGATGCGCTGCTCACCCTGCCCCCATTGTACCAGTCCATTCTTCCAGGTTTCAGCCTGTCCGGCGGCAAACTGCTCAACAGATTGGTTCACTCGCGCAGCGTCGTCCGCATTGATCCAGGAAGAAATTCCGCCGCGCTCAGATTCGGAAAGGTGAGAGCAGGTTCGCCATATCTCCCTTAGGATCGATAACCAGCGCCGGAATATTGTCAATGGCCGCTTCCTCAAGCAGAGCAAGACACAGACCGGTCTTGCCGCTGCCCGTCATGCCAACACAGACTCCATGGGTCACAAGGTCTTTCGCATCGTACATGACGAGGTTCTCCGTCAGACGACCCGTCGACAAATCATGTTGTCGACCCAGGTAAAATTGGCCGAGTTTTTCGAAGTCTTCCATTGCATCCACTCCTTGAGGCAGTTTTATTTTGCAGTATCGCCTATTCCACACGGCGTTCCAATAGACGAAGAATAATATCAAAGTTTAGGTATACTGAATCCCTGGCAGATTATGAGACCAACCAATATCCGCAGTTACCTGGACATCCTCAAGCGAGAAAAAGAGCTTTGCATTATCGATTTGCCCGTCGATCCTTATCTCGAGTTGGCGGAGATTCAGAGACGCACGGTCGCGCGCCACGGGCCGGCGCTGCTTTTTACCAGCGTTAAAGGCACTGACTTCCCGGTCGCGACCAATTTATTCGGCACGCGCCGGCGCATTGAGCTTGCCTTTGGCGAGGACCCTTCCCGTTTTGTCCGCAGAGTTGTGGAAGCCCTGGAGAGAGTGACCGCGCCATCGCTCACAGCGATCTGGGACTACCGCGATCTGCTGCAAACAGGCTTGAAGCTCGGCACCAAAAGCTGCCGTTCCGGCCCTGTTCTGGAAAACGCCATGAATCCGCCCCGGCTCAAGGCGCTTCCTCAATCTGGAGCTGGCCGATGGACAGCGGGCCCTTTTTAACGCTCCCGCTGGTTTATACGGAACACCCCGTCTCCGGCAAAGCCAATATCGGGATGTACCGGAATCAAATATTTGACGATGCTGCCACAGGCATGCATTTCCAAATCCATCGCGGCATGGGATTCCACTACCACGCGGCCGAAATCCAGGGAAGATCTCTCCCGGCGAATGTTTTTCTCGGAGGCCCTCCGGCACTCATCATGGCCGCCATCGCTCCCCTTCCCGAAAACATCCCCGAGGCTGTCCTGGCTTCCCTGCTGCTGGGCAAAAAACCCGCTTTCATTCGCAACGATGCCATCAGCTCTCTTCCCGTCGCCGCCGAGGCCGAATTTGCTCTGATCGGGCACGTGCCGCCGCGCGAACGGCGCATGGAAGGCACCTTCGGTGACCATTACGGGTACTACTCTCTTGCGCACCCCTTCCCTGTTTTTCACGTTGATCGCATATATCATCGAAAGAACGCGATCTTTCCCGCAACGGTTGTTGGACGACCACGGCAGGAAGACCATTACATCGGCGAATATCTTCAGGATTTGTTCGCACCTCTCTATCCGCTCGTAATGAACGGCGTCCAGGCAGTATGGGCTTATGACGACGCCGGCGTTCATCCTCTGGCCGCGGCTGTCGTCAAAGAGCGCTATCCTCGAGAGGCATTTATGGCCGGCATGAGAATTCTGGGCGAAGGACAATTATCCCTGACCAAATTTTTGCTGATCACCGACGAACCCATGCCTCTGAAGGAATTCCGTCCTCTGCTCAGCCACATCCTGGAGCGGGCGGATTTTGCCACCGATCTCTTTGTTTTTTCCCCCGTCTCCCAGGACACACTCGATTACACAAGCGGGAAAATGAATTACGGCAGCAAAGCAATGCTGCTGGGTTTGGGCACAAAGCGTTTTTCGCTTCAAGCAACACCCGCGGCGGAGCTGAAAAACCCGATATTTCGCAGTCAGAAAGTGTATTCCCCGGGAGTGCTTGTGGTGGAAGGACCATCGTGGCGAGAGCAAGACACGGCAGTTCGGCAATTGCTGGATGAAGCGGCCGTGCAGCCTTTCCGGATCGTATGCCTTGTCGATGACGCCGCCGAATGCGTCCGGAACGACGAATCGTTCCTGTGGACCGTTTTCACACGCTTTGAACCCGCAGCCGATATTTATGCGCGCGAGTGCAAAACCGAACGATTTCACATCCAATTGTCGGCGCCGGTGGTAATCGATTGCCGGCTTAAAGCCCTGGTTCCCTCCTCCCGTGCAGCCTTTGCCGGAAACAGTCGCTCAGGTCGATACTCTTTGGCCCAGGATTTTCCCAAATCTATCACTTTATCCCGGATTCCGAAGATCAAAGCAACACGCGACTCCAACCACGGAAAAACGCACACGTAGAACACGGAAATAAAGCTCTTTTCAGTGTTCTCCGTGTGCGTTTTTCCGTGGCTGGAATGGGCTAAAGTAGCACCGCAGGTTCACCCTTCTTATCAACTCAACACCGCAGCATAGGATCACACAATTAATCCAAAATCGGAATCCAGGTTTTATAGCTGTGCGGACAGCAACATCCTTGAATCCCTTGGTCCCAAAAAACATTTCCGCCGCTTTTAACAGCCTCGCGCGCGAGCGTGGTTTACTCTTGTCACGGTACATGGATTCGCTTGTGTTTAGATTACCTGTCGACCTATTCTAAAGTGTATCCGAAGTCATGTGATTTTGCTTCCATCGCATGAATTCTGTAAAGAAGCATGGGAGCCTGTTGTTGGCATTGAAATGTGATTCCGGTGGGCGGAGGTTCTATGCACCGATTTTCCCTTGTTCTGACATTGGCGGCCGGTCTGGTGGCTCAGATTTCCATAATGCCTGCAGCCGACAAAAAACCACTGACATTCGCTGACCTGATGCGCGTGCAGCGCATCGCCGATCCTCAAATATCGCCGGACGGCAAATGGGTTGCCTACACCGTAACAGCCGTAGATAAGGAAAAGAACAACAAAGATTCCGATATCTGGATTCTGCCGGTCGCCGGAGGAGAACCTCGACAGCTGACACACTCTCCCAAAAGCGACACGCGCCCCCGCTGGTCTCCTGACAGCAGGCAGATCGCCTTTGTTTCAACGCGCGACGGATCATCCCAGATTTATCTTCTGCCGCCGGATGGCGGCGAGCCTCAAAAGGTCACACAAATTGCGACAGAAGCCGACGGAGTTCTTTTCAGTCCGGACGGCAAAAACCTGCTGTTTTACTCTGAGGTATATCCCGAGTGCGATTCCGGCGACGCTCAGAAGGCACTTGACTGCAATGCTGCCAGGAAGAAGGCGGCTGAAAATTCCAAAGTGAAAGCGCATATCGCCACGCGGCTGCTGTTCCGGCATTGGGACTCCTGGAAGGATGGCAAACGCTCGCATCTTTTTGTCGTGCCGGCAAACGGCTCGCGCCCCCCACGCGACATCACGCCAGGCGACTACGATACGCCGCCCTTCTCCCTCGGAGGCCCCGACAACTATTCATTTTCTCCAGACGGAACGGAGGTCTGCTTCGCATCAAACCACGACTTGCAGGAAGAACGATCCACGAACGTGGATTTGTTTACCGTAAACCTTCTTACCGCCGAAACCAGAAAAATTACGACGAATCCGGCGTATGACGGATCCCCCTTGTATTCTCCTAATGGAAAATTCATAGCCTACCGCGCTCAGTTCCGTGCCGGATATGAGAGCGATCGATTCCGCCTGATGCTCTACGACCGCGCCCCCGGACAGCATCGGAACTTAACCGAGAGCTTCGACCGCTGGATAGACTCGTTTGCGTGGGCGCCGGACAACCGGAGACTGTGCTTTATTGCCGAAGACAGCGGTCGCAGCAGCATTTTCGAAATTTCGCTTGAAGGCAAAGAAGTGCGGTGCCTCGTGAAGGAACACTCATCCGGAGATCTGGGCTTGGCGCCCGACGGACGCACGCTTGTCTTTACCCGATCCTCGATGCATCAGCCTGCCGAGGTTTATACAACCGCCTCAAACGGATCCAATCCCGTTGCGCGGACCCATCACAACGATGCGCTGCTGGCAACTCTGGCTATGAATCAAGCCGAAGAATTCTGGTTCAACGGGAAGCCTCCCAATACAAAAATTCCCAAAATCCACACGTGGATCATGAAGCCGCCACAATTTGACTCGTCAAAAAAATATCCGGTTCTCATGCTGGTCCACGGCGGGCCGCAGGGAGCTTGGGGCGACAACTGGGGATTTCGATGGAACCCTCAAATGTATGCAGCCGCAGGATACGTTGTAGTCCTGCCCAATCCGCGCGGATCGACCGGGTATGGCCAGCAGTGGATCGACGGAATCAACAGGGACTGGGGCGGCCGGTGTTTCAGGGACCTGATGCTGGTAATGGACGACGTTGAGAATTTGCCTTACGTGGACAAGACAAAAACTGCGGCTGCCGGAGCGTCATTTGGCGGATTCATGATCAACTGGTTCCAGGGACACACGGATCGGTTCAAGGCCCTCGTTGCCCATGCTGGAAGCTTCGACCAGACGAGCAGCTACTACGGTACCGAGGAGCTATGGTTCCCCGAATGGGAGATGGGCGGAACGCCTTATGACAACCCGCAGCTTTATGATTTTCTTTCTCCGGGACGCTACGCGAAGAGCTTCAAAACACCGCAGCTCGTCACGCACGGAGAGCTTGATTTTCGAGTCCCGATCGCGGAGGGTTTGGCAATGTTCACAGCCCTGCAGAGGCGCGGGATAGAATCGAAACTGCTGAGTTTTCCTGATGAAGGGCACTGGATTTCCAAGCCGCAGAATTCGGAGCTGTTTTACAAAACCGTGATCGATTGGCTCGACAGATTCCTGAAGCGTTAGCCCATATTCGGACAAGCCAGGACTTGGCTCTAAACTTTCCTCGAAACCAGCCGATTATTAAGAATGTTGCTCTAGTTTTTACAGGACAGGCACGCAAAAATCATTATTTGGAAACTTTAAGTCGTGAAAAGGAACAAAGGAGATCTTTCGGAAGCAAACCGGAGACAATATCTTCGCCTGAAGCCTTCTGCTGTCCCTTTTTTAAAAAGCGTCGTTTTCAATCAAGGGCTTGAGGCTCAGGTCGTCAACATCTCCCGTGGAGGCATTCTTCTGGAAACCGATGTGCGACTGAAGCCGCAAACGGAAATCCTTCTCAAGCTTGTAACCACCTACGGTGTTATCAGGACGGAAGGGCTAATTATTCGCTCTGCAATCAGTTCCCTGAATAGGATTCCACGCTACAAGTCTGCAATAGCTTTCGAGCAACCTTTTCACATGTTGGATGACTTGCCTGCCGAACTAGAGAAAGCAAACCGGAGGGAATATCTTCGCCTGAAGCATTCTGCCGCCCCTTTTTTGAAAAGCGTCGCTTTTAATCAAGGGTTTGAGGCTCAGGTCGTCAACATCTCCCGTGGAGGCATTCTTCTGGAAACCGATGTGCGCCTGCGGCCGCAAATGGAAATTCTCCTCAAGTTTGTGACCACCAACGGTGTCTTTACGACAGAAGGGCTAATTACTCGATCTGCTATCAGTTCTCTGAATGGGGTTCCCCGCTACAAGTCTGCCATAGCCTTCGAGCATCCTTTTCACATGTTGGATGACTTGTCTGCCGAACTGGAGGAACAAAAACAAGTCTCCCTGCCGGAAGCGACTGCGCCTTCTGTGATCGACGCCACCGGCAACCAGTTGCCGGCGGAACTGATTTTCGGCAGCCCATTGGATAGGGATTCTGTTGTTCTGACAGTCATTGCTCAAGAGGGTATATTCGCTCGGGATATGTTCAACCGGAACGATTGGTAAGTGGTCGCTGCAGGAAAGCGGATCCAACCGGTTGTGAACCATGCTGGCATTGAAAATTTGCGGATCTGTACCGAATGGGATCAAAGGTTATGAAAACTGACTGGCCCGTATGAACCTTATTTTTATCAGCGACGACCCCCGAGAAGCTGATCTGCTCAAGCACGAGTTAGCCGCGCAGGCGCCCGCCATCCACATGGAGGCTTCCCTCAACACGAAGGATGCCATGGCGCGGATGTCCGCATCGGCGACGTGTGAAGCCATTCTCCTTGACGCGTCGGTGCCAACGGTGGATGCATTCAATCTTGTCACAGCCGTTCGCCAGGGCAAAAAAGCCATCGGCATTGTCTCTCTGGTCAGCACCACAGAAAAAAATCCTCCCGTGGACTTGCTTAAAGCAGGAGTGGATAACTTTGTTTTGAAGCGTGCAGGTTTTGTATCCCTGCTGCAGGATGCGTTGAACCAGGCGAGGAAGCGCCATCAGGCGCATCATAATCCGCACGCCCGGTTAGTACGGCTGCTTTATGCCGGCGACATTCAGGCTATCCATAAGAATGCATCCAGTCTGCCTCAAATAGCCATCGAATCCGTATCGGTTGCACCGGATGGCTTGCTGAAGCTTCCCGAAACCGGGACTCTCCAGGACGAAGTCCTTGTCATTGATTGTGCCGCTGCGGGCATAAACACGCTAAACGCAATCAAAGATGTGAATCTGCGGATTCCCGACCTCCCGATTATTCTCCTGACAAATCCCGGGGATGAGAACACCGCCATCCAAGCCATGAAGGCCGGCGCTTCCGATTGCGTTGCCAAGACGGAAAGTTGTTTCCAAAGGCTGATCCCTATCTTTGAAAGAGAAAACAAACGCCGCGAACTGGTCCGAATGCGAGCTGCGTTTAAATCGCGGGAAGAACGTTTGCGCCAGATCGTCGAAACAATGCCTGTAGGCATCACTGTGATTGCACCTGACGGCACCTTTCTTGCGATCAATCGTGCCGCCCTCAAACTTATGGGCGCCGAACGCCTGGAGCAGATCATCGGAAAGAACTTTAATAATCTTTTGCCCCAGGAAGAGCGCGAAAAAGTGGCGGCCCTTTTTGCAGCTATCGGCAAAGGGACCAGCGTGTCCATCCGCATTGAATGGAAAGGTCTGGATGGAACGATTCCCGGCATCGAACTCCGCGCCGTCCCGATGCGCCGGGATTCCGCCGGCGCCACTGCAGCCCTGTCAGCCGTCTATCCCCTGAGCGAAACCGGAAGCGGGCCGCTTGTCGAAGAAGAGGTGCAGCAGAAATGCAGGGATCTGGAAAAAGCTCTCCAGGATTCCGAATCTCGATTCGTTGATCTGCAAAATAAAAACATTCTTCAACAATCCACGTGGGCGAATATCTTGCAGCAGGTTGAATCCCGCTGCACCCAGGCAGAAGAACAGCAGGCGCTATTAAAAGCCGCCGAGCAGGAAGCTGAAGCACGGTATGAAAAGCTTCTGGAGGAACAAACCGCCGAGCGCGCCAACTGGGAGCAGGTACGCGAGGGTTTGAAGGAGCAATGCACAAAAATAGAGAGCATGGCCGAGTCACTCCGATCTACGCAACAAAACCTTCTTGAATCTCATTCCGCCGAGCGGATGCACTGGGAATCCATAATTCCGGAGTTAGAGCGGAAACAGCATGACTCCGAAACACAACTCGCCCAACTTTCGGAAACGCTAAGTGTCGAACGTTTGCAGTGGGACGCAGCCCGGCTGGAATTGGAGCAGAAAGCCCAATACGCTCAAAGCTTGCAGGCTAGCCTTGAATCGGCTCTGGGCGATGCTGAGACTCGGCTCGCACACCAGGTTGAAGGATTTGCCGCAGAAAAATCCCAATGGGAATCCGTCCGGCAAGACCTGGAACGGAAAATCGAGGACGCGGAAATTGTTCGGGCGACATTGCAGGATGCACTGCGCAATGCCGAAGACAATCTGGCACATCAAACCGATGAGCGCAATTCAGAGAGATCCCAATGCGATGCTCTCCGGCTTGAATTAGAGCAAAAGACTCAGGAAACCGAATCGCAACGGGCCGCTTTAGAATCCGCGCTGCGCGAGTCCGAAGCACGCCTGGCCCAACAAGCCGAGTTGCTGACCGAAGAACGTTCCCAGTGCGATGCTCTCCGGCTGGCTTTGGAACAGAAAGCCCAGGAAACCGAATCGCAGCGGGCCGCTTTGGATTCCGCGCTGCGCGAGTCCGAATCACGCCTGGCGCAACAAGCTGAGTGTGCTGACCGAAGAACGTTCCCAGTGCGATGCTCTCCGGCTGGCTTTGGAACAGAAAGCCCAGGAAACCGAATCGCAGCGGGCCGCTTTGGATTCCGCGCTGCGCGAGTCCGAATCACGCCTGGCGCAACAAGCTGAGTTGCTGACCGAAGAACGTTCCCAGTGCGATGCTCTCCGGCTGGCATTGGAACAGAAAGCCCAGGAAACCGAATCGCAGCGGGCCGCTTTGGAATCCGCGCTGCGCGAGTCCGAATCACGCCTGGCGCAACAAGCTGAGTTGCTGACCGAAGAACGTTCCCCAGTGCGATGCTCTCCGGCTGGCTTTGGAACAGAAAGCCCAGGAAACCGAATCACAGCGGGCCGCTTTGGAATCCGCGCTGCTCGACTCCGAAGCCCGTCTTAGACAGCAAACGGAAATGTTGACGTCTGAACGCTCCCAGTGGGATGCCTTCCGGCTGGAATTGGAGCTGAACACTCAAGCTATTGAATCACAGCGGTCGGCGCTGGAATCGACTCTCCGTGATGCCGAGGCTCATTTTGAGCGGCAAGCTGAAGCCATGACCGCTGAACGCTCAAATTGGAATGCCATCCGCCTGGATCTGGAACGAAAGCACAAAGAGGCGGAAGCCCAGCGGACTTCTCTCCAGATAGCGCTTGAAGAAGTGGAATCCTATCTCTCACAGCAAACCGAAGAGCACGTCTCCGAGCGCTCTTTATGGAATCTGGCGCGATTGGAATTAGAGCAGAAATGCCTCAATCATGAGGAACAGCAGACCGCACTGCAAAACGCGTTTCGGCATGCCGAGGCCACACTGGCAAACACCATTGAAGGACACAATTCCGAACTGGCTCAATGGCAAACAGTGCGTCTCGAACTGGAACAGAAATGCCCAAATGCCTCGAACAGCAACAGTCGGAATTGACATCAGCGCTGCATGAGTCAGAATCCCGCTATGCACAAATTGCCGAGGAACACTGCAGGAAGTCAGAACTCCTGGATGCAAAGCTTCAGCAGGTTGAACAGCTCCAAGCGGATATGCAGCAGCTTGCAACTGAGCTTTCCGGACTGCAGCTTCGGCACGAAGAATTGTCCCGGCACAGCATAGCGGGGATGGTTCTAGCCACACTCGAGGGCCAAGTATTGCGGTGCAATGATGCAGCCGCTCATATGTTTGGGTTCGCCGGAGCCGAAGAAGCCCAGGCCGGAGAGCCAACGTTCCATCTGTACGCCTTCGAAGGCGCGCTGAAAGAGCGCCTGCTGCAAAGTGGAAAGCTTGAGAATGTTACGAGTGGGCGTGCTCTGACCCGCGACGGCAGGCTTATCCGGATTCAGGAAAACGCCCGCCTTCTAACAGCTTCAGCCGGCAAGCCATCCTGTATCGAAAGAATTCTTACCGACATATCCAGAACGCATCCGCTGAGCGCTGAAATCCGACGCGCGCGCCGGATGGAAGCCACAACAGATCTGGCCATCGCGACGGTAAAAAGCCTGCAAGATCTATGCACGTCGCTGATGCAATGCGGCGCGCAATTAAAAGAATCCGCTAAATACGGAAAAAAAGGCGTGCAAAGTTGCAGACACTCTGTTGAACGATGCCAACCGCGGAATCAAGCATGCGCGCCAGTTTTTCTCCATTGCACAGAAATCCGACCGGACACAGGACCTGCTTGATCTCAACAAAGTTCTGGCCGACAACGATGTCATGCTGCGCAATCTGGCTGGCGAGGACATCGACCTTCAGACCGCTCTATCAACACGCATCGGATTGGTATCCGCCAACAGCCAGGAATTGGCTCAACTGATCTCAAGTCTTATGACAAGCTCACGGGAGATTCTTCCGATGGGTGGGACGGTGAACATCGAGACTTCCAATGTCGAAATCGTACCGTCGACCTCCGACTTTTCCCCGGAGATGCCCCCCGGGACGTACGTATTGCTGATTGTCACAGCTGACGGCTGCTCCGTCCGTCCGGAGAGGCGCATCGGATCCATCCAGACGATGGTGCAACGCATTGGAGGATGGCTCGAAACTACAGGCAATTCACAATCGGGAAATATCTGCAAAATCTATTTGCCGCGCGTGGAACTATTTGCTCCAACATCCCCGGATTCGGATACCGCTGCAATCTGACACCCCTTTCTCTCTAATTTACCCGGAGTTATTCGTGATTCCCGGGGAGCCTGTCCGCGTATTAGCGGGAGTTCCTAGCTGTTATTGGGTTTTCGCTCAAAGGCGAGCCGCTGCTCCTTTCTGGGATCGAGGACAATCCTGCTCTGGTTGTCAAAAATCATCGTAGTCCGCTTGTTCGAATCGTAGGGATCCCATTGAGGCAGCCCGCTTTTTTGTGCTATTGGGATTCCCGCTTCTCGCGCAAACGAGATCCAGGCCTCGCTTATTTTTGCCGCCAGCTTTGTAGCATCTGCGACCTCCGCCGGTCAAGCGCTTCGCCGCCGTTTTCGACGTTGTCGAAAACACATCGGCATTTCCAGACCGTGGGGACTGAAATGAGCTTCCCGCCCATGATCGGGCGTTTCCCAGTCAAAGCGATATAGATAGGCGGGCGCGCGTCCCGAGCAGCAGCTTTGCGTTCGGCAATCGTCACGGATCCGGATCCCATCATGGAATAGCTCGCTATATTGAAAAAGACCGCGGACGGCGACATGTTTGGGATTTTCGCTTCGATACATTTTGATCAATGCGCATCTGCTTCCGGCTCCGACCATGCCTTCAAGGCGCTTCCGCATTCCCGCTTCATCCAGCGAAAATGCATCCTTATCGGAAAGCATAAACACAGTTGATTCGGTTTTATTCCATCCCACCATCACAGGGACATCTTCGGAGATGCGCGTCGCTGTCAGGATGGAATGGGTGCGCCGGAAGGATCTCGGGATCGAGGACCGGGCTGAAAGCGCCGCTTCCCAGTCCCTCCACCGGATCCTCCCTGCTTTGCCAGCGTCTGCCGTGCGCGGCATAATACGCCGGCCTGGATCTGTGTCGGTGCTCAATCTTCTGCAGTTCCGGCACACTCGTTTGGCTTTCAATCCCAAAGCTGCCAGCAGACGTTTCGGCGGCTTTAGTCGCAGGTCGCTCGCTCGCTCACCCGGATGCCGGGACCGCTCTCGAATGACTGCGGAATGGAAAAGACCCTTGGCGGGCGGGCTGGCCAGGAGCATGCAGACCTTCCGCTCCGCCGCCGGATTCGCCAAAAATCATCACGCGCTTCGGGTCGCCGCCAAAACGCTCGATGTTGTCTCCGCACCCACTCCAGCGCCGCAATGATATCCAGTTGTCCGGCATTGCCGGAGTGCGCGTATTCCGGCAATGCCGAAATCTCCCAGATGGGTATAGCCGAAAACATTCAGGCGATGATTGACACCAACCATCACGACGTCGCCGCGCATGGCAAGATTGGTTCCGTCATAGAGCAAGACTTGAGGCGGAACCGGAACTGCATAACCGCCGCCATGCAGCCATACCATGACGGGACGCTTTTTAGCGGCTCCCACGCCCGGCGTCCAGACATTCAAAAAGAGGCAGTCCTCGCTTTCGGGAGGAGGCAACACGGTATCCGTCAGAACCGGTCAAGCAATCTTGCCCGATTTCGCTTTCCGGCATATCCAGGCCTCGTGTCGCCGGATCGGTTTGCGGCGCGCTGTAACCGTAGCCCGTCGCATCCCGCGACACCCGCCCATGGCTCCGGCTTTTGAGGCGGCATGAAGCGGTTTTTCCCGGCCGTCGAAGCTCCATACCGGATGCCCCGGAATGCTGCAGATGCCGTCGTTCAGAAATCCGCGCACCTTGCCGTACGCGGTCTCGACCACGGGGGCATTTGCTGCCCATGCCGCCACGCTCGGAAGACCGGACATGGAATAGGTGACGGCAATCCCTCCCGCAGTATAGGCTGCTCTGCGCAGAAACAGGCGGCGGCTTTCACTTCGATTCAACGTCCGGCTTCTTCCATTTTGATCTTCGCAAAACATAAGAGGACTCCTCCCTTTAGCGTGGCGATATTCGTCCATATTCTATTTCAGTGGCCCCAGCCTACAATGCCCCAACTTTTTATTCAATCGTGCAAACAAATCTGGCGTTATACTTAGCAACTGAAATTCCCCGGTTTTGAAAAAACCATCACGAAGCGAGGCAGCCTATATGCAAAAGATCGTCTTTATCAATCTATTCGCAATCGCCATGATTGCGATCATTCTCATTGGAGGCGCCATTCCAGGGTATATCGGCGCCGCATCCGCCGAAAAGCGCACTACCACAGAGAACCGGTTGCAGCAATTGGAGGACCGCGAGGCGATACAGCAATTATTGACAGATTATGGTCGGTTCCTCGACCGGAGGGACTTTGCATCATTCGCACAGCTTTTTGCCGAGAAAAATGGCGAGTGGATCGGGGGTATGGGCAAAGCGCAGGGCACACAGGCGATTCGCAAGCTGATGGAAGACACTATCGGAAAAAGCACCGGAAAGGCCAGCACGCCCGACTTTCACCTGTTTACCGATGAAACGATTCAGGTAAATGGCGATCACGCCGACGCAACGACCAAATGGATTTTTGTGGTCCAGGGTGATGGTGGCCGACCGCAGCCTCTATACCTCGGCCATTACGAAGACACCATGGTGCGCGAGGGCGGCCGATGGAAATTCCTGCGCCGCGTAGTCCATGCCGACATCCCCGGCGACGACGCGCTCTCAAAAAAGTGAACGCACCGCTCACAACAGCAGAGGCAAAATGCTGAAAAATACAAAGCGGAAATTGCCACCGGCAACGGGATCTGCCTGCTTCACCGGATCGCCGTGATTTCTTGAGCCGCATTCCGATGGCGCTTGGAGCCTTGTCCGTACCCGTCCCCGGGATAAACGCCATAGCGATAGCCGAACGCAAAGCATCACTCAAGGCTGCTCTGGAGCCAACTCAAATATTAAAGCCCCTCCAACAAGCGGGTCCGGGCTTTAGCCCGGGCGAATGCACGACAGGAGATTCCGGTTACATCGTGCGGGCTGAAGCCCGCACCCACTTGTTGGAGAAGCCGAAGGAACACCGATATCGTGATGTTTAGCTGATTCCTAATTTGGACAAGCCTGGGCTGAAGCCCGCACCCACTTGTTGGTTTGTTCCAGCTCGTGTTTTTAGCTCCGAATCATTCTCGCGCCCTGACTCGACCCGCTATTTCTTTTCCTTGAAACCCGCGGGAATCGCAATATCGGCATCGGAAACGCCCGTCGAAACCTTCAGCAGTTCATGGGTCGTGGTCATGACCGTGGCCCGGTTCTTCGGTTTGGCGGCATCCCCTTCCGATTCCTTTTTGCGCCCGAGTCCGCGACCCAGCATGCCTCCGAGTCCCCGAATGGATGGCGTGCCGGAGGGCTTTCGCCGGTCTGGTTCTGCTCCTGCGACATCTGCGCCTGAGTCTTAACCGTCTCAATGACCATTTCGGTGAGAATCTGCGCACCCTCCATGTTGATGCTCTGCGCCCGCATCTTCCCGATCATGTCCTTCATTCCCGGATACATGGCGGCTGCCATGGCCATTTGCTGGGCAGAATCCGCAGAACCAAAAATTTCTCCCATTGCCTTGGCGTAGCGCTGGTCAAAATCGGTTACCTCTTTGAGCGCAGGGATGCCCAGTCGAGCCAGATGTGCGAAGTCATCACGATACCCCCGCCCTCCTCCAGGGTCTTTCCCTTCTCCTTCCCGGTAATGATCATCACTACTTCGCGGCAATCATAGCCATTGATCGTACGCTTTTTTGCCCGGATTCCTTCAGCGAAATGTCAAACTCCATTTGCCGGTCGGAGGAGGGCTTTTCCTGCTTGGATTCCCGGACAGATTTTGCGGCCTGGTCTCGGGCTTCCTGCAAACGGCGGCGCATCTCCTCAAATGTGATGACCTCGTAATTTTTCTTTTTAAAATCCACGCTGTAGATTTTCTGTTCGGCGAGATCGATGATCTCCCCCGTATTGTCGCTTATCGTCGCTTTGCGGTCGCCCTTAATGGAAACCGTATTGATCAAACCTTCCTTGGCGGCCTTGTTGCCGAACATTCCCATCATCGAGCCCATCATTCCTTCGAACTTGACCTGGCTCTTTTCCTCTGTTTTCACTTCCGCCAGCAAAAGAGCCGCTGAAGTAAACGGCAAACACATCAAAAGCACACACCAATTAGTTCCCCGCTTCATGCCTTCTCCTCCAAGTCCCGTTGTGGTTCCATAAACGTGAGAGATATTCTACCCCTTTGCGCAGGGACTGCGAAGGAATTACCTCCCCTTCTTTGCTCACAAGCGCTAAACTTGGACGTTCAAAAACTCAAAGACAAATGCAGAACAGAGGGAGTGCCCATGAAAGCTATTCGTGTATATGAAACCGGAGGGCCCGAAAAGATGTTGTACGAAGATCTGCCCGTACCGTCACCGGGGCCCGGGCAGGCGCTGGTGAAAATCCACTCCATCGGACTTAACTTCATTGACGTGTATTTTCGCACCGGACTCTATAAATCCTCTCTCCCTTTCACTCCCGGAATGGAAGCGGCAGGAACCGTTGAGGCTGCCGGTGAAAATGTAACCATGGTGAAACCGGGAGACCGCGTCGCCTACGCAGGCGTGATCGGAGCGTATGCCGAGTACTCGCTCGTGAATGCAGCGCAACTGGTTTTGGTGCCCGGTAATGTCAATTTTGATTTGGCTGCGGCCGTAATGCTTCAGGGTTTGACGGCTCATTACCTGACTCATTCCACGTTCCCTTTGAGGAAAGGCGAGACCGTGCTTCTACACGCGGCGGCCGGGAGTGTCGGACTCCTGCTAATTCAGATAGCGAAAAAAATCGGCGCTCCGCGTTATCGGAACCGTTTCAACGGAAGCGAAAGCTGCTTTGGCCAGTAACGCCGGCGCAGACCACATCATCTGCTATACGCGCGACGACTTCGAACAGGAAGTGAAACGCATCACTGGGGGCGCCGGAGTCGACGTCGTGTACGACTCTGTCGGGAAAACAACATTTGAAAAGAGTCTGAATTGCCTCAGACGACGCGGCATGATGGTTCTGTTCGGAGCAATATGCAGCGGTTTCGGTTCCTCCGATAGAACCAGGCACCTTAAATGCCAAAGGCTCACTGTATCTCACCAGACCCGGCCTGGTGCATTACACGGCGAACAGGGACGAGCTGATGTGGAGATCCGGCGATCTATTCCAGTGGATCTCGGAAAAAAGCCTGAGCATCCGGATCGACCGAACCTACCCGCTAGAAGCGGCTGCGCAAGCGCATCAAGCCCTGGAATCCAGACAGACCGCCGGGAAGGTGCTTATTCGGCCATAGCCCGCTATTTAAGCCGGAAGACAACGGTCACTGTTGCTAAAACCGCTTGCGGTTCGCCGTTCAGCAGGGTCGGGCTGTATTTCCATTGCTTCACGGCTTGAGCGGCGGCATTGACAAGGAGTGGATGTCCGCTGACGATCTTCACGTTTGCGACATTCCCTTCTTCATCAATCTCGGCTTCCAGGATTACACTCCCTGCTGCACGCGCCACGATAGCGAGTGCGGGGTAAACCGGAACCACTTTGAGCAGAAGCTTGGATTCCTGAACATCGCCGCCCACGGGCACGGGAATGCGTGGAACCGGGGGCTTCGGTTTCGGCACATCGACAATCCGGCCCATATCCAGAATTTCGCTTAGTCCGGGTCCAGATGAAGAGCCCTGACCTGGAATGTCAATACCATCAACCAGACGGCTAAACGCGGGTGGCGCATTGGATTCGTCGGGAGCAGGAATGCCCTCCGGGATTGTGCGGGGAACGAGATCAACGCGCTTGAGGTCAACTTTGGTGCCAGTAGATGCGGTTCGCATCGGTGGCGCCGGTACTGCCGGAGGATCGGGGAGCTTGTACGGAGGCTGAATCAGAAAAGTCACAAGTTCATCCGCGTGCAGCATGCTAAAGAAAACCAGCGGCAAAACTAATATCACGCTCACAATCGCCGCGTGAACGACAAGAGAAAGGAACAAGGATGTGAGACACCTGATTGCATTCCGTGGATCATCCTGCTTCAGAGATTCGAACATAGACACCTCCCCGCAAACTTCTGCGTCGCCTTTTGGCCTTCGATGCTTAAATTTCGCACCCGCGGTGTTGGATCTCGAGATCTCGAGGCTTTCTTCTACTTCTATCTATTTAGACACCGCCCGTTGGAAGGAGTTCCATCACAGCTGACAGCTGAGCGCTGAAAGCTGTCAGCTCTGAGCTGGAACTGATTTTGCTGTGCCCCATCAGATTTAACGCATCAGGGTAAGCAGGATGGCCTTCTGGGCATGGAGGCGATTCTCCGCCTGTTGGAACACGATTGAATTTGGAGAATCGATGACTGAATCCGAAACTTCCTCCCCGCGGTGCGCGGGAAGACAATGCATAAAAACGTAGTCCGGTTTTGCATGAGCGACGAGTGCGTCATTGATCTGGTAGGAGCTGAAAACATTCCGCCGGTGGGCCGCTTCCGATTCCAGCCCCATGCTGGCCCATACATCCGTGTAGAGGACATCCGCATCCGCAGCGGCGGCGACAGGATCTTGTACGATATCGAGTATGCATCCCGTGGCACCAGCGTTTTCACGCGCCCATTTCAGGACCTCCGGATTCGGCTCATACCCCACAGGAGTTGCAACGGCCAGATGCACGCCCAAACGGACGGCACCGTATATCAGAGAGTGCGCGACGTTGTTCCCATCCCCGATATATGCGATCTTAATTCCTTTCGAGTGACCCTTTGCCTCGAATACGGTCATGTAGTCAGCCATCGCCTGGCATGGGTGACTGAAATCGGTAAGCCCGTTGATCACAGGAATGCCAGTGGATCGTGCCATCTCCTCCACGATGTCATGGCTGAAGGTACGAATCATGATGCCCTGCACCATTCGTTCCAGGTTTTTTGCAACATCACCGACAGACTCTCTCTTACCAAGGCTGATCTCTGTTTGAGACAGAGAAACGGAAAAACCGCCCAGCTGATGAATGCCGACATCAAACGAGACGCGCGTGCGCAGCGATGGCTTTTCCAGGAGCAGAGCGAGCGCTTTGCCTTCAAGCCTCTTGCTGTACTTTGATGGATCGGCTTTGATCGCCTGAGCCGAAGTCAGAAGCTCATTCAGTTCGTCGGTCGAAAAGTTGCGAATGGAAACAAAATCCTTTTTTTTCATATGCACACCTACCGGAATGAAATAATGTACCGGAAAAGTCGGCGTCTGGCCACTCTTACCCGCATTTCTCTTAAACATCAAATCTGGCGTCCATTTTCAAACGGGCGTAAGATTCCGGGGAATTGAGAGAATCGCATGGATGAACGGACATTTGAAACACTGGAATTACAGGACCTGATCAACCTGGCAGCGCGCCACGTGCAAACCGCGCCGGGACGGCTCAAAATGCTGCGCCTTCGCCCCTCGGTTTCGCGATCCGAGATCCTCCGGGAACTGGAAATCACCGGGGAATGCGTCACCTATCTGAATGCCCGGGGACGTTTCGGGCTTTCCGGGATCGAGGATCTCGATCCTCTGCTGGAACAGCTCCACATTGAAGGCACCAGCCTCGAACCGCGGCAGATACTGGCCATCGAGCGGTTGCTTTTCGTAGGTAAGGAAGTGAAAGAATTGATCAAAAGCGCGGGATCCGGCGGAACCTTTCCGCACCTTTCGCGCATCGCATCCGGCATCCCCGATTTACGGCCTCTGCTTGCGGCAATCCACGGCAAAATACTGCCCAACGGCGAAATCGATGACAATGCCAGCCCGGAACTCAAGGCTGTGCGCAGGGACCTGACAGAGCGCCGCAACCGCATCCATCGGACCCTGGAGTCGATTTTTCGAGGACAAGAGCACGCGGTGCGCGAAGAGATCATCACGTTTCGCAACGGCCGATTCGTGATCCCGATCCGAACCGACTCGCGCAACCAGATACCCGGCGTTGTGCACGGGCTTTCATCGAGCGGACAGACGACCTTTGTGGAACCGATGACGGTCATCAACCAGAACAACGATCTGGTCCGGCTGCGAGAGCAGGAAGGGATCGAAGTATCCCGGATTTTGCTGTCCATCACAGAATCTCTCCGGGAAAATCTCGAATCGATCAAAACCATTCTCGAAATCGTGACGCAGTTGGACGTCGCCCAGGCAAAAGCTCTCTTTGCTGCGGAGTATGATTGCGTGCCGCCGCGAATTTCCGATGACAAGACGTACCAGATCCGCGAGGCGCGGCATATCCTGCTCGAGCAATCCCTGCGCGGCTCCGGAGAACAACCCGTGCCGATTTCCCTGGAACTCGACGAGAACTATCAGGTCCTGGTCATCAGCGGCCCCAACGCCGGCGGGAAAACCGTGGTTCTTAAAACCGTGGGACTGCTGTCCCTCATGGCTCAGATGGGTTTTCAAGTCCCTGCCCGCACAGCATGCCTCCCTGTCTTCGATCAGGTTTTCGCGGACATAGGAGATCACCAATCCATAGCGGCAAACCTCTCCACCTTCACAGCGCACATGCGCCGCATCGCGGAGACATCCCAGTGTGTGCGCCCTCCGGCTCTGGTGCTGCTCGATGAAGTAGGCACGGGAACAGATCCGGATGAAGGCGGCGCTCTTGCCATAGCCATTGTCGAATTCTTCCGCAGGATGGGTGCCACGACCATCGCATCCACGCACTACCCGTGTCTGAAGATGTGGGCTTCCCAGACAGCCGGCGTACGCAACGCATCCGTGGAGTTCGACGAACGCACGCTGCGCCCGACCTATCGCCTGGTGCTTGGGATTGCGGGCGCTTCTTCGGGACTGGAAATTGCGCGAAGAATGCAGGTGACCGAGGAGATCCTCGAAAATGCCAGAGCGCATCTGGAGCCCAGCCACGCCCAGGCCAGGGAATATCTGCGGCAACTGAAGGAAACGCTGGGCGCACAGGAAAGCTTGCGCGCTTCGCTTGAAGAAGAACGCGCGGCAGTGGCCGAAAAATACTCCAGGCTGGAAGCCGAGTTCGCCCGGAACGAAGAATCACGAAAAAAGGAATTTGATGCGGCCATGTCCCAGGTCGTAGCCGAATTCAAGGCTGAAAGCGATCGCGCGGTGCAGAACGTAAAAGACCAGGTGGAAGCCGTCCGTCTTAAAAAACAAGCCGTAAAACAGGGCATGGAACTGCATCGAAAATCCGTAAAGCTGCAAGCTGCCGCCGACTCTAACCCTGCCGGAAAAGAGCTCAGCGCCCCATTGCAGGGTGCAGCTCCGGGTGATGCCGAGGAGATCAAGGAAGGCGATCGCGTCAAGGTGCGCTCGCTCGACCGGGAAGGCATCGTGGAATACATACACGATGGCTCCTATCTTGTAATGATAGGCCCTCTGCGCTACCACGCAGACCGCAATGATCTGATAAAAATCAGCGGCAGCAAGGCCGGACCTGCGCCGCCTGCGCATTCTTTGATTTCAGACGCTCCTGAGGAAACCTGTTCCGAACTGAAAGTCATCGGATTGACCGCAGACGAAGCTCTGGATCGCGTGGATAAATTTCTCGATCAGGCATACCTGGCAGGCGTCGAGACCGTCCGCATCATCCACGGTCATGGCAAGGGAATTTTGAGGAAAGCGATTGCCAAGTTCCTTGCGGAGCATCCGCAGGTCGAGCGGTTCAGCCTCGCAACGCCCGACCAGGGAGGCGGCGGCGCCACACTCGCTGAACTAAAGAAGTAGGTGGTCTCTACGGAGCTAGAAAATCCTTGACACTATCCAAACGTCTCCACTAAGATCCCTAACAGGAATTAGTTCGTTCCAAATGTTTGATTTGTAATTGTTTGTAGTCTTAACAGCTCAATTTTTTGGCTTATTCCGAAGGCTCCCAGAAACGGAATTATTAGCATGCTTTCCGAAGCGGCATGTCGGCAGATACAAGCTTTAATCAGCAAATATCCGAAGAAGAGGTCCGCGCTGATCCCTTCCCTGCTCCTGGCGCAAAAAGAGACAGGATACATTTCGACTGAAACGATGTGCGAGATCGCCCCGATGTTCGATCTTTCACCGAATGAAGTCCATGAAGTCGCCAGCTTCTACACCATGCTTTTCACAAAGCCGATGGGAAAATACGTGATCCAGGTGTGCACGAATATTTCCTGCCTGCTATGCAACGCGGAAGGGATCGTTTCGCATCTAACCGAAAAACTGGGAATACAAATGAACGAAACCACACCTGACGGAAAATACACGCTCCTGGAAGTGGAGTGCCTGGGATCCTGCGGGACGAGCCCCGTCATGCAGATCAACGAAGACTATTACGAAGATCTTACGCCGGAAAAAGTCGACCGGATTCTGGACAGCCTGGAATAATGGAAACAGCGTTCTTTTATCTTTTTGGCGGCATCGCACTCCTTTCGGCCATCAGCGTGGTGGCCCAGAAGAAAGTCTTCTATTCGGCGATCTCCCTTATCGTCTGTCTTTGTTCTGTCGCCTTTTTGTACCTGTCTCTGGAAGCGCCTTTCATCGCCGCCGTTCAGGTCGTCGTGTATGCCGGGGCGATCATGGTGCTGTTTCTGTTTGTGATCATGCTCCTGGATCCGTTTTCTGCCGGGATCCTGAAAGACAAGAATAAATATCTCGCCTATTTTGCCGTCCTGCTTGGAGCCCTTATATTGGCGCTCCTGCTGCCGTTTTTGAGATCGTTCAGCGCGGCGCATGCTCCGCGGCATACGGGGTTCTCTACCGACGAAGTGGGCTCAGTGAAACATCTGGGGCAGGTTCTGTTCACCGAATATCTCCTGCCGTTCGAGATTACATCCGTACTGATTCTGGTGGCAATTATCGGTGTCGTGGTTCTCGCAAAACGGCAAAGGCGGCCTTAAAAAGTCATGGATACCCTACATTATCTTATTCTGAGCATGCTTCTTTTTATTGTGGGCGCCGTGGGCTTTATCATGAAGAAGAACATCATCTCCATATTTCTCTGCCTGGAGCTGATGCTGAACGCCGTGAACCTGAGTTTCGTTGCGTTTTCGCGGCAGCTGAATCAGGTCAATGGTCAGATATTCGTTTTCTTTGTCATGGTGGTCGCCGCGGCTGAAGCCGCCGTAGGGCTGGCAATTACGATCGTCCTTTATAGAAACCGCAACACCCTGAATGTGGATGATGCGGACGCCATGAAATGGTAGAGGGTTGCCGGAAATGACCGATTATCTTTGGCTGATCCCGCTGGTTCCTCTGGCCGGCGCGGCTATTAAACGGACTTGCGGGCAAGCGTTTCCCGAAGCCTGTCGTTTCGCTGATCGCCTGCGGCGCGTCCGGCATATCGTTCATCCTCGCAATCGTTTCATTCTTCGAGCTTCTGCAATACGCACCGGACCAGCGGCACCTGCTGCGCGTCTATTTCACCTGGATCGCTTCGGGAGACTTCGTGGCAAAGGCGGAGTTTCTCCTGGATCCGCTCTCGGCCGTCATGATCCTGGTTGTGACGGGAGTCGGATTCCTCATTCACATCTATTCGATCGGTTATATGCATGCGGAAGACGGCTATTACCGATTTTTCGCCTACATGAACCTTTTCCTGTTTTCGATGCTGATCCTTGTCCTGTCCGGAAACTTTTTGATGATGTTCGTCGGATGGGAAGGCGTGGGGCTCTGCTCGTATCTACTGATCGGATATTACTTCGACCGCCGCAGCGCAGGCGACGCCGGAAAGAAGGCGTTCATCGTCAACCGCATCGGCGATGTCGGGTTTATCCTCGGCGTATTCCTGATATTCATGACATTCAACACCCTCAACTTCGGCGAGGTATTCCGTCAGATTGCCGAGGGGCCGGATCGCTTCCCCGTGGAAGCCGGAGTTGGAGTACTCACTGCGATCGGTCTGCTGCTGTTCGTCGGCGCCACGGGCAAAAGCGCGCAGATTCCACTTTACGTCTGGCTGCCTGATGCGATGGAAGGTCCGACGCCGGTCAGCGCCCTGATCCATGCCGCCACGATGGTCACGGCCGGCGTTTATATGGTCGTGCGCTGTTCGCCCGATATTCAGCCGCGCGCCCATTGCGATGGAAGTCGTCATGGTCGTCGGGATTATCACGGCCCTGGTGGCGGCTACCATCGGGCTCGTCCAGACGGACATCAAACGCGTGCTCGCCTATTCGACCGTGAGCCAGCTCGGCTATATGTTCGTGGCAGCGGGCATGGGCGCGTTTTCAGCCGGCATTTTTCACTTGATGACACATGCGTTTTTTAAGGCGCTGCTTTTCCTCGGAGCCGGAAGCGTGATCCACGCGATGAGCGGAGAACAGGATCTGATGCGCATGGGCGGATTGCGCAAGCACACGCCGATTACATTCTGGACGATGCTGATCGCGGCGCTCGCCATCAGCGGCATCTTCCCTCTCGCGGGCTTTTTCAGCAAAGACGAAATTCTCTGGTCCGCTTGGTCCAACGGCCACCCGTTTATTTGGATCATCGGCCTCATTACCGCCGGCCTGACGGCTTTTTACATGTTCCGCCTTGTTTTTCTGGCGTTTTTTGGCAAGGCGCGATACTCCGATGAGGTCCGGCACCACCTGCATGAATCCCCTTCCAGCATGACGGGGCCTTTGATGGTGCTGGGGATTCTGTCCATTGCCGGCGGATTCATAGGGCTTGCCGGCATGGCTGGGCTCCAACAGGTTCTTCCACTTTCTCGAACCGTCGCTGGCGTTTACTTTGGCGACGGAACATGCCGAACCGTCTCATTCCATGGAATTGGGCTTTGCTGCCCTTTCGATTTTGGCAGCCGTGACGGGAATCTATGTCGCCTATCGCATGTATATCGCGCATCCCGATCGAGCCGATTCGCTGGCAGCGCGCTGGCAAGGGATTCACCGGCTGTTGTTCCGCAAATACTATGTGGATGAATTGTATGATGCCGCGATCGTGAATCCGATGCTCAACGCTTCGACGCGCACGCTCTGGAAGCAGACCGATGTCGGCATCATCGACCGCGCCGTCAACGGGGCCGGCGAGATGATTCAGGGCATGGCTTCGATTCTTAAGAATGTGCAAAACGGGCTCATACGCAGCTATGCGGCATGGATCCTGCTGGGCACAGTGGCGATCCTTCTCTATTTTTCTATGTTCCGGAGCTAGAGGCGTATGGAAGTTCCCTATATCCTCTCAATCGTGACGTACCTTCCGGCTCTGGTAGCCCTGCTGCTGCTCTTTGTTCCGCGCGGCTTCGATCGGGCCGTCAAAATCGTGGCATTCTTGGGCTCCCTGATCGCGTTCATCTTCTCGCTCCATCTCTTGTTTCACTTTGACGCGGCGCGCGGCGATATGCAGTTTGAGACATCCTGCCATGGGTTCAGACCGCGACCTTCAGCATCCAGCATCATCTCGGGATCGACGGCATCAGCCTTTTCCTGGTAATCCTGACTACGTTTTTAACGCCTCTCGCCATTCTCTGCTTCCTGGCAATCGATAACGAAGAAGGTCAAACCTTTCATGATCTGTCTTCTTGCGCTCGAGACGGGAATGATCGGTGTGTTTTGCGCGCTCGACCTGGTGCTGTTTTACGTTTTCTGGGAAGTCATGCTGATCCCGATGTATTTCCTGATCGGCATCTGGGGAGGCGAGCGCAGGATCTACGCCGCGGTCAAATTCATCCTGTACACCATGGTCGGTTCGCTCCTCATGCTGGTCGGCATTCTTTATCTGTTCCACGCCAACGGAGGAACGTCGTTTGATCTTGTGCAGATTACCCGGCAAATAAGCACGGGAGCCCTGCAGCTGAGCGCTCCCGCGGAATTCTGGCTCTTCATGGCGTTCCTGATCGCCTTTGCGATCAAAGTGCCGATGTTTCCGTTTCACACGTGGCTTCCGGATGCGCACGTCGAAGCGCCGACCGCAGGGTCCGTCATCCTGGCGGGAGTCCTGCTGAAAATGGGAACGTACGGGATGCTGCGTTTTTGCCTGCCTCTATTCCCTACCGCGGCCGTCAGCATGGCGCCCGCCCTATTCGGTCCTCGCGATCATCGGCATCATTTATGGAGCCCTCGTAGCGATGGTGCAGCCGGACCTGAAAAAGCTGGTCGCCTATTCCTCGGTCAGCCATATGGGACTGGTGGTTCTGGGAATTTTTGCCTTCACCACACAGGGACTGCAGGGCTCGACGCTTCAGATGCTGAACCATGGACTGTCCACCGGAGCGCTCTTCCTGCTTGTCGGCATGATTTATGACCGCAGGCACACGCGCATGATTTCGGAATTCGGCGGAGTCGCGCACGTGAGCCCGGTGCTTGCCGCCGCGTTTTTGGTGGTAACGCTCTCTTCCATCGGGTTGCCCGGCCTGAACGGATTCGTGGGTGAAGTGCTTATTCTGGCGGGAAGCTTTGTCCGCAATAAAGCATATGCAACGTTTGCGGCGTCGGGCATGATTCTCGGAGCCGTGTACATGTTGTGGATGTACCAGCGGGTGTTCCTGGGGAAAATTACGAATCCGGCCAACGCGGAGATGAAAGACATCGGAACGCGGGAAAAGCTGCTGCTGCTCCCGGTGATTCTGGTGATGCTCTGGATCGGCGTCTATTCCGAGCCGTTCCTGCGCCGCATGGGACCTTCGCTTCTGCTGGTTCAGCAGAGAATAGACAATGCACGCAGCCCGGAGGGCGGCTATCGGGTGGACCGATTGCGCACTCCGGCAATTGACGGCGAACGGGCGAAATGATGACCAACGAACTCTTGCTTCTCGCACCGCAAATTATCCTGGTGGTCGCCGGGCATGATCCTCATGCTGCTGGAGCCCTTTACCGCTCCCGAGCAGAAGAGCCGCCTGGCGCGCATTGCCGTCCTGGCAACGGTCGTCGCGGCATTCAGCCTGATGCCCCAGTGGAACATCTCCCCGCGCACGATTTTCAGGGGAATGTTTGCCGTCGATAAGTTCAGCGTTTTCTTTCAGTGGCTCTTTCTGATCATCGGAGCCGTTTCCGCGTATCTTTCGATGAAATTCAACGAGCGGGAATCGATCAATCGCGGGGAGTATTACGCACTGCTGCTGTTCGCCTGTTCCGGCATGTCGCTGATGGCCGCCAGCGGGGACCTCATTCTCACGTTTCTTGGCATAGAAATCCTTTCCATCGCGACCTACATTCTTGCCGGCTTCAAACGCAACGACGCGCGCTCCAATGAATCTTCACTGAAGTATTTCCTGCTCGGCTCCTTTGCCACCGCGATTCTTCTTTATGGGATCGCATTGATTTACGGCGGCACCGGAAGCACCAGTTACCAGGAGATCCGCGAACTGGCTTTGCTGCAGGGGAGCATTCAAACCACAACGTTGATCGGGTTGGGATTACTGCTGGTCGGGTTCGGGTTCAAAGTGGCCCTGGTGCCCTTCCATTCCTGGGTGCCGGATGTTTACGAAGGGGCGCCGACGCCCGTGACGGCCTTCATGGCCGTCGGACCGAAAGCTGCCGGATTTGCGGCGTTGATGCGGATTCTTCTCCAGGCCTTCCCTTTCCTGGTGCAGGACTGGAGTTCGATTTTATGGCTGTTGGCCATCCTGACGATGACCCTGGGCAACGTCGTCGCGGTTCTGCAGACCAATATCAAGCGCATGCTGGCGTATTCCGCCATTGCCCATGCCGGATACATCCTGGTCGGGATTGTGGCAGGCAGCGACGCGGGATTCAGCGCGGTCCTCTTTTACCTGGTGATTTACACGGTGATGAACCTGCTGGCCTTCAGCGTTGTGTTATCGTTCAGCCGCCAGGGGGATATGCACGTGTATCTGGCCGATTATGCCGGGCTGGCGCGCAAAGCGCCTTTTGCTGCAGCGGTGCTATCGCTTGCCCTGATCTCGCTGGCCGGGATCCCGCTGACCGGCGGCTTTATGGGCAAATTGTATCTTTTCAGCGCTGCGGTCCAGAGAGGGCTATATAGGGCTGGCGATCATCGGCGTGCTTAACAGCGTCGTTTCCGTTTTTTATTATTTCCGCATCATGATCTACATGTATATGAAAGAGCCCGGAGAGGCGGCGCTGGAACCCGAGACTATCAGCTGGCCCGTGCAGGCCATCATGGCTTTGGGAGCCATTGGCGTTTTGTTCCTCGGCATCTTCCCCGCCCCCATCCTTGAACTTGCCGCCCGCTCGAGTTTTGCCCTAAAATAATATTTTCCCAATTCGGAGTGAGTAATGATTGATGTACGCAAGAAATTGCAGGATGAGCTGAATGTCATTGAACGGGAACTCAGGGTGGATCTGCCCAAGGAAATCCTGAAAGCCAGAGAACATGGCGATCTCAGCGAAAACTGCGGAATACAAAGCCGCCAAGGAGAGGCAATCCTACGTGGAAGGAAGAAAGGCGCAGCTGCAGCAGAGACTCGCGGCCTATGCTGCTGGTGAACCTCGACAAGATCCCTACCGACAGGGCGGCTTATGGGTCGAAGGTCGTGCTTTACGAATACGAAACAGACAAGGAAGTGGAATATCAGCTGGTCACAGCGGAAGAGTCCAATATCAGCCAAGGGACTCATTTCGATCACATCCCCGATCGGGCGCGGCATTGTGGGAAAGATGGTAGGGGATAGCGTTGAAATCGTCACGCCTTCGGGCAGGAAAGACTGCGAACTGCGCAGCCTCCGCACAATCCACGACATAGAAGAGTAAATAGAGTTCCCAGTTTAGAGTTCCCAGCTAACCGGGAACTCTGAACTGCGAAACTCGTGGAACTGCTATATTGAACTCCTACTGCAGCATCAGGATAACGACAAACGTCAGAAGCGCCAGAAACTCAATGAAGGCCAAGCCCAGGATGAGGAAGAGCCTGATAGTGTCGGTAGCGCCCGGGTTTCTGGAAACGCCCTCGCATGCGGCGGCCAGAGCACGGCTCTGAGCATACCCGCACCCTGCGGCAGCCAGGGCCATCCCGAATGCGGAAGCGATAATCAACCACTGGCTTTTCCCTCCGGTGGCCGCAGCGCCGCCTTCGGCTTGCGCAAATACCGGAACCACCCATACCAGAAGGATCACCGAAATCATTACAATAAGAACCGACTTTCTGCCCATCAAATTCTCCTTTCAATAGTCCTGTAAAGCGCGGATGAAATAGTTGATTGCGATTCCCTTAGACTGCTGCTACTGGATCCGCAGACTGGTGCACTGCTCCGAATGCCCTTCTCCGTGGGCTTCTTCCACAGCGCCTGAAATGTAAACCATTGTAAGCAAAATAAAAATAAAGGATTGAATAGTGCTCAGCAAAAGCGCCAGGAACATCACGACGACCGAGGCGAGAAACGGAAACAGATTATTGAGCGAACTGATGATCAGCTCTTCCGCAAATATGTTGCCGAAAAGTCGGACGCTCAGCGAAAAGGGGCGCGCCAGGTGACTGATGAGTTCGATAACGAAAAGAAGCGGCGCCAGCCAGATAACCGGCCCGCAAAATGCTTCAGATAGCCGACAAATCCCTGCTTGCGAAAACCCTGATAGTTGTAATACATGAAGACGCAGAGGCCCATCGAAGCCGTGATGTTAAAGTTGCTCGTCGGCGAAAGAAATCCCGGAATCATGCCAAGGAGATTCCCAATCAGAATATAGACGGCCAGGGTGATAATCAGCGGAGTAAACCGACGATATTCGCGGCCGATCACTTCCTTCATCAGGCCCTGAATGGCGGTGAAAATCACTTCGACGAGGTGCTGGGCCCGCCCTGGATTGTCCACGCTGAGCCGGCCTCGCAGCCACCATGAAAAAAGGATAAGCGCGGAAGCGATCAGCAGGACAAGGACGATATGGTCCGGGACGGCATGGCCATGACTCGGGTGAAAGCCCATGGCATGGGCGATGGGATCGAACAGGTAACCGTTCAGGAAATTGCCTACTGCAGAAGTTTCGTGCATATCACTTTGGGCTGCTTTTGACCGCCTCGAAAATACCTTCTAGTAAAATACCACTGCTGAAAACCACAAATCCTGCAGTTGCAGCAATAATCCCGCTAAAAAAGAAGTGCATGATAGCATAGAGGCATAGGGGAATCAACAGAAGGCGAAAGATGTAGCCCGCCGTGATCCGAATGCTGGAAATTCTGGAACTGCGCGCCAGCGCCGCGTTGATCGTGCGTATCAGCAGCCTCATATTCACAGCCGAAAGAAGGCCGCCCGCGAGAAAGGAAATTCCATATTTCAGGCCGAAAATCAGTCCTGTGCCGACGCTGCCGACGGCAACCAGCCACGCTCCGATCCGGAAGACCCGGCGTTCGAATGTAGCGGAACTAATCATCTTTGCTCCTCTGGTCCAGGATCAGAATCTTCACGATTTCATAAAATCCGGCCGCCGCGCCGAGAAGAACTAAAACAACAGTACCCCACGGATACACGCCAAAATACCGATCAATGAGGTAGTATCCCACCAATCCTCCCACCGCCATACAACTGGGCAGGACAAATATAATGGATGAAAGTCGTCCGATTCGGGAATAAAAAGAGGCGTTTGGCATGCTGGACCCTGGGTAGACAGCGATCAGCTATCAGCTATCAGCCGTCAGAATGCCGATTCAAGTTTTAGCTGAAAGCTGATGGCTGATACGCTGAATTGCTGTCTCTCTAAAGATCCATTATCCATAGATTAGGGCAGCGGCACAAATTCTCTTTGGTGCCGCGAAAGAATTTTGATAGGCTTTCAATCCGGGAGAGGTACCGAAGTGGTCGTACCGGGCTCGACTCGAAATCGAGTTAGGGACCAAAAGTCTCTACGTGGGTTCGAATCCCACCCTCTCCGCCAGTCTTCACTTCCCTGCCTAAATCCAGCACCCATCGGGGTCGGTATCGGAATCGCTATCGGTATCGCAATTGCAAATCGGCCCAAAATACTTGCCTTCACACCCCGCAGCGGCTTCGCCTTTGTCGGGTAATCGCATCATCCAACAAACGGGCCATGATCTGGTTCCAACCTAGGGGACCATCCTCCTGAAGTTGACATCCCGGGTCTAAATGGATGCCTAGGATGCTGCTCGACGGCATCGAAACGCTACACTCAAGTACCGTCCGGCAGCTGAGGCTAATAAATTGGGCTAAGCCTCGGCAACGCATGAACCAAATCCAGCAGAAGATCCGAGGTAATTCTCTGATGAAAGGCCTTTCTCACGAGCGTTCGAGCCAGGCCAGCTGGATGCTACGAGGATCTCGGATAAGCAACGAATATGCGCTTGCCTATGTCGCGGATTCAGAGACATAATGAGATTGTGAAGCTGATCGATTTGACAAGGACACCGATACGATGGATTTTATTCGGTAAAAAACGATATTCGATGAATGGTCGAATCGGTGAGGAATCGAGCAACTTCAAAGAGGGGTAATCTCGGGATGCCTCTGAGCCGGATGAAAGCGGACGATTGCGCTGGTGTTCACGAATTGCGCATAAAGCACGAGAAGGATACGACCGTTCGGATTTTGTTATTACGTGCGCAAGGCGGATGCGATCGTGGTTTTCCATGCATTCAGAAGAAGTCACAGAAGACGCTATTCAGTGAAATCAATCTTGGGCGTCAAAGACTTCAGGAGGTTTTAAAGGAAGCAGAGCTAAATCTCGATAAGCCAATTGAGATGACCAGGACTCTGCGGAAGCAACTGGGGAGAGCGTTGCGAATCAGTCGATAGACGAGACAAATGAAATGAGCAATTCAGTCGATTACAGGACGGCAAAAATTGTGAGGTTATTTGGCCTGTTTCCCAACCCTCCAAAATCTTACGGCATTTGCTCTGCCGGACTCATAAAGAGCAGCCTGAACGGGAACCGCGAATAAACCCACAATGCGGATGTTTTCTTTCGTTGACGACGGCTAAATGCTAGAATCGCTGACACGCCGTCATCGATTTCGTTGAGCATAATCAACTGGGAGACCCCGATATGAAAGCACCGCATCTTTCCTTTGTGGCTTTTAGCCTGCTTTGATCGTGCTGGCAAGCGTATCCGCACTGGCTGCGGATCAGGAGTCTTGCGGACAGCTGGCGAACCGGAAACTGGATAAAGTGACGATTACTTCAGCTGCTTACATAAACGACCCACAGGGCTTCCCACTGCCTCAAACCCCCGGCATGTTCGGCACTCCCCCGGGACAAAAAACTACGGCGCAGTTTTGCCGGGTGGAAGGATATATCGAGCCCGTGCCGAATTCGCATATCGGTTTCGAAGTCTGGCTGCCGCCCGCCGAGCAATGGAACAACCGATACTTTGGAGTCGGCAATCCGGCTTTTGAAGGAGCGATAAAATATCAGGGACTGAAACTCGCCGTTGAAAAAGGGTATGCGACGGCTTCAACGGATACGGGCCACCAGGATCCCGGCCATAAATGGGCGACGGGCCAGCCTGAGAGGCTGATCGACTGGACGCATCGGGCAGTGCACGAAACGACGGTCGTCGCCAAGAAGTTGATAAAGGCATTTTATGGCAAACCGCAAAAATATGCGTACTGGGATAATTGCCATAATGGAGGGCGCCAGGGACTCACCGAAGCTCAACTCTATCCCGAGGATTTCGACGGCATCGTGGCGGGCGATCCGGCCTATTATCTGACGCATCTGCAGGCAGGTTCGGAATATTTGAGCTGGTTAAATCTGAAAGGCGGCACGTCCGCTGCCTCTTACATACCGCCGGCAAAATATCCCGCGTTGCATCGCGCGGCTCTGGAGGCCTGCGACGCCAAAGACGGCGTCAAAGACAATGCGATTGAGGATCCGACCCGATGCAATTTTGATCCGATATCCATTCAATGCAAGGATGAGGATACATGCATCCTGTTTGACGCCGCCCCAGGTCGAGACTGCCCGGCGCATCTATGCGGGCGCAAAGTTTTCCGACGGCACACAAATCTATTCAGGTTTCGAACCGGGCAGCGAACTGCTCTGGGAGGCCATGATCAAAGGCCCCGAACCGCTTTTTATCAATAATGACTTTTTCAAGTATATTGCATTTGAAGATCCGAATTGGGACTTCCGCACCTTCGATGTCGACGCGGATACCCGCAAAATCGACAAGCGCCTTGGACCTGTCATTAATCACACTCAGACCGATCTGAACGCCTTCAAGAAACGCGGCGGCAAGCTCATCCTGTATCAGGGCTGGAACGAAACCTGGGTCCCGCCGCGGACAGCCACAACCTATCTATGACGGCGTCATCAAAACCATGGGAGGAGAAAGCAAAACCAAGGACTTTTTCAGATTATTCGTGATTCCGGACTACGGCATGTGTGCGGCAATGTTTCCGGGGACTTTTGACGCCCTGGGAGCGGTGCAGAAGTGGGTAGAGGAAGGCGTTGCACCGGATCAAATCAAGACTACCTATGCCGAACAAGGCCGCCAATTTCGAGAGCGGGCGGGCATGCAAGACACGCCCGAATCCAAGAGTCCGGGTCCTCAAGACACGGCCGGTATGCCCCTATCCGGAGGTAGCAATTTACAGGGGGAGCGGCGATACGAACGACGCGGCAAATTTCAAATGCGGCAAGCCGACCTGGAAGTAGCTGGGAAAGAGGAGTCAGAAATTCGGAAGTCAGATACGCCGCGTGTGCGCGGCCTGTAACGCTCAGCCCGAATTACGAGGTTAGCAGCGCAGCGGCGGGGTGAATTTAGCCCGGCCTTTCAAGGCCGGGGATATTCGAAATATCAATATCCGTCGCGGTCAGCGACGGCTGAAATCAAGCGCCGCTGCCGCGACGCGCTAACAAGGCCTATCCAGTGCCTGCCTTGAAGGGCTGGCCTAAATTCATCCGGCCGCTGCGCGGCCTATGTCTTGCGAAGTGGAGGTGAAATTTCCCGCACCCAACGCTTATCGCCACCTGGCGGCGGCGAGTTCAAATCCGGAGAGCAGACCCCATGAAAGCCTCTGTCACTAACGTAGTCAAGGGCATCGGACTCGCCATCATTGGAGTAGCCATTGCCGCTGCCGGCATCTTCCTCGGGGAATACGATGACGCGCCCGGCGCCTCGCTGATAGGCATCCTGCTGATGATCGGCGCGGTTGTGCTGCGGCGTAGAGGATCGCACGGCGCAAGACATAGCACCGCATTCGACGTCGATCAATCGGCGAAGACGGTCAGCTTGCGCTCCTGAATCAACCACTTGCCATTGCGCTTGACGAGTCGATCTTCCGAGCGGCCCATTGCAGCCGCGGTCATCTTGCTGTCCTTATCGCGAACCACCGTCTGCCAGTACGACTGGTGCAAGGCTTCGCCGGGCTTCGGGAACGTGATGCGTACATTGCTGATCACATGGTACAGATTTGAAGTTGGCAATCCCTTCGCCTTGTTGTCATCGCGCCGCTGAATGAGGCTCATGACGATCTTGCGAATCTCCTCTCGTCCTTTACTGATGTTGCCGTTCGAATCGATGCTGGCATCTTCGGTGAATACGGCGACATAACCCTCAGGATCGAGCGAATCCACCGCCCACACATAGCGCGCCATCACGTCCTCGACCGCCATACGGTCTTCGTAGGTACCGAGATGTTCCTGCGCAGTGACGAGCACAGGCGCGATAATTAACGCAACAAAAACAGCGTATTGCAGTCGCATGGTTTGTTTTCCTCATTTTTGTTCCGATGATGATTCAAAATGCGTCACCGATGCACGCGTCAAACAGAAGCTTAACGTTAGGCATCAGCGGCAGCGCCCAGCGCTATCCGCTGCATGCCGGTGTTGGGGCAGTCTTACGTTTTATTTTGCCACTCGTCCCTCAAGATAGCGTAGCGATAGCCAAGAAATTCGATAGGTGTACCATCTTCTGCAACTCTGAAAGAGGCTGTTTCCTCGCCAATCTTCTTAAAGCCTAACCGCTCCAGCAGCCGACAAGACGCCCGATTGATAGCGGCAGTTCCGCTAACCACTCGGTATGCCTGCAATGGACCAAACGCGCGACGTAAAACGGCGCTGAAGGCTTCGGTCGCATAACCTTGACCGTGGAAATCGTGGTTGAAGACATAGCCAGCATTAAATTGCCGTTGACCGTCTCCTTCTTCGGCATTGAGACTCACGAATCCGATCAGTTGGCTTGTATCCTTCAAACATACAGCCAGAAAGCTATCTCCAGCGGCAAACCATTCTGTGACTTTCCTGATCTCTTCCTTTGCGGTGGGCCATGGATGGTCGTAGGGTGCGAGCTCGGAAGCCTGATACTGAACGATTAGCTCATAGAGAGCGTGCCAGTCGCTGGTTTGGAAGTTCCTGATGATTAGTCTTTCTGTTTCCAGCATTGTCATGTCGCTCGTCCTTGGCTATCTGAGAGGACTGTCCGAGGTCGCTTTTCAGCGGTCGCAGCAATTTGCGCTCCACGGCAAAAGCCTTGTTGGGCACCGGAGCATCAAAAGTTCCATCTGTCCCATATAATTCAGTGGCTTGAACGTTCCCTGCCAAGCAACAATATCTTTGCATCACCATCTGCCTTAACGCTGGCGTACATCAGGTAAGGCGCAAGAAAGATCATACCGCTGAAGAACGCCACAACCCCCAAGGCAACACCACCTGTCGAGAACTGATGGCGCCAGGCTATCCATATGCCCGAAAGACCTAAGAAGGTCATGAAATCGAGGTTGAATTGCCCCGACCAAGTCAATCCAGCGATATTGGAGAAGAAGATGGGGAGCAGTTCCCATCCGTAATTTCCGCCCACAACAATCGTGTAGACGGCCAGACATGCAAAGGCAACTACAAGGTATATGCGAAACAAGGTCATGATTATTTCTCCGCTCTATTGCGTGCGGCAGCTGAAAATCCGCCGCACAACGATTGAGTTCAGCGACGGAGCACAGTTTGTGCCCGCCGTTGAAGCGAAAAATAAGATTCCCAATATTTCGTGCATCTCTATTCTGAATCTAATCCCCAGCCTTTAAACAGATCCTTGTAAAACTGCGGTTGCTCAAAATCCGGCTTCATGGACATGTATTGATCCCGGTGAGAATATATCCTGCCCCCGCTTTTCAAGCCCGCCATCAATCCCGGGAGTTTTTCCTGCGGCACTGCGAATATGACCTCCTCTTCCAATGTCAGTGCTCTCTGGTACTCTCCAGGATCCGGAAGCACGACGCCATATTTTCCTGTTTTCATGGGATTCACAACACTGTGCGCGCAGGATGGGAGGAAGAGATGCGTGCTGACCTGAGAGGCATCGCTGTACATCATCGGCATGGTTATTCCCCTCAGTTGCGCTGGATTCAAATAAATGAGCACTACATCCGGCGCAAAGGAAGCTTTCTTCAGAGGGGCCGTAAGCACGCCGATATACTTGCCGACCTCGAAGCTCATGAAGGATTCTCCCAGCTTTGCCATAGAGTCCGGTGTTTTTACCATACCGTATGCCATGAGCGCCGTTGGGCACCAGTGGTCCTCCTTCAGCATAGCCACAGTTTTCCCTTCCCGCCGTGACATCCCAAATGCCTGGCACTGGGCGAGGTGATACCCGCCATCTCTTTTCGGACGAAAAGCCTCTTTCGGGATGTCTGTCTCCTTCTCCAGCATCTTAACGGCAATGGGAGATGTCCTTAACAGCAGTGATGCTTCCAAGCCCTCCCCGTATTTATTGAGCTCATTGAATGCTGCCGCAGTAGTTTCTACCTCCGGCACGTCTATTCTTGCAGTTTTTGCGGCGGCAATCGCGGTGCCTGATGCTGCCAGCGCCGCTGCTCCCAGGCTCAGCTCGATAGCCTCACGTCGTGTGAATTTTCTATCCACAGGTATTCCTCCTATGCCTGCCATAACGTTATACTAATCTTCGCGCGCGATCGCGGCCATTATGGACCTCATGCCGCCATTATGATGAAGCGGGAGCGGATGAGTCTATAGGGCCGATGAGATTCACATTCAGCCGGATCATTTCCTCACGGAGCGCCTTCGTATAAATCCCGGCCACCATCACGTGATGGATTCCTACGATTTTCTGAAAGAAAACATCGGCCTCTTTGATTTTAAGCTCCGCCCGGTTTGAACAGTACCTGCGCATTTTCTTAAGCTCGGGTACCGGGCTGTCAAAGGATGGGTGATTCGTATCATCGATACCCGCCTGAATTCTTCCGGGCCATGCCACAAAATTCTTGAAGGTCCTTGGTGAACCCGCCCATTGTCACTTCCAGGCCAATCGGAAATGAAACCTGCGGAGTGACGCCTCCTACTCCATGATAATCCCGAAGCCTGTACGGCAGCGCTGCGGCGTTTCGGCCCAGCAACTGCAACGGCGCGACGCAATGACGGAGAACCGTGCTGGATTTTTCGATATCGACGGAAGATATATTGCAGAAGTACGATGGCTTCTGACTGATCTCCTGCAGTACCATGGTGGACAGCATTCCGCATACATCTGCTTCGCATGGCATCGCAAATCCTTCGTCGCGCAATCGTGTGAATGCCAGGCAAGGCGGCGGCAATTTCCGCTTGGAGCTGAATGAGAAACTCAGGCAATCGATCGAGATTCCCGATAATCCCTCTTTTTCAATAATGGAGCGCAAAAGAACATACATCTTGCACGATTCAAGAAGTGCTTCATCCGTAGGCTCGACAATGGAGGCCGCTTCCTTCTTCCACCTTTCCATTTCCTTTTTGGCGTCGGCCGGATCAACGGTTTCAAGCAGCACTTCCAGCTGTTCAATCGGCCGGAATTCCAAGCGGACGCCGGTGCGATTATAAATGGTCGCAGCAGTCAGGTTGCGCGCAGGCACGCTGGTGGAGTCAAATGGCCTGCCGTAGATGACGGCTCGCTTGCCTTCCAGCAGCCTGGGAACTGCCAGAATCTTCATCAATTCGATCGCGTGCGTTTCAGAATTGGCAAGCAGGGCGTTGGAGCCTTTTGCCCGGAAGGCCGCAGCGACATTCGCTTCCATCATGATCAGGTCCGGAATCGGGGGAAGAAGTATCATGGGAACATCGATATAATCCAGCGAAACCGGAATATTTCCGGAATTCAAATTTGTCCGCGGTAAGCCGAAGAAGAGAATATCCGGAGCCTCCGTCTGAATGGTTTTGATAACTTCCTGCGGCTTTTGATAATCGGTCTTAGCCGTGACTACGGAAAATTCAAACTCCTTGATCGATTTTACCGACTGAATCAAGCGCTCAAATGAGTCCGGAAAGTCGCTCAGCAGGAGCAACTTCCTTTTATTCCCTCTATTCGCCGGTCTCGTCACACTTGCAGGATTCTGCGCCAGAGCAGCCGCCGGAAGAGTGGCTGCCATGCCCGCCATAGTCGTTGTCTTTATAAAATCGCGCCTTCCGACATGAGCGCACCCGCAATTCCCTTTCATCATCTTTATCTCCCCTTCCTGAAACCCTCGGTTCCAGGAATAATCCATTTAATAACAGCGTAGTGCGACCGGGGTGCCCGGCAAATTGCGCTGATTATAATCGACAGCTGCGCTCTGACCCAGCCGAATTTTCATGGCCATGGCAGCAATAACAGTGTGAGAGCTTCAGGACAAGGCTCCACAGCAACGAATCATCGCGGCCCTCGCAAAACGGATTAGGAGGCGCAGAGCCATTTCGGCATCTCATTAATTCAATGCTCCTGTGTTTAAAGCAGGTTGGTGATGCCGAGCACAACTAGATTTGAACGTTGGCCGATTGTCTTTAAGGGAGAGCATTTAAGGGCCATGCTGTCCCCGTCAATCCTGCGCATATTGGATCAAATCCACGGAAGAGGAAATGGATCAGAACCTGCGCCATATTGCTTCAAAAATCAATGCTCAGGTATTAGCTGTAACCTCGCAGATTAATGAATCGTTGGTAAATGAATTGATGACCCTAAAGCTACCCAATAGCATCTTCAATAAAGTGTGGTTGGAAACCGCATATCTTGGCGTGCATCTATTGCAGAAGAAATTCAGTGTGCTATTGGGCCACGAAAGCAGTAAAACCGTAAATAAACATGTCCGGGAATTATTTTTGGATATCGCCCCAAGTCTTTTTGAAGGCCAAGGCGAGAACAAGGAGATATTTAGGGAATGGATAGTATCGCAATATGACCAAAGGCTTGAAATGTATGAGCAATACCAAGGCTTAGATATTAGTTTGAGATTCCGTGAGCTTATCAGAAATGTTTTCAACACAACAGAAGGATCAAAAGTAAGATTCATTGAAAATAAACCCAGCAATCCCCTGAGATTGAAAACGGCTTTCTTTTTCGGTGGCAAAAGGTTTTTAGGTAAGCACGAAAATGAGGTTTGCCTGCCCAACGAAAATCTAAATGCGTTTGCAGCGAATGCCGCTCAAGCATTTCAGTAATGTTAGTGAGCATGACATCAAGGGTTTATAGGAGTATAAAGGGTGTTTATTTGAACATAGCGCTGCAACCGTGATTTCCTTCGATAGATGCTTCAAACCCCTCACCATAGACAATGGCCGAGAGCCTGACTTCCTCATTGGCTTCAAAGAGAATTCAACTCTACGAGTAACGCATCCTATGCTCGCCAGACTTTGGTGGTTCCGAATGGTGTGCCATAAGCAGGAATTCATTGAACGATGCCGCAGAATTATGACTTCGTCGGAGAGATCCCTTTGTTCCAATAAATAATTTCTTTTATTATTCCAATAAGTTCGTCGATACTATGGCTGTTCACAGAAGTAAAATAGAATGCATTCCAGGGAGTTCTCCATGAAAAAGCTAGGATTATATACGACGTTTCTATTCATTTTCTCAGCCTGTTTGCTCCTGATTGCTGGAGGCACGTTGCAGAATGCTGAAGCGCAAATTTTCAGTCAAGATCTGACGATGCATTCGACGACAACTAGTTCCGGGATGATGGGCCGGGGCGGCGGGTCTGTCACGAGCACAGAATATTTCAGCAAGAATGCCATTAAGACAAGTTCGTCTGATGGCAACGACAGCATCATGCGTTTCGACACCCAGAAGCTGATTTCAATCGACAGCAAGAAAAAGACATATTCCGAAATCACTTTCCAGCAGTTGCAGGACATGCTTAGCAAAGCAGGAGCTGCAGTGGGCGGGATGAGCGATGAAGACATGGCCGCCATGAAGAAAATGATGGGGCAGACGGCAACTTCCTTTTCGGTTACTAAGGTGGGCCCCGGAGAAAGCATTGCAGGATTCGCGACGGAAAAATATCTCCTTAAAGGACCCATGGAAGTGGAAATCTTTGCTGCCAGCGATCTCAAGCTACCCGCAGCCTACTATGATGTGATGAAATTCCAGATGCCCTCCATGCCGATGTTCGACATGCGGAAGATGTATGAGGAAATGAAGAAGGTATCAGGGATCCCTCTCAAGACCATTACAATCATGAAAATGATGGGCAATGAAATGAAGACAACGAAGGTTGTCACTTCGATAGAAAAAGGGCCAATACCGGCATCTGTTTTTGAAATCCCGGCGGGCTACAAACGCGTGGAAGCCGAACTGAAATAAATGATTTTTGGGGGCGGGGGTGGGCATCCCTCCAACTGGAAACCATAAACCTGAATGACGAAGCTGGCCGCGCAGCGGCGAGATGACTTTAGCCCGGCCTTTCAAGGCCGGGAATATTAGTGGTGGCCAGTTTCCATCGCGGTCAGCGACGGTTGAAATCAAACGTCGCTGCCGCGCCGCCCTAATTGGGGCGCATCCAATGCCGGCATTGAAAGGCCCGCCTAAATTCACTCTACCGCTGCGCGGCCTATGCTGTGCGAACCAGGCAGTTTAGATCGAAAATCGAAACACCAATTTCGGAATCGAGAATAAAGCCCCGATCCAATTTATTACCTACGGCCCTGCATCGATGCTTTGATTCATGGAGTTTAGGCGCGATAAAGCCACCCGTACCGGATACGTTCCTCGGCGGAAGCTGATGTTTCAAGACAATGTGGAAAGTCTCGAGCTTCCCGTCCTTCAGTCCGTAGTAATTCGCAGCCGCTCTTATCAAAACTCTATTTGCATGCCGGTTCAGTCGGCCAGCCTATCGATTCGTATTTTTTGCCATACTCAAAATATGCCTGGATCCAATCTACCTGGCCATTTCTCATCTTGAACATATGGAAGTCGGGCCAGACGTTGTCAAAAAGAGTGTACGCAACCACGATGCCTGTTTCCACATCCACTAGAAATCGTCGGGGACCGTGGGTCATGTCGGCGAAACCCTTAGGCGAACAATTGTGCGCAGGCATTGGTTACGCCCTGGTTTGTTCCTCCTTTTGTTGTTTGCATGCCGTTTTCCCAGCGGTCACAGATCTTGCCGATAGGCAAGTTCGGAGACCTTCGGCTTTTGCTCTTTGACAAACAATTCAAAATAATCATCGGCCGCGGCCATCATTGCCAGGCGCGAACTCCGCTGCTCGGGCGGAAGGATGCTTTCCCAATCCTGGTCTTTTGTATCCAGGATGGCTTTAACGTCGAGCACTTCCTTTCCGCGCACAACAATGGCTTCGATCTCAGAAATCTTCTCTTTGTCGATCTTAAGCCGAACGCCGTAAAGCATCGACTTGCCGTTTTCATCTATTATGGTTTGCGTATGCGTTCCACATTTCTGGGTGTCAATCAAACCACGTTTGAACGTCAGCTTGCCGGCGGTTTCCCAAGAACCCTTTCCTACCGCAACTGCTATGCCGTTTTCCGTGTATCTCACGCCAGAAGCGAGCGGTACGCTGGATGGATTATGTGTTTCAAGAGCTGTAAAGAATTTGTCGGTGATGGCCTTGAGGCTTTCACGTGTGCAGACCTGGCCGCTTGATTGCGCTATCGCGGCGATATTGCTGCCCGCAACCAAAAGCCAAATTGCTCCCCCTAATAATGCCCATCGCAATACGTTTTTCACCATGGAATCCTCCTGACTTAGTTCGCTTGGATCCGATATCTCCCGGAAATAAGGCTCTTCGCACTCGTCGAGGCCGAATCATCGTGGATAGCAAAATCCATGCCGCAAAATAACCGAATTATTTCGTCCTACATCTGCCGTGAAACTGCAAACCTGCCCAAAGCTGGCACCAAAGCTTTTATATCCTACTACGAAACGACTTTGCCAATAATAAGAAGCTATTCAAACGAATTTCCTGGTCGATCTTTGCCTCAATCATCGTACGACTTGCGGCTCGGAATCACGATCAGGGAGTCTGCGTTTCAAAGACTTGAAGATTCACACAATGCAGCTTCATCGCTTTGGCCGCGTTGTGCTACGATGGACCAAGCACTCAATCGGTTTTAATGAAGAGAATTCACAATAAAGGAGAGATCGCCATGAGTCTTGTCGGCAATAGGAAAAAAGGTACGACGCGCAGAGGTTTCGTTAAAAATATCACCGCAGGCGCCGGCGGTTTAGCTCTCGCAAGCTCATTGCGGGATGTATGGGCGCCCAATCAAGGCGGATTGATTGCAGCTCCGAAGGAGACACCATCAACCGACGGGACCAAATATGGGAAATATTTCCTGAGCGACAATCGCCAACCGCCAAAAGCCAATGATTTTGTTTCTCTTAACAGTCTTCCTCCGTTTCCGGAAATAGCCAGTCCCCAGACTTACTTTCGAGGCGCTTCGGCATTGCCTGGAGCAACCGCCACAATAGGATGGCAGGTGTTCACCGCGCCGGTTTGCTGGGAAACTCCGCACACCCACAAATACGATGAATTCCTTATTTTCCTCGGCGCGCAACTGCCGGACCTATGTAAAAGCTTCGATGCAGAGATAGATTTTTGGATGGGAGAGGAAATGGAGAAGCATACCATCACCTCGACAACCGTCCTCTTCATTCCAAAAGGCATAATGCATAGCCCGTTGAATTTCAGAGCAATCAGAAAGCCTGTTCTCTTCCATGCGCTGTACCTTGGGCCAAATCTGGATCGAGAAAACACTATAAAGGACTTTGACCTAACTACCTTTGATTGGGGAGGACCTGTTAACCTAAAAACCTTTGGCCCGCCCAAGAAGAAATAGCAGCTCTATATTCATAAAATGGGGAAAAAAGATCCGGATTGATGTCCGGATCTTTTTATCTTAGAGGACCAGATTGCCTACGGTTCTGTTATTGAGCCATTTCATAGGGCTTGCCTAGACGAATCACGCTTGTGTCCCAAATGCAGCCGCCTGCGCAATTCCAGCCGTAGTACCAAAGGTATGTCAGACTACTGGCACGAGAGTATGGACTGATGACGATACCGCTGTGCTTCGCCACAACCTCTTCCCACATAATATAATTGGAGAATTGCTTCTGGATATCCCCGAAAAGATCGCTCCCATACCGGCACGCAAATGTGTCGATATCCTCGGCGCTTTGCAGGAGCGTTATATGTCCGGAAAGATTATGCCCATACGTGCGCGTAAACATGTCGATTTCTTTCGCGTTTCGCAGGAAAAGTACTCGCGATGTATCAAGGATGGTCACTCTGTGGCGATAGCGCAGCTTCTCGAGACAGAACTGTGTACTCTCGCACCACCGTTTCCAGCTTTCGTTTACTCCGAACCAGAAACCATTCGGCTTCGGATGTCCACTTTGCGGATAGCTCCGCCTGCACAGTTTTACCGGATCCGATGCCCAGTGATAGTACATATCAATCACAATTCCGCAGCAGCCGAAGGGCGAAGCTGAGAACTCCCCCCTTCAACCACAGACAGCGGCGATTTTAAACAGACAATTACTCTCCTAAGCAGGGCTGCGGACGGATGCACTCAGTTTTTGCTGCCCGTCTTGGCAGCCTCACGCACGCTTCTTAGCCCATCCTGGCATCGATAAACACGATAGGCTTGCCAACGCGTTTAACGACCAATGGGCAGTGAGGCGTGTTTTTGGGAATAAAGAAATAGCAGGAATAGTTGACCTTTCTGACCTTGTCCCCCAGCAACATTTCACAATCCGCATCGAATTCGAGGAAATTTTTGCCATTGCCCCCGATGAGGAAAATCCACTGGTCATGAGCGTGTGAATGAGTGGCGCCGCCCAATGTTTCAGGCCTTTCAATATAGGCAAATCCTATCGCCAGATTGGATCCCGGAACGTCTTTGGCGCCCCATGCCGTAATCATGGGGGAGGTAATCGAGGCGTGCATTGACTTCCACGGCTTAAATTCAACAACGTTGGGTTCCCTCACGACATTCGCCAGTTTGCTCATGTCAAATGATGAGTAGGTCGGCTTCTGAGGATTCATCATGGCGGACGCATTTAATGTAGACAGGATACTGGCGAAAGCCATTCCTGCCGCTCCAGCCGATACATCTTGAAAAAAATTACGTCGGTCCGTTCGCTTCCTATCGGTCATTGGTTTCTCCCTCTAAAGAATTGTTGTCTGGTTTATGAAAAATGCTGCACAAAATCATTGAGCCGGCTCTGTTTTCACGGGGACTGCCATGGCAGCACCCCCGCTGACATCACACACTAATATCACTTGTCTGTATCCTTTATTTTGAGCGAACTGGAAGCAAGGAGTGCGTTCGCTTCCCCTTTCTGCAAGAAAATATGTTCCGGCCGCATGGATAGCATCGCGTCGCTGTTCATTACCACCATTGTTGTCTCATCAAGCATGGATCCCATGAGACCAGTCGCGTTTTTAAAAGCGATCGAAGCTCCTATTTCGCGAACAGCGAGGTCAAACCGTGGCACGCCATCCCTGCTACATAGTATTCCTTCCGGATTGATTTCCGTAGCATACCTGCCACCCAATGATATCCTTGATGCAGTGATGGTGGCTTTTTCAGCCCCATTCCCTGATTTGTTGCTGAATATAAGCGAATTGGGAGTGAGTTTTGCGCTCATCACTCCGTCATTCAATACAATTTCCCGCGCTTCCAGCCGTTCCAATCTGTTTTCACTCTTTTGGGGAAGAATCAATCCCATCGTTAACAGCGTCCCCAGACACAGGCACAATCCCGACATTGCCACTCTCATTCTCTTGTTCTGCCTCTCCAGCGTCTCTATGCGTGCCAGCAATTGGTCTGTCATGATGCGCTCCTGCACATAGGGTATGAATCAACGTATAGCATGCTAAGGTTGAAAGACTATTCGTCTTGTTACTCAATTATGATTGCGAATTGCGGCTGCAATCCGCAATCAGTGGCTCTAAGCCAGAAGGTCTTGAGCCCTGATCAGCCTGTTTCGGACTTCGACCCCATTCGGACACTGAATAGCGCAAGCGGAGCAGTCGCGGCAACGAACGGCTCGGATTTCATTCGGCAGACGCATAAAATTATCGCGTGCCTGCCTGAAGTCGCCCGCGAAATCGTTATAGGCCAGGTACCGCAATTCATCGGTGACCGGTATCCCATTCGGGCATTTGCCTTTGCACTCATAACACATACGGCAGTAGAGCGGACGGATCTCCTCATTGCGCGCAAACAGCATTTTCTCGTCCTGAGGAGTATAAGGTTCCGTCATTGCCCGGAAGTTCATCTCGACCTCAGCGATATTTTTCGCATAAGGCACGGTAGTCGATATGTCGGGATTCAATAAAACCCACTTGACGGCCGCCAGCGGCCCCTCGTTTGTCAGCACCCTCGTCTCTTTTTGGGGAGGCATGTATCCAGCCATGGCCAGCGCGACAACCACTTTCATCGCTACCACGCCGATTCCTGCTTCATGCAGCCTGTGCAGGGCTGCGTTGCGGTCGGAGCCTATCGGGTAGCTGTAGGTGGTTTGCACGACATCGTGCTTTCCAAGCTTTATGATTTTATCCACAACGGCATTAATATCGTGCGTGCTGATTCCAATGAAGCGGGTCTTGCCCTGCTTTTTCAGCATTTCCTGGGCTTCGACCGCCTCGTCCGTTATCGAATCCGGCGTATCTCTGGCATGCAGATGCCAGATGTCGACATGATCTGTCCGCAGCGCCTTGAGACTCTCATCCATTTCCCTGAATACTTCGGCTTTGGTAAATCGCATCGGTTTTGCTGGCCAGAATAATCTTATTTCTCCTGCTCTTGAGAGCGGCCCCGGCGATCTCTTCGCTTTTGCCTTTTTCGTACGTGCGGGCAGTGTCGAAGTAGTTGACGCCCAAATCCACGGCACGAACGAGAACCGCAGGATCGGGAATAAGGCCGATACCGCAGCCGACACCGGATACCTTTAGCCCGGTCTTGCCAAGCATTCGATAGCCCACGCCTGCAGATGCTTGGCCGAATGCATCCAGATGATGAGCGGCAACAAAACCCGCTGCAGGCAGAACTAGTCCGGCTTGCAGGAACTTTCTGCGCGAAGAATCGAATTCCATGAGTGCTCCTATTAAAATAATTCCGGATTCCTAATTCCTGATTCCGGAATCCGGAATCAGGAATCCGGAATCTTTTGAGCTATTGCTTCATTTTCACACCGCTTCTGAATTCGCTGGCGGAAATGCTCTCCTGGTGTTTCCTATTTGTATCTGGAAAAGGAGATTTTGAAAAAACGGCTGCGGCTTTGGCAGCAGAATGGCCCTTACCGGCTTTGAAGCCCGTAAGGGCCATCGACGAAATTATCGCACTTCTGTTCCTCTCGATTTCTCTAGAAAAGATACTTGAAACCGAATTGGATAATGCGCGGATTCACGCTTGTGGCAGTAATCTGCCCAAACGTGCTAGTCGGATCCAACGGGTTCGCCGTGCTGGGATTGGCGAACTGGGTATGGTTAAAGGCATTGTAAAACTCCGTCCGGAACTGGAAGGTATGACCTTCACTTATCCGCGTGTCTTTGATGAGCGAAATATCCCAGTTAAACTGGCCGGGACCTTGAACAATACCCACACCAGAATTGCCCCAGCCGGTGCCATTGCCATAGATCCCACCGGTTGGAGGTGCACAGAATGAGGAGGCGTTGAAGTAACCGGGGCCGCCGCTGGCTCCTCCCAACCGGTCATGAATATCGCCGGATGTCGGGATTGTGCTATGCGAGTATCCCTCACACATCTGTGCTCTGCCGCCGCTGGCCCCATAAATGCTGCCGGCGGAACTATCCGTGAAGGTGAGGGGAAGACCGTTTTGGATTGTGGTGATTCCGGAAACGCTCCATCCATTGAGGAGTATTCCCGTAGCTCCCTGATGCTTCCCGAAAGGCAGTTCATACTGGTAGTTCAGAATGAAGCGATGCGGCCGGTTATAGTTGGTCGGCCCGTCTCTGCTGATCTTGATCAAACGGGTCATTGGAATTCGTGCTGTCCCCCGCGCCAAGAGTAGAGAGGTTTTTACTAAACGTGTAGGATGCCTGCATCGCCAATCCATAGGAAAACGCTTTACGCACCGCGGCTTGAAGACTATGGTAGCTGGAGCTGGCATCGAAATACGTTCCTTGCAGGCCGGTCGCCTGATACCCGATATGCGGCACCCGCAAACCTACGTTGGCGGTTGTATTGGCGGTCTGGCCGTTTATTGGATTTCCCGAGGTTGCCAGTTGGGCCAGATTGGCGTTTCTGTAGCTATTCATGAGCTTCGTTCCATTCGATCCAACATACGCGACATCCAGCACCCAGTTGGGGAGAAACTCATACTGAATGCTGACGTTGTACTGATACGTCAAGGGTATGTCGACGTTGGGATTAAGAAACATGGTGCTCATATTGGAACCGGCACCGCTGCAGTTGGTTCCATCGGAAGCGCAGGCGAGAGAACTCCAGCGGGACGGGTAAGATCCCGTCGACACGTTGGGGAACGGATTCTCCAGAGTGTAGGAATTAAACGGACCATAACTCAAGGATGCCGCGTAGGGAGGGCTTTCCTGGTAAGCACGGACATAATAGTACGCCATTACCCGGTCGTAAAACATGCCGAAGCCTCCGCGCACAACCAGATTTCCTTTGCTGGCGGGTTGCCAGGCAAATCCAATTCTTGGACCGAAGTTGGTGTAGGGCGGATGACCCTCAATGGAGTTGTTGTTATCAACCTGGTAAACGCCGGCCGGCGGAGTTCCATATTGGGGATTGTTGTTTTTCGGTACCACGAATCCCACCAAACCCGGGCCGGATGTGGTCGGCGCTGTGGGAGGTGTGGGAACGGTTGCCAACAGATTCGGCCAAACGCTGGTCATGTTGCCGATGGTATCGTTCAACATGCTGTTATACTCCCATCTGAGGCCAAGGTTGAGCGTTAGATTCGAGCTTACCTTCCAGTCATCCTGGATAAAGGCACTCATGTTGTTCTGGCGGTAATTGTGATCGAGCTCTCCTCCGGGACCGTCTCCTTTATTTGTTATAGACATGAAGATATTACCTGGCCCTCCGACAAGGAAGTCATTAAAGGTTCCGAAATAGAGCCATCCCCGATTAGCCCCCGGCCTGGAAAAATAGTGTACCCTCTCGTATTCGAATCCGGCACGGATGGTGTGTTTGCCTTTGGACCACGCAATCTGATCCGCATACTGGTAGTTGGCTCCCAGGCTCTGCGCGGGACGGAAGGAGTTGAACATATAGGGTCCGCCGCCTGCTATCCATATCCAGGGTGGCAGGGTTTGGCCTGGAATTGCAGGGGTTATGCCTAACTCCGCAGGCGAGGATCCGGCTATCGGATCATCGTAAATATCTCCCCAATTTCGTTGATAGGAAAAGCGTGCCTCGTTGGTAAAGTTATTCCTTAAGGAGGAAGTGAGCTTTCCGACTATGTTGGTATTGGAATAGAAATCCGTCTGGGGATTTCCGGGAAGGTTGCTGTAGCCCATAGGAGTAATTTGTGGGTCACGCGTATAGAAAACCCTGCCTGATAGCGTATTCCTTTGATTGATCAAGTAATCCGTATTGATAAGGAACTGATCCCCCTTGTATTCCGCAGGAATACTAAAGGCTCTCCGGCTGTAGCCATTGGTGCCTGACCCGGGCACAAAATAGCTGCCGTCGGGTAGCTTCAGGTTGAGGATATTGAGTGCCACGGGGCTGATATTCGATCCGTCACAGGCGACATTGGCGCCTCCGGCCCAGCCCCAGTTCATGAATCCGCAACTCGTGTTCCCAAGCGCGGCGGCAAAGCCGGGCGCGCTGCGGTCACCCTCCGGAATGGGTGCCAAATTAACATTGACATTCCCACCGCCTGAAAGCCCATTTTTCTGGCGCGTCCCCTGCCAGCTGCCAAACAGGAAAAGCTTGTCCTTAACAACCGGCCCGCCTAGAGTGAAACCGTACTGCTTCTGATCGAGGACCGGCTTGTCCGGATCACCCTCGTCTTTATCTCGATTATAAAAGAAAGGATTGGCGTTGAGTGAAGTGTCCCTCAAGAAATAGAATCCCGTTCCATGCAACTTATTGGAGCCGGATTTGGTGAGGACGTTTACACTCGCGCCCGGATTCCGTCCAAAACTGGCATCGAAGTTTGATGTCTGGACCTTGAATTCCTGAAGCGCGTCCGGATTTGGAATCCCGATCCCGGCACCCACGTTCTGATCGCTCCCACTTCCAAGGCTGGCGATACTGCTAATGGACACTCCGTCCATTTGGTAATTGTTCTTACTGGGATCGGAGCCATTTACGCTCGTTCGCTGGGTGCCTTTTCCCAGTGCGGTCGCATCGGAGACGTTGGCGGCAACACCGGTGGATAAATCCAGTACTTGAGTGTAGTTGCGACTTGTTAGAGGCAGTGCAGTCACGGTATCCCCGTCGACCAGAGTTCCCATGGTTGACGTCGAGGTTTGAAGAATTTCAGCATCGGCTGCGACCGTTACGGTCTCACTGGGCGTGCCGATTTTCATGGTGTAGTTCAAAACGGCAGCTTCGGTAACATTAATGGTTACCGATGAAAATTCGGCTGTCTGAAAACCGGCCACGCTGATCTTAACCTCGTATTTGCCCGGCGGCAAAAGCGCAATTCTATAGGAACCGTCGTTGCCGGTAAGAGCGCTGCGGCTTTGAGCGGTCGCGATATTCGTCACAGAAATCTGTGCATCCTTGATTACTGATCCTGAGGGATCTTTTATAACTCCGGTCAACGCCCCTGTATCGGCGGATTGAGCCATGACGGAAGACACCCATGCCGCTGATGCTGCAACAACGGCAAGCAGAGAAAAAACAACTACCCAATGATGCGATTTTTTGCTTTTCATACTCCTCCTCTTACGTACAGCAATGGAACCCGATCTTGTGGTGGATCTGGATGGAAGACAAATCGGAGAATTCAGCGAACCGCAAGCAAACAAAATATTCCCCTTGGTCGCCAAACTGCAAAGAATCGTTTTGCCGATCAAAACAATCGCCATCGATTCAATACGCCCGGAAGCAAATTTTTGAACCAGCCTAAACTGTGAAAACGTTATTTTCTTTATGAAGCCATCATAATTTCGCATGCTTTTTTGTCAAGCAGATTGTCTTGTGATTTGGTTAATAAGGATGGGATCATTAACAAATCCGTCGGCTTCTGTGCATCGAACCATGTACACCATGTGTCGACTCTTGCAAAAATCGTGCAATTGCGGGAGATTAGTGGCATGTGGCAATTAAATGAATAGTGGTTCCGTGATTCCAATCCACTATCAATGGATCTATTACAAAGCACCAGGGAGGGAACGCGATGCAGCCTAGAATGATACTCGCCTTGTTTTTAATACTGACCTCTACTGCATCCGCGCAGAAGACGGGGCCCGCGGAGTTAACCGCTCTGGATTATTTTCAAATCCAACAGCTGGTGGCAAAGTATGCCCGTGCCATCGATACATGTTCCAACAACGGTTATGACTATGCGGATCTCTTCGCGTCGGACGGATACTTCGCTCCATCAATGAACGGCAAAGTCGGCCCGAAATTTCAGGGACGTGAACGGCTGGCGGAGGTCTCCGGCGGCGGTGCACAGGGATGCAAGAATGTTCCTTGGATTAAGGAGGGCGTCCATCACATCTACGTCAACCATATCATCTTCCCCGCTGCGCAAGGAGCGGCGGGAACTGTCGACATGCTGATGATTGGGCTGGGCGGCGATCCCAATAAAATTGAATATGACGGCTACTATGAGGATGTCTACGCCAGGACACCGCAGGGATGGCGATTCAAATCGCGCATTCACCACGCCCGGCTCGATCAAGGGAAGCGCGTTGCGCCCGCGCCGGCGACACGCTGAGAGAACTGGCTATAGGATTCACACAATGCAGTTGCAGCGCTTTGGCCGCATTGTGCTACGATGGACCAATCATTCAATCGGTTTTAGTGAAGAGAATTCACAATAAAGGAGAGATCGCCATGAGTCTTGTCGGCAATAGGCAAAAGGGTACGACACGCAGAGGTTTCGTCAAGAATATCACCGCAGGCGCCGGCGGCATCGCTCTCGCAAGCTCATTGCGGGATGCATTGGCGCCCAATCTAAGCGGATTGATTGCAGCTCCGGAGGCGACAGCATCAACCGACGGAACCAAATATGGGAAATATTTCCTGAGCGACAATCGCCAACCGCCAAAAGCCAATGATTTTGTTTCTCTTAACAGTCTCCCTCCGTTTCCGGAAATAGCCAGTCCCCAGACTTACTTTCGAGGCGCTTCGGCATTGCCCGGAGCAACCGCCACAATAGGATGGCAGGTGTTCACCGCGCCGGTTTGCTGGGAAACTCCGCACACCCACAAATATGATGAATTCCTTATTTTCCTCGGCGCGCAACTACCGGACCTTTGTAAAAGCTTCGATGCAGAGATAGATTTTTGGATGGGAGAGGAAATGGAGAAGCATACCATCACCTCGACAACCGTCCTCTTCATTCCTAAAGGCTTAATGCATTGCCCGTTGAATTTCAGAGCCATCAGAAAGCCTGTTCTCTTCCATGCGCTGTACCTTGGGCCGAATCTGGATCGAGTAGACACTGTAAAGAACTTTGATCTAACTACCTTTGATTGGGGAGGACCCGTCAACCTAAAAACCTTTGGCCCGCCCAAGAAGAAATAGCAGCTCTATATTCACAAAATGGAAGCAAAAAGATCCGGACACCAGGCCGGATCTTTTTTTGTCTTTAATAGCCCCACATTAAAAACTTGACTCCTCAATTCTGTGACGGTTAGTATACTGCTACAACGTAGTATATGGCACCTGGACCTATCGGCTTCTTCGAGATTGTAAGGGATCGAAGCTGTTAGATAGTTGCCCATGGGCCTTTGCACTGCCATGTGCCCTCCAGTGTGCCGGGAGAGTCCCATCGAGCGGTCCCGGCACGCTGGACCAAACTAGAGTTATTTGTCATCAAATAATGCAGTGTTGCATAGAGGCATACACCGCATGGCATTCCGAAGACTAGATACTTTTTGTCACCTGCAAATAAGCGCTTGCCCGACCGGGTTTCTTTCGCTGTTTTTTGATTTTTCATTGTTTCGCTGCCCTTATGAGGCAGAGGAGGTTCCATGAAAAAATCACTGTTTGCGGTCCTACTGCTGCCGATTCTTGCTTGCGCGGCACAAGGTCCATTTGACGGCACGTGGAAGGTCTTCCTCCACAATTTGCCTCCTTCGCCAAGCACACACGCAGACTTCGCATGGGAAATACAGAATGGCATGTATAAGTGTTCTGCATGTCCTGATATGGCGGGCCCCATCCAAATCAAGGCTGACGGTACGGACCAGCCCGTAGAGGGAAGACGAGCCTTCGATACGCTAGCCATCAAGATCGTGGACGACAAAACAATACTAGCCACTGAAAAAAGAGATGGGAAAATTATCGAGTCGATTAAGAACACCCTTTCTGCAGACGACAAGACGTTAATGAGGGACACGACTTCCTATCTTGAAGGCAGCAAACAACCTTTTACGGAGACAACGACCCTCACTCGCGTTGCCGCAGGTCCAGCCGGATCGCACCCGATTTCCGGATCTTGGCAATTGCAGCCCCTCCCAGTCACGCCCACCCAATACACAGTCACGTATAAAAGTTCGCCCGATGGCCTGATGATGACAACTATATCCGGACAATCGTTCGACGCAAAATTTGACGGCAAGGACTATCCGATCAAGGGAACTACTGGCCGCACGGTATCCTTAACCAAGGTGAACGATATCTGGATTGACGAGACCGACAAACTCGACGGGAAAATTGTGGGGGTGAATCACATGACAGTGTCTGCCGACGGAAAGACCCTCACTATAAAGCTGGAAACCGAGACGCAAGGCACCATGATTACGCTTATCGGGACCAAACAGTAGATTACATTGAGGTCGTAGGCATCCGCGGGACAGGCTTGCGAGGGATTGAATCCGCCTCGAGGCTTCCGGAGCATGAAATAGCGTACTGTTGTAGACGGCCAAAATGAGGATTGATTTCGGAGGCAAAGGCTCAAAAACGAAAAGGCCGCCCTGAAGAGCAACTATAAGAGCGGCCTGTACTGCAGCACGTGCATAAATGACGCTGCTATTACTTGAAGACAATCCCGAATCCAAACCGGATGGTCTTTGTATCCCATGCGCCTGCGTCATGAATAGGAATCCAGTCGAATTGGACGGCACGCACGGCAAAGTGATCGCTGACATTTACATCAAGACCGCCGCCGAATCCCATTGCGAATGCGCTATCTGAAATGTGCCCGCCAGCATTGATGCCACCAAAAAGTGCATGTGCAAATACAGTGGTTTTGCTCTGGCGCATGCTGAATTTTGGGCCAAACAAATACTCATACACGCTTCCCCCGTTCTTGTATTGGCCGGCAAAATCCCCCACAACGCCAACGTTTTTGTGGAAGTTACCGGCCACGCTGGCCTGAAATCCAAGAGGTTGTATGCGCTCATACCCCGAGTCTAAACTTAAGACTGAGAATCCTCCAAAGACTTCCGCTTTGGGAAATTTATCCTGGGCCCAGGCGGAAACCGAAGTCAGGACAAGAAGCACAATCAGCATAAGAATTAGTTTTTTCACTTGTTCCTCCTTGCTCGAGTTAACAGTCTGCGAATAAATGGATGGTCCTATTTCATCACCGTCATGGTCAGCCAAATGCGCGTGAATCCGAAAGAAGATCAAGTTACGGATGTTTTAGTCGGCTTTAATCATCCGGTGCCTGCCTAGTTTCTATATGCGAATGCGAAATCCGTTCCTATTCCGGATCACTGTTATCGGTATTGAATGGTAGCGGGGCGTAAGAACTATTTGGCGGGACTTGACGCACAATCGGACCGGGCCGCGACATTCAGTCCTCTAAGCGGATTGTTGCAGAAACAGCATAGGCTTTCTGGATGAAATTCAGAACTCCCGCCATAAAGGCGTCTTAGCTTGCATTTTGGCCGAAAATACAGAGACTACTCAACGTGCCCTTCTATCGGAACCACTCCGAATCAAAGACTTTATGGCTCTGCTCTCCCCTGCCGCCGGCCCATAAAACGAAAAAATGGCTCCTAAACCCAATCGGCTTTCGCCGTAGAGGTTAGGGAACACCATCCTGGGGATAGGGATCTGCCGTCCAACGAGCGTTACCGGCTTGCCGAGGAATTCCGCCGGATAACGTCTTTATAGGGGGCCAGGCTCCTGATCCATGAAAGAACGGATATCACCCGCGATGTCCACGCGGATGGCGTTCACCTACCGGAGAGCGGCATCTCCGAGGGTGCGGGGCAAAAGATCATTGGGCCGGAACGGCTGATCGGCGTGTCTTGCCACAGCCCGGATTCAGCCAAATCGGCGCAAAAAAGTGGCGCCGACTTTATAGCGTTTGGCCCGGTATGCCTTACTCCATTCAAGGCTGTTTGCGGCAGCCCTGTCGGATTGGAGCGCCTGGCTGAAACCGCAGCTGCCCTGAATATCACGGCCTTTGGCCTTGGGGGGATTAACGAAAGCAATATGTTTCAGGTCATGGCCACGGGAGCCAATGGCAGATCCCTCATTTCCGCCCGCATGACTGCGGAACCACCGCAAGTCGCCGCTGCAGATATGCTGAAAACGCTATGCCCCCGAAAAAGCAGTTGGATCAGGTGGTTCTGACACCTATAGCAGGCCTGCCCTTATCGAGCGGAAGCCGGGAGCCTACTCCCTGTCTGTTCTTCTGGGAGAAAACGGCCTCTTTTTGGGATTGGCCCCGCGTTTTTTCGCGGGATCAAAACGCTCATAGAAGCGACGGGGCGCAGCCTCTTTTTCTCTTGGGCTGCTCTCGCGTTCCTCTCTACTGTGAGGCCGCGGGCGGTCAAACGATCGCGACGGTTTTGAAAAGGTCCTTTTTTGAAACGGCCTTTCGGGCCTTTCTCGAAACGGCCTTTCGGTCCTCTCGCGAAACGGCTTTGGCTGCGATTGACTGATCAATACATCTATTTTCTTTTCCAAATAATTCAATTGTTGCTGCATTCTTTTGATTAATGAAACAAGATCCGTTTCGGACGGATCCTCCTCTTCAGCTGTGTTAACGGGCGATTCATCGTTCATTTTCTAGGTCACCTTTCATTGATAAATCTAGAATCGGATTATGAGAACCAGAGTATTAAGTATGAGCAATTTCGTGAGGATTGCAGCTTAACACTCTAAATAATAATACATTTTGAGTCATTCGTCCGCTTTATTATGGCTGCCCGCCTCAATAGATCCCCTGGTTTCGCATTTTTCGCAAAATAAATTGGCTCAAATCGGGGTGTGGACAATTAGATAAGTGGACGCAGTTTAGGAAGGATTGCGGCAAGAACACCGCGATCGATTTTGAACGCTACTACCCATCCAATGAAAGGCTATTTATGAGCGAAGTTCGATTGAACATTCTGGACGCCGGCTATGCAATTCATGGCACGATTCACGGCTCTGAAATTGATGCCCTAGTGGCCTCGCTTTCCGCAAGCCCGGCAACCATCGAAGAATTGCAGCACGCCCTGGCCCGGTTTATCAAACCTGTCGACGGAAGGAAACCATTTGCATTTTTCGATGCCGGCACCAATGAAGAACCGTATGACGCGGGGCTTGTATTCGTCGATCTGGTGGCACGCGTGGTGGCGACGGAATCATCGTACTCATATCCCCAAACTCACGGATTCATCTTCTACCATGATGGAGTGAAATCGACCAATGTCAGGATTTCGTATTATGTGCCCGATGATTGGATTCTATTGAATTCTATTGCTGAATATAAATGCCTCTGCGACGTCAGGCGAGCACAAAACGCAGCGTCTCCACCGCTTGATGCGCGGGGAGTCCTCTATGGCGCGATTACGGACTACATCGTAAGCGAGTGCCTCGCGGCGCGCAATTCCAGCATTAAGGATCCTATTGCCGCGATTCATGCCCGTTGGCTCATGACTCCGCGCCAAGATTTGCGCGGACAGTCACCCAGGACAGTGATGCTTCTGCAACGCGATTTTATTGAAGCCGACCTCGAGTCCCGTGAGCACCAGTGGAGTCGCCTCGGCGAACCCGCGCCCTGCCTTAATCTGGAATCGTCTGCCTACCGATTCGCCGGGTTCGGCACCCACGAAATCGTGGTGTATTTCGATCTGGTGCGGTACCTGATCTCAAAATGCTGGAAACAGGTAAGCAAAAAACAGGATATTTCCATTCCGGTTGAAGTGGCGCGACTGGATCAAATCAAGTCAGATTGGCTGAATCGTCCTGAGGCGGACTTCGAAGGCAAAAGCCCCGCCTATATCATTGAGTGCGAACGCAAACGATTGCCGCTGGTCGTGCCGGCAGAAAAGGTGATGCTTGACGACGACTGTCCGCTCTGTAGGGCAATGGCAGGACACACGGGACCCACATTCTGCCATTTTGACGGCAGCAATATGGACGACGACTTCCCCTTTTCGTTCTACCTCACGCGCGATGAATGGGAAGCAGAAAGGGAGTCCAAGACAGGTTTGATCTGGAGTTTGAAAAAGAGCGGCAACAGCGGGAGGCGAAGTTATCCAACGAAGCAAGTCAACGCACCAGCAACCAAACCGTCATTCATTGATGCTGGAATTCCGCCTACTGTGGAATGGATTTAGCGGTCCGCATCCGGCGGGTTACAGCGCCGACACATTGCAGCAGAATCCCCAAATCGTCCGGGCTGAAGCCCGGACCTCCATGCTTTCTTCTTCTCTATATAGAATTACTTATTGCTTATAAATGGTTTTGGTGTAATTTCGATGCCGTGTGCCCGGAGTCGATATCATTTCACGGAGCGAGCCCTATGAACTATGGTCGTTTGTTGCCTACTGCGCTGCTTGTTGCGGCGTTGACTGCTTGCTTCTTTTGCAGCGCCGGCGCTCAGGAGTACAAGGGACTGCCCTATATGAATCCCGCGCTCACTGTCGAAAGGCGCGTGGATGATCTCGTCGGACGCATGACGCTGGAAGAGAAGATCTCTCAGACGCTCAATAACGCGCCGGCCATCGAGCGGCTTGGCATTCCTGCCTATGAGTGGTGGAACGAAGCTTTGCATGGAGTCGCGCGCGCCGGAGTCGCCACGGTGTTTCCGCAAGCCATAGGCCTCGCCGCCATGTGGGACGATAGCCAATTATTTTCGGTCGCGACAGTCATTTCCGATGAAGCCCGGGCGAAACATCACGAGTCTATCCGTCAGGGACTGCACGGGCGCTATCAGGGACTGACATTCTGGTCCCCCAACATCAACATATTCCGCGATCCCCGCTGGGGCCGGGGCATGGAAACATACGGCGAAGATCCCTATCTCACCGGCCGACTGGGCATCGCTTTCATCAAGGGTCTTCAGGGGGATGATCCAAAATACTTCAAAGTCATTGCAACGGCAAAGCATTATGCGGTTCATAGCGGTCCGGAGCCAAAACGCCACCTCTTCGATGCGCAGGCGAGCGACCGGGACCTCTACGAAACGTACCTTCCTCATTTCCGCGCGACCGTTATCGAAGGCAAGGTCTATTCGATTATGGGCGCCTATAACCGCTTCCGCGGCGAGTCGGCCAGCGCGCACCAGTTGCTTCTGCAGGATTTGCTCCGCGACAAATGGGGATTCCAGGGTTACGTCGTTTCCGACTGCGGCGCGATTCGCGACATCTATGCCACCCATAAGATTGTCAAAACCGCCGAAGAAGCGTCTGCCCTGGCTCTCAAGCGCGGTTGCGATCTCGACTGCGGCAATGAATACAAGGCGCTCGCAGGCGCAGTCCAGCAGGGTCTCCTGACCGAGAAGGAACTGGACATATCGGTGAAACGGCTTTTCACCGCCCGGATGAAGCTGGGCATGTTCGACCCACCGGAGATGGTGAAATGGGCCCAGATTCCCTACTCGGTCAATGACTCTCCGGAAAACGCGCGCCTGGCCGAGGAGACTGCCCGGAAATCCATCGTGCTTCTTAAAAATAGTGGCAATGCGCTTCCGCTGGGCAAGAATCTTCGCACTATTGCGGTGATCGGTCCCAATGCCGACGACGCCGAAGTCCTGCTGGGCAACTACAACGGCACGCCGTCGCATTCGATCACACCGCTTGCAGGCATCCGCGCAAAAGTCGGCTCAAAAACCAACGTTCTCTATGCACGCGGCTGCGATATAGCCGAAGGCATGGTTTCGTACGAGCCTGTTCCCGATCAGGCGTTCTCAACTACGGTCAATGGTCAACTCCGGAGCGGCGTCACCGTAGAATTCTTTAACAACTTCCAATACGAAGGCAAACCGGTCCGGACCGAAATCAGCACCAATATCAAAGCCTCATGGGGCAATGACGCACCCTATCCGGAACTGGTGGACAATCAGTTCGCAGTCCGCTGGTCCGGGCAAATCAAAGTGGCCGTAACAGGCGAGTACACGCTGCGTGCTGCAGGGGGATTCGGACGGCTGACACTCGACGGAAAGCAGCTCGGCGTTAGAGGCTCAATGGCACCGCAGTTTGTCACCCTCGAAACAGGAAAATCCTACCCGATCACACTCGAAATGGCTGACCGGTTTGGCGGGATGGATGTGGAGCTCCAGTGGTCCTTGCGCGGCCGCGACTACGCCGCTGAAGCGATTACAGCCGCGAAAAAGGCCGATGTCGCTATTCTATTCCTGGGCCTTTCTCCCCGCCTCGAAGGAGAGGAAATGCCGGTGCAGGTAAAGGGATTCTCCGGCGGTGATCGTTTGACCATCGACCTGCCCAAGGTCCAGGAGGATCTCATGCGCGCCGTAGCCGCAACCGGAACTCCCACGGTGCTTGTGCTTCTCAACGGCAGCGCCCTGGCTGTCAACTGGGCAGACGCAAACATTCCAGCCATCGTCGAGGCGTGGTACCCTGGTCAGGCCGCAGGCACCGCAATCGCAGACGTGCTCTTTGGCGACTACAATCCGGCCGGTCGGCTTCCGGTCACATTTTATAAGTCGCTGGATCAGATGCCTCCGTTTGAAGATTATTCGATGAAGGAACGCACCTACAAATACTTCAGCGGAAAGCCGCTCTATCCGTTTGGACACGGCCTCAGCTATACGACGTTTGCTTACAAAAACTTAAAAGTTCCCAAGTCGGTCAAGGCCGGAGATCCGGTAATGGTTTCGGTTACCGTTAAAAATACCGGCCGTCGAGCGGGGGACGAAGTGGTTCAATTATATAGTTCCGACCGCAAGGCCTCAGCCCCGGTGCCGATCAGGAAACTTGTTGGCTTCCGCCGTGTAACCCTTAAAGCAGGCGAATCGCAGACTGTGTCGTTCACGATCGATGCCCGGGAACTGTCGCTCATCACCGACGACTCGCGCCGCGTGCTTGAGCCGGGCGTTTTCATTCTGTCGGTGGGCGGCAAGCAGCCGGGATTTAGCGGGACCGCGGATACGACAACAACTAAAGTCTTAACAGGCCAGTTCACCCTAGCAGGCGACCCGGTGGAACTCGAGCGTTAGCGTACACCTTGTCTGGGAATGCCGCCGTCTCGGCTAATGCCGCATACTTTTCGCGCCCGCAGGGCGCCTTCGGAGTGCGGCAGCTTGCTGCCGCTTTGAGGTTTCCCGTTTCCAGTTTCCCGTTCCCGGTTAATATCCTGCATTCAAAACGGGGAACCGGGAACCGGAAACGCGTAAACGGCCAAAGCGGCAGCAAGCTGCCGCACTCCGAAAGCTTCGCCCTGCAAAAAGTATGCGGCATTAGCCGAGCCGCCGGGGCTTCAGGAATACAGATCAAAATAATATGGATGGCGAAAAATCATGATTATGAAAGAACTCAAGCGGTGCCCGTGGCCCACCAATGATCCTTTAATGATTGAGTATCATGATATGGAATGGGGGGTGCCAATGCATGACGACAGGAAGATATTCGAGTTCCTTGTGCTCGAGGGCATGCAGGCGGGTTTGAGTTGGGCAACCGTTCTTCGGAAGAGAGAAAATTTCCGCAAGGCCTATAAGGGTTTTGATCCTCACATCGTGGCAAAATTCACGCAGCGAGACCTTGAACGTCTTCTCAACGATCCGGGCATTATTCGCAACCGGCTAAAGATTAAGGCGTCCATTGCCAATGCCAGAGCTTTTCTTGCCGTGCAGAAGGAATTTGGCTCTTTTGACAAGTACATGTGGCAGTTCGTCGGAGGAAAGCCGATCAAGCACCGTCTCCGCGCGATGTCGCAAATGCCCGCAACATCGCCGGAATCCGACCGGTTCAGCCGGGACCTGAAGCAACGCGGATTCAAGTTCGTGGGCTCGACCATAATCTACGCACACATGCAAGCTACCGGCATGATCAACGATCATCTGATGAGCTGTTTTCGCTACTAAAATAATCCAAACTTTTCTTGCTTTTCAACTGGGTCCGGCTGAAGCCCCGACCCTCAGAAAAACTGTCCGAACTTCAGATTGGGGCTTTCGGGGCTCTTTTGTCCTCTACTATTGCGTCGATGGATATTTCCGGAATTGTGCAAATGATCAGGAACGTCAGCAGCATCGCCACGGCGCCGATGAGGAAGATAATTTTCAGGCCGGCTTCCATAGAAAGACGAATGGCCGAAACTGTTTTCTCAAAAACCATCGGCCCGTTGGCGCTTGTCTTTATGGATGGTTTCCCGCAGCGATTCCATCGCCGGTGCCGACAGAAGTACACGGGGATTGCCCAAAGAGGTCATAGTGGCTTTATCCGCCAATTGGGACACCTCGGCCGGGAGCGACGCTTCCAGCGTGCTGGTGTATTTCATATTCATGGCAGAGCCTAAAATCGCAGGCGCGAGCGACTGCCCGATCATGACGCTGAAATACAGCGCACCCATCACTACACCCAGTAGCCGTCTGGGAACGGCATATTGAGCCACAAGAGTGTTGAGTGTGGGGATGGATCCCATGCTCATGCCCGCTAGTGTGAACGCAATGAACCCCCACCAGACCGGAGTTGCCGCATTAAAGAAAATCACCGCGGCCATAATCGCCAGCGTTAACCCGTAGCTCAGAACGAACATCCATTTATAGCGCTTTGTGCGGGCGACTATATATCCTGTAAGAACTCCGAGAAAATTCATCAGAACATTGCCGGGAGTCATGATCTGTCCCGTCAACGTTGCACTGACTCCTTGAACGCCCTGCATCAAAAGAGGGTAATAGATCATAAGCCCGGCCATGCCAAAAGACGAGAGCAATCCCGCCGATGCGAGAGTTATAAAAGTACGATTCTTGAGCACCTGCAGATCCACAATCGGTTCCTCTGCGCTTGCTTCGGCCTTTAAAAAAAGCACCCAAACTACAATGGATATTGCCAGCAATCCAAGCACCTGAATGGACACCCAGGGATAGATTGTTCCCGCCATGGAAAACGCCAGGATCATGGTCGAAGAAGCCACAGCGGCAAATAAGGCGCCGCGAGAATCGATTTTGGGTTTGGCATGCTGCGCCCGGCCGGACAAGAAGAACACCACCATCAGAATGGAAAGGAGCAACAGCGGCGACCCACACCAAAAGATATAACGCCAGCCGGGTTTATCCACGAACCATCCCCCAAGAGTCGGGCCGATGAAGGCGAAGATTCCGGCAGGAATATTGAGAAATCCGATCCACTTGCTGCGTTCGGAAGACTCGAACATGTCTCCCAGTACCGAAAAACAGAGAGGCGCCAACCCGCCCTGCCCGATCGAGAGAAAAGTGCGGGCGATTATGAGCATCACAAAACTTGAGCTGAAAGCACACCAGAACGTGCCCAACAGGCATATGGCCAGAGATGCAATGAGCAATGCGCGCCGTCCATACAAGTCGGACAGTTTGCCTACCATAAGCATTGCAAAAGCGAGACCCAGGTTGGGGATCGAAACGCCCCAGGAATACAAAGGCATTCCATCCAGATCTGCGGCTATTTTGGGGAATGCCGACAACAGAATCTGGAAATAGTAGCTGTATGTGAAGTATGTCAGAAAAACGGCAACCAGACCTAAAGTCGTCTGTTTTCCCGTTCCGGCCGATTCAATCGATTGCGGCTGCGCTGTTGTCATTCCTCGGTCTCTCCCATATTCGCTTCATTGACGTATGCCACGTCTCCCGCGTTGAATGCCTTCCGGAACGACAAAGCATCGGATTGAGCCATTCATTGAATTATGTGAATTTCGTTGAACGCAAGGTCCTTTGTGCCATTGATCATGCTTTGTATGCAAGCATATTATTTCATGCTATTGCAGAGATTCGAGATTCCAGATTCCAGATTCCAGAATTAAGGAATTCGGCGCATCTGACCGCTCATCGGTACGTGGTCGGAATCGAGTTCCTGCCCTTTTCAAGGAAATCTAATCTCGAATCTCGGATCTCGAATCTCGAATTTGCAGCATACCCTTGCCGCTCGTTACGGTGCCAATCTCGTTGGTAACCGCAACGACATACGCGGCGGCGTCATCCAAGCGCACATTTTCCAGAGTCAGTGTTGGGTGCGTTGCCCCGCGTACAGGCTTGCCGTTCTTAAACCATTGGAAGCTTGCTTCCGGAATGGACGCGGCTTTGACGCGGAAGACTGCCGTTTTCCCCGGGCTTGCCTGTATCGACTTCGGCTGCGACAGGATCAGCGGAGCCATTTTGGGCATCCATCCTCCCAGCACGTAGGCAGGATTCCTATAGTCAGCGATTATTTTCGCATCCTTCTCCAGCGTCAACTGCCGTGAAGCCGGGTGACGCCGGCCGACATCGACGGGCTTCCTGTCGCTCAGGTTCGTGCTGTTATATTCCCAATAACGGACATTCGATGTATCGCCGCCGATCTCTCCCCATCCGACAGGGGAAATACCTGAAAGCGCACAATCAATCAACACCGCTTCGCAATAAGGATAGTTCTTCCCGCCATTGGTCGGGGCCCGGGCAATCACTGTTTCCTGGTTTCCTCTTGTCCTAAATATGCTGTTCACGAAAACGTTGCCGTGATTGGCCGACGTGTTCCGAATCCACATATATGGACCGATAGAGCTCAGTTCACAATTCTGGAAAAAGGCAGGGCCGCGGCCAAGGATAGTATCTCCGTCTCCGGTGATTTTGCAGTCGGTGAAATACGCGGCGCCGTTGGACTGCAGAGCATCCCCGGAACCTACAATGGTGACGTGGCTGACGATGATCTCTTCTCCGCTGAGCAGCAATCCTTCCGCCTGGCCGTAGGCGGTTGTTTTGATGGTGAGATTCACGAGATGAATTCCGCTCGAATGATCGACCGCAAATGCCGCCCGGCGCGAAGGAAAAGATACCGGACACCTCATTGGTTTTTATGTTTACCGGGTGCGGATTGAAGACTTCGTTGTTCGCATAAAATACGATTACTTTGTCTTGATCCTCACCAAGGATAGTAACGTTGGTTTTGTTGCGGAAATAGACTATCTCCTCATACATACCATTCTTGATGAAAACAGTGATGCGCTTAGGATTGCGGTCTGGAATAAAATCCATGGCTCCCTGAACAGTATTGAAGTCCCCGGTGCCATCGGCACTGACTGTAATTTTGCTGGAATCAATCGGCGGCGGAGTTTTTCTAGTGCTGAATTTCCAGCCATTGACTCCAACAACCCCTTTGAAACTGCCATCCGGCAGAGTCAGCACTCCTGGATCAATTTGAACATAATAGGTTTTGTTATATTCCAGAAGATTGTTGTGCGGATAGATGGTTGCGGTGTTGTGGCGGATAATCACTGGGTAAAAATGGAACCCATCGGTAAAGCCACCGATGATAGTCAGTTGATAATTATCAGGAGTGGGAAGCGCAGCGCCGGATGGCGTTCCCGCTTTTGTATTGGCATTGGTGAAGCGCCCCGAAACGTATTCGTATGGGACCGGAGAATACGTCGCCGAGGGAGAAGGAGTAGGTTGGGTAGGACCAGGCGGGATGCTCAAGTCCAGAGTATCAACCAGACGATTATCCGCTGCATCGTAAATGCGAATCTGTCCTGAATTCCCCAGGACAGGCGCACTTGGGAAAGTGAGGATCAGATGCGTATCAGGATTGACGTTTCTGGCGTTATGCGCCGGAAGCAGGACGATTGTCTGTGAAGCGGAAGGGGCGCCCGGCAAGCCATCCGATGATATATCTAACAGGCTAGCAGTATTGGGCATAGGAAGAATACTCTTATAGTTTTTGCCATGGCAAACCCTCGCAGGCCGAAACATTTCGGGCTTCACTATACTATAAAATAGGGTACTGAGCGCAAACAGCTGAGAGCTGAAAGCTGACAGCTGACAGCCTTCAGTTCTCAGCTCTTTCCACTTTGCCCCGTGTTTCTTTCCTTGTGTATCCGGCGAAAAGCCTTTATAAGGAAACCTTCCAATATAGGAGGAGTTTTCGACCATGAAAAAAATAATAGCTATTATCGCCTTCCTGCTTTTAGGCGGTTTCTACGGCATTTCGAATGCGCGGGCAGCCGAACCCCAGGCCGCACCCGCCGGCGCAGCCTGCGACCGCGCGTGCCTGGCTGGATTCGTCACGCAGTATCTGGACGCGATGATCGCGCATAAACCGGAATCGTTGCCTGTCGCTGTCAACGTGAAGTTCACCGAGGACTGCAAAGAGCTGAAGCTAGGCGAAGGAATTTGGAAAAACATCGCTAAGCTGACAAATTACCGCAGGGATATCCTGGACGTGCGCCAGGGCGTGGCCGTCTCGTTCCTTGTTGTCGAGGAGAACAGTTTGCCGGTTCTGTTTGTCATGAGGCTCAAGATCGTCGACAAAAAGATCACCGAAATCGAGACGACGGCAGTCCGCGGCCAAAAAGAAGGGATGCTTTTCAACACACAAAATCTGCAGACCGCCAGCAAGACGATGACCTCCGCTGTGGACAAGGCACAGATGAATTCCAGGGAAGATATGATCAAGATGGCCCTGACATATCCGGCGGGACTGAAAATCGGCAGTTTCGTAAAAGTAGATTCGCCGATGGCGCCCGATGCCTACCGCTATGAAAACGGCCAGCTCATGGCCGGCCCAGGATGCACTTTTTTCAAGGGCTGCGACAACATGAAGACCCAGATGATTCCGACTTTGTCCCAGATCACCCATCGCGTGATCGCGGTCGATGAGGAACTCGGAATTGTAGCAGTGCGCATGAATTTCGGGCCCGGCTCTACTTTCGAGGGCAGCGGTGTGCTGGATGTCTGGCATTCGTTTAAAATCTATGGTGGCCAGATTCATGCTGCGGAAGCCTACTGCGAAATCGTCCCGACGGGAATGAAGTCAGGATGGGAATGATTGTAAATAAGGAGCCAGGAGACAGAATTCAGGAGTCAGAATAGCTGCGGCTAGATTCCTCATGGTGTATACGTCCGGATGAAAGCATTCACAGAAAGGTATGTCTGCCTGCTGGCGGCCTTCATTTTCTTTGCACCGGCGCTATTCGGTCAAAAAGAGCCGCAATTGCCCAAGATCGGGGTGCGGATCAATCTGGTTTCACTGGATGTGGAAGTCCTCGATCGGAAGGGCAACCTGATCCAGGGATTAAATGGCTCCGATTTTGTTGTGGAAGAAAACGGCAGACGGATGGAGATATCCAATTTCGCCCTCTCTACCGGCAGGCCGATCAGCCTGACAGCAGTACTGGACACCAGCGCTCTTACCACGGAACAACTGTCGATCTGCAAAGAGTTCCTGCTCATCTTTGCCCACAAGCTGGACCATGCCGACGAACTCTGTTTCTATTCGTTCGACGCGAGAAATGTCTATCTCGAACAGGATTTAACCACGGACCGCCCACTCCTTATGAGCGCGCTGGAAAATATCGGGGTGCCATCCAAAAGATCGCCGGGAGTGCTTATCGAGCTGTTCGGAGCAGGAGCCTCGAACAGGGCTCGCTATTGACCGGGCGCTGCGGAAGCTCGAGGAAGCCCACAATCCTAAGAAGGTTTTGCTGCTCATTTCCAACCGATTCAGAGGATTGGGACCGGTAACCGTCGAGCACGTGCAGCAATCGGGTTGCACTTTGATAACGCTGGCTTTCCCCCACAAAGCGACCATGCTCGTATCGCTTGGAGGAGATGAGATCAGCGCGCGCCAGCTCATGCGCGAATCGGGCGGCCGCAGCTTTTCCGCTGTAACGAAAGATATCGCAGAAGTCTGCCAGCAAGTTACGAATTCGCTGAAAACCTATTATTCGATCGGCTATCTCACGGATATAAAAGACGGCGACAAAAAGCCGAGGAAAATCCGCATCCGGGTTCCGGACCGCAAGTGCGCGGTACATTTCCGCCGCACCTATATTCCCAGCTAATCGTTATTTCAGACTAACCGCAATATTTCCGGATTTCGGAGAGCAGCTCTTCGCCGTACTGTTCGAGCTTTTTCATGCCTATGCCCGAAACACGGAGCAGGGCGTCCTGCGTGAGCGGGCGCTTCCTGGCCAGGTCGCGCAGCGTGGCATCCGTGAAGACGATATACGCGGGCACGGCTCTTTGCTTCGCCAGCTCGCGGCGCAATTGGCGCAATATCTCAAAAAGCGCACGGTCGACGCCTTCCCAGGAATCCTTGGCCACGGACGGCTTGGGAGCGGCTTTCTTCTTTGGAGCCTCGAGCAGCAGCGGCTGTTCCATGCCTTTCAGCAAGCGGCGACCCTTTTCCGTCAGTTTCAGCACGCCATACTCGCCTGTCCGTTCGATGAACTCCTGTTCCGCAAGTTGCTCGATCCAATCTCTTACAGCGGACCGCGTCGAATCCTTAAGCAGGCCATAGGTGCTCAACGTGTCGTGCTTGTTGGCCAGGATGCGGTCTTCGCGGGAACCGATCAGCACGCCGGCAGTATATTCGGCGCCGAAGCGTTCTCCCTGGCGGATAATGCTGGATGCTATCTTTTGCGCTACCACCAGCGCGTCCGGGACGCCCTCAATTTCTCCCAAACAGATATCGCACGCGCGGCAGTTTTCCTTGTCCAGATGCTGGCCGAAATAGCCCAGGATCGCCCGATGCCGGCAGGCCACGCCGCTGCAATAGCGGTACATATGTCCCAGTTTCATCTTGCCGATATCAAACGTCTGCGATTCGGACTCCTCGAGGATGCGCTTCCAGGTCAGATAATCAGCCCCTGAATACAAGACGATGCATTCGGCCTCCAGTCCGTCCCGCCCCGCACGTCCGCTTTCCTGCTGGTAGTGCTCGAGTGACTTGGGCATCGCGGCATGAACGACATATCGGACATTGGATTTGTCGATGCCCATGCCAAAGGCTACTGTGGCTGCGATAATATCGACTTCTTCCTCGATGAAAGCATCCTGGCTTCGCTTCCTCGCTTCATCCGGCATGCCCGCATGGTAGGGCACGACGCGGTATCCGTGGTCCGACAACGATTGAGTCATTTCATCGACGTCGGCACGCCGGATGCAGTAAATAATTCCGGACTCGCCTTTGTGACGATCCAACACTTCGCATATCTGCTTCAGCGCATTCGTGCGCCGGCGCACCCGGTACATGAGATTTGGGCGGTCGAACGCGCCGACCAGAATCTCAGGGCCATCGAGCCGCAACTGATCGGCGATATCGCGCCGCACGTGTTCGGTCGCGGTTGCCGTATATGCGCCGATAGGAACTCCGGGCAGCGCTTCCTTCAGGACATTGAGCTGGCGGTATTCCGGACGGAAATCGTGTCCCCACATGCTGACGCAATGCGCTTCATCGATGGCAACAGAGGAAATGCCCCCGTTCTTGAGGAAATCCAGAAATCCCTGCATCATGAGCCGCTCCGGCGATACATAGAGAAGCTTGAGTTGCCGCTCACGCAACTGATCGAATATCTTATTTCTTTCGGGATGGGACAGGGTGCTGTCCAGGCGGCCGGCGGCGATCCCGTTTTCCAGCAGGGAGTCTATCTGGTCTTTCATCAGCGAAATCAGCGGCGAAATGACGAGAGTCAGATGCGGCAAGAGCAGCGCCGGAGCCTGGAAGCACAGCGACTTCCCTCCCCCGGTGGGGAGGACCACGATCGAGTCCCGCCCACGGCAAATGCATTCCATCGCCTGCTTCTGCAGAGGCAGAAACTTGTCGAATCCCCAGTACTTCCTTAAAACTTCTTCAATGCTTTCCGGCATCCGGACAGTTTAGAACCGGAGGCAGGCCTCGACAACTGTTATATGCCCGGACGATTTTTCATGTGGGTCGGGGCTTCAGCCCAGGGCTGTCCAAATTAGCTTGTGGTGATGAATCCATACAAGGATTTTAATGAACATATGACATCCAAATGCCTGATGCCAGGATCAGGTTGCGCATTTATGCCGCAAGCATAAAATCAAAGAACCAGGTCCGAAGGACCGGCAGTGAATAGGCCCGACCGTAAGGTCGGGATAGGTAATAGCATAGGAATGAGCGCCGAAGGTGCGGCACTAGTGATGTTTCAGGTGCCGCGCCTTCGGCGCTCATTTTATCAACAATCCTAATCCCGGCCTTACGGCGGGCCTATTCAATGCCGGCCCTTCGGGCCTCAAAATGAAAAGGTTAATTTGCACAAGCTTGGGCTTCAACCCCGACCCACAGGGTGGAGAGTCACAATTATGCTGCGAACCCCAGCGCCTTTGAGTTAAGTTAATTCGAAGACCCATGATTATATTTCAATGACAGGCGCCATAACCTCGAAATTGCCATGCTTCAATTTCGCCCTTACATAATTTCGAGGTTATGGCGCCTGTCACCAAAATAGCGGGAGAGAAACATGGATTTGAAGCTGAACGGAAAGGTTGCTCTTGTTACCGGAGCGGGCAGCCAGACCGGATATGGAAGGAAGATCGCCGTGGTTCTGGCCCGAGAGGGTTGCCTCGTGGTCGCAGCAGACATCAATCTGGATGGGGCGAAACAAACCGCAGCAGAGATTCAGGCATTGGGATGCCAGGCGACTGGCCATTGCCGTGGACGTCACCAAGAGGCCCGAGGTGGACCGAATGATCAACGCTGTCCTTGAGAAATTCGGCAGAATCGACATCCTGATCAATAATGCCGGAACAAGCAGTAGGCTGAAGCCGTTCGTGGAAATGACCCCGTCCGATTGGGAAGTGGATCTAGGGGTCAATCTCGTCGGGCAGATGCATGTTGCCCAGGCGGTTCTTCCCGGCATGCTGTCACAGAAATACGGCAGGATCATCAATACTTCCGGAGGACAAGGCATCCCCAACATCTCTATTTATGGCGCAGCGAAGGCTGGAGTGGAAGCATTTACGCATGCCCTCGCCATGGAAGTTGGACCTTCGGGCGTCGTCGTCAACGGAGTGGGACCAGGATTAGGCAAAACCGGCCTCACCGCATACGCTCCGAAGGAGTTTCTCGATGCGCATGCAAGAAATACTGCCTTTGGAAGATTATGCACGCCGGAAGACGTCGCCCCCGTAGTGGCATTCCTGGCTTCTGATGTTTGCAGTTATATGGCCGGCCAGTTCATCACACTCAGCGCTTCCTGAATAATTTTGAGATTATGGTGACTGGCACCGAAATTATTGGATTAGGTCCTCGGTTGCGAAACGATCCTGGCGAATATTTCCGAATTTCTCAAAGCTATCGATCCAGCCCTGGACTCGATCCTGTCCATAGGTTTTTTTAAAAGAGGCAACGATTTCTTCCACGGGAATATCCGCATAGCTTCCATAGAATTCGACATATTCCATAAACTTGCGTTGCCCAGCGCCCGAGGATTGAAATATCGAATCCTCCCGGCCGTTGAACTCAAGCGGAGGAACTCCGAATCTTTCGCAGAGTTCGCGATTAAACGCGGGAGTAGCCTTAATCCACTTCCCTTCCAGAAAGAACTCGGTAAAGCCATGGAAGACAAAAAGATCCGAGCCCATAAACTCCAGCAATTGCCGCGTCGCAAGATGATTCCGAACCGTGGCGAATCCAGCGCGCGATGGAATGCCACACGCACGCCCGGCGGCGCACAGAAGTGATACCTTGGGGACGCAGAAACCGCGGCGGCCATTCAACACAACACTTGCACGATAATGCACGGGAAGATAGAAGGGATAATAGGGATCATACCGGATGCCGTCGCGCACGGCGTAATAAAGCAGCACGGCCCTATCTACGGCGTCTTGCGCATCACCGATATTGTCCACAACAAATGCACGGACATCCGGATGATCACTGTCGATGATGTCCGTAGCCTTAAGATATTGCGCCAAATCTTCCATCGCCTCCCCTCCGACCTTCCCCGATCATTTCGCTATTGACCTGTCTAAAGCTTCATACTTTAGCATTTGCTTTGGCTGCTGAATTCGGAATAATGCGGTTTCGAAAAAACCGGGAGCATGAAACTTCATGGAAACCATCTCTGCCTTATCAGCAAAATCCGGACTATCCCGCAGCGCGCTTCTCTATTATGACCGGTTGGGTCTGCTAAAGCCGCTCAAGAGGAGTCGTAGCGGGTACCGGCTCTATTCATTCGCCGAAGTTGAACGTCTGGAGCAGATCTGCCTTTTCCGGCAGATGGGTATCCCGCTCAAAGAGATGAGAAAACTGCTCGATACTCCGGGCGGAAATGCCTCCGTGGAAATCCTTCAAAGAAGACTCCGTGTTCTGAACCGCGAAATCACGAATTTCCGCAGACAGCAGCGCTGCATTCTGGAACTTCTCAAACAAAAACAATTACAGCAAGGAGTGGAGATGATCAACAAAGAGCGTTGGGTTGAAATCATGCGGGCCGCCGGCTTGACGGAACAGGATATGCAAAACTGGCACATTCAGTTTGAAAAAATGGAACCCGAATCCCACCAGGAATTTCTGGAATCGCTGGGAATCGGTGCCGCAGAAATCAAAGAAATACGCGAATGGAGCCGCCGACCCTAGGAGCCTGTCCAAGGCTCTAATCTCGGTGTCAGTCACCGTAATTCCACCTGGTGGTAATTTCGAGGTTATGGTGACTGTCACCGAAATTCCGCCTGGCGGAATTACTTTGTTGGCGGAGGCATTTTGCTTTTCGGCATAGGCTTCCCTTTCTGAGAAGAACCGTCCGAATCAATAAAGATATACTTATTCCTCATATCGGCCGGCACCATATCCCTGAAAGAGGTCTCCACGTCCTTGGGCGCATACTGGGCTTCGATGAATATGAATGGCCTCGTCACCTTGGTCACCCGGAACGGGCAGTGGATAAATCCTCCCGGGATAAACACCAATGACGGCTTGTTGACGACATGCTTTTCCATCTCCGGACCCATAAATATTTCGTATTCCGCGCCCAGTTCATGCGGGTGATCCGGATCGGTGCCCAGCGCCACCAGAACCTCCGGATCCCGATGCTTGTGCGGACCGTGTCCGGCGACTTTCGTGGCAGCTTCCCCCATCAGCATTGCGGAGAAGAAATGACACCCTTCGATGATGTCTCCGTCACAGAAGACCATGAACATGTTTTTCATCGCGCCATATCCAATTTCCAATTCCTCGGGCCTGAGCTCCGTAGTGAAGTATTTCCTGTACTTCAATTCCCCCGGAGCAGGAGCCTGTACCAGCGGCCCCGGAGCGGCGATCAATCCTTCATGCGCCGGAGCCAGTGCCGCGCGCAACGCGCCCGCTACGGCCACCCCTGCGGCACCGGCGGCAACTTCCTTTACAAATCCTCTACGTGTCGTGCTCTTTTTGTCGATCCTGCTGAGATTCATAGCGGTTCTCCTTTTCTGTTGCGGCAAACCATCTAATCCATCGCGCCATCCATCCCGAATCCGTTTTCCACACGCTAAGCTGATCTATCGCGAGAAATTAGACATTGGCATCGGCCTAGCCCCGACCTTTAGATTTTCATGCTTCATCTAGATTGCAGGCAGCGCTTGTCTGGCTTCCCGGTCCGGGTCGTTTTTCACCTCGCAGACGTCGTCAAAGATCATGGTCTCTCCCTCTTCCGAAGAATATCGCGCCCATTTCAGAAGATCTCCGCCGTTGGGATCGCCCTTTCTCATAAACTCCAGCAGATAGCCCGCCATTTTTTCCGAAAGCTTGCGCGGCCGCGCGCCGCCACCGGTATGACTGAGCATCAGGTCCGTGTTGTAATACCAGAAGCATATATCGACACAGTGGAAAGCGCGCATCCGGTTGTCAAACAGCGGAGGCTGCCAGCAGAACCAGCTGACAAACACTGGCGCCGGCTGTCTGGACTTGGCATCGGCTAATGCCACAACGCTCTGCCGGTTGCTGCTCACCATCGACCAGATCTCAACCGGTTTCCTGCCTGGAAACGCTTTAGCATAGGCGTTCACCACGTCTTGCGCTTTGTCTCCATATCCGGCGCCGAATCCGGCCCTCTCTTTGACTTTTTCGACGACCTGATTCAGCGTGATGGTCTCAAGCGTCGCATCGGTCCAGCTCGGCGACTGTTCATTCAGCGTCGAACAGATGATCATGGGCACATCCGCCGCTGTGGGCGCCGCCTCAGGAGCATACGGGTGCTGCGGAAGCACAACGCCGTCCACGAAGGGGCTGAATCCGCGCCGCATCATGCCGCCTGAAGGCATTTCCGCACTCAACTTCTGCTGTGCTTTTGTAGCGATGGCGTAATAATCCTTCCACGACATTTCCTGCAATTTGCCAATCTGCGCCGGCGTCAGGCCGGCTTCCTTCAATACATACAATCCCAGCTTCTCGGTATAGTCCTTCTCTGCCGCCCGTACGGAAGCGCCGCTTAAAACCACAGCTTTGTGAAACAGCCCCCGGGCAGAGGGCATCGCGGTTAGCAGGCACACTTTCGCGCCGCCGCCCGACTGTCCCATGATGGTCACATTCCCCGGATCGCCGCCGAAATCAGCGATATTGTCGCGAATCCATTCCAGCGCCGCCACGATATCAAGCATGCCGACATTGCCGGAAGCAGCGAATTTTTCTCCGCCCACTCCCGCGAGATTGGTGTAACCCAACGGTCCGAGCCGGTGATTCACCGAGCAGAACACCGCATTTCCGAAACGCGCGAAATTCTCGCCGTTGTACCCGTCATGCTCAATGCCGTTGCCGTTGGTAAACCCGCCGCCATGCAGCCAGAACATCACCGGCCGCTTCTGTCCGTCCTTGATGGCCGGCGTAAACACGTTGATTCGCAGGCAGTCCTCGCTCACGTCGTCATAATTCCAGTGATCCCGGAATGACGCGTATTTATTGGCATACCGGTTCTCCATATTTTGCGGAGCCGTGTTCCCCCACCAGATCGCCGGATACACATCCGTCCAGGGTTTGGGTTTCTGGGGAGGCATGAACCGATTCGCACCGGAGGTATCGGCCCCATAGGGAATGCCTAGGAAATAGTAAATGTCTCTCAGCATGTATCCTCGCACTTTGCCATATTGCGTATCCGCCACCGCAATATTGTCGCCAATATGCAGAACCTGCCCATCTTCCTCTTTGTTTTCAGATGATCCGCACGAAGCGGAGGAAAGGATGCCTGCGCCCACAGCCACGCCGGCAGCGCCAACGCCTATAGTCTCAAAAAATTCACGTCTATTTGATTTCATAGTAATGCTCCTCTTTATGGTATGCGGTTCCCCGTATGCGGTTTCCCGGTTTTCGAATGCAGGTCTCAATGGGTAACTGGAAACGGGAAACCTCAAAGCGGCAGCAAGCTGCCGTACTCCGAAAGTCAGGTGCTATTTGGAAGGGACGGCGAACGAACCCCTCAGGCGGATATCGCGTGAAGAGCTGCCGACCATTATCGAGTATATGCCTGGATAGACTTTCCACGCATGGCTTTCCATATCCCAGGCTGCAAGGCTGTTCGTATCGAGTTTCATCGTCACGATTTTGCTCTCGCCGGACTTCAGCAGGATCTTTTCGAAGCCCTTCAGCTGTTTCGGCGGTTCTTCGGCAGCTGCCGGACTTCCGAGATATAGCTGCACCACCTCGGCACCATCGCGGCTTCCGGCATTTGTAACGCGCGCCTTGACCGTGACCTGCTCGTCCCCTACGCGCTCCAGCTGCAGATCGCCATAGCGGAACGTTGTATAGGAAAGGCCATAACCAAACGGGAAAAGCGGCACCTGATTTTTGGCATCGTAGTATCGATAGCCAACCAGAACACCTTCCGAATAATTGGCCGTCATGCCGTCGCCGGGATAATCGAGATAAGATGCGCCTGCGCCCTGGTACTCATTCGCGGGAAAAGTCATCGCAAGTTTGCCGGAAGGATTGGCATCCCCGAACAGCAGCCGCGCGATTGAGCTTCCGGCCTCCTGTCCCGGATAGAACGCCTCTATCACCGCTGCTACTTTATCCAGCCACGGCATTGATACGGGATTTGAATTGTGCAGCACTACAACCGTACGCGGATTGGCTTGCGCGATTGCCGCAATGAGTTTGTCCTGGTCTCCCGGCAATGCCAGCGTAATTTTATCCTGGCCTTCGCCCAACTGTTCAGCAGCGAAAACAATCGCAACATCCGACTGTTTTGCCGCAGCCACGGCCTTGGCCAGCATCCCGGGATCCGGAGGCTGCCAGCCCATGGTCAGTCCGGGCCCCAGAATCATCGAAGCATTGGAATATTTCAGCTCAATGGGAACCGCGCGTCCCTCTTTCAAGTAAATCATTCCCTGCACCGTCTGTTCGAAATCAGCCCGCATCATAGTCGCAACCGGCTTATGATCGACATAAAGCTGAGCGGTTCCGGATCCTGTCACTGAGAATATATAAGCCCCCGTGGAAGGAGGCATTAGGCTTCCAGTCCAACGGGCAGACCAGGCAATACGGCGCATCGCTCCGCCGCCTGCCGGAGGCGCGCCGGGTCCCGGAGTCGGCGCCGGCTTGGGAGCTCCGCCTGCGGCTGGCGCACTGTTTGGTGTATTTCCACCTGCGGTCGGCGCGGGCAAGCCCAGCGCAGCGTAGTATTCGGCCGGGGGATTTATGATATTTTGCACACCCGGCTCCAGCCGCGAAACCACAGGGAGGCCGGTGGAGTTTGAGCTGCTGAAGTAGTCGGCCAGCAATCCCTGACCTGCGCCGGAGGACGGTTTCAATGCGCTTGCCGGAATGGCCGATAGCCGACCTATTCCCGCCGTTCCCTGCGCATAGGTAACCTTGATCGCATTGCCGGCACGCGCCGTGATAGCAGCGAGCGGAACGCTGACTTTGGTAGCGTATACATGACCGCTGCCGGTCAAACCGATCGTGACGTTAGGGCCGGCATCGTCGCCGATTATGGCGATAGACTTCACCGTTGCCGCATTGATGGGTAATACGCCCATTTTGTTTTTCAATAAAACCGCCCCATCCTCAGCGACCTTACGCGCCAATGCCTGGTGCTCCGGCGTGGAAACGTCCGCATCGGGTTTGCCCTTGGAAGGCGAATCGTAGATGCCGATTCTGAAATATGGCGTCAGGTTATAGTAGAGCATCCGGTCGAGATCGCTGACCTTGAGTTTCTCTTCTTTTATGAAGGCGCCGACTTCCCTGCCGCCCACGCGCGTGACTCCCGCGAGAGCTGCCATGAGCGGATCGCGCTGCGCAAAAGCCGCGTCCGGTGCTATGAAACCGTCAAACCCCCATGCGCGCAAATAGCCGAGCAGCTCCGAGTGATTGCAGGCGAATGTGCCGTTCACCTGGTTATAGGAACACATAATGCCGCCGGTGCCGGCACGCTGGACAGAAGCCTTAAATCCGGACAAATAAATCTCCTGCAGCGCTTTTTCAGTAATCCTGGCATCGATGCCGGCGTTGTCCGGAATGATGCCGCACCGCGTATTTTCCTGGTTATTGCCCGCATAGTGCTTCAGGACGGTCAAAACCTTTTGCTCATTCAGAGCTTTTATCTCTGCAACGGCGATCTCGGCGGTCAGATACGGATCTTCGCTGAAAGTCTCGCCGTTGCGCCCCCAGCGCCACGTACGCATGATATTGATCGTCGGCCCCAGCACTGAGTTGGAGCCTTTGCCCACGAATTCCTCACCCATAGCCTTGCCGAATTGGCTCGCCAGGTCGCGATCCCACGTTGCGGCAAGCGTCACTGCGTTGGCAAACGCCGTCACATTCCGTCCACGGGCCTGCGGTGCCGTCCCCATCGTGGCGATTCCGTTGGGACCATCTGATCCTCCACCCGAAGTCAGTTCCAGACGCTTATTAGCGCTGCGCCCCGTGATGCCGCCGAGCTCGGCCAGCTTTTCTTCCAGTGTCATACTGGCTATTACTTCAAGGGCACGGCAGCCCGGAGACTGTTTTGGATTGAGCCACGGTTTTTCCTCCGGACCTGGATTGCAGGGCCCCGGATCGATGCCGGGTATCCGGGCAACGCGTGCCACCGATTGTGAATGAGCCGGGCTATCGATCTGTTCTGCCACGAAAAAGAAAATTGCGATCAGTAATAGCATGAAGCATTTGCAGCTGCGGCCAACTTGCATAGCACCTCCGGCGCCGGTTGAATTCGTTGATACTATGGAACGCACCTATTTTATACAGCTGACCTAAAAACTCAGTCGTCCCTACGGGACTCGTGCAGGAAATGCGCAACCTCTCCCCGGCACTAAAGTGCCGGGCTATTTTCACTGCGTCCCTAACGGGACGCTGGGCGAGTAAACTGTACCTGGTTATACTGTCCCCTGAAAAAAAGGGGGACAGTATAACCAGGTACCGTTTCTATCTATGCTGCGCGTGCGGCGGCGGATTTCTCCTTCAGTGAAGGATGGATTGGCGCTTTGGCAAAGATGAGGCATATCAGACCGGCTGCGACAATGACGATCGCTACTCGAAATGCGGGCAGGTAGCTTCCGGTCGTTTCGCGAATGTAGCCGGCCAGCGGCGCTCCCGCTCCGCCGACAAAAGCCCAAAAAAGCCTGGCAGTGCCCATAATCTTGGGATAATTCGAAATCCCAAAGTAATTGGGGAAAATATTCATCGTGGCCGCCATCGCAGCTCCAAATCCTAATCCCAGAACAACCATATACACAAAAACAAAAGCCATCGAGTTCGTAAATATGAGTATCCCCAATCCCATAATTTTGAAAACTTCGCCGCCGATAGCGATGGCATGCATGCTGAATCGCTTGCCGATGATGCCGACGCTGAACTGGCTGAGTGTCATCGTGGCCGACATAACGCTGAGCGCAAAACCCGCCAGCGTGGCTAGTATCCCTATATCCAGCAGGTAGGCTACTTGATGCGTCATCAGGGCTCCCATCGCCAGCATGTTCAGAGAGAAGTAGGCGATCAGCAACCACAAGCTCCGCGTTCGCATCGCCTCAGCCGCAGTGAAATCCACGGGAGTTTTGTACGCTGCTTTGTGCGGCAAGGGCTGGCATTTGGCCTCCGACGCAGGCTTATCGGGGCCGTCCGGCACCTGCCCGAGATCCTGAGGTTTATTCCTGATAAATATAACCGGTAGAATTACGGCAAATAGCAACACCATCATCGATATTGCGAGCATCGTTACGCGCCACCCGGCGCTTTCGATCATTTTCATGATCGCCGGGCCCATGATCATTCCTGCCGCGCCGCCTGAACCCAGAAAAATGCTTAATGCCATTCCCCTCTTCTTCACGAACCAGTTGTTAATCACCGTGGTCGAAGCCAGCATCCCGCCAAAGCCGACCGCTAACCCGACGAGCAGGCCGTAACCCAAAAAGAGCTCCCAGAGCTGCGTATGAAAAAAGATCAAAACGAATCCTGCAAATCCCAGGATGTTCCCGAAAAAAATGGAGCGTCTGGCTCCGTGCTTTACGATAAAAAATCCTGCAATGGGGCCGCAAAGTCCCATCGCAACCATGTTGATGGTTGCCGCCAGAGATACGGTCCCCCGATTCCAACCGAAATCCCTAACAAGATAGGGCAGCAAATAGCTGAATGAGACCAGATAAAAACCGCCGATAACTCCCATGATCGAAGCTACAGTAACGTTCACCCATCCATAGAAACCATTTTCGCTGGTTCGGCTGGCCAACATAGATTCACATCTCCTATTCGAAAACGCGGAATCGCGCCGTGGACTACTGACTGACTGTTGTCGATTGCCTGATATTGATCCTTCGAGAAGACACAAAGTTGAGGAATGCCACGACCGCGCCACCCATGAATACATATTTATAGCCGCCCGGTCCGCTTTTGTACCACACCAGTCCGCCGAGTATAGGAAGGAAGAGGGTAACCACATGGTCGACGCTGGTACCAAGCGCAAGGCTGGGAGAAACATCTTCGGGTTTAAGCGCGATCTTCTTCATATATGTAACGCGCGCCATATAAACCGAATCAAGGGTGAAATCCACGACATAGCAAACGTAGATAAAGGCGATTGCAACTGAAGGGCGAAAGAGGTCTTCGGCAAATGCATACCCAAGACACGTGAGGAAAAACAGAAACGCTTCCGTACTTAAAACGATTCTCTCCCCTACCTTGTCGATCAGGTGGCCGACCCAGGGCTTTACGAATATCCCGATCACGGCAATGATGAAGAAAAGCAGCGTCATCGTAGCCACCGGCTGTTTGAAAACTTCAACCAGGACCCACGGGCCAAACGTGATGAAGATCTGCTTTCTCGCGCCATAAAGCATGCAGAGCCAGTAGTACAAACGGTATTCTTTCCGATAGATATACCGCTTCTTGACGTGAACCGTCTGGGTCTGCCGGATAAAGCTGAGCAGAATTGCAGAGACTAAAAACGCAACGGCACCAATGGTGAAGGCTGTAGTGAAACTGATATGCGCAAATCGATACAAAGCCCACAAAGACGCCGAGCTGACAACTATGGCGATATTCCCGACGGAACTCAATCGCCCGAGGATCTTTCCCATCCCGTCATACTCGGCAAAGCTCATGCCGATGCTTCCATTCAACGGCATGAAAATATGCTGTCCCATGCTGTAGATGAAGATAACCAGGATGACCATCGCATATTGAGGCGGGATGATGCCCAGGCAAAACATCCCGATAGCGGCCAGCAGGTTCGCCGCGACGGAGATGCGCACATCTCCCCCGAGAAAGGACAGGGCGCCGATAAAAAGAATCACGAGCAAACCCGGAAGCTCGCGGGGGAATTCCAGCGCGGAGCGGTGGATAATCATCATGCCAAAATGCTCTTTAAGATAATTCGTAAGCGTCGAGCCGTCAACGCTCTGAGCGATTCCCAGAAAGACCCCGGAAATCAAAAACAGCAGATAATCCTTTTCCGATCCCTTCACCACGCCCTTAATGGATTTCATCATGCACAGTCACCTAATCTTCGCTGAATGCTGTTTTCTTCGATATGTATGCCTTATATGGCAACGCAAGCGCCGGACACAAGATGAAAATGCACGTGAGCAGAAGAAAAACCATGTGGGTCGGAGCTTCAGCTCGATGCAGCCCAACTAAACAAATTCTCCAAAACGTCAGGGTCTGAAGAGGCTGTCTCGCAATTATCTATCTAGTAGTTTAATTCATGCATCGCTGACGACACGCTGTGCACATCGGGGTCGGAATCGGTATCGGGGTCGAAAGAGTTCCTGTTCGTTGTGACTCGCATAAAAGCCGATCCCGATACCGATTCCGACCCCGACCCCGACCCCGAGCGTCGTGCCAGGTTTTGAAACAGTCCGCTGATGCTCCGAGCCACATGTTAGTGGAATTAGTGGAATTCTAATTGCCTTTAAGCGGCACACAGATTAATCTCTGCGTTCGCCTATGATCATGTATGCATGCACCATATTCCTGAGCGCTTTTCTGCTGTTTCTGGTACAGCCGATTCTGGCTAAATACATTCTGCCCTGGTTTGGAGGCAGTCCTGCAGTCTGGAACACGTGCCTGTTGTTTTTCCAAGTCTTGCTGACTGCCGGCTACGGCTTTTCCCATCTGCTCGCCAATAAGTTTTCTCCGCGACGTCAGGCTGCCGCGATTCTGGCGCTGCTGTTTATTACCCTCGCTTTCCTGCCCATCACTCCCGCAAAGACGTGGCAGCCCGAAAGCCTCTCGGCTCCTACATGGCACATCCTGCGGCTGCTCGCTGCCAGCATCGGCGCATGCTATTTCCTGCTATCCTCGATTTCACCTCTGATGCAATCCTGGTTTAGCCGCACACGACCGGATCTTTCTCCCTATCGTTTATATACTCTCTCGAATCTGGGCTCGCTGCTCGCGATTGCAGGCTACCCTTTTGTCATAGAACCGAATCTAGGCCTGGGATTTCAAACAAAGCTCTGGTCTATCTTGTATCTCGTTTTCGTAGCTTTCTGTGGCGTGTGCGCGCTGAAGCAATGGAAACATCCCTCTGCGCAAACGCCCGCACCCATCGTCCCGGAAATGCCTATAAATCGGGTTCTTTCTCCCTGCCGGGCGGACCGCGTTATGTGGCTGTGCCTGGCTGCTTTAAGTGCGGCGATGCTGATGGCCGCTACCAACCAGCTGTGTCTGGACGTAGCCGTAGTCCCACTGTTGTGGCTGCTCCCCATGGGGCTTTATCTCCTGTCCTTCATCCTCTGCTTTCACAGCGAGCGCTGGTATTCCCGTCTCGGATTCGGCGTCGCGCTGATTATCGCGCTGGGCCAGACGTGCTGGATTCTCAGCGAGGGAATCTACATCGCGCTGCCGATCCAGATACTCTCCTATGCGATCACCCTTTTTGTCTGCTGCATGGTCTGCAACGGGGAACTGGTGCGATTGAAACCAGCGCCACGCCACCTGACAGCCTTTTACCTGATGATTTCAGCAGGAGGAGCGCTGGGCGGCATCTTCGTCACATTAATTGCTCCACACATTTTCAAAGGGTATTGGGAATTCCATCTAATGCTTGCGGGGACTGCGCTCATCTTCCTGATTGTGCTGTTCCGCGACCAGAAGGGAGGCCTTTATGGAGGACGCCCGCTATGGGCGTGGTCTCTGCTAAGCCTGTCATTTCTGGTTCTGGTTGCATCGCTAGGTTTTCAGATACGACACAGCTTGAAAAACACCGTAGCCATAAAACGTAATTTTTTCGGGACGCTCAAAATATTGGAGGAGGATGCAGCGAATCCTGCAAAACACCGCTTTGTCATGATGCATGGACGCATCGAACATGGATACCAATTTACGGCGGCGGACAAACGGTACTGGCCGACATCGTATTTCGGCCCTACGAGCGGCGCGGGCATCGCGATCTGCTTTCATCCCCGTCGCCTCGATCCCAGCCTGCGCCACATGCGCATCGGAGTCATCGGGCTCGGCACCGGCACGATGGCGTCTTATGGTGAAGAAGGAGATTATTTCAAGTTCTATGAAATCAATCCCGACGTCCTCCACTTCTGCGACACGTACTTTACGTATCGCAAAGACACGGACGCACAGGTGGACGTGGTTTTGGGAGACGCCCGCATTTCCATGGAGCGTGAAAAGAGCCGCCAGGAGCCCGGGAATTATGATGTGCTTGCCGTGGATGCTTTCAGCAGCGACGCCATCCCCGTGCACCTTCTTACGCGCGAGTTCTATTTAAATTACTGGTATCATCTCAAGAGGGACGGGATCCTGGCAATTCACGTCAGTAGCCGCTATTTCAATCTGGATCCGGTTATCCGGAGTCTGGCATATCTTGATAAGGAACGCGGCGTCCAGGCTCTGCTCATCGATGATCCCGGCAGCGCGATGCAGGAAACGGATGCTACCCGCTGGATCCTGATAACGTCGAACCAGAAGTTCCTCGCCAATCCGCAAGTGAAAGCCGCGACCACACCCTGGCCCATCGAAGATGCTCCAGGCTTGCTTTTCACCGACGATTACAGCAATTTGTTTCGGTTGTTGAAGTAGGACGGAAGACAGAATTCAGGAGTGTCAGGAGTCAGGAGTCAGGAGTCAGAATAAAAATACTGGCTGACAGCGCCATAGTTAAAAAAACGCTAATAGCGCCCCTGCCTTCTGTCTTCCGAATTCTGGCTCCTGAATTCTGGATTCTGAATTGGTCTGACTCCCGACTTCTGTCTTCTAGATCCAGGATTTTGCAGGCTGATAATCGTATGGCTCCATGGAAAAACTGCCGCGTCCCTGGGTCAGAGATCGCATCTGAGTGGAATACCCGAACATCTCCGCCAGAGGCACCAGGCCGCGGATCAGTGCGCTGCCGCCTAGCAGCTCCGTTTCGCGGATTTCCGCTCTGCGAGCGCCCAGATCTTTCATGATGCTTCCCAGGCATTCGTCTGGCACGCGCACTTCGAGGTTCATGACAGGTTCCAGCACGATCGTCTGTGCTTGAGCGATCGCCTCGCGCAACGCCAAAGTCAGCGTTCCGAGCAGCGGAACGGACGGATCGGGGGGATCATTGTGGCGGAAGTCCAGGACGTTCACCTTTACATCCACAATCGGATATCCATGAGTTCCGCCGGAATTGCACCCCCGGAAAAGAATCTCCTGAGCCTCACGCTCGAGCGACGATGAGAGGTGTTTCGAAATACGCGAGATGTCGACTTCGACCGGAGCCAGGTTTCTATCCCCCGGAGTTCTGGGGCGCGGAAGAATTTCAACCGCCGCCTTGCCGATGACTAGCATGTCACTGATGCGTCGTTCAAATTCACCTTTCCCGACACCGCGCACCGTTACAGTTTCGCGATACGAAACTCGTGGCCGGCCGAAAAACGCCGCGACATTAAACTCCCGCTGCATGCGGTTGCGCGTGACCTCGAGGTGCAGTTCGCCCATACCCGACAGGATCATCTGCCCGGTTTCTTCATCCGTGCTGACGATCAACGTCGGATCCTCGCGCAAGAGGCGGGACACGACCTCAAACATGCGATCGCGGTCCGCTGAAGTCTGCGTTTCAACCGTCATGGAAACAACCGTCTGCGGAAAATGAATCGGCTCGAAGGTGATTGGATGCTCGGGATCGCACAGCGTATCGCCGGTCTGGATATCCTTCAGCCCGTGGACAGCGACAATGTCACCGCACCGCGCCTGATCGACAGGCTCCGTGCGATCGGCGTGCAGACGCAGGATTCGCCTGAGGCGAAGACGGGTCTTGGATCGCGGATGATAGCAGCGATCCTCCGTAGTCAGACAACCGGAATAGACGCGCAACCAGAGATAATCGGTACTGGACGTGGCGACGACTTTAAAGACAAGCGCCGAAAACGGCGCGTCAAGCGTCAGCGGGCGGAGGATCGGTTCGCCGGTCTCGAGATCCAGACCCTGCGCTGCCGGACGGTCCAGCGGCGAGGGAAGATAATGGCAGATCGCGTCCAGAACAGGCTGAACGCCCAAATCGCGCAGTGCGGCTCCACACAAAACAGGGATCAGCTTGCCGCTCAAGGTCGCTTCCCGGATTGCCCGTCTGAGATCTTTCGCTTCAACCGGATCGCCTGCAAGATACAGGTCGGCCAGCCAATCCACGCGGTTGGCGGTAAATTCCACCAAGTAGCTGCGCGCAGCCTCGACGGCATCAGATAGCTCGCTCGGCACTTCGAGAACTTCGACTTCGCGGCCGCGTGTCGATGGATCGAAGACCGTCAGCTTACGTTCGATGAGATCGATAATCCCATCCAGATCATTCTCCGCCCCGTGAGGCAGATTCACCAAAGCCGCCGGCGCTCCCAGCCGCGTCTCGATCTGTTTGAGGACCCGCTCGTGATCGGCCCCGGCCCGATCAAGCTTGTTGATGAACGCCAGGCGCGGGATCTGGTAACGATCCGCCTGATGCCACACCGTCTCGCTCTGAGGCTCGACGCCTTCCACTCCCGAAAAAATAACCACCGCTCCATCCAGCACGCGCAGGCTGCGTTCGACTTCGGCCGTAAAATCCACGTGCCCCGGCGTGTCGATCAGGTTGATCTGGTGGTTGTGCCAGGCGAATGTAGTCGCAGCCGCGGAGATGGTAATGCCTCTTTCGCGCTCGTCGTCCCGAAAATCCATGACGGCCAGGCCATCGTGCACTTCCCCGATTTTATGAGTGCGTCCGGAATAAAATAGGAAACGCTCGGTGGCAGTCGTCTTCCCTGCATCAATGTGTGCAATGATGCCGACGTTTCGCACTCGATCGAGCGGCGTCGATGCCATCCGGGCCTCCGGGAATTTCAAGCCTATGGTACCTGTTACCGAAGTTCCTACTCTCGCAAATAGACGGGACTTCGTCAAGCAAAACGGCAATGCTCCCGATACAGGCAGCAATAAGCGCGGAAGGACGACGCGGCAAAGCCCAGGGTGGAAGAGCACGCGCAAGTGGGCTCTGAAGCCTGGGTTACCGATAGAATGTTAGGTTAAGCCCTCCTGAGGAACTAGAGCTCGGGGTTTGCGGTATGCGTCCCGTTAGGGACGCTGCTGAAAATAGCCCGACACGTAAGGTCGGGATTAGGCACCCAGAGGCTGAGTCGCCGTAGGGACGATTGCGTGAAGTTCTGCATATTCAATGGGTTTAGAGTGCCGCGTCTTCGGCGCTCATTCTTAGCAACAGGCTAATCCCGACCTTACGGTCGGGCCTGATTATCTGCCGGCCCTTCGGGCCGTCATACTCCGGATGCGAGGCTATCTGCCGAGTTTCCTGAACAGCAACCTGGCTGAAGCCCCGACTCACAGAAAAAATGCGCGAGATTCTTCTGCCGACCAAAAAACGATTTGCCAGTAGCGATCCTTTCCGTGCAAAATCTATATGGAATCAGATAGAGTGGAGTGCATGAGGAAGCGTATCGAGCTGACTGTTGAGAAAGCGACACCCAGTGTCGCCGAGGTGCTTGCAGCTCAGGGGATGGCCGGTCGGCAGAACATACCTGCGCGGATTACCGCGCTCCTGGATTCGGCTCTGGAGATTTTCAAACAGCTGGCGGAACCTAGGGGAATACTTGAGGAACTTCCCATCTCCGCATTTGGGGCGGTTTACGATGGTAATGATCAGAACTCTCCCCTATGTCCGGTGCCGGCAATCGTTGCGCGCGCGGATGCGCTGGCCATTTTTGCGGCAACGATGGGCGATGCGCTTATCACGAAGAGCAGTCAACTGTTTGCCCAGGGAGGCCCTGCATTGGGCTTTATGCTGGATGCGGTCAATTCCGCCGGAGCGGAACGGCTTGGCAGGTTAATGTGCCAAAACTTTCTGGACCTTCTACCGGAAGAACTGCGCCGAGCCAAGCAGCTTAAAGCGCAGTACTATTGTCCCGGGCATTGCGGCTGGCATCTCTCAGGCCAGGAGCGGATGTTTCAAATGCTGCACCCTGAAGAAATCGGCATTACGCTCAAACCAAGCTGGGCGATGTTTCCGACTAAATCGATTTCAGGCGTGCTGGTTGCTGGAGAAATTGAAATACACAGGTTCAAACCTGACTTCACTTTCTGCAAAGTCTGCAAAGAGCACAAGTGCGTGCAGCGGCTCAGGCTTCTGGAAAGCGAATAGCGAAAAGTCAGAATTCAGGAGATCAGAATTCAGGAGTCAGAATTCAGAATGAGGCGCGTCGGTTATTAGAAGCGAGATACGCATGCGAGTCGGGGCTGAAGCCTGGACCCACATGGTTTATTGTTCAACGCAGCTATTTGGCTGATCGGAATTAACTATGGAAAATATTCTGGAGAGATTGAAGCGGGGCGAGGTCATTGTAGGCGACGGGGCTCTCGGCACCATGCTCATGCAGAGGGGATTGAAAACCGGGGAATCGCCCGAAACCTACAATCTCAAAAAACCGGAAATCCTCGAGGAAATCGCTTCCCTGTACCTGGATGCAGGCTCGGAAATCATTTCAACCAACACCTTCGGCGCTTCCCCGATGCGGCTGCGGCATTTTTCTCTCGACAAGGAAATGGAGGCGATCAACCGCAACGCCGTCGAGGCTGTGCGCAGAGCCGTGCGCGGCAACGCTTACGTCGCCGCATCCGTCGGCCCTTCTGCGAAAATGCTTAAGCCGCGCGGAGACACGGAACCGGAAGAGATCTATGCCAGCTTCCACCGTCAGCTGAGCGTTCTTTTTGCCGCCGGCATAGACCTAGTCTGCATCGAGACTGTGATGGATGTGAAGGAAGCCGCTCTGGCCATAAAGGCGGCTCGGTCTCTCGATTCAAAAATTCCGATCATGGCTACGGTGACGTTCGGGAAGTCACCGCAAGGTTACTTCACATTGATGGGCACTTCCGTCAAAGATGCTGCCGCAGCGCTTGAAGAAGCAGGAGCGGATATCATCGGATCCAATTGCGGCAATGGAGCCACTCAGATGGTGGAGATCGCGCGGGAATTCCGGCAGCACGCACATGTTCCCGTTGCCATACAAAGCAATGCGGGACTACCGGTCAAGGCGGAAAGCGGTCTCATATATCCGGAAACCCCGGATTTCGTCGCCGCCAGGGCGGCCGAGATGCTCGACCTGGGAGTGCAAATCGTCGGCGGATGCTGCGGCACAACTCCGGATCACATCCGCGCCCTCCGAAAAATGGTGGATGCCCACCGCAAACAAGTGAAATAACCCCCACCCCCGCATGTGGGTCGGGGCTGAAGAGACTGTCTCAAAACCTGACATGACATTCGGGGTCGGGGTCGGTATCGGAATCGGGATCGGCTTTTATGACTATCACAGCAAGTAGCAGCCTTTTCGACCCCGATACCGACCCCGACGCCGATATGTATGGCGCATCGCCGGCGATCATAGAGTCGCTAAAACCAGCAATATGTGGATCGGGGCTGAAGCCCTGACCTACACGAAGAAAAAAACACATCGCAGGAACCTGAGGTCTTGTAATGAAAACTAAAATCGCGTTCTTTATAACCACGCTATTTCTGCTGTCGCTGATACCCGCCGCTTTCGCGCAGGATGCCAAAATCACGGTGCTGAATCCGAAGGGTACACCTCCGCCAACGCCCCTGGTCCCGATGGCACCGCGCCCCGCAAGCCTGGAAGGCAAGACCGTCTACTTCATGGATATCGGGTATGACGGTGGGGCGAGCCTGTTGCATGAGATCATGGACTGGTTTGCGCAGAACATTCCAACGGCGAAACTGGTGTTCCGAGCGAAAGTGGGCGCCCACGAACAGGAAGACGCGAAACTGTGGGCGGAAATTAAGGAGAAAGCCGATGCAGTCGTCATAGCGATCGGTCATTGAAGCAGCTGCGGGCCGGCGGTCGCCGGCCATGCCGTCAGCATGGAAAAGATGGGAAAACCTGCAGCAGGAGTCATCACAAACAGGTTCGTGGAGGTTGCACGCGCAAACGCCAAAAAGAAAGGCATGCCCAACGCGCGCCTCGTTTTTGTGCCTCACCCTGTTTCAGGCATGAAACCCGAGCAGCACAAGGCGTATGTTGTCGGCAAGGATCCGGCCACAGGCAAGCAGGTGATCCAGGAAATAATCGATGCGCTGACCATGCCGTTAACCGACGATGACAAGAAAACGGGATTCGTGGAGACCAAGGCGCCGGCCCGGCTGATTGGGCCGCAGACTCCCGATAACCTGCAGCGCCTGTTCATGGCCAACGGATGGACGGATTTCCTCCCCATCATTCTGCCAACGGAGAAAAAAGTCAGCGACATGCTGAAAGCCACCAGCCGCCGCCCTGATGAGGTCGTGGGCAAGATGGCCGGCGGCGATTTCGAACCGTGGGAATACACAGTTGAGCAGGTCGCCATCAACGCCGTGATGGCGGGAGCAAAGCCCGAGTATCTGCCCCTGATCCTGGCCATCGCGTCGACTGGAATCTCTTCCATATATAATTCACCCGATTCGCTGGTGCGCGCAGTTGTCGTTAACGGACCAGTGCGCGAGGAAATCGGCATGAATTTCGAAACGGGAGCCTTGGGTCCCTTCAATCAGGCGAATGCCGCCATCGGCCGCGCATGGACGCTGATGTCCAAGAATCTCGGCAACGCGGGCATCGTGGGCGAAAACTATACCGGGTCCCAGGGAAACAGCCTGAACTACAACAATATTGTGATTGCCGAAAACGAAAAACGCAGCCCCTGGGCGCCTCTGAGTGTGCAGAAGGGATTCAAAGCCGAGGAAAGCGTTATCAGCATCTTTACAGGATTAGATATGCATGCGGGACAGGGCGCCAAACGCGGCGGATCGACGTTGAAACCCGCGTATAATGCTCAGATCAGCAGCATCCTGGATACGTTTGCCGGATATTTCGGCGCCTTGATCGTATGCGATCCGCTGGTCGCCAAAAATCTAAAAGAATCAGGATTTGACACAAAAGAAAAACTGAGCGCATGGCTACAGCTGAACACGAAGCGGACGGTCGCGGATTATAGGGAGAGCAGCTATGTTGCCCTCTATGACGCGCCGCAGGCAAAGAAAGGGATTCAGCCGTATGCCGGCTGGTTCAAGCTGCCGCCAACGGCGCGCATACCGCGTTTCGCAAGCCCAAAGGATATTGAAATTGTCGTAACGGGCGGAGAAACCATGGCCGTGTTCCAGGCCGGCAACCTGAAGTACATGACCAGCGCCGTCGTCGACAAATGGCGGTAATACGCTGCACCGCTTTCAGCGCGCGCTTTGGAGTGCGGCAGCTTGCTGCCGCTTTTGAAAACGACTCAATATGCATGCTTTTCCAGGATTCGCTTGAAAGCGGCAGCAAGCTGCCGCACTCCAAAGGCTAATCGATTGCGATCATTACGTTGGATGCTTTGATGACCGCGTAGGCTTCTTTGCCGACGGCCAGCTGCAGCTTCTCGGCGGATTCCTTGGTAATAATCGAAACCACTTCGACGCCTTTGCTCAATTCGAGGACGATTTCCGAATTGACCGCGCCGACTGTGATGTGTGTGATTTTTCCCTTAAGCACGTTCCGGGCACTGAGTCTCATGGCCTCTCCTCCATTGAATGTTAGATATATACTATCACAATCCATTGGAGCCTTTGAGTTTTGGAGCCTTCGAGGTAAGATCACCAAACTTCCCGACAACGGAGTATGAGCATGAACAGGATTGTCGCGGTGAAAACGAAAGAACCCCTAACCAGAGCAGGCTTGCCGGGATCTTTGGCCTGGGAAAAAGCGACGCGCGTCTCCTTCTGCTCCGATTGGCGCGGCGAACACGCAGACCCGCAGCGTGAAACGCAAGCGCGATTCCTATGGTCCGACGAATTCCTGTTCGTTCAATTTCTCTGCCGCTATCGCGCACTCTATGTCTACGAAGACGGCAACCGCCGCCGCGATCAACTCTGGCTGCGGGACGTGGCGGAGCTATTCATCCGGCCCGGCACCGACGATCCGGGCCATTATAAGGAATTCGAAATCAGTCCCAACGGCGACTGGCTGGATCTCGACATTGATTGCGGGAAAAAGTCTATTCTTTATTGCGACCTCAAGAGCCGCGTCCGCATCGATGCGGATGCTTCTGTCTGGTCCGCCGAACTGGCGATTCCCTTCAGCTGCCTTACTGCCGCATTTCATCCCGATGAGATATGGAGATTGAACCTGTTCCGTATCGAGGGTCCCGACCCCGATCGTTTTTATTCTGCATGGCGGTCCACCTATACGCCTAATCCCAATTTCCACGTCCCGGAGCATTTTGGCGAGCTGCATTTCGCGCCTTAATTACACGCCGGCAGCAAAGCGGCCACTTGATTTTATCCCGGACAATTCTTCATGTGGGTCGGGGTCTTCTGACTTCTGACTTCTGACTTCTGTCTCCTGACTCCTGTCTTCTATCTTCCTTTTGGCGAAGTGAATTTGCTTGACACTCATGTGCTCCAGGTTGCCTTATAGTGCCAGTTTGCAAAATCTTTCTTGAACGGTTTTCCCTAACCCAAGATGAAAGGACATTGGAATGAAATTCAGACAAATGATAGCCACAATCGGCATTCTCGTATCTCTTATCCTGCTGGGAGCATGCGGCCCTCAAGCGAAGCAGGAACCTGCTCAAACTACCCAGGCGACACAGGACGTGAAATACGACCGGCAGGGTCTCGTCGACCTGGCGGGGAAATATCTGGCGGCTATGGTAAAACACGAACCCAGCGCCGTACCCTTCGCCGAGAAAGTGAAGTTCACGGAGAACACGGCGGAAATACCGGTAGGAAAAGGGTTATGGACAACCGCATCGGGTGGTCCCTCGGAATTCCAGATCTATGCCGCGGATCCCGTGGCGCAACAAGTCGCCTTCCTCGTAATGATGCAAGAAAACAATAAGGACGTCCTTTTGGGTGCGCGCCTCAAGCTGGAAAATGGCAAAATCACCGAAGCCGAGCACCTGGCAATCCGTGACTTGGGCACCAGCCCCATGGGACAGGGCGCTCTGGACAACTTGAAAACGCCGCGCCCCGGCTTGCTAGAGGATGTGGCACCGGCCGACAAGATGACGCGCGATCAGCTAATAAAAATTGGACTTACCTATTACGATGCTCTTACAGGAGAAGACGGTAAGCTTTCACCCTTTGCCACTGAATGCGAACGCCACGAGAACGGCGCGTTAACCGCAGGAGGCAAGCCGCAACCTCAACCGAAGCCGGCCGCGAACACACCGGCTCCGAAGGTCGATCCTGAATTCGAGAAAATAATGAAGGCGATGGCGGCAGCGGGCCCCGTAGCCAATACCTGCGAAGCTCAAATCAGCACGGGCCAGTTTTCCTATATCACTGAGATCAACCCCCGTCGTGTGCTCATCGCGGATGAACAGAAGGGTCTTGCTGTGGGCTTTTCGATGTTTTACCACGACAGTTCGCTGAAGGAGTATACGTTTAAAGGCCCCAAAGGGGAGATGAAGATGCCTTCCTACCAGGGCACGTTCAATCTGCCGGCGATGCACATCTACAAAATTAAAAACGGCAAAATGTACGACATCGAAGCGATCGGCTTCACGATGCCCTACGGCTTAAAATCCGGCTGGGAATAGAGTGATTGACAGATTATGCGTCCGCTATGAGAGTAGCCCGGCACGCAGTGCCGAGAAGTTGATGCGCTATAAACAATAAGTCCCGTTAGGGACGACTGGAATTTCAGTCGTCCTTAATGGGACCAATTCCCTTCCCAATCCTCTTTAGTCTAAATCGCTAAGTTGGCCGCGCAGTCTTTCGGAGTGCGGCAGCTCGCTGCCGCTTTGGTTTACGGATTTCTCAAAAGCGGCAGCGAGCTGCCACACTCCGCAGGCTAGCCGAGACGACAGAATTACTTAAATCCGGGAAACCAGCGGAGCGAGACGGTGGCTAAGAAGTTGTTTCTGTTCCCGCCCGGGACAAAATCGAAATTCCAGACTCGTTCGTACCCGAATTCCGGACGAACAACAAATTTCTCATGCGTTGACCACTCCAAAGACGTTGTTATGCGGAACCGGCTTTCCGACTGTCGATCTTCCACCAGGATAATTTCGTTGGGCCCGCCGGAAGAAGACGGGGATGGGGTATAGAGATTGCTGTCGCGATTCTCATAATGCACCGCATTCTTCCACTGCGTTCCTGAAGGGAACAGATGCCCCCATGTCACGTGGATCCCATGCCCATCCGGCCCGAGTTCGCTGCCGCGCAAAACATCGTCCTGCGTAAGACCCGAAGTCCACATAAAATGCCGGCCATAGGCTGCCGGTATGTGTTCGTATTCTATCCGCAAATCATTCGAGCCATCCGCCGCCAGCAGCGGGAAATACAATCCCGATAAAAATCCCATCTGCTGCGTAAACTGCGGCCAGAATGACTCCTTGCCCAGGTCTTCAAAAACACCTTCTCCATAAATCACGGCGCCATGCAGCTGGGGGATTTGAGCCCGAACATTGATGCCGATACGATGATCCGTCAGATTTGCGCCATGAAGATCTCCGCGAAGAGTGAAGAATTCCCTCACCAGGTCGCCAAAACTGACTTCCGGCGCTCCTTTTCCCCCGACGGTGATTTGATGTTCAATGCCTATTTCCAGAAACGAAGCAGGCTTGAATGATGCGGCGAGACCATACAGATATGCATCGCTATAAACGTATGACGACCCCAGATCCGCCACAAAAAATGTATATTTTGACGGCCCAAGATATTTGAAGATCCACGGATGAATGAACGGGCTATCGTTCGATATTTTCACCATGTCCAGGTTGCGAGCATTATTGGATGCGAGCACTCCGCCATGTTCTCCGGATCCCCAGATCAGGGAGTCGCGGCCCACTTCCATTTCGAGATTGCCCAGGGTGAATTTTCCATACAGCTTCTGCGCCCGGACATCCGCATGTGAGGAGCCTTCACGGGGGATCAAGCCCTCGAATCGAGGCTGAGCATAAACGGAGAAGTATTGCGAACTCGCCCAATGAACGCTCTCCACGGCAAACGTACCGCCGTCGGCGTAATGGCGGCCTTCACGGTAGGCCACAAGAGGGTTGATCACAGCCTTGATTGAGCTGAGACCATTGCTTTCAGGCACTGCCCGATAGGGGCTGTCGAGATATGCGGCTTCTGCCGAGGCTTCCTCAAGCCAATGGAAGCGTACGGGTTTTTTCCCGGCCAGTTCGTCGCGATACTCGCTTTCGAGTTGTTCGATGGTGTATTCGGCCATGATGGCCGTGGCCATATTCTGGTCATCCGAGGAGACTCCGCCTTTATCAGCATACCGGCGGCGCGCCTGCGCGATCATCCGGGCAATTTCATGGCGGCTCCACGGGCGCTGGCCATAAATGGCATCCTTGATAAACCCGGCCGCGACAAGCTGATCGATATCGCGATAGACAGGATCGTCGATAGGCACATTCGGCGAGCTTGCAGGATGGGCCGCAACACTCACAAACAGGGAAACAATCAGTAAGATCAAACGCTTCATAAAAAATACTCTACCATCAAAACACTTAGAGCCTTAGCATCTTAATGTCTTGGAGTTATAAGAACCCAAAGACTCTATATTCCATCATCCTGCTGTGAAACCATCAGAATATGGAATTACTTAAATCCGGGGAACCAGCGGAGAGAGACGGCAGCTAAGAAGTTATTTCTGTTGGAACCGGTGGCAAAATCGAAATTCCAGACTCGTTCGTACCCGAATTCCGGACGGACGACAAATTTCTCATGCGTTGTCCACTCCAAAGACGTTGTTACGCGGAACCGGCTCTCCAGCGGGCGATCTGCCACATGGACCAATTCCATCGGACCGCCTGGATAAGGCCGGCGCTGGGTATAGAGATCACTGTCGCGATACTCATAATGCGCGGCGTTCTTCCACCACGCCCCTGAAGGGAACAAATGCCCCCATGTTACGTGGACCCCATGCCCATCCGGCCCGAGTTCGCTGCCGCGCAAAACATTGTCTTCCGTAAGACCCGAAGTCCACATGAAATGCCGGCCATACGCCGCTGGGATATGTTCGTATTCAATCCGCAAATCATTCGATCCATCCGACGTCAGCAGCGGGAAATAAAATCCAGACAAAAATCCCATCCACTGCGTAAACTGCAGCCAGAATGACTCCTTGCCCAGTTCTTCAAATACACCTTCTCCATAAATCACAGCGTTGTGCAGTTGGGGAATTTGAGCTCGAACATTGATGCCAATGCGATGATCCGTCAGATTTGGCGCCATTAAGATCCCCACGAAGAGCAAAGAATTCCTTCACCAGCTCGCCAAAACTGATTTCCGGCGCCCCTTTTCCCCCGACGGTGATTTGATGCTCGATGCCTATTTCCAGAAATGAAGCAGGCTTGAATGATGCGGCAAGGCCGTACAGATATGCATCGCTATAGATCATATGACGCACCCAGATCCGCCACAAAGAATGTATATTTCGACGGTCCCAGGTATTTAAAGATCCACGGATGAATGAATGGGCTATCGTTGGATATTTTCACCATGTCCAGGTTACGCGCGTTATTGGATGCCAGCACTCCGCCATGCTCGCCGGATCCCCAAATTAACGAGTCGCGGCCTACTTCCATTTCGAGATTGCCCAGGGTGAACTTCCCATACAGCTGCTGCGCCCGGACATCCGCATGCGAAGAGCCTTCACGGGGGATCAAGCCCTCGAATCGAGGCTGAGCATAAATGGAAAAGTATTGCGAGGTTGCCCAATGCACGCTCTCCAGGGCAAACGTGCCGCCGTCGGCGTAATGGCGGCCTTCACGATAGGCCACGAGGGGGTTGATCACAGCCTTAATAGAGCCGAGACCGTTGTTTTCAGGCACTGCCCGATAGGGGCTGTCCAGATATGCGGCTTCTGCCGAGGCCTCTTCAAGCCAATGGATGCGTGCGGATTTGTTCCCGGCCAGTTCGTCGCGATACTCGCGTTCGAGTTGTTCAATGGTGTATTCGGCCATGATGGCCGTGGCCATATTCCGCTCATCCGATGAGACACCGCCTTTATCACATACCGGCGGCGCGCCTGTGCGATCATCCGGGCGATTTCATTGCGGCTCCACGGGCGCTGGCCATAAATGGCATCCTTGATAAATCCGGCGGCGACAAGCTGATCGATATCGCGATAGACAGGATCATCGATAGGCACATTCGGCGAACTTCCGCCATGGGCCAGCAACACTCACAAACAGGGAAACAATTATGAGGATCGAACGCTTCATAAAAAATACTCTGCCATCAAAACACTTAGAGCCTTAGCATCTTTGCGTCTTGGAGTTTGCAGAACTCAAAGACTCAAAGCCTCTAAGGCTCTAGGTTTCATGCTCCTGCGGAATCGCTAATCTTCTGTTCCCGTGGCATCGTCCGATAAATCTCTCTTCGCCGCCCTTTCGAAATGCGCGACTCGCATTGCTGAAGGCGCCGCACTTCCCTTGCGTTGCGATTTATCGATGATCGCATCGGGGACCTGATAATATTTCACATATTTTTTCAGAAGTCCTCTTATGCGGCCTTCGCTTCCGGGCAGCGGGTCGGCAATCGCCACGGAAAATTCCTTCAGGATTCCCTGCAGTTTATCCAGCGGATATTTCACATCGTTTCTGGCGATGAAGATCTTCTCATGCCGGCTGGCTTCGGTGCCTTCCTCCGCGGTCAGGATTTCTTCAAAGAGCTTTTCTCCCGGGCGCGGCCCGGTGATTTGGATATCGATATCTTTATAGGGTTCCATCCCGTGAATCCGGATCAGCTCTTTGGCGATATCAATTATTTTTACCGGATCTCCCATATCGAGAACAAAAACTTCGCCTCCGTTCCCCAGGATAGATGCCTGCAGGACGAGCGAAACCGCCTCGGGTATGGTCATAAAATAGCGTTTCATGTCCGCGTGGGTCACCGTCAGCGGACCGCCGTAACTGAGCTGCTCCAGGAACATCGGCAAAACACTTCCCCGGCTTCCCAGAACGTTGCCAAACCGCACGGAAACGAACCGGGTTTGATGCGAACCGGAACCGTTCCCTGATATTGCTGATTCCCCGGCCGATGCGCCGTTCACTCCGTTATTGAAGGCGTTGCATATAAACTCGGCCATTCTCTTCGTTGCGCCCATGACGCTGGTCGGACGAACCGCCTTGTCGGTCGAAATCATGATAAACTTTTCGACACCATGATTTTTCGCAGCGCCGGCCACAACAAAGGTCCCGAACACGTTGACCTTCACGGCCTCTTTGGGATTGAGTTCCATCATCGGGACGTGCTTATAGGCGGCTGCGTGAAAGACAATCTTGGGTTGCCACGCGCTGAAGACTTCGCGGATTCGGTTCTCGTCGCGGACATCGCCCGTCTGGTATACGAGACGTTCTCCCAATTGCGGATATAGTCTTCGGAGTTTTAAACCCAGGTTGTGAAGCTCCGTTTCATCGATATCAAACAGAATCACGCGTTCAGGATTGCAGGCGCAGATCTGGCTCACAATTTCCGACCCGATCGAGCCTCCTGCTCCAGTCACCAGCACCGATCTTCCTTGGATAAAATCATAAATCCCCCTGCAATCCACCGAGATGGACTGGCGTCCGACAAGATCCTCGATACTGATGCTTGCGAGGGACTTCATATTGATATCGGGCTGGCTGCAGGCATAGATCCGGGGAACAATTTTGATGGTCTTGACCTCGGCCTTTTTCGACCAGTCGTAGAGGCGCCGCAGAGTTTTATGATTCAGCTCGGGAATGGCGATGATCACGGCCTGAACCCGGTATTGAGGAATAATTGCCGGGAGCAGATTTGTTTTCCCCAGGACTTTCACATCGTGGATATAAGATCCGACCTTGGTCGGGTCATCATCGAGAAAGCCGATTGGGTAGAATTCCTCAAAACCGTTGCGAATGATATCGCGCAGCACCATCTCCCCGACATTGCCGGCTCCAACGATAAGCGTATTCACTCCACGATGGATGGGCCGCCCTTTGCGGATCACTTCGAGGTAGACGCGTTTCGATATCCGGAGTGTCAGGATCAAACCCAGGGAAAGAAGCCCGTCGGTAAAAAATATTCTTTTAGGAAGCCCCAGTATGGCGAGTGTGGGCAAAAAGCTGATCGGCAGGCTCAGAATGAGCAGCAGCATCTCGGCAACCAGCATGGCCACAAAGACATGGGCCATATCGGCGATCCCGACAAACCGCCAGGTCAGTTTGTAGACGCGGGATACCCCCAGGGATAGGAGTTTTATGACAGCGAAGTAGAGGAAGACTTCGTTGACGTGCTGGGCATACCCAACACCGAAATTAAAATCGGAATGGTTAAGGAAAGACAGGTATAGCGAGAGCCAGATAGCACCTGCATCGGCCAGAATGAAAAACAAAACCCGCTTCAGCGATGATGCGTTCAGCAGTCTGCGCATTTCGATTAGACTATTTCTGTTTTTATGATATTTGCGAACGGCTTTATAATACTCCACGCATCCGTAATGTCCACAACATTTTTCAGGCTTCACCAAATCCTTTTAGCTACTATCTCATTAATATTTAAACACTTGCATGGTTGGCCAAGCAAGGCAACGATGCAAAGGATCGTGATATGACATCACATCTTAGCTCCGGAGAGAGGCAGACGGCAAATCTGGATCTTCTGCTCTTTCGAAGTAGGCGACTCGCATTGCTGTAGGTTGCTTGCACTTCCCGTGCGACGCGATGAATCGATGATCACGCTAGTGATCCGATATAGGCTTCACATATTTTTTCAGAAGTCCTTATATGCGGGCCTTCACATTACAGGGTTTATTGAGGCACTTCCCAATGAATGCTGGTTGCGGATTTGAGATCATAAAATAGCGGACACTGCATGACAGAACGGGATAACCGTTGTACTATTTCAGCTTGCCGCGGAATGTTGTTTTCTCAAAACTGCAAAATTGCCCATGAATTTTGGATGTATCCAACATAACATAGCGACTATCTCTAGTTCTCTATAAACTCATCGACGGCGACTTTTGCGCCGGCGGAGAAGAAACCATAGTCGTCTAACCACTATAAAACTGCCGGATACCAGAGTCTGATCGAGAAATCGCAGCGCGATTGATATCGGATTATAGAAATCGAGGTCAACATAGGCAAACGAAACCTTATTTGGCAGATCCGCGGAACGTAAAGTATCTTCTACGAAGCCTGATACAATGTTCACTCTTGCGGGAGGAAAACCGAATTTCACTCAGACGCTTCTGTACTTCTTCAACTGGGACAGCCATAGCTCCTTCGTATGCCTCGATCGATCCTGCATTGGAGATATCATTGATAAGAACATCCTTGTCAGTCGGCTTTGGCAGTCCCTGGAAGGAGTCAAACAACCATAGTTTCTTGGTGGAACCAGAAGATCTCATTTGCCAATAATGCGGATGTTGCTCCTTGAGCTACACCGAATTCGCAGACATCACCCTCCAGATGAGCCGAAGAGCTGTCAAGCAATCGATAATGCACAGAGCTTCGCTAATATTCGTTCCAAGCAATTTGCACAATAGTTTCGTCCTCTCCGATGACGCGTGGTAATCAGGAGAAACAAATGCTGCATAATATCCTTGCACTTCATCAATCAGATCTAAATACAGTTTTGCTTAAATATGGCCTTGCGGAATGGGATTCCACTTGGATAGTTCAAAGCCAAATAACCTAAGCACACGATTGCAAACTCTTAGTGCTCTATGGCGGTAATAATGGTACGGCATGGTACCTCAACAAAGCTATAAGCCATCAATGATCGGCAACGTATTTGCTTTATAATTAATTTTAGGGCTTAGCGTTTTCCACAGGCGCATCATCCAAAACAAATAGAAAACTGCCCACAACAGAATAGCCAAAACTATACCATTGATCCCCCAGATCCACGCCCCTATGAAATTGAGCGCAATTCCCAACATTCCACCGCAAATTCTAAAAAACATAAGGCTCTTCGTATTCATGCTGCTTAATATGAACAATACAGCCATCTGGCCAGAAGCAAATACACCACCCGCAAGTGTCATCCATGGCAAGAGTGCCGACACATGATGGTACTGTGATGGCACAAAAAGCGCGAAAATCTCAGTATGCAGGATAGCTGCCACAAGCGTCGCCAACCCTGTTAAGTCCCAAAATGGACAAGAACTATTGTTTTATTCAATTCGCGGACAGTTTGCATTCGTGCCAGATCTGATCCGTCGCCAGCCCGGCTAAACAGGACTGGCATTACCAGTTGCGTAATCAGGTTTGCAAGTAAACTAATCGGGTAATACCCTATCTGATAAAGCACCGTATACAAGCCGACGGTGCTGGTTGAAGAAAAAATCTGCAATGCCCAGCGATCAGAAGACGCATGAACCCAGGAAAACAATCCTGTAACCGCAAAAGGCCAGCCATAATTATACATTTTCCGTGTCCACTCATGAGTGACCTCTGGAACCGCACGCGTTGTGTCCATTACAGATATCCGCCGGCGAAAAAACAAAAATTGCGAAGACAAGACAATTACAGACGCCAATCCATAGCCCAACATAGCCACGCTACTGAACGCTCCTAGCAGACCGATGAGAACTACGGCGGCAATAAACCGCAACCAGGGTGCTAATCCGTCATGCCAAGCTACAACCACGCGCTGGCGCGCAGCATTCTGCATGCCGTCCAGCACTGCACTTGTGCCGGCGATCAATGCAAATCCAAAAGAACCAAACTAGCCCTAACCAATCAGCATGCCCGGAAACCCAGATGCCAATGGTCAATACAGCTAAGGCAACTAGCGCTAAACCCACTACTCGAGTCAGCAAATAGCCAACCCCACTTAGATAGGAAGATATCTGTCCGGTTTCCTGTGCTGGGGCGAAAAAACGTTGCGAAGCTCCAGAAAGTGGAGCCAGCAATGTTTGTTGAGATAAAGTAGCAACCGTCATCCCTAACGCCAGTTCACCATATGCAGTTGGAGTAAGGCGATGCGTAATCAAGCGTACACCAGCAATCGCGCCGAGCGCACCCGCCGCTTGCCCCAAGCCCACCCAACAGAATTCACGTCCAAGCCGCTGCAAGCGTGAAGGGTTCATTTCAACATTGTCCTGACGATAAGCTAAATAAGAGTTGTTAAGAGGTTTTCCAGCGTTACTACATTTGCAATAATGCTTAAGGCGCCCTTAACCATGTATAAATCTATTAAGTCGCAGAAATGGCGTTTCCTGGAAAGAGCGGGATTCGGAAAACTGGACAAGGGGATAAGTGGTAATCTTGCCTAACTGAGGGCTGGAAACAGCCGAAAGAAGGAGCATCAGATGGCAAAGAGACCACGCAGGAATCATAGTTCAGTATTCAAGGCAAAAGTCGCCCTGGCGGCCCTGAAGGGCGACAAGACGATTGCGGAACTCGCCGAACAGTTTGAAGTACATCCCAACCAGATCACCGACTGGAAACGGCAGCTCCAGGAAAATGCGGCCATTGCGTTCGGGGAAAAGCCGGAAAAAGAAAAAGGGCCGGATATCCAGCGCATGCAAGCCAAGATTGGGCAGCTTAGTCTCGAAAATGATTTTTTAGAGAATGCGCTCATCAAGGCGGGACTGCTGAGCGCAAAAAGATGATCGACCGCAAGGACAAGATTTCCATAAAACGACAATGCGCGTTGCTGAAGCTGCCTCGATCGACGGCCTATTACAGGCCCGTCGAGGTTCCCCAGTCGGACCTTGAGCTGATGAAGCGAATCGACGAGCTGCACCTTCAGTGGCCTTTTGCCGGGAGCCGGATGATGCGAGATTTTCTGAAGCAAGACGGCTACAAGGTCGGCCGCCGGCATGTCCGGACGTTGATGAGGAAAATGGGGATCGATGTTTTGTATCGAAAACCCAATACAAGCCGCCGGCAGGCTGGGCACCATATCTATCCCTATCTCCTGCGGGATTTGCCGGTTGTTCGACCCAATCAAGTCTGGGCGGCAGACATCACGTATATCCCGATGCGTCGAGGCTTTGTTTATCTGTTTGTCGTTCAGGACTGGTACTCCCGCCGGGTTCTTTCCTGGCGGCTTTCGAACACGCTGACAACGGATTTCTGTATAGAAGCACTGGAGGAAGCTATAGCGCTTTATGGCTGTCCTGATATCTTCAACACGGACCAGGGCTGCCAGTTCACCAGCGCCGAATTTACAGGCTTTCTCAAAGCCAATGGAATTCAAATCAGCATGGATGGCAAGGGCTGCTGGCGCGATAACGTTTTTGTCGAACGGCTCTGGCGAACCATCAAATATGAGCACGTATATCTGTATGCTTATGGCTCGATGAATGAAGCCAAAGAGCGTTTGAAGGTGTATCTGGAGTTTTACAACAGCAAAAGACCGCATCAATCACTTGACGGCAAGACGCCCGATGCGGTTTATTTTGAAACCGCCGGCGCTGAAAAGCAGGCGGCGTGAGTCATTGTTGAGTCGGGCGCTGTGCCTCCAGCCTGCGGCTTCCGGGTCCGCGCCCGACATCTTAACTATGCAAGGTTACACTTAATTCCTTTGGGAAGCTGTCCAAACAACCGGAGCCACCGCTGAAAACATTGATTCATGCAGGCTGGCCGCAGAATGAGAAGTTATTTTTGCTCAGCCCCTAAGTTATATGCCTGGCGGTATCGGTCAATTGATTGTGTACAGGAAATATTTCTCATATATAAAATCTTCAATGATTTCATACTGCTTGCACATATTATGATTTTTTCTTATAGCATCCATTCGGCTTTCATAGGATTCACGGGTAAGTCCGGAAATAAGTTGTTTAAAGTCAGTCCATCTTCCCACCTGAATGATCCCCGCCGGATCGAAAAATGAATCTATATTCTGGCAACCCAAATAAATGGGAACAGTACCAACTGCAAAGCAGTTTAATAACTTTTCCGTGAAATAATTATCAATGGCATTATTTTCCACAACAATGGAAAACATGTAATCATCGAGTGTGTCGTTAATATGCGTCCATTGTTCAATGCCATAAACATCAACTATCTTTGCCTTAGCCAATTTTTTTGCCAGTCGATAGCGAAAGCGATGCAGGGAACATGCTCTCTTTTTCGATGATACCATTGACACAAGCCTATTTTTCGGCTTGATCTCAATTGTCCCTCCGCCGAAAGAGGCGCCAATCCAGATCCCGCCTCCGGGAATAAATTTAAAAATGGTCGGATTTAACTTCAACAGGTCGGGGTCGTAGGTGAATATATTGCAGAACTTGGCCATGACCTTGGGCGCTCTTTTATAAACGCCTTTTATCAAAGCCTTCGATTCAAACAAAATACCGTAAGACTGCTCCGGGCTTGTATCACAATTGAAGATTTGCTCGTTTGTGTAAAAAGTAGGTCTGACTTCGATCTGCACAAGATCTGTCCCAGTGAATATATTTGGATATTTTGTCGCCGACAGTACTGAATGCATGTGCAAAACTTGTATCTTTTAAATTAAACGTTACATTACTCAAGGACTGGAAATCTCCTCGATTTGATCTCTGGATGATCAATGCTGAATATTCTCGGCCCGCGTAACCTTAAAAAATGTTAGAATGAGGATCTTCAAATCGAAATAAAACGACCGCTGGTTCAAATAATGCGCGTCATATTCCACCTTAATCGGAATCGGAATATCATCCCGACCATTGATCTGTGCCCAGCCTGTTATCCCCGGAACTAATCGATGCACTCCCTTTTCTGTCCGCAACGCAATTAAATCATCTTGATTGAACAACGCCGGCCGGGGCCCTACAAAACTCATATTGCCCTGCAAAACACTCCATAATTGCGGAAACTCATCGAGGCTCCATTTCCGGAGAAAGGGACCTATCGGTGTCAGAAATTGATCGGGATTCGACAATAAGTGCGTAGCAACTGCAGGCGTATCGATACGCATTGTCCTGAATTTCGGCATCTTGAAAATCTCGTTGCCTAGGCCTACGCGATCTGACCAATATAAATAAGGCCCTTTTGATGTTGCTTTTACTAAAAGGGCGATGATAGCCATCGGCACTAGCAATACTAAAAGCAGAATTGCCGCAGCGAATAAATCGAATGCTCGCTTAATCATCGCGATCCACTGGAATCAATACGCTGCTTAAAAGCAAAATGAGCATGAGGCCCCACAATAAGCATCAAACTGAATTTGAGCATCGAATATATAGTCGATGCGCACATTCTTAAAAAGCCCAACTTGCCCATTCGCCACAAAGTCCAATAATTACTAATATCACCTAATCGCATTCTTAAGAGGTGACGAGATGTGCCACTTGTACCAATTCGTTTGTAAACATACACCAGGGTTGTATCCACAAACGCCAAAGGTAAACCATCGCACGCCAACTCAAGCCACAAAAAATAATCCTCGCAATATCTGCGCCGCGGATCAAAGCGATATACCAGGTTGCATTTAAGCATCACTGACGGAGTAACAAATGGGTTGGAATGCAATAATCGATTGCGCGTGATTGGGTGACTAGCCGGGTTAGGCATAACAGATAATTCCGGTGTATAAGTATCAGGATCAACAATTTTGTAGCGGTGTCCGCTCGCAGAGTATTCAGGATGTTCCAGCATCAATCGGTATTGAATTTCGATCTTCTGCGGAAACCATGCATCGTCCGCATCAAGAAAAGCAATATACTCTTGCGTTGCCTGATTCCAGGCGACATTGCGAGCGAATGATACACCCTGATTCGAATCCAAGGGAATCACGTTGATCCAGTTGCTCCCATAGGTAGCCTGCAAAGCATGGCAAGTTTCCAGTGTCTCATCACCACTGCCGTCATCCACCAGAATGACTTGTGCAGGTCTGAGCGTTTGCTTTGCAACTGAATCAATAGCCCGCGGTATCGTCTTGGCGCAACGATAGCATGGAATAATGACGCTGACTGGTACATCCATAAGATATCTCGTGCAACCTCGTGCTAAAGACTAGAGTTTGCACTTTTACCGCCATGGCGTTTCCGCCGTAGCCAATGCAACAATCTCACATAACCTTGGGTTAATCGTCGACCAGCAAATGTCCCCAGCCAATAGGCATAAGCTGAAACCCGGCTTGGTGACAATCGAATTGCTTGGGCAAACATCCCGCGTGCCCTATGCAGATCGTTTCGGCGCACACACAACTGCCCGATTCGAACAGACGACCGCGAAACAGCACGTTTTTTCAGATTCGCTAAACGTGACGGTTCGCGAGACACTGCCAATTCAATGACATTCAAGTTCGCGGTATACAAAACAGACGGTAAAGCGGATTGGATCATACTAGCAGGATGAACTCGATACATGGCGAGTGGACGTTTTACAAACCCGACCGGATATTTCGCCGCGGTGCGCAACCACATATCCCAATCTTCAGCACTATGCAGATTGGTGTCTTCAGTAAAAAAACCGACTTCATCAAAAACGTGACGCTTGAGAATGGGAGTGGGCATTGGGATAAAATCCTCAAGCAAGAGCGACTGCAGCACATCTCCTTCATGTTGATATCTCATTTGACTAAATTCAAACAAAAAGGAACGGGTCTCACTGTCAAATGCATATGCATCGGAATACACCCAGGCAAGCCCTGTTTGCTTTAACAAAGCCATCTGCGCATCGAGTTTGTCGTGTACCCACAAATCATCAGCATCAATGAATGCAATATACTCGCCCATCGCCGCACGTATGCCGGCATTGCGCGCTGACGAAAGCCCACCGTTTACCTGGTGAATACATTTCACGCGCTTAAACTTGGCGACAGCAGCCGCTGTCTCATCCGTTGAACCATCATCTACAACGATGATCTCGAAATCCTGGAAGGTTTGCGCCAGCACACTTTCTACTGTCTCTGCAATCCATCTCGCCGCATTATATGCCGGAATCACTACACTGATTTGGGGCATCTTTTTATCCTATCGGTTTTCAAGCAGTGAAAATAAATGTAGATCTCTCGTCCGAAACCTAAGCCAATTATTTGGATAGCTTGATCAAATAAGTGCCTGACAGATGTCACCTAAGCAGATATACCAATCAAGTTTGCTTAGGACTTTTCAACCCGATAATACGAAACAAATCATTGAAGCGCTTGTGATAGGTATGCTCACTTAGAGCGCGTGCAAGACCAGCCTGACGAACTTTCTCCGCCGCACCGGGATGCGCTAAGTAGTAGCGAACCTTGTTTAGCATCTCGTGTTGGCTACGATAGACCAAAACTTCTTTGTCTGGCTCAAACATCTCGGCTAACTCGTCGGTATAGCCAGTGCAATACAGCGCTCCACACATAGGCGCTTCAAATTCACGCAGATGCAGGTGTTGAGTGATCGTTTGGCTGGCGTCGTGCTGATCATATACTTCCATAAACCCCAAACTAATGAGACTGCGGCTGTACAAGGCAATCAATTCGTCGTCCGAAACGGGTGGGTGGACATTGCCTGGGAAACGAGCTCCCAAACTGCGACGGAGGTCGTGATCGGCTAAGTTAGCCGAACTACAGTACTGTGCTTCGGGCGAGAACGCAACCCATGCCATTAACAGATACTTGTAGTGTTTTGCAAATGAGCGCCAGCGCGAAGTAGACCCACACACCCAGCCAGGACCATAGGCGTGAACATCCACGCCGTTCTCAAGCAAGTGCTCAATGTAGCGTGCCCTTAGAGCATAGTTCGCACCGACGAACGAAACCTGAACAGTGCGGGCTACTTCCATTGGCCTGAAATACTTTGGATTGGATGCCATGGGCCACCAGATTGGATTAGCCCCAATTGCCAAGAATTTCACGCGCGCATCCTTCTCCGCGTGCAAGCTGTAGTCAAAGTGTGGCGAGAGATCATCCACTAAATCAAACTGGTGTGCATTGTTACACGAAAAGTTGCATGTCGGAACACCGCTCTTACGAATCTCGTCAATCGCTGCCGGCTCCACCATACCATCCATCAAGTAGGCAAAGACAGAGCAAATGGTTTTCGGCATGTTCCGGCGAAAGTCATCCAGAAGTTTCTGGCTAAAGGCTACTCGCGCCTGCGGGTCATCGGTGCTGCATTGCCCGCCGACCTTCCTCAGCGGAAAACAGGATTACAGTTATGACCCATCTCCGCTAGCGGCTCATATAGGTTCCGATACCAGGTACGGTTGCGTATAACGTTTGGATTGGTGGATGCCTCAATCACTAGGAAGATACGCATATAATTTGCTACCTTATATCTGCAAAACCAGAAGAATCCTTAGGCACAATTGCTCTCAGGGAATTCACCTAATTGAATGTTTT
>CAVXIH010000003.1:0-138118 GCA_963761825.1 uncultured Acidobacteriota bacterium
AACGGATTGTTCCAATGGATCGGCATCGCCAGAGGCATCGTGCGAATTGTTTCGTCGACAAACGCACGCACTGTGCCGCGATAGGCTTTGACTGCGGCCAGCGTCGGCCAGTCGTAATGCGCCGCATTAAGATCATCCCAGGACATCTCGTCCACGCCGATCGCGAACATCGATTCGAATCGAGGATTGATTCGTTTGTTTGTGGCCTTGGCGACAATCAGCTTATTGATATAAAAGGCCGCCGTGTGTCCGAGTAGAAAATGAGGGGGTGCCGAAGCGGCTCGGGCCTCAAGTAGAAGGCGCTTTCCGACGCCAGGGTTTCGTAAAGCTGTTCGTCGAGGCTGTACGTGGCGTGGAAATACTGCCGGATTTCCTCGCGTTTCTCGTTGGCGTCCCCTTGGTTCAGGATGATAGTTCTGGTATTTCGAAGGTCCATAAGGTTATCCATAAAATCCCGTTTGCCGCGCTCCAAATGGAAATAACCGGCGTATACACTGGTTTCCCCTGCCTGGACGGGCTCTTAGTCCTTCGCATCCCAGATGAAAATTGCGGTGACTACGGCCATCGCGGTAACGGTCCAGGCTGCGAAACGGAACATCGTCTTATATCCGTAGCGATCGATGAATCCGCCCATGATGGGAGCAAATATCGCGCCGGTATACTGCATGGTCGAATAGTAGATTCCGTAAATTGTCGAACGGTTCTTGGCGGGAGATTGATTCATGATGAATACTTCGGTCACCGGGAAACGCACAGCCTGGATAACGCCCATCACCCAAAGCACAACCCAGAGTCCCCAGCCAAGCGAGACTTCCTTGAGGGCGAAAATCATCAGGCCGCCAAGAACGCCGGTGACGATGATGACTCTGGTGCTCCCGATGCGATCGGCCAGCCAACCGCCAGCCGGCCCGGCCCACAATCCCGAAGAAAAGATAATCGACAAAGACATGGCGGAAACCTCATTGGAGGCGCCCAGCACTTCTTTGATATAAACCGGCAGAAATGAATTGACCGTCGCGCCTGCGCCGCCGCCGACGACCATCATCGTCAGGAAGGAAATCAGCCGACGCCTGTGTCCGGGCTGCGGCGGCTGTTCTTCCATCTGCTTCTGTTTCATCGCTTCGATATGGGCTTGGCCATATCGTTTCTTCAAATAGAGGAAAAAGAAGAATCCCAGAACAATAGTGGGGATTGCCAGTGCAATAAAACTGCCCCGCCATCCCCAGGCGGCGGCAATGCTGCCGGCTATGAGGGGAGCCAGGAAAAAACTCGAGTTCCCCCCGATCAGGTGCAGTCCCAGGGCGCGTCCGCGCTGATTGGCAGGGACAGAAAGCGATATGAGCGGCGTCGCAGCCGGATGATAGCCGCCGGCCATAATCCCCATAACCACGAGGAACATGAGCAGCATTACATACGAATGAGACAATCCGACAAACAGGCCGCCGATGCCTACGCCGAGAACTCCAACGGTGATGAGCCATGTAGGGCCAATACGGTCCGCCAGCCAGCCGGCCGGTAATTGCGACGCCCCGCTGGACAAGGAAAATGCAGCCGTGACTCCTCCAAGCTGGGCCTTGCTCAATTTGAATTCGTCCTGGATGAACGGCTGCATTGGTTGCGGCAGCGCTGTCAGCAGGTGATGAGTGGCATGAGCCAGGATGAAAAACGGCAGGGATGAAAGGAAAAAAGAGCGCGGCTTTTTGAACCCATCGGGAATATTCCTCCACTCTGGTCCCGATGATATATGAACCCCTGACATTTTCTCGCAAAATTTTGAGGTCAATATGTAGGTCGCTATCGGAATCGGAATCGGGATCGGGCATCGGAACTATTATCGCATGAGGAGAAGATCAAAAGCCGATCGCGATCTCGATTGCGATACCGATACCGATACCGATTCCGATAGCGACCCCGAATTTTCGGGCTGATAGCTGAAGGCCGACAGCCGACAGCTGACCGCCGACAGCTCGTGCGCAGCTTCGTTATATTGTCCCCAACGCCTTAAGCACCTTATCGGGCGTGATCGGGTAATCGAGGATCCATTTGCCCGTTGCGCTGTAGATTGCGGACGATGTGATCGCTGCCATGCTGGCGCCGATGTTTTCTCCTATTCCGAACGCTCCATAGGTGCCGTAGCCTGTATGGCTTTCGTTGAGAAAGCATTGGACGACCGGGTAATCGTTCATGGTCCCGAAATGATAGTTGATGTGATCGAAGTTGAGCCCGACTCCGGTCCTGGGACAGTAGACTTTTTCCTCGGTGGCGCTTTTCCCGATGCCCATGACGGCGCCGCCGTATTGCTGTGCTTCGGCGCCCTGCCGGTTGAAAATATGGCCGACATCGTTGACGCAGACCACGTTTGTCAACTGGACCTCGCCGGTCTCGACGTCCACTTCCGCTTCGATAAAGTGTGCTTGTCGGCCCATGACATACGTCTGCTGCATCATCGACATCCCGCTCGACATCATGCTTATAGGAGTGTTGACCTCGGGATGCACGATAATGGGGTTTGAGCTCATGAATCCGCCGGCAACCTGGCTGACAGGCCTCTTCTTGTCCGGATTGGCCTTTTCGAAAACCATGCTGTCCTGAATGTCGAAATCTTCCGGTTTTTTATTTGAAGCGGGCTTGGACGCTGCGGGCGGACCAAACATGAATCCGGGCATTGGCATCGCGGCGCGTTCAAGGATTTGCCGCTTCATCTCTCTTGCTGCCGCCACTAGCTGGGGCGTTGCGTTCACCGTCCCGCTCGAGCCGGCCGGTTGGGCCAGGCAGTAAGCGCTGTTGTCGGACCGCTGTTCCTGGATCAGCACATCCTCATATTTCAGCCCCAGTTCGGCAGCGACGCAATGGCGATAGGCGGACTCGGTGTCAATGCCCATATCGCAGCGCGTTCCGATGATGGTGACTTTTCCGTCACGAAACATGAGGCAGGCAAAAGAATTGGAGACAAACGACATCATGCCGGCGCCCCAGTGCCACTCATTGACGGAGGTAAAGCCCATGCCGTGCATTTTCCCGTTGGCCAGCTTCCTTGCGCCCGGAGTATGCCATTTCCTATCCCAGTCGATGGCTTTCTTGCCCAGCTCGATGACTTCCGCCAGGCTGTGTCTCTGGGGAAATCCGTTCTCTTTTTGATATTGCGTGACCCAATCCCAGTCATGGCCCTGGCAACCGTCATTCTTCAGTGCGACCTCCGTCGGATCGAGTCCAAATTCGGCGGCGACGCGATCGAACATCACAGTGTGAGGAACGCAGGCTGCGGCGCCATGCCTGAAACAGGCCTGGTGGCCTCGGTTGGTAAAGGGCCAGGTCTGCGTTCCGCGGATGTTGGGGATTTTAGTGCATTCATAGGTCTTATCGACGGCAGGATTCCTCGCGCCAAACATGTGCCAGTGGTAGGCGGTGATCGTCCCGTCCTTTTTGGCTCCTACCTTGCAGTTGTATTTCCCCGCCTCATCTCCGCCGCAGTAGAAGCTGCTCTCATCGTAGAGAAGCTTCACTGGCTTGTTGACGGCTCTTTTGGCGAGGATGGCGGCAAGGCGGACAAAGGATGTGGAATAGGCAAGCCAGGCCAATCCTCCGAACCAGGAGCCCTGAAATGGGAAGGTCACCGTCATTTTGGACCAGTGGGTCAAAGATGGAGGCTGCTGCATGCCGCCGCCGAAGGGAGGCATGCCCATCATCATGCCGGAAGAGCTGAGATCGCTTTGAGGATTGGGCTGGTGATGGATCCAGAGGTCGAGAAAATCTCCGCGCCATTGTGCCACGCAGGCCATCGCCTCGACGCCGGCAGGCGAATTCATGCTTCGCGTGACGGTGTATTCGATGAGCTTGTCCGCTTCCTCGAATCCCTTCTCGACATTTCCTATTTCTCTTTCTTCGGTCACGATGACATTGGGATTTTTTTCCTTGGATCCCCCGAAGGACCCCCCGAAGCCCATGAAGCCCATGCGCTTCGCTTCAGTCATAATCTTCGGCGCATCCGGCTTGGCGGCCTCCTCCATGTCGAGGACAAACGGTCGTTCTTCCCACTGTATTTGGATAAGGCGAAGCGCTTGGTCGCATATTTCTTCGCTGTCGGCCACAACGACGACGCCCATGGGGTGCTGATAGAAATCGCTTGTTCCGGGAAGGGTAGGAATGCTGTAAGCGGCGGACGTGTCTGCCCCGGTCTGCATGTCTTTGGCAATGTCCGGATCTTCGAACTTAAGGATGTCCCGCACGCCCACCAGCGCTTCCGCGCGGCTCGTATCCATGCGTATGATTTTGGCATGGGCGTAAGGCGAGGTGAGGATTTTAGCGTAGAGCATTCCCGGGAGGTATATGTCCCGTGTGTAAGCGGCCTGTCCCGACACTCTCTCCTGGGCGTCCTGGCGGCTCATCGTGCGTTGAATGCGTTCGCTGGATTCCGGTACCTTCCAAGTCCACGGTTGCTCGGCCATAGCCTATTCCCTCGGCGGTTTATTTGCGCTATTGCTTGCCCAAACCCATAGTACGTTTTCGCCCAAGAGAAGGCTACAGCCGCCCAACAATTTTTCCCGGGAGGCGCCCGCAGGGCGCTTTAGGAGATGTGCGGCTGTTCGCTGCCGCTTTCCAAAGCTGCCTAAAATCCTTTTTTGCATTCTTTCTTGAAAGCGCAGGCAAGGTGCGCGCTCGAAATGCTTCGCCGCCCACAAAAACCATGCGACTTTCGCCGTCTCGGCGGCATTCCCGGCGGAGCCATTGATAATGTTTTACCCTTGAAATGCGGCCGGGAAGTCAGCAAAATGAGTGGCCTGTTGTGCCAATCTACATGGACTATGTGGCGACGTAGCTCAGTCGGTTAGAGCGTGGGATTCATAACCCCAAGGTCGATGGTTCGATTCCATCCGTCGCTACCAAATCTTTCAAGGTCTATTCCGGACACATAGGTAGCAGTTCATACCGGACAAATAGGTAACACTTTTGGGGCAAACGGATTTTCCGTGAGCGACGGGTTTGGACCTATCAATTGCAAACGCGTCCGCTAGTGCTGAAATTCGTTTCCGATACTCATAAATATTCTTCAACTGAGCGGTTAGTTTCACCTTTGTGATTCAGCTGTCGCACAGCTTGATTCCACTTGGCATCAGCAAATCTCTTCCCCTATGATTTCTCCAGCTGTCCCGCTTTGCGCCAGCTTGTGACGGTTATTGCATCGCGGGAATAGGTTTCATCTCCGCCGTAAAGCAATATGCCCTGTTTTGCACGACCCGCGGCAAATGCATGCCAATTTTTCAAGCCGTCAAACCAGTCGGATGCAACGGTCTTTCCCGATTTTGCCTCTATTGACAACAGATCAGATCCTCGGTCGACTAGGAAATCGATTTCGTTTCCTGAACGGTCTCTCCAGAAATAGAGCGATGGCGTTTCTCCGCTGTTGTATGCGCTCTTCATAATTTCTGAAGCAACAAACGTTTCGAAAATCGCGCCGCGGTGTGGATGAACAGACAATTGTTCCGGGGTTTTTATCCCAAGCAAATAGGTTGCGAGTCCTGAGTCATAGAAATAGAGCTTCGGTGTTTTTACCAGGCGCTTTCCAAGATTGTTGAAATACGGCACTACCCTGAACAGGATATAACTGGCTTCCAGAATGGAAATCCACTCTTTCGCCGTGTTGTGGGTGATGCCGCAATCGGATGCCAATCCCGAAAGATTGATTAGCTGGCCGCACCGCGCTGCGCACATTTTCAGGAACAATTGGAATACCGATAAATCCTGGATATTTAACAGCGACCGGACGTCTCTTTCGATATAGGTCTCAACATAATCGGCATACCATTTTTGAGGATCTAAGCCCCTGTCGTGGATCGGCGGATACAATCCGGCAAAGAGCGCAGATTCCAAAGTAGGACTTTCACTGCGAAATGAATACAGCTCATCATATGAAAATGGCAAAAGATGAATCAGCGCCGAGCGACCGGCCAGGCTTTGCGTAATTTTTGATTTCAATCCGAATTGCTGCGAACCGGTCAGAACAAATCTGCAGGATTTCGGCCCCTCATCAACGATCTGCTGGAGATATGACAGAAGCTCCGGCAACCGTTGCACCTCATCAAAAACGGCTCCGTCCTTGTACCTTTCCAGAAACGATCTCGCGTCGCTTTGTGCCTCCTCCCGCGTATCAGGATTCTCAAAGGAAACATAGGGCTTTGAAGCAAAAAAAGTTCTGGCCAGTGTTGTTTTGCCGGATTGTCGCGGGCCGGTAATCGTGATCACCGGGTATCCCGGAATCAATGAGGAGAGCACTTTTTCAACGGATCGTGGAATCATACAGAAATTATAGTTCTCATTTAGCTAATTGGCAATATAATTCTCAATTAGCCGATATAACCATAAATCGATGAAACAATTTGACTTATTTCGCTGAAATAAAGCCAGAAAACTCATTTGCATGAAAATAGCGACAATAGGGCAACGCAAATTCCATAGATTCGGAATTTTCGGCAACTTGGCCTGAGGGGTCGGTTCTCGGTGCTGCCGGGATTGCTTCAATTTCGCGTCTGCAGTTGTGCCTTACTCAACAATTCCAGGGTCATAGTACAAGCGCCATTCGGCGTTGAAAGTTTTAGCGCCGGTTGCGCGATGTTCACAATTTCCCCACCCAACCGCTCCTGCCAAATACAGATTCTTCGCCTCAATCACTGGGAATCGCGCTTTTACCCGACCAGTTCGTTGAAAAGGTCGTTGTCGAACATGACGTCTTCCCGGGCGCAGTTACGTTTGACGCCCATCTAATTCAATTCAGCGAAATTACCTTGGCTTCTCCTATGTTCTCATACCTGTCTGGCATGCATGCAAAGATAACAATCTGGCAATCTTTAGCGGCCTTTGCCAGGATACTTGAAAATTCATCTTGACAGTAGAACGTAGCGCTGCTATATTAGGCAGCAATGACAACAGCCCTGTATGACATCAAGGAGCTTTGCGCGGAAGCCGAGGTGACTCCGCGGACGGTGCATTTTTACATACAGCAGGGATTGCTTCCGTCAGCTGGTTCGTTGGGGCCGGGCGCAAGATATGACCAGGGGCATGTGGCAAGGTTGAAGCTGATCAAGCTGCTGCAGAAAGAGCACTTGCCTCTATCCGAGATCCGGCAACGGCTCGAGACGCTGGATGACGAGAAGGTGCAGGCGCTAGTCAGAGAGCATACGTCGCGGAAGCCGTCCGACAAATCCTCGGCGGTCGATTACATCCGCAGCGTCCTGACCGGAACGCGTCACCTGCCGTCGCAGCCCGCTGCAGGCAATTTATTCCGAAGCCAAACCGGCGCCACACCGCCGTTGGAAGAGAAAAATGACCCCTACTCGACGCACCGCGTCGCAGAACGGTCTCAGTGGGAACGGATCGTCCTTGCCCCTGATGTCGAGTTGCACATCAGGAGGCCTCTTTCGCGAAGTCAGAATCGTAAGATTGAAGCACTTATCCAACATGCGCGGGAAACCTTAAAGGAGGAATAACTATGAAATTCGATGTGCGCTCTGACCGTGCTCTTATCCGTGAAGCCGGCGGGAGCCGGCGCTATGTCCTGGTTTCATTCTCGGCCCCGGTGGCTCCGCCGAAAGCAGGCCGAATGCCCATCAATGTTTCATTGGTTCTCGACCGCTCAGGATCTATGGCGGGTGAACGGAAAATCGAGCTCGTACGGGAGGCCGTGGACAAAGCCATAGGAATGCTGCGCGAGGAAGACAGGTTCAGCCTTGTCATTTATGACGATCAAATCGACGTCCTGATGGAGTCGACACTCGCATCCGGCGAGGCCAAGCGCGCGGCGCGTCAGCAACTGGAGCGCATCACAGCCCGCGAACACCACAGATCTGGGCGGAGGATGGCTGTGCGGATGCGAACAGGCCGCAATGCATCTCGACAACGCCGTGCCCGCAAAATGCCTGCTGCTGACCGATGGTCTGGCAAACCGGGGCATCACCGATCCGGCCGAGCTCATCCGGCATGCCGGTGAATTGCGGCAGCGGGGCGTGCTGACCTCGACCTTCGGCGTTGGCGGTGATTTCGACGAGGTACTCCTCCAGAAGATGGCCGACGCGGGAGGAGGGCATTCGTATTACGTCGAAAAAGCGGTCCAGATCCCGGATTATCTGACCAGCGAATTGGGTGAAACACTCGAGGTGGTGGCCCGCGATGCCACTCTGCAGTTCACGCTGCCGGCCGATGTGGAAGCCCAGCCGCTTAACCGGTTTCGTTTTGAGCAATCGGGTGAAGCTCTCCGGATTAACCTCGGAAACCTGGTATCCGGGCAGGAAGTTGTAGTTGTCGTCGAACTCCGATTTCCTGCCGGCAACACCGGCGAAATGCTCTCTGCCGGCATTCGCCTGACCGACCGCGACGGGGTTATGGATGCCAGCCCCTGCCGCTTTGAACTGGACATTCGCGGACCACGCGGCCAATGACAAACAGGCGCGCGATCGCGTCGTCGATGCCGCTGTCGCGGAGCTGTATGCGGCGAAAACGCGCGATAAGGCTCTGGAACACAACCGGAAAGGGGAGTTTGACTCTGCCCGGGCTGAAATGCGCGAGACGGCGCGCCGCATTCGCCAGTACGCGGGAAATAATCAGAGCCTTCTTCAACTCGCGGACGCATTGGAGAAGGAAGCAGAGGAATACCATACGCGAATGTCCGCTATGGATATGAAAGCCCGCCACTATGGATCCCATTATGCGATGACCAACCGGGACGCCATGGGGAAATCCAAGCGAAGCAAAAGCTGAGGTATGCATATGTGGCTCATGACGAAATACGGGTTTTATTCAATCGTGCAAAAGCGGCCGGATGAATACCACGTCAGGGGGCGGGAGCGAAAAGATATCGAGAACCTGGTGGCCGGGGTTCCGCTCCTCAAGGCGAAAATATCGGAAAGCGCGGATACGGACTATGCGGTTCGCATCATAGTCGGGAAGTCTGATGTCCTGGCTATTTTGAATTTCCTGGGCGAAAACCTTGATTACAGCAATTTCAAGGACAAGATAGACCGGACTCCGGACCAGGCGCGGAAACCCTATCACAAAGTCTGGCATGTGCTGGCAAATGCATTGGGCGCGTATGGAAGAAAACCAGGAAGTTTTTAGGCCGGTTACGTCATGTCGCAGATGAATCGTGAACTCGTGATCCTGGTGGGCATGCAGGGGGCGGGGAAAACCTATTACTGCGAGAACTTTTTGCGGGATTACGAGCGCATCTCGCAGGATGAAGGGCCGCGGAGCTATCCCGGCGTTGTCAGGCGACTGCATGAACTGCTGCTCGAGGGTGCGCCCAGGATCGTGATCGACCGGACAAATCCCATGCCCGAACAACGAAAAGCATTCGCGGAAATGGCAAAAGCGGCAGGGTATTGCGTGAAGATCGTTTATTTCGACGTCCCGGCGGAAATATGCCAGGAGAGAATACGAAATCGGAAAGGGCATCCGACGCTTGCGGCCGATCGGATGAAGGAAGCGATTGCAATGTATCAGTCGAGGCTGAATGAGCCAAAGCCCGATGAATGCGATGAGCTGGTGGTGATTGGGGCGATTCACGATTCTCCCAAAGGCGCATCCGCATAAGACAAAAAGCAAGCTAACAGACATGCAGATTGCCCAACTGTTCAATGCAGGATGGGAATTTCCTACCGGCAAGCTTGGCGAGTCGACTCCGGAAGAGGACCCGGATGGTTCCCCCAACTATCGCTCCTTACTTTACCGGCGCTCGTTGCTCCAGTTCCTAATCGAATACCGTCGAACTAATTGCCGTAAGGCCAAACCTGCCCCGAAACCGATGGATAATCGCCGCCAATTGTGGATCAAGCAACTGTTTCGCGCTTACGGCAATATCTTGCGGGATCTCCCCATAAAATGCTTCGGCAATACCTCCCGCTATGCAGGCAAGGGTGTCAGCATCCCCGCCCAGAGAGATCGCATTTCGAATGGCATCCTCATAGCTTGTTGACTCAAGAAACGCAATGATTGCCTGTGGCACTGTTCCCTGACAAGTTTCGTCAAAACAATATGTGGGACGGATCTTGTCGAGTGATGTGCTGAGGTTATAGCCAAATTGTGACTCCAAAAGCCTCTTAATATGATCTCTGTCTTTTATCCGACGGGCATAATAAATGGCTGCAGCGGTAGCCTGCGCCCCTCGAATGCCCTCGGGATGGTTATGTGTGACCGCTGAACTCCGCTCAGCCCAGAGGAGTACGTCCTCAATCGTTTCGAAAGCGAATCCAACGGGGCTTACACGCATAGCCGAGCCGTTGCCAAAGCTGTTGTAGGGCGTTCGCTGCTTTTCCTGCGCCCATTGACGAAACATGCCGCCATAGCCGCGGCCAGGGTATGCGCGATAATAATTATGAAGAATGTCGGTCAGGTCCTGCCCCGTTAGAATCCAATCGGCCACGGCAACAGTAAGGACCGAATCGTCGGTGAAAATTGATCCCGAGACAAATAGAGGAAAGTCCTTGGTTTTGGTTCCAATCCATTCATGGACCGAGCCTATGATGTCTCCAATGATCGCACCAAGCATGATATTACCTGCATTCGTCGGGAAGAAATATAAGGGCGACCTTGCGGTTCAGATTAAGGTCATCGACCAGGTAGACTTCGCCCTTACCTCCGCGGCCAGACTGCCTACCGAAACGATAGTGTCTCTGCATTTTTCCGATCATTTCACCGGAACCCGTTGCTTTAGTTCTTCAAACCAGTTGAGGACGATGTTGATCTTGCGCGGGCCTCGGGGGCGGCTGGATTAGCAGTGGAGGCGGCATCCTTCATCATCAGGAATCGTTTGCCGTCAGGGTGGATGTCCCAATCATTATTAGCATATCTATCTGGAAAAAGGACTTTAGGTGTCTCAAGTCTAAGAGTCGGATCTGTTTCTACCGAAACTGCCATGACTCCATAGGAATTGTGTATGATTCCCTCAGCGCTTCGATAAAACAGAGTCTTGCCATTGCGGCGACCATCTCGGATCGATTCCACCGCTCGTAGAAACTGCCATTTCCCCTTATCTACGTCGGGAAACGGACGGATGTATACCTCATACCGACCCGATTCATTGGACATATAAGCAAGCCATCGTCCGTCGGGTGAAATCTGCGGGCTGTCCCTCAAAATATTTTTCCTTCAATAACGATTTCGAGTGCGGTTGCCTTCCATAGACAGCATCCCCATGTCAACTCCAGCTGCGCTCGCGTCTAACTGGTCAAAGAACAAAAGTTTTCCCGTTGTTCGGCAGAGAATATGGCCAGATGTTTCCGGCTGCCAGCGAAGCAATCTGCTCGATCTTCCCAGTACCATCGGCGGCTTTCCAGTATATGCCCACGTCTGCCCTTACGCTGCAGAGCCAAAGATGATCCGTTTACCATCAGGAGTCCATATCGGAAAAATGTCCTCTTCTTCATTGAAGGTCAACCGCGTCATGGTTCCACGAGCAAGGTCATAGATACAGATGTCTTTGTTTCCATTTACAGTAAGGGACAAAGCTACATTCCTTCCATCGGGAGATATTTTGGGAGATTCGTAAGCTCTGGGCACTGTTCGAGTGGTTCTTCATTTCCCTTGAGATCCACCCATATCAAGCTTTTTGGAACTGTAGGCCTCACTTTTCCTGGAATATAAACCAGCGTTCCTGAGTTGGAGATTGCATAACAGATTACACCTTCGAGCGAGAGGGATCGATCCTCCTGTACTTTCAAGTCTGTCAAGGTCAAATGGAACAGCATAAATAGTATTTTCCAATTATAAACTATGTGGCCTGAGGGAAAATAATACGGTGTGCTTCCCTCAAATAATGGCTTTCGCTCACCTGATTCAAGTGATTGAACCACAATTGAATTTGGCTTCACTTGAAGAGGTCTGTGAACATCACTGTTTTTCCGTCTGGCAGGAGATGTGGTGCTTGAGCCCTGTACCTCAAAAAGCAGTTTGGGAGTTCCTCCATTAGCGGGAACCTGAAAGATGCCTTTCCCATATTCTCCATATAGAATCGTGTTGTCTGATGACCAGCTCGCACCGATGACTAATTGGGCGTTACACAATGTTATGGGTAGGCCGCCGCTTATTGGGACTTTCTTCAATTCATCATCAGTATCAGAAGCGTAGCCAATCCATTGACTATCTGGCGAGAAAAAGACTGAGTGAGGACTTTCATTAGTTTCTGAAATAAGTTTGGCATCAAGCTTATCTCGTGGAACGCAGGTAAAGCCCCTTATTTGTACTATAGGCAAAGTGATTGCCATCGGGTGAAACTGCGAGAGTGAAATCATCAGACCACCATATTATTGAATTGTTGCTCCCCTAAAAGCTCATCGTTAAAATACATGACCTTACCGGGTTCGGATGGCTTCAGTTTCCAGACTGCCACGCCTGCAATAGCCGCCATCAGGACGAGGGCTGCAACCCACGGCAGTATAGTTCGCATCCTTGTCTTAGACTCTACGCCAGCAGTCGGCTGCACTAACACGCCGCTGGGATCGTCAAGAGCTTTTTGAATATCCACCCGCACATCTGCAATGTCGTGGTAACGGTTTTGGCGTCCTTTTCAAGACATCGTTCAAGCAATAAGCGGATTCGAAGATGAAGATTTGGGGGCAGCATTGAGAAGTCGGGGTCTCTCATCAGCACTGCTGCCAGAGTCTCCGAAACCGTTTCGCCCTTGAATAACTGCCGTCCCGTCAACATCTCGAACAGCACGCAGCCGAATGCCCAAATATCTGCTCTTTTATCAACGGTCTTTCCCTTGGCTTGCTCAGGACACATGTATGCAGCGGTGCCGAGAATAACGCCTTGCTGCGTGGCCGCATTGCTCAGGGTCGGAGAGTTCGACAGATTCAGCTCGGCCTGTTCTCCCGCAAATGCCTTCGCCAATCCGAAGTCCAGCACCTTCACTTTGCCATCGGGAGTGACCTTAATGTTGGCAGGTTTCAAGTCACGATGGATTACACCCTTCTCATGCGCTGCTTCGAGAGCTTCCGCAATCTGCAGAGCCAGTTTCAGGGATTCCTCAACAGGGATCGGGCCGCTCTTTATCTGATCTGCAAGCGTATCACCTTCCACCAATTCGAGGACAAGGAAGTTGGTTCCGCCGGATTCCTCCAGCCCGTATATGGCGGCAATGTTTGTGTGGTTCAGAGAGGCCATAATTTGGCTTCACGCTGGAACCGTGCGACGCGATCAGCATCCTTTGCGAACTCTTCAGGCAGGACCTTGATCGCCACATCCCTGCCGAGCTTCTGATCCTTCGCCTGATACACTTCACCCATACCGCCTTTGCCGAGCTGCGAGGTGATTTCGTAATGCGCGAGTGTTTTCCCGATCATGGACATGCACACCTCCAAAAGAGGATGCCTGCAAACTGCTATGTAGTGCTTTATGGATCTTGTGGTTCATTATAGGCGGCTTATGCTGGGGCCGGAAGGGAAATCCTGGATAACGAAAAGGCCGCCCCTAAGAGCGGCCCGCTATGCGATAAGACTGTAAACAACATGCTGACTATCTCCACAGTTACATCGGATGACATGGTCAGCTTATGGCTGCGGCGTCAACAGGAATCCAATGACACGAGGATTCGCAGGATCCGTATTATCATTTCCAAGTCCGCTAATGTATCCCTGGTTATTGATGGCCAACGCACGAACGAGCACTATGCCTGGATCATGGGGAGTTACCAAGTTCAGGTCTAGCATTTGCCCGTTGTCCCAGACAAACGCGTGCTCCTCCCACGTCACTGTATAAGGACGAACCGACCACTTGAGTGGAATTATTTACTGCATCAGCAAAACTTATTGGTGAACCAAGGGTACCGAGATCCTGCATGACCCCGTTGTCCCAAAGAAATCCGTGTATTTCTCCACTCGATGTCGCTGAATATCCCACCACCTGGCCTTGGTTGTTGATACTGTTCGCACCGCTCCAAGTGCCACCGAGCGTTCCCAGAAGCATTCCCTGACCCTTATACCACAGCGTAGCTTGTTGGCTGAAGTTAGGCCCGAAAGATGTACCGGCAATCTTGCCAGCATCGTTGAGGTTACCCACACTAGTTGACGTTCCACCGATGATTGGATTCGGCAGCAAGGACAATTCGCCCTTTTCCCATAGAAAGCTGCGAAACCCGAATTGATAAGGAGGTTCGTAGGGGGGTAAAAGAAAGATTGAATTTATCGTGACCTGATCCCGGTTGTTAATACCACTCCCCCAAGCACTTACATCCTCGGGTGATAGCAATAGTCCTAGATCCATTATCTCCCCATTTTTCCAAAGCACTGGTCTCTGGATTATGTCTTGTGAACCAGGATATAGACCGTTTGCCGATCCAATGATATCCCCGCGGTTGTTCTGGCTGAAGGCCACTGCCGCGGGATAGTTAGGCAACAATTCCAATGTTGTGAAAACTCCATCCCGATATTCAAAGGGAACCGTACCCAACAAGTCGATGCTAGCGCCATTCCATCCGTAGCCGACAGCACGATGCGGTTCATTGACACTATTGTAAGCACACAAAAACGAATTCTCTGTATCAGGATACCTGACAATAGTCAGGCTGTAGCTGTCGATGCGGGGCTGTGTCGGACCCTGCGCATTGGCAACAAGCGCAAAAAGCAAAGCCATTCCACAAAAAGCAGTGATTTTGTGTCTCATGTCTCTCCTCCTCCTTGAATTGAATGCTTTCTATTCTGTTATGGGCAAAATTGAGGTCAAATTCGTAACAGAAAATGCTGGGCAGCTTGAGGATTGGCCGCACTTGGTTTCCCTAATTGTGCGGAAAGCGGAGAGAGGAATAGGAACTGGAGCAATATGGAGCTTGTGCGTGTTCTTGTGAATGAATGTGTAACACCATTGCATACCTAACCAAAGCTGTAGTCAATAGTTATCTTTTGACATCAAATCAGGCCAGGTCTGCGAGGGATCGGATCCAGTCCGAGGTTCCCAAAACTACAACACCTCTCTGGTCTTATTGAGTGCTGCAATCATCCAACGGCATTCCTTCACCAAACCTCACCATAGTCTCGCTCCGCGATTGCCGATTATGAATACCTCCCATGCTTCGTCACAGCCCGTCGGGCAAGTCTTGCTCTCCCTTTTGCGTACTCAACGGCCGAAGCGGTTCAATTCAGTTGTTAACCTCGCTACAAGAATTTTCACTCAGGAGTTTCATGGTTTCAGCCTGCAAGCGCGGCTCGACGATTAGTTCTACTGTGACTGGAGCGCTATCCTTATCTGAGCATTGCCCACGGCACGATCGTCGATCCTGGTGGAAAAACCCCGTGTCACGTGCCTCATTTTGGGATTTCTGCCCAGACGGTAGGGGTACAACGGACACGACAAACTGCTTCGGCAGTTACTCGATCGTGCCAATCTGCGGAAAACAGTGTTATCCTATACGCGAATTGGAGGTTTTCGCTAGGAATTTTGATGCGCCGATAAATCGGCGGAGGCAGGCACGCGCGCGCGCGACCTATGGCTGCTTATCGGAAGTCATGATGCGACGAGGCGGGAACAGAAACACAGCCCGGCCCGTCTTGTCCATTGCATACAACCATCATCAGAAAGGAAATCCAGTGAAACATATAAAACTCGTCACAATGTGCATCGCGCTTTGCGCTGCGATGCTGATCCCCTCGTTGGGACACGCACAGTTGCCAAAGGCTAAACCAAAGCCAGGGGATCCTCCCCCGGGTGCGCAGGCTTCGCAGGTGCCGATGGTGTCCTGCCAGCGCGGCGGCCTGCAACACGCCGTCAGGCTCTACCTCGCCGCGCAAGCCAAGGGCGACCTCTCCATCCTGCCGCTTGCCAACGGCCTCGGCTACCAGGAGGACATGAAACCTGCCGACATCAAGGCCGGCCTCATCACCAAGCCGCTCGTCATCGACAAGAGCATGAGTCTGTACGACGATGCCTCGTGCCAGACCTTCACCGAGGTCATCGTGACCGACAAGGCCAACCCCCACGTGATCGGCGTGCGGATGCGCGTCAATCACGACAAGATCGCCGAGATCGAGCTGATCACGACCACGACGGGGGATTGGCTGTTTAACGCCGACAACTACCTGAAGTATTCGTCCGATGAGAACTGGGGCCCCATCCCCGCCGACCGGCGCAACACCCGCGCCGAACTGGTGCGCGGGGCCAACGCCTACCTTGACGCCTTCCTTGAGGCGAAGACCGACCTCGTCCCGTGGGGCTACCCGTGCGTGCGGGTCGAAGGCGGCATGACCACGGCGAAGGGGACGAACGAGGATACCTGCGAGGCCGGCGTGCCGGCCGGCGTCAACATCGCCAACCGCCGCTTCGTGGTGGATGAAGTGATCGGCTCAGTGGTGGTCTGGTGCACTTTCGGCGCCGGCGGCCCGGGAGGCATGACCGGCGCGCCCGACACGCACCTGTTCCGGATGGAGAACAGCAAGCTGCGCTACGTGCACACGCTGACGCATCTCAAGATGAGCGACTTCCGGGGTCCCACCGGCACCAACGCCGACGCTCCGGCACCGAAACGGTAATCCCACAAAATCGGCGACGTCCCACTCGTTTCCTATTTATGCAGGATGAAGAATTACGCTGCGGATTGGAAAAATCGGGAAACGGGTGGTACGCTCCGGATTATGGGTAGTGCCGGAGGATATCCAAATACATGAATATAATAGTCGACGAATACGTTCACATCACGGCAGCCAATGTTTCCTACTCTTCCTAGCTGGAGCATTCGGCGGAATGGAGATCCCTATTGATCCAGAAGGTCGTTATCGAACATGACGTCTTCGCGCGCGCAGTTACGTTTGACGTCCTCCACGAAATCGTCAGCCTCGATGTCGATGGAATTAGGCAAGAGCTTTAATTGCGGACGAACCTCGATCAGGTAACTGATTTTGGCGACCGACAGGTCAGCGACAGGACGCTTTTTTTACACCGGGACGATGTTTCCTAGCGGCCTACTGATATAATGTACGCGCATAAGAACAAGGAGCAAACGCTGTCATGTACAAATTCAAACCAGTAAGCGAGCGCATGCAGCGCATGCATCAGCTGATCCGTGATCGTGTAATCCAGAGCGACTCTGAGACTGCCATGATCACGACCCGTTGCTTTCAGGAGAATGAGAATCTCATTCCCTACCTTCGCCGTCCGACGGTGTTGAAAGCCATCTGCGAGCAGATGACCGTCCGCGTCGAGGACTTCGAAATGATTGTCGGCAACAGCAGCAAAAATTTTTGCGGCAGCGGATATGCGCCTGATTGGGGCAACGCGGGTTGGCTTCCATCTGTGATTGAGACAGGCATCTGGACGCTCAGAGAAGATGGCCTGTATCACAATCCCGACGAAGAGGAGCTGCGTATGTCCATAGCTCCTGAGGATTATGAGAATCTGGTGTCCATCAGCGGCTACTGGAAAGGCCGTACGTACAATGATATTGCGGCCGCCTGGCAGCCCAAGGGGTATGAAGAGCTCAGCCGCATGCAAGTCTCCGCCACTGTGAAGGGCGTGCCCCTGCTGATGATGCCGTCCGGGCACCTGACTCCGGGCTTCAGGAAAATCATTGATGTGGGTTACGGCGCCATCCGCAAGCAGGCTCAGGATTGGCTGGATTCTCACGTCAATAACCTCATGGGCGAGGACGTGTATCGCAACATGTTCTACACCAGCGCCGTCATTTCCTGTGATGCCGCAGCCACTTTGCTGAAGCGCTACGGCAAGAAGTGCCTCGAAAAAGCAGCGTCATGCACCGACAGCAAGCGCAAAGCTGAATTGGAGTCCATGGCAGACAGCCTGACCTGGATTTCCGAGAACCCTTGCCGCACTTTCCGCGAAGCCTGCCAGGCAGCGATCACGTATCAATATATATTGCGTCTGAGTTTTATCGGCGACATTGGCTCCTTCGGCCGCTTTGATCAGTATACCTGGCCGTACCTGAAGAAAGATCTGGAAGCCGGGCGGTTGACGCCTGAAGAGGCACAGGAGATCGTGGACTGCTTCTTCATGAAGATCAATTCAATGTACGCTGGTGGATTTGGCGAATTGGTTAAGATCATCGGCATCGGCAACACCTATCTCCACACCACCATCGGCGGCGTGGATCCCAAAACCGGTGTGGACGCCAGCAACCCTGTCACCTACATGGTGCTGGAAAGTCTGTCTCGCCTGAGCCTCCATGATCCAACGATCTCTTTGCGGGTGAACAAGAACACTCCGAACGAATTGTGGGCTTTGGCTCTCGAGACTTCAACAAAGGTAGGCGGATTGCCGCTGTTCCAGAACGACGAAATCATCATCCCCGGCATAATCAAGGAATTGGGCTTTACGCTCGAGGATGCCCGGGATTACGCCATCATCGGCTGTCAAGAGATTACGGGCTCCGGCAACGACTATTCCGCGGCCAATGGCGTGGCTCCCCCGCACGCCTCCATTCACTACAGCAAGTTGCTGGATATGGCGATCAACGACGGCAGGAATCCCTTCAACGGCGAGCAATGCTCGATCCATACCGGCTATCTGTACGACATGAAGTCTTTTGACGAAGTCAAAGAAGCATGGCGCAAGCTGGCCCGTTACTTTCTCAAAGCCCAGGTTTCTCTTAATAACTATCTGGAATATCTGGTTCAGCACCATACACCGCACCCGATGCTGTCAATCTCCATCGACGGCTGCATGGAGTCGGGCAAAGATTGCACTTGGGGCGGCGCCAAGTACAACTCCTACGGCGGGACCGCAACCGGCCTCGCCACAGTGGCTGACTCCCTGACCGCCATCAAATACATGGTTTTCGACAAAAAGCTATGCTCAGCCCGAGAGCTTTATGACGCTGTTATGGCCAACTGGGAGGGCTATGAGCCCTTGAGACAGCGGATCATCAACGAAGCGCCCCATTTTGGAAATGCCGACCCCTATGCCGACGAGCAGATGAATTGGGTGATCAACACCTATTATGATACCTGCAAAGAGTGTTACTCTACCCGCACAAAAATTTTCAAAGCTGGCCTGTACGGTGCGGCGGACCATGTGGGTCAGGGCTACACTACCTGGGCTACGCCGGACGGCAGAAAAGCCGGAACACCCATCGCCGATGCGGCCTCTCCCGTTCAGAGTCGCGACACGAATGGCCCCACTGCGGTTCTTCTCTCTTCGCTTTGCTATGACCACAGCAAGTTCATGGACGGCGTGTGCCTGAATATTCGCCTCCATCCCATCGCGCTGAGCCGTGACGACGGGATCGTCAAGCTGCGCGACATGGTCAAAGCCTATATGGACAACGGCGGCGCGGAAGCGCAGTTCAATGTGGTTTCGACCGATGTTTTACACAAGGCACAGGAAAATCCTGACGAGTACCGCAATCTGGTGGTACGGATCGCCGGCTACTCCGCCTATTTTGTGGAGCTGACCCGCGACTGCCAGAACGACCTAATTTCCCGCCATGAGAATGTAATATAGGGAGGCGTTTGACCTATTGAAACCCGTTTGCATTTTGGGAACAGATCCGGGAGTCCATTCCTTTTTGGTAGACTCGAATCCTTTGGTAACATTTGCATGTTTGCCCTGCCACTTCCGGAATGGCATGGACTCGCCATCCGGTTAGGAAAGAACATCCTTTAGAGCGAAGCCAAATGACGCGATCGCCCGGATTCATGGCAGTCAGACCTCTACAATCCTGCACATACCGTCCGGTCGAATTCCACTAGCAAGTCCACACTCTTGGAACGTCGCGCCGGACGAGGTCAATTTTGGAAAAAGGGATTCGATTCAAACCGGAAGGAGGGGATTACCGGAGGAAGCGCTTGCCCGGAGGCAGGCAAACCATGCCAAACTTACCTGCTCAACTTCGGCATAAAGTATCTCTAAATTTTAAGTCTTGTTTGCCCCACTTCTGTTAAAGACGTGCAGTCCATTCAGAATATTGTTGCTTGCCAAGGATCTATCCCATTATAAATAAGCCAAATCACGAGTGCGAAAGTTTGGACAGAATATGCTCAGAGGTTTGAACTTTGGCGGTTTGCCGTCGTTGCGCGGGATGAGTTCCGCTGAAGGCTGCAAATCGCGGGCATGGTTGGCGTCTGTGGACCGTGGCATGGCGTCACTGGCATGCGTCTGATAGCAATTCCCATTGATCCGGCACAGGCAGCCGGCAAGTTTCGAAGAGAGGATTACCGCTATGACGAAGGGGAAAAAGCGTTCGGCAATTCAGCGTAGGGATTTCTTAAAGGTAAGTGCAGCCGCCGGCGCTGCGATTACATTCCAGGGATCAGGGGATATCCTCAAAGGGGCGGCCGATGAAAAGGAAAAGATATACGTTGTCCCCAACATCGCCACGCCTAACAGGCCGGTCATTCGAAATCCTGAGATCTGTAACGGATGCAACACGTGTGTGAATGTTTGCCAGATCGACGTGTATATACCGAATCCCGAACAAGGCAAACCCCCCATTACCCTGCATCCCGATGAATGCTGGTATTGCGGCTGTTGCGTGAATGAGTGTCCCCGTCTAAGTCTCGGCGCTATTAAATTCAACTGGCCGCTGCAGCAGCGAGGATTTTTTAAGCGTAAAGCCACCGGCCAGATCTATCGCGCCTGATCAAACAAATGCATGGGACTAGCGCAAGGCTGTGATTCCTGGACGCAACAGGCATCTGAAATCCAGGCACCTGGAGAACAAAACAACGAATGGGATTCTGGAGGCTTAAACGATGACTTCTTCATGGCATGAGTTGACGAAAAACGGTGGCCGTCTGCCCGAGTGGCCTTATCCAATACGGTATGACCAGGAACAGGAAATTGAGACGGATGTGCTCGTGATCGGAGGCGGCATTGCCGGATGCTGGGCCGCTTTAAGTGCGGCCAGGACGAAGGGCGTCCGCGTGGCGCTTGTCGAGAAAGCGGCCACACTGAGAAGCGGGGCCGGAGGACCGGGAGGCGATCACTGGGATTACGCCATGACCTGCCCCCTGATGAAGGTGGAGCCGTTTGTGCAATGCCAGCGCATTATTGACGGTCAAAGCGGATACAGCAATGGGATTGGACATGCAATCGAATGCCAGGAAGGCTACGACGCGTTTTTGGAAATAGAAAAGATGGGCGCCAAAATGAGAGACACCAAAGACGAGTTCGTTGGCGCCCCAGGACGGGATGACAAGACCAAACTGGTCGTCGCATCCAGGTATGGGCAGGAAAATAATTCGCTTCGTTTCTGGGGAACGACGGTTAAGCCCACACTGAAGAAAGAGTGCGAGCGTTTAGGGGTCAAAATATTTGACCGGATCATGGGTACCAGCCTGCTGAACGAAAATGGCGCCCACGGAGCCAGAGTTGCGGGCGCAACAGGAATCAATACCAGAACCGGCGAATTCATGATCTTCAAAGCTAAAGCAATCATCCTGGCCACGGCGGGAATCGGATCGGTTTGGGTTTTTAACACGGAGTTGGCGGGCATTACCACCTTCAGGTCCCGCAACGCGTCCGGAGACGGGACGGTGATGGCATACAGGGCCGGCGCCGAGATAACCATGATGGAGAAATCCGGGCTCCTGTACCTGGGAACCGGCTACAAACACAAGATCGATTCAGGCGGCAACGATCCGGTCTTCGAAAATGTTCCGTCCCTTGATGACAATGGCAAAGCTTTGACAGGTTTTGGACCCTCTCGTGAGGCGGTGCTTAAGGGAGAGTTCGCTCTGCCTTTCTGGGGCGACTTTCCGGGCATGTCGGAAGGATTGCGGAAGATCAATTGGGAATTGGGGTACCGTGAAGAGTCAACGGCGATAGCCATGAAAAGGTATTATGAAAGCGCCGGGTACGACCCCACAAAGGATCTGCTGATGAATTATACCCTGTTAGAGGGATCCACTCCCGCGCATTTCCGCTCTCCCGACAGCATGAACGACCGTGGCGGCGTTGTTGTTGACTGGGATCTGAGAACCACCTTGGAAGGGCTCTATGCCGCCGGAGAACAAATGTTCGCCCCTGCGGCCCACGGGTATGCCGCATCTACCGGCAGGTATGCCGGCAGAAAGGCCGCCGCGTATGTATCTCAAGCGAGCCGGCCGGCCATTTCAAGGGAGCAGATCATGCGCGAGAAAGCCCGCGTTTATGCTCCAACCAAAAGAAAGGAAGGGATCGAGTGGAAAGAGCTGCATGCCGGAATGGCCCGGATGATGCAGTACTTCTGCAGCGAATATAAAACCGAGAAGCTCCTGAATATGGGGCTGGATGCGCTCAACGAAATCGAAAAGGATTTTGTACCCCAACTCTACGCCCTCGATCCGCACAAACTGCTGCGCAGCCTGGAGGACCTGAGCATTCTTCAGTTCTCTAAACTTATCATCCACGGCTCCCTGGCGCGCAAGGCAAGCAGCCAGCCTTTGAATTTCCAAAGAATCGACTATCCGCAGATGGATCCGCCCGAATGGAAGAAGTTCATCACGCTTAAGCTGGCAGACGGCAAAGTGAAGGTGGGAGAGCTGTCGCATGCCTATTGGGGCAATCTCAAAGAGAATTACCAATCCCACAATAAAGATTATAAAGGGATTTATGCTGGATAATTAAAACACCACCGATTGCACGGATTTCACCGAATTAAGTCAATAAGATCTGTGGAATCCGCGCAATCCGTGGCGCTTTTTTGCGAGTTGGCAATTCGACTATGACATTCACTCGGACGGCAATCCTGGTAGTTATTATATGTTTTATTGTATTAAGCGGCGCTGCCTTCCTCGCGGCAGAAGACAACCTCTTCTATTTCCGCCGGGATGGCGGCGTGGCTGGGCTTGAAGCGGACTCACTGCCGGAACGGCTGGATTCTCCCGACGCGCTTCGCTGGCGGACTCCAATCGACTCCGGACATTCCTCGCCGGCAGCGTGCCAGGGCCGGCTCTTTTTGACGACCTACAACACGGCAACCAAAGAGCTGGCCACTCTTGCGCTCGCTGCCGACACCGGACGCATTCTCTGGAAACGGGTCGCCCCCGCTGCCCGCATCGAAGAGTTCAATCGTGACACGGGCAGTGCGGCACAGGCCACGCCCGCATGCGATGACCAGCGCGTGTATGTGTTTTTCGGAAGCCATGGCTTGATCTGCTACGATCACCGGGGCACGTTGCTGTGGGAAAAGCGCATGGGGCCTTTTCAGGATGAATACGGCTCGGCCAGTTCGCCTGTTCTGATAGACGATAAAGTCATCATTCAACAGGACCACGACGTGAACAGCTTCCTGATGGCGCTGGATCGCAAAAGCGGAAAAGTCCTGTGGGAGAGCAAACGGCCGGATGCGACGCGCAGCTATTCGACGCCTGCCGTGTGGATGCGCAACGGCCGGCAGGAACTGCTGGTCGCGGGCTCACGTGAATTGGCGGGCTACGATCCGTCCGACGGCAAACGGCTGTGGTGGATACGCGGATTGGCCCGCATCGTCATTCCCACTCCCGTGCCGTCCGGCGACCGGGTTTATATGGGTTCGTGGACGCCGGGCGGCGACAGCACGATGCGCATCCTCATGGATCCGTGGGCCGAGGCTCTGCGCAAATGGGATAGAAACAACGACGGCAGGCTGGTCAAGGCCGAGATAACCGACAAAATTATGAACGATCGGTTTTTCCCTATGGACCTCGATCAGAGTGGAGAACTGCTTCAGGAGGAATGGGAACGCTATGCTGCCGTGTTCCAGCAGGCACAAAACGGAATTCTAGCGATAAAACCGTCGGCCGCGGGCGGCGAGCAGGGCGAGAGTGCAGTGGTCTGGAGAACCGTCCAGGGTGCTCCCTATGTCGCCACGCCCCTCCTCAACCGGGGTGTTCTCTGGACTGTCCGAGACGGCGGCATCATTACCAGGATCTCAGCCGAGGAAGGCAAAGTTTTGCAGCCAAAACGTCTTCCGGACATGGGGAATTATTATGCCGCGCCGGTGAGTGCCGGGGGCAGGATTTATGTGGCCAGTCGATTGGGTATCGTAACCGTATTCACCGACGATTCGGATTGGCGTGTAATAGACACGCACGATTTTAATGAGGGGATATACGCCACTCCGTTAATGGCGGAGGGGTGTCTCTTTATTCGCACGGAGAAGGCTCTCTATTGTTTCCGGAAACGAAATTAGAACGCAGCTACATAAATAACTTGGGTTTTGGTCGGAGCGCCGGCGTCTCGCCGGCTGAGTATAATAAATAGGATATGTGTTTCAATATATGCTCATTATGTGCTTAATATACGAGAGAGGTAGCCTTTCGTCCCGTTTTTGCCGGCGAGACGCCGGCGCTCCGACCAAGGATTGAGAATGGCAGAACCGATTCGACCATGGACATGGAAAATTCCGGAATCTCATGAGAGAGTAAAAAAAGACATTACGCGTCAAGATGCCCATGACAGAGTATCCGGGCACGCAGCCTTCACAAGAGATATCTCTCTCCCCGGAATGCTTTACGCCAAGATCCTCACTTCACCGTACGCGCATGCAAAAATCGTAACCATGGATACGGGCCGGGCGGAAGCGCTGGTCGGCGTACGAGATATCCTGAAATACAGCGATCCGGACATTGCGGAAGAGAACGGCAACGGAGCGGACACCGCCTATTATTACAATATTCTCGCTCTTCCCCGCATCAGCGATTTTTACCAGCACCCGATGGGCATCGCCGTTGTGGCAGACAGCGAGGAAGTATGCGACCAGGCGCTGAATTTGATAGAGATACAATGGGAAGAGCGCCCCTTCATCCTGGAAATGGAAGATTCGGCAAAACCGGATGCCCCAAGGATTATGTCCGAAGTGGTGCGTCAATCTCGTGGAGCCCAGGAATCCAATATTGTCATGGCCGATAAGCGGGAAATCGGCGATGTTGAAAAGGGATTCGCCGAAGCGGATAAAATCATCGAATACACCATCAAACGGGCGATGAATTCACCTGCCGGGGTTGAAGCCATGGCCTGTGTGGCTCAATGGCACGAGGATTTTCTCGACCTCTGGGTGCACGACCAGGGAAATCCGCAAGGCACTTTGAGTGCCAATCCGGTGCTGCCGGGACAGTATGTGCCTTCCAGAGGAGGGCGCCCATCGCTTGCATTCACGCACTGGTCCAAAATCAGAGTTCGATATCCCTTTCAAGGTTCGTGGTTCGGGGGCATCTCCTGGCTGGCTTACTCGGCTTTGTTTATTCGAATTGCAGCCATCCTGGCCAGAAGAGCCAACGGCAGGCCGGTGAAGCTGCTGTATGATGAAAGCAGTTTCTACTGCGGCGGCGATGAAGCCGGCACGTATACCTGCAAAGTCGGGACAAAAAAAGACGGCACAATAACTGCGTATCATTGGCATATGGCCGGAGTGAGAAATCCCGCTGTTGATAAAACCTATGAGTGTACGGCCATTCCGAATATGCGCGGGACTCAGGTGTGGTCGCTTATCAACCGGGGCCATCAGGCTTGTTTCCGGCACGGCGCCGCCTCTTGTGTGCCCCACAACGTGATGTTCGATCAAGTGGCCGCCGCATGCAATCTCGATCCAACCGAGGTTGCACTGAAAAACGACGGCTGTCGCGGTCACGATTGGGATTGGGTTACGAAGTATCAAAAAGAAAATGGTTTCCCCCAACGGCAAAGCCTTAAAGAAGTCATTGAAAAAGGGAAAAAAGCGATCGACTGGGATCGAAAATGGCATGATCCCGGCAAAAAGAGACTGGCCAACGGGAAGATGCACGGCCTGGGTTTCATGTCGATCAACCAGTGGCACTGGGGCGCCGGCGCGATGTCCATATTCCCCTCCCAGGCATGCTTGTTTCTCAGGGACGGGAAGGTCGCGATTGTAGGCGCACGCTGCAATATGGGAGGCGATGCGGAATCAGCCTTTCGTCAATGCGTGGCTTCCGAGCTCGGCTTGAAATACGAGGATACGGTGTTGCACGAACAGAGTTCGGATAACGGCGCCTTTTACCTCGCGCAACCGTCCGGATCGAGCGGGACCGTCAATGCCGCGCATCAATTGATAGTCGCCGCAAGGGAATTAAAGCAACAAATCCTGCGCGCGGCGGCGTCGCAAACGCAAACGGGATTCATGTCCCGTTCGAGGCCTCCCTTTGCAAACAGGAAGCCGGAGGATCTCGATATTCGGGACAGCTATATTTTCGACAAAGCCAATCCCGATAAAAAAATGCCGTTACGGGAAATCGGCGGCGGCTTCCTGGATGCTGAATCTTTTATCTCGCATCCCAATACCCGCAGTCAAATCATGATTCCTATGTTCGGGAAACCGGAGGATCAACCGCTTGTTATGGCCAGGCAAGCCCACTTTATCGAAGTGGAGGTGGACACGGAGACCGGCCTGGTCGAGGTGACGCGCATCGTTTGTGTGAATGATATCGGTCACCTTTTTAATCCTCAGGGTGCCATGGGACAACAGTACGGCGGAGCGGTCATGGGGCTCGGCCGAAGCGCAACCGAAGAGAAAATCTACTGCCCGAAAACCGGGGTGGGCCTTAATTTCGACCACATCCATTACCTTCTGGGAACCATGAACGATTATCCTGTGGTGGATTGTATTCTTCACGAAGGCCATCTGGGCTATGCTCCCTACGGCGCCTGCGGAATCGGCGAGAATATCGGTGCCAGCCTCTCAGCGATTACCTCTTCAGCTGTCTACAATGCAATCGGCACGTGGGTTCTGGATTTTCCCATTACTCCGGACAAGGTCCTACGCGCTTTGGGGAAGGCGTAGGGCTCCACTGCAGCTTTGCGTATTCTACTCCGGCTTGATTTAGCATCGTGATATCCGGGTCGGCACCTTTCCGGATGTTAACTGGAGCGCAGGATGCGGGAGATCCGCCTGTCCGGTTCGGAGGGACGGGGAGCCTGGCGGACTCTTCCTACTCCTATCAAAGGTGATGCAGGAATGGTTACTTGAGCAAATCGCGATAATCCTGATAGCGGCCTTCGTCGAACTCTTTCAGGAAAGTTGAAATATTCTGCAGGGAAGTGCAGAGCGCGTAGCCCGGCAGCTGCGCCGGGTGCCTGTAATACCAGAATGTGGACCGGATCAGCACGCTGCGTTCATTGATCGGCAGCTTCTTGATGTTTTTCACAAATGCCGGGAACTTGATGCTCGACCCGTACTGGAACAGCACGATCTCTACGTTGGAAGCGTAAAAGACCGTTACACTATAACCGTTCTTCTTCAGGTAGGCGCCTACCGCTGCCAGGGCCTTTTCCCCGCCGAAATCACCAACCACGGGAATGATGAGATTTTTGCGCTGCAAGCCGCGTACGAAATCATAATCATCGGCGCTGGCCAGAAAATTTCCCTCCTTCCCGTTCAAGTCCTTCTTGACGAGAATTTCTCTCAGATTCGGCAGGTGGCCGAAGCGGCGGCTGAACATGCCGTTGATGTCAAAGCCGATGTTGAAGCCCTGGAGGCGAAAGCTTCTATATACGTACTCCAGGCTTTCCTGGTCTTCGGTGGAAAGAGGGAATTGAAAATCCTGCTGGATCATCTTACGGATCGCGGCCAGGTTTGATGTGTACGCTTTTTCGTCGGCAGGCACGTTCAGGAAATAGGCCACGATAGCGTCGATGGAATCCTTCGGTTCCGGGGCTTTCTGATTCATCGGCTTGCTCAGCAGCAGGGACAAGAACTCCGCGCGAGTGGGCGCAAGATGAAAGATCGCTTTGTACATCAGATGTTGAATCATCGCCTGGCGGCGAATGTCCACAATGAAAGCAATGCGCGGGCGGACTTTGGCAATGTAAGTAAAATTCTGCTCCGGCCCGACGCCTATATAGGCCCCGCCCTTCGCGCCGAGCTCCTGCAGCTTATCGACAACCGTCAGGTAGGAGTCCTCGTTCGACGTGAAGTTGTCTGAGAAAAAATACCCGCCTTCTTCGGATAAATCCCGGATCAGGCGGGAAAACTCTGAGGCCGGCAGCCCGTCCTGAGGCAACGCGTTTGCCGCAGTTATCAGGATCAAAGCCAACAAAAGCAAGATTCTATTGCATGTTTTGGAATGCATGGCGCTCCTCCCGGAGCCGGCGAAGCATTATAATGATGTCTGCCTTTTTCAGCGATTCTAGCACACTCGCGAGGTAGTCTTCGAGCACGCATTTTTCCGAAGTCGTTTTACATGCCATGTATCCCTGCCAGCCTCGATATAAGAGCTTGTTCAGGGCAGTTGTATCATTTTCATGCCCTCCCAGGGTTACGACCGCTTCGCGGCCTCCACCCTGGGTTCTGCTTCGTCGCGCTTTCAGCGCTTCCTTTGGCTTGATGCGCATGCCTTAGGGGACTTAAATAATAGCTATGGCAATATTTCGGAGTGATTGTTGTCACTCTTAATTAAGCGCCATTCAGAAGTGCTCCTGATATGCGGTCCGGCATCTGCACTAAAGCCCGTACCGAGCCTGCCGGATATATTGCAGCAGCGGATTCCTAAATTCTGACTCCTGACTCCTGACTCCTGATTCTTTGTTCCTTAGGCGTGATTAGCGGGGTTCTGCTATACTGCCTCCATCTGTTGGTCTATCCGCAAGGATCCTCCTGTTGGCTGTAGGACTTGAAGGATTCGGAGTCATGACGGCAATCTTCGAATTGCTTTTTAAGTATCAACCGCTGTTGTACCAGAGGGGGACGATCGCTTTTCACCCTTTCTGGCCCTTCTATATAACCTTGCTCCTGGCAGCGGCTGCGGTTGCAGGGTCGTATTTGCTGTACCGGCGCACGGCGGTTGTCATGCCACCCATCTGGCGGTACGGGCTCTCCGGGTTGAGGGCTGCCGCTTTCCTCATTTTGCTATTTCTTTTCCTGCGGCCCGTGCTGCGTCTCCATTCGGTAATTCCCCAGAAGAACTTTGTCGCGATTGCGTATGACATGAGCAAGAGCATGGAGATTCGGGACGGCGCCCAGAAGCGATCGCGGCTCGAGGTGGAACGACAACTCCTCCGGCCGGAGAATAATCCGGTGCTCCAGGCGCTAGCGCAAAAGTTCAAAATCCGCTTTTTCAGCTTCTCCAGGTCTGCGGAACGGGTTCCGGGATTCCGGGATGCGCCGCGCCACGGCAACAGCACGGATCTGGAAAGAACTTTGAATACGATTGCCGGGGAATTGGCGGCAGTGCCCGTTGCCGGCATCGTCCTGATTACGGACGGTGCGGACAACCATTCGGCAGATCTGACCGCGACCGCGGGGCAATTGCATGCCCGCAATCTGCCTGTCTACACCGTCGGCATCGGTTCTCCTGATATCTCGCGCGATACGGAAGTCGTGCGCGTGACGGTCCCGAGGAAAGTCCTCAAAGATACACTTGTGGAAGCGGAGGTGGCAGTGCGCTCGGCGGGATATTCCGGGCAACGCGCACGGCTCCTCGTGCTTGACCGGCAAAGGCAGCTGCAAAGCCAGGAGATTAGCCTCGGCCGCGATGGGGAAGTGAAGACCTATAAGGTTCATTTCAGCAGCCCATCTGCGGGACCGGAAGTGTTTCGATTCCGCGTAGACCCTTTCCCCGAAGAACTCGTGCCCGAGAACAACGATCAGACGGCAGTTGTGCGCATAGAAGACGAGAAGCCTCAGATTCTATATGTGGAAGGGGAGCCTCGCTGGGAATACAGTTTTGCGCGCCGGGCGATACTGGCGGATAAGAATCTTCACCTCATTACTCTGTTGCGCCAGGCGGACGGCAAATTCTTGCGTCAGGGAGTTGAATCGGCATCGACTCTGGACAAAGGTTTCCCGAACGATAAAGCGGAGCTTTTTCAATACAAGGCCATCCTCATGGGAAGCATGGAGGCGAGCTTCTTTACGTTCGATCAGCTGCGCATTATCGCCGATTTCGTCAGCCGGCGCGGCGGGGGACTTCTTATGCTGGGCGGCAAGCGCTCTTTCGGCCAGGGCGGATACATCCACACGCCGCTCGAAGATGTTCTCCCTCTCGACCTTGGTCCCGATGCCGCCGGAGTTCCCGCTTTTCAGGATCTGGAATTCCAGGCTCGCCTGACTCCCTATGGTTTTCAGCATCCGATTACCCGGCTTTCTCTGTCGGAGGATCAGAACAGGAAGAGATGGGAATCTGCGCCAGCCCTGGTAGGCTTTAATCCGACCGCAAACCTGAAGCCCGGCGCGACGTCTCTGCTGCAGGGCAGCGTCCCCGATACGCGCGGGCAAAGCCCCGTCATACTGGCCTTTCAGCGTTTTGGCAGAGGCAAGTCCGTCGCGTTTACTACCGCCTCCAGCTGGCGCTGGAGAATGGGGCAGGAGCACACCAGCAATTTCCACGAACTCTTCTGGAAACAGATGCTGCGGTGGCTGGTCAGCGACGTCCCGGATCCGCTGAATGTCACCACGGAGAAGCAATCCTATCCTCCGGACGACGTTGCGATCATTCGCGCGGAGGCAAACGATGCCTCCTTTATGCCGCTGAACGATGCAAGGGTTTTGAGCCAGGTGAGGGCTCCCTCAGGGAAGACGGTTCCGGTGCAGCTTGCCTGGGATATTGAAAAAGACGGCGGTTATTCAGCGGCATTCAAGCCGGAAGAGGAAGGCATTTATGAAATCTCCTCGGAGGCGTTTCATGGCGACAAAAGCCTGGGCACGGCCAAAGCGAGCTTCCAGGTCGCCGATTCCACGGAAGAATTCCACAATGCATCCATGAACTCCGATCTCCTCAAGAGGCTGTCGTCCGCAACTGGAGGGCGCCACTATTCGGCGGAGGATTTGCGTACTCTCCCGGAAGATATATCCTATATCGATAAAGGAGCCTCCCGAATCGAGGAGAAAGACCTGTGGGATATGCCGTTTCTCTTCCTGCTTCTTGCAGGTGTGATGTGTACGGAATGGATTCTGCGAAAACGCAAGGGATTGGCATGAGATCCAGTCGGCATTCGTTAGTCAGCAGTCGGCATTCAGCTTTCAGCCGTCAGCTTTCAGCTGCCAGTAGAGAGTCGGATGCGTGTGGCAAGAAGTCATTTCGTTCACTGCCGACTAACGACTGCCGACTGCTGACGGCTGAAGGCCGTCAGCTGAGAGCTGCGCGCTTCCTGCTGACGTCTGCTTCTGTTTGGCAGCCGCGGGTGCGGCGAGTGCAGCGGAGCGCGAGGGGAGGTGGGCGATTCTTTTGGCGGGAGTCAGCGGAGATCCGGAACTGCAGCAAGCGTATCTGAAAGAAATTGCGGATCTGCATGCGGTGCTCACCGGGCCGCTTGAGCTCTCCAAAGATCACATTATGGTTCTTGTCGACGATCCTTCGAAAAGGCCGGATTTGACGCAACGCCAATCGACTTTTGAAAATCTGCAGACCGTCTGCCGTGACCTTGCCGGCAGGGTGAATAAAGAGGATCTGGTATTTGTATTTATCGATGGGCACGGCAGCTATGATGGAAAGGCCTACAAGCTCAACCTGGTGGGACCGGATCCGACTGCCGAGAACCTGGCCGCGATTCTCTACTCTATCCCCGCGCAGCGGTTCGTCATCCTGAATGCGACGAATTGCAGCGGAGGAAGCGTCCCGGCGCTTTCGCAGGAAGGACGGATTGTCATCGCCGCGACGAAGAGCGGCACGGAAAAAAATCAAACGCACATGGGGCGATATTTCATCGATGCTTTTGCGGACAATGCCGCCGATTCGGACAAGAACGGCCGCGTGTCCATCGCGGAAGCGTTTTCCTTTACGAAAAAAAAGGTGGAAGACTATTACAGCAGCGAAGGGAACCTGCAGACGGAGCACCCCGTGTTGGATGACAACGGCGATGCCAAGGCGAATGACACGCCATCGCCGGAAAATGGAGATGGACTGCTTGCCGCAAACACTTTTCTTGATGCCGGCGTTCCTTCCGGAATCCGCAAAGGCTTGACGGCGGAACAGCAGGAACTGGAACGGGCGGCTCGGGAACTGGAGAAACAAATTGAAGCTCTGAAATATTCGAAAGACAGAATGACCGAGGCCGAGTATGAAAACAAACTCGAGGACTTGCTGCTGAGGCTGGCGCGGATCAATGCCAAACTATCCAAATAACAGGGCCATGTTTTCCATGCGCCGGAACAAATGGATCTCTTTCCTGATGTGCGCCGCAGGCGCGTTTCTTTTCCTTGGGAGATCTGCGTGGAACGCAACGGATGCAGGCAGCTATGCTCAAGGCAGGGCGGCCCTGAGGTCCGGGGATTATGCCGTAGCCCGGAAGTACTTCGAAGCCGCATTAACTGACAAACACAATTTGGAGGAAAGCCAGGCGGGACTGCTTCAGACGCTGCGCGAAACGGGATCCTATCAGGAAGCTGTCCGGCGCGCCGAAGAGTTTTTGTTGCCACGCGGCAGTTCGCCGACGCTGCATCTGGAGCGGGGCCGCGTCGCGGAAGCTTTGGGGGATTACGCCGGCGCGGAGAAGCATCTGCAACAAGCACGCGCTATGGCCCCGCGCGGATCTTCGACCGAAAGGGAAGCCACGCGTGCCCTTGCGGAGCTGCTGGAAAAAGTCGGCCAAAAAGCCGCTGCCCTGCCTCTGTGGGATCAGCTGATTGAAGAATACCGGACCGGACGCGTGAAGGGGAGCCGGGATCTTGGGATGGTTGCCGTCGCGGCATGGCACCGCGGCTATATCAAAGACGCCCAAAACATCTTCATCGATGCGACGGATCCAGAACTCGGAGAGGTTTCCCTCGAGGCACTGGCGGATTTCGGGTACCTTTTTCTCGAAAAGTATAACGCCGCGGAAGCTATCAGCGTTTTTCGGGATTGCCTCAAGATTAATCGAAACTATCCTTGGGCACTGATTGGGATCGCGCTGGCTAAAAAATTCGATAGCGATTTTGAGACGGAAATCTATGCTCGAAAAGCGCTCAGCGTGAACCCCAATCTCGTGCCTGCTTTGAATACGTTGGCTGAGTTGGCAATCGAAGCGGAAATGCACGGTGAGGCGCTGGACGAAATCAGCGCGGCACTGGCCGTGAATTCTGCGGACCTCGAGGCCCTAAGCCTGCAGGCGGTTTGCCTCTACTTCCGCGGCGATCTGCCCGGATTCGCGGAAATCGAAAAAAAGGTCCTGGCCATAAATCCTTCTTACGGCCGGTTCTACTACACGCAGGCGGAAAACTCCGTGTCGCGCAGGAAATACCAGGAGGCAGTGGACTTCAACCGGAAAGCGATTGCTTTGGATCCCGAGTTGTGGCCCGCCTATGCCAGCCTTGGAATGAACCTGACGCGGATTGGAAATCTAGAGGAAGGCCGAAAGGCGATGCAGCAGGCATTTGATGGCGATCCCTCTAATGTCTGGGCGTTCAATTCGCTGGATTTAATGGATCAGATGGACGGTTTCTCCCGCATCCGCAGCGAGCACTTCAGTTTCCTTATGTCTAAAGAGGATGCGCCCGTGCTTTTTGCGTACGCTGCCGCACTGGCTGAAGAAGCGTTGGCGTCGCTCACGCAACGTTACGGATTCAAACCCGGCGGTCCGCTCCAGGTGGAGGTTTTTCCCGATCATGGAGGATTCGCTGTGCGCACTCTCGGCCTGCCCGGATTGGAAGAGGCGCTTGGCGTTTGTTTCGGCAAAGTGGTGGCCATGGATTCGCCCCGCGCGCGCAAGGCGGGAGCATTCAACTGGGGCTCCACGTTGTGGCATGAGCTGGTCCATGTGATAACCCTTCAGATGAGCAATCACAACATCCCGCGCTGGTATTCCGAAGGGTTGTCGGTGTACGAGGAAAACCGCGCGCGGCCGGGCTGGGGCGATACCCTGACCGTTGCTTTTATAAAAGCGTACCAGGAAGGGAAATTTCTGAAAGCCAGCGAGCTGAACGCCGGCATCCTGCGCCCCAAGAATCCCGAGCAGATTGCACTGTCCTATTATCAGGCAGGCCTCGTCTGTCAATGGATAGAGAAAGAATTCGGTTTTGACAAGATTAGACAATCGCTCAAGCTTTTTGCGGAAAACATTCCCGCGGAAGATGTGTTCCGCCGGACACTGGGCCTGGATGTAAACGGGATGAATGCGGCATACGCGCGCTTTGTGGATGCGCAAATCAAAGAGTTCGCCTCACATCTGAGCTTTCCCGAAGCGCACAAAGCCCAGGAAGGAAACGCGGTTTCAGAGACCGACAAAAAAGAGCTTGCGCAGGTTCTTCAGAAAAACCCCAAAGACTTTTTTGCCAACCTGAAAATGGGTCAACTGCTGCGCAAGGAGGGTGCAAATACCGAGGCTGCATCCCACCTTAAAGCCGCGCAACAGCTGTTCCCTCAGTACGTGGATCCGGGAAATCCCTATCAGCTTTTGGGCAAAATATACCTGGAATCCAACCGTGAAGAGGACGCGCTGGCCGAATACCTTTCATGGATCCGGCGCGATGGAAACTCCAGAGAACCCTTGCTGGAGGCCGCGAAAATTTACCATAATCGAAAGGACTGGACTTCCGCAGCCAGGATGCTGGAGCTCCTGGTCTTTATCTATCCCTATGATCAGGATGTCCAGAGGCAACTGGGGGAAGCAGCCATGGAAGCAGGCAGGTGGCCCGTCGCCATTGCGGCCTATCGGACGTTGATGGGTTTGAATACGACGGACCCTGCGGGTGCGCACTTCGATCTTGCCAGAGCTTTACTGGCGTCCGGCGACTGGCGGGAAGCAAAACGCGAAGTCTTGCGTGCCCTCGAAATCGCCCCATCCTTCAAAAAGGCTCAGGGCCTTCTTCTGAAAATAAGCGATGGAGCCGACAAATGAGAAACCATTTACGATTGACGCTTGACGATTTGCGATTGGACAATACGCGGTTCTTAAAGCGTCAATCGTCAATCGTCAATCGTAAATGGCCGCTTTTTATCTGCGCTATGATTACCGCATTAAGCATGTTCGTTTTAGGGGCGCAGGACTTGCCGGAGGTTCCCCGGAAAGAAAGCAAGTTTACTTTTGGCCGGATCATGTTCAGTTCACCGATGACGCGGTTTTTTGGCGGAGGGAGGGGAGGAGGTTGGAACAATCCTCCATGGAGTCACGATTGGCCGAGGTCGGAAGAGCATCTGATGAAGATCATGGCCGAAGTCACCCGGCTCGACGTGAACCCGGGCGGCCACATCATTTCATTTCAGAACGACGACTGTTTCAAGTATCCCATTGCCTATCTGTGCGAAGTGGGATTCCTCCAGCTCTCGGAACAGGAAGCGCACAGGATGGCGGAGTATCTCCTGCGGGGAGGTTTTCTCATCGTGGATGACTTCCGCGGCGAACGGGAATGGTACAACTTCGTGAACCAGATGCGGCAGGTATTCCCGGACCGCACGTTGGAGGAACTGCCGCGCACGCACCAGATCTGGACCTGTTTTTACGATATTTCGGACTTGTCGATTGAGCCTCCGTATTCAAAATTCCTTACGCCGCGATATTTCGGCATGAGTGACGACAACGGGCGGTTGATGATGGTGGTCGACTACAACAACGATATCAGCGACTATTGGGAGTGGTCCGACGATCCCATCGTGCCCATCGAAAGCTCGAATGAGGCGTATAAGTACGGCGTGAATTACATTATGTATGCGTTGACGCATTAGCTAGAGGAGGCCGGCGCTCCTGGGGATCCGGCCTCCTGCATTGTGAAAGGGCATGTAAGGAGCGGGTCAATCTGTAGCGCGCAAGGCTTTTGGATTCTACAATTACCTGATTAGAAGTGGAGCGCACATGACGGAACAGAATAGCGTCGTAAGTGATTCGCAATTGGTTGAAAAACTCCGGGCAGGACACGGCAGCATATTGAAGGAACTTAGAAAAGTGATCATCGCCCAGGATGATGTGGTGGACCAGGTCATGATTTCGCTGCTGGTCGGCGGGCATTCTATGATTACGGGCGTCCCTGGTCTGGCAAAAACACTCTTAATCAAGACTCTCGCCCAAATTCTCGATCTGAGTTTTAAACGGATCCAGTTTACCCCGGATCTGATGCCTGCGGATATTACCGGCACCGACATCATCCAGGAAAACGTTGCCACAGGGAGACGCGAGCTTGTCTTTGTCAAAGGACCGGTTTTCGCCAACATCCTTCTCGCCGATGAAATCAACCGCACTCCGCCTAAAACGCAGGCAGCACTGCTGGAAGCGATGGAAGAGCTGCAGGTGACAATTCAGGGAGAGACCTATCCGATGGAGAGACCGTTCTTCGTGCTGGCCACACAGAATCCGATTGAACTGGAAGGGACGTATCCGCTGCCGGAAGCCCAACTGGACCGGTTCATGTTCAATATCGTCATCGAGTACCTGAACGAAGACGACGAACATAAGGTGGTGACGACAACGACCGTGGAACAAAACATACGGCTGGAACGCACGATCGGAGGCGCGGATATCGTTGAGTTCCAGAAATTGGTGCGGCGCGTACCGGCGCCTGAATCGGTCTCGCGCTACGCGGTTGCGCTGGTCCGCGCCAGCCGTCCCGGCCAGGATGGAAAATTGGATTTCACTCGTGAGTATGTGAACTGGGGCGCCAGTCCAAGGGCGGCGCAATATCTCATGCTGGCCGGCAAAGCGCGCGCGCTGCTGCACGGCCGGTTCAACGTTTCGGTCGAAGACGTCCAGGCGCTTGCCTATCCGGTGATGCGCCACAGGATCCTGACAAATTTCCATGCGGAATCACAGCGGATTACCACCGAGGAGATTATCCGCCGGCTGCTCGAGGCGGTCCCGGTGCCGAAGTCAGGCTTAACCAAATGACGAATGACGAATTACGAATGACGAATGGAAACACACACGTGAGGACAATCGATCCCTTTGCTTTCCTTTCGTCATTCGTCATTCGTAATCCATAATTTGCAAATACTATGGGTAGCTTTAATACGGCGGTACCGCGATCCACTAGATTCATCGATCCCCAGACGCTGGCGCGTATTGCGTCGCTGGAGCTTATTGCGCGCACGGTAGTGGAGGGATTTATTTCGGGGCTGCACCGGTCGCCGCATCTGGGATTCAGCGTGAACTTTGCCGAGTACCGCGCCTATCGTCCCGGCGACGATATCCGGAAGATCGACTGGAAGGTATACGGGCGCACCGACCGGTTTTTCGTAAAGGAGTACGAAGGGGAAACAAATACTGCCATTCATTTGATCCTGGACTCCAGCCGGTCCATGGCCTACGCCAGCCAGGGAATCACCAAGCTGGAGTACGGGCAATTCCTCGCGGCTTCTCTCGGATACTTCGCTTTTAGGCAGAGGGATGCCGTCGGCTTTATTTCGTATGACGAGGATGTCCTTGATTACATTCCCGCCCGCGGCAGCCTCGGGCACCTGAACACTGTGCTGCACACCATTGAAAAAACACAGACCCGGAGAAAAAACCGATTTTGTCCGGTCGCTGGTCAAGGTTTCCGAGAGGCTGCGCCGGCGGGGAATCGTCGTGGTGATATCGGATCTCTTCGAAGATCCGGACAATGTGATGGATGGCTTGCGGCATCTTGCCTTCCGGGGGAATGACGTCATCGTGTTTCAGTTGTTGGACCCGGCGGAACTGCGTTTCGATTTCCAGGATGCGGCTCAATTTGTGGATATGGAGACGCGGTCAGAAATGCATGTCATCCCGGATTTCATACGCCAGGAATATCGCAGAGTCCTTCGCGACCAAGTGGCGCGATACGAGAAGGAATGCAGGAAAGACCGGATGGATTTTTCCATGATCGATACATCCCAGCCGCTGGACAGCGCTTTGTTCAGTTACCTGGTCCGGCGGCAACAGCTACTATCTAGAATGACGAATTGCGAATGAAAATACACAATCGCGTATACCGTCATTTTCGGTTTTAATTCGTCTATTCGTCATTCGTAATTTGGCGCATGGGTTTCTATGAGTTTTCTAAATCCGTTATTTATCCTGGGCGGATTGACAGTCGCGGTTCCTGTACTGCTGCATCTGATGAAGCGGGAGCATGCGCGGAAGGTTGAATTTCCGACGCTGATGTTTTTGCGCCGGATCAGCAAGAAGACGATACGATATCAGAAGTTGCGCCACCTGCTGCTGTTGCTGCTGCGGGTCCTGGCACTCCTGGTCATTGTCCTCGCATTCATGCGGCCGTATCGTGAAACGCTTCCGGCCGCTGCCGCAGGGGGAATCTCGAGCGCTCATATCATTCTCCTCGATAATTCCATGAGCATGGGTTTTCGCGACCGATGGGGCAAGGCCAGGAACGCCGCGGTGGCTATCCTAAGAAAGATACGGCCGGGGGATAAATGCGCGCTGCTTGAGTTTTCAGACAATGTCACTGCGCGGACACAGCTTTCCATCGATCCTTCGGATGCCATCGCCCAGGTAGAGAGCGGCATCGAGTTGGGCGACCGGACGACGCGATACGGACAAGCGCTCAACGCGGCCGAAAAGCTGGCGCTGGATGCCGGGACAGGAAAACGGATCATTTATCTGATCTCCGATTTTCAAAAGAACGGATATGACGCCGAGGAGCAGGATTTTCATCTGGGCGAGGGCATCGAGCTTCAGACCATAGATGTCGGGTCGGATGATTTCAGCAACCTGGCAATTCGGGATGTCACCGTAGCCGAGGCGGAGCCCGGCGCTTCCGGTGGATTCACTCTCAAGACTTCCATCGCTAATTTCGGGAATCAGGACCGCAGGAATGTGGCGGTCGGCTTGTATGTCGATGAACGAAAGACCGCGGAAAAGAGGATCGATACGGTCCAGGGACAGGCTCAAGCGCTGGAGTTTCAATTGCCCGGCCTGATTGCCGGCGCACATCGGATCACACTTGAGATGGACGACCCATACCTCACGCGCGACAACCGGTTCTACTTGACTCTTGATGCCCGCGGCAAAACTCCGGTGCTGGCAGTAGAAAATGGCGAGGCGCATGGACAGCGCTCCCCAGGCTTTTTCCTCGCCAGGGCGCTCAATGTGGACACTTTTTCCCCGTATCGATTAAGCGTGGTTTCCGCGCAGAACGTGGCTTTCTCGGGAGGACTGCTGATCTGGAACGACGCCCCGGGCGGCGGCGAGGCGGTGCAGAGAAAATTGCGTGATTTTGTTGCTGCGGGCGGCGGACTCGCGGTGGCGCTGGGAGATGCCGCGCAGCCTGCAGATTTCAACCGGAATTTTGGCTCGTGGCTTCCGGTCCAAATCACCGGAATAGCCGCCGCCGGGCGGACGGGGCGCAATCGTGCGATGGAAGAATACCGTCTGATGACGGATATCCGGATGGATCACCCGATTTTTCAGCCTTTCAGCAAGCCGCACTCGGGCACTTTTTCCAGCACAAGGTTTTTCAGCCACGCCAAAATTTCCCCGGGTCCGGGAGTTGTCGTCGTTGCACGGTTTGACAACGGAGATCCCGCCATTGTGACCATCGATTATGAGAAAGGCCGCGTTGTGATCTTTGCCTCCTCTGCGGACGACACGGCGAACGACCTTCCGCTGAAAGCCGTGTATGCGCCATTCTGGCAGCAGATACTGCGCTATCTGGAAAGATTCAGCGAACAGCGGCACTGGCTTGAGGCAGGTGCTATCATTAACTCAAGGAAACTGCTGGCGGAAACAACTTTGCGCCAGGCAAAAGGGAATCCGGATCCCGGCGAAGCGATCGTGATCCTTGATCCGCAGAAAAAGCGCCTCGAAGGGATGCCGAATTCCTATGACATCGTGCTTGAGAGGACTGGATTCTACGAAATCCGCGCCATGAATGGGAGTGCCGCGGTTGCAGTGAATACGGCGCCGCGGGAATCTGATCTGACTCATGGCAACGCGGAGGAGATGGCTGCGGGATGGATGTCCTCAAAACCTGCCGTCTATGCCCAGGAGGAGCGGCCGACGGCAGAGGAGCAGGACCAGCGCCGGCATTTCTGGACGTATTTATTGATCGGTGCCGCACTTTTCCTTGTGGCCGAATCACTGCTGTCAAATTTACGATTGACGATTGACGGTTTACGATTGAAGCCAAACGGCATCGCGGATCGTCAATCGTCAATCGTAAATCGTCAATCGTAATTTGGCATGGGGGTTCTATGACTTCCTATGAGAGCCTATTGGCGCAGGTACGGCAAGTGCGAAAGCGGTGGCGCACTCAGGTTTTTGTCAAAGGGCTTTCGCTTTTCCTTGTTTCGGTTGTTGCGCTGCTTGTCCTGGGCGTCTGGGGTGCGGACCTCTTCGGATTCAAGCCCGCGGCCGTTTGGACCGTCCGCATTGTTGCGAGCGGCTCAATCCTTTTCATTGCCTGGTACTTTTTCTGCCTTCCGTTGCGCGTACGCGTGAGCGATGTGCAGATCGCCCGTTTTATTGAGGAGCGTTATCCGCAGCTCCAAGACCGCCTGGTCGCGGCGATTGAATACGGGCCGCACGCTACGAAATCCTCGGGCATCATCGATCTTTTGATCCGGGATGCGCTGGAAAAAAGCCGCCGTATTGATTTTTCGGTATTTTTGAATCGCAGGCGCCTGGCGTTTTCTGGATTGCTCGGCATCGCGGCATGCGCCTTTCTTTTTGTGCTTTTCACCTGGGGGCCGTCCTCCTTTCCCTATGGGTTTCTCCAGGTGTACGCTCCCTGGACCCGGGCTTCAGTCGATTCTCCCATGATGATCCGGATTGTCCCCGGAGATGTTGAAATTGCGAAAGGATCGGATCAGGAAATTCGCGCTCAACTCATCGGGTTCGACTCTCCGGATGTCCGGCTGTATCTTCAAGCGGAAACCTCCGATCGATGGGACGCAATGGCGATGAATCCGGATCCGGGCGGCAGCAGCTTCCGGTATCTTATGCTCGATATACGGTCTTCGCTGCGGTACCACGCAGAGTCAAAAGGCGTGCGCTCTCCCGACTATGCGATACGCGTAAGAGATGTGGCGCGAGTGGAGCGAATGACTCTTACCTACAACTTCCCGCCTTATTCCGGGATGAAACCCCAGGTAGTTGAGAACGAGGGGGACATCTCGGCGCTGAAAGGTACAAGGATCGATCTCAAGATTCGCCTCAGCCGTTCCACCCAGTCTGCCCGTCTGCTGTTCGACAATCAATCCGTGCTGGATCTCAGACAGTCCGGTGCGCAGGAATTTTCCGGCAGCTTTGCGCTTCAGCGTTCGGGATCCTATGTGGTCCAGGTTGCGGAGGGCCGCGACAAAAACATTGCAGCCTCTCCGGAATACGGGATGGAAGCGACCGAAGACGCTGTCCCCAAGGTGACAATTACACGGCCGATGCGCGATTTGCGCGCCACGAGCGTGGAAGAGGTTTTTTCGGAAATCAAAGCGGAGGATGACATCGGAGTCTCAAAAGTGGAGATGCATTATTCGGTGAACGGCGCTCCCGAGAAAGTCCTCACTCTAAACTCCGGAAAGGCATTGGGCCCTTCCGTGACGGGCTCCCACACCTTTTTCCTCGAGGAATTCGGGCTTCAGCCGGGCGATGTCATTGCCTATTACGGGAAGGCGTTCGACAACAACGATGTGACGGGACCGGGAGTTTCCAGTTCTGATATGTACTTTATCCAGATCCGCCCGTTCGAGCAGAAATACGTGCAGAATCAGGAGGGGACGCCGCCCGGCGGAGGCCAGGGAGAAGAAGAAGGCCAGGAGGCTCTCAGCAAGCAGCAGAAGGAGATCATCAGCGCAACATTCAAGCTGATCCGCGAGAAGGACCGGATGGCGTCGAAGGAATACCTCGACGATTTGAAATCTCTGGCGCTCGTGCAAAGCCGGCTTCAGGCGCAGGCGCAAGGGCTGGTGGACCGTCTGCAGAGGCGCGGGGCCGCGCAGGCGGATAAAAATTTCGGCAAGCTTTCCGAATATCTGAAAAACGCTATTGGCGAAATGGGAAAAGCCACCGTGGATCTTGGTGCGCAAAAGCCCGGCAGCGCGCTGCCGCCGGAGCAGAAATCTCTCCAGCAGTTGATGAGGGCGGAGAGCCTTTTCCGTGAGATCCAGGTTTCGTTCGCAGCGCAGAACTCCGGGGGCAGCGGTTCGCAGGCGGATGCCGAGGATCTTGCGGACCTGTTCGAACTGGAATTAAACAAGCTCAAAAACCAGTACGAGACGGTGCAGCGGGGCGAGCAGCAGTCCCGCGATCAGAAGATCGATGAAGCACTGCAGCGACTGAAGGAACTGGCTCAACGGCAGCAGCAGCTCAACGAACGCAACCGGATGCTGGCGCAGCAGGGACAGCCGCCTTCTGCGTCGAGCGGCAGCGGAGGCAGCCAGAGCCAGCAGCAGCTGATGCAAGAGGCGGAGCAGTTGCGGCGGCAATTGCAGAGATTGTCGCGCGAGAGGAGTTCGCCGCAGTTGGGCGAGGCCGGCGATCAGCTGCAAAAAGCCATCGAGGAGATGAAGAAATCCCTCAAGGATGCAAACCGCAATGGAGCGGAAGCCAGCGCCCAGGGAATGCGGGCACTGCAGCAGTTGAATGACGCGGCGCGCAAACTGGCCCGCAGCCAGGACGCAGGCCTCAATCAGGGTTTGAAACAGGCCGCGGATGAATCCAGGAAACTGGTCGAAGAGCAGAAACGCATTCAGGCGGAGCTCGACAAGCTGATGAAAGAGGATCAGTCCTCCGATCCCGGGGATGCCATTCAGCAAGATCGGGAACAACTCGCGGCCCGCAAGACAACGCTGGCCGACCGGCTCAGAAATCTGGGGAATCAGATACAAGGCCTTTCGAGGCAGGCGCGCAAGACACAGAAGGAGACGAGCAACAAGCTGGCCGAGGCTGCGGAAGGGATTCAGGACAAAAGACTGCCCGAACGCATTATGAGCGGCGGCATGTCGATACAGCAGGGCTTTTATGAAAACCAGAAGCAGCGGGAGGACTTCATCCGCAAAGGCCTGGAGGAACTGAATAAACAGGTGGAAGCCGCGCGGGATGCCATGGGCCCGTCCCCGGATGGCAGAATGGAGGAGGCCGCCAACAGGGCACGGCAACTGGCCGAAGGACTGGAATCGATGCAGCAGCGTATGAGCGGAATGCAGCGCGGCCGCCAGCAGGGCAATGAACCGGGGAGCCAGCAAGGTCAGCGATCCCAAGAGGGCACTCAATCAGAGCAGAGAGGACTCGCAAGACAAAATCAACAGAATCCGCAGGGAGGCTTGCCCGGTTCGGAAACGGATGTTCGCGGGCCTTCGAACAACTCATCCGGTCCGCCGGCAGGAATTGGGAAGTATCGGAATGAAGAAGAGCGCCAATGGAGCCGGGAGTTTGAGCAGCGCCTGACAGATGCCCGGGATTTGCGGCGTCTGCTCGACGGCAATCCGGCTCAGATGGGAAATCTGGATAGCGTGATTGAAGCTCTGCGTCGGGCCGGCGATTACACCAACTATAATAATCCGGAACAGGTTGCACGGTTGAAAAGCGCTATCGATTATATGCGGAAGGTCGAGTTCGATCTGGCAAGAGAGCTGGATCGTTTGAATCAGCAGGACAAATACTTTTTCGCCGAAGACAACGAGGCTCCCGGCAACTTTCAAAAGCTGGTAGAGGAATATTTCAAAGCCATCGCCAAAAGCAAATAGGAACCTTGATTTCTAAATGGCCTTGGCAATTCTGTAGCCGTTGCCGATGGCGTTCATGATGCAGCCGGGTTCGGGATCCTCGCTGCCGACAAGGTAGACTTCGGGAGCTTTCCCTTCAACGGCTTTCAGAAGCTCGGTGTTCAGTCGGGGGCTTGAAGCCGTAATGAGGGTGTCCGCTTCGATAAGCATCGTCTTTCCTTCCCTTGTTGTGACGACAAACCCCTTGTCGGTTATCTGCTCGTACCGGACTTCCGCTATCCTGGTTACTTTCTCCAGGGAAGGGGATCTCAACAGAGGCGTATCCCCCCATATCGCATTCTCGTCCACCAGCGTTACTTTTCGGCAGCGCTCGACCAGGAATTCCGCCAGCCCCACGCCCTCGAGGGTGCCGCCAATGATTACGACCCGTTTTCCAACGGACTCCCAATACGGATTCATCCATCGCATGATGCCCGGTTCGATGAGATCAAGATCATCCTTCATCCTGCGATACAGATCCTCGATGCGGACTACGTTGTCCCGGGCTATTCCAGGTATCTCCGGGGCCGTCGGCACCCCTCCCGGAGCCAGTATGATAACGTCCGGATGTATTTCCCGAATTGCGGATGGATGAAACTCCTGCCCCAACCGGATTTCGACACCGAGCCTGCTGATCTGGTTTTGAAGGTAATCCGACAGGATCATCGCATCGCTGTCGACATCGAGCCCCTTAATCAGGGCGACCCAGCGCAAAAGACCTCCCACCCGCTTCTCTTTCTCGAAGAGTATTACTTCATGCCCGCGAATCGCCGCGACCCTTGCCGCCTCCATCCCTGCGGGTCCGCCGCCTACAACGAGGACTCGTTTTTTCTTCTGCGCCGGCCGGATTTCATAGTCCTCATCGAAGCCGAGAGCCGCGTTGACCCTGCAGCGAATCGACACAAACTCACCCACGCGCACCATGGAGAAGAGCGCTCTGGCGCAGTCCCCGCAGTCCGTGCACGGCGCGATATCCTCCAGTCTGCCTGCCGCGATTTTGTTGGGGATTTCGGGATCCGCCATCAAGCCTTTGCATAGGCCGATAAAATCGGCCTTGCCTGCGCGCAGGACCTGCTCTCCAACAACAGGGTCCAGTGCCCCTACGCTGATGACGGGTATCGAGACTACCTCCTTCACGGCGGCAGCCAGAGGCGTCATTGCGCCTCTTCCGCGGCGGCTCCAGTCAAGTTCCTTTGGCAGCGGTTTGGTTTTTTCGGAAATATAAATACCGCGGGCCGCCGCATCGATAGATTGAAAGCCATTGTACCCAAAGGCCCTCACATGAATAGCGTCCGAGCCGGCAGCTTGCAGGATTCGGGCAAATCCCTGCGCCTCCTCGACCGTTATTCCGTTTTTTATTCTGAGCTCGATGCCATTGATGAGTGTGGAAACCGGGAAGTCCTGTCCCAGGCGCTTTTTTATCTCACGGATGATTTCGACCAGGAACCGGGACCGGTTCTCCAGCGTTGCACATCCATAGTTGTCCTGACGCTTATTCCAGGCGCGCGACAAAAAGCTGTTCAGCAGGTGCATGCGGGCGGAATTGACCTCAACACCGTCAAACCCGGCTTTCTGAGCGCGCACTGCGGTTGCCGCAAACTTATCCACGAGATCCGCGATTTCAGCAACGGTCAGCGCGCGGGGGTTCATGGACGCCGTCAACTCGGACACCTCATCGTCGGTCAGGCTCGAGGACGATATTGTCTGCTGGCCTTCTTCCAGGAACGCCTGGGGGCCGGCGTGGAACAGCTGCATAAAAATTGGGCAGCCGTGTTTGTGTGATGCGTCCGCCATTTTCGCAAAAACCGGAATGCGTTCGTCATCTTCGAGATGCCTGCCCGTAATGGGGATCGTGACGCCTCTGGGGTATTCGACGGCGACGTCTCCCCAAATAATCAGGCCCGCGCCACCGCGGGCGAGTGCTTCAAGAAAGGCATTGTTAATGCCCGCGATATCTTCGGCTCCGCCGCAGCTCTTAATGATGCGGTTCTTGATCCGTAGTTTTCCAATTTGGCCCGGCTCGAGTAGTTTTTCGAATTTCATAATTCCTCATTGTACGCAAGGAAAACAAAAACGCCACGGATTCCCTGTTTGACCTGACGATCTTTTCCGTCGGATCGATCGAGATGGCCCGGGAGCTGCGGGAGAATGATCCCTTTACACAGCAAGGCCTGTTTCATACTCCCGACTACTTCGAATGGTTCATCCACATGCCTTTCCGCAAGGCATCCCCCAGTCGTACCGCGGCTTTGAAAAATTTGCTGGGAGAAGGGAAATAGTCACTCCTTTTCCGGCTCCCATCATCGTTGGATGAATTCCTGTCTGAATGTATTTCCATCAAGTGTATGCGGACGAATGCGTCTGTAAATTTTACTTGGCGTTGTTTATTAAATTTGAGCCGATAATCGGCAAACAGGCATAACGCACGGATTCCGTGCGGCTTTGTAGAGGTTTCCTTAATTCCGACGGCTGACTATGCGGTTTTTTGCTCCTCCCAATCAGCCTATCCAAATAAAGCTCAAAACTTCCTGAAATCAGAAAGCGCTACGGTATGTCCAGGAGGGACTACGACAAAGTCTCCGTCCCATGGTCCATTCAACAGCGCTTTAACCAACGTGCTATCGCCCTTAATCTCTTCGTAGCGCAATCCCAGCCGCGCTGCCATCTTCTGGCTGCGGGATCTGTATTGCCCTAGTTCATAATTGCCCGTGTCGATGAATACCAATCGCTTATAGCCCTGTAGCATCTTTTTAAATAGGAATCCCGCTTTTTCCTCCCCGTACTTCTTAGCCATGATCTCCCTCTGCTCATCAAGGGGAGTTCCAGATTCGATCCACCCCTTGGTTAGATACAGCGTTCCGGGCTCGTTCCGTTGCTGCTGATTGTAATGGGCTACCGACCCCAGGAAGATCGTTATGCAGTCATCGGCTTTGGGAATAACAAGAGTGCGATTTCCCGCCTTCAGGCCTACGGTTGCTTTAGCGCACATGCCGAATCCCAGCAATATGGTTTCGATATTTGGAGAGACCTCATCCATTGCGCGTTGAATCGCCTTCTGCAATCGTTCAGGATTGGAATGAAGCCCAAAGTCCAATACTTCGTAGCTAAGCTGAGGCGGCATTAACGGCCGCATTTCTTCGATAATGGTGGCACAGGCGATTAGTTTGCAGGTGTCAGGATTAAGGCTCATGGCTGGATTATACGGGGCCGCAGACAGTCAGACCAGCTCCTATCTGTCACCAAGGCATTTGTAGTTGGTCCAAGCCCCCAGGTGAAGAGAATAAATCTAACTGTGGGTATTTGCCGGGCCTCGAAAATCGTCGGAGATGCAATACGGATTAGGTCCGCATCCTTGCATGCTCGATTTTCAGGCATTTTGATTGAACCGCGACAAGTCCGGCATCTCTAGCTTTACGGGCCGATTCATTGTGGGCCAGGCCCAGTTGCATCCACACTACCTTGGCTTTGATCTTAATGGCTTCATCCACAATACCCGGAACAGCCTCGATATTTCGGAATATATCCACGATATCCACCCGGGAAGGTATGGATGACAGGTCGGAATACGATTTTTCACCGAGGATTTCGGTCTTGGCCGGATTTACCGGGATGATTGTGTATCCATGATCTTTCAGGTATTTGGCTACCTTGTAGCTGTCTCGTTCCGGTTTGTCGGAAAGGCCGACAACGGCGATGGTTTTGCTGTTTTCAAGGATTTCTTTAATTTCGATTTCCAGCGGATTCGATTCAGGCATTTCACACGATTGTTTTTCCGTCATTTTGACTCCGTCCGCGTTGTATGCTGATTTATTATTTTGCAGTTTTTTGATCGATTCTGCAATCATTGCGATGTTTCCCTGAATTGAAAGGATGAACCGAAATGGAGGAAGAACCCCAGCCCGCTTCAATGAAACCAACAGACGCTTTTCAGGATTATTATCCGGATGACTATGCTCACTGCTTTGGTTGCGGTCGCCTGAATGAGAAAGGGTTGAAAATTAAGAGTTACTGGGATGGCGAAGAAAGCGTCTGCCGTTTCCTTCCGAAGGACTACTATACCGGCGGAATGGAAACTATTCTCTATGGCGGAATCATTGCTTCGCTGATTGACTGCCACGGGGCGGGTACCGCGGCGGCAGCAAAGGCACGGGAGTCGGCTCTTCAGGTCAAGCCGGGATATATGCCGCGATTTGTTACCGCCGCCCTTAAAGTGGACTACCTGGCTCCGACACCGGTGGGGGTGGAACTGGAGCTTAGAAGCATCGTCAAGGAAATCAAGGGACGCAAGGTCATTGTTACAGTAACCGTTTCGTCGAGGCAAACACTCTGTGCAAAGGGTGAAGCGGTATATGTTCAATTGCGCGATGAGAGCCTAACTGGCTGAGTACGTTTCGAAGTATTTATGTGTTGTGTTTGGGTCTTGCAGATATACGCCGAGATAAGGGTATGACTGTTCTCTCGCAACCATGTCCCAATTCAATAGAACCTGCGCATTCTGGTAAGTAATCCGCCTCCCTCAGTTTTTCCCTTGTTGCGGCATTGCCTCTCATGGCAGTGTAAAGGAAATATTTTCGGATACGTCCAAAGAAGAGAATGGTTCATCTGCTTTCATGAACCGTCCAGGCTATGAGCATCATCTAGCTTTAAAAGCAGGTGAATTTTGCACAGTTGATTGATTAAGCGGAGACGTCCCCAATGACGGCTTCAGCTAATTTTCTGAAAACCGGCTCTCGGGCTCTTGTATTTATAGGCTTTTTCGTGCTTGGTGTGACGATACTCCGGCATGGCCAGGATACTTCGGCTTCAGCGCAAGCTCGGGACGACTTCAAAATTCAGATTGGAGTCGAGGAGGTACGGCTGGATGCAGTGGTTCTGGACGGAAAGGACCGTCAAGTCACCGACCTGACTGCAGATGATTTCGAAATATATCAGGACGATCAACGGCAAGACATCACCTCATGTAGCTATACGAACGATTATCATCCTCAGCCAAAGATTCAACCCGGATCGGCAAAGGATTCCAGGGCAATGCCGCCAATGCCCGCACCCAGGTTGGAGCGGGAAGACGTCCGGCGAATGATCGCCTTTGTTGTGGATAATCTTTCGATGAGCTTTCAGCATGTTCATTTCGCACGCACAGCTTTAAAGAAGTTTGTGGAGACGCAGATGCAGCCGGGAGATGTAGTTGCCATTGTGCAGACGGCTGGGGGAAATTCGGCGCGTCAACTGTTCAGCAATGACCAACGATACTTATTCCATGCGATAGACAAAATAGCGTGGTACATGGATCCGCGCATCATTAAGCAGTATGCGACCCAGGATATGGCCATCGACTACTTTATCAGAGCCCTGTGGGATATGCCTGGACGCAAGGCCTTGGTCCTGATGACAGCTCAGACAATGGTGCCAAACTTCTTGGTTTCGCGTTTCAATCAGAAATCGCAGGATTGGGAACCCGACAGCGTCGAGAAAAGGTTGATAGAAAACACATTAAACCCCTTGGCCGACAGGGCCTTGCGTGCCGGCGTTGTGATTCACACGATGGATGTAAGAGGATTGGCTGGCCTCGAGGCGTACGATAGTGAATCTTCCAGCTCTAGAGACACCGAGATCTGGAATCCTTTATCTCAAAAAACCGGAGGACTTTCTGTCAGCAGGACTAATTGGTTTGTTCATGGGATTGGTCCGGTGAATGAGGCGCTGAAGGGATATTACCTGCTTACCTATATACCCCCCACGGGCACATTTGGGTCCGGTTCCCCGAACAAGTATCACCGAACACGAATAAGGGTAAAACGGCCCGGGCTTAAGGTTCTTACGCGTGATGGATTTTTTGGAATGACCCACTCGATGGATGCGTCTCTCGAATCCCCGACAACAATGCGAGACGCAATATATTACCCATTCCAGCATAACGACCTGGATGTCAATTTGGCTTCCGGCTATATTGATGATCCTCAAAAAGGATATCTGCTTCGCTACTCTATGCATCTCGATGGAAAAAACTTAATTGTTGTTGAGGGGAAGGATGGAATTAACTCCATCTATGTCGATTTGGCCTGCATAACGTCCAGCATGGATAAATTCATCCAGGATGCCGGTAATCTGAAATATGAATTCTGCATCAAAAATGAAAATGTCCCCTGGATCAGGAAGCACGGCCTCAGGTTTTCTCTTGATCTTCCCGTCGAAAAGCCAGGCGCCTATTACGTCAGGGCGGCCGTCAGAGACATGGTTTCCGGGAAAGCCGGGAATGCGTATCAGTTCATAGAGATCCCCGATCTGAAAAAAAGCCGGCTGTCGCTTTCGAATATTTTCATAATAAATCGAGAAGAGGATGCGCCCTGGGTCCCCTCCCAAGCGCAGAAGGAATCCCGGAATCTCCTTTATCCCGACATGCGCCGGGATCCGCGGAAGAGCCCGGCACTCAGGAATTATTTGCCGGGTGAGAGTTTTGAGTATGCGGCCGTGATTTACAACGCGAAAAGCGAGAAAGCGAAGAAACCCGAGTTGGAATCACAGTTCGTATTATATGGAAATGGGGATGAGCTATATAAAGGCGAAAGCGAGGCCGTGGATCTTAACGGCGTGCGCGATTTCACAAGGATCCCGATCAGGAAGAAGCTGTATTTAGATTATTCAATTCAACCGGGAGACTACATTCTTCTGCTGCAGGTAAAGGACAAACAGGCAAAGGAGAAGTATAGCCAGGTCCATCAAATTTTGGATTTTAGAGTTCTGTCAAAAGATGATTTCAGCAGGGAAGAAAAGAGCGAACTAGTGGAGCAGAAGGAAATAACGCTATCGCCTGAGATCCTGGCGCAATATGTGGGCACATACAGAATAGGGCCGGGGCAAAATGTGGCGATTACTCTTGAAGAAAGCCGGCTCTTCACCCAAGTCACCGGAGAGGTGAGGCTCCCGCTATACCCGGAGTCGGAATCCAAGTTTTTCCTTAAAGGGATGGCGGACGCTGAGAACGAATTCGTTAAGGACGATACAGGCGCTGTGACGCATATGATTGTGCGCAGGGGGAAAAATGAGACAAAAGTGCCTCGGATCAGCAACGAAGTAGTGGTGCGGAAAGAGATAACACTGTCGCCTGAAATCCTGGCGCAATTGGTGGGTACCTACAAATTGGGGCCGCGATGGGAAATGATGATAACTCTTTGGGATGGCCGCCAGCTATACTCCCAAATTCCCGGGCAGCGCATGATCCAGCTATGCCCGGAGACAGAAACGAAGTTTTTCCTCAAAGCAGTGGCGGACGTAGAGTACGAATTCGTTAAAAATGGCAAAGGCACTGTAACGCATGTGATTATGCGCCAGGAGGGACGTGAGCAGAAGGTGCCACGGACCAGCAAAAAAGTGCAGAAAAAGCCTGAATAGCGCTATCCGCGAAAACCTGCCGTAGATAGTTCGAACAATACTCCCCAGAAGTATTCTGGAAAGTATTTTGTGCGCAGCAGCGGGGATCTCTGTCCAAGGGGATTCATTCCAGCGGCTTCTGCCAAACAGGGTTTTCCCCTTGCCGATTCCTCTTTTCATGTTTTAATTCAGGCATGCTCTCGACCATTCCTTTCGATTATCACATGCACTCCAATTTTTCTTCCGATTCGGACGCAAGCGTACGCGCTATGTGCGAGAGCGCTAATCAAAAGGGCATTCCGGAGATTGGCCTGGCAGAGCATTACGACCTGCATCCGAAGGAGTGCAATCCGGTCTTCTACCGGCCCGAAGCCTGGTGGGAGGAGATCAAGCGTGTCCGCAAAAGTCTTGATGGCAAACTAATCCTGCGGGCTGGCGTAGAGATCGGCGAGCCGCATCGCTTCCCGGGTGAAGTCGGGGCTCTGCTGAATCGATATCCGTACGATTTCGTCATCGGCTCCCTGCATTATGTCGGCGAGGATTTCATGTTTGACAATAAGCTCCTCGAGCGCAGGGGCGTTGATGAAATAATGCAGTCTTATTTTCTTGAATTGGGAGAAATGACCCGAGCTCCTCAATTCGATATCCTCGGCCACTTGGACGTGCCGGTGCGGAATGGGAGACCAATCTGGGGATCCTATGATCCGAGACGCTATGAAGCGCTCGTGCGGACGGTGCTTCAGAACTGTATCGATCGCGGGATCGCTCTTGACGTCAACTCCGGAGGGCTACGCAGGCCGGCCAATAACCTCATGCCCGATTTGCTGATCCTGTGCTGGTACCGGGAGATGGGCGGCCAACGTCTGACCCTCGGCTCCGATGCACATGCCCCAGCCGATGTCGGCCTCCATCTGGATCAGGCTTTGAAAATCATCCGGGAATCAGGACTCAAATTCATCACACGCTACGAACGGCGCCAGGGGTCGCTCGTGCCATTGGAATAGCGGATAAGCATCGCCTTGGACCGGATTATCCAAGGTGATTTCCGCTTCTAATTCACTGATTTATTGTTTCCCTGTCCCGATGGCATACTTTCTACATATCATCGCATTGCCCTAGTTTCGTTCGGCAAATGCGCGTGATCTTCACGGAGAATTCCCAAAACTTCGCAAAAACGATCAAGACTCGCTCGCGAAATTTCGCTTATAGTACACGGAAGAGATAAGCGATGAGCTACATACCGAATGTACTGCGCGCGGTCGACTATATGGAACGGAATCTTACCTGTCCCGTATCGGTTTCCGATGTCGCGTCGGAAGCGGCATATTCGACTTTTCATTTTGTGCGATTGTTCAAAGCGCTTACTGGATATACCCCGGGCAGCTATTTGCGAAGGCGCAGATTGACGGAGGCTGCCGGAGAACTGGCGGGCGGTAGGAAGCGCATCATAGAAATCGCATTGGATTACCAGTTCCAGTCTCAGGAAGCCTTCACTCGGGCGTTCAAAGACTGCTTCGGCATCAATCCCGGCGCATTCAGGAAAAGGGGAGGCGCTCATTTGCTGGGAGCGGCGAGGCGGATTGACGAATTATTTCTCATTCATTGCATGGAGGTGATAACCATGGAACCCAGGATTGTGAAGAGGGAAGCGATCAAGCTGATCGGAATCATGTATTACGGCGACAACAAGAATTGGGAGATCCCGGTAATTTGGCAAGAATTCATACCGCTGATGAAGAAAATTCCCAACTGTCTTCCCGTGCATGCGTCGTACGGCTTGTGTTTTTATACGGAGAGGTTTTCGAAGACAGGACTCTTCTATTATCTGGCGGGACTGCCGGTATCCAGCCTTGAGGATATCCCGATGGAGCTTGTTGGCAAGACTCTCCCCGCGTCGGAGTATGCCGTGTTTACGCATAAGCGGTCGCTCGTTGGAAAAACCAACACGGTCAAGGATACATATGCCTACGCGTACGGCACCTGGCTGCCCAAGTCGCCTTATGTGAATCCCTATGCGTACGACTTCGAGTATTACGACGAGCGATTTAAAGGCAACGATAATCCTGAATCCGAAATAGACATTTGCATACCGATCAGGAAACGATAGGGACACAAGGATAGCATGATGTTTGCATCTCTGTGTTTCTCCGCAAAAGTGTGATTCTCAAGATGCCCCAGAAGTACCCTGGGACGTAATCGTGTGTATGGGGGACGCGATTTCTGTCCAAAGCGATTACTTCCCCCAATGCTGTTTCTCGTTCTTTACTCCAAGAATGCGGTTTCGGGGGAGTGTCCCGCAAATCTTACGGCACTCAAGTTGTTAAGAATCTTCGCTAATCTGCATTAGCCTGGGTTGGCAACCCCAGGCTTAAAGCTGCAACCCGCTACTTTATGCGCTCAAAATTGGTATCGTGTTTAGATGGCGTTAGGCCAGGGGGGGCTGGTAAAGTTCTGGTTTCAATGAGGGTATCGCCTTTTACCTGAAACAAAACCGTTACCACAAACTGAGGCGTTTGCGCAATTTTAGGGGAAGTCTTTTGAATAATCTCAATGGTTTGAGAATCTATCCGCTTTGCCTGATTCGTCTGAATAATCTCAATGGTTTGAGAATCTATCCCCTTTACCTCATTCGTTAATAATCTACCTACTGATTCATTTCCATCAAGTTTTCCAGCAAACCACGGACGGCCATTTTGCGCTATGTCAAAGATTTCACCGTCAACCGTGATCGTATAAGCTCTTAAAGATCTTAGTAGAGATGTTTGTCTCCAGGTGCCGAGGAAAGCATCACCTGATGGGACAGAGCCAACCCTATCATATTCAAAAGTAGAATTTCCGGAAATCCCTCTTTGGCTCAATTCGGGCGGGAGGACGTTTTCTTGAATTTGGGTATAGTGTTTCCCATCAGGGGACACAGTTTCGGTACTTTTTGAAATAACTTTACCATCCACTAAAGAAGTGGTTTTGAGGGTGCGATCATCAACTCGGATAGTATTGGTCGTGATGCCATTCATTAAATAGTCTTTGCCATAGCGGGCGATGACTGGCTTTCCTCCATTTTGTTCAATAGAGATTCCTTCGGCAGTGGGTGTTATTATCAATTGCCTTATCTCCCTCCAAGTTCCCGTAAACGGATCGTCCGCTTTTCCGGCAGGCTGAAAAACCGGATTTTCAGGTTTCGAGGTAGGTGTTTGGCTTTGAATCTGGGTTGGCGAGTCTGTGCGGGGCACAAACGCGCTGGATCGACGATGGCCTTCGGCAATCTGCTCGGGCGTCATGCTCAGTGCTAGTTGATCGCGATATGCGGACGCACCTGCTTCGCCTTGTGAAGCGGCTAGATTGTACCATTTGTATGCCTCTGCGTAGTCTTGCGGCGTTCCTTGCCCCTGGTGATACCTGACGCCGAGGATGAACTGAGCTTTCGCATTTCCCTGTTCGGCGGCTTTGCGAAACCAGCGGACGGCTTCGGCGTAGTCTTGCGGCATCCCTAGCCCCTGGTTATACATGATGCCGAGATTGAACTGAGCTTCCGCGTATCCCTGTTCGGCGGCTTTGCGAAACAACCGGACGCCTTCGGCATAATCTTGCGGCGTTCCTTGACCATCGGCGTACATGAGGCCCAGATCAGATTGTGCATCAGCATTTCCTTGGGCAGCTTTTGCACTGAGCAATTGGAATCGTTCTTTGTCTTTTTGTTCTTGGTCTGCAGATGATGCATTCTTAATTCCGCAGAAGGCCGCAAAATCGCCGACGGCTGAAACAATCACGCCATCTCCTGTAAACTGCGAACCCAGAACTGTTTTAATCTCTTCATCTTTGGAATTCAGAAATCCAAGTTGGATAATGTCTGAGGAATCTGTCGGATACAACGCCGCCCAATATTTAAATCCTCGCTTAATCGCAAGGTCGGTGTATGCACACATCATCCAACGAGACGCACCCGCGGACCTGTCGCGAAATCCTGGAATCTTGAGAGTTGAAATTCTTGGTTCTCGCTTTATTTCGGTGATCGTGAAATTAGTTTGAGTGCTACCCATTCCAGGTGAACTTGCTGAGTAAAGATCTTCTTCTGCCAGTGCCACGCTTATAGAGGAAAACGCAGCCATTAGCGCCGCAATGAATAGAACTGCACATGTAATGCAAATAGACCGTTTGAACATGATGGGCGGCGTCCTGAATAACGCCCGTTTGGAAAAGTTAGGCATATTCGTCTCCTGACTTGGGATATGGTATCTGATTTTATGATAATTCCGACCATTACGTTTAGCCTATTTGTTACTCCATGTTAGCGAACACCCAAAAGCGGCCACGACCGAACGTTTGAAAACCGGCCACCTCAGGTAGCGGCTTTCCGCTATTCTCTGTCGTTTCGACGATGGAGGATACAGGTGCCGAACTACTTGAAAACGCCAAAGCTACAACAAGTTACTGCTCTTCTTGAACTCGGCTGGACTTACCGGCGCATACAAACTGAAACCGGAGTCCGCCGGGAAACCATCTCCGGATACGATCGCCTGCGGAAAGCAAAAGCGGCCAAAGTGTTCCCCGGCTCTCAGGAGCCTGCAGTCACGGAAACAAACGAGTTTGAGGGATCCGACCCACCAAAACCGGCCAAAGTGACCGCCGGCTCGGATTCAAAACCGGCCAAAGTGTTCCCCGGGTCGGATCTGCCACCACGATCTTCGGCGGCCCGTTATCGAGATGTAATCGTCTCCAAGCTGGACGTCGGTTTATCCGTTCAGCGCATCTGGCAGGATCTGGTCGAGGAGTACGGATTCGGATACAGCTATGAATCTGTAAAACGTTTCATCCGGAAACTACCCCGACCTCGTCGTGCTGTCGGCGTATTTCATAGCGCACCGGGAGAAGAGGGCCAGGTTGATTTTTTTCAGGGAGCTCCAACGCTGGATGAGACAACCGGTCAATGGAAACGTCCCTGGGTGTTCCGTTTGACCTTGTGCCACTCTCGTCATGGCTATGAAGAGGCTGTCTGGGATCAAACCTTAGAGACCTTCCTCCGCCTGCATGAACACGCTTTTACCGATCTAGGCGGAGTTCCGAAGGTCATCCGCCATGACAACATGAAGGCCGCGGTTGTCCGGGCATGTCTCTATGATCCGGACGTCAATGTGATTTATGCAGCCTTTGCCAATCATTGGGGCTTCACACCTCTGCCTACCCGCCCTCGCAATCCTCAGGAGAACGGCAAGCAGGAACGCAGCGGCGGTTACGTCAAAGACAATGCTCTCAAAGGTCGCCGCTTCAATAGCCTCGCCGAGCAGAACGAGCATCTCCGGCGCTGGAACCGCACCATAGCCCGATTGCGGATTCACGGCACTACCCGTCGACAGGTGTTTGCTCATTATCTCGAGGCAGAGAAACCGGCTCTGCAACCTCTCGCTGCGGAGCCGTTTGCTTTCTTCCGCACCGGGCAGCGCACCATTCATCCCGACGGGCACGTTGAAGTCGAAGGAGCTTTTTATCCGGCACCGCTGCATCTTCTTGGACAAAAGATCCGTGTGCGTTGGGATCGCAACCTCGTGCGACTGTATCATGACGAAACCCAGGTCGCTGTCTACACACGCCTGCGGCCGGGCCAGTTTGCTCCCCGTGCCGGAGAATCCGGCGTAGCGCCTTCTTCGCAGAAGGCTTTCGCCGCTCATCTGCTTGCCCGTTGCGAGCGTGTCGGAACTGCACTGCGGGAGTGGGCGGAAGCCGCGCTCGAAGAACGGGGCGTTCGCGCTTTGCGTCTGATTCAGGGAGTTCTCGGTTTGACTCGGCAGCATCCACGCGAACGGGTGCTGGCTGCCGCCCGGACGGCTACTGCCCACCGATTGTTCCGTTACAAGGATCTGCAGCGGCTAACCGAACAACACGCCGCTAAATCGCCAGTCCAACTTCTCCTTTCCGAACATCCCAGTATTCGTCCCTTAACCGATTATCGCCTGGAGGATTTCCTATGAACCCACAGCTGTTGTCCCAACTTCGGCATCTCCGTCTTTCCGGCATCGCCGAAGCTTTACCTGCTCGTCTTGAACAGGCTCGCAGTGCACCACTGGATTGCGCTGAGTTCCTCGAACTCATCGTCTCCGATGAACTCGCACGACGCTCAGACCGGCTCTTTGCCCGCCGCCTCAAACAGGCAGGCATTGTCCAAGTTAAAGAGCTTTCTGACTTTGATTTTTCTTTTAATCCGAAGATACCCCGGCATAAGCTCGTTGAACTGGCCACGGCTCGATTCATTGCCTCTCATCAAGGCGTGTTGTTGATCGGACCGCCAGGTATCGGTAAAACGCATGTCGCTATCGCCATTGCCGTCGGCGCTATCCGCGCCGGCTACAGAGCCCTCGTTCGCAGCGTTTTCGACCTGGCTCAGGACTTTGCCGAAGCGGAAGCCACTGGCGAACGGCGCGATCTCGTCGATCGGCTTACCCATGTTGATCTTCTTGTACTTGAAGACTTCGGCATGAAGAAGCTCGGCCCAAGCGCGTCAGAAGACCTCCTGGAGATTTTTGTGCGCCGTCATGAAAGATCTTCCACTCTGATTACCACAAATCGACCCACTCAGGATTGGGGACAGTTTCTCGGCGACATACCGGCTGCTACTGCCATTCTTGATCGCTTTCTGGCCCATGCAGAGGTCATTCAGATGCAAGGCAAGAGCTTTCGCCTCCACCAGCGCGCTCACCGCGCTGCCATGGAGAACTCATGAAGAACCGATGGGTACTACCTCGTGGCCTATGGAAAATGCCGTCTCTATGGAAATCCGCTGGAAAGCGCGGATTCCCACAGAGACTTGGAAAAGCCTGCGGCTTTCCCACATTTCCCACAGGCCCTGCTGGTTTATATTTTGATTGTCTTGATTCTTTGAGGGGATCTATTCGATACTGACTTCCCGCTACCCGGGTGGCCGGTTTTCAAGTGTTCCTTCGTGGCCGCTTTTAAGTGTTCGGTGACACCGTCTCTGAAGCTACGGATTCAATCCTCACATACGGGCATCCAATCGGTATGTATTGACCCTGGTAGACCTTGGTCGGATTCTCAATGCCCATTCTCTTTGCTAGTGTAAGGATTTCTTTTCTATCTCGATCCGTAAAGTAGGAAGGATCTTGCCAGTCGATCCGCCCGACTTGTTGCGCGTAGGCAGAACAAAAGCACGATAATGTCAAAAAGCCTACTAACTTTTTAATGAAGGTGCGATGATGCATTAACTCCTCCCCATAGGATCTGGGTAGAATTTAACGGGCTATACACAGAGCATTATAATGCTCATTTCATTAGCTTTGCACATCCTTTGCTTGTATTTGAAGGCGCAAACTCCCCTGATACACGCTTCTGGGAAGTTAATGTATCTATACAAGGGACTAAACATACACCTTACCCCCTAGATGTGTGCACAGAACGAAAAGACTTCCCGAGAATGAGGCGATTTATTGACGCAATAATTAAGAATTCTACTGGTCCATCGGGAAGATCAAACTGGGTTTCATTCCATAAAGCCATAAATACAAAATCTTGCAGCCCTTTTGGGGCTTTCGGGGAAATCCCTGCTAATTGACCGATTGAGCGTTCCCGGTCCCAGTTTTGAGAACCAATGCGTGCAAATTCAGCCGAATTCCTCATGCCGGCATTACAGACCAGAAGGTTCTAAGCACGAAACACAAGGTGCTTTGCGCTTGCATTGTATTTTGTCTTTTAGGTGCTTAATGCTTGAGCTTTTTTCGCAGGCCTGATATTGTCCTGAAAACAAAATTCCATAAATCTATTCCAGGAGGATCCGGAATGAAAATTCGCGCGATCTGCAGTAGCATCCTGTTAGTCTCTGCCATATCCATCTGTGTTCAAAGAGCAGCGGGTCAATCGGCCCAGGCGGGCGATTTGATGGCTGCATACACTGCCCTCCACGCGTTCACGCTAAACGGCGGCGACGCCAAAGTCAGCAATCTGACCCTGAAACGCGACCGTGCTGAAATGACTTTCAGTGGTACATTCTATTTCCCCCAACCCGTTCTCGGCAAAATCACCGGTGCCGTTTTTATTGGAGAGGGTAAATTCCGTGCGGAGCCGCCGCCAAGCGTTTTTGAAAAAGAAAATCTACAGCGCATGCTGAAGGCGGATGCAGTGGAGTCGGATTTTCGAACAGCAGTTCTGCGCTTCACGGACGATACCTTTACCATCATCGGGCAATCCCATGAGCCGAAGGGAACAGCGCCCAAGGAGGTGCAGGATCTCGCGTCGGAATTTGAAACTCGCGCGGCGCGGGAAACGGGCGCAAATTTTGCCTCGCGGCTTCTCCTCTCGCTCGTAAACTCCGAAAATCCTGGAGTCTTCATCGCTCAGTTCGATAAAGGTAGGCGGGACCGATTCACGCTGGTTCTCGACATGCAGTGCCGGATTCCCACGACTCATTTTTCCATCAATGGAGGGGAAAAGGGACTCATTTACGCCTACAACAGAGTGCTGTCCACTAATGACGTCTGGCTTGCCTTTTATTCCGAGCAGGACTATCGCGCCGGTGGAACAAGATATTCGGATGTTTTTGACCAGATATCAACAGAGCAGTATGACATGAAGGTAGACTTGCGCGACCCGGACAAGGCACTCAAAGTAAATTCAAAACTGGACGTGCAGGCGCTTGCCCCGGTGCGGGCTATTTCGTTTGCTATCAGCGAGGGCCTGCCCGAGGACGAGTCGCTTAGAAAGAGAAAGGGAATGCGGGCAACCGGAGCCAGGCTCCCGGACGGCACAGTTTTGCAGATAATCCAGGAAGAGTGGGAGGGCGGCTTTTTGGTTCTGCTGCCGGCTTTGCGCAATGCCCAGGAAAAGTTTGCGATCGAAATCGATACCGAAGGGGATTTCGTCTACGATTTGGCCGACACGTTTGACTGCAAATATCCATTCATCAATGGACAATGGTATCCACGGCATGGATACCTGAAACGGTCAAAATTTGACATTACTTTCCTGCACAATAAGAGATACAAGGTGGCCGGCCCCGGTGAACGTATATCCGTGGAGCCTGCGGCGGGAAGCGCCGACGAAGTGATCACTAAATACCGGATGACAGAGCCAGTCGCGCTGGTCACTTTTGCCATGGGCCCCTATAAAATCTATGAAGAAAAACGCAAGCTGCAAAAAGGCGAACTGCCGGTTGAGTTCTTTTCCCTGGTGGGAGTAAGCAGGGGGTCCAGTCAGTTGACTATCAAGGAAGACTTTGTGCTCGCCGAAATGGGCAATGCCTTGGACTATTTGAGTACCATGTTCGGGATGTATCCATACCCGACTTTTCGGGCGGCTTTTCATCCTTTCCGCTATGGACAGGGTTTTGCCACCATGCTGGCAATCCCAAACGCCGATTCTGCAAACCCTCAGACTTTTGCTTTCCTTTCGCATGAGACTTCCCATCAATGGTGGGGAAATGTGGTTGCGTGGCGGTCCTATCGCGATCAGTGGCTCAGCGAGGGGTTTGCCGAATATTCAGGCGTTCTCTATATTAAAACCCGGACTAAAAAAAACAGCGATGTAAGAGATGCTATTAATGAGTTGCGAGATTCTCTGAAAGAGCCACCCGGCACAACTACGGGACTCGGCGCCAAGCGCGTCGTCGATATTGGTCCGCTGATCCTGGGGCAGAGACTTAGCAGCAGCAAGTCTACGAACGCATATTCCACCCTTACCTACAACAAAGGCGCTTTGGTGTTGCGCATGCTCCACTTTTTATTTACGAATCCAAGCACAGGTGAAGGCCAGCCGTTTTTCGACATGATGACCGATTTTGTCAACCGGTATCGCAATTCCTCGGCATCAACCGAGGAATTTGCGGCTGTTGCCGGCGCGCATTTTGCCCGGACGGCGATTGCGCAAAAATATGGAGTAAAGGACCTAGGCTGGTTCTTTTCACAGTGGGTCATGCAGACAGCTCTGCCCAGCTACCGCCTCGAATACTCGATTAAGAGTGACGCAGATGGAAGTGCCCTCGTTGAAGGCACGGTATTCCAGGAGAATGCGCCGGATAACTGGGTCATGCCAATCCCACTGGTTATCTCATTCGGTGGAAATCAGGTGGCGCGCGGTACTGTTCTTGCTAATGGAGCGCAGCAGCCCGTGAGCATCCGCCTACCCCAAAAGCCTGAGTCGGTGGAATTAGATCCTGACCGCTGGGTGCTTTCGGATAAAACCTCTACGAGGAAAAAATAAAGAAAAGCAAAACAGCGACGGACAAAAGTGCACGGATGTATCGAAGCCTGAACCAATGCCCGCGATTTTCCCCCAGGCGGTGATGCATGGAGCTAATTTTGTGCAGTTAACACGACCTCCGGTAGAAATATCCCAGGCGTCACCGATTCCATAGCGCATACTTGGAACGGTTTTATTAAGCTTGTTGTTCGGCTTATCAATGCTTTATCGCGGTTCGTTCCCGTTGGGGCCTCTGTTGCGCAAACCCCATTCGGCTGGGCTGCCTCGAAGCCTCCAGTGCAGCAAATGGGCGTACCAGCGCAGGCGATTCCGTGTCTTCTTGCGAAGTCCCAGCGTCAACCCGCACAGTAAGAAGTTGCTCGCCGCGTTGAAAGCTAGGCTGACTCCTTTTATGGTTCGGAAAGCCCGATAGCGCAACGGCGGAAGATATTTGCGATTGAAGCGGTCTTGGCTGCGGCAGAACTCTACCTTGGAGCGCAGGTTGACCCGGTCCGTGCTGCTACCTCGGTGATGCAACACGCGCACATGCGGGCTCCAATGGACCGCTGCGCCTTCCTTCCGCGCCCGCCAGAAAAAGTCAGTTTCCTCATAGTAAAGGAAAAAATCCTCGTCCATGCCTCCAAGCTGTCGCCACAGTTCATGATGAATAACCATGAACGCGCCGATAATTCCTTCTACTTCCATAAGCTCAACATTTTGGTGTTTATCTTCAAATCGCCACGAGGATCGCTTGGTCCAGACGGATCGTTGAAGTGAGCCGTCTGGATTGAGCAACTGCCCACCCAGGATGCGTATGTTTGGATGCCTGGCCAGGAGATCCTCCAACTTCGCCATCGTGTCCGCAAGCAATTCAACATCCGAGTTGAATAGGATGAGCCACGGCGCAGTGGCCAAACATACCGCTCGGTTCGCTGCTCCCGCGAAGCCAAAATTTTCCCCCAACGCGAGAACATGAGCCTCCGGAAACTCCTGCTGCAGCGTGAAAGCGCTGCCGTCGCTGGAACCGTTGTCTGCCACAATGACTTCGTGCGGAATCCCGGCAGCGTATTGCCGAATGGAAGCCAGTCCGGCCCTGGTCAAAGCCACGGTGTTATAGGAAATGAGGATGAAGGCAAAACGCGGCTGGTGAGCATCGGTCGAGGCGTCGCATATACTTTTCATGAATACATTATAGGAGCACCTATAGTCCGCGTTCACATTAAATGTGAAAGAAGCAAGGGATCCTTCCGGCATTTTCAACATCAATATCATCGCAAAACATCGGTATAGGGAGCGCAATCGGAATCGGCGGCTTGCCCTGAATCGGTACCTGGTTATACTGTCCCCCTCATTTCTCGGATTTCTCGGCGACATGCTTGCAAGGGACAGTATAACCAGGTACCGATGAATCCGATGCTGATGTATAATGCCCCTTATCTAGAGGCAGTAATTTATAGCCAAATCGAAAATCCTTTGAGGAGACGTCCCTATGAGGCATCGTGCAAGCCCAATCGTATTTGCTGTATTCCTTGCAGCCTTCGTTTTCATGTCGCTTCCGGCGTGGGCGCAGCAACCCTGCGAGAGTTTGAAGTCCATCAAGATCCCGAACGTTACCATTACGGCAGTCACAGCCGGTAAGCCCGGATTTGAATTGCCGGGCCAATCCGGTCCTATGGGAAAAACTCCTGCCATGAAGATCCCGGTCTCATTTTGCAGAATCGAGGCCTATTCTGCGCCGACAAGCGACTCTCATATCGGCATCGAGGTGTGGCTTCCCGACGCATCCAATTGGAATGGGAAATTTCTGGCTGCAGGAAACCCTGGATTTATTGGTTCGCTCTCCAGCAGCGGCCTTGCAAATATCATGCAGGGAGGATATGTGGCCGCGGGAACCGATACGGGGCACGTGGATGCGGGGTTTGAGTGGGCGATCGGTCACCCGGAAAAATGGGCGGACTGGGGCTATCGCGCTGTCCACGAAATGACCGTCGTAACCAAGAAACTCGCCCAGAGCTATTACGGCAAACCCATTCAATACTCCTACTGGAATAGCTGCCACAATGGCGGCAACCAGGGACTCAATGAAGCGCAGCGTTATCCGGACGACTTTGATGGAATCGTCGCCGGCGATCCGGCCTTCTACATATCGCACCTGCAACCGGGCTCTCTGTATATCAGCTGGGTGGCTCTCAAAGACGGTGTGAATGGCCCCGGCTATATTCCTCCCGCCAAGATTGCAGTGTTGAATAAGGCGGCGATCGATGCCTGCGACATGAATGACGGGCTTAAAGATGGTCTCATTGAAGATCCGACGCGCTGCAAATTTGATCCGGCAAGCATCCAGTGTAAGGGCGCGGACGCTCCTTCCTGTCTCACTGCCGGCCAAGTGGATACGGCTAATAAAATTTACGCCGGAGCGAAGTTCAAAGACGGCACGCCAATATATAGCGGTTTTGAGCGGGGCAGTGAGTTGAATTGGAACTTTATGATCGAGAAAGAACCTTTCTCGGTCAATATCAATTATTTTAAAGGAATGGTTTTTCAGGATCCCAACTGGGATTTCCGTACCTTCGATGTAGACCGGGATACGCGCCTGGGCATAGAACGAACTGGCAAGTATGTGGATGGCAACAATCCCGACCTGAGGCCTTTTAAAAAGGCGGAGGAAAACTCATTATCGTTGTCGTCCTGGAACAGCCTGGCCCTTCCGCCGCGGCAGGTCGCTGAATATTACAGAAGCGTGGAGAAGATCATGGGCGGGCCTGGGCAGACGCAGGATTTTGCCCGCCTGTTCTCCGTGCCCGGAGGGGGCGGTTGTCCCGGATTTGTCATGAATGCGGGAGATTTCAAGGCTTTTGAAGCGATGCAGGAATGGGTGGAAAAAGGCAAAGCTCCGGAACAAATCATCTACTCTCACAGAGAGGCGGGAGGAGTCTGCAGGGATGGGAAGTCCGGGGAAAGTCTATCGCACCCGGCCGGTATGCGCCTATCCCAAGGTGTCGAAATATAAGGGAAGCGGCGATATCAATGATGCCGCCAATTTTACCTGCGTTGATCCGGGAAAATAGGCAAGGCGTTTTTTTCTTGCCGAAATATTTGGGTCGGGGCTTCAGCCCGACCCAAATAAATACAAAGACAGAATGCAGATCCTGCCGTTTTCCTATTTCGAATGCCGGCTTAAATCATAAACCAGAACCAACGAATTCCGTGACTTGTTGTAGGCTGCCTTTTTCTCGAGAGGGAGGTCGTCGATATTGCCTTCGGTGAAGCCGTGTTCCAGAAACCAGTCCGCGGTTTGAGTGGTGAGGAGAAATACTTTTTCCAGTTTGAGGTCGGCCGCCTTTTTAAGGAGAAACGTGACGAGCTTCTTGCCGATGCCGTAGTTGGCATAGATCTTGTCCACGGCGATGCTTGCGATTTCGCCGCTTCTGTCGGGGAATACGTGCAGAGCTCCGCACGCATGCAACGTACCGTCCACTTCATAGAGTGCGTAGTCGGCGATTCTTGTCTCCAGATCGTCGCGGCGGCGTGGGATCAGGACGTTCTCTTTGACGAAAGGCCGCATAATTTTTAGCATGTCCGGAATGTCGGCGTCGGTGGCTCCTCGGATGTTCTCATGCGGATCGGCGTAGATCATAGTGCCAAGGCCGCGGTTGGAAAATATTTCCTTCAGGAGCATTCCATCCTCGCGTCCATCGATGACGTGCACGCGCTCGATGCCGGCCTGGCAGGCGCGGTAGGCTAGTGAGACGATCTCATAGAGATTGGCTTTTCTCGTGCTTCTTGTTGAGTTCGAGAAAACTTTTCGCCTGCGGTGCAGTGAGCTGGGAGATGACGTTGTCGGGAGTGATATCCACCCCGGTCGGCGTTTCGAAACCATCGGCAGCGATCCCGCCGAAATCGGTGATGAAGAAGAGCTTGGACGCATGAAGCGCCGAGGCAACCGTGAGCGCCAGCTCTGAGGAGGAAATGTTGTAGGGCTTGCCCGTGCCCGACCATCCGATATTGGGGAAGATGGGGATGAAGCCTTCGGAGAGCAGGTTTTCAATAATATCGGTCTTGATTTTTTCTGCTTCGCCCGTGCATTGATAGTCCGTGCCGTCGATGACGCCGAGCCGGCGCGCCTTCACCCAGTTGCCGATGATGGCATCGCATTCATCCTCGGAGAGAATAGTCATGATCCGGTTGGAAACGTCGAAGGCCGCCATCTCGACGAAGGGCATGGCTTCGAGCGGCGTGACGCGTATGCCCCCTACTGTGGGACAGACGATTTTGGATGCTGCCAGGAGTTCGTCGATGCGCTTGCGTGCTCCGGGTACGAGGGCAATTCTGATTCCCATCTTCTTCAAAAGTACGATGTCCTTGATGAGGAGCGGGAAGAAGGAATTATCGAGAAGATCTCCCTCGATGCGAATCACAAAGGTGTGGCCCTTGAAACGGTTAATGTAGCTGAATGCCGTGCGGATTGTGTCGACTTGGTCGTGGATAGAAGATAGATCGATGTCCATTTTATGTTCTCGAGATTTGTGAGTGCTGCAACAGTGAATATGAGGCAACTCTGTGCGCCCTATTGTCAAGCAAAATGGGTGTCGAGCGGATGCTCCATCTCCCCCGAAAATGTAGCCTGAAGCCTGCCGCAATGTCACAAATCGTTTGTCAATACATGCCAATGCGGATAGATTCTGCGAAGAACAGGAGTGAATGCCATGATCACCCACGCTGATCTCATCAAGCTCAAGGCTATAGTCGGAGAGCCGTTCGTTTCCACGGGAGAATCGGTTCTCAACCTCCACTCCCACGACGAGTCTTATCACGCGCATGCTCTTCCCGATGCCGTTGTTTGGCCTCACAGTACCGACGAGGTCAGCCGAATTGCACACTATGCTTTTGAGCGAAAAATCCCGGTAACCGGCTGGGGCGCGGGAACGAGCCTGGAAGGAAATCCCATTCCCGTGAGCCAGGGCATTGTTGTCGACTTTCAGGAGATGCAAAAAGTGCTCGCCGTCCGCCCGGAAGATTTCCAGGTCGATGTGGAAGCGGGGGTGATCTACAAAGAGCTGAACAAAATGCTGAGCCGCCATGGCCTTTTTTTTCCGCCGGATCCCGGGGCAGCCGCGACGATCGGCGGTATGATCGGGAATAATGCGAGCGGCATCAGAACCGTAAAATATGGCGCGACGAAAGATCACATCGCGCGGCTCGTTGTTGTCCTTCCCGGAGGAGATGTGATCAGGATTGGGAACAGAGCCCGGAAGAGTTCATCGGGGTATGACCTTATCCATCTTTTTGTAGGCGCCGAGGGCACTCTGGGTCTCGTTACGGAGGCGACATTGAGACTGGTCGGCCTGCCTGCACATTTCCTGGCGCTACGCGTTACTTTCCCGGAGATCAGAAACGCGACAGACACCGTGTTCCAGATTATGAGCTCAGGTTTCTCTCCGGCGGCGATGGAATTTCTCGATGCCAACGTAATCGCCCTGCTTAATCGAGACAGGAACATCACTATGGAGGAAATGCCCACACTGCTACTGGAGTTCACCGGTTTCAGCGATGAAGGTCTCAGGGCCGAAATGACCAGCATTGAAGAGATCTGCCGCGATAACACCAGCATCTCGATCGATAAAGGCATCGGCCGGACGGAACGGGATCGTCTTTGGGAAATGCGCCATCTTACCTTCGAGTCCATCAAGCGGCAAAACCCCGGGCTGCTGCCGCTGATCGTGGACATTGCGGTCCCGCTTTCGCGCTACAGCGATATGGCGGCATACATTAAAGAGGGAAGTGCGCGATCTCCTTGCCTATGTCTTTGGCCACGCGGGGGACGGTAACATCCATGTCATCATCATGGACACGCCCTCTGACAGCGTTCGTTGGGCAACAGTGGAAGAGATCAATCGCCGTATCGTTGAGAAAGCCCTGGAATTCGAGGGCACGTGCACCGGAGAACACGGCGTGGGGATCGGCAAACGGGATTTTCTCCAGGCCGAACACGGAGACAGCTTGGAACTGATGAAACGGATCAAGAACCTCATCGATCCGGAAGGGCTATTTAATCCGGGCAAGATTTTTTTGTGAGACGCATGCCGACAAAAGGGGATTTGCCACGCATCCGCATTGCTTTGATATGGGTGGCTTCGGTTGTGCCGGCCGCAGATTTTTTGCCGTGATTGTGAAAAAGGAATAAGATGGAGGGGAACCTATGATCTCTGCCAAGATCGATCAATCAATAGGAATTCTGGATGAACTCGGCATCGACGCGTGGATGATCTTTGCGCGCGAGTCTGCGGAAGTGCACGATCCGTGCATCGACCTTGTCGTGGGAGGCAACGTGACCTGGTCCTCTGCGTTCATCCTGACGCGGAAGGGCGAGCGCATCGCGGTGCTCGGCTCGCTCGATAAGGCGGCGCATGAGATGCTGGGGTATTACACCGAGATCGTGCCGTATGTGCAGGGCGTAACGGAACCGCTCGTCCGTGTGCTCAACAGGATCGATCCCAAGAAGATCGCCATCAACTATTCGCTTGATGACGAGATGTCGGACGGCCTGACACACGGCCAGTTCCTGCTGCTTCAGAAGGTTCTCGACGGCACACCCTACGCTTCCCGGTTTGTTTCGGCCGAAGGCATAGTTTCGCGCCTTCGCTCGCGCAAGACCGGGCCGGAACTCGTCCGCATCGAGCGCGCGTGTGCCGAAACGGTCGATCTGTTTGCTGAACTCAACACCCGCCTGCGGATAGGGATGACGGAAAAGCAGATCGCTGCGATTATGGTCGACATCATGACGGCCAAGGGGCTCAGCCGTGCGTGGGACGAGGATCACTGTCCCGCGGTATTTACGGGCCCGGAGTCCGCCGGGGCGCACGCGGGTCCGACGGACCGTGTCATGGAGCCGGGCCATCTCATGAACGTCGATTTCGGTATGCGCTACGAGGGCTACTGCTCGGACCTCCAGCGCACATGGTACTGCTTAAAGCCTGGAGAGACAGCGCCGCCCCCAATCGTCATGAAGGCGTTCGACGCCGTGCGCGCCGCGATTCACAAGGCAGGATCGTTCATGAAGCCCGGAGTCAAAGGAGTCGAGGTGGACGCCGTCGCCCGCGGCCATATCACAGCGCTCGGGTTCGACGAGTACCCGCATGCGCTCGGCCACCAGATCGGCCGCGCGGCGCACGATGGCGCGGGGTTGCTCTGCCCGCGATGGGAGCGCTATGGCACGAAGCCGGACTCGATCGTCGAGGCGGGCCAGTGCTATACCCTCGAGCCTCGCATCAACGTGAAAGGGTACGGCGTCGCTACGATAGAAGAAATCGTCGTCGTAACCGCGGACGGAGTGCGGTACCTATCGCAGCCTCAAACCGAAATTATGCTCGTGAAGGAGACGTAGCGCCGGTTGTGTTTGTTTAGATTGCAGGTTTCAAGTTTCAGGTTCCAGCTTTGATGTTGCGATCTGAAAATTCGGGGTCGGTATCGGAATCGGTATCGGATTTTATTCTTTGGTTTTTTCTGACCCAACCCCGACAGCATTTGAAAGCGGCTTGACATCCCCGGCTACACCTCATACACTCCGACGCTTTGAAAGGTTTTTTGCTCCTTTCAGCAGCCCTTTCCACTCAACCATGAGACCCAATGGGGAGGATAGCGGTTGGCGGATTTTCTGGTTTTTGAAAACCTCTCCAAATATTTCGGGACAACGCGGGCCGCGGACAATGTCTCACTCTCCATCCGCAAAGGGGAATTCTTTTCCCTCCTGGGTCCCAGCGGCTGCGGTAAGACCACGCTGCTTCGCATCCTGGCCGGTTTCGAACAACCCGACAGCGGCAGAGTGCTGCTGGACGGCGAGGATATAACCTCACTGCCTCCCCACAAACGCAAGGTCAATACCATCTTCCAGAATTACGCCCTCTTCCCTCATTTGACGGTGTGGGAAAATATCGCTTTCGGATTGCGGATTTCCAAGTGTCCTAAACAGGAATTGGAAGCGGAAGTAGAACGGATGCTGCGTCTCATACAGATGGAAGATCAGGCCCACAAGCGCCCGGACATGATCAGTGGAGGCCAGAAGCAGCGGGTGGCCATTGCCCGGGCATTGATCAATAAACCGCAGGTGCTGCTGCTCGACGAGCCTCTGGCTGCGCTGGATCTGAAACTGCGGCAGCGCATGCTGATCGAACTGGATCTGATCCACGACGAGGTTGGCATCACTTTCCTCTATGTGACCCACGACCAGGGCGAAGCTATGAGCCTGAGTGATCGCATAGCCGTGATGGACAGGGGACGCATCGAACAGGTGGGCGCGCCGGCCGAGATCTACGAAGCGCCGCGCAGCAGTTTTGTGGCCGCGTTCATCGGCGATACGAACTTTTTCGAAGGGGAAGTGGCCGACGTTCCTGAGGATGAATACAGCCGGTTGAAAATCGAGGGTTTCCCGGACGTGCTCTGCTTCAACGACAAACAGATCGGCAAGGGCAATCCCGTCTACCTGAGCATCCGCCCGGAAAAGTTCATTATCTCCCGCGAGGAGCCGGCGGTCGATGCGCGTCACAATAAGATGCGCGCTCATGTGGATGACGTGATCTATCTGGGAACGCATACGAAATACTGGGTGAGGATCCAGGATTATCGGATTGCGGTTTTTTGTCAGCACAGCCGCTTTCTGCTGGATGAAAAGCCCATCCGCTGGCGTGAGGATGTCTGGATCACGTGGCACGCGGACGATGGCTTCATGCTCGAGCGATACAGCGAAGCGGACGAGCGGCTTACTAGCCTGCCGCCGCAGAAAGTTGGAGAAAACGGTATTGAGGACAAAGAGCCGGATCCATCATGACCCGGCCTTTTAGGGGTTACAATTGGCCATGAATATAGCCTGGAAGAAGAGAGTGCATGAATGGCTGGTGACGGCGCCATCGTTGCTTTGGCTTATTGTCCTGTTTCTTATTCCCACGCTCATCGTTTTCACCATCGTTTTCAAACCCGCCGATTTGTATGGAGGGATCGGGGCGGGCTGGACGCTGGAGACCTTGCGCAGCCTGGGCAATCCGAATTACCCCGTCATCATCTGGCGCACGCTGTATTTGAGCTTGTTCACCACCGCCGCCTGCATCATCCTGGCCACTCCGGCCGGCTATTGTCTGGCGCGGGCGGGACAACGATGGCGGCAAATCCTGATGTTGCTGGTAATCGTTCCTTTCTGGACAAGCTTCCTGATCCGAATTTTCGCCTGGAAAACCCTGCTCCATCCGGAAGGCCTGATCAAAAAAGTTCTGGTATTCCTGCACCTGCTAGCGCCGGAGGCGTCTCTGCTTTATAACGCCTGGGCCGTCTGGCTGGTCATGGTGTATACGTTTTTGCCTTTTGCCATTTTGCCTATTTATGCGGCTGCCGAGAAATTCGATTTTAGATTGCTGGAAGCGGCGCAGGATTTAGGAGCGCGACGATGGCAGTCGGTGCTCTATATTTTCCTGCCCGGGATCCGGCGCGGCTTGTGGACAGCCATCCTGGTGGTCTTCATTCCCGCCCTGGGCTCTTATGTCATTCCCGATATCGTGGGAGGGCCCAGCGGGGAAATGCTCGGCAACAAGATCGCGCAGCGGGTCTTCGTCGACCGGAACCTCCCTCACGCGAGTGGTCTGTCGGCCATGCTAATTCTTGCCGTGCTGCTCCCCTTGCTCGCGGTTCTGGTATTACAGAACAAGAAAGGGAAAGCGGCTCCGCTGATTGAGGAGGACGCATGAAGCGTAGCCGGCTCCCTATGATCATTACATGGCTCCTGCTGCTCTTTTTTTATCTGCCGATTTTTGTCCTCGTCCTGTACTCGTTTAACAGTTCGCGCTTCGGCGGCTCCTGGACCGGCTGGTCGCTGCACTGGTACCGGCAGCTCTATCGGGAGCGGGAGATCTGGCAGGCTCTAACCAACAGCCTTGTGATTGCTTTTTCGGCCACGGCCGTTTCCGTTGTGCTGGGGACCACTGCTGCCATCGCCCTGCACCGCTTTTCCTCGCGTCTGCAGAAATTTCATTACACACTGATCTATACGCCGCTGGTGGTTCCGGAAATCCTGATGGGGATCAGCCTGCTGCTTTTTTTCGCTGCCCTGAACCTGGAACTGGGCCTCTTCACAATCTTCCTGGCGCATGTGACTTTCTGCATCAGCTACGTCACCATGGTCGTGCTGGGACGGCTGCAGGATTTCGATTATGCCATCGTGGAAGCCGCCCAGGATTTGGGCGCCGGCTGGTGGGCGACGCTGTGGCGCGTATTGCTGCCGTTATTGCTGCCCGGTATCGTCGCCGGCGGGCTGTTGGCGTTCACTCTGTCCATCGACGATTTCGTGATCACTTTTTTTGTGGCCGGTCCCGGCTCCACTACGCTGCCCATCCGCATTTACAGCATGATCAAACACGGCGCCCCGCCTCTGATCAATGCGCTTTCGTCCATCCTGTTGCTGATTACCTTTCTGGCGGTCTTTTTCAGCCAGAGGTTAACCAAGGAGGTTTCATGAAGATCCGGTCTTTGATTTGTTTGTTCCTGTTTCTTTGCCTGGTTCCGCTGGGCTGCCGGCGCAAGACTCCGGAGTTGAAGATCTATACCTGGGCCGATTATTTCAAGCCCGAGCTGCTGCAGCGCTTCGAAAAGGAACAAGGATGCAGGATCATCATCGACACTTTTGAATCCAACGAATCGATGTATGCCAAGATCAAAGCCGGCGCCACCGGCTACGACCTGCTTACTCCCAGCAGCTATTTTGTAAAAATTATGTCGAGCCAGGGCTATTTGCAGCCGCTGGATCATGCTCAATTGCCCAACTTGAAGCATGTCGACACTGATTATTTGAAGATCGCGATGGATCCGAAAATGCATCACAGCGTGCCCTACATGCTGACCAACACCGGAATCGCTTATCAAAAGAGCAAGATCAATGATTTCTCTCCATCATGGAAGATGTTCAACCGGACGGCGTTGAAGGGACGGATGACCATGCTCAACGACATGCGCGAGACTGTGGGCGCAGCCCTGAAGTATCTGGGCTACAGCCTGAATTCGCGCAATGACAGGGAACTTGAAGCGGCGCGTGACGTGGTGATTGCGTGGAAGAGGAATCTGGCGAAATTCGAGTCGGAACAATACAAGGGCGGAATCGCTTCCGGAGAATTCTTGCTGGTGCACGGCTATAGCGGGGATCTTTTACAGGTGCAGAAGGAGAATCCTGGAATTGACTTTGTCATTCCCGCGGAAGGTACATCCATCGCATGCGATGATCTGGTTATTCCGAAGGATTCAAAGCAGAATCAGCTCAGCCACGCTTTCATCAACTTCATGCATGACCCGGATGTGGCGGCCGAGAATACCAATTTTCTTTCGTATGTATGCCCCAACCAGTCCAGCTATCCCAAAGTGGATCCGGCATTGCGCAATAATCCGGCCGTATTCCTGGCTCCCGACGTGAAAGCCAAATGCGAAGTCATCGACGATTTAGGAGCCGACACGGCCAAGTACACGAAGATCTGGGATCAGATAAAGGCGGCGGATTAGGTCGCCTTATTGTTTTAGCTCTCCACAGTCAGCGATCAGGATTTTTGCCTGGGGGGCGCCCGACTGCGATCCAAAGCTTTCAATCTTTTTAACTACGTCCATGCCCTCCACGACCGAGCCGAAGACAACGTGTCTGCCGTCGAGCCAGGAGGTCTGAACCGTGCAAAGAAAGAACTGCGATCCGTTGGTGTTCGGGCCAGCGTTGGCCATGCTCAGAATTCCCGGACCGGTGTGCTTTAGTGTAAAATTCTCGTCCGCAAATTTCTCGCCGTAGATCGATTTGCCTCCGGTGCCGTTGTGCCGGGTGAAATCGCCGCCCTGACACATAAATTGCGGGATGATGCGGTGAAATGAGGAGTCTTTAAAGCCAAATCCTTTTTCACCCGTGCATAGGGCGCGGAAGTTTTCCGCCGTCTTGGGCACTACATCGGAACGCAGTTCTACAACGATGCGGCCGATCGGATTGCCGTCGGCGGTCATATCCAGGAAACATCTGGGAAGCTTGGGTTTTTCTTCAGTGCTCATTGAGTTTTCTCCGGAGGCAAATACAGCGATTTAAAAGACATAAGCATTCGTACCACGGCCTTTAAAAAATAGCATGGATCCTATCCATCACGTGCTGGAGTCTATCGGAATCGAGCGTGCTTTTCCAGTGACATAACCGGCTTGATACTTTTTTGAGGTCAGTGATTTATCGTGGTTCGTTCCCCAATCCCTATGATAATGTGAGGGGCGTGAAACTTCTGGAACTATGCAGTATCGTTTGGGGTATATGGGCTTGTGTGGAAAACTATAGGTAAGATATGGGTGATAAAGCGATGAGCAAATCAAAGTTGAAACTGGGACGTCGTGGATTTCTGAAGAGTGCGGTTGCATCCGGAGTGGCGGGAATCGCCGCCTCCAGTTCGCTGATTGGCGGCGCAGGAGCAGGCCGGACCGCAGACCGGCTGCAAGCAGTCTTGGGAAATTGCTCCCCCTCCTATTCCGGAAAGCGAGATCAAAAATACAGTGACCACGGAAGTCGTGGTGGTAGGCGCCGGCATTGCCGGAATAGCGACTGCTCTGTCGGCTGCCGAGGGCGGCCTTAAGGTGATTGTTCTCGAAAAGGGGAAAACATTTTCGGTGCGAGGCTTTGATATTGCTGCCGTCGACAGCCGCGTCCAGAAAAAGATGGGAATCACGATAGACGTTCCCAAAGCCATTCGCGCACTGATCAAGAATTGCGACAAGCAGGTTAAAGAGGAGCTTTACTGGATCTGGACGCGCAATAGCGGCAAAGCCTTGGATTGGATTTTGGATCAGACTGAGCCTGCCGGGCTGGTGACCAAATTGTCGACGTCTCAATACAAGGGGCCGGACTATTTTGAGTACCCGGTCACGCACCATATCCTGGGCGGTCCGCACACGAAGGACGGTTCATTTATCGATGTGGTGGAAATCCTGGTGAAGAATGCCAAGGCCAAGGGCGTCGATTTCCGCTACCGGATGCCCGGTGCTCGACTGATCCGCGAAGGCAAGGGGCCAGTGACCGGTGTCATTGCCGGCGCAGCCGGCAACTACACGCGCTTCATTGCCACTAAAGGGGTTGTAATGGCAACGGGCGACTACGGTTCCAACAAAGAGATGCTGAGCTATTTCTGCCCGATCGCCACCTATGCTGATCATAATGTATACACTCCACTTGGCGCAAACGTGGGGGATGGTCACAAGATGGGGCTATGGGCCGGCGCTGCCTTTCAAAAGGGGATGCATGCACCCATGATTCATATGCTGGGCGGCGCGTGGCCGTATTTCTTCCTGCATGTAAACAAGCGCGGCCTGCGGTATCAAAACGAAGATCTTTCCTGCCAGGCAGGCTGTCTAGGTAAGATGATGCAGCCGGATGGAATCGGCTGGACACTGCTGGACTCCGATTTTCTGACGCATGTTCCCAAAACGCTTGCAACCGGCGGCGGCTTTTTCTGGGATCATCCCGGCCGCGACATGGGTGAGGAGTGGACCCCGGGTGAGGACATGGCGGCACTGCAAGACAACATCAAGGCCGGGCTGGCTTTCAAAGCGGACACATGGGATGAGCTGGCGGTAAAGATGAAGGTTCCTGCCGATGCTTTGAAAAAGACCGTTGCGCGCTACAACGAGCTGGTGAAGAAGGGCGTGGATGAGGATTACGGCAAGCGCAAGGAGCTCCTGTTCCCGATCCAAAAGCCGCCTTTCTATGCCGGCCTGATGAAAAGCGCCCTGCTGGCGACAACCAGCGGTCTTCGAGTCAATACCAAACTGGAAGTCCTCGACGACCAGGACGAGCCGCTCGGCGGACTCTATGCCGTAGGCAACGTTCAGGGTGATATGTTTGCGGTGGACTACCCCACAGTCTTTCCCGGGTTGAGCCATGGCCGCTGCGTTACTTTCGGGCGCCTCGTCGGACTGCACCTGGCCGGAAAAGAAATGTAATAAAATGATTCAAGATTCGAGATTCGAAATTCGAGATTTGGAATTTCGAAACCGTTATTCAATCTCGAATCTGGAATTTCGAATCTGGAATCATTTGGAAAGGAATGCGTTTCGTGATTAAACGAGTACTTTGTTTCTTCGCTTTGGCTGCGGTTCTCGGGACGGGAATTGCCATAACTCAGGAAAAGGAATTATTTACTGCTGACAGCCACAAGGAGCGAGGGCTTACATGCGCTGCCTGCCACAAGGAGGAACAGCCCAAAACAGCGGCGTCCGGAGAGGCTTGTTTGACCTGCCATAATTCAATCGAGGCTGTTGCAGAGAAGACAAAGGACTTCGAGAGAAATCCGCATAAAAACCATATAACCGATAGCAGCGACGTTGAATGTACTGCATGCCATCAGGGCCACAAAGCCAATATATCGCTGTGTCATCAATGCCATGCGGGACTCACATTCGAAAAGAAGCAGTCGGAAGCGAAGTAGGACGAACGTATTCAAGCAGAAAAACCGAAGAGGTTTCGACAGCGAAATATTTCAAGGGTTGCCACGGGGGTACTGCATGCTGCCAAAGAGTTTCCGGACGTATGAAAATGGGTTGCTCCTCATCCTCGCCGTAAGTTTTGGATTTGCCTTCTTTGACCGTAATGCCATCAACTATCTTGCGCCGTATCTTGTCCGGGATCTTGGGCTCAATAACACTCAGATTGGGATGCTCGGCTCCGCCCTGGCGCTCAGCTGGGCGCTGTCTGGTCTTGCCGTCGGCCGATGGTCCGACGCCGTCGGTGTGCGAAAGCCGTTTCTGGTGGTCATCCTGCTGGTTTTTTCCGCCTGCTCAATCCTTTCGGGGTTGGCAACCTCTTTCCCCATGCTGCTCGCGGCCAGGCTTATTATGGGAATTGCGGAAGGCCCGTTGATGCCTATTTGTCTTGCAATCATGACCGTGGAATCCTCGCCGATGCGGCGCGGGCTCAATATCGGAATTGTGCAGAGCGTGTTCTCCTCGCTTCTGGGGGCCGCCATCGCACCGCTCGTGCTGGTGCAGTTGGCGGAATTGTTCAGCTGGCGGATTGCATTCTTCCTGTCCGGCATTCCCGGAATACTCTGCGCGATTGCCGTGATGATTTGGGTGCGCGAGCCGCAGGCCGGCCCTGCGCCAAAAACGCAAAAAGCTGAAAAGCAGGGGCGGAGCGCTTTTTCCCTCATGTTGCGCGAACGCAACATGTGGCTGTGCCCTGCGATCGCTTGCCTGATGGTGTCCTGGCTGATGCTCCACCAGAATTTTCTGCCCTTGTTCTTAACGACCGTGCGCCGCCTGAGCAACCAGCAGATGAGCCAGGTGATGGGCGCCACCGGCCTCTGCGCCGCAATCGTCGGCTTTATCGGTGCGGGAATCTCTGACCGCATCGGTCGCAAACCCGTGGTCGTCGGCGTGTGCCTGATAAGTCTGATCACGCCGCTCTCGGGGCTGTATTTTCATGGGCCGGTGATGATGCTGGCCGCGCTGATGTTCGTCGGCTGGATAGGCACGGCCGCTTTTCCGCTGTTCATGGCCGTCATACCGGGAGAGACGTTGCCCGCGCGTTACGCCGCGACAGCGATGGGATTGGTTGTTTGCATCGGTGAGCTTGTCGGCGGCTTCGGTGCTCCGATTGTGGGCGGTCGTGCCGCGGATCTTACGACGCTGTCTGCGCCGATTCAGATTGCCGCGGCCTGTGCATTGGGCGGTACCATTCTCGCCCTGTTCCTGAAGGAAACGGCACCTGTGAAAACCGATGCCGCCAGAGTCCATAGAAAAATGGCGGCCTAGGAGTCTATCCGAGCGCTGGGCGGAGAGATATGCAGGATTAGGCTCTGGAGACAAACTCTCCGGTCTGGGTGTTGATCCGCACGATCTCGCCCTCTTTTATGAATAGAGGGACCCTCACCTGCAGCCCTGTTTCAAGTGTCGCAGGTTTGGTCGACCCGCCGGATCCGGTGTCATTGCGTCCGCCCGGTTCCGTGGACGCTACCGCCAGCTCGACGACAGGCGGCAATTGGACTGCGATCGGCCCTCCGTTGTATTTCAGCACCTGAAGCGAAACGCCATCTTTCAGGTAGATCCGGTCGTCCCCCAGCTGTTCCTCCGCCAGGGCGAACTGCTCATAGGTCGTTTCATCCATGAAATAACAATTCTCGCCATCCGAATATAAAAAAGACGCGGGTGTCAGCACGATGTCCGGCTCTTGGAACTTCTCGCTGGTTCTGAAAGTTTTTTCCATCACCGCGTCGGTGATCAGATTGCGGAGCTTTGTCCGCACCATGGTCGACGCGCCGCGCGCGCTCGGCGACGCGAAGAAGACGTCGAGGACCGCGTACGGTTGCTTCTCGATCGTGATCAGCATTTTCCTTTTTAATTCGTTTGCCCCGATAAGTGCCATTGTTGTTCACCTCAGCAAAGTATGAATGGAGTACCGCTGTCTCCGGAATTACTAAAGATATGCTATGTGTGCAATAAAATCCTCATAAACATGCGATAATTGCCCTGAAATGGCATACTATGAATGCCTGTCAACATCAAGAGAAACCTGATCTTAAATCTTGGAGAATAAAATGGAAAGACGGACCTTCATCAATCTTGGATTAACCGGTTTGGGAACGACACTTTTAATGGCCCCTGCGGCCCCGGCGCAATTCATACCTAAGCCTTCAAAAGAAAAATGGGCAATCCTTTTCGGAACCTGGTATGGATCCGCACGCGATGCCAGTGTCTGGGTTTCGGAAGGAATGGGCGGAATTGCTTCCGTGTTTGATGTTCGCCAGGTTCCGGCAGATCTCGCCAGCTATGATCACCTGATCATCGGGACCGCGATTCACGGCGGAAGAGGCCCGAAGGATCTGGATGATTATATTGCGAAAAATGTCGACCAGCTTCAGAGCAAGATCCGGGGGCTTTTTGTAGTATGCGGGAATCTGGGAAAAATGCCGGGTCCGCAGCAGGTAAAGGATTTGGTGGATGGCTATCTGGGAAAAATGTGCAAGGTCAGTGGCGTGCCCAGCCGCGCCTTTGGCGGACGCATCACCCAGTCGCTCATGCCCGAAGCCGAATTTAAAAGCATCCAGGACATGTATGCAAAAATTGGCGGCCCCGCCGGTGATTGGGACAATCTGAATCGAATGGAATGCCTCAAACTGGGCAAGGAAATCTACGCCGCAAAAAAAGCATAGCAACTCATTCAGGGGGCAATGCTTGCATCGCCCCCTGAATATTTGAATCGGTTACATCATTATATACTTGAGGTAATCACTTCGGCGGTGAAGGGGTATTCACTGCCGTTCTTTATAGATGCGCCGGAACAGGAGTTTTTCCAACAGGTGTTTCCGCCAGCGAAATCGACTCCACATTCGGCGAACGCAAGCGGGATCCTTGGGACATCAACGTCTAATCGCAAGGAGAATGAAATGGTCAACGAAAAGAAAACGGTTCTGCTGGTCGATGACGATGAGGATTTGCTGGAACAGGCCCGTGTGGTCGTTGCGCGGGAGTTCAACGTGGAACTCGCCCACAGTGGAGAGGAAGCGCTCGCCAAACTCGGGAAAAATCGTTACGACTGCATCGTGATGGATGTCATGATGCGGAGCCTGAGCGACGGACTGGACACGGCAAAGAAGATCAAGGAGAACTCCGCGACGAAGATGATTCCGGTCATCATGGTGACCAGCGTCAACGAGCACTTCGATTATCGCACCCAGATCGACGAGAGCTATTTCCCGAACGACAGGTGGCTCGACAAACCGGTGGATCCGACCATCCTCCTCCAGGAAATCAAGAGACTCGTTGGAATCGGATAGGAATTGAATTCAACAGAAGTGAATGAGGAAACACCATGCCCCACGTTGATGCCTTCTCCTGGAATTTGATTCTTGCCACCGCAGGCGTCGCGATTACGCATACGCTTTTCGGGCCGGACCACTACCTGCCATTCATCATGCTGGCCCGTGCGCGCCATTGGAGCCGCTCCCGCACCGTTTTGATAACAACGCTTTGCGGCCTTGGGCACATTCTCTCTTCGCTTTTTCTGGGAGCTATCGGACTCGCCGCGGGCAGTGCTCTTGCGCACATTAAGAAACTGGAGGGGATGCGCGGCGATTGGGCGGCCTGGGGGCTGTTTGGCTTCGGGATCGCGTACCTGGTTTGGGGCGTTCGAAAGGCGATCCGCACACATTCAGGAATCGCTGCGCATGCACACGGAATCGGGGTTCATATCCACACGCATGGAGATCACGTGCACGCGCATCCCGCAAGTTCTCCGGCCGGTTCTTCCGACGCCTCGAGCCGTTCCGTCGTTACTTTCTGGAGCCTTTTCATTGTCTTTGTGCTCGGCCCTTGCGAGCCGCTCATTCCACTTTTCGTCCTGCCCGCCAGTCGCGGTCGCTGGGACCTCGCGCTATTGACGGGCGTTATTTTCGGCCTCCTTACCATCGCCCTCATGGTGGCGGTGACGCTTTTTGCACTCGCAGGACTTACGCATCTCAATTTTGGACGGCTGGAGCGCTGGTCGCACGCCATGGCCGGAGCGGTTATCGCTCTATCGGGCGCTGCCATACTTTTCCTTGGGCTGTAGTTAGTGAACAAATCGTTGTTTAGCAGGGATTTCTCATTTGCCGCGATAGCGTATTTCTTTGTCTTCCTGAGCGCTTCGGTTTTTTATCTCTTTCCGCTGTTTCTTAATCAGTTTAATCCGTCCAAGAGCCTGGTCGGCCTGATCATGGGGATCCACAGCGTGACGGCGATCATGGTGCGCCCGCTTTTTGGCCGCCTCCTCGACAAGCGTGGTGGCCGGAGAGTGGCGATCCTGGGTCTCCTGCTCATGATCGTGGGAATGCCGGGGTTTTATCTGATCGATAGCGCGGGCATGCTGGCCCTATTGCTGCGCGCCCTGAACGGAATCGGCTGGGGCGTTTCGACGACCGCGCTCCTGGCGATCTGTTCGGACCTGTCTCCTGTAGACCGAATGGCGCATTCCCTGGGCATCATCGGCATCGCGGGCATCATTTCAAGCGCCATCGGTCCCATGCTGGCGGAAGAAGTTTTGCACCGCCACAGCTTCCGCGCTGTCTTCAGCTTGAGCCTGATTGCGCTGGCGGCCTCGCTCATTTTTGTTTTTGCGATCAAAGCAGTGCCGTTGAGCCAGGCTCCTGCCAAGGTCAAGCAAACAGGGCATGTTGCCGCGTACCCGATGCTGATTCTTCTTGTTATCGCAGCAATGCCCATCGTTCATGGCGCGGTTCGAGGGACAGTCCTGAACTTCATCGCCCTTTTCGGCGCCGACCTGGGCTTCAACAGGGTAGGGCCGTTCTTCCTGGCCTTCTCGACCGCCGCCGTCCTTACGCGACTCGGGATCGGGGACATTTCGGACCGGTACGGGCGCAAGCGCGTCATTATTCCTTCAGCGCTTTTAATCAGCATCAACCTGTTGTGGATCGCCGGGATTCACTCCTACTGGGCATTCGTGTTGAGCGGCTTTCTCGCCGGTCTTGGGCAGGGCTTAATCTTTCCCGCTCTGAGCACGTATGTCATCGATTTTCTGGGCCGCGAAAACAAGGGCCTCGCTCTAGGCCTCTACCTATCGCTATTTGACGTAGGCATGGGACTTGGATCGCCACTGTTCGGATGGATCTCCGATGCCGCCGGTTACCGGACCATGTATGTTGTCGCGGGATGCCTGAGCATCGTGTTAACCATACTATTCAGCATTAAAGCCCCTGTATTCCCAATGCAAGGACATGCAGGAGAAGTCCTAGACAATGAGAAATAATGAAGCGAGGATGTCATGCCGTTTAATCTGAAGCGATTGTTGACCGAAGTTTTTGAAGTCCAGCCTGGAGAAGAGGTCGTGGTTGCATGCGACGTGCCGCACGGCGTGTTGACGGATAGTGCGGCTTGGCAGGAACGTCGGGAAATGGCCGCCGAATGGCGGGCGGCCTTCGATGCTTTGGGTCGCGCGGCCGGATTCGGCACACTGCCGCTGCTCGAGTATCCGGCTACAGGGATGAACGGTGCGGATCTTCCTGCAGAGGGAGCGATTGGCGGCGACCCGGTGGAAATCGACGCGGTTCTCCTCAGTTCAACTCTGGCGGTATTCATCACGCAATACTCCGCCACTGCCGCCCTGGATGGATACTGCCGGCGCAAAGAGGACTTCCGGGCTGCATCCTTGCCGGGCCTGGAGCGGCGGATGGAAAACACGGCGTTGGATGCGGACTACCGCGAGGTGGCGCGGCGATGTCGAATCCTGGATGAGGCGATGCGCGGGGCCGAGGAATTAAGGGTTAAATTCTCAAGCGGCGAAACCTGCACGTTCGACCTCCGCTTCCGCCATCCCGAAGTTGACGATGGATACCTTCCTCGATTCAAGCCGGGAGATCGGGTCATTAATTTGCCGTCCGGCGAAACATTCATCGTTCCATACGAAGGCGAGCGCCCCGGAGAACCCTCGCGCACCGCAGGGGAACTGCCGGTCGTTGTCGATGGCGAGCACATTGTATTGGAAGTCGAGAGGAACCGGATTCTCATGGTCCGTGGTGAAAGCGCTGGTGCGGCGCGCTTCCGGGAAATTTTCGCCGCAGATCCTACCCGGGCCAACATTGCCGAAGTGGCCTTCGGCTGCAACGACCGGGCAGTGGTGACGGGCAGCGTACTTGAAGATGAGAAGGCTGGCTTTCACTGGGCCTATGGGCGATCAGATCACCTGGGCGGAACGGTCGGTGTCGCGGCTTTCCTGCGGCCGGACACCGTTGTGCATCAGGACATCGTATATGCGCAGGGTAATCCGATCCAGGTCGCAGAGGCGATGCTGATCGGCCCCCGGGGGCAAATCACTATCATCCAAAAAGGCAGCTACGTCGTGTTTTAATTGCCTTCATCCACTTTGCATGTCATGTGGGTCGGGGCTTCAGCCCAGGCTTGTCCAAATTAGGAATCAGCTAAACATCACGATACCGGTGTTCCTTCGGCTTCTCCAACAAGTGGGTGCGGGCTTCAGCCCGCACAATGTAGCCGGAATCTCTCGTCGTGCGTTTGCCCGGGCTAAAGCCCGAGCCCACTTGGCTGGGGGTGTGTGCACTTGTTCCGCTATTCCCCATTTTCACGTGAGTCCGGGCTTCAGCCCCGACCCACATGTACTGCTTTACTGTACGCTTTAGTCCTTATACGGCTCCGGCGGGGACGGCTCAAAAACGTTGATCCGGTACCGGCTGTAGGGCATGTGGTATGTAACCGGCTTATCGGGCTTGTTCAGCGGATTACCCGCGATGCTCGCCGCGACCGGTTCGTCGGCCCAGCCTTTTTCGTACGGACACATGTAGGTCAGACGGTAGGCAAACTTCCAGAATTTCCATTGCCCGTCCTCTTTCACGTACTCAATGTCGTACTTGCCCAGGCATAAGAACTGCTTGAAAATTCCGGCATTCGCGGAAAATGAACACACTCCATGAGAATGCCATAGACCTTTCGCCAGCGTTCCCTTTTTGTTGATTTCTATTACAGGATTGCAGGTCATGTGCACCGCGAGGAACCCCTGGCTCCGGTGCATGCGCTCCACATCAAATACCTTGTTCCAGAAATAAGTGATGCTTTTGATGCCTTCATAGACGCCGCTGTCTTCGATCTCCATGATGGTGCCCGGCGTTTTTTGAGCGAACAACGAGGGAACCTCCGGATTTCTGCCAACGTGGTACAAATGGGAATACATGGATTGCAGCTTCCATATTTCCAAATAGTCTTTTGCCCAGGCGTTTTCGGCTGCCTGTTTTTTGAGGGCTTTTACCTCGGCCTCAAGTTCCTTCAATGTCATCGGCATTTCTTGTTCCTCCATTTTTGATCGCGTGTGAGGAGCGTTATATCACAGTGCCGCGACGGATGAATCTCAAAAGCGGTCCCGGATCCAGGATCCACCGTTGGTATATCTTATAGCGCTAAATCGCGCTGCGGCCTCAGTTGTCACGGTTCTGTATCGGTATCGCAATTGCGATCGGCTATCGGTCATTATTTCAATCATCTAAATTCGATGCCCGACACCCGATGCCGATAGCGATAGCAATTCCGATACCGAGGATTCATGGGAAAGAGCAGGCTGAAATGCATCGATTGAGTAGTTGACATACATAATATTGATCGATAATATTAATGTAATACTAATACCGTATCGATGGAGGAATTATGAGTACTCTGACAATTTCCCCGAAGTTCCAGGTGGTTATCCCTAAGATGATTCGCGAGAGACTCCGACTCTCGCCCGGACAAAAAATTCAGGCGATTGCATACAACAACCGGATTGAGCTGATCCCCGTCCGGGCGGCCAAAGACATGCGCGGCTTTCTTAAAGGCATAGACACCACCATCGAACGCGAGGGCGATCGGGTATGAACGTTATCGATTCCAGTGCGTGGCTCGAATATTTCGCAAACGGGCCGAATGCTTCGTTTTTTGCCAGGGCCATCGAGCAAACGGATGATCTTGTCGTCCCGTGGTTGACGCTCTACGAGGTTTTCAAAAAGGTTCTTCAGCAGGCCGACGAAGGAAACGCTTTGCAGGCAGTCGCCGTAATGCAGCAGGGCACCGTTGTCGATCTTGATGCAAGACTGGCCTTGGACGCGGCGCGCATCAGCATCAGGCAAAAGCTCCCGATGGCGGACAGCATTATTCTGGCGGCGGCGCAGGCCTGCGAAGCAACTCTTTGGACACAGGATGAAGATTTCAAGAATATCCCCGGCGTGCAGTTCTGCAAAAGAAAACCTTAACCCGCACTTCAGATTCCAAATTCCTGATTCCTGAATGAAATTGCATTATTCGAGACTGAAGGAGCAAGATTGGAGGCTTTGAATCTCAAGCTTGGAATCCGGAATCCGGAATCCGGAATCCGGAATCAATTGTATCCTGAATTATAATTGACCTCAGTAAACCTATGATATAGTTGGGCGCCGATTGTCTGAGATCATTCGGGCCAAGCGGCTGAAACTGACAATGCTCAATATAAAAAACCCATTAGAACAGTTATCCGAAACGCGCTTTATTCATTCTTTCGGCCCGAGAGTGAAAGGGGATAAAAATGATTGAAAAAGAGAAGCTTTCGAAAATTGTCGGGGCTCGCAATATCCGTTTTGATCAAGCGACTCTGGAGGAATACTCCAGGGACATGAGCTTCGTCAATTCCATCAGGCCGCAATGTGTCGTAAAACCGACAAAGGCCGATGATGTTGAGAAGATAGTGAAACTTGCCAATGAGACCCGGACGCCGCTGGTGCCGGTGAGTTCCGGTTCTCCGCATTTCAGGGGCGATACGGTCCCCAGTGCTGGCGGATCCGTGATCGTCGACCTAAGCCAGATGAACAAGGTGATGTTTGTAGACCGGCCGCGCAGGGTCTGCATGGTGGAACCCGGAGTGACTTTTAGCGAACTCATTCCGGCAGTTAAAAAAGAAGGGCTTCGGCTCAATATGCCCTTGCTGCCTCGGAAGACGAAGTCCGTCATCGGCAGCATACTCGAGCGAGAACCGGTCCTTATGCCCAAATACCAATGGGACATCTCGGATCCGCTGGCGTGCACTGAAATGTTCTTCGGCACCGGCGACGGGTTCCGAACCGGACAGGCGGCGGGCCCCGGCACTGTCAAAGAACAGTGGAAAGTGGGCGGCCTGCAAAAGGCGCCGTACGGCCCCGGCACAGCTTCCTGGCACCGGCTCATCCAGGGTGCGCAGGGAACCATGGGCATCGTGACGTGGGCGTCCATGCGATGCGAAATTCTCCCCAGTCTTGAAGAACCTTTCGTGGTCGGATCCGCAAATCTCGAGACACTGCTCGAGATGACTTCGTGGCTGATCAGACTGCGCATGGTCAATGAATGCTTCATCCTCAACAATACGAACCTGGCTGCCATATTCTCCAGGAAATGGCCTGAGGATTACCGGAAACTGAAGGACGCTCTGCCTCCGTATACTCTGTTCTATACGGTTGCCGGCTATGATTATTTGCCGGAAGAAAGAGTCGAAGCCTATATTAAAGACGCCACAGCCATCACGCAGCGCCTGGGCGTGGAAGCCGCAAAAGCAGCCGGCAACATTTCGGCCAATGAAATATTGAAAGCAGTCCAGCAGCCTTCCCGCAGAGCCCTATTGGAAGCTTTGCCAGCAAAGGGGCTTGCCAGGATGTGTTCTTCCTGACACTCCATGACAAGCTGGAAAACCAGATTGGTGCGATGCAGAATATGGCCGAAGAAGCCGGCTATTCCACATCCGACCTGGGGATCTACATCCAGCCGGTTGTCCAGGGCACCAGCTATCACTGCGAATTTAATCTGTTTTATGATCCCGACAATGTAAAAGAGCGGAATCGTGTTCAGAGCTTGTCCAGTCAAGCTACCAAAAACTTAATGGCACTAGGTGCGTTTTTCTCGAGACCCTATGGGGAAAACGCGGGAATGGTTCTCAATCGAGATGCGGCTACCGTCGCTGTTTTAAATAAGCTGAAAAATATAGTGGATCCCAACCACATCATGAATCCCGGGAAAATCTGCTTTTAAAACAGAGAAACGGCGCAATTTATTATCGAAAGAATATAGGAGGTAGCGTAGATGGGACTTGAACAATACAAAGGCGATATGGCGATGTGTTGCCGGTGTTCGTGCTGCAAATTCGTTCCCATGCAAAAAGTGAGCGGGCTTCAATATGCGAATGTATGTCCCAGCATAGCGAAATTTGAATTCCACGCCTATTCGGGCGGCGGCAGAATGAATATCGGAACGGCGATGCTGAACGCCGGTTTGAAATATACCGACAAACTCCTGGACATCATCTATAACTGCCAGATGTGCGGCGCCTGCGGCGTTTCGTGCAACTACGCCATGGACATGGAAGTCCAGGAACCGATCAACGAAATGAGGATCAAGTGCGTCAAGGACGGCCAAACCAATCCGGCTCTCGATAAAGTCATCGCCGGTCTCCGGAAACAGGGCTCGATGGTGCCGGTCAAGGGCAAACGGGGCGCATGGGCATCCGGTCTGAAGCTGAAGGACGCCACGAAAGTGAAAGTGGACGTGATCTATCACGTCGGCTGCCTCACAAGCTACGATCCCAAAATGCATAAGCTGGCCCAGGCTACCGCGAAGATACTGCAGAAAGCCGGTGTCGATTTCGGCATCGCCGGCGACAACGAAACCTGCTGCGGCGGGCGCGCCTACCAGATGGGCTACGAAAATGATTTTCTCAAGCAAGCCAAAAAGAACATGGCCATGATCAAAAAAGCCGGCGCTAAAACGGTTGTAACGTCATGCGCCGACGGCTATCAGGCCTTCAAGGTGTTGTATGACAAGTACAAGCTGAAAGGCGATCTCGAAGTCCTGCATATCTCGGAGTACATCGATCGGCTGATCAAAGAGGGCAAACTGAAGCCGCGGAAAAAAGCCGGGCTTTCGGTTACGTACCACGATCCATGCCGCCTGGGCAGACTGGGCGAGCCGTGGATTCACTGGGAAGGGAAGAAGGTTCCCGGCGACCGGTTTGTGTTCGATCCGCCGAAGCAATACCGGCGAGGTTCCAACGGCATTTATGAACCGCCCCGGGATGTGCTCAAAAGCCTCCCCGGCGTGAAGCTCACCGAAATGACCAGGATCAAGGAATACTCCTGGTGCTGCGGAGCCGGCGGTGGCGTCAATGAATCCAACCCGGATTTTGCCAAATGGACTGCCAAGGACAGGATCGAGGAGGCCGTAGCTACCGGAGCCGAGGCAATCGTGACTGCTTGTCCGTGGTGCGAAAAAACCTTCAACGAAGCGATCGCGGAAACCGGCAGCAGTCTGAAGGTATACGACATCGTTGAACTCGTAGAGAATGCACTCTAATAAGGGGGGAATGAATCATGGCGTTGAGCAAGGAAATCTACTCGGCATTTGAAGATATCGTCGGACCGCAGTATATCTGCGCCGATCCGGCAATCATGCCTGCCTATCACCAGACTGAGTTCGCGGCCGTCATACTTCCCAAAAACACTGCGGAAGTTCAGGCGATCGTGAAACTGTGCAACCAGCACAAACTGGTGTTCCGGGCGGTATGTACAGGATGGACGGGCATGTTCCCCCCGGGCATCATCTACATTGATTTGCGGCGGATGAATCGCATCGTCGAAATCAACGAAAAAAACATGTATGCGGTGGTCGAACCGTATGTCATCACGGCGCAACTGCAGGCGGAGCTTTTCAAGAGGGGCTTCCACATGAACCTCAAGGGCGCCGGCAGCAACTGCACCGCGATGCTCCGCGGGCATGGACATCTGGACCAGACTACCAGCGGGGACGATCGAAACCACCTGGCGATTGAATGGGTGACGCCTGAAGGGAACATCGTTCAATCCGGCGCCCTGGGATCCACGGACGAATGGTTTTCCGGGGACGGGCCCGGCCCGTCGCTGCGAAGCATCCTCACTAGCGCCGTGCCTCCGGGCGTGACTCCCGGCGTGTTTACCAAGGCTGCCATTAAGATCTATCACTGGCCCGGGCCTACGAAATTCCCGATCCAGGGGACCTCGCCGAATTACACGCTGAGCGAGATACCGACCAACTTCATGGCGCGCTATTACAGCTTCCCGTCCGTGGAGAAAATGTGGCAGGCCGAGATCCGGCTCGGAGAAAACGAAATCTGCTTCGAGCTGATGGGTTTCAATGTATCCATGGTCGCGGCGAATATAACCACCTGCAACGAAGAGGATGAAAGGGTCTTCAACCTGCTAAGCAAGGAAGTGATCGGGCCAGGCTTCTTCGTAATCATAGCCGGCAATTCGGCGGCGGATTTTGCCTATAAGAAAAAGGTATTGGAGCAGATTGTCCGCGAAGCCGGCGGACAGTCCCTCAAATACGTCGAAGATCCCAGAATTGAAGGGATTCTGCTGTGCCAGTGCATCCGAATCTCCGCCTCCATCCGGGAGACGTTCCGAGCCGGAGGGGCTTTCAGCTCCATCCCTGTTATGGGCCAGAGAGACCTGACCATCCGGTGGGCAATCGGAGCCGGCAAGGCGAAAGAACCTCTGATCAAGGATGGCTTTATCGTCGATGATGGGGGTGCTTTCTTCGGCTGGGGCGTGGAACAGGGTCATCTCGGCAAAACCGAAATATTCTGCAAATTTGATCCTGCCAACCTCAAAGCGAAAGAAGCCGTGGATAATTGGTCTCTGGAGCAAAGCAAGAGGGCTTTTGAGGAGCGCTACTTTGCCAATACCATGAGGCCGCTGGATGAAATCGGTCCCGAGATGTCCAACTTCCATATTTGGTGGAGGAAAGTCACGAAGGCGCTGGATCCGAATAACGTATCGCCGGAAGCGGGCGCCCTCGTTTAGTCCCAGTGTTGAAACGCAACCTATAGCCAATTATTTCGGTTGTCGGGTCGGGGTCGGAATCGGGGTCGAAAAAATCGATTCCGACCCGACCCCCTTTTTATAGCGCGTCCGGGCTTCAGAGGATGTTCAACAGTTCTATGTTTAGCGATAGCAAAGCCTGGGACCGCCGCCGTCTCGGCGGTTCTAGGCTTGAAGTCTTGGGGCGCCATATTTACTGCGATTAAGCGTCGGCCGGCGAGACGCCGGCTCCCAGGAATCGCAACCATTGGACAGCCTCTAAAGCCCGGTCCACTTGTTTAGCCGCTGATAGCTGACAGCTGAAAGCTGACAGCCAAAATAGCTTTTTCAGTGCGGGCAAAGAAACGGATATGCGACAATTCCGAACACCTTCAGAAATCCAGCAATTCCTGAACAAACTCAAATATCGGATAGAAGGCGGCGCCAGATCTCCCCTCATTGTGGAGAAAACGCGGCTGGCCAACTGTTTTGACGGGGCCGTGTATGCGGCCGCCGCACTTGAAACACTCGGGCATCCTCCCCTTATCGTGGACCTGGTGGCGAAAAACGACGACGACCACGTCATCGCGGTGTACCGCTGCGGCGGATGGGGCGCCGTTGCCAAATCGAATACCACGCTGCTGCGGTCGCGTGCGCCGGTGTATCGCAGCCTGCGGGAACTTGTGATGTCCTACTTCGACAGCTACTTCAATACCCATGGCCATAAAAGCCTGCGAAGCTATTCTGCGCCCGTGAACCTGTGTCGGTTCGACGGGATCTCGTGGAGAACAACGGAACAGCCGCTGGAGCCGGTCGAGGACTGGCTCTACCATATCCGACACTACCCGCTCATCACGCGGTCCATGGAGCGCGCACTGGCCAAGGCAGAGCCGGATATGATGCGCGCCTGCTTTCTTTTCTCCGACCGGCGCGGGTTATTCAAACCAAAACGGTCCTGACTGATTTCAGCATTTATTTCCGTTGTGGGCTGCGCGGCAAACCTCTACTATGTACGCTCTTTTGAAGCACGGAGGCCCTCGTTTGCGATTTTTGGCTCGTCTGAATGAATATCTTCTCTTTATGGGTATCCCCGGTTTGCTGGTGATATCTTTTCTGGATTCTGCGGCCATACCCATGGCGGGAGGACCGGACGCGGTCATTGTTCTGCTTTCCTGGCGCAGTCCGGCCATGACTTATCTCATCGTTCTGGCGGCTGCCATCGGTTCGACTCTGGGTTGCCTGGTCCTCTACGGCATCGGAAAGAAGGGCGGCGCGAAGGCGCTGTCGCGATTTAGTCCCGAAAGAGTCGCATGGATCGAGCGGAAGATGCAGGAATATGGCTCGTGGGCTGTCTTCGCCGCAGTGATGGCTCCGCCTCCTTTCCCACCAAGCCCTTTATTCTGGCTGCCGGCGTTCTTCAGGCCGGAAAACTGCGGTTTGCGGCGAGCGTTTTTGCAGGACGGCTGGTGCGCTATTCGCTCTTGGGCTATCTGGGCGCGAAATTCGGCGACCAGTCCGCGAAGATCATCAAATCCCACTACCCGGAAATATTTATAGCTCTACTGTGCGGCATCCTCCTCGTTGTCCTGATACGCAGCCTGCGCAATAAGAAAAGCGGAGTAATTACCGCGTACCCCAACCATTCAATAGCGCACGGCCTTTTAATCCATGCTGAGGTCGGGAATCAGCGCATCGACGTGCTTACATGCCCTTCCTGTCATTTGCGGCCCTGCCTGGGCTTCCCAGGCGATTACCGACGCCTTGCGCTGTAAGCTCCGATATTAGCTGTGCGCCGAATGCGTCTATATCAGCTAAGGCAAGCCCTAGGACATGACGATGAGACGGCAAGCGCTTAACGTATGCGTGTCGGCAGCTTCGGCCCCGACCCACATGAAGGAGGCAGCGGTCGGTTCGTGAGATCAGCGGATCGTTGCTGGATGCTTTCCGGAAAAAGCTTTCGGGGGGTCCGAGATAGCTCCGCTTCAATCCCCCAAGGTCCACGACGATTTTCTGCAGCACCACCGCCGGATCGACCATCCAGATTTTCAGCGTATGGTAGCCTGTGCCCGACAGCGAGTGCGTAGACTGCACCACGCGGCCGGCATTGCGCACAGACTCTTCCCACTCCCTGTTCCCGTTGCGGGCGTCGAATCCCTTGGGACAATGTCGATGGTCTGGGGCGGTTGATCATCGAAGGAAATTGCATAACGCAATGCGCGGTCGGGGACAAAGTTCAATGTTGGCGCGACGGTCACATGTACCGTCGCCTTTTGAGGATTGAACAGATACATTCGGTATTCCAAGCGGGGCGAATCTTCCGGCGGCGTTACGCTCTGCGCCGTCATAGGCAAAATCGACATCGCAGACAAGGTCCGTCCATAGCCTTCAATCTTTTCCCAGCGTGCCCGCGCTGCCGGGATATTTTGCGAAAAGTGTTCTGCTTCGATGGAAACATATCCTTCACCCTCCGCAAATCCATCGAGCGACGCGCGCGTCACGGAAGGCGGATTGAAAGCCGTAAGCTTGACGGCAACGCTCTCTCCGCCGTCTCTGGCGATTTTTATGACGGAAGTCTGCCTCGCCTTTGGGCGCTTTGCTCCAATCAATATCCACCCAGATGCGTTTTTCCCTTTCGACAGTGCTCCGTGAAGCACTGACCAGAATCCACGGTGCGCCAGGTGTGGCCGCGTAAGTAAAAGATTCGCGACCGCGATTGAAAATATCGATGTAGCGCTGCTGGCGGTTTAATGCATCGAAGCGGGGAAGCACAGGATCGCCTTCCGCTCCGGGCCATGCGAATGCGCGAACCCTCCACGGAAACACCCATGGCCGCCGCCTGCGGCACGTCGATCCTTGTTACGCTCGGCATGACGTTCTGCTTGGGATCCTGCCAGATCGTGTAGCCGATGTGCACCTGGTCCATGAAATGGTTCCATTTCCCGCCGGCAAAGTCTGATTGTAGTATTGCATCAGAGCGGCATCCGCATCGAACAGGCGCTGAACCTGATCCGCCACATCGTTCGCCGCTGCGCGGCCCTGTTTTGCATACAATGCATTTTTTCCGGCAGCGACATACATGTCATTCACCTGCAGCGCAGGCTTTGACCGGGAAGAGCACCAACTCATAAAAGGCGTCCTTGGCGTTCTGAGGCATTTTTGCGATAGATCGCTTCGGCTCTTGCGCTTCAAGCGCGCGGAAATCCGCCACAACCCTTTCCGCCTCCCGATAGTCGGTCAGGCTATAGGTGTTCGGTTCCAGCAGTTCGGGTTTCCGGCGCGCGTTGTACTTCGTATATGCGTCTACGATTTCCGCGATCGCGGCGGCGTGTTTCGGTCCGAACTCTCTTGCTGCCCAGAGCCGCGTATATTCCCCAATTGTCCTGCTGGTCCAGCGCTCCGTATTCCATCCAAGCTGCAGGAAAAACTCCATAGGCAGGAGCACATGCTTGAAATGCCCCACATTTACGATCCAGATGCGGTCGGCGCCGTATTCTTTGGCGAGGCTCATCTGTTCCCAAACAGTTGGGATAGAGACCGTGTTGACCCACTTGTAGTTCCGCGGCCCCCCGACGTAATCGAAGTGATAATAGATGCCGGCACCGCCGGCACGCTTTCGTTCCGCCTCCGTGGGCAGGCGCCGGATATTTCCCCAATTGTCATCAGCCCAGAGCAGCGTGACATCGTCCGGTACGCGCAGACCGGCGGCGTAGTACTCCTGCACTTCCTTGTACAGGCACCAGAGTTGCGGCACTTTGGTGACGTCCGGGTTCGATTTCTTCGGCGATCATCTTCCGTTGCACGGCCACGATTTCTTCCAGCAGGGCCATGCTCTGGGCTACGGTCCCTCCCGGAATCATCGGCGTATCGTTGGCTCCCCGCAGCCCGATCGTGAGGATGCTTTCAAAGTTTTTATTGCGCCGGATTCCCTGGCGCCAGAAATCCCGCAAAACATCGGGATTTTTGTAGTAGTTCCAGCTCCCCAATATTTTCTGATAGCGCCGGTCCCATTCCTTCTGGGCGCGGAGCATCGGCTCCTGGTGCGACGTGCCCATGACGATGCCGTACTCGTCGGCCAGCCTTGCGTTGTCGGGATCGTCCTCGTTGAATGCATTGTTCCACATGGCAGGCCAGAGATAGTTGCCTTTCATGCGCAGGATCGCTTCAAAAATCCTGGAATAGAACTGGCTGTTGTAGTTGGCGACACCTGGCGGAATCGGCGGATCGGCTTTTACGGGAACAGTGCCGAATCGCCCGGCCACCCATCCGCTCAGGTCCGGGGACTCGTCGTTTATAAAGATGCCGCGGTATTTTACGGATGGGGGGCCCTGCACATATGTTCCGGCTTTGACGTATAGTGCGGTTTGTTTGCGTACCGGGGACATCGGCCCACCAGTGCAGGGGCGAGACGCCCATCTGCTCGCAGAGATCGTAAATGCCGTAGATCGTGCCGCGTTTGTCGCTTCCGGCAATGACAAGCGCTCCGGAAACTCCCGGCAGCGGCCGGCGCACGACCTGCAGCGAAAAGGATTCCCATTTGCCCGTAATCCGGCGTACATCGATTTTTCCGGCGGCAGCCAGGCTGTCTATGATCCGGCTCTTTCCGACGGTGCCGATGATGATGACGTTTCCCGAGAGAGAGTCCGCTTCGTGCAGGATCGATGGTTTGTGTGAAGTGACGCGGTTGATATCGGATTGTAGATCCCCCGCGGCCCGGATTACACCCGGCCAGTCCAGCGAATCCACGTAAATGGCCGCCGTGCTGTTTGCCCGCGCGACAGGGAAACTGCCGGGTTCAGCGGCACTCGTTACATAGCGTTGCTGGCCGATGGCAAAAATATTATGGGGAAACAGACGCAGCACAAAACTAGGACGAACAGAATGTGAATTAGGGAGAGGCGGAAATATCGGGCAATCTGCATATGTTTGTCGGGCACCTTTTATTTCATAATAACATCGCATTTGGGGTCAGGCCTTGAATATTCGATTTTTGCAGAATTTCGGCTCCTTGCGACCGATTGATCCAAAGGCAGACGAGGCGCATCCTATAGGGGTATGGTCAAAACAGTCCATCAATGCATGAGTGTGATTCTTTTTATTTGCGGTTTGTTGGCTGCGAACCTACCTGCGCAGCAGACGCAATCCGAAGAGAAAAGCGCGTACGGGTCAAAGTTTTTTGATGAGCTGCGTACCATCTTCGGCAAGTTTCGCGATATGGATCTCCAGCGCGTGTTTCTCGAAGCCCAGCCAATTCAGTGTTCGGAACTCTTGGGCCGCAAAGGAGAGTGGCGACCCGTCGCGTTTTTCAATGAAGATCGCAAATTGGGAGACTGGTGTCGGGAAAGCCTGCAGGAAGTAAAAAACGACTTGGAAGTATATACCTTCAAAGGCAGCTGCAGAGGAGATCAGGATACAATCGAGGTAACGACGGAATTTCCGACAACTGAGAGTGCGGAAGACTTCAACCTGAAGAAGATAAACCTGAATCAGATGGATATTACAGTAAACGACCCCGCGAAAGTTTCGCTGAATCGTCAGACGATGGCGTACACATTCGATTTGCCCTATCTGTTTTTAACAGGTCAACGGGGTTCGCTGAGGACTTACAGTTTCAACGCGCCCAATCGTAATTCTGCCTACGCTCCCGAAGTCAGTGGTCGCTGGGAATGCAAGATGGTGTCTTCAAAAGAGGTCATGTACCGGTTCCTGATCTGCCGTACGACAACAGTTCCACGAGGCTCCGCTGGCCGGAATCGGAAATTTGAGCCGTCCTTCGGATCGGCTGCTTTCTTATATTTTATCTGACGGAATGGAAGCTCAAACCAGCGTCAAAGTGCTTACCAGCGATGGGGATCCGTCGAGTGAGAATCCGGAGGACACATCCACTACTACTGATTCCCCGGCGCGCCCTTCCTTGATAAGAAGAGAAAAAGGCGAACCCGTCGGCAGATAATCGATATTTATGGGGCGGGCTACGATATACATCCCCTCTATTGCTCGGACAATTAGCACTTGATTGCAGCCTAAGCTATGCGTTAATTTAAAGCATGCCAGCTTGCGCGAAACAAATAACCGTTCACGGCAGAGTCCAGGGAGTCGGATTCCGGTATTACGTGCAGCATGTCGGCAATCGTCTGGGCCTGAACGGGGATGTGCGCAACTGTCCGGATTCCACGGTTGAGATCATCGTGGAAGGGGATGCGCATACAATTGCGGATTTTATCAAGCAGGTGGAAAAGGGGCCTCCGCTCTCCCGCGTGCAGCGCATGGATGTTTGGGATGTCCCGATCAAAGGCACATACACTTCGTTTCTCATTGAAGGATGGTGATATGGACGCACAGAATATAGAAGCCCTCAAGGCGGCAATTCGCGAAATACCTGATTGGCCAAAGAAAGGCATTCTTTTTTATGACGTGACTACACTGCTCAAGCAGGGCCGCTGTTTTGAGCAGACGATCGACGCTCTACTGGAGCCTTATACTGGCAAACAGGTGGACCTGGTGTTGGGGATTGAGGCGCGCGGTTTCATATTCGCTCCTTGTGTCGCCTATGCGCTGAAGGCTGGATTCGTTCCTGTGCGGAAGCCCGGCAAGCTTCCTGCAACAAAACTGCAGGTGGATTACGCGCTTGAATACGGCACGGATTGCCTGGAGATTCACAAGGACGCTATTGAGCCCGGGCAGCGGGTGCTGATCGTCGATGATCTGATTGCAACAGGGGGCACGGCCCAGGCTGTCGCCCAGATGGTGGAAACAATGGGCGGAATTGTCGTTGGGCTGGATTTCGTGGTCGAACTCACGTTTCTGCGCGGCCGGGACAAGCTCAAGAGGTACGACGTGCACAGCATCCTGAAATATTAGCGGACAGCGATGAAAGGACCCGTATGGGAAAAACAATAGCAGAAAAAATATTCGCAGCGCATCTGCGTGATGAGCCCTTTCCAGGCACCTACGTGCTGACGCTGGATGTGGTGATGTGCCACGAGATCACGACTCCGATTGCAATCGCCGATCTCGAGTGGCGCGGCAAAGACCGCGTGTTCGATGCCAAAAAGATCAAGGCGGTGATCGACCATGTGACGCCGGCGAAGGATTCAAAAAGCGCGCTCCAGGCTAAGATCATGCGCAACTGGGCGGCGAGGCATGGGATTACGGACTTCTTTGATGTCGGCCGCAACGGCGTTTGTCACGCGCTGTTTCCGGAGAAGGGGTATATCCGACCCGGGTATACGGTGATAATGGGCGACAGCCACACGTGCACGCACGGCGCGTTCGGCGCCTTTGCCGCAGGTGTGGGGACGACGGACCTCGAAGTCGGGATCCTTAAAGGCGTCTGCGCGTTTCGCCAGCCGAAGAGCGTGCGCATCGATCTAATGGGCACGATGCAGCGCGGTGTCTATGCGAAAGACGTCATCCTGGCGGTCATTAAAGAACTGACCGTCAATGGTGCCACCGACCAGGTGATCGAATTCCGCGGTCCTGCCGTGGATGCGATGTCGATGGAGGAGCGGATGACGCTCAGCAATATGGCGATTGAAGCCGGCGGCACTTCGGGGATCTGTCTGCCCGATGCGACGACGGCCGAATATCTCTGGCCATTTATCTCGGGCGAATATAAATCGAAGGCGGCCGCAAGCGAGGCTTTTTCCCAATGGCATTCCGACCCGGACGCCGAGTACACCCGAACGGTTACGATAGATGTTTCGCGTATCGAGCCTTTGTCCACATTCGGCTATAAGCCGGACCAGGTCAAGTCTCTGCGCGAAATGCAGGGGACAAAGATCGATCAGGTGTATATCGGCAGCTGCACGAACGGGCGCATCAGCGATCTGCGTGCTGCGGCCGCGATCGTGAAAGGGACAGTGCTTGCTCCCGGAGTCCGCGGCATCCTGTCGCCGGCGACGCCTGCTGTGTATGCCCAGGCGATGGAAGAGGGGCTGTTGAAGATTTTCATGGATGCCGGGTATTGCATCGCAAATCCGACTTGCGGCGCCTGTCTCGGAATGTCGACCGGCGTTCTGGCGGAAGGCGAAGTGTGTGCGTCCACGACCAATCGCAATTTCAACGGCCGTATGGGCAAGGGCGGCATGGTGCACCTGATGAGCCCGGCGAGCGCAGCGGCAAGCGGTGTTTGCGGCGTACTTACCGATCCGCGCGAACGGATGCACTGATCCGGAAAAAAGTCGAAAGGAAATTTTTATGAAATCATTTGGCGGTCCGGTCCTCCTGCTCGATCGGGAGGATATCAATACCGACGAAATCATCCCGGCAAAATATCTGACGGAAGCAAAAAAGGAAGCCCTGCGGCCGTACCTGCTTGAAGACCTCAAGCTCGAAGGTTTTTCCGTCAACGGCTCGTGGCGCGGAACGGCGCGGGTTGTGGTGTCGCGCGCGAATTTCGGCTGCGGCTCTTCGCGCGAGCATGCACCCTGGGCGTTTGAGGTTAATGACATTACCTGCGTCATCGCTGAAAGCTATGCCAGGATATTCCGGCAAAACATGTTTAACGGTGGCATGCTTGCCATCGAGCTTGCGCCGGCGGTAATCGACGAAATTTTCGTGTTCGGCAAAAACACCGCGCTCGATTGTGCGGTCGATGTCGACGCCAAGACGCTGAGCTTTTCGTGGGCAGGCGGCAGCCGGCACTATCCTTTCGCGCTGGCCAAGTTTGATGAAGCGCTGGTGCGGTCGGGAGGCTGGGTCGATTTCGCCGACGCGAAGTATTAAGAAACTGTACCTGGTTATACTGTCCCCATTTTTTTCTTTTTTTTGGGGGGGGGACAGTATAACCAGGTACCGCTGCAGCGGCTCAATTCTCTGCTTTCCTAGAAAATCCAAATTCGCTACAATAACCCCAATCAATTGTATTTGTATTCCGTATCAGTCTGTGCCCAATCCTATTTCGTTTGCAGTTTAGGAGGGATTCATGAAAGCAATGGACCGGCGTTCTTTTTTGAAAACCAGTGCGGCAGCAGCCGCGGTTTCGATCGCAACTCCTATTTTCAACAATACCTGGTTTGCTCTGGCTGGGGCGGAAGCCTCAGGCTATTTCGAACGCGAATTTGCCATCACAGATGCGGTCTGTCGCAGGATTCTCGCCAAAGCGCTGGCCAAAGGGGGCGATTACGCAGACCTGTATTTCGAACACACAATCAGCAATTATCTGATCCTCGAAGACGGCAAGGTCAACCAGGCCTACAGCAATGTAGCCCTGGGCGTCGGGATCCGGACCGTCAAAGGAGACCAGGTCGGCTATGGTTTTACGCAGGAACTGGAAGAGAAATCCATGACGGCTGCGGCGGCTACGGCTGCGACGATTGCCGCAGGGGCTGCAAAAATTCCGCCACAGAGGTTCACCCGGCTCAAAACAGAGGATTATTATCCTTTGAAAACCCTGTTCAGTACTGTCCCCCTGGAGCCGAAGCTCGGCATCGTTCAATCTGTCAACGACCGCTGTTTTGCTCTCTCTCCCCTGGTTATCAAAGTCAATGCGGCCTATCTTGATCAGCAGAAGAGAATCCTGGTTGTCACCAGCGACGGTACCAGGGCGGAGGACCTCCAGCCCAGGATCTTTCTGAATGCGAGCGTCGTCGCTGAGAAAAACGGCCGGCGCGAGCGGTCCGGCTGGAATTTCGGCGGCCGCAAGAATTTCGATTATTTCACGCCGGCCATCGTTGAGGAGACCGCTAAAATAGCAGTCAATCGCACCCTTACCTTATTTGATGCCGTCCAGCCGCCAGCGGGTGAGATGCCGGTTGTCCTTGGACCTGGCATTACCGGAATTCTGCTGCACGAGGCAATCGGGCATGGAATGGAAGCCGACTTCAACCGGAAGAAGATCTCGACTTACAGCACGATGATAGGTAAGAAGGTCGCCGAGCCATTTGTGACAATCATTGACGATGGGACCAACCCCAATTTGATGGGCTCGATCAACGTCGATGATGAAGGCAATCCCGGACAGAAAACGGTTCTCGTCGAAAATGGCATTTTGACCAGCTATCTTCATGACCGGATCTCGGCAAAATTCTACGGCCTCAAACCCACCGGAAACGGTCGTCGGCAGGATTATCAGAATTATCCGATGCCGCGCATGAGGAATACCTACATGCCGGCAGGGGCCGCAAGCCCTGAAGATGTAATCAAAGCTGCGGGAAAAGGCATCTACGTCGAGGATGTCAGCAACGGCCAGGTCAAGATAGGAGAGGGCGACTTCGCCTTTTTTGTCTCCCAGGGGAAAATGATCGAAGGCGGGAAACTGGGTGCTCCGATCAAGGATGTGAACATCATGGGGAACGGGCCCAAGATGCTGACGAACATGATCATGCTCGCAAATGACTTCCAATTCTACCAGGGCGGGGGAGGCTCATGCGGTAAGAGTGGCCAGACTGCGCCCGTCGGATTCGGCCAGCCTACTGTCTTAGTCAAATCACTAACTGTGGGCGGAACCCGGAGCTGAGGAAAGGAGACAAATTATGAAAAAAGAACTCTATGATCTTGCGGCATGGGGAATCGACACAGCCAAGGCGGCTGGCGCAGGCGGGTGTCGGATCAGTATCAACTCCGCGCGTACCGTCGAAATCGGCTACCGGGAGCGCAAGCCGGAAAATATCAAGGAAGCTTCAACCAAATCGCTATCTTTGGAGGTCTTCGTCAACGGCCGATATTCAAGCATGGCCACATCGGATTTGAGGAAGCCGGCGCTAAAAGAATTCATCGGCCGCGCCGTAGCTCAAACCAAGCTTCTGGCCGAAGATCCATTCCGGACCCTGCCAGATCCGAAATACTATCAAGGCCGAGAAAATGTGGATCTGGAGCTGATCGATCCGGATTACAGCACCCGGAATCCTGAGTCCCGGCACGCATTTGTCAAGGCGATCGAAGATTCCTGCCTGGCAAAAGGTGGCGACAAAGTCATCTCGGTCACAGCCGGAACAACCGATGGCCACAGCGAGTCATTGCTCATGGCAAGCAATGGGTTTGATGGATATTCGGAAGGTACGTATTTCGTCGGCAACGCGTCCATGACTGCCAGAGATCAGGGGGATCGTCGGCCGGCAGAATACGGGGCTGCTGTGGCTCTGCATCTGAAAGACCTAGTCAAGCCCGAGGTGATCGGGGAGGATACCGCTCGGAGAACTCTTGCGCTGCTCGGTGCAAAAAAAATTAAAACCGAGACACTCCCGATCATTATTGAAAACCGGGTCGTTGCGCGCATCGGTGGCGGCTTGATCGATGCTATGTCCGGCCGGGCAATCCAGCAGAAGCAGTCGTTCCTTGCGGACAAAAAAGGCCAGAAGATCGCGAGCGATGTCCTGACGCTTATCGACGATCCGCTGCTCAAGAGAGGGCTAGGGAGCTCCACCTTCGATGGCGACGGTTTCGCCGCTAAAAGGCGAATTATGGTGGATAGGGGCATTCTCAAGGAATTCTATGTCGACTGGTATTACAGCCGGAAACTGGGCTGGGAGCCGACTACCGGAGGCACCTCCAACCTTATCGTCCCGCCGGGGAAACGTTCCGTTGCGGAAATCATGAAAGATCTCGGCCGCGGGATCCTGATTACAGGATTCATCGGAGGCAATTCGAACTCGACGACCGGGGACGCCTCGGTGGGGATTGTAGGACAGCTGTTTGAGAACGGTGTCCCGGTCCAGGCAGTGTCTGAGATGAATATCGCCGACAATCACCTGAAACTTTGGACGCGTCTCATTGAGGCAGCGAACGATCCCTATCCATACTCTGCCGCGAGATTGCCAAGCCTGGTCTTCAGGGAGGTCGTCGTTTCAGGCATTTGATGATTAAACAGGGAAGTATCCCCGTTTTCAGCGCTTCTTCCCCAGCGGCACGGAGATAATTTCTTCATCGTTCCTGGCGATGATGCAGCGATTGGCGTATGCCGGGTGAGACCAGTTTACGGCGCCCAGTTCGCGGCGGTTTCCCGGATTGGTGGTGGGCTTGATAAGCTGCGTCCGGCTGATTTCCTGATAGCCCTGCGGCGAGAGTTTCGCAATGATCAACTCGCCCCGATCATTATTGATAAAATAGCGGTCGCCCTGGCGTACGATGAGACCTGATGCCCAGCGCGCTTTCTCCTTTGTCACGTCTATCGTTTCCCAAACGCGTTCACCGGTTTTCAGGTTCAGGCAACGAAATTGTCCGTAGCTGCAGATTCCATAGATATAGTCTCCGTCGATAACCGGCGTGTTGATCACTGCGTGCAGACCATCCGTATCGATCTCACTGTTGCTTTTTCCCTTCCAGAGAAGTTTTGCCTCTTTCCCTACAAGATCAAGAAGCATTGAGCCGTTATAGAAGGAGGAAACCAACAGTCGCGATCCGCTGAGAACCGGCGTGGCCAAGGTCATGCCCATATTGATCCGAAATGGTTGCTCCCAATGGACCTTTCCGGTTGCCGGATTGAGTGAAACCACTGCTGTTGGATGCCAGATGATCAACTGCCGGATTCCTCCCACTTCGAAAATCACCGGTTGGCAATAACCCTGTTCGGAATCTGCCGGCAGTGCTCTCCAGATTTCCTTGCCCGTCATTTTATCGAAGGCCATCACTTTGGCATCCGGCTGTCCGCCGACGATGGCAATCAGACGGTTTCCATCGACCAGGGGGGCGCTTGTGATACCCCAAGCCGGCAACTGCATCCCGTAATCTTTTGCATAATCTTTTTGCCAGACCACAGCGCCGGTTTTGATTTTGAGACAGAGCAGCACGCCGCTGGCTCCGAGAATATATACCCGGTCGCCGTCAACGGTCGGCGTCGCGCGCGGTCCGACGGGGTAGCTCATCTTTCCATAGTCTGCGTCCCAGGCATGCGTCCAGAGAATCTTGCCGGACTTCTCATCCAGGCAAAGGGCTCGCTCGATTCCCTTTAATCCGCTAGAGCGTTCGAAGTCGGTTACAAACACCCGACCTCCCGCCACAGCCGGGCCTGCGAATCCGGCGCGTATCGGTGTTCGCCAGGTTGCCGTCAATCCCTTCTCCGGAAATTTGTCCAGGATATCGGACTCCTTCCAAATCCCACATCTCCCGGCGCCGCGCCACTCAGGCCAGTCTTCAGCAAGAGCAGGGATGAGAACACACACCGCTACGATCAGGCATTGGCTCGCTCGTTTGATCATTTTCGCTCGTTTCATATTTTCAGCCTCGCTCCTATGGAATTCCATCCTGGAATGCTATACCAAAGCGAGCTGCGAATTAACTGTTCTAGAACATTTGTAGGGAATAATAGGCTAAAAACTGTGTCGTAATACCTCTCGAAGCTCAAGGTTTCCAGTGCAGGATATCAGGCCCGAATCAATAGCTCTCTCCGCCAGATGATGCGACGGAAACGGACGCGGTAGCGTAGCGATGGATATCTCGATATCGTAAGACGTGCTGCAAGGAGAACTCATGGCACGAAAAAGAGGGAACTGAAGAGTTTGAAAAGTGCTTTTGATCGTGCCTGTCGACATGCTAATCTCTCCGAGGCAATGCTGTACAGGATGGAAGTCGTCGAGAACATTGTTAATGATGATCCTGCGATTTTCGCTGCACCCAAAATGGCTGAGCCCGTAACTCCTTGTGCGCCTGTAGCTCAGGGGATAGAGCAACGGTTTCCTAAACCGTAGGTCGCAGGTTCGAATCCTGCCAGGCGTACCATCTCTCAAAGGTCCATTCCGGATACGTACACATGAAAAGAACCGTAATCGCTATTATTTTTGCTTTGTTCCTGGGTGCGAGTTATTGCCTGGCGGATACGCAGGCAACACCTACAACGATTCAGCCTGCAAAGACCAAGTCCGAGATACATAGCCGCAAGGACTTTGATGCCTATCTGGCAAAGTTCAATCGCCGCGACTACCAAGGATTTCTGGCTTATTTTGCCGACGAATTCGAGATGATCCATGTCGGTGGAAACCTCAAGAGCCGCGAAGAGGTGATGAAGTTCTACAATTTTCTGCACCGCTATATCAAAGAAACGGTCATAGTGGATCGCCTTGTAATGGACCGGGATACGATCGCAATGGAAGCAAGGGTCCAGATTGAGGGGATTCGCGAGTTGACACCGAAAGCGGTCGCCGCCTCGGACTATCCGCGCCTGAAACCTCTCAAAGTAGGGCAGAAGGCAATAATCCCGCAATTTATCCACTATCACATCGTAAACGGCAAGTTTGTAAAAGTGGAATGCCGGGAATAAAAAAGAAGCCCTGGAAATGGCCTTGCAGCCATATGCCAGGGCTTCAATGGTTTGCCGTAGTCCGACCCCAAGCTATACGAGTCGGTCGGGGCCTGTCGGATTGACAGGGAAAACGCTGGAGAAGGCCGGGACGTCAATCGGCGTAGCATGCGTCCGGCCGGGCTTATAATCGGCTTTCGATGTTACATGGTATTCAAGCCTGCTGATTTTCCATGCGCTACCCACCTTCACATAGGATACTTCACAGGTTCCGCCTTCCCACCATTTCACGATGCCCTCGCCCTGCAGGCGTGCCATTCGCACCAGAGAGGAATCGCCCGTCATGGGTGTGCCGACCTGCATGGAATAGGGGAATTGACCGCTAGCGGACAGGCGATCCGCCGATACCTTTATGGATTCCCGCCGCTGTTCGGAATCAACCTCGAAATTCGGAGCCGATCCAATCTTCTTTCCGGTTAATCCCGAACGGAAGCAATCGCCATAAAGCCGGGAAATGCCGTCTTTTCTGCCCTTAAAAGCGCCGCCGTTGAACACCACTTCTGCATCTTCAGCAAAAAGGTCCGGCGACCTCTTCATACCTGCCGCCGTCGAGAAGGGTTTCATAGGTCTGGTGCAGCGTGCGGATCGTGTTCTCATCTTCGAGGATTCCCAATCGATTAGCCAGACGATTCACTTCGGCATTCAAGCCGTCGCCTTGATTGGTCCTGCTGGTTTCGCCATACCCGGAACAGCGGCAGCCACCGCCGCTGACATGGCGGCGCCCGCTTTCCACAAAAAGGAACGCCGCCCCGTGTTCGGCTTGGATAAAGATTTCACAAAATCCATCTTAGGCTCCTTTCTTGTGAACTTTGGGGCCATAGAATTTTTTGATATCGAAACGTCCGATATGACGGCCGATAGCGCCCGTCAGGCCGAGATTCACACCGTTCGCTCCGCCCATATAATTGAAGCCGCAATCATGCGATATCTTCGTGTTGATCAATTCGATCATCTCAGCGCCGTTGCAGGCTTCCTCATTTTGACAGAATATATACGCTCCATCCCGGAGTTTGACAAAGATGCAGGGAGACCCCCACTGGGCGCCCATGGCCTGGTTGTCGGTAAAAATAGTCCAGGTCATTGAGTGAGGAGAAGTATAAACATGCATAGAGGTCATCTGGTCACTGTAGGACCATGAAAAGGCATGGCCTACGAGTTCATCGGTAAATTCGTGGCGCATGTAGTGCGGGGCTTCGAATCCTTCTCCTTCCGCTACTCCGAAGAGTGCGCGATAGGTTGTTTCATTTCCATAATACTTGGTTCCCATATGGGAGTAGATGCAGGTCGTAAGCCCGTTCAAAAGATCCACGGCAATCGCCACGCTCGCGCGGGGCTTGCTGTCCTCAAGAATATGCGCGAACCATGCCAGCTTTTCATCCGCTTCATAGGCGCGATAGTCTGCTTCATGCCACTGGGTTTCCTTCTCTTCCTTATATTTAAGCTTAAATTTCTCCGTGAACTTGTATTGCCACACGGGTCCGCCATTGTCATATCGGAGCGTGAATTCCTTGCCGACCAGCATATCGGAGAAGGGCGAATTATTTCCGGTGACATTGGCTTGAGGCGCCCCCATAGGTCCGCCGCCGAAAGCTTTGGTGCTCTTTAAAGCCGCCTGATGCATTTCTTCATCGGTCATGTACTGAAAATCTCTCACGGGGCGATAGACCAGCCGCTGGCCTTTTCCGGGAGCTTGCGGATCGGTTTTTGCCTGCACAACCATGCCTTTTTTGCCATGATCATCGAACGGTTCCAGGTATGCGATCTGTCCTACAACCTTGCCGGTTCCCCGGAACATGTAGTATTCCAATTCATCTTTTTCATTGAAGCCCAGACGTACGCCCGCTTGGGTTTCGGCATACAGGTCCGCGACAAACAGCGTAAAGATGCCGGAAAATTCGCATTCGGTCCGGGAATAGATGAACGTGTTGTCGTTGACCAGAACATAATCCGATGGCGCGCAATAGCCGAGATCGTCCACATGCCGCGTCAATTCGACGAAGTTTGAGGAGACGACTGAGGTATATAATTCCAGCGTTTCGATGCCATTGTCCTGCTTCCAATGCAACCCTTTGCCTGAAATCCTGTTGGTAATGTGATGGCGCGCTTTCGGAGCCTCTTTCCCGGCAGCTTCAACATAACCGAAATAGATCTGGCGCTGTACTTCCCGGGGATCCAGGCCGACTTCTTTTCTTGAGAGGGTTACTTCTTTTTTGTCGCTGCAAAGCCATATTTCAAACACAGTGACAAGATTCGTAGCCAGATCGACGAAAACATTGAAGCCTCTCTGGGTTCCAGGGATCAGGTGGGAGAAAAAAACCATTTGCTTCAGCGTCAGCGCGCCGTATCCCGATTCAACGGGAGATCCGGTGCCTTCAGCCAGCGTAAGCTTGCGTTTGTCTTTAAAGACATAGTTCAGCACGGGGCCGTTATCGGTCACGATTTTCAGTGATTTCCCGGAAAGAGCGTCCGATAGCTCCGACGCGCATTTCGGGCCGGCGGCCGTCGACTGAAGCTTTTGGGCTACCTGTTCCTTGGTGAGTTTTGTGTATTTGAATCGGTGCATCGGTATATTCATCATTTGCGTGTCTCCTCTAAAATATCAATCCTGTTCCGATCCCCTGATGGATTAGAGCATCCACCCCTTAGTTTTTTGAGAATCCCATAGGATCTCAGCTACGTCCCAACAATAGTGCAGGCGTTGACAGCCAAAAAGGATCCTAGAATCCGTTCGGGCAAAGTACCTAATGCATATCCATCCGGATTAGTGCGTAGAAGATACATTAAATCAATGAAAATTGAATCAAATTTTTAGCGCATTAAAAACAAGACACCAGATTGCACGGACCATTCAATCTGTGCAATTCGTGCATCTGTGCTTGTTTCGTTTGAGGCTGGGAGTAGACATAAAAAAGCCCCAGGTTCCGCAAATTGTTATCCGCGGAACTGGGGCCTTTCATTGGCCTGTTTGCGAATTAGGCGGCCGCCGTGCCAAGCACGCGATTGGTCATGCCGTAGAGCTCTTCGGGCGTGAATGGTTTCGCCATGTAATCGCTGGCGCCCTTTTGAATTGCCTCGACTGCCGTGTCCACCGATGCATACCCTGTGACGATGACCACTCTCAGATCAGGCCTTTTTGCTTTGATTCTCTGCAGCACATCCAGGCCGTTTCCGTCCGACATCTTCATGTCCAGCAGAACAAGATCGTAATCATGCGCAAAGACCTGTGCCAGCGCATCCTTGCAGGTAAACGCTTCTTCGATGGCGTAGCCTTTCCGCGTGAGGACCTTCCGGATGCTGTTGACCACGACCACTTCGTCGTCGACTACCAGAACCTTGTGGGCCGAGGGCGCGAACTGTCCCCAGTGGCCGACAATCGGCATGTCGGACGATCCCAGCGCTGCAACATAGGCTTCGCTGGTGAGCGCCGTGACTTCGGCGGTGCTGAAGGGCATGTCCACATCAATAGGATCGAAGACATACTCTGTGGCCGCAGCCGTCCGCCCCTTCTTGTTCTCGGCCGTCACGATCGGGCATTCATCCTGCTGGCACATTCCCTTCTTGGCAAATCTCTTGCAGGAACGCTGACCCAGAGAGCAATAATCCTCCGGCGGAAGCGGCTTCGCGGCGACAATCGGCATATCCGATCGCGTGAGATGCTCGACATACGCGGAGGATGTCGCTTTTTCAATCTCTTTCGCGCTGAAGGGCATGTCTACGTCAATTATGTCATCCGATTCTGCTCCAGCGGGTTCTTGCGCTTTTCGCGGATTCCGAAAAAACACGTCTGCAACCGCTTTCTCCAGCTCATCTGGCGTGAACGGCTTTGGCAGATATCCGGCAGCTCCGAGCTTTGTGGATTCCACCGCCGAAGCAATGGAAGAGAAACCAGTAATAATCAGCACCGGAAGCTCGGGCCAGCTTGTCTGGACCGCAGCCAGGAGTTCGAGCCCACCGGCTTGGGGCATCATCAGATCCGCAATGATCAGGTCATACGTTTTGCCGGAATCCAGGATTCGCAGGGCATCGGCAACGCTGGTGACTGCGTCGATCTTATGTCCTTTCCTCTTCAGAATTTTATCTACGCTCTGACATAGAATGACTTCATCGTCCACCACCAGCACGTTGAGCCCATCGGCTTTCTGTAATGTCTCTGACATGATTGCTTCCTCCCTCGGTTCCTTTTGTTTTCGTTTCAATCACTCGTTACGCACTTCTATGATGCACGCGCCGTGCCAAAGAAAGTGGATTGGCGGAAATATGCTTTAAATCGTTATCGTTGAATGGATTGTGGGAATTTTGGCCAGGCGGCCTGTGTATGGCAAAAATATTTTAGTGAGACAGCCCAGGAGGCGTTATGGGCCGTGATTCCTGTAAAATATTGAAATATAAGCCATTGCTAGGTGTATAAAAAGAATATTCGTTTAAAGCGGAAAATATGCGGCAACAAAAACACCTGAACGCGACGGGTGAATCCCATAAAAACCGTCCGCTATTTTCAGATTATGTGAAATATAAAGCCGGCGAGCGAAACAATAGGATCAGAAATCGAGAAAGGATGTGGGGCTAATGGTATTTTCTAAGGTAATGGTCAGAAGGGCAAACGTCCAATTTTCCTGCCAGGATTACCGGCTGCTCCCCGAGGATACACGCTATGAAATCCTCGACGGAGACCTCTGTATGATTTCCTCGCCCAATACGAAACATCAACGTGTTTCCAAAAAGCTACTGCTCGCGCTTGCCCGGCAGGTCGAAGAGAGAAACCTCGGAGAAATTTTCGTTGCCCCGTATGATGTGATCCTTTCCGATGACACTATCGTCCAGCCGGATATTTTTTATATTGCAGGCGGCAGAGTGGGGCTGGTGGGTGAACTCAATTTGCACGGAGCTCCGGATCTCGTCATTGAGATCCTTTCTGCCGGCGGTCGCAAAAAGGATCTAGAAACCAAAAAGAAAATCTACGCACGTTTCGGCGTCGGGGAATACTGGGCAGTCAATCCGGACGCAGAAACTATCGAAGTGCAGATCTGGAGCGAGATCGGATATCTGCGCCATGCCGTGTATGCTAAATCCATGTGCCTTTCATCCCCACTCCTTCCATCCCTGAAAATTCGACTGCAGGATATTTTCCGGAATTAGTTCTCAGCCGACAGCTATCGGCAGTCAGCTATCAGCAGTCAGCTGTCAGCTGTCAGCTATCAGCAGTCAGCTGTCAGCAGTCAGCTATCGGCAGTCAGCTATCAGCAGTCAGCTTTCAGCTGTCAGCAGTCAGTCAGGTACTATGCGCGATTTCCATGAATTAAGAGTTTGGAGTAAGGCACATCAGCTGGTCCTTGCGATCTACAAATCAAGCGCCAGCTATCCAAAGAATGAGGCTTACGGATTAACAAACCAGTCGAGACGAGCGGCTGCTTCCATCGCGTCCAATATAGCGGAGGGCTGCGGCAAGAATACGGATCCGGACTTTGCCCGTTTTCTGCAAATGGCAATGGGTTCTGCCAGTGAGGTTCAATACGACCTGCTGTTGGCCCATGACCTCGGATTTCTCAGCAGAACGCTATTCCATCAATTGGATGCCAATGTCATCGAAGTGAAGAAGATGCTCGCCACACTCATCAAAAAGCTGAGAGCTGACAGCTGATCGCTGAGAGCTGACAGCTGAAAGCTGATAGCCGACAACCATCAGCTGTCAGGCAACATACGCGATTATTTTATTAGGGCAGAGTCCCAGCAGTTGGAGATCGATGTCATCGAAGTGAAGAGGATGCTCGCCACGCTCATCAAAAAGCTGGACTGAGCTGACAGCTGATCGCTGAGAGCTGAACGCTGACAGCTGAAAGCTGATAGCCGACAGCCATCAGCTGTCAGGCAACATACGCGATTATTTTATTAGGGCAGAGTCCCAGCAGTTGGAGATCGATGTCATCGAAGTGAAGAGGATGCTCGCCACACTCATCAAAAAGCTGAGAGCTGACAGCTGATCGCTGAGAGCTGAACGCTGATCGCTGAGAGCTGAACGCTGACAGCTGAAAGCTGAAAGCCGACAGCTAATTATCAATGAATCTTCCCGGAGGGCCGGTCAACGCATCATCCCAATCAGGGGCTTTTTCAGAGCCCACGTATTCGATCGTGTTCGCCGTCAGTACCGATCCCTTTGCGTCGCGCGTCTGCACCGCCCGGCGCTCCACCGCAAATCGCTGCTGTCGTATCTTGACGCGCGGATCCGCCACGTAACGCACAAAGAGCACCGGAGGATCGTCATCCGCCAAAAAACGCACGTTGGCCCCCCTGGGAGCGAACCGCGTTTCCCGATTCGTAATCAATCCGCCAATTGTAAACTTCTTGTAGAACGTGAAGAAATCCAGCTCGTAGACCGCCGTCAGCACTTTCTCCCGGTCGAGGATGTCGCAATAGATCAGCGTCGTATCGACGAACAGCTTCTCCGGTGGTGCGACCACTTTGCATCGTCCGTCCTTCCAGATCAGCAGCAGCCTGTCTAGCGGCGAGCAGGAGATCAGCGGTTCTCCTCCGATCTTGCCGCCGATATATCCCTTCTCCCGGTCGTAATGGATCGTCAATTCGTTCGCCGTCAGTTCGCGCTCGGAAATCTGTCCGAATGTCGCCCAGCTGCGTCCTGCGCGGATGTTCCGATCCGTACTTCCTCAATATTCCCCGCAGGTATCGAATCGAATACGGCACGATTGCGGAGAGGTCCTGCTCAACGTCTCCCAATTCGTTTCGAAGCCGCTCGATTTCCTTGCTGTTTTTCTCCAGATCGAAAAGCGAAATGCGGCGGATTGGTATGCCCAGCAATCCTTCCACGTCTTCGTGCGTCACATCACGCTGCAATTCGTTGCGGAAGGGCAGCATCCCCTCCAATACCGCCTGCTGCACGGCGGCCGTGGATTCGCAGGTTTCTATCATTTTATATATGCGGTTTTCGACGAACAGCCGCACGAGCGTTTTGTGATGCATCTCTTCCGTGAGGCGCCGGCTCTTGCGCTGCAGTTCGCGCCGCAGGATGCGCACCAGCCGGGATGTGTTGTAGCGCAGGATCGCGGGAACATCCATTTCGACGGGCTTGTTGTCGCGGATCACGACGATGCGGCTCGAGATCTGCACCTGGCACTGGGTGAAGGCGTAGAGCGCTTCGGTCGCCCGGTCGAGGTCCTGTTCGGGCGGGAGCTGGATTTCGATCTCCGCCTGCTCGGCCGTGAAATCGTTGATGCTTTTGATCTTGATTTTGCCCTTGCGTGCCGCGTCCTCGATGGATGCCGTCAGCGTATCGGTGGTTGTGCCGAAGGGGATTTCGCGGATGACCAGGGTGCGGGCATCTTTCTGTTCGATGCGCGCACGGACCAGCACGTGGCCGCGCCCGTTGTTGTATGCCCGCGCGTCCATGAGTCCGCCCTGCGGAAAATCGGGGAGGACGCTGAACGGCTTCTTGTTCAGGATGGCGATCTGGGCTTCCAGCAGTTCGGCGAAATTGTGCGGCAGGATGCGCGTGGAAATCCCGACGGCAATGCCTTCCGCGCCCAGCATCAGCAGCAGCGGGATCTTGGCCGGGAGCGTAACGGGTTCGTTTTTGCGTCCGTCGTAGGTTGGGACAAATTCCGTCAGGTCGTCGTTGAAGATTTCGTCGCGGGCAAGGTCGGTCAGCCGGCACTCGATGTAGCGGGCTGCGGCCGCGGGATCGCCGGTGAGCAGGTTGCCGAAGTTGCCCTGCCGCTCGATCGAGGTACTGGCGGTTCGCCAGCGAGACCAGGGCTTCTCCGATCGAAGCGTCGCCGTGCGGGTGGAACTGCATGCAGTAGCCGACGATGTTGGCGACTTTGATGAATTTGCCGTCGTCGTTCTGCTGCAGCGAAAACAGGATGCGCCGCTGCACGGGCTTAAGCCCGTCGTCGAGGTCGGGGATGGCGCGGTCGCGGATGACGTAGGAGGCATACTGCAGAAAATTCTGGTCCATGAGCCGCTTGAGTGGGCCTTCGCCGGTCGCTTGCAGGCCGCTGCCGACGGGCTGCCGGCAGCCGTCTCCGGCTCGGGTTCGACGGCGTTCCATGTCGCTGAAAAGAGGCAATTCCTTCTGTCCGTCCGTCATGGTTCCACATCCACCACAAGATGGTTCATGATGTATTGCCGGCGCTCCGGCGTGTTGCGTCCCATGTAGAATCCGAGGATGGCGGGGACGCTGTGCCGGTTGGCCAGGTGCACCGGCGTCAGGCGCATGTCCGGCCCGATGAACCGCTTGAATTCCGCGGGCGAAATCTCGCCCGAGCCCTTTGAACCGCGTCACTTCGGCGCCGCGCAGATCTTTCAGGGCCGCGTCCCGCTCGCTTTCGGAATAGCAGTATACGGTTTTCTTCGCGTTGCGCACGCGGAACAGCGGCGTTTCGAGGATGTGCACGAATCCCTCGTGCACGATCGATTCGAAGAAGCGGAGGAAAAACGTCAGGAGCAGGTTGCGGATGTGCAGCCCGTCCACGTCCGCGTCCGTCGCGAGGATGATCTTGCGGTAGCGCAGGCGTTCGAGCGAATCCTCGATGTCGAGGCTGCGCATCAGGTTGTACAGCTCCTCGTTCTTGTACATCACGTCGCGCTGCAGGTCGCACACGTTCAGCGGCTTGCCGCGCATGGTGAAAATCGCCTGGGTGTTGACGTCGCGGCAGCTGACGATGGATCCGGCGGCCGACTGGCCTTCGGTGATGAAGATCATCGAGTCGTCGCCATGGCCGGTGCGCTTGTTGTAGTGAGTCTTGCAGTCCTTGAGTTGAGGGACGCGGATGGAGGTGGCGCGCGCCCGCTCGCGGGCCATCTTTTTGATGGACTGAAGCTCCTTGCGCAGCTTGACCGTCTCCTCGATTTTGATCAGAGCGGTTTCGGCCGCTTTGGGGTTGCGGTGGAGCAGATCGACGATGATCTCGCGCACCTTGGCGACCAGTTCGCCGCGCAGTTCGGTGTTGCCCAGCTTGTTTTTGGTCTGCGATTCGAAGACCGGCTCCTGCAGGCGGACGGCGATTGCGCCGGCCATGCCTTCCCGGATGTCGTCCCCGTCGAATTTCGCTTTTGAGTACTCGTTGAATCCTTTGACCAGGCCTTCGCGAAAGGCGCTCAGGTGCGTGCCGCCGTCGGAGGTGTACTGGCCGTTGACGAAAGAGAGAAACGTTTCTTCGAACCGCTGCGTGTGGCTGAGGACAAGTTCGAGCGTCTTCGACTGATAGTGCAGCGGCGGATACAGCGCCTCGTCGCCCACCTCGTCGCGCAGCAGGTCGAGGAGGCCGTTGCGCGAAAGGAACAGCCGGCCGTTGTATTCGATGCGCAGTCCGGCGTTCAGGAACGCATAGAGCTGCAGGCGGCGTTCGACGTGTTCTGCGGCAAAAGATGCCGATGCCGAAAATCTCCGGATCCGGCTCGAAGCTGACGAACGTGCCGTCGGGTTCGCCCGAAATTTTCCCCTTGAGCTGTTCGAGGAGCTTGCCGCGCTCGAAGACGGCGCCGGCGAATTCGCCGCCGCGGAAGCTGCGGACCGTGAAGCTGAGGAGAGGGCATTGACGGCCTTGGTGCCGATGCCGTTCAGGCCGACGCTGAACTGGAAAACTTCGTCGCTGTACTTTGCGCCCGTGTTGATGCGCGAGACGCATTCCACGACCTTGCCCAGGGGAATGCCGCGGCCGAAGTCGCGCACGGTGATTTTGGTGCCGTCGAGAGTGATGGCGATCCGGTCGCCATAGCCCATGATGAATTCGTCGACGGCGTTGTCGACGATCTCCTTGAGCAGTATATAGATGCCGTCGTCGTAGTCGGATCCGTCGCCGACGCGGCCGATGTACATGCCTGTGCGCTTGCGGATATGCTCCAGGGAAGAGAGCGATTTGATCTTGTCTTCGTCGTAGTTGTGATGTTTCGTCGTAGTCATCGAAGGGCGGGATTCTAGCAGAAATCCGCCCCAGATTTTAGAGATTTTGAGTGGACGGTCAAAAACTGAGAGCTTTCGGCCATCAGCTGTCAGCAATCAGCTGTCAGCGATCAGCATTCAGCTTTCAGCCGTCAGCACTAAACTACTCTGGATTTCAGCAGCGGACAGGGCTATCATCGCGTGCGAAGAAAATACTCGCCGCACCCATCAAAAAGCTGACAGCTGACAGCTGATCGCTGAGAGCTTTCAGCTATTAGCTGCCAGCCATCAGCAAATCTATCGCAGGTCGTAGCTGGAGTTCGCGCCTGTCCAGGCGCCGTTCCCTCAGGTCCTGCCCCAGTTCTCTGCGATCGCGGCGTATTTCGCGTTTGTCTGCCCGGATCTCCGGGACGCTTGCGCCGCTATGCACGTCACGCCGAAATTCTCTGACGATCCCTCCGCAGCTCGCGCTTGTCGTAGCGGATCTCCCTGTTGTCTCTCCTCAGTTCCCGGACATCGCGGCGGATCTCGGGCCTTGTCGCGGCGTGTGTGGTTGCTGTTGTCGAGCCCATTGCTGCCAGACTGCCCACGAATAATCCAAATATGATTATTTTGCTTTTCATTGCGGTATCTCCTTTCGATTCATTAAACACGCGCTCCCCCAAAAAAGTTTCGCCGCAGGCAATAATTTTTCGAGGTAAAATCTCGGAACTCTTCATGTGGGTCGGGGCTTCAGCCCCGGTTTCGGAAGTGCTGTAATAGCAGCGGAACTGCGTCCAGCGGCTGAAGCCCCGACCCACATGGTGGAAGCGGTTAAGAACTGACTGGATTAAATCGTTTGGCGGCGAAACTTTTTTGCGGCCCGGGTGTTACTATAATTGGAGCATAAAAATGGAAGCGGTATTGCACCAGCGCTACAGGACACGAATGATAGAGGACCCCGCGGCAGAAGATTCGAATGCAGCTCTGATGCTCCGATTTAAAGATGGAGACACGGAGGCATTCGAACAGCTGTTTGCCCGGCACACCCGCGCTGTCGTCAACTTCGCATACCGGTTTGTGCGTAACCGGGGGATGGCGGAGGAACTGGCGCAGGAAATATTTCTGAAAGTCTACGAAGCGGCCGCCGGTTACCAGGTGCAGGCTAAGTTCACCACATGGCTGTACCGGATTGCCACCAACGTGTGCCTCAATGAAATACGGAAGCCGCACGTCCGCGCAGCGCTGAAAAATGAGGAGAACAGTGGGGACGCCCCACGGTGTGTGAATTCTCAGACGGGCGGCATCTGCGATTCTTCCGTTTTCCCGGATCTGCTTCTGGAGCGGCAGGCAATTTCGAATGCTCTGAAGCGAGCGCTTGGGCAGTTGCCGGAGAAGCAGCGGGCCGCTTTCATTTTGAATAAATATCAGGAGCTTTCCTACGGCGAAGTCGCCGAGATAATGAAGATCAGCGAGAAAGCGGTCAAATCGCTGATCCACAGGGCAAAGGAGACCCTGGCGGAGAGGCTGAAGCCTTTGCTGCCGGAGCTGATAAACATATGAACTGCGAACAGATCCGCGAAGTGTTGAACGCTTTTGTAAATGGCAGGATGAGCGGCGACGAATCGCGGGCGGTGCGCCTGCATCTTGCTTCCTGCGCCGCCTGCGCTTCCAGATTAAGCCCTGCCGAAAGGGTGGAGATACTGCCTGCCCTCGACGATGAAATCGAGCCATCGGAAGATTTTGCTGCCCGCTTCCAGGGAAAATTGCAGCAGCGAAAAATGGAAACCTCTTATGCAAAAGAACGATCGAGAGGACTCTCGTTCCTCTGGCGGCGCCCCTGGCAGCTTGCCGCGGTGGGCACGCTAGCGGCGCTGTTAATGGCAGGAATATTTTTGCGGCATTCAGGAGACGGGCTCACTGTTCCCGACACTATGAATGATTTCTCGATCGCGGAGAACCTTAGTCTCCTTCAGGATATGCCCGTCATCAATAATCTGGATTTTCTGGAAAACTTTGAAACTATCGAAAAAATAACACTGACGCTTGAAGGCTCGAAAGAGCAGCGGAGCAATCCTTGAGAACCGTCACACTGCTTTTAAGCATGCTCCTGACTGCGGCATCGCCACTGATTGCCTGCAAGGAGCCCAAAGCAACCGAGAAGAAAAAAACAGTAACCCTGACGGAAGAGGAGAAGGAAATACTGCAGGATCGCGAACTCCTCGAAAACCTGGAGCTGCTGCAGAGTTTCGACAAGATCCGGTATCTGGATCTTTTTACCGATCAGGATCAGAAAACGGAAGAAAGCCAGGCCGTGCCGGCAAAAAAGAAAACGGAGGGGAATAAATGAAAAACCGTCGGGTCGTCCTAATGGCAATAGTGTTGTCCCTAATGGCCATTGCTTTGCCCGCTGCGTATAGCCAGCAGGACTCTGCCGCTCCGGAGGAGGAGTGGAGCCGCATGACGCCGGAGCAGCGGGAGGCTTTGCGGGAGCGGTACCAGGAGTTTAAAAAACTGACGCCTGAACAGAGGCAGGAACTGCGGGAACGGCTGAAACAGCTGCGGCAGATGAACCGCGAGGAAAGGGCGAAGATCCTGGAAAGCTATGGCATATACCGGAAGCTCCCGCCGGAACAACGCAAACGGCTGGAAAAGAATTACGCGCGATTCAATTCGCTGCCCCCGGGACGCCAGCAGCAGCTGCGCAATGCCTACCGCAGATTTATGCGCATGCCTCCGGAAAGGCGCGCACGCATGCTCGAAAATTTCCGGCGATGGCAGGAGCTCACTCCCGAAGAACGCGACCGCCTCAACTCCCGCTAAGAGCCTGCACCGCATATACAAGTGGGTCAGGCTCAGACCTGGGAGCGCTTTCGGAGTGGCGGCAGCTTGCTGCCGCATCAATTTCCGACAAGTTTTACGAGTATTCGCCTGCTGTAAAGTGATTCAACCGGAGCCGCCGACGGCGGCACTCCCGGTAAAGCTGCCTCCGACCACATGGTATGTTGCTTAATATGCAGCTTTAGCGCAAGACCTGCACGATTCCCACTCTAAACAAAGCGCGTAACCGCCTCGCCATTTAATTCTTTCTTTTGAAAAACGGGGACTACGCCTTATTCTATGCCAATTGTATAGAGAGGAGATTTCCCCATGCGAAAAATGGTTCTGGTTCTTCTATTGGCCGCATCCTTGTCTGCTGCGAATGCTGAAAACTGGCCGGGCTGGCGAGGCCCGGGCACTCTAGGTATTTCCACTGCAAAGGGGATTCCCGCACAATGGGATCTGGCTAAAAACATCAAATATAAGGTGGAGGTGCCCGGTCTGGGGCATTCCTCGCCCATCGTCTGGGGCAATCGGATTTTTATTACGACGGCAGTCAATGCCGATCCGGCCGAGGCCGACTGGCAGAAAGGCTTTCCCCAAGTCACGCGGAAACCCGATGCTTCGGAAATTTCCTGGAAAGTTTTATGCTTTGACCGCGACACCGGGAAGCTACTTTGGGAGCAGACCGCAATCCGGCAGAAGCCCGTCAATGGGCGCCACACGAAGAACAGCTACGCATCGCAGACTCCTGTAACCGACGGCACCTACGTGTTCGCCTTTTTCGGCGACCAGGGGATGTATTGCTACGACTTTAAGGGCAAGCTGATCTGGAGCCGGGAACTCGGACGCTTCATGATGCGCAACAATTGGGGTCTGGGCAGTTCGCCCGTGCTTTACAAGGACTTGGTGATCCAGACCTGCGATCAGGAAACCGGCAAGTCCTTTATCATTGCGCTGGAGAAGAAAACCGGAAAGCCCGCGTGGAGAGTTGAGCGCGAGGAGCTTTCTTCCTGGAGCACTCCGTATCTCTATCTCGAGGGAGCCCGGCCTGAACTGATCGTCAATGCAACGAGCGCTATTCGAAGCTATGATCCTAATACCGGCAAGCTTTTATGGGAGTGCCGCGGACCGGCGACCGCGATCACCGCGCCGACGCCGACATCGATTCACGGACTGATTATCGTCTCCTCCGGATTTATTCCCGAGCCGGTGCGGCCGATGACCGCATTCCGTCCCGGCGCCAACGGAGACATCACACTGAAAGCGGGCGAGACGAAGTCGGATGCGATCGTCTGGCGGCAGCCCGCCGCCGCGCCTTACATCCCATCGCCAATTGCCTACGGGGATTACATCTACGTTTTGTTGGATCAGGGATTCATCGCCTGTTATGAGGCGAAAACAGGAAAGGAAGTGTACGGCAGGACAAGAATCGCCGTGGGCGTGCAATTCTCCGCGTCCCCGATCGCTATGGATGGGAAGCTATACTGCGCGAGCGAGGATGGCGACGTGTATGTGATCAAGGCAGGGCCGAATTATGAACTGCTGGCGAAGAACTCCATCGGCGAATCTATCATGGCTTCGCCCGCAGTGTCGGGCGGCAAAATGTTCGTGCGCGCGCTTAAGCATCTGTATTGCATCCAGTAATTGATCGGTATCGCTATCGGAATCGCTATCGGAATCGGATCTCGCGATCGCAATCGGTTTTTTCATGCAATAGATGCCATAAAGACCGATTTCCGATGGCGATAGCGATAGCGATACGATCGATTCCGACTTTAGCAGATGATTAATTCTTTAGGAGAGAAACCGGTATGGGAACAATATTTGGCAGCATGGGAAGCTTGGCCGGAGCTCAGGCCAGCGATTGGGCGCAGCTCACTCCGGAACAGAAGCGGCAGCGAAGATTGGATAATTTTCTCAATCCGCAGGGCTTGACCTTCGTAAGCGAAAAAGCGAAAAGCGACTACACGCTTCGGGCGCAGCGGCTGGTGGATGTTTATAATGTGCAGGAGCCGGATAGAGTTCCCATAAACCTGCCCGTGGGCAATCTGCCGTACACACACTATGGCATCAACTTCCGCACTGCGATGTACGACTATGACAAAGCGGTAGCCGCGTGCAAAAAGTTCAACGCGGAGTTTGCGGGAGAGCTGGAATACTGGGCCAGTCCCATGATGGCCACGCCGGGAAAAATCCTGGACCTGTTGGACTACAAGCTCTATTCATGGCCGGGCCACAAGCTCGGCGAAAACGTCCCCTCCTTCCAGTTTATGGAAGCCGAGTATATGAAGCAGGATGAGTATGATGCTCTGATGCTCGATCCCTCCGACTACTGGATGCGAACCTATCTGCCCCGCGTTTTCGGAACTCTCGAGCCGCTCCGGATGTTCCGACCGATGACGGATATGGTGGAAATCGTGAACATGGTGCAGTTGATGCCCCTGGCCAGTCCGGAAATGCAGGACATGTTGCAGAAGTTGATGGATGTCGGCAAGGAATTCCAGAAAATGATGAAGGCGTTTGCGGATTTCGGCCCATCAGGTGCGGCCAACGGGTATCCGGTAGCCTTTGGCGCTTTCTGCAAAGCTCCTTTCGACACGCTCGGTGACACGCTGCGCGGGACGCAGCCGATCTTGAAAGATATGTATCGCCGTCCGGACAAACTGCTGGAAGCTTTGGATGTGGTGGCCGATTTCACCATCAAATCTGTTTTGACCGCTCCCAATGTGGCGAACATTTTTATGGTGACCTACCCCCTACACAAAGGCGCGGACGGGTGGATGTCGCAAAAGCAATTCGATACGTTCTATTGGCCTTCACTCAAAAAAGTCATGGACGCCTTCATCAAGGAAGGACTGATCCAGAACATGTTCGCCGAGGGCGGCTACAATACGCGGCTGGAAACGGTGAATGAATTCCCCAAAGGTTCGGTCTGCTGGTATTTCGATCGGACCGACATGGTCAAGGCGAAACAGATACTCGGGAAAAAGTGCGCGATCCAGGGCAACGTGCCTTCGTCGCTGGTGGTCACAGGGAATCCTGCGGATATGAAAGCGTACTGCCGCAATCTGATCGAGACGTGCGGCACGGGCGGCGGCTACATCCTGTCGGCCGGCGCGGTTGCGGATAGTCCCAAGCTGGAAAATCTGCGCGCGATGGTCGAGGCCGTAAATGAATATGGCTTTTACAGGAAATAGCTTGAAAGCCGTCAGCTATCAGCTGTCAGCTATCAGCTCTCAGTTATGACAACATGTGGGTCGGCTTCAGCCCCGACCCACAGGATTGATTTATTGCTGCATAGCTTTAGCTTTCAATGCTGAGATGACTGCAAATATTTTTGGCTGATAGCTGATAGCTGAAGCTGAAGCTGACAGCTGAACGCTCCCAGGAGATGCGAATGCCCGATGCTGAATCCAGCCTCAACAGACGACATCTACACCTCAGTCTGATCGCAATCTTTTCCATTGTTTTCACAATGAGTTTTTTCATCCAGTCGCTGGGCATCGCCAGACCAAGGATGGCCGCCGATCTGGATGGCATGGCCCTGTATTCCTGGTCACTTTCGATTCCTTCTCTGGCCGCCGCTTTTGTGACTCTCCTGTTCAGCAAGTTTTCGGATATGTACGGGCGCAGGATCATGCTGCTGATCTCCATGATTGTCTATCTCGTGGGGACGATCCTCAGCGCCATCAGTCCGACATTCGTTTTCCTGATTGCAGCCAACACCCTGGCCCGCGTCGGCAACGGGGCGCTCATGCCGCTCTGCTATTCGGTGCTGGGCGACACTGTATCCGCCCGCTGAGCGCAGCAAGTGGGTCGGTCTGCTGAACATCCCTCAGGGAATCTTCGCACTGGCAGGTCCGACACTGGGCGGATGGATGGTCGATCATTACAGCTGGCGGCATCTTTACTGGATGGGGGTTCCGCTGCTGGTTTTCTGCCTGATCATGGTTCCGATCAGCATTCCTCCCCCGGCGAAAAAGGTTTTGCGCAAAATCGACGTGCGCGGCGCTGTGCTGGTGGCAATAGCCTCTTCACTGACAATTATCGGTATTTCATTCGCAGGCACGACCTACCCGTGGGCATCAGTGCAAATCATCGGCCTGCTGGGAGGAGCACTGCTTTTCTGGGTGCTTTTCTTCCGGGCGGAGACTACGGCGGATGATCCGATCCTGGATCCGCAGGTTTTCCGCAACCGGACTTTTCTAACAGTCGCTCTTTCCGGCATGATGTCCTTCTTCGGCCTGATGGCGATGATGATGTACTTTCCGATTTTTCTTCAGGGCGTGCAGGGAATCACCGTGATGCGAAGCGGTCAGATCCTGACGCCCTTCAACGTGCTGATGGCGTTCATCGGTGTGCCCACGGGATTCATCCTCGCTAAAACGAAACGCTACAAATGGATGTATATCTCGGGCTACGGCCTTCTGACCGCCGTCATTTTCGGCATTGCTTTCTTCGATGCTTCGACGCCGGCTCGTCTTCGCAGTTATCGCGGCGACGCTCGCCGGCCTGGGGCTTGGCACGATCCCTACGGTGAACACGCTCGTCGTTCAGTATGCGGTCCCCAAAAGGCTTCTGGGCGCGGCGATGGGGGCGATATTTTTCAGCATCACGATGGGAATGGCGATTTCCCCGGCCATCCTGGGGACGGCAATGAATATTTCCTATGCCAAAACCCTGGAGAAAGAGCTGCCCTCGGGATTGCATCAGTTCGCGGACAAGGCGACGATGGCCTCCCTGGGTGATTCCAAGGTGCTGCTTTCGCCAAAAGCGATGAAGGCGCTCAAAGATACTTTTGACCGGACGGGTTCCGGCGGAACGAAAATGTTCGAGCAGACGGTTGAAGCGATCCGCAAGTCCACCGAGGCGGGATTGAAGAGCGTATTCCTTCTGGGCGCGATCACGATGCTGCTGTCCTTTCTGCTTATTCTTACGGTGCCGGAAGTCTCGATGGATCTCGTCGTTGCGGATAAGAAGGCGCCTGTTGCTGCGGTGGAGGAAGCTTAGGCTAGGAGTTCGTTTTGTAACCACGGCTTAAAAAAGTCGGAATCGGTATCGGAATCGCTATCGGTATCGGTTTTTGAGTTGGGCAATCGATCCCAAGGGCCGATTTCCGATAGCGATACCGATTCCGATACCGATACCGATTTTAATGGCGAAGGGATAAAAAGCTATGAAACACGACGCAACAGTTCAGCAGGGGCAGGAGACCGGTAACCCGGTCTCTATGGTAAAAGCGTATTATGTCCTTGCCCTTTTGACTCTGGTCTGGGCGTTTCAGTTTGCGAACATCCACATCGTCAACATCGTCCTCGAACGAATCCGGAGTGAATTCCAACAGTCGGATACTGTGATGGGGTTGATCGCAGGCATCGCCGTCGTCCTTTTCGGTTCGGTTCTGTCCATGCCCATAGCGCGTCTGGCGGACCGGAGAGGCAGAATCGCGATCATCTCCATCGGCGTGACATTCTGGAGCATTATGACGATGATCGGGGGATTGACGCACTCCATTGTTCAATTGCTTATCTCCCGCGTAGGATATAGCATCGGAGGATCTGTTTCTCCCGGGCCCGGCAACTCGCTCGCGGCCGATTATTTTCCGCGCCACAAGCTCCCCATGGCCATGGCCATAATGTCCACGGCGCCCTGCATCGGCGGCCTGGTTGCCGCCTGGATCGGCGGAATCGCGGGGACCAGTTGGGGATGGCGCGGCGCATTCATCGCCGTCGGGATTCCCGGTTTCATTATCGCTGCGCTTTTATATTTCACGGTGAAAGAACCGGTCCGCGGGATTCAGGATGGGAAAAATGCGGACACCCGGAATTATGGAGTGGGCGAAACACTGCGCTTCTTCGTCGAAAACAAAACCTATTTCCTGGTGGTTGTCGGGTTCACTTTTACCGGCTTCGCCGATCTGGCGCTGAATACCTGGTATGTGACGTACCTGGAGCGGGTGCACCACAAGACGATGCTGGAGGCCAGCACTTTCGGAGGGACTCTCAGTTCCATCGGTTCGCTTACCGGTGTTCTCCTGGGAGGCTTGATCATCGGCTATCTGGGGAAGAAAAACGACAAATGGAAAATCGTCGGTCCGGGCATTACGTCGCTCCTGGCAGGTCCGGTGCTGATAGTCTTCCTGTTTGCGCCGATGCCGTGGGCCTATGTAGGCGCTTTCTTTTCCATGCTTTTGATGGGCTTTCGCATGGGGCCGATCCTTGGATTGGTGCAAAGCGTCGTCAAGGTGCGTATGCGGGCTTTTGCCGCGGCAACTTTATTTCTGATCGGCACGCTGATCGGATCGGGCGGCGGGCCTCTGCTCATCGGCGCGCTCAACGATTATTTGAATTCGGAGCATGGCGCCATGGCGATCCGCTACTCGCTGCTTTGCGTGCCGGTGGCCAGCATGTTCGGCGCCCTGTTCTTCATCTGGGCCGGGCGATACGTCACTGCGGACATCCGCAAAAGCCAGGCGGAATAGAATATGTGAAAGTCCCGAAGGGACGAAGCAGCAAAGCCCAGGGTGGAGAGCACGCAAAAGCGGGCTCTGGAACCCTGGGTTAGCGGATAGGATTGAGGTTGAGCCCTGCAAGGGAGACGCAGTCTGCATCGCCCTTGCAGGGCTTGCATTATTTCGCTACGAACCCAGGGTTTCGGCCGCTTCGCAGCCTCCACCCTGGGCTTTGCTGCATCGCGCTTTCAGCGCTTTATTACCTCTGGGATGCGCACGCTTGAATGGGAATTCTTAAAGAATGGTGCGGAATGATAGATGCAAATGAACTTGTAAAAATTGCGCTGGAATCGGATGCTGCGAATGCGGCCATCCTCGATACCGCGAGCATCCAGTTTCATGAAGATTTCCGGAAAGCGTGCGAAAAGAACTTCTGCCGAAAGTACGACACGAACTGGATGGGACCGCCGGCCATCGGCCCGATTCAAGATCTAAGGCAAAAGGCCGTGCGCTACCAGCAGGGACTGTTGTTTCAGACGGTGCATACCGTTGCCAGTAATTTCGACATGAAAGGGATGCTGGCGGCGGCCAAAATTCACGAAAAGGTTTTCCGGACTCTGCTGGCCCGAATACGGAAGGAATTTCCTGAGGAGGAGATCCTTCCGCTTAATGCCGGGTGCTGCGGCCTCTGCGAGGAATGCGGCTATTTAACACAAGAGCCGTGCCGGCATCCCGACCAGGCAGTTTCATCGGTGGAAGCATATGGCATGAACGTCATTGCCCTGCAGAAAAGCGCAGGCCTTCCTTACTATAAGGGGAAGGAATCTGTGATCTACGTCGGCTTGATTCTCTTCAATAAGTCCGCATGAAATGACAAATGTCGGTATCGGAATCGGTATCGCTATCGGGATCGGTTTTTATTCGAGGATTGATATACAAAACCGATTTCCGATCTCGATCCTCGATGCCGATAGCGATACCGATACCGATTCCGAATCATTATTGCTCCGCGAAGTGAATATCCACTGCCAAAAATGTGGGGCATGGCGCGGATTTATGGGGACACGAGACTGTTTCAGCCGGTATGCTACATGACATGGAAACGGTGACGCTGTACCAGCCGACGCGGCGAGACATTGTGAAGATGGCGGCTGCTTTTTTGCTTCTACCCGGCGTGGAAAGCTTAGCTCGTTCCTCATGGGCGGCGGCATTGCAGATTGAAAACCATTTCAGCCCGCTCAATAAGAAACGCCCTCGGCGTCCGCAAACGCGGTACATCGTTCTTCATACAACCGAAGGTGAAGAGGAGGGATCTTTGAGGAAGATTACCCGGTATGGCGAAGCGCACTATTGCGTTTCCTATTCGGGCAAGGTCTACCGCATTATCGACAAGCCGAAGATCGCCAAGCACGCAGGGCGGAGCATGTGGGAAGGAAGAAGCGCGGTCGATAATTATTCCATTGGCATCGAAGTCGTGGGCTATCACAACAAAGATATCCGGGATGCGCAATACGATGCGCTCCGGGCGCTTCTGGGGCAGCTGAAAAGCCTTTACGGCATCTCCGACAATAACATTCTTACGCATTCCATGGTCGCCTACGGGCGTCCGAACCGTTTCCACGAAAACAATCATCGCGGACGCAAACGGTGCGGCATGATTTTCGCCGATCCTGAAGTGCGCGCTCATCTGGGACTGCGATCGAAGCCGGAGCATGATGCCGACGTGCTGGCCGGCCGGCTGAAGGTTGGCGACGCATCGCTGTACCGGTACCTCTATACAGGCAAACCGCAAGAGACGCTGGTTGCCGCGGCGAACAAACCGGCAGTTGCCGCCGTCATCGAACCGCCAGCGGAGTCCTCGCGGATCGACAACAATTGGACGGCATGGAGCATTGCGCGTGAGCGCTATAATCAGCCTTCAACGATCTATGTGTTTCCTGACGGCCGACGGCTGGGAGGCGACAAAATCGAAGACTGGGCACGCATTCCGACCGGCACCCAGGTCATTCTGAATGAAGTGGAAGATGACCAGGCATTTGAAGGATTTCTCGAAATCGGGAAGGACGGGGACACGGCGCGGGCCGTTGCAGGCAAAGCGTACGCCAGCGCGACAACCATTTATTTTTTTGCTGACGGATTGATTCGCACCGGAGCGGATCTGAAAAAGCGCCGGTCCACGCGGGCGCTGCTGAACAAGGCTCCGAATGGGACGCGCGTCCTGGTGGGATATATCTACGGAGGACATGTCAAAACGCGGAGGCCACCGTCCGAGATCGCGGGCGAAAAATGGAATTATCCCTCGACATTTTACCGGTTCTCCGACGGCAGAATAGTGAGCGGCGACGATATTAGCGTCAGCGATATTCCTGCCGGTACTCTCGTCTTTTTTCAGGAATGAAGCGGATAGCTTTCAGCTCTCAGCGATCAGCTGTCAGCTTTCAGCTCTCGGCTTCAGCCTTCAGCTCGGATGCTTTCAGCGATCAGCTTTTTATATGGGTCCGCGCTTCAACCCTTAACCCACATGTAGCTTTTAGAGCTGATAGCTGACAGCTGATGGCTGAAAGCTTTTCCTTACGCTCTGCCCGTCCCATCGTAGACGGGACCGATGCCGTAATGGCTCCCCGCCCAGAGTGCCAGAAGGGCGGTTAATCCCGCGATCGCGCGCTTCTCGTCGTCGAGGTGAACCACAAGGCCGTGCGTATCGGCCACAAATCGCAGCCTCCGCAGAACTTTCCGGACGGCTTCGGATTCGATTTTGCCGTGCCAGTAAGCGATCTGATCCACAATCATCCCTTCATGACGCCGAAGAAATTCCCCCATAGAGACCACATTTTCGCTCAATGGATTCCGGGGTTTGCATATCCGCAGAAGGTCTTCCAGGTATTCATCCCACAGTTGCGCGAGTTCTCTATTCTCAAAACGGCGCAGATAGCGGGCGCGCGAGAGCGAAAAATTAGCTCGCACCTGGACGCGGAAATGTGGTGTGAGCGGATAGAGGTCGTAGAGGACTTCGGTTTTGCGCGGCTCCTCGTCGCTACGATAAGAAAATCCCCACATGGTGCTGAGTTGCTTCCAGTTGACGATGGTGAGGACTGCCTCTTCTTCGCTGTCGAGCAGCAGAAACTTACCTTTCTCCTCCTTCACGACGGCGACCCAGTGCTTCCACTGGTGCACACAAAGGAGGCAGGGAATTCCCTCCCGCAGGAAAGCGGTTAACTCTCTCCGGGCATCATCGGGCTCCTCCAGCCGTATTTCCTTCAAGTCGCAGTTGAATCTCCGCGCTGCCCGGGCGAGGCTCCGCTCATCGGTGCCGGAGCCGTTCGATCTGGCAATCTTGGTAATCTTGCGCTCGTCGACAAGTATGCCCAGCATGATGAGGGCGTGCTTTAGCGCGTAAGGTCCGCACTGCCAGAGATTCGGTTGTACGCGAAATCCCATGAGTTTCCGCCTCCCAAGCGAAACAACCGTCAGAAGGTTCTCCCAGATGTGAGGAGATTTCAACATCTTATTTGCATCCGGGTGGGGTTCTGCCTGATACTGTGTATGAGAATTTTATTATGAGCCCGGAAAATAAATCAGTGCTGGTTTTGTTTAACCAGGTTGAAAAAGATGAATACGAGACGATGCGCGCGATCGATCCGGCATCGCTTGATTTTACGCCCAGATATACCATTCATGTGGCGACGATGCAGGAAGAATATGACGCAATCGTCAACGCACTTGGCGCCGAAGGTTTCAAGGCAAGTTGCGTCAACCTCAAGGATGACATCTCCACGCTCCACCGTCTGGTCACAAAGGATCCGCCGGATGTGATTTTCAATCTCGTGGAACATTTTCACAACGATTTGCAGCGGGAGGGGGCAATCGCGGGATTCTATGAGCTGTTCCAGGTGCGATACACGGGCGCGTCGCCCTTTTGTCTTGCGCTGTGCCGGCGCAAAGGATTGACGAAGAATATTCTGCTGCAACATGGCCTGGCAACACCCAGTTTTCTCACGCTGGAACAGCCAGTTATCCGACGCAATCATGGTCTGCGATACCCGCTGATCATCAAGCCGTCCTGGCAGGATGGAAGTGCCGGCGTGGAAGCCTGCTCGGTTGTGCACGATTATCCGCATCTCAAAAAGCAGCTCGAAAGCGTATTTCAGCGGTTTCAGATGCCGATTCTCGTGGAGGAATTCATCGAAGGGATGGAATTGCACATATCGGTTCTAGGCAACGATCCCCCGGTTGTGCTGCCGGTCATAGAATACGATTTTTCACAGCTTGTGGACGATCATCCACCGCTGATCACGTATGACATCAAATGGAATCCGCTCGTACAGCCCTACCATCGGGTGCACTCGATTTGCCCTGCGCGCATTGATAAGAGGACGGAAAAGCGGGTCATGGAGCATGCACTGCGTGCGTACACTGCAACGTACTGCAGGGACTATGCGCGCATCGATCTGCGTCTTGGGAATAACGGTGTCCCGTACATCTTGGAAGTGAATCCAAATCCCGACCTTACCGAAGGGGTTTCGTTCATGGAATCGGCGGAAAAGGCTGGCATCTCATTCTCGGAAACATTACGCCGCCTGGTCACCTTCGCACTGGAGCGTAGTCCATAGTTGTGTGTTTCTTCGAATATAGCATGTGGGTCATGGCTTCAATCCATGGGTGTTGAGTTAAGGCATGCACGGTAGCGCATCAGGTTAAGGAGAAGCGCTGAAAGCGCGGAGCAGCAAAGCCCAGGGTGGAGGCCGCGAAGCGGCTGTAACCCTGGGTTGGGGACGAAGAAGACAAAAGCCCTGTAGGGGCGGCGCAGTTTGCCTGCATCGCCCTTTCAGGGCTTTTACTAAATCCTATCCATAACCCAGGGTTCCAGCGCCCGCTTGCGCGTGCTCTTCCACCCTGGGCTTTGCTGCCTGGTCCCTTCGGGACTGCATTTTTCCGAACGGTTGAAAGGCATCGATGGCAGTAAAACCCGACATTGAAAAACTTGAGCATCTTGCACGTATCATCCGCCTCGACATTGTGCAAATGATCGGCGTGGGTCAGCGGGGCCATTTGGGAGGATCGTGTTCTATCGCGGACGTGGTTACGGCTCTTTATTTCTCCAAAATGCGCCACGACCCGCGGAATCCTTCCTGGCCTGACCGCGACCGCTTCCTGTTGAGCAAAGGGCATGCCTCTTTCGTGCAGTATGCGGCCCTTGCCGAATGCGGCTATTTCCCCAAGGAGGAATTGAAGCATGCCAAACGCTGCGGTTCCATGCTGCAGGGACATCCGGACATCAAGAGCACGCCCGGTGTCGAGGCCAATACGGGATCGCTCGGACAGGGGCTTTCCATAGCCTGCGGCATGGCTGCCGGATTGAGGATCGATGGGCGCGCGAGCCGTGTGTATTGCGTCATCGGCGATGGTGAAATTGCGGAGGGCCAGATCTGGGAGGCGGCGATGGCCGCAGCGGCGTTCAAGCTGGACAATCTGGTCGCGATCCTGGACTGTAACGGCCTGCAGGCGATGGGCCTGGTTGCGCAGCGTTTCAATACGCATCCTCTATCTGAAAAATGGCGCGCTTTCGGCTGGCATGTCCTGGAAATTGACGGCCATAACATGGGAGAAATAGTGCGCGCGCTGGATGATGTTGATGGCGTGAAAGGGAAGCCCAAGATGATCATTGCGCGCACTATCAAAGGGGCGGGCATTCCTTTCGCGGAAAATAGAGTGGAGTTCCATAACGGATTGCTGGATGCCGGGCAGTTCGAAACTGCCTGCGCGCTGCTCAGTTCCGATCCGGTTGCCCCGAAAGGAAAGGGGGAAAACTGAATGAGAATCCAGAATCCGCGCGAAGTGTATGGCCGGACGCTGGTCGAGATCGGACGCGAAAATCCCAACGTCGTCGTCCTTGAAGCCGACCTGGGCAAATCCACGATGTCCTGCTATTTCGAACAGGCTTTCCCCGAGCGGTTTTTCGAAATGGGAATCGCCGAAGCCAATATGACCTCGTTTGCCGCAGGCCTGTCTCTGACCGGCAAGATCCCTTTTACCAATTCCTTTGCAGTCTTTGCCGCCGGGCGCGCCTACGATCAGATACGCCAGGGCATTTGCATCGCCGGACTCAATGTGCGAATTGTCGGCTCCAGCAGCGGGTTGTCCGATTTCGGCGACGGTTCCACCCATCAATCCGTCGAAGATGTGGCCATTATGCGAGCGATTCCCAACATGACGGTGCTTGTTCCGGCCGACGGCAACGAAACCCGGACGATGACCCGCGCGCTTGCCGATTTTCAGGGCCCGGCATACCTGCGCATTACGCGCAACGATTTGCCGGATGTGATGCCGGAGAATGAGCCGTTTGTTCTGGGGAAACCGCACCTGATTCGGCAGGGGAATCATGTGGTTGCCTATGCAAACGGGCAAATGGTGAGCATGGCCGTTGCCGCCGCCGACAAACTCGCGGATGCGGGCATTTCGCTGCGTGTCGTGAACGTCAGTTCGATGAAGCCGGTCGATAGGTTGGCGCTCGCGGCGCTTGCCGACGGTATGAAGGGCGTAGTGACGCTGGAGGAGCATTCAACGATAGGGGGATTGGCTGCACTGATGTGCGAGGTTCTGCAGGGGCGAGCCGTACCGATGCGATCCATCGGAATCGAGGACCGGTTCGGACAGTCGGCGCACAGTTACGAAGACCTGCTGGAAGCGTATGGTTTGACGCAGGAGCACATCACGGCAGCTGTCCGGCAACTGGCAAAGGAATCGCCACGCAAAAGCATCAGGAGAGAGTAATGCCATGCGATTGTTGAAAAAGGTGGCTTTGATAACCGGCGGGGCTCAGGGACTTGGCGCGGCGATTGCCAGGAGATTTTGGGAAGAGGGGGCATTCGTATTTATCGCGGATGTCAACGGCTCCGATGGGGAAAAGACCGCGCAATCGTTGGATGGGGCCCTATTTGTCCGGCTTGACGTCACATCAGAGGAGAGCTGGAAGGCGGCATTAGCGGAGGTCCTGGCCCGGGCGCAGCGCCTGGACATACTGGTCAACAACGCCGGCATTAACATTCGTAAGAACATCGAGGAGATGCCTGCGGAAAGCTTCGATGCCATGATGGCCGTCAATATCAAGGGGCCGTTCCTCGGCATCAAACATACTCTGCCGGTTTTCCGCGCGTCCGGCGGCGGGACGATTCTGAACATGTCTTCCGTCTGCGGCCTTGTGGGGCACAAGTACACCAACGAGGCCTACACGACGACGAAGGGCGCGCTTACATTGTTGACGAAATCGATTGCCACGCGTTATGCCAAAGACAATATCCGCTGCAATTCGGTCCACCCGAGCACGGTGGATACGCCGCTCGTCGAGGTTGTTCTTAAGGATCCGGAGCGGCGGGCGGAGCGGTTTAGCGAGATCCCCCTTGGCAGGCTCGCAACTACGTTGGACGTCGCCAATGCCTTCGTCTTTCTGGCGAGCGACGAAGCGGCATTCATCAACGGCGCCTCTTTTCCGGTGGACGGCGGTCTCACCGCCTGGTGAAACTTGGAATAGGCGCGGACGATATTATCAGTCGTCCCTACGGGACTTGATTCTATGACCTGCAATAATTCCCGGCACTGCGTGCCGGGCTATTATCGCAGCGTCCCTACGGGACGCAAATTCAGGAATTGCGGCAGAAGCATTATTGCCGTATAGCGCAAACATCGCGTCCCGTTAGGGACGCAATGATACTAGCCCGGCACGTAGTGCCGGGACAGCGCAAGGAACATGAAATAGAGTCCCGTAGGGACGATTGAGTTTTTGTTCTTAATTGTTTCGCGCGCACCAAGGGCCCTGAGGAATATGCCAAAAATCAAAGGATTGCGATGGTGGATCATCGGGCTGATCATGCTCGGATCGTGCATCAATTATCTGACGCGCAGTACTCTCGCGGTAGCGGCACCGACGATCCTCCAGGACTTAAAAATCTCCGAGAAGGAATATTCCTGGATTGTCGGCGTTTTTCAGGGTGCGATCATGCTGCAGCCGATTTGCGGCTATATCATGGATGTGATCGGGCTCCGGCTTGGATTTGCCCTGTTCGCAATCGCATGGTCCTTCGTGAGCATGGCGCACAGCCTGGCGCATAGCTGGCAGGCATTCGCTTTTCTGCGCGGGCTTCTCGGATTCAACGAAGGTTCGGCAAATCCCGCCGGCATGAGGGCGACCGCCGAGTGGTTTCCGGCAAAGGAGCGCGGGATCGCCGGCGGCATCTACAATATCGGTGCGTCTTTTGGGTCCATGATCGCTCCGCCGCTGGTGGTCTGGGCTATTCTCCATTACAACTGGCAGGCATCGTTCCTCATTACAGGCGCTCTGGGACTGATCTGGGTCGTGTTCTGGCTGTTGTTGTACCGTCCCCCGGAAAAACACCCGGCCCTGACGGATAGCGAGCGAGAGCACATCGTCTCAGGTCAGGAGAAGGCATTGCGCAACGACGGCAACCGTCCGTCATTCAAGAAAATCCTCAAACAGCGTAATTTTTGGGGCATTGCGCTGCCGCGCTTTCTTGCCGATCCGACATGGGGCACACTTAGCTCCTGGATGCCGCTCTATTTGACCACCGTGCGTCATATGAACTTGAAGCAAATTGGATTGTTTGCATGGCTCCCGTTCCTGGCGGCTGATTTCGGCAGCGTGTTCGGCGGATTCGTCAGCCTGACGCTTCAGAATCGCCTTGGAATGAGTTTAATTAACGCCCGCCGTTGCGCCTTTAGCCTGGGCGCATTCCTGATGCTAGGCGTAGGATTTGTTGGAACCGTGGGGAACTCGTACGTCGCAATTGCGCTTCTTTGCCTGGCCGGCTTTGCGCACCAGACCCTTTCGGTGACCGTGATTACAATGTCCACGGATCTTTTTAAGAGAAGCGAGGTAGCGACTGTAGCGGGTATGGCGGGAACCTGCGGCAATGCGGGAGTGCTCGTATTTTCGCTGCTGATCGGCGCCCTGGTGACTACAATCGGGTATTCGCCGTTTTTTATCTGTCTGGGTGTGCTGGACGTCATTGGCGCGATCATTCTGTGGACCGTGGTGCGTGACCCACAGGCTGCTGAAAGAATGAGCATTGAACAAGCGCAGTGACTGTCGGCTATCGGAATCGGTATCGCTATCGGCATCGGATATCGGCCTTTTAAATCGATGGTCGAAATCAAAAAAGCCGATTGCGACATCCGATGCCGATAGCGATACCGATTCCGATAGCGATGGACGCAGCAGCGGAGAACTCATGAAAATACAGAATCCTATTCTGCGGGGCTTCAATCCGGACCCGTCAATTGTCCGTGTTGGAGATGATTACTACATCGCGACCTCCACGTTTGAATGGTATCCGGGAGTCCAGATCCACCATTCGCGCGACCTTGTGCATTGGCGTCTGCTGACGCGTCCTTTGCGGCGGGCGAGCCAGCTCAACATGCTCGGTGATCCCGATTCCTGCGGCATCTGGGCGCCATGCCTGAGCTATGCCGACGGGCTTTTTTATCTGATCTACACCGACGTCAAGCGGTATGGCCGCACCACACAGAGCGGATCCGGCGGTGCCTCGCTCCGGGATTTTCACAACTACCTTGTCACCAGCTCAAGCATCGACGGCGACTGGTCCGATCCGGTGTATTTGAACAGCGCTGGTTTCGATCCGTCGCTCTTTCATGACGACGACGGCCGCAAATACCTGCTGCACATGATCTGGGATTTCAGGCCGGGCAAGAATCGCTTCGCCGGAATTGGCCTGCAGGAATATTCCATTGGCGAGCGCAGGCTGATCGGGCCGTCCTATACAATTTTTCAGGGCACGCGGATAGGATTCACCGAAGGGCCGCATCTGTATAAGCGCAACGGGCAGTACTATCTCCTGACTGCCGAAGGAGGCACCGGCTGGGGGCATGCCGTCACCATGGCGCGATCGCGCACACTGACGGGGCCGTACGAGCTCCATCCGGATGTGCACATCCTGACTGCGCGCCATCGACCCGACGTGGAACTACAGCGCGCCGGGCATGCGGATTTTGTGGAAACTCAGACGGGCGAAGTGTACCTGGTGCATCTTGTGCGGCCGGCCTATCCGCAACCGGGGACGCTGCACGTTGGGTCGGGAAACAGCCATCCAGCGCATGGTGTGGTCCGACGATGGCTGGCTGAAGACAGCGGACGGCGAGGGTGTTCCGCAGTCGGAGGTTGACGCCCCGGCCTTGCCGCCGCACGCATTTCCCGCAACGCACCGCACGCGAGGATTTCGCACAGGCTCAGTTGCCGATCGATTTTCAGTGGCTGCGCTCTCCATGGCCGGACGAGCTTTTCAGCCTGACGGCGCGTCCCGGACACTTGCGGCTCTATGGCGCCGAAACCATCGGCAGCATGTTCCGCCAGGCTCTGGTCGCGCGCCGGCAGCAATCCCACTGTTTTAGCGCCGCTACTGCTGTTGATTTCGAGCCGGAGCAATTCCAGCAGATGGCGGGCCTGGTCTGCTATTACAACAGTTCCAAGTTTCATTACCTCTATATCTCGCGCGATGAACGATTGGGACGGCACATCCGCGTGATGTCCTGTCTCCCGGATGCGGTTCAGTCGGATGTCTTCAGCGATCCCATCGCGATTCCAGACGGCGTGCGCGTGCATTTGCGCGCGGAGGTCGATTACGAGCGGCTTCTTTTTGCCTTCCGGATCGAGGGAGGGGAATGGCAATGGCTGCCGGGTCCCTTGGACGCCAGCATTTTATCGGATGAGGCCGGCCCGCCGGGGAATCCCAATTTCACCGGTGCGTTTGTGGGGATGTGTTGCCAGGATCTTATGGGGACGCGATGTCCGGCCGATTTCGATTATTTCGAATACCGCGAGCGCGAGTATCTCCCGGATCCGAAAACAGCAATAGTAAACCTGCGCGCAGCGACGCTTAAGTTCAACAGTCGCATAGGTCGTGAGAGAAAATGAAAATAAATACGCAGTGCCGAGGCAAGAGCAAGAACAAGAACAAGTGGGCCCGGGCTTTAACCCGGGTCTCAGCATGCCTACGGGACGCATGCAGATATCCGGCTTACATTGTTACGGGACGCAGCCGCACCATTGCTTGTTCAAGCTGTTTACAGCTGACAGGCTGAATGCTGAAGGCTAGCAACACCGCGTGCTTCATCGCTTTCGTAGGGATCGCCCACCGGTCGATGTGGCCCGTTTCCGATGAGTCGGCCCAATGATACTCTTCGGCCAGCAGGTCTGTGGCTTCCTGGGCATTGATAGGAACTGAGAAATAAAATCCCTGCGCGAATTCGCATCCCAGTTCGCGCAGTTTTGCGGCCTGCTCTGCGGTTTCAACGCCTTTGGCAACCACTTTCAATCCTAAATTCCTTCCCATCGCGATGATGGTCCGGACCATCTCGTCGTCTTCCATGATCCGGGAAATAAAGGAACGGTCGATTTTGACGCTGTCCAGGGGAAAGCGGTGGAGATAGCTGAGGGAGGAATACCCTGCGCCAAAATCATCCAGGGTAATTTTAATCCCGAGCGATTTCAATTGGCGCATCAATTGAATCGCCGCTTCGGGTTCGGCGATCATAGCGCTTTCGGTGACCTCGATGTTGAAGCTGCTGTTGGATAGCTGGGTCTCGAACAGCACGGTGCTGCACTGCTGTGCAATATCGGGCTGGAGGAAATAGCGCGGCGAAAGATTAGCGCTAATCATAAGCGGGGGATCGTTGAGAAAGCGCGCCTGCCAGATACGCATTTGCTGGCATGCCGATTCGAGAGACCGTTGCCCGATCGGCACGATCAGCCCGGTATCTTCGGCGACGGGAATGAATTCGTTGGGCGCCACGATTCCGCGCGTCGCGTGCCTCCAGCGGAGCAGCGCTTCGAATCCGCAGATCTTGCCGGTATTCAGCGAAACGATCACCTGGTAATAATTTTCGAATTCTCTCCGTTCGATGCCGCGACGAAGCTCGGCTTCCAGCTGCAGTTTGGCGATTGTGTTTGCGCGCATGTTTGCGTCGAAAAATTCATAGCGGCCTTTTCCATGAGACTTTGCGCTGTACATGGCGATATCCGCATCGCGTAGCAGTTCTTCGGGATTTTGATACGACGGATTATACAGAGCGATGCCGATGCTGGCTGTAGGGTACAGTTCCTGTCCGTTGATGGAGAAGGGAGTCGACATGTCGCTTGCGATGCGCTCTGCAACGCGCCGTACGTCCAGCGGGCTCGATATTTCCTCCAGGAGGATGGTGAACTCATCCCCGCCCAGCCGCGCAATCGTATGATTTCGTCCCAACCGTGCAATCGAATCGGTAGCGCGGATAGTGGTTTCCAGCCGGGTGGCGATGGCGACGAGCAGTTGGTCTCCGATCAGGTGACCCAGCTTGTCGTTGATCAACTTGAAACTATCCAGGTCCAGGAAGATCAAAGCGAAAGTCTTATCCTTGCGGCGGCGCGAGCGTTCGAAAGAACGGCCGAGGCGATCCATAAAAAGGACTCGATTGGGCAACCCGGTCAGGACATCGACGACTTTTCCCCTGGTGATGTCGGTCTGTGATCCGGCCATGCGGTATGCTTTCCCGCTGCTGCGCACCGCGATGCCGCGGCCCAGCATCCAGAGATAATTTCCGTCGCGGTGCAGCATGCGGTATTCATCTTCGTAATGCGGCGTTTGCTCGGTCAGATGGGCGTCGATGTCCGCGCGGATTCGGTCTACGTCGTCAGGATGAATTCTGCGGAACCATTCGTCGGGATCGTCGCTGATTTCGTGCTCCTCCCAGCCAAGCATCGATTTCCAGCGGGATGAAAAGCAAATCTTATTGGTGACGAGATCCCAGTCCCACAATCCGTCGTTGGCTCCGCGAGCAGCCAGGGCATAGCGTTCTTCGCTGTCGCGCAAGGCTTCTTCGGCATGCACGCGCGATAGCTGCGTTTGAATCCTGGCGAGCATTACTGAAAGATCGACGGGTTTCGTGACATAGTCGTTGGCTCCTGCTGCGAGAACTTCCGCAGCGCCGTCGCTGCCTGCCTTGTCGAGCACCATGATGACGGGCAGCGCTGCCGGCGTGTAGGTCTGGCGGAGAGTTTTCAATGTTTCAATCCCGTTCGAGCCGGGCATTTGGAGATCGAGCAGCACCAGGTCCACGTGGCGGGACTGGATCTGTTCCATCGCTTCCTCGCCGTTGTCGGCCGACGAGACGTTGAATCCTCGCCGCGAAAGGCGGTGCAACATCAGATCGCGGTTTATGGCATCATCACATACAACCAACAGGAAATCCGGACCTGAAATCATGAGTTTTCCTCAACAAATTCGCGTTTAGCGTCAAGCTGCAATGAAGAGATGTTCCTCAATCATTACCTCCAGCTCGGAAAGCAGCTTTTTACTGACTTGAAGCATGTTTGCTTCCGGCGTTGCCGACAGGATCAATCCCGTATTCGGATCAAGGCCAAGGCCGAGCCTTCGGCTCCCCTCATTGGCAAGGCGAACGATCGCCAGCGGAAGATCCTCCGACAGATCTTCTGAATGGTGATCGCGGGCGATCTGACAATAGATTTCCGGAGTATTCCAGCTCAGCAGCAATCTGCAGCCCAGTTCGCAGTGTGCGGACCGGAGAAGATTGTCGACAGCTTGAAGTGAAAACAGAGACTCGTCTTTTTCTGATTTTTTGATCTCGTCGGCGGCGCGCAGAATGACGAGCTTGCCTATATCGTGAAGCAGGCCGCCGAGAAAGCATATTTCCTCGATGCCGGTGGAACGGAGTCTTTTGGACAGCCATTGGGAAGCAAGCGCCGTCGTCGAGGCGTGCGGCCAGAGTTTCAGCAGCCTATCGTGCAGCATGGGATCCTGCGCGGTGTATTTCGCGCGCTCTCCTACCAGGACAACCAGGCGGCGCATCTGCTGCGTTCCCAGGCGCATGATGGCATTCCGGATGGTGCGCACGGGCGAGAGTCCGCAGAAGAACGGGGAATTGGCGGCTCGAAGGACTTCTGCCGCTGCAACCTGGTCGCTCAGGATCAGCTTTTCAATTTCTGCGATATCTTCGTTTTTGGCGGTGATCGCTTCCTGAAGTTTCAGGGCGATGGGATTGTAAATAGGAAGCTGGAGTCCTCCGGAGTCAATCAGCTGAATAATACGATCAAGCAAGGATGCGTTCTGTGGCATGAATTGCTTTCTCAAAGCAAGTTTGTTTCCCGGATAACCGTGCCCGACCATGCTCGGGCACGGCTAATCCGCAGCTTATTTGGAGAACTTCACCGTAAAATCTCCATATCGGCAGTCCGCCCAGAAACTTAACGGGCGTTCTTCGGAAAAGATGTTTTGAGCCATTTTGCTTCCCAAAAGCCCACTTTTCTCACTTTTCAGGTGCTTTAAAAGCGCCGCTGTCTCGCCCAATGCCGCATATTTTTCGTCCTGGGAACGCCGCCGTCTCGGCGGCTCATAGATCAAACAAGCATAGAAAGCTAATCCATCATATTTCCTCCGGAAATTGATACAAGTAGGCAGTCGGCCGGCGAGGACACCTGCCTCCCAGGGGGGGTAGCCATTGGATGGCCTCTTCAGCCCCAAACTACAGGAGGGAAGAGCGTTAAATGCCGGTGATTGCATTTTTTCGGCAAGTTATTGAAACTAATCGAGTAGTGGCATGAAAATTGTTGACAGATATGGCTCTGATTCGCTATACATGCTTGGCAACTCATTAACATAGATTTGGATGCTGCAGGGCCATTGCTTCGAGGGATGTGATTGCCCGCACTGACTTTCTTCTCGCCATAACTTAAGGTAGATGCCTTTAGTGTGTCCGCCTGTAAGTTAAAGGGCGAAGCTGTATATTCTCGCAACTATTAGCCATTTAGTCGTAGTGCCGCTGCGCTACTCTGGCTACCAGGCGGTTTTCGCGTGAGAGCCGATTTAAGAACCCTCTTCGATTTGTATGCACAAAAGCTCCCACCATGACCTTCACCAATACAAATTAGCCCGAAACCAAAGAAACCAACCGAAAGTCTCGCGGGAAGATTACTGTCCAGATGGGAAAATGGGTTGAAGTGAAATTACTCGTCAACGCAAATAAATGGAAAATAGATAGGAAGAGTTTTAAATTCAACTCAATGGTCTATTATCGTCAATTGGAAGGGTCCGCTATGGTAGCAGGACTCAAACAAACAACTCTCCGGTAAACCCGGGGCGGTTCAGTTTTGTAATAGCCCAATGAAACGAGTTTCCCTTATCTTTGGCACGCGCCCCGAAGCTATCAAGCTTTGCCCGCTGGTCCTGGCGTTCAAAGAGAATCCCGCGTTTGAACCCCACGTGTGTGTCACCGGTCAGCATCGTCAAATGCTTGATCAGGTGCTGGGTGTCTTCGATGTTAAGCCGGATGTGGATCTTTCCCTAATGCAGCCAAACCAGACCCTAGCGGGCCTGACATCGCATGCGGTCGCCGCCATTGATGGATACATTGCCGATCACAAGCCGGACTTAGTCATTGTCCAAGGCGACACAACCACCGCCTTCTGCGGTGCCTTGGCAGCGTTCTATCGCAGGATCCCCGTTGGTCACGTAGAAGCCGGCCTGCGAACATGGAACAAATTTGCTCCGTTCCCGGAAGAGATTAATCGCGTATTAATCAGCCGCATCGCGGATTGGCACTTCGCCCCCACCCAGTGGGCAGCCGACAATTTAATCAAGGAAGGCGTTTCGGTTGGCCGCGTCCATGTTACCGGCAACACAGTTATTGACGCGCTCCATATTGCCCTCCGCAAAATCCAAGCTAATCCTCAGACCATTCCCGGTTTATCCCATCACCTGACCAACAGCCACTCCGATCGGCGGCTGGTACTGATCACCGGACACCGCCGTGAGAACTTCGGCGATGGCTTCGAGTCAATTTGCAGGGCCATTGCATTTTTGGCCCAGCGTTTCGAGAATGTGGCATTCGTGTATCCCGTTCACTTGAATCCCAATGTCCGAGAGCCGGTTTTCCGATTCCTGGGCAATAGGTCCAATATCCATCTCATTGAACCGCTTGAATACCTCCCGTTCATTGCACTTATGAACCGCGCCACCCTCATACTCACAGACTCCGGCGGAGTTCAGGAAGAAGCGCCTGGCTCGGGCAAGCCGGTCCTTGTCATGAGAGACACAACCGAACGACCTGAGGGTGTGAAGGCCGGACGGTCCGGCTGGTTGGTTCTGATGCTTGCCGGATCCAACAAGAGGTGTCAATGCTTTTAACCGATGATTCCGTCTTCCAATCAATGGCTCGGGCACAGAACCCCTATGGCGATGGATTAGCAAGCAGCCGGATCATCGATATCTGTAAACAGGGAGTGAATAATTGAGCAGCCTCCAATCTACGGCTATATCACGCTGTCCTTCGTTTTTATGGTCGATGATGGAACGCAGCGAGACATCGCCAATCGCTGTGCGTTTGGCTCGTGGTGTTTTCTGGTCCATGGGGGGCGCAGTC
>CAVXIH010000004.1:0-182554 GCA_963761825.1 uncultured Acidobacteriota bacterium
GGTGTTTTTCGCTCCCAGAAACTCCTATTTTTTCGTCTTCGCGCCGCGATCAAACCCATTATTCCAATACCCGTTCCGAGCAACAGCAATGAAGTAGGCTCGGGAGCATGGACTGGAGGAATCTCCGTTTGAACCTCCAGGACAGCCCATTCCTCGAAGCCGGCTGAGCTTCTCCAATCGTAGAGTATTTCCTTGTCTTTTCCCTTTAATCCATTGTCAACAAGGCCTTGGGCACCAAAGCTTGAATAGAGGTAAACATAGGGGTTCGCCCAATCCCCCCTCGCGCTATTAAATAGAGAATCAGGAATGTAGGCAAACATATCGCCCGCACCGCTGCCGGAATTCAGCGCGGCGTTTAATCCAATCCAATTGCCCGGGTCTGAAGCATCAAGATCGTAAACTTTGGGATACAATTGGAAGGATGCAAAAGTTTCAATGTCCGGCAGGTTGGCCAGGTAAATCTGCATCTCATCGAGGGATATGTACTCATCGCCTTGGCCTCGGCTCTCATTAACATCCAGCAGGAATTGGCGATACTCTTTACCATCCTCCAGTGTCACGACAGGCACCTGGGATAGAACTATTACTCTGGTAAATCCATCGAATTCGCCAGGACCGCCTGTCCTCTTCATATCAAAACCCTGTTCGATATCGCCGCCGGTGTTGTATCCCCTCTCGCTTCCATTGCGCTGAATGCTGAGAAACGAATTGATCACACCGGTTCCCGTGGAGCTAGGATTGATCTGTTCAAAAAATGCCGATCCTATGTACTCAGAACTTCCTTCGGCAGTCAGGTCCGCGAAAATTGATTCGGCGGTTGCAACTTCCTTAAAAAAGAAAAAGCAAATGATTATCCATGAATATCGAATCATTCTTCCTGTCATCGTCCACCTCTCTTCCAATTCGAGCCTGCTCAAATTCCATTCGGGCAGAGCAAGGCCGTACTAAACTCATCGTCAATTATTGCCTGCAGGATGAGGGTCTCAAGCGGCAATACGCTATACTGCAATACACGTGCCAACGATGTTTTAGGTCGCGTTAATTCCCGCAAACTATTCTTAATAAATGACATTTATCATCTTGTCGGAGCAATGAGTGAGTGGCATAAATTTTGCGAAATTGTCAGCGTAGCCGACATTCAAATGGTGAATGATTGTCAAAGCTATGTAATTCATTTATATATATAGCTTTATATCGTCTTAAACATGTAAGACAGGCCGACATTCAGCAGCTAAAATGGAGACTGATCACAACATAAAATTTTCAGCAATCACCAATAGCCGACTAGTCGATCACACTTGCTGATTGAATTGTGAATGAATTTGTGACAGCCAACGGATTTCTCCATTAAAAGCGAATTCCGAAGTTTTGCGCGCTGTCAGCTGCAGCGGCCGCTCTTTCGGAAACAATAGTGTGGCAAAAGTTAGTGTCCAATATCGGTCTTTTATTCCAATAGCTTAGCAATAAATGCTTCTGTAAGCGGAGCCAACATTCAGCTATTAAATAGCGGGGATAACTTTGTCTATTGCGCGGATTCAAAAGTTCGTGGACACGCGCGAATTTTGATAGTAGTGGATACCCGCTGAATCCTGCAATCAAAAACAAAGGCATTTGGGAATTTTGCGCCCTCAGCTGTAACCCTTCCAGAAAGGAAAGGGTGGAAAAATTGGGAGTGGGTGTCCATAACCTGATCTTGTCGTATCTCACCGCCAGGGGCTGGGGTTTGGCTGAATGGAATCAAGGGCAAAGAGGTAGAGTAACGGGGCATTTCAGCGGCTGTAATCATTTAAAGCCGCACAGTGTGCGGCTTCCTCATTCTGTAGGCCGGCTATTCTCTTCTATTTCTGTACGTTAACGCTCGCCGTTGTGCTATTGCCTGCTGCATCATAGGCCCTGGTTTGAAGCATATGCGGCCCGGTGCCTTGGTTGCGTCCCATTTCGTGGTAAAGGGCGAGTTGTCAAAGTCGGGCTAAGTTGCCGGCTTTTTTGGGGAAAAGGAGAAGATGTTGAGCCATACCGCTTTGGTTTTTATGGACTGAAGTTGGCCATGTAAATGAATATTACTGTAATCCCGCGTCGCTTCGCTTCGGAGGGTGACCAACATCACCGGAACAGATGGTCAACTTCCCCGGAATACGCAGAGGGGCGTAGTTGCTCTAAACTGTGATCGGCCGACATTCAGGGGGGTGAACAATGTAGTAATTCGTGTATGTTTTTTATTGTTAATATATTGCAGATAAACAAAACCGTAGATTGGAGCGGTATTCAGACATTAAATTTTAGGAGAATGGCCGATGGAATGTCATGAACAGCTGAACGAGGGCAAATTTTTTGGCAATTTAAACCCTTTATTAAAGCAGCAAAAAAGGGGCAAGCCAATAGAGCTTGCCCATAAAATATTTCTATGCCTTGACTATGGTCTAATTTTTATGGCGTCTGGCAATCCATCCCAGACCTAATAATCCAGTACCAAGAAGCAGCAGCGATGTAGGTTCAGGGATCTCGGGTGGAATATAGTTGGGACCAAATTGCGCACGGATCTCCTCAAAACCATCTGTGGCTTCATATTGATATGGTTGCTTAGGCTTTTCCGGGTCAAATCCATAAAGACCACTTGTAATATAGAGATACATGTACGGATATCCGGCATCCGGCGCAAAGTATGGAATGAAAAATTGAATGTCATCTTTGCCACTGCCAGAGCTTGCAGCGTGTAGTCGGTCAAGATGGTATCTAGAGAATTAAACTTTAGCTTCATGTCATTAGCCGCAACACTCGTATCGACATCGAACAAGTCCGGCGCATTCCCTTCATACAAATCATAATTATCAAAAGATAGGTACTTGGCTTTATGTGAGCCTGGCTCATTGAAGTCAATGGTAAAACCGTAATACCACTTAGGATCCGCAATAGTGCCCAGATTTACTGTCAATAAATCATCAAAACGAACAGAATGTGTATACAAATCTACCGGCATTTTGTCGTCGTAGGGAACCGGCTTGTAATCGGTGTTCAATCCAGTCTCAAACGGATTGTCCTGGTAGCGCAAGAATGGGTGATAGACACCAGTGCCTGTGGGTGTTCCCACTACAACCTTCCAGACTGAGTTGTCGGAAGCAAGCTTTCCAGTATAAATAGTAGGATCTACTCATTAGTAAGATCTATTGTTCCGGAAAAAGCGAAAGGAACAAAGCTTGCTAATATGGCTGCTATTAATCCCATTCTGTTAAGACACATATGCACTTCCTTTCTAAAAGAACCATTTAATTGCAAGCAACTTATGCACCAAAGATGTAACTGTATCTTTTACTGATATTTACACCTAATTGACCTTCAATCACTAAGTAAATGTGTAAAAGTTCCCGACACTGAAGAAATACGTTGCAGGGGCATAATGGTTCATAGATTCAGGCAAGGGAAGCCAGAAATCCCGACACATTCTTCCATAATTTATTGTCGTTATTCACAATATCGGGATTAGCCTGACTAGTTGCCGAAGCTTATGTTGCATAATGTGGTGTTTCAATGATCCCATTGCCTGACTGCACGGCTTGGAGCATCTTTAACTCCAAAATGTTGCATAACGAGCTATATCATTAAGTAAATGAATAATATAAGGCACTAATCCAATGCGGAGAAATGAGGTTTGCACCAATCCCTAAAAGGGTTTATAGAAAAGGAGAAAAAGTGTTCGGAATATTTAACACAAAAGCGCAGGAAAGATGATGCGGCGACCTTTCTCAGGTTTTTTGCTATACAAGGCCGCAAATTGCGGCCTTTTTTTATGCCATTCTTTGATCTCTTCTTATTTCTTAACTATAACGCTTGGCGACGCAGCGCTATTCCCTGCCGCATCATAGGCTTTGGTTTGAAGCGTGTGCGAGCCTTTTGCTGCTTTGGTCGCATTCCACTTGGTGGTAAAGGGCGAAACAGTCGATGTCGCGGTTAACTTGCCGTCTACATAAAGCTCAACCTTTTTGACCCCCACATTGTCGCTCGCGTTAACCAGCACGGAGACTGTCGTTTTAACCTTTGCGTTTGCGGTGGGCGATTTGATGCTTATGGCTGGAGGCGTCGTGTCTTTTGCAGCGGCCTGAAGGTTCGCTGTAATCGACGCCTGGTCTGGTTGTTCAATTGGGCATTGTAGGTATAGCCCGGGGCCGAAACGCCCGTTACGGTGAACGTAAACGTCCCGGAAGCCGAAGACTGAGGCGATGCCAGCACTGCCACAACCCGAAGCATCGGTCAATGCCGGAGGACGTCCCCTGGACCAGCCCGCTCCATGAGCCGGTCACCGTTGCCCCGGAAACCGGCTTGCCGGCTAGATTCGTGATCGTCACAGCTGCAGTCGCGGACACGGCGGTCGTGGAACTGGTGGACGTGAGCGAGATGCGAATTACAATGGTCTGCTTGGTAACCGTTACCGCCACAGAGAGCTGCCTGTCAGTCCGTCATTGTCCGTAACCGTCAGCGTCACAGTGTAAGTTGCCTGCGGAGGAGAATGTATGCGCAGGATTCGGATCGCTGGAAATCGCGACCGTCGCCGAAGTTCCATGCTAGGAAACAATCACGCCATCATCGGTTGAACCGGAACTCGAGAAGGATGATGGCAAGCGGCGCTTCGCCTGAAGTCGGCGCAGCCGAAATCACGGCAGTCGGAGGCTGCTCACTGAGCCGGGATCTGCGACCGTCCCTGTGATGAGTATTGCCCGAGGCTGGCATAATTGGAATATCCGGTCGATGCCGGATCGCCTGAGCCAACGCCCGAGATCGTCAGATAATAGGTCCCTGCGGAAACCGTGGTGCTTATGCTGGCGCCCAAACTGGAAAGGCTTGAGGAAGCCAGCAAGGTTCCAGCTGGAATCGCGGAGCTCGGCCAGTATCTTCAGATCCGGACCCAGAGGCGCGGGCTTACGCTAATCGAAAGCGCTCCTGCTCCGGCCAGAAACTTGAAAACATCCACATCCGTATTGCGTTCGATAAAGCCTGATTCGCTGATGCTGGTGCCTACCGCCAGCTGGGTCGCAGTAGCCGCGGTATTGCCGTGGTCATCCGCAAAATATGCCAGTCCATAGTTCTGCATCACCTGAAGCTGATCTTCGGTGTTATTTGCCCCCGTGTATTCGCCCTTGGCCCATTGGGTCACATTCTTGTAGTAGGAATTGCCCATGATCGGCGCCCAATCGCCCTGGCCCTGGTAATACGTTGTGCCGCTCGTCGTCCCTTCATGGTGCAAGCCAACCGAGTGCCCGTTTTCATGAGAGCAGGCTTCGGCAATATATTTTTCGCCATTGGGAAGCTTGTTCGAAAATGCCCAGGAGGTTTTGTAATAGTCGCCGATATCGTCAAAAGCTCCGACATAGGAAACTCCGCCGGCATTGGGAAAGAAATTCGTTGGCGTAATCATCACTCTGTTCCCAAACGTATCGTCGCTGCTGCTGCTCCGCGTCAGCGCATCGGCGGCGGGCTCCTCGGTAGTCACATCGACATCAAATGGCGCATAGTCTTCAGCCACTCTTTTCCAGATATTCTGGATCATCTGAAGTTCCGACGTGCTGAATGTGCCGGGAGCGCTATCCAAATCAAATGGAGCGGCGATGATGCTGGCTCCGCTGTTATAGCTTGCATTCCATGCAGTGCCTGAAACCGTGCCGTCCGTTGAAATCCAGATAAATGGTTCTCTTGGATCCCGGAAGACTGTGCAGTTTGAAAGTCTGATCCAGCGGGAAACTGGCGACATGATCCCGGGTGACGCCGGTTGCCGCTTCCGCGCCGGCCATCTGATGGCGTCTCCATCTCGCAGGTGTACATCAGACGACCGGTTGGACTGACCCAAAGATTCCGGTCGTGACGAAGCAGCCTAGCCATCTCCTCGGTTGACTTTCCATACCAGGAAGCGACAGTCGGCAAGTTGGCGCCCAGCGCCTGGATCGCTTCCTCATTATGGAAATGACGAGAAAACCGCATCGACGGGAAAGGCGGTTTGACTCTTTCTGCGCGCTGGCTCTGGGCAAATAGAGGAGCGATGCCCATCAGAAGCCAAAGAACCGAGGATAACCGAAGCCAAAAATGGGTTTTTCCTGCTTTCATGTCGCACTCCAAATAAAAAGTGAGGTCGTCAGAGAAACCGAACTCGGCCCCCAAAATTGTTATTGGACGCCATCCATTGTATCGGTAAGGCTATCCGTCCTTATGTGACTGAAGTCACGAGATGAATACTTTTCGGAATGAATTCAATATTGCGGGTAAGGGGAGAACTTTTTAAAGCAGCCACAGATTACACACAGATTTCACAGATTTCACTAAAAAAACCACAATATTTTTGTGGAATCTGTGTAATCTGTGGCTATGAGTTTTAAGCTCCTAGCGCTTTGCCGGTATGGGTTTTATTTGTCCGTCCTGCTTGTTCTGTATGGAACGCTGTTTCCGTTTCACTTCGATTTCTCGCCTCAGACATTGAGTCATGCATGGTCTTCGTTCGGGCTTGCTCCTTTCTGGGATGTGGAGCGCGGACGGATTCACAGCTTGCCTGATATGGCGGCCAATATCCTCCTCACCATGCCGCTGGGATTCTTCGGATATCTCTGGTTTGGCCGGAACAAGAAGCGGCCAAGCATCGCCCGTTGGTTCTTCGCCGGATTTTTTTTGGGATTGCTGTCGGAAATATTCCAAATGGGAGTGGCGTCGCGTTTGTCGGATATAACCGATGCGATCAACAACGGGATCGGCGCTTTTGCCGGGGCATTGGCCGCGGCGATCTTCGGAGGCTATTTGCTGGATCTGCTTTCGGGATCGATGATGGACCGGAGGAGGACGAGTTTTTTCATACTTGCAGGGATCATAATGATTGGGATGCTCCTGCCGTTTGATTTCAGCATGGATGTTTCCGGTTTGTGGTCGAATGTGAAAGTGCTTTGGCTGAATCCCTGGGAATCGGGGACACCCATTAGTGACGAGTGGATCCTAATGGCCGAGTTCGCCATTCTCGGTGCGCTGGCCGGATCCATGAAGAAGGCCAGAGTTGTCGCTCTTGCGCTGGCAATGCCGTTTGCTTTCGAAGGAATGCAGATTCTTGTCGAGTCGCATGCGCTTTCGCTGCGGGATCTGGTTATGAATTTCGGGGGAGCTGCTATGGGTGTGGCAGCTGCGCGTCTTGCTCCGGCACTTGTGCGGCCGGCGACGGGATTTGTCTTAATGAGTCTCGCGCTTGTGGCTCAGGGATTAAGCCCCTACCATTTCGGCGGGCAGGGCAGGTTTGAATGGGTTCCGCTGGTGGAATATTACACGCGGACGACCGGCGCGGCGCTGTTTGACGCGATGTCGGGACTGATGAGCTATGGGTTGCTGGCAGCGCTATGGCCGAGGCGGATGGTTATTGTGTGGGCGATCTTGTTGGCGGGCGGGATTGAGGCGGCGCAAGTTTTCGTGCCGACCAGGTCTGCCGGGATTACCGATATCCTGATTGCCGGAATTGGAGCCTGCACAGGATACGCGCTCTCTAAAGCAGCCACAGATTACACGGATTACACAGATTGCACGGACGTAAGCCTCAAATCCTAATTTCCCGGGAGCCCCGGCGTCTCGCCTAATGCCGCATACTTTTTGTCCCGGGAGCGCCGGCGTCTCGCCCGGCTCTTTGTCGGAGATGCTGAATATAGGCTTAAATCGCGTATTTTGTCTGTAAATTGTTGCATTAAGCCATCGGGCCGGCGGGACGCCGGCGCTCCCGGGACTGCATATTTGCAAAAAGTATGCGGCATTGGCCGTCTCGGCGGCGTTCCCGGGAGGGCTTCACAGGACGTCTCAGATCTGAAGTTGCGCACATTCAATTGTGCTTTGTTTTAGGCTAGCTTGAAAAGATCGCACTCCGTCGCGCGAAGATCGAAGGTATAGGTGAATTCGGCGCCCTGATTCCTGTGAACCAGTCCAATCAGATAGTCCGCAAAGTCGGCCTTCCCGCTTTCATATAAATTGAGCGCGAGCCAGGCCAGTTCAGCGTGCTCAACGCGTAGATCCTCTGCCGTGAGAATCCTGCGAAGCACGCCGACAATTATTTCCCGTCTATAGCCGTATCCTCGATCTAGGACCCAAACCAATTCGCAAAGCACAACCAGGCTGATGATTCCCGGGTCTTCCGCTGTGCAATGAGCATCTAACAGGTGGGTCGCCGCTTTCGATTGCGCTTCGTCATCCTGAACGATATGCCGAACAAGAATATTGGTGTCAAGGCCGATCACCGCCGCGCCCCATCTGAAATCGCTTTATCCATCTCTTCCAGCGTAAGGGATTTTTCGGGTTTTGGCACGGCGCCTTTTAAATCTTTTATCGAACCAACAAGAGGGATTATTTCAAGTCGTCCGTTGTCCTTAATAACAAACTCTAGCTTGGTGCCGGTCCGGATCCGGAGTTTCTTCCGTGCTTCGACGGGGATGGTCACTTGTCCTTTTGATGTTACGGTAGCGGTCATTTACATATTCCTTACTTTATATCCTTACTATACACTTCAAAGGATATATTTGGCAATTGCTTTTTTCCCAAAATAGCCACAGATTTCACAGATTACACAGAAAAAATTTAAATAAATTCTGTGTAATCTGTGTAATCTGTGGCAGAAAGCATCTATGCATCTTGACATCTATGCATCAAATGATACTATTGTAGGAATGAGAACGACGATTCAGATAGATGACGACATTTACCAGGCCGCAAAGAGCATTGCTATGGCAGAAAACAGAACTATCGGCGAAGTAGTATCCGCCTTATTGCGCAAAGCCCTGCTTCCGAAAGACTATCGGGAGGATCCGGGAGATATCCCATCCTTCAGAGTTTCGGAAGACGCGCCTCCTTTAACTCTGGAAATGGTCCGCAAAGCCGACGAGGATTCCACCGAGTGATCGCCCTCCTTGATGTAAACGTCCTGGTTGCGCTTGCATGGCCGAATCACATCTATCACTCGCTGGCCAGGCAATGGTTTCGCGAGCAAAAAAAGGTGGGATGGGCCACCTGTCCGACAACGGAAAATGGCTTTATCCGGGTTTCCTCCAATGCCCGGGTGATTCCAGAGGCTAAATCTCCCCTGGAGGCAGTGCTATTCCTCCGGAGCTTGATTGCATTCGAAGGCCATGTTTTTTGGCCCGAAGAATCATCCGTAATAGACGATCGATGGATCGGCGTCGAAAAGATACATACGCATCATCAGATTACCGATGCTCATTTGCTGTCATTGGCGCTTCGCCATCAAGGATGCCTGGCGACCTTCGATCGCGGGATTGCCCGACTCGTGCCGGAGGATAGGAAAGCGGAAAATGCAGTGGTATTGATATTGGCGGGGACAACATAAGCAGCTATCAGCTGTCAGCTTTCAGCCGTCAGCTTTTCATCACCAGAAGTAGTAGGCGCGGTGCGTGATGACCCAGATGGCCAGCAGGAAGTTGGTGATGGCGTGGGCGGTCATGGCGTCGCCGAGGCGGCCTTTCCTGATGACCAGCCATTGATAGGCGAAGGCACACAGGATCCCGGGGAGCCATTCATAGTGGCCGATGCCGAAGACCACGCCTGCAATCAGAAATGCGCGCCATTCAAAGCGGCTGAGAGGGATTTCCCAAAAATTGGATTTGATGAGGAATCTGTAAATAAACGAGCGGTAAAAGATCTCTTCCAGGGGCGGGACGACTAAAGAAGATCCGATTATTCGCACTCCGATGAAAATCATGGCCATGGCGCTGCCGGCGCCATAGGTGCTGAGCGGATTGAAAGTTCCGGAACGCTCGGACAGCATCGGGTAATAGCCATCCAGTCCTACCCAGGCTATAAAGACTCCCACGCCAACGGCTACCGCTTCCCAGGAGAAGCTCCACTTCATCTCTTTAATGTAGGACGCAAGAGCCAGAGGAGCCAGGCGCCAATGACCGTTTTCAGGGCATAGATCCAGTATTGGCCGGCATCGCCAAAGCTGCCCTGGAGCATCGTCAGGACGGCAAAAGCGGCAAAAGGAATGACGCGGACAAGAATGGGGGAAGCAACTATTTTGTTGAACATAGGAAATTCCAAGTTTAACCTCTAAACTGTATCGGCGAGTATCATAAAATCATGATTTTTCGGCTCGAACATTTAAGACACGAACATATGAGTTTGGGGCTTCAGACCAAAGAGATTGTTAATGAGATTCCTGGACGCATGCATTGGGGATGTCAATGGTTCACAAATAGCCGTCGGGAGCGCTGAAGTCCCGCCGCCGACTGCGTTCTGATCAATTCTGGGACATGTGGTAGAGCCCTGGACTCAGCCCTTCACGAAGGCCTCGAGACGGCAGACTCAGACAAATATGCGGCATTAGGCGGGACGCTGACACTCCCAAGTAATGCTGGCGGGGATTTGGCCGATCTGATAGCGGAGGAGTGAACTATGTTTTCGAAACGGATTGCGTGCATTGGCGCTGGCTATGTGGGCGGGCCGACGATGGCGGTCATCGCGATGAAGTGCCCTCAGTACAAAGTGAACGTCGTGGACGTCAGCGAGGCGCGCATCAAAGCGTGGCAGAGCGATACCCTTCCCATCTTCGAACCCGGCCTGCTCGAGGTCGTGCAGGCGGCGCGCGGACGGAACTTATTCTTCTCCACCGATATCACCGCCGCAATTCGCGAATCGGAAGTCATCTTCGTTTCGGTCAACACTCCCACCAAAACCTTCGGCGAAGGCGCCGGCAAGGCCGCAGACCTGCAGTACTGGGAAAAAGTGGCGCGCGAAATCCTGCGGGAATCGCAGTCGTCCAAGATCGTCATCGAAAAAAGCACGCTGCCCGTCAAAACCGCGCAGACGATGGAAAACATCCTCAACGCCAACGGCAAGAAAATCCATTTCGACGTGATTTCAAATCCCGAGTTTCTGGCTGAAGGAACCGCCGTCAAAGATCTGCTCGATCCCGACAGAGTCCTGATCGGGTCGCGCGAAACGCCGGAAGGGCTCCGGGCGCGGCAGGATATCGTCGACATCTACGCCAACTGGGTGCCGAGAGACCGGATTCTCACCAGCAACGTCTGGAGCGCCGAATTGTCCAAGCTTGTGGCCAATGCTTTCCTGGCGCAGCGGATTTCGTCCATCAACAGCATCTCCGCGCTGTGCGAAAAAACCGATGCCAACGTGCAGGAAGTGGCCCGCGCGGTCGGCATGGATTCGCGCGTCGGCAGCCGGTTCCTCAATGCCAGCGTCGGATTCGGCGGGTCGTGTTTTAAAAAAGATATTCTGAACCTGGTGTATATCTGCGAGTCCTACGGGCTGCAGGAAGTGGCGCGCTACTGGGAATCAGTGCTGGCGATGAATGAATTCCAGGAATCACGCTTCGTCCGGACGATGATCCGCGAGATGTTCAATACGATCGTCGGGAAGCGCATCGCGTTGTTCGGATTCGCGTTCAAAGCCGACACGAGCGATACGCGCGAATCCCCGTCCATTTATGTCGCGCGAAAGCTGCTGGAAGAAAGGGCCTGCGTTGCGGTCACGGATCCGAAGGCGCTGGACAATGCGCGCATCGATCTTGCGGAGTACAAGGAGAATCTGGACTTTGTCGAGGATCCGTACGAAGCGGCGAAGGGAGCGCATGCCATCGCGATTATGACGGAGTGGGCGCTGTACCGTTCGCTCGATTGGGAGAAGATTTACAAATCCATGGAGAAGCCGGCGTTCCTGTTCGACGGCCGCAACATCCTCGACCACGAGCGGCTCTTTGACATGGGCTTCAACGTCTACCCCCTGGGCCGCCCGCCGTTAAAGCATTTCTAGGATTTCGGCCGTTTCCTATTTTCGCTTCCATGCCGTCCCGGGAACGCCGGCGGGTCTCAATGTCGGCCGACTTTCTTAACGCCGTTCCCGGGCAGGATATGCCAGAATAGCAGCTTTCAGTCGAAATCTTCAAAGTATGAGCCGCCGAGACGGCGGCGTTCCCAGGGAGTTCGACGTTGGGCGTCCCGCTAGCGGACGCCTTGATAATAGTCCGGCACGCCAGTGCCGGGGAATAAAACACACACGACATAAAAAAGTCCCGTTAGGGACGACTGAAATTGTTTTTTTTCAGTCGTCCCTACGGGACTGATCCACTTCTTGCCGCGATCCCGGCACTTCGTGCCGGGCTATCATCACAGCGTCCCTACGGGACGCATTTCCAAACATCGGCCAATGATTCTGGATTGCTAGTTTTGCAATTATGTAGTCGAACACTACGCCTTCCAGACTTGGTTGGGTTTGGCCTTAATGCCCGCCATGGCGTTGCGGGTGTCGACGATGCAGTCCGCCCAATTCGCCAGTTCCTGGTAGTTCACCGCCTCATGATTCGTTGAAATGAGGACCAGGTCGAATTTGCCCACGACTTCCTTCTTCCAGTCAACAGACCGCGTGCCGGCCCAGTGGCCATGTTCGCGGGACGGCCTAATCACGGGAATAAACGGATCATAATAGCTGACATTCGCGCCGCGCTTCTTCAAGAGATCCAGCAGCACATAGCTCGGGGATTCGCGGTCGTCGTCCACATTCGGCTTATAGGCAATCCCGAGGATCAGCACTTCCGATCCATTCAATGCCTTCCGCCTGGAATTCAACGCCTCCGTGACTCGATGGACGACATATTCCGGCATCGACGTATTGATTTCGCCGGCGAGCTCGATGAAGCGCGTGTGCTGCCCGTATTCCCGCGCCTTCCACGTCAGATAGAAAGGATCGATCGGGATGCAGTGGCCGCCCAGGCCCGGTCCCGGATAGAAAGGCATGAAGCCGAAAGGCTTCGTTTTCGCGGAATTGATGACTTCCCAGACATCGATGCCCATCGCCTCGTACACAACCTTCAGCTCATTCACCAGCGCGATATTCACCGCCCGGAATGTGTTTTCCAGAAGCTTCGTGGCTTCGGCGGCCCGGCAGGAGGACACGGGAACGATCGTCTTGATGGCTTTGCCGTAGAGATCCGTGGCCCGCTTCAAGCACTCCGGCGTGTAGCCGCCGACCACCTTGGGAATCAGCGCAACCTTGCTGTCCGGATTGCCCGGGTCTTCCCTTTCCGGCGAAAAGGCCAGATGGAAATCCTTGCCGGCTTTCATGCCGGAACCGGCTTCCAGCACTTCGCGCAGATCTTCGTCGGTCGTGCCGGGATAGGTCGTGGATTCGAGCACAACCAGGCACCCTTTGGCCATGTGCGGGCGCGATGGATTTTCCGGTTTCAACGATGTAGCTGATATCGGGCTCGCGGTTTTTATTCAGCGGCGTAGGCACGCAGATGATGACGGCTTCAGATTCTTTGACCCGTGCGAAATCGACGGTGGCTTTGAATTTTCCGGCATTCACCGCTTCGGCGATTTCCGCGGATTCGATGTGCTTGATGTAGCTCTTTGCGGCCATCAGGGCATCGACTTTTTGCTGATCTACATCCAATCCCAGCACGTCGACTCCTGCGCGGGCAAACTGCAGGCAGAGTGGCAATCCTACGTAACCGAGTCCTACAACCGCTATCTTCATGCGCGAGTCCTTTCTGTATGGGCTAAGTATAGCCATAGACTATATCGGCAAGGGAGGATTTATCGGAAGTTTTTTTCATAGCTGTCAGCTATCAGCCGTCAGCTCGGCAGCTTTCAGCTAATCCGCGCAATTAGACTGGCTCAAAGCGAATAAAGCGCTGAAAGCGCGGCGCAGCAAAGCCCAGGGTCGGAAGAGCACGCGCAAGCGGGCTCTGGAAGCCCTCGGTAACGGAATAGGATTAAGGTTAAGCCCTGTAAGGGCGGTGCAGGTAGACTACGCCGCCCTTACAGGGCTGTTGTCTTCTTCGCTATCAAACCCAGGGTTACGGCCGCTTCGCGGCCTCCACCCTGCGGCTTTGCTGCGCCGCGCTTTCAGCGCTTCGCCTCAGCCTGACGCGTAGCCAGGCATTCAGCGGTTACCCTCGGCTTGATGCGCTGCTATGCGTGCCGCAACTTAACAACTATGAGCAGTCTGTAAGCCCCGACCCACATGAGGAAGGGGCGTACGCACTGAAAGCTGACGGCTGACAGCTGATAGCTGATAGCTATCTTTACAGAAGGATTGGCTTTACGTAAAGCGAAATGCTCAAGTAAACTGGGGCTTCATCCGACAAGAGATGCAGCGAATGGAGCGACTATGAAGATACTTCATGTGGTGGGGGCGCGGCCGAATTTCATGAAAGTGGCGCCCGTTCGGGCGGCCCTGGCGGAGCGCGACGGCGTGCAGCAGGTGCTCGTGCATACCGGGCAACATTACGATGCATTCATGTCGGATATCTTTTTCCGGCAGCTTGAAATTCCGGAGCCTGATTTTAACCTCGAAGTGGGATCGGGCAGCCACGCGCAGCAGACCGCCGAAATCATGATGCGGATGGAGCCGGTCATCCTGGAAACAAAGCCCGACATGGTGCTCGTGTACGGCGACGTCAATTCCACGGTGGCGGCGGCCCTCGTGTGCTCCAAGCTGCTGGTCCCGATCGGGCACGTCGAAGCCGGGCTGCGTTCCTTCGACAAAACGATGCCGGAGGAAATCAACCGCGTGCTCACCGACCGCGTGGCCGATCATCTTTTCACGCCTTCCGTCGACGGGGACGAGAACCTATTGCGCGAAGGCGTTGCGCCGGAGAAGATTCACCTGGTAGGAAATGTGATGATCGATACGCTCGTCCGTCTTCTGCCCTACGCCAATTCCAATGCGCTGGCCGAGAAAAGCTATGTGCTGGTGACCCTGCATCGGCCATCCAATGTCGATGATCCGAAGGAACTCACAAAGATACTCGGAGCGCTGAATGCGATTGCTTCGGGGATCGACATCGTTTTCCCCGTCCATCCGCGCACGCGCCAGATGATGCGCGAATTGACCGGAATCACGCTTTCGCCGCGGTTGCGTATTGTCGATCCCGTCGGCTATGTGGAATTTCTCGGGCTGCAGCGCAAGGCGGCATTGGTGATCACCGACTCCGGGGGGATTCAGGAGGAGACGACGTTTCTGGGAGTTCCCTGCATTACCGTCCGGGAGAATACCGAACGGCCGGTTACCGTTACGCTCGGCACTAACATTCTTGTGGGGCGGGATATGGAGCGGCTTAAGGCAGAGGCGAAGAAGGTCCTGGCGGGGGATGTCAAAGCCGGATCGATTCCGCCTCTGTGGGACGGCAAAGCCGGGCAACGCATTGCGGATGTGCTGGTCCTGGGAGCGCCGGCGTCTCGCCGGCCAGCTGCCGGCAATCACAATTTCTGAGCAAAATATGCAATATCGGCCATTTTGAGGGAGCTGTTCCGACAAAGAGCCGCCGAGACGGCGGCGGTCTCCGGGACGAAAACTATGCGGTGATTAGCTGTAAGAGAGTTGGTCGAGGGAATCGAGCATGTCGGCAATGGCAAGCCGCCAGCGGAAGTCGTTTTCACACTGCTCTAACAGAGCTGAGAGCATCGCCAGGGCGCGGTTCAGCGTATTCCACAAAATATCCTCTTGAAGCCGGCCACTGCAATTGAGCAGCGCTATCTGCAGGCGCGATCCAACCTGATACAGCGCATCGAATCCCCAGTTGTCCGCTTCAGTGCAGAAATGTCCGAGCTGCGCCGAAATCTTTTGCAGGTTACAGGAATCTCCGGAAATAGACGGGAAGAGGGATAAATCTCTGCGGATATCGTTTAATGCCGCCCGGCTGGTATCAATAAATGCGAAGAGCTCTCTGAGTTTCAGCTGAGACTCAATGGACAATATCTGCCCCGGCTGAACAAATACACCACGGGACATGGTTTCTCGTGTCTCGCGCGCCTCGCGTCTCTTATCAACTGTCGGATTAGGACCGAAGGGCAATTGCATGAGAAAAGATTCCGATTCCTGATTCCTGATTCCAGATTCGAGATCTTATTCTACGTATAAATATATTTAGTATGAATATTAAATTCATACACTATATGTTGGGGATATGCAACAAAATTATTAATAGTTGCCCATTGCAGGCAGAGTGGTTGTTTATTCCGGATTCTGGATTCTGGCTTCTGGATTCTGGCTCCTGGCTCCTGACTCTGACTCCCGAATTCTACGCTTTCGACAGGGCGTACAGGACAACGGAAAGCAATAGAACGGCGGGAACAAGGAAAGGGATTAGGCGGCGGAACCAGCCCGAGGGGATGTGCAGACCGGCTTCTTCTCTGCCCTGAAGGCTGCGCGTTGCGCGCCGCACCATTTTCGGGGTGATTACGCCCGAACGTTCGGTGTAGCCGGCCAGGAGCGCCCGGTCGCAAATCAGGTTGATTAAACGCGGGTAACCCTTTGAATGGAGCCAGATAGACCGGAGCGTGCCCGATCCGAAACGCAACCTTGGCGCTCCGCCCGCCACGGCAATTCGATGGCGGATGTAACGTTCCGTGTCGTCTTTCGAAAGAGCTTTGGTTTCAAAACGCACCGAGATTCTTTGGTTCAGCTGGCGCATCGACGCGGAATTGAGTTTCTTGTTAAGTTCCAGCTGCCCTACGAAAATAATCTGCAAAAGCTTCTTCTTGGCCGTCTCCAGATTCGACAGCAGCCGCAATTGTTCGAGCAGCGTCAGGGAAATGTTCTGCGCTTCATCCACAATCAGGACCGTGAAAATATTTTCCTGCGCTCTCGTCGCCAGGAACATGTTTAGCCGGTCGAGCAGCTGCTTTTTGTTCATCCCCTCCATCCAGTCGGTATCAAATAACTGTTGCGGGGCATGTTCATCAAAGCCAAAAAAGTGCTGCGAGTGTTCCGGGCGCACGCCGAGGTCCTGCAGGATCGATTTCAGGATGTCCAGTTCCGAGAGCATTGGATTCTGGATCAGCGCCGTGCAGATGTTTTTCCGCGCCATTCTTTCCAGAAGCGCCCAGCACAGCGTGGTCTTTCCGGTCCCGATATCCCCGACAATCACGGCAAAGCCTTCCCGGCGTTCTATGCCGTAAAGGATCTGGTCGAGGGCATCCTTGCTCCTCTTGTTAAGGTAAAGAAAAGCAGGATCGGGCGTCAGATTGAAAGCCGGCTCTCTCAGACCATAAAATTTTTCGTACATAGAGCATTCTTATCGGCAATCACGCGGCGAAACAATACTATGGATTGCGGCGCATCAAGCTAAAGTAAAAAAAGCGCTGAAAGCGCGGAGCAGCACAGCCCAGGGTGGAAGAGCACGCGAAAGCGGGCTCTGGAACCCTGGGTTACGAATAGAATTTGGGTTAAGCCCTGAAAGGGCGATGCAGAAAACCTGCTCCGCCCTTTCAGGGCTAATCTTAATCCTGCCTTGATACCCAGGGTTCCAGAGCTCGCTTCGCTCGCTCTTTCACCCTGGGCTGTGCTGCTCCGTCCCTTCGGGACTGGATCCCCTAATGGCGTGAATCCAAGGCTTATGCCACATCACGCCTGCGGGAGTGCGTGCTCCGTGCATTGCCTTGCCGCACATGGGCTTTGATGCGTCGCGCTTTCAGAGCTTAATTCCCTAAGTCGATAAACGGTGAGCATCCCTATTTTTATGTGATATTATCCGAGGAATGATAATCCGTATATTGCTTTTGATGCTATTGTGTGCCGCTCCGCTGTTCTCGCAGACGGCGGAAAATGTGCTGCTGGTTCTCAACGAGTCGAGCCCCGTGTCCATGGATGTCGGGATGTATTATGCGCAAAAGCGCGGCATCCCTCAGGCTAATATCCTTCGCCTCAAAACCGGCTCGGAAGAAAACATTTCCCGCGAAGATTTCGACCGGCTGATCCATGCCCCGATCGCCGCCTGGCTGACGCGCAATTTTGCGCAGGACCGCATCCTCTATATCGTGCTGACAAAGGGCATCCCTCTGCGCATCACCGGCACTTCCGGCAAAGACGGCACGGTAGCCAGCGTCGATTCCGAGCTGACCCTGCTCTACCGCAGGCTGCTGGGCATTTCCATGCCTCCCGCAGGACCGATCAAGAATCCGTATTTTCTCGCGGAGGCGCCTCTCGTGCAGGCAAAGCCTTTCAGCCACGCGGACCAGGACATCTACCTGGTCAGCCGCCTGGATGGCTACAACGCCACGGACATACGCGGATTGATCGATCGCGGGTTCGCCCCGTCCAAAAACGGAAAGATTCTCCTGGACTCCAAAGGCTCGTCGACGCGAAAGGGCCGACGCCTGGCTGCTGGAAGCCGCCGATCTGCTTGGACAAAGCCGGATTCAAAGACCGCGTGGTCCTCGACTCCAGCAAGAAAGTGCTGACCGGCGAAAAGGAAGTGCTGGGTTATTACTCCTGGGGCTCCAACGACCCGGCCATTCGCATACGGCAGTTCGATTTTGAATTTGTCGCCCGGCGCATTGGCGGGTATGTACGTGAGCACCGACGGCAGGACCTTCAAGGAATCGCAGGAGCAGTGGACCATCGCCGAATCCGGCTTCCCGCAATCGCTGGCAGCCGACCTGATACGCGACGGCGTGACCGGCATCTCCGCCCACGTAGAGGAACCGTTTCTCGAAGGCAGCATCCGTCCTAATATTTTGTTCCCCGCCTATCTGTCGGGCTTCAACCTGATCGAATCCTACTACCTCGCGATGCCCTATTTGAGCTGGCAGACGGTGATCGTGGGCGATCCCCTGTGCGCGCCGTTCCGCACGAAAAATCTGACGGCCACGGAAATTGATCGCGGGATGGATCCGGAGACGGAATTGCCCGCATTTTTCGGGCCGAAACGTCTCCAGACAATCGCAGCTGAGGCCTATAAAAAATCGGGCGTTCATCCGGATACGATCAAGCTGATGCTGCGCGCCCAGTCGCGTCTCCTCAAGCAGGACCAGGCGGGAGCGCGCCAGGCGCTGGAAGAAGCCATTGCCCGCGACGACCGGCTGCCCGAGCCAAACCTGCTCCTGGCGAACCTGTACGAAGCGAATCAGGAATACGACAAGGCCATCGAACGCTACCGCAGGCTCCAGGTTCTCGTGCCGGATAATGCGCTGGTGCTGAACAACCTGGCGTATGCGCTGGCGGTCAGAAAAAACAACGTTCAGGAAGCTCTGCCGCTGGCGGAAAAAGCGTACAGCCTGGCAAAGGGAGCGCCGAATATCGCCGACACTCTGGGATGGATTTATTACCTGGCGGGGCAAAACGACAAAGCCATCAAGCTTCTGGAAGAAGCGGCACGGTCGGCGCCCAAAAATGCCGAGATGCATTTGCATTTTGCCATCGTCAGCGAAGCGACGGGCAATAAGCTCGCGGCCCAGGTCTCGTTGCAGCGCGCCCTGGAAATCGATCCCAAGCTCGCGCAGAGAGAAGAAGTAAAACAGCTGCAAGCGAAATTGAAACCTTAGGAGTGCGAAGAACTTCCTGGGAGCGCCGGCGTCCCGACGGGCAGCTTTCTGAGATTGCAGGCTGCTCGCTAGCCGCTTTCGGGCGAACCTGTGAACAAGCCGGCCGACATCGCGGGCTGAAGTCTTAAGAAGCGGCAGCGAGACTGCCGGCGCTCCCAAGGCGCTTTGCAGCTCAAACAGGTATTTGGATGATATATGGCCAAAAAATTTAGCGTGCTCATTGTGTTGCTGGCTTTGGTTCTGCTACTTGGTCTCGGGATCTACTTTTTGAGCAGCAATTCGAATTCGACTCCGCTGCGGACCACCAAAGTTGCCCGTCATGACCTCAAAGTCGTGATCAGCACCAACGGCATCATCGAGCCCGTCGAACGCAGCGAAGTCTACGCTCCCCTGGACGCGTTCGTTTCCGCAGTTCACAAACAGGAAGGCGCGCAAATCGGAAAGGGTCAGCCGCTGATTCGGCTGGAGTCGCAGCCGCTCCGCACGGCCCTGGCCGAAGCGAAAGCCGCTCTATTGGAAGCCCGGCGCCAGGCTCGGATCGTCATGAGCGGACCCTCGAAGGAAGAGATGACGGCGCTCGACGCGTCCATCGCCGAATGCGCGCTGCAGCTGGAACAAACGAATAAAGACCTCGAGCTCGAAGCATCGCTATTGTCCAAGCAAGCCACCTCACGCATGGCGGTCGAGAACCTGCGCAAGCAGCGCGATCTGCTGCAGGTTCGAATGGATGGCCTCAAAAATAAGAAGACGGATCTCGAGGCGCGCTACTCCGCGGAAGAAAAAGAGTGGGAACAAAACAAGCTCAGCGAGCTGAACCAACAGGTCGCCTTGCTGCAACAGCAGCTGCAAATGGAGTCGGTCCTGGCGCCGCAAAGCGGCGTGATCTATGCCCTGCCGATCAAACCGGGAGCGTACGTCAGCAAGGGCGAATTGCTCGCGCAAATTTACGAGCCGGGCAAAATACGGCTTCGCGCCTATGTGGATGAGCCCGATCTGGGAAGGATCGCCAGGGGACAAGCGGTGGTCATTGAATGGGACGGGATGCCGAACAAACAGTGGAACGGCGTGATCGAAAAACCGGCGGAGCAGGTGGTCGTAATGAATAACCGTTCCGTGGGGCACGTCTTGTGTTCCGTCGAAGCAGGCCCCAGGGAGCTGATCCCGAACCTGAACGTGAAGGTTCAAATCACTACGGCCCGGAAAGCGGATGTGCTTGTGATCCCAAGGAGCGCCGTTATCCGGCAAGGCGGAAAAACAGCGGTTCTCTTGTCCCAGGGAGACCGCACGGTCGTAAAACCGGTGGAATTGGGGCTGGTCACTTCCGAGGAAATCGAAATTTTACAGGGCATCAACGCCGGGGATTCCGTGGTCATAAATCCCGGTGATGCCAAAATAATTCCATAGGAGCCTGCGCCGGGCGGGCTTAAGCCGCATATTTTTCCTGATTTTGAGTTAAAAGCGGCAAAAGCGCCGCACTCCAAGGCGCCTGGCGCACGACATTATCGCGATGAGATCCAATATACCCATCACTGAAATCCTGCGGACCGCGCACCAGGCCTTGCTGCGCAATTGGGGACGCGCCGTATTGACTTCGTTGAGCATGGTGGTGGGAACGGCCTCCCTTGTCCTCGTGGTCGTTGCCGGAATCAGCGGCCGGGATTACACCCTTGAACAGATACGGGGCGTGGGTTCGAACCTGATCATCGTCTCCAACCAATCGACCGATGCGGGCACAAGGGCGCTGGCGGACCGCATAAACATGAAAGACCTCGAAGCCATTCAAACCGAGGTGCCCGGCGTTCAAAACGCCACGGCAGTGGTCACGGGCCATCCGACCATTTCGCTCGGGGGGACCCGGCGAAGAATTACCTTGATCGGCACGACTCCCGCGTATCGACCGGTGCGCAACCTCGAGATCTTGAGCGGCAGCTTCATCGACGACTACGATCAGAGATACCGGAACAAGGTCTGCCTGGTCACAAAGCTTTTTTCCCAGAAGCTGGAGATGGATCCTTTTTATAGAGGGTACGTAAATTTCTACGGCCTTCAATTCAAAGTGATCGGCGTTTTCCGCGAACGCGTCAATACCTTCGGCCAGACGGAAGTTACGGATTACAGCGCCGTGATCCCGCTTTCCGTCATGCGCAATTTCACGTCGACCGATACCATTGACCAGATTTACGTATCCGCGGCGAGCATGGAGATTGTGCCTCAGGCATCCAAGGATATCCTGAATCTCGTGGTTTCCCGGCACGGCAACCACGAATTTTTCCAGGTGGACAATCTCGCCGAAATGCTGAAGGCGGCAAACAAGATCACCATCGGATTGACCTTGGTGCTCCTGGTGATTGCGGCCATTTCCCTGGTAGCCAGCGGCATCAGCATCATGAACGTCATGCTGATCACGGTAACGGAGCGGACCCGCGAAATCGGCATCAAGAAATCCATTGGGGCGTATCGCAGCGTGCTGCTGATGGAATTTTTGGTGGAAGCCCTGATTCTCAGCGGCGGCGGCGGGATGGTGGGAATTTTGCTGGGCGTCGCCGTGCCGTATTCCATTCGCTTTTTTACCACGGCGGTGCAAATCCAGATTCCGCCGATCGCCGTTGTTCTGGGCTTCGGAGTGACCGTGCTCGTTGGGCTGACCTTTGGCATGATCCCGGCGCTCAGGGCGTCGCGCATGAATCCGGTGGAAGCGCTGAGATATGAGTAATTGAAAGCAGCCATTTGGAGTGCGGTAGCTTGCTACCGCTTTCAATAAAGAGGTCGGAAGACACGGATTATTGGCGTTTTTGAAAAGCGGCAGCGAGCTGCCGCACTCCGAAGGCGCCCTCCGGGCGCTTAGCCGGAACGTGCTGCGTTTGCACAGCATGCAGCAGGAATTTTAAAATGCAAATTCCTTTACGACCACTGGTTATTATTCCTACGTACAATGAACGTGGCAACATCACGGGATTGCTGCCGGCCATCCTGCACGTCGACAGCCGCCTGCACATTCTGATTGTGGACGATAACAGCCCGGACAAAACGGCCGAGGCGGTGCTCGATATAAAGAATAAACAATTTCCGGATCGCATACACTTGCAGTCCCGGCCAGGGAAACTCGGTCTCGGGACCGCCTACGTCTCCGGCTTCAAGTGGGGACTCGCGCACGGATACGATTTCATGATTGAAATGGACGGAGACTGGAGCCACAACCCGGCGGACCTGGCCACAAATGCTCCGGTACGCCGAAGAGTATGATTTTGTCGTCGCTTCACGCTATATAAAAGGCGGCGGCACTCTAAACTGGGGGTTGGGCCGGAAGTCTCTTTCGAAATCTGCCAGCGTCTATGCGCGCATCATTCTCGGATCGGATTTTGCCGACTTCACCGGCGGATTCAACGGCTGGTCCGGCAAACTGCTGCAGGCGATTGACCCGGATTCTCTGAAAAGCGACGGGTACAGCTTTCAGATAGAGCTGAAATATCTCGCAGACAAACTCGGGTTCCGTCACATAGAATTCCCGATCACGTTCACGGAACGCAGGGCGGGAAAAAGCAAAATGTCATGGGATATCGCCCTCGAAGCATGCTGGCGCGTCTGGAAGTTCCGTTTTGATTGGCGCAAGCATGCGGCGAAATAGCATTCCTGGGAGCGCCTCATCGTAATGGGGATGAGGCCCAAAGGTGTCGTCAGAAAATAGGCCCGACCGTAGGTCGGGATAGGCTCTTAGCATAGGAATGAGCTCCGAAGGTGCGATACCCTTTGTGCCGCACCTTCGGCGCTCACAGTGAACATGCTGCATATCCCGGCCTTACGAGGCTGTCCAACGGTTGCCACCTGGGAGCGCCGGCGTCCGCCGGCATGAATGAAAGAATGACCGTGGTATTGATTCTAAAAGCTTTGCCGGCGGGACGCCGGCGCTCCCAGGACGTCAAGGATTATGTCGAATAAAACCTGCTGGTGGTTGTTTGTTCTTTATCTTGCGCTCGCCGGCAGCTATTGCGGGTTGGAACTAGATACATTTGTGGGCGACACGCCGTTTTTCCGGATTGGCACGCTCCTCCTGTTTTGCAATGTGCTATGCGTGATGCTCGTCCCGCCCATTGTCTGCGCGCTCTTTGCGTCGATCCGCTGCGTATGGACCAACCGGGCTTTCAGGAGCATCCTCCTGGTGCTGAACGCCCTGTACTTTTATTTCGCGCTATTCCTTGCGATATACAAATCGGCGCGCAGGATCGATTTTGATTTCTATTTCCTCTGGTACAACACGGCCGATGCCCTGCCGGCCTTATGGAAACTGTACGCTCCCTGGTTTCCCGCAGTTATCCTGTTAATCGCGGCCTTTGTGCTTCTTCAGAAACAGGCCTTTACTCCTCTGGTCAAAAGTCTCGGCCGCTCGCCGCGCAAAGGATGGGCGATCCTGTTGGCTCTTTTCTCCTTCAGCGTTCTTTGCCAGATCGCAACGATTCACAGGATCCGCGGATCGGCGGCCGGCTTCCTGTATGCCAGTTTCTTCAGCGACCGTCAGCTCCGGAACGATTATCGAGAACTGTATCGAAAGAACATCGCGGCGCTTCGGGCCGATGCACCCACCGTCGCCGGCCGTATCGATCCGGCCCTGATGGGCGATGTCATCTTCTTCGTCAAACAGGAGAGTCTGAACGGTTTTCTGTTGGCCCCCCGGAACACACCGCAACTGCTGCGAGCTTCCCGTGACGGCATTCTATTCTCGAAGCTCTATGCCAATTCCATCCAGAGCCTGCGCGGCTATGAATGCATCCTCTGCGGCGTGCCTCCGAGCATCGCCGGAGCCCTGGTGGATGACTACGCACGCGCCGAACTCAAGAGCCTGACATGCCTGCCCAAAATATTCAGATCGCTCGGCTATCATCCTCTCTATTTTTTTGGCGGAAGCCGGAATGCCAGAATCGTGCATTTTGCCGAATCCATCGGGTTTGAAAAAGTGCTGGCCGACGACATCGTGCAGCCCGAAGACATCAAGTTCGATTGGGGATACCGGGAAGATGTTTTTTTCACCCGCATTCACGAATATCTGCAGCGGCATTATGCCAATGAAAAGCTCTTTATCTTCATCGACACCGGAGCCACCAACCACACGCCGTTCGAGGTCCTGGACGACTCGCTCCAGGATAAAATCCCCTTTCCGCGACCGAAACAATTCAACGAGCGGTTGTCAAATACCACTTTTGTCCAGGATGCCTATTTCGGAAAACTCTACGATATCTATGCCAGGAACTATGCCCATCGAGGATCGCTGCTGGCGATGAGCGATCATGCGTGGCCGATCATGATGCATAAGGACAACATTTATAACGAGCGCGGAGCCTACGAGGAGAATTTCCTTATCCCGCTTCTCTTTGTGCCTCCGAAGTCAGAAAGAGAGCGCTTCGCAACAGGCACCGTGATCGGGCGTCATTTCAGCCAGATGGATGTCTTCCCCACGATGCTCGAACTGATCGGCATGAAGCAGAAGGATTTGCTGGGAGAATCTTTTGCACCATGGCTGCTGACGGCGCAGCAGCCAAAGCAACAAAGACGCGCCGCTCCGGAAACAGGTTAAGATCAGCGTTCAGCCCTATGGTGGAGGATTCATCTCCGCGGTGCGCTATCCGGAAAAATATCTTTTCGATGTGCTCGGCAGGAACGTCAAGGTTTACGATCTGGCAAAAGATCCGCAGGAACAATCGCCCGCTATTCACGACGTGAAAAGCTACATGCCTATCATTCGCGATTTCTTCCGCCCACGATAATCCTTGCGGAAGGCATCTTGCTGATTGGATGCATGGCCGCGCAGCGGCCGCGATGATAGCCCGGCATTCCAAGGCCGGGAAACTTGCGGGCAATCAATCCCGTCGGGACAGCGACGGTTAAATCATACGTCGCTCTCGCGACCGATATTTGTCCCATTCTGGTCCGGGCCATGAAAGGCCCGGCAAATTCGATCGGACCGCTCTGCGGTCCCAAAATGGCAGCGCGCGCCTTCCTGTTCGGCATGGCGGCTCGCTGCCGCATGTTGCAATTCCGAAAATTAACCCAGCACCTGCGCGGATGCGGGCCAGGCCCTTTTCGATCACTGGAATCGCAGTGGCGTACGAAAGCCGCAGATACCCCTCTCCGTATGCGCCGAAAGCCGATCCGGGCAGCAACGCGACACCCGCTTTTTCAAGGATCAGGTTGGCCAGTTCGCTGGATTTCATGCCCGTGCCCGAAATGTTCGGGAAGACGTAGAAGGCGCCTTGCGGTTTCTGGCAGGAAATCCCGGGGATGGCATTCAGGCCCGCGACAATCACGTCGCGCCGAAGCTGATATTCCATCACCATTTTATCCACCCTATCCTGCGGGCCAACGACCGCTTCAATCCCGGCGAACTGCGTGAAATGCGCGGTGGATCCCAGCGAATGGGTCAGCAGCAGGCCGACGCACTCCGCCAGTTTTTTCGGCATGATCCCGTAGCCCAAACGCCACCCGGTCATCGAATAGGTTTTGGAAAATCCATCGATGATGACAGTGCGCTCCTGTAAGCCGGGCAAAGAGGCAATTGAAAAAACTTGAAGATCGTCGTAGGCAATCCGGGCGTAAATTTCATCGGACATAATCCAGCAGTCGAATTCCAGCGCCTTCTCGGCGATGTGTTCGAGGTCTGCGCGCGGGATCACGCCTCCGGTGGGGTTGCTGGGCGAGTTTAGAATGATCAGCTTTGTGCGCTCGTTGATCAGTTTGTCGAATGCATCAAGGTCGAAGGAGAAGCTGTTGGATTCGAGCAGCGGCACCGGAACCGGGACGCCGCCCGCCACGCCGATCATCGCCTCGTACGTCGGGAATCCCGGATTCGGGTAGATGACTTCATCGCCGGGCTCAACCAGCGCCAGCGTGGGAAAGAAAAGGTTCGGCTTGCCGCCGGGGCTGACGATGACTTCGTCGGGATGAATGCGGATGCCGCGCCGGCGGCCCGCGTCCTCGGCGATCGCCTCACGCAAAGGCACAATCCCGGCCGGATGCGTGTAGCGCGTCTTTCCTTCGCTGATCGCCCGGATTCCGGCCAGACTGACATTGTCGAACGTGTCGTAATCCGGCTGCCCGATTTCAAAATGAATGATGTCTTTCCCTGCGGCTTCCATCTGTCCGGCTTTGGCCAGCACCTGATAGGCGCCCTCGGGCGCAAGATGACGGGTTCGCTTCGCGTATCCCATGGTTACTCCTTATTAGAATCTCTATAGAATGCCTAAAGCAAATAACAATGGCGTCGCGGGCTTCCGAGCGCTGAAAGCGCGGTGCCGCAATAGCCCAGGGCAAGGCCGCAAAGCGGCCGTAGCCCTGGATTGTAGCCGAGACTAGGCCCTGTAAGGGCGGCGCACTATCGCCCTTCAGGCTAACTTAAATCCTATCCGTCCAGGGTTCCAGAGCCCGCTGTCGCGTGCTCTTCCATCCTGGGCTTGCGAGCGCCTAGGCTTCGGGCACACGTCACCAACGCCCGTACCCTTCGGGTTCATCCACGACACTCCCGATCGAACGGATTTCTCGCGTCCGGGTTAAAGCCCGCGCTCACTTGATTTTCTCAAAGCGGTAGCAAGCTGCTCCGAAGCAGGATGCAAATTAATCCAGCAGCTTTTTCAAACCGTCGAATTCCGAGTCCTGCATGCCGAACCAGTTTTCCCGCGCGGGGAAAGCCTTGGATTTGACTTCATCGTGATACGCTTTCAACCCGTTCAGGATGACCTCGCCGGCGTTGCCAAAAGTCTTGGCCATTTTGGGTTTGAACTTCGGATACAGGCCGAACATGTCGTGATAGATCAGCAGCTGGCCATGAGCATGCAGTCCTGAGCCGAGTCCCATGATGATGCAATTCTCCGCGCGCTCCGTGATCAGCTTGCAGAGCCGGTCCGGGACAAGTTCCAGCAGGATGGAAAATGCGCCCGCTTTTTCAATAGCCTTGGCGTCATCCACGATCGTCTTTGCCAGCGCGGCAGATTTTCCCTGCAGACGGAATCCTCCCAGCGCAGCCACGGATTGCGGAGTCAATCCGAGATGCCCGATGGCCGGAATGCCCGCGCCGGTAATCGCTTTGATGCGGGGAGCCATGGAGAGGCCGCCTTCCAGCTTGATCGCGTCGCAGCCGGCTTCCGCCATGAAGCGGCCGGCATTGAGCACGGCGATCTCGTCGCTTGGCTGATAGGACATGTACGGCATATCCCCGACGAGGAAAACATTCGGTGCGCCTCGGCGGACGGCGGCAGCATGGCGGATCATGTCATCCATTTTCACCGGCAGAGTGGAATCGTAGCCAAGCATGGTCATGCCCAGGCTGTCACCCACCAGGATCATCTCGATGCCGGCCTGTCTCCTGAAGATGCGCGGTGGGAAAGTCGTAACAGGTCAGCCAGGTGATCGGTTCGCCCCGCTCAACCTTTTCAAATAAATAAGGCAGGGTGATTTTTGTACGCGCTTCGGTCATGACCTACTCCTTTAATGGGATTTCGATTTTGCAAGCGGATGCTGCCACAGGTTGCAGCGCAGTGCGGGCATCAACTGCGTCGCTTCACAGAACGAAGCCGCGATTTTACCACAGAACTCCGGTCCTATGCCAAGTTTATGAAATGCCTTTCGGAGACAGCTCCCTGGGAGCGCCGCCGTCTCGGCTAATGCCGCATACTTTTCGTCCTGGGAACGCCGCCGTCTCGGCGGCTCTTTGTTGAAAAAACCGAAGAAATGTCACATATCGCAAATTTTGCTCGGAAATTGCGATTGCCAGCGCTGGCCGGCGAGACGCCGGCGCTCCCAGGAAGATTCGCGGTCGTGGTTTACTTCTTGTCGGCGTAATGAAATTCGTATTTTTGCGTGAGCGACACGGCCATGCACAGGAAAGGCTTCTCAAACTTCAAGGTGGTCATCGGGCAATGCCAAATGCCCTTTGGAATCACGACGGCGGTAGGAACTGAGAAGATATGATCCTCCTCCTGCCCCTTTGGGCCTATCTTGAAATTCACTTCCGCGCCCAGATCGCCGATGTTCTTGGGATCGGACCCGATGAAATAGACGACCTCATCGTGATCATGGATGTGCGGTTCCGTGGACATGCCGAGCTGCCCCACCTGTAATCCAAAAGCATAGATGATATTGCACGGGAAATCCGTTGAGGATATCGGCGCCCGCCGAAAACATCGAGCTTTCGCCCATCTTGCGGATCGGCAGTTTGACAAGGCATTTCCCGTATTTCGTTTTCCCATCCGAAGTTTCGGTCGAAACATTCTGCACCAGCGGGCCGGCATTGGCGGTCCACTGCAGCAGAGAACCCGCCGCTCCGCCAATCGCCAACGTCTTCACAAAGCCTCTTCGTGACGAACCATTTTTCATTTTCATGTAATCCCTCCGGGATTGATTCCGGATTCCGGATTCCGAATTCCGATGAATCGATCAATCAGAATCAGGAATCAGAAATCTGGAATCGGAATCAAATGCTTACGCTGGATCCTTGAATTCCGTAGGCGTGTGCCCGTTGCCCTCTTCGATCAGGATGCGCGCATCGACGACTCTGGCTCCGGATCCGCTGGGGAGGACGATCAGCGGGTTGATGTCCATTTCCTCGATCTCGGGAAAGTCGGTTACCAGTTGGGAGAGGCGCATCAGCGACTGGGCGATGGCTTCGATATCCGATGGCGGCTCGCCACGGAAACCATTCAGGAGCTTGAATCCCTTGATCCCATCGATCATATGCCGCGCGCCCAGTTCCCGGATGGGAGCGATCCGGAACACGACATCCTTGAAGACTTCGACATAGATGCCGCCCAGGCCGAACATCAGCAACGCGCCAAAATGCGGATCGCGCTTCATGCCCAGGATGGTTTCCTTGCCGTTGCGGACCATCTCCTGAATCAGCACGCCCCAGATTTGGGCGCCGGGCTGGGCCGCCTTTACTTGTTGCATCAGGTCGGCATAGGCCGCCTTCACATCCGCCTCCGACTGCAGGTTCAGCCGTACGCCTCCCACATCCACTTTGTGCACGATTTGCGGGGAGATGATTTTCATGACCACAGGGAAACCAATTTCCTTGGCGGCGCTGACCGCCGCGGCTTCGTCCTCGGCCTGAATGGAACGCGACATCGGCAGTCCGTAGGCTCGCAGGATCGCGTGCGCTTCGGGTTCCGGCAGGAACCGGCGCCCCTCGCTTTTTGCTTTGTCGATGATGGCTCGTACAGTATCGCGCTGCACATCGTTAAAGTGTACGACTTCCGTGCGCGGGCGCTGTCTCCAGGCCACGTAGCGGGCCATGGCGCCCAAAGCGCGCGCCGCGTCTTCCGGGAAGCGATAGTGCGGGATTTTCGCATCTTCCAGAATTTTCAGGGAGCTTTCGATATCGCCCGTGGCCATGTAAACGGCGAAGACCGGTTTATCGGAAAATCGAACCTGCTGCGCGATCATTTTTGACGTCGCTTCCAGGTTCGTCAGCATTTGAGGAACGCAGATGGCGATGACGCCGTCCACGTTGTCATCCGCCAGGACCGTCTGCATCGCCAGCTGGTAGCGAATTTCGTCGGCGTCTCCAACCAGGTCCACCGGATTGTTCAAGCTGACGGTCGGAGGCAGATTCGCCCGCAGGATCGACTTCGACTTCGGCGTCAGTTCGGCCAGTTCCAAACCGTGACGTACGGCGGCATCCGTCGCCATAATTCCCGGACCGCCGGCATTTGTGACAATTGCCAGCCGGCGCCCGCGCGGCAGCGGCTGATTGGCGAAAGCGATCCCGAAGCGGAACATCTCTTCGAGCGTTTCCACGCGCAGCACGCCGCATTGGGTGAAAAGCGAATCGTACACATCGTCCGAACCGGCCAGGGCGCCGGTATGGGACGCCGCCGCTTTCGCGCCTTCCTTGCGTGCGGCCCGACTTGACGGCAAGGATCGGCTTCTTCTCCGAGATTGTCTGCGCCAGGCGGATGAATTCCTTCGGATCATCCAGATCCTCGACATACATGAGGATGACTTCGGTCATCGGGTCATCGGCCAGAGCCTCGAGCAGGTGATTCTCATTGATGTCCGCCTTGTTGCCTATCGATACGAATTTTGAAAATCCGATCTTCTTCCCGGCAGCGTATTCCAGGGCAGCCACGCCGACGGCGCCGCTTTGAGATATAAAAGCGATCTTTCCCCATCAGGGGGAGGTTTCGCGAAAAGGTCGCGTTCAGGGATATTGCGGGATCCATGTTGATGACGCCGAAGCAGTTCGGCCCGATCATGGCCATGCCACAGTTCTGCGCGATTTCGCGCAGTTGCTGTTCCAGTTCCACGCCCTGGCCGCCGACTTCTTTGAAGCCGGCACTGATGACGATGGCGCCTTTGCATCCTTTGCGGCCCGCATCTTTCAGGACTTGCGGGACCATGCCTGCGGGGACAAGAACGACCGCCAGATCCACTTCATCCGGCACATCCATCACCGACGGATAGGCGCGCACGCCCAGGACACTCTTAGCCTTGGTATTGACCGGGTACACACACCCGCTATAGGTCGCAAAAAGAAGGTTGGCAAAAACGGCGCGTCCCAGGCTCTGTTGTTTGGCCGAGGCGCCGATGACGGCTACTGAACGGGGCGCAAAAATTGCTTTTAGTTGTTCCGATTTGGTCACGTTTATTATTCCTTTAGCTGGAAGCCCGATCGCATCCGGGCGTCCGAAAATATTTAATACTCTGCAATCGTTAGGGTCTGATACCCGCCGCCACTGAGCCGGAAGACGCCGATCTCGGGCTCCGCCGGATTGGCGACCGAGACAATATAGCTGAATAGGTCGGGATCCGAGCTGAGGGCGACATCTATTTCCGTGGGTTGAGCGCACAAATAGCGATGGGAATGGAAGACGCCCACAAAGGATTCGCGGCGCGCATCCATGGCTTCCAGGACAATCTTGACTTCGGGAGCGGAAATGACAAAGCCAAGATCCGGATCCTGGTAAAACTCCCCATAGGATTCAAAAACCGGCTTCCACTCAGGCGTGTTCCTGAGGTTCGTGGAACATGGATACAAACTTGTAGGATGATAGAGATCCTCGCCGCCCACCAGGCCGAATGACTTGTGCGGAAGGGCTTCCAGACAAAGCCGGACCAGCTCTTCAAGCAGACAAGTTTTTATAAAAATTTCAGGGAATGCCGGCGGAACCTGCGGGCTTGCAAGTTTATATAGGGGAGATGTTGATTTCTGAATCTTTCCTGACATCAGGGAGAACTATAGCAGAACTTAATCATCAAAAAGACAAAAAGTGGGTCGCGGATTTCAGCTCCTGGCGGGCTCGCAGACGTAGCTCCGGGCTGCAAGCCGGAGTTTGCTGAACGATACAGAGCCCGAAGGGCGAAGCATTAACACGTTAGCATAAAGACTCGCTCATACGGCCTACTACGCACATTGATTCCGGAGACTTGCGCCCGCTCATCTGAACCCCGCCGGTCTGAAGCCGGACCCACCTGTTGATGCCTGATACGCACGCCGTCAACTAGCTGGGCGGCAGTTTGCCCATGGCCGGCATGGGATCTTTCGGCCTGGCAACTCTTGCGAATTGATATCCCGCCGCCATTATGGGACTGAGCGCTCCGCCCGCCAGAACTGTAAACCGCAGGCAAAGCCCGCCGAACAGGCCCAGCGCAGCTGCAAGAGTTGCAGCGATTCCGTGCCCGCCCTGCAGTTCCAGGAAGAACGGGATAATCAGTCCGCACGCGGCAACACCCAGCCATAAAGCGGGCGCAACCGCACCGGTAAGGATACGTTTGGCCGAGAACCTCGATTCAACGGTCCGATACGCATTGTAAAGGAAGACTATCAGGATGAACGCCTCGAAAACCAACAGAACGGCGTCGATATTGGCCAGGAGGGTGAGTTGCGCTGCTTCGATTCCCACCTGTTGGCCGATCAGCATGATAGCCATGATGCCCGTCGATACGGCGGACACGAAAAACAGGACCGGCAGCAACGCCGTGTTCCACAAGGCGATAGGCTGGCTGTATCCCAGCAGGAGGCCCGTATAGATCACGGTGAGAAAGGCGAAAACGGCGCCCAGGATACCTATGAGGTGGCGGGCAGACTCATTGTCGACCAGCGGGCCGGCAAAAGGCCATACCCAAAAGGCGGTCTCTATGGCGGCAAAGATCATAAAAATTACGATAATGATCGTTCCCCGCGCTATCCAGGAGGTTCCCGGTTTCATCCAGACTCTCCAGGCATTGATCGGCTTGCCCAGGTCCACGAGCAGAAACAGGGTCCCGATGAGAACACAGGGCACCCCCAGAGACACTCCGATTTTTGACACGGTCATCCAATTCGGGCCGCCGGCCACATCGGCTATGACGCCCGCCAGGAAAGCTCCGCCGCCGACGCCGGCGAGAAAAAGATATGCGGCGATTAACCAGCGCCACTCCACTTGAACCTGGCCATCCATTTTTACTGAATCCATAAAATTCTCCTATCCCGGGAGCGCCGGCGTCTCGCCGGCACACATCCCAATATTATTTCGGGAGTTTCCAAAATTTTTGCTATTTGCGGCGAGATACGCCGGGCGCTCCCAGGTAGCATGAATTACCTCGGGGGCAGATAATAAACTTTAGGCTCGGTGCCGACTTCAGGACGCAGGACAAAACCGCGTTTTGTCTTGATGAGATAGGATATCTCGCTTTCAGGATCGTCGAGATCGCCGAAAACCCGTGCTTTGCCCGGACAGACCCCTACGCAGGCCGGTTCCCTTCCCTCGGCGCGCCTGTCGATGCAGAAATCGCATTTCGTCGACACGCCGTTGCCGCTTTTCGCTTCCCAAGCCTCCATGCAATACTTCTCATAATCGCTGATCGGAAGCCCTTCCGGGAAATAGCTCTTGTACTCCTCTACCGAATAGCGCGCGCCATAAGGGCACGCCATTATGCAGTACTTGCAGCCAATGCATTTGTTCTTGTCGATCCGGACGATTCCGTCATCCGTTTGGTAGGTCGCACCCGTGGGGCAGACTTTCATGCAATCCGGCTCTTCGCATTGGTTGCAGAGCACCGGCAACGCCTGCCGAACAGAACTGGGATACGTACCCATTTCACCTCGCAGGACACGGCTCCAAAACACCCCGGGGGGCGTATGATTCGCCTGTTTGCATCCCATGACGCAGGAATAGCATCCGTAGCATCTTTTAAGGTCAATGACCATTCCATAACGTGTCATATTCAACTCCAATTAAAATTGTCCAAAGCCAGCAGCCATGTGTTCACAGGGCTTCTGCTCTCTACTAAGCCTTGTAAACCTTCACGCGGACGCAAATATCCTGGCCTAGCGTCAGAGGATCCGTGTGCGCCGCGTCCATCATGACCAAGTCGTTAAAGAATGTGCCCTTGCCCTTCGCAATCGGCATGTATTCACCCCAGTGGCCGCCTATGGCAGCAATGGCCAGGTGGTGTGGTTCTATCCCTTCGCTGAGCGAAACCCAGCCTTTGACCCGCTTGCCTTCAGGGTTTTCCAGCCACACGTAGTCGCCGTCCTTGATGCCCTTTTCCGCAGCGGTTTTCTGGTGCATCTGGGTTCCGTAGATGTTGGGGTCCTCCTGCGTGATTTCATCCAGGTACGGGTTTTGCTGAGTCATGGAATTGCACTGCGTCACCGGGCGCCAGTAGAACGCGTTCATGTCGTATTCCGGTTTGTCATGGCTGTGCGTCGGGCAGGGATAAAAATCTGCGAGCGGTTTGAACACGGACCAGTTCAAATCAAAGTACTTCTTCGCGTTGAACTCGTCGCATATCTTGGTGATCTGCTCGCCGGCATCGATGAAATATTCGAAATAGATCGGCACCCTGGAAGGATTAAACCATTTCCAGTAGACGTCTTCCTTGCGTTTCGGCCATGTGAACACGCCTTTTTTGCGGACATACTCGAGCCCGTGCTCCGGTCCGAACCGGTCTTTGAGGAGCCGGTCGCAGACATCGGGCCACGTATGCTCCCTGCTGCCGTCCTCGCACAGCTTGTACTCCTCGCTCATGGCTCCGCCGTAACGCATAAACGTCATTTCATTCAATGCCTTATAATACTTGGGGAGAATGCCGAGCCGCTTGCAGATCTCCATCATGATCTCGTTGAAATCCCGCCGCTCATACATCGGCTCGATGGTTGGCTGCCTGATTGTCCAGCCCCAGTCATCCTCGCCCTGCGGGTGGGAGAAAGTGGACGGGAAACTCACTGCGGGAGTGTAGCGCTCGAGGTAGCAGGTGTCCGGCAGAACGATGTCCGCCACCGCTTCCTCGAACTCCGTGACGTACAGCTGGAAAGAAAAGATGAAATTGAACTTCTTCAGGAAGTTCTCCGTCACAATCTGCGCGTTCCCCATGGTCATGACCGAATTGGATCCGAAATTGATCATGACGTCCGGCCGGTAAGAGATCTTGAAATTGTCCAGCATCTCGAACCAGTTATCACTCATGATGGTGACAGCGTTGTAGATCGAGGTCGGGAACATATCGTGCAGATCAAGCCGTTGCGGGGGTTTGGGCACGCGCAACGGGTACGGCACGTGGTCGTACACCCAAGCCTTGGCGACCAGCAGGCCGTCGTTGTCCGGATACGGGATCTGATACGGCTTGCCGGTTGGCTTGTAGCCATCGGTGACCGCCGCGCCCAGTCCCATCGCGGCGCCGTACGTATCGGCCGCGCCAAGCATATGGTTGATCATATCGATCGACAGGCAGGTCCACCCCGAGTTCACATGGCCTTGGGAGCCGCGGAAGAAGTGCGCCGCGATCGGGCGCTTGGGTATTTTTTTCGGACCTTGCTCGGTCTCAATGGTAACCGTGGCGCCAAGTTCAGCGCATTCGACGATTTCCTTGCCCAGTCGCCGCACCGTCGCTGCAGGAATCCAGGTGATTTTTTCCACGTATTCCGGTGAATACTTTTTCACGTGTTCCTTGAGCAGTTCGAACGCGGGACGGCATTTCACGCCATCGACTTCGTAGGTGCCCAGCAGGGCTACATCGTGGGCCTGGTCCTCATACTGAACTCGCGTCACGGACGGGTCGTTGTGCACCTTGGGGCATTTGTCCACCAGATCCCACACCATGTGGTTTGTTGGTCGCCTTATCCCGCATGTACCGGCCATCCGAGGGACGAATCAGATAGGGCCCGTTGGTTTTGTATTTCAGATATTCGTCGTCATATTTGCCGATTTCATTCAAGAACATATTCACGAAGCCCAGGGCAAGCGCTCCATCCGTTCCGACACGGATCGGAACCCACTCGTGCGCCTTGGAAGCCTGCGGGCTCTGCATGGGATCGAACGTAATGGTCCTGGCTCCGCGGGCGCGCGCATCGGCAGCCTGTTGGGCGTTCTGGATCGCGGTATGCCCGGCGCCGTGGCCTTTGGAGCAGCCGAAATTCAGGGGCAGATTGCAGTGCGCGAAATCGGGAATGATCGACCAGGCAACATGCATGATGCCGTTCATGAAATGCGCGCCGTTGCCGCAGTGAAGCCCTCCGCCGGATACCCAGTAATTCGGCGTTCCGAAAGCCTTGTTGAACGCGGTGACGGCGTACCGTATCTCGGACGCCTGCGTGGTCGTGGCCTGGAAATATGCGCCGCGCGAATCCTTCTCCTGACAGGCCTTCAGTTTCTTGACAATGGTGTCGAGCGCCTCTTCCCAGGTGATACGCACAAACTTGGGGTCAACGCCGAGGCCTTTCTGCGGGTTGGTTCGCTTGAGGGGGTAGTTCACCCGGTACGGATCATAAAGCAGGTGGGTTCCCGCAAGACCTTTGACACAGATCTTGCCGCGCCCCGTCGGGGCTTCCGGGTTCCCTTCGATCTCCGTTACAACGCCGTTCTGCCGCCGGACCTTGATCCCGCACATGCAATAGCACTGACCGCAACATGTGGGGATCCATACATCCTCCTGAACTTTGGATGCTATTAGTAACAGCCATCTAACTGTCCTTTCCTTGAATTACAAAACTGAAATTGAATTCCTGCGATGATCGGATGCAGCGAATCGAAGTCCCACATGCAGCGCCTATCTCTCTTGCCGCGATTATAAAAGTGCTGGCCATGGGCGTCAACAGCGAAAACATGTAGGTCAGACTCCTCGGAGTGCGGCGTCTCGCCGGCCGACTGCTGAGAGTTTCGCTTCGTTTCCAGATTCTTCAATCGTAGAGCCGCCGAGACGGCGGCGCTCTCGGGACGTGAAGCCCCAATCCACACGATAATGCTGGTGAATGATAACATGAAAGCGTGAGGATATTCCTTGAACAAACCGTGAGAATCAACCTGATTGGGCGGAAATCGAAAAGCGGCTCGAGCCGCAGTATGTGTCCTTTTTTCGAGAATCCATGAGCATGCCGGAAGAGGTTGCGCGCGAGATTTTCAAAACCTTTGCGGAAGAGCAGAAAGAGGCGGCCCGCAGAGACGGCACCGACCGGCTTCCGGAATCGTTTGGCGAGATGCTCCTGGAGCGGGAGCCGACCGATGAAAAGGTCCACGCTGCGTTCGCTCCCAAAAGGGCCGAAGGCGTCACCGACGAAGACATCGCCCTGTGGTGGAACATGCACGACCTGGAACGGCGCATGATCTGCAAGGTCGACGAAATGAACCGGATACTGCTGTTTGAAAAGCTTGTGCAAGGCAGCGGCATGACGGAACCGGAAGCGGCGCAGAGCGTGGCGAAACGATTTCCGGTCTACGGCGACACGGAGCATCTTGTCCTGGGAACCGACGACGACCGGCCTCTGCCGTTCGAGCTGAAATGGCGCGTCAACCGGTACATTACAGAAAGAACGAAAGCCGATCCGGACGGATTCCAGGAGGAGGCGGACGCTTCCACCTCCATGAATGCGCTCCTCCGGAAGGCAATCAGGCAGGGCGAGCTCTGACGCTGAGAATTGCGGGAGCATAGCGGCAGCGTCCCCATTTTTCTTAATTGCAATAATTGCAATAAAGCCATCTCTATATCACGCCTGCTGCATTTCAATGCCTCGATCCGCGCATCCTCGTATCCCAGAATTTCACTGAGAATCTCCCGCGTGTGCTCCCCAAGAACGGGAGGAGGCCTTCGAACAGTTGCATTGGTTTCGGAATATTTGACCGGGATGCCAACCATTTTGATTTTCCCGGCTTTGGGATGGTCCACTTCCACCAGCATATTTCGATGAAGGACCTGAGGATTCTGGAAAACTTCGTCCATGGTATTGATGGGAGCGCACGGGATCGCGTCGTCGTTCAGCAATTTCACCCACTCGTCGCGCGCGCGCGTTTTCAATATGGGCGCCAGGATCCCGATGCATTCCTTGCGGTTTTTGACCCGGAGCGGATTCGTCTTGAAGCGCGGATCCTCGGCCAGTTCCGGCTTGCCGATAATTTTGCAGAACCGGATCCAAAGCTGATCGTTCCCAACCGCCACAATCACATACTTGTCTTTCGTCTCAAATCCCTGGTACGGGACAATGGTTTCATGCGCGGTGCCCCACCGTTTGGGAATATCGCCGGAAACCAGATAGGAACTTGCTATATTCACGAGAGCGGAGACCTGGGTTTCCAGAAGCGAAAGATCGATGCGCTGTCCCTGCCCGGTCTTTTCCCGCGCGTACAGAGCGGCGCAGATAGCGCCCTGCGCCGAGATGCCCGTGGTGACATCGGTAATGGCGACGCCGACCTTGACGGGCGGACCGTCCGGCTCTCCGGTAATGCCCATAAGGCCGCCGAAAGCCGAGACCGCCAAATCGTACCCGGCCCGATTGCTGAACGGGCCATCGGGGCCGAATCCGGTTATGGAGCAGTAGATAATCCCCGGATTTACGGCGCGCAGGGCTTCATACCCGATGCCCAGATCATCCATGGTGCCGGGAGTGAAGTTTTCGAGGACCACGTCTGATTTGCGGGCCAGGGCATTGATGATTTCGATGCCGGCAGGATTCTTCAGATCGATCGTGATGCTGCGTTTGTTGCGGTTTACGCAGATGAAATAGGCACTCTCGCCGGGCGCTGCAAACGGCGGGCCCCAGTGCCTTGTCTCGTCGCCGATGCCGGGACGCTCAACCTTGATGATATCCGCGCCGAGGTCTCCCATCATCATGGAACAATAGGGACCGGCCAAAACCCGGGAGAGGTCAAGTACGCGAATACCTGAAAGCGGACCTTCCATAAAAACCCTTCAGCAACACATGCATTTCCGGCTTCATAGACCAGGAGTCAAGTCGGCCGGCTTCAAGCCCGCAAGCTTTTGCACATTCCGTTCGACAAAAGCGCTCGCGAGCTAGAAGCTCCGACCCACATGTTTAATCAGACGCGCTCGACGATGGTCGCAATGCCTTGTCCTACGCCGATGCACATGCTGACAAGGCCATAGCGCGCATTGCTGCGCTTCATTTCGTGAACCAGAGTTGCAAAAATGCGAGCGCCGGTCGAACCCAGCGGGTGGCCGATGGCAATCGCTCCGCCATTGACGTTGACCTTGGCCGGATCTAATCCGAGTTCGCGGATACACGGGATGGACTGCGCCGCGAACGCTTCGTTCAGCTCGATCAGATCGAGTTGTTCCGCTTTCAAGCCGGCTCGCTGCAGAGCTTTGCGCGTCGCCGGGATGGGGCCTATCCCCCATGTAGTCGGGATGCACGCCCGCCACAGCGCTGGTGACCATCCGAACCATGGGCTTGTATCCCAGGTCTTTTGCCGTCTGTGCTTCCATCAGCAGCACTGCAGCCGCGCCGTCGTTGACGCCGCTGGCATTTCCGGCCGTGACAGTCCCGTCCTTCTTGAAGGCCGGCGGCAGCTTTGCCAGCTGCTCTATGGTGACGTCGGGGCGCGGATGCTCGTCTCGGTCCACCAGGATGACTTCGCCCTTTTTTGCGCCCTTCGTCGGCACATAGACTAATTCATCCTTGAACTTGCCCGCGGCAAACGCCGCTCCCCATTTTTGCTGGGTCTTCAGCGCAAATTCATCCTGCTCCTGCCGCGTTATGCCATATTTTTCCGCGACCAGTTCCGCCGTCTCGCCCATGCCCAGCGTCCCGTATTTCTCTTTCATCTTCGGATTGACGAAACGCCAGCCAATGGTCGAATCAAACACATTCATATCGCGGGAGAAGGCCGATTCGGCCTTGCCGAAGACAAAAGGCGAGCGCGTCATGGATTCGGTGCCGCCGGCAATAAAGACATCGCCTTCGCCTGCTTTGATCGCCTGGGCCGCGCTGTTGATCGCATTCAACGCCGATCCGCACAGCCGGTTGATTGTCTGGCCGGGGATCTCCACAGGAAATCCCGCCAGCAGCAAAGCCATCCGGCCGACGTTCCGGTTGTCATCCCCGGCCTGGTTTGAGCATCCAAAAATCACATCCTCGACCTTGCTTGGATCGAGGTTATTGCGTTTCGCTATTTCCGCAATGCAGAGCGCTGCCAGATCATCCGAGCGCACATCCTTCAAAACTCCGCCGTATTTCCCAACGGGCGTGCGGACCGCATCAATGACGACTGCTTCCCTCATGACTTCCTCCAGTCCTTGGTAAATTGCTTCAAAAATCTAGATATACTGCCCGCCGTCCACCTTGATGACTTCACCGGTCACGTGCCGGGATTTTTCCGTGCACAGGAAGGTCACGACATAGGCAACCTCTTCCGGCAATCCCATTCTTCCGAGAACGATTTCAGCCATCGCTTTCTGCCGGACATCTTCCGGCGCCTGTTTCACCATGTCGGTTTCAATCAAACCGGGCGCAACCGCGTTGCAGTTCACGTTGGATTTTGCCAGTTCCCTGGCTACGGTCTTCGTCAGCCCGATGATTCCGGCCTTCGCTGCCGTGTAATTCGCCTGGCCGAACTTGCCGCGCATTCCGTTAATGGACGTGACGTTGACGATTTTTCCGCTGCCCTGCTCTTTCATCAACGGCGCGACGGCGCGAATGTAGTTGAAATAGCCTTTGAGGTTGATGTCGAGTGCTTCATCCCATTGCTGTTCCGTCATCTTCCAGATCACGGCATCACGATTCACGCCGGCATTGTTGATGAGAATATCGACGCGGCCGAATTCCTTTACGACCGTGGCCACCATGTCCTGCGCATCCTGAAAATTGGCCACGTCGGCACGAACAGCCAGACCGCGTCTGCCCATGGCATTGATCTGGTCGCAGATCGCGCGCGCTTCCGCATCATGTTTGCGATAGTTGATGGCCACGTTCGCGCCGTTTTTGGCGAGATCCAGCGCGCATGCGCTGCCGATACCAAGACTTGCCCCTGTTACAATTGCCACTTTCCCTTCAAGTTCCATTGTTTACCCTCCCAGAAATGGCGCTTATGGTAACCAATATTGGTTACCATCAAAAATAGTCGATTGAAATTCATACTGTCAATACATTTCTTTGTTTTCCGGGGACGAGCGTTGGACGCTGGCACGTGGTCCTGGACCTAGTCCTGGACAATAGTGCTGCAGTCTCTTGTCATCTCTAGACATGCTCACAAAAACCGTCGGCACTTGAAAGCGTCCGCGACCAGCCCACGACTGGTCCAAGTCAGTCCGGACATGCTACGCATCCTTCCAGACCGGTTTCCGGCGTTCGATGAATGCCGTGATGCCTTCGTTGCCGTCATTGCTTGCCAGGACCTCGTCGACATACTGTCGCTCGATTTTTGCCAGCGGCTCTTGAAGGGCGGCTAGCAGGCCGGAACCCAGACGCGCTACCAGGTTCGCCTGGCGAATGGCAAAGGCGGAGAGCGGGCTGAGGTTTTTGCGGTACCATTCCATCAGCTCTTCCTCGGGATTGCCGCTGCTGAAAATGGCCGAGACCAGTCCCGCTTTTTCGGCGGCAGCGGCGTCGATCGTGGCGCCCGTCATGATGAGCTTCTCCGTCAGCGGACCGCCGAGGCGCTGGGCGCCGATCGCGGCAAGCACCGGGGGGAAGACGCCCAGTTTGACTTCAGGACAGCCCAGAGTGGCGCTGGGAGCCGCAAAAACAAAGTGACAGGCAAGGATCAACTCGAATGCGCCGCCCAGGCAGGACCCTTCCACGAGCGCAGCGATCGGGACCGGATACGCTGCCACCTGGCGGATCATGGCATGAAAGCCTGCGAGCATCGACGGGGCCTGCTCTTTGCGATGCTCCTCGACGGATGCGCCGAACGAAAAGTGGTTCCCGGCGCCGCGAATAAAGACTAAACGCACATGCGGATTACCGCGGTGCGCCTCAAGCGCTTGCGAAAGCGCCTGCATCATTTCCAGCGTGAGCACATTTCCCTTGGGCCGGTTCAGCACGAGCCGGAGAAGTGTCCCGCCTTCCAAAAGAGTTGCGTCTACCATTGGTGTGGCATTTTCTGTGGCCATAAAAACTCCTTTCTCGTTTCGGTAAATCGGTAGCTAGCCCGGCTCCTTACACCGTTTGCCGATCGTCAGAAATCAGTCAGATCGTGCTGGAGTCGCGAGCATCAGACCAGTCGAACGCTTTGGAAATGGCCGAAACCGACTGATCCGGCAATACGTGCACCAGAGCGCGCATGCAAGCTGCTGCCGCAGGCTCCATGACAATGTTCTTGGTTGTTACGTTCGGGGATCCATGACCATGCGGCGTTCCAGCTTGTGCGCAGCCATATCCGCAAGATAGTCGTTCACTTTGGACATCGGCCCATAGGCGATGAAAGGATCCAGCTTGACCTTCCCTTCCTCAATCATGCGCAGCACTCCCGGGTAAACCTCCGGAGGACAGCCCCAGGTGCCATGCAGAGTGGCGTCGAAAGCCATGAGGTTCGACAGCCGCACGTCGATTTTGTTGGGCGTGTATCCCACCTGCATCATGGTCGCTCCGCGTTCGAGCAGGCCATAGGCTGTGGTCTGGCCGGGAGCGCTTCCGCTGCATTCAAATATCTTATAGTTCAGCGTGGGGACTCCTTTGGCGAAGGCCCGCACCTGCTTGCGGAGTTCCTTCGGGTCCAGGTTCGCCAGATTGATGGTCTCGGCGGCCCCGTAGCCGGCGATCAACTTGAGGCGTTCCTCGATGATATCGCAGGCGACGACGCGGGCGCCCAGCGCACTGGCGATCTGAACGACAAAGCTTCCCACTCCGCCGGCTCCTACCACGATGACCGCATCTCCCGCAGCGACATTGGCGCGCAGGATGGCCTGGTACGCGGTCGAAACCGCGTCCGCCACAACCGAAAGAGCTGCAATATTGGAAGAAGCGCCAATCTTGATCAGCGGACGGGCCGGAACGAGGAAGTGCGTCGAAAATCCTCCGTCGATATCGTTTCCGGGCATCTTCTGATTCGGGCAGGCATTTCCTCGCCCGGCCAGGCAGAACGGACACTCGCCGCAGGGAAGCACGGCCGGAACGAGGACGTTGCTCCCGATGAGCGATGCGAAATCCTTGCCTGCTTCGACGACGCGCCCGACGGCTTCATGCCCGAGTACCAGGGGAATTCCTTTTTTTGTCGGAACGGATCCGTCCGCATAACCAAGGTCCGTGTGACAGAGGCCGCACGCGATCACTTCCACGATGGCTTCCGCCGGCCCCGGAGCAGGTATCTGCAAAGGACGGCGCACCAGTGGAGTCTTGGGAGCCTCCAAAACATATGCTTGAGCAGTAACAGTCATAACCTCTCCATCTCTAAATTATTTCATTTCAGATATGCATTTCACGACATCGTCACTTGAAATCGTCAGCTTGCATGCCGCCTTCGAGGCGGGCCGTCGGTATTGCGGCGAATCGGTATCGGATTTACTAATCTCTAAGTCGCACAAGCTCCGCACTCCGAAGCGCCTCCGACCTTCCGACTCCCGAATTTTCATGAAAAAATACTGCCGACTACTTCGGCTTGCCGAGGACCTGTTCCATGAACTCCTCATCGACAAGAGCGCCTTCGGCCACGAGCTGGCGGTATTTGACGAAGTCGATCGTATCGGCGCCCGTGATTTTCTTCGTATTGAATGCGCCGAAACCGAGGAAGGCCTCGCCCATCATGTTGGCGGCAAGCCAATGCCGGTTTGGATTTTTGATTTGATCCCAGAAGAACTTCTTTTTGTTCCGGATGCCGTCGATCGACATGATCAGGCAGCCAGGGAAGAGGTTGGTGAAGGTCCAGACAATCTTGTCCACCTCCGCATCGAGCAGCGAGAAATCGTAGTCGTTGTTTTTCAGATTGTCGTTGACCCAGGCTCTCGCTTTTTTCAGTTCCTCGCCCGACTTGTATTCGCCGTAAACGATTTCTCCGTTTTGCACATACGTGTCGGTGATGATCTGCGGGTTTCGCACCCACTGCCCGTTTTCATCTTTCAGGACCGGAACCACTTTGGAGATGAGGTTCTTGGCCTTCATTTTGTATGCGCTCCACATCTCGCAGCTGATGCAGTTCCACATGGCATCTTCCGCGGTGAGGAACCAGGGCAGGAAGTCGGATGCGCCGCCGACCGGCGCGGATCCATGCCGCGGACCGGCCTGGCCGAATATCGCCAGGTCGGAAGAGATTGTGATATCGCAGGCCAGCCCGATTTCCTGGCCGCCGGCGACCCGCATGCCGTTGACGCGGCAGATGACGGGCTTTTTGCACATCAGGATGGAATCCACCATGTTGTTGAACAGTTCCATGTACGCGCCGTATTCCTCCGGGCGTTTGCTGTAGTATTCCGAATATTCTTTGGTGTTGCCTCCGGTGCAGAAGGCATTGGGCCCGGTCCCGGTAAAAACAGTGGCAACCACTTCCCGGTCGACGGATGAATTCTCAAATCCGGCAATAACTCCTTTTACCATTTCCGTCGTATAGGAATTATATTGAGCGGGATTATTGAGCCTGATCCAGGCGACGTACAGGCCAGGCACTTCGTTTCCTTTGGGGTCTTTTAAAGGTTTCTTCTCATAGACCACACAGGGAGCTTCCGTCCCCCAGTGTTCCGTGCCAAATCTGCTGTGGTCTTTTTTTCCGTTTTCTCTCGGCATCCAATCAAGTCCCATATGTGTCTCCTTGCAAGACGTAGAGCATGGTTTCCAGATACTTTCATGCGGTTTCCCGTCATGAATTATTTATGTTGACAGTGGCTTAAGTAGAAAGTGCAGATTATCACTAACTTGTTTTGATCCGAGCTGTCAAGAAGTGAATGCGGAGGCGATAAAATTCAACGCTGTATTTTGGGGCGTAGTCGGGGAAAAAGGGACTGCTTTCAGCTGTCAGCTGTCAGCGATCGGCCTTCATTTTTGAGGGCCACTCTTGCCTGTGTACAAACGCACGATTCCGTGTAGAATTTCTCCCTCGGAGTGCGGCAAAACTTGCGGACAACAGCATGTGCGGATCGACGCTTCAGAGGCCGTCTCGAAGACATCGCGATTTCGATTAGTTGCCGACCGCCAGGGGCAGGCTCTGTAGCCGACGAGTGTCGGGATTCCAAGCTCCGTGTGTGCGCGGTTTCTGGATCGTCCGAAGGTCGCTGACCATCCGCTCGGCCTGCATTTTGATTTCTTCTCACAGCCTGCGCGCATCAGAAATTTGCTCGAAAGCTGAGTGCTGATAGCTGAAAGCTTAGAAAATGGATATTTTGGCCGGCTTAAATCCTCCGCAGCGACTGGCTGTTGAACATGGACGCGGGCCCGCGCTGGTTCTCGCCGGCGCCGGCAGCGGCAAAACTCGCGTCATCGCGCACAGGATCGCATACCTCGTCCAGAATGCGGCGGCGCGTCCCGAGAATATTCTGGCCGTCACCTTTACCAATAAGGCAGCCAAAGAGATGCGGGAGCGCGTTCAAAAGATCATCGGCTCCTCGCGCAGCGCCGAACCGCTGATTTCGACATTTCACTCATTTTGCGTGCGCCTGCTGCGCCGCGAGATCCATCATCTCGGATACAAGCGCGACTTTTCCATTTACGACACGGACGACCAGAAGCGGCTGATCAAGCGGATTCTCGAAGAGAACGGCAATCCGGAACTGGACCTGTCCCCGCGCGAAGTCCTCAGCAAGATCAGCTACGCCAAAAACCATGGCGTAGCGCCGGAGCAGTTTGCGGCCCGGTTTCCGTCGGACACGGCGGACGATCTGCAGCGTTTCTACGGCCAATACAACGCCCGGCTGCATAATTCCAACTCGCTGGATTTCGACGACCTGCTCCTGAAGTCGGTTGCCTTGCTGGCAAAAGAGCCCGAGTTGAGGAAATACTACGGCAACTGGTACAGCTACATCCTGGTCGACGAATACCAGGACACCAACCGGCCGCAGTATGAGCTGCTGCGACTGCTGACCTCGGTGCACAACAACCTCTTCGTCGTCGGTGACGAGGACCAGTCGATCTATAAGTTCCGTGGCGCCGATATCCAGAACATCCTGAAATTCGAAAAAGATTTCCCCGGCGCGAAAGTCATCAAGCTGGAGCAGAATTACCGTTCCAGCCAGAACATCCTCCGCGCTGCGGGAGCGGTCGTCGAAAACAATACCGAGCGCAAAGGCAAGACGCTCTGGACCGAAAACGACAGCGGCGATATCATCACCTGCCATTGCGAGGAATCGGCCCGCAACGAAGCGGACTGGGTTGCCGGCGAGATAAGACACATCCTCGAGGAGAATCCGGACTACCGCATTGCGGTCCTGTATCGAGCTAATTTCCTTTCCCGAAATTTCGAAGATGTTCTGACCGAAGGAGGCATCCCCTATGCCGTGGTTGGCAGCGTCGCTTTCTTCGGGCGGATGGAAGTGAAGGATCTGCTGGCTTACCTGCGGATCATTCTTCAATCCGGAAGATGATATCGCGCTTGCTCCGCATCCTGAACACGCCTCCCAGGGGCATTGGCAGCACCACGATCGATATGCTGACCAAAGCCGCGCTGGAACAAGGCGTCCCCATCCTTCAGGTCCTGCGCGAAAAGGCGCAGGATCCGCAGATCCCCACGCGGTCGTCCCGGGCGCTGCGGCAGTTCCTGGAGCTCCTGGACAAGTGGCAAGGCCTTCAGGATCCGCTCTCGATTGCCCAGCTGCTGGAAAAAATCCTGCAGGACACTCAATACAAGGAGATGCTTCAGAAGCAGGAAGCCGCGCCGGAAATCGAAAACCGGCTGGCCAATATCGAGGAATTGATACGAGCGGCCGCCGAATCAGAGGAGAGAGGGGAGGCGATTTCGGAATTCCTCGACCGGGCTTCGCTCGCATCGGAACTGGACCATCTCGATCCCGCGGCCCGGGTGGCGCTGATGACGCTGCATAGCGCCAAAGGATTGGAGTTCGACGTGGTTTTCCTGGCCGGCCTGGAGGAAGGGCTTTTCCCTCATTCGCAATCGATGGACTCCAATGCGGATCTCGAAGAGGAGCGGCGTCTCTGTTATGTCGGAATTACGCGGGCAAAGCGCAAGCTCTTTATCACCTGGACGCCGTTTCGCAAAAGCTATGGCCCGGACGCGGGATTCCCGGCCAAACCGTCCCGCTTCCTGAGCGAAATGCCCCGGGAACTGGTTGAAGGGCTCGACACGGAAGAGCCGGAATACCTCGATCAGAGATCGAAATACAGACATCGTTTTCATGAACGGCAGGAAGAATACGGAACTGTATTGAAATACCGGGAAGAACGGTCCGAGACTCACAAAGAGCCGCTTGCGCAGCCCAAGACAATCGCCGAACTCAAAGCCTACATCCAGCAGAAAGAACAGTCCGGCACGACAGACAAAGAGAATCCGAAAAGCGGACCGGTATTTAAGGCGGGTGTGCGCGTCCGACACGAACAGTTCGGGGACGGGATCGTGTTAAGCCGCGAGCGCGCGGGAAACGAGATCAAGCTTACGGTCACCTTCAGCCGCGTCGGGCGAAAATCCCTGATCGAGCGCTACGCAAAACTGAAAGCGCTGTAGCCCAGCTAATTCCTGATTCCTAATTCCTGATTCCTGATTCCGGATTCCGGATTCCGAAGCAGGCCGCTGCTACACCCTATTCTTTGCAGGCTAAAGCAATTTAGATATAAAAACGTAACACCCATGTCGGAATGAAAGCTTAATCGCCAATCCAAGTTTGACTTTTTCGCCGGCAACAATTCGAACCTAATTTCATTCCGGAATCAGGAATCCGGAATCAGGAATCAGGAATCAGGAATCTACCAGCTTTCTTAGCGTGGCGAGATTCCGCTTATCTTCAAGCGTTCCAGCGCCCTTAGGGGTCTCGAGTATTTTGGGAATTCTGGCGAAACGAGGGTCGTTGACCAGGCAACGGAACGCGCCCAGTCCGATGCATCCCTTGCCGATATGCGTGTGACGGTCCACGCGGGAGCCGAGATCCTTTTTGCTGTCGTTGAGGTGAAATGCCCGGATTTTTTCCAGGCCGATAAGCCGGTCGAATTCCTGCATCGTTTGATGGTAGCCGTCTTCCGTGCGGATATCGTATCCGGCAGCGAAGGCGTGGCATGTGTCCAGGCAAACGCCGACGCGATCAGGATTTCCAAGCTGTTCCAGGATGGCCGCCAGCTGTTCGAACCGGGAGCCGAGACTGCTGCCCTGGCCCGCAGTGGTTTCCAGGAGAATGGCAACCGGCGGCTCGACCGAATCCAGCGCTTGCTTGAGCGCCCCGGCAACTCTGGCTACACCTGCTTTTATCCCGGCGCCCATATGCGCCCCGGGATGCATTACCAGACAGGGCACTCCCAGATAATTGGCGCGTTTCATTTCTTCGATGAAGGCATCGAGAGATTTCCGGTGCAGATCGCGGTCCGGGGATGCAAGATTAATGAGATAGCTGTCGTGCGCTATCACGGGATCGATGCCGCTTTTGCGATGGGCCTCCCGAAACAGGGCCCGGTCCTCTTCCGTCAGATGTTTTGCCTTCCACTGGTTGCTGCTCTTGAGGAAGATCTGGATGGTTTTGCAGCGGACCTGTTTGCCGCGCTCGAAAGCCAGGGACATGCCCCCTGCGATGGACATGTGGGCGCCTGCCAGCAGTTCTTTCATCGGGTTCGTCTCAAATAACCGTGCCGTTGCGTATGAAGGAACCTTTGGGAACGACGATAATCCCGTCCCGTATGCTGTATTGCTCGTCGTCTTTTTCCTGCGCGTTGTGGGCGTTGATGATCGACACGTTGTCGCCTATGCGAACATCTTTGTCGATGATGGCGTTGATGATAGTGCAGTGATTTCCGATACCTATATTCGGCATTTTTTTTGCCGCATTCTCTTCCAGCTGTTCGACGGTTTCGAAGTAATCGGCACCCATGACGATGGAGTGATTGATGGTAGTGCCGCTGCCGATCCGGCTGCGGAGGCCGATGATGGAATGCTTGATATCCGAACCGTTAAGGATGCAGCCTTCCGAAACAATCGATTGATGAATACTGCAGTTGTTCAGCTTGGAGCCTGGAAGATTTCTGGGATGCGTGTATACGGGCGAACTCACATCATAGAAATTGAATTTGGGGGATATGCCCGTCAGGGCGAGGTTCGCTTCATAAAACGTCCGTATGGTTCCGACGTCTTCCCAATACCCGTCGAATATGTAGGCCCACACGCCTGTGCGTATTCACGGATTGGGGAATAATGTCCTTGCCAAAATCCATAGCCGCCGACGCTGTCAGCAGGTCCACAAGGAACTGCTTGCGAAACACGTAAATCCCCATGCTGGCCAGATAATCGCAGCCATCCGTCCGCTCTGCGAAGCGCATCTCCGGCAAGTCCTCCGCGTTCGGCTTTTCCCTGAACGCGATCACTTTGCCGCCGGGCTGGATCCTCATAATTCCCAGGCTGCCGGCCGACTCGGCAGCAACGGGAACTGCCGCGACCGTAATATCGGCGCCGGTACTGATGTGGAAATCGATGATGGTGCGAAAATCCATCTGGTACAACTGATCGCCTGAAAGGACTATGACGTATTCCACGTCCGTATAGGGCAGCAGATGCTTGATGTTTTGCCGGACCGCATCCGCGGTCCCCTGAAACCAGTTCGGATTATCGGGCGTCTGTTCGGCGGCGAGAATATCCACAAAGCCGCCGTTGAACATATCGAATTTGTAGGTCTGAACGATGTGTTTGTTCAACGACGCAGAATTAAATTGAGTCAGGACAAAGACTTTATTGATCTGCGAGTTCAGGCAATTGCTGATCGGAATATCGATCAGGCGGTACTTCCCGCCCAGCGGAACAGCGGGTTTGCTCCTGTATTTGGTAAGGGGGAAGAGGCGCTGCCCTTCTCCTCCGCTCAAAACAACTCCCATGGCGTCCCGCATAGTCGCTCCCAATTAATCGATGCTCCCGATAAACGCCTCCACGGCTGGCTCGCGGATTGACTTTAAAACATTCCATTCTCATGTGCGGACTTCTCCGGGATATCCTGGATCGCGTCCCAGTGCTCGACAATTTTCCCGTTGTCGAACCGGAAGCAATCGAAAATCGCACGTCCCCGGGTATTAGGCACACGCATGGAATGCACGTGAATGATGACGTAATTCCCATCGGCAAAGACGCGTTTTACTTCGCTATGCGCCTCCGGAAAATCCTTCTTCAGCATGGCAAGAAACGCCTTGAATCCTTCCTTGCCGTCACCTACGAGCGGATTATGCTGCTTATAGTCGGCGCCTATGTATTTTAGAGCAGCTTCATAGTCTTTTTTGTTGATTGCCAGGTCGTAGAATTCCAGCGCCGCCTTTTTGTTGGCTTCCATGACCTCTCTGGAAACCGGATCCGGCGAAAAAGGTGTGGATTTTGACTGCGCCCAGCAAGGCCCTAAAGTGACAGCTATTACGGAAAGGAATACAAGAAGAAATTTCACCATAGCAATCTCCCTATTGGTAGCTCGAGCTTACTTGGAGGAAATTGCAAAAGCAAGTGATCTTCGGGGATAGAAGACAGGAGTCAGAATTCAGAATTCAGGAGTCAGGAGTCAGAATGAAAATTGGGACGGCTGCCTGATTTAGTCGACACATGGGACCGCCGTTGCGGTTATGCGCAATGTCGCATAACTTTTGCGCCCGATCCACTAGTAGAAAGAATGGGTAGCGTCTGCGCAACGGCCCGGATGAATTTATGAGGTCCGAAGGACCGGGCCTTGCATAGGCCCGGACCGGTAAGCGACGCAGGCATAGGTAATAGCATAGGAATGAGCGCCGAAGGCGCGGCACCAGGCGATGTTTCGAGGTGCCGCGCCCTCGGCGCTCATTGAATCGACAACCCTAATCCAGAACTTACGGTCGGGCCTATTGGACTGCCAGGTCCTTCGGACCTCATCCCTTGATATTCTAAGATTGCGGCATCGTGCCGCGACGCGCCATGAATCCTGCATCCGGTGCCGGCCTTGAAAGGCTGGCCTAAATTCATTGGCCGCGCGACGCATAGAATGCGGCAGCTCGCTGCCGCTTTTCAACGTTCCCGCTTGTCCGGCAATCTTTGATTCGGAACTGGAAACTCTGAACTCAGAACTCAAAAGCGGCAGCGAACAGGCGCACATCTCCAAAGGCTTATTCCACCGCTTCGAAGAAACAGGAACGGGCGCCCGTATGGCAGGCAGGGCCTTTGGGATGAACGCGGATGACGAGGGCATCCAGGTCGCAATCGGCGGTGACGCTGACGACCGTCTGTGTATTGCCGGAGGTTTCTCCCTTATGCCAGAGACACTGACGGCTGCGGCTGAAGAAAACGGTTTCCTTAATTTCCAGGGTCTTGGCCAGGCTCTCACGGCTCACGTAGGCCACGGTCAGGACCTCTCCCGAGGTCGCGTCCTGCACAACAGCGGGGATCAGTCCGGTCGATCCCCATTTAAGCTCTTCAATCGTCTTCATAACCTGCTCTCTATGGGAAAGTTGTTGTTTCAGCCAGCCTCATGGGAATGCCGCAATCCTGCAAGTATCTTTTGGCTTCCGCGATCGTGTGATGCCCGAAATGAAAGATAGATGCGGCCAGCGCGGCGCTGGCTTTGCCCTCGATAAAAGCGTCGGCTAGATGCTGCAGGGATCCGCAGCCGCCCGAAGCGATAACTGGTATATTGACGTTCTCCGAAACCTTACGATTCAACAAATTATCATACCCGGATTGAGTCCCGTCACGGTCCATGGACGTGAGCAGAATTTCGCCGGCACCTCTCTCGGCCGCTTCTCTGGCCCAGGCCACCGCTTCCAGATCGCGCGTCGTCCTGCCTCCGTGCGTCGTGACTTCCCAGCGCGGATTCTCCGGGTCCCAGGCTTGTACGCGCCGCGCGTCTACCGCCACCAGGATGCATTGAGATCCGAAAACCTTGGAAGCTTCCTCGATTAGACCGGGATTTTCGACTGCGGACGTATTCAGTGAAATCTTGTCGGCGCCCGCCCGCAGGATCGCCTGAATATCCTCGAGTGTGCGCAGCCCGCCGCCCACCGTAAAGGGTATAAATATCGCGTCGGCGACAGCGCGGACCATCCGCGTAACGATGTCCCGGCGATCGGAAGAAGCGGTAATATCCAGGAAGACCAGTTCATCCGCTTTTTCGTTATCGTAGCGCCTGGCCGTCTCCACGGGATCTCCCGCGTCTACCAGATTTACAAAATGAGTACCCTTGACCACGCGCCCGTCGCGCACATCCAGGCAGGGTATGATTCGTTTAGCCAAGCATATCGTTGATTCCTGATTCCTGATTCCTGATTCCTGATTCCTGATTCCTGATTTCTGATTCCTGATTCCTGATTCTGATTCCTGATTCCAGATCGTTCAGAGTCCATGTGTTTTGTCAGGAATCTGGAATTAGGAATCAGGAATCTATTCGCGACTCCAGGAGAGCATTTGATCCCGCAGGTTGCCGAAATCGACTTTCTTGTCGTAGAGCGCTTTTCCGAGAATCACCCCTTCAATGCCGCAGGCGCGTTTCTCCCACAAGATCCGGACATCGTCAGTTTTCGAAACGCCTCCACTGGCGATCACCTTGATACCGGCCTCGCGACACAGCGTTTCGGTCTCCTCAAAATTCACGCCGGAAAGCATTCCGTCCCGCGCGACATCCGTATAGATCACGCGTTGAATGCCGAGATTTTTCATGCGCCGTGCAAGATCCACGCCCGTCAAACTTGTCTGATCTACCCATCCGCGCAGTGCCACTTTGCCGTTGCGTGCATCGATCCCGACAACAATTGAACCGGGATGGCGGCGCACCGCTTCTTCGACGACTTCAGGATGATCCACCGCGATCGTGCCCAGGATGGCTCGCTCCGCCCCAAGATCCAAAACCGTCTCTATCTGCTCCAGCGTGCGCAATCCGCCGCCGAACTGCACCGGAATTTTCAGCGTGCGAAAAATGGATTTCGCTACTTCCAGATGCGCCGCCTGACCGGAGAACGCGCCATCCAGATCCACAAGGTGAAGACGCGTCGCCCCTTGCGCCTCCCAGTAGAGAGCCATCGACACGGGATCGTTACTGTACTCAGTCGCCCGGGAAGCAACGCCTTCCTGCAGCCGGACGCACTTCCCCCCCTTCAGGTCTATCGCCGGTATCGGCTCGAATCCGTCGTACATCGCTCTCCCTTGAAGGATTCAAGGATTAAAGGATTAAAGGGGTAAAGGGGTAAAGGGATTGGTTACAATGCTGTTGCTTTCTTACCTTTTTGCTTTACGCCTTTATCCCTCTAATCCTTTGATCCTCTAATCCTATAATCCTTTTTCCCTCTAATCCTTTAATCCTTGAATCCTTTAATCCTCTAATCCTTTATCCTTGCTACACATCAGCAAAGGGCCAAAAAGTTGCGCAGGAGGCGCTTCCCGGCATCCTGGCTTTTCTCCGGGTGGAATTGGGCGCCCCAGACTTTATCCTTGCAGGCTATGGAACAGAAGCGGCGGCCGTAGTTCGTCCAGCGAAGAGCATGCTCAGCTTTCTCCGGTTCGACATAAAAGGAATGAACAAAATAAAAATAGCTTCCTTCCGGCACACCCTTCAGCAAAGGATTTGGTTGTGCGCCCTCGATCTGATTCCAACCGACATGCGGCACTCGCAATCCCGGCTCATCCAGTTTCCGCACCCTGCCGGGGATCAGGTTCAAACCCTCGTGGCTGCCGAATTCCTCGCTTTCGGTAAATAGCAACTGTAGTCCGAGGCACAAGCCCAGGAGCGGTATTCCTGCCTGCACCGCTTCACGGATAGCCTGATCCAATCCGTTTTGCCGCAGGTTGCGCATTGCATCGCCGAATGCGCCGACGCCGGGAAGGATCAGGCGCTGCGCTCGGCGAATGACTTCCGGATCCCCGGAAATCGCCGGACGACCGCCTACAGCCTCCACGGCTTTTTCCACGCTCCTGAGGTTGCCCATGCCGTAATCGATGATGATGGTTTCACCAATATCGGCCACGCTAAATCACTCCCTTGGTGGACGGGACACCCTGGACCCGCTCATCCACGCGCGTGGCGAGACAGAGCGCGCGGGCCGCAGCCTTGAAAACGGCCTCGAAGATGTGGTGCGTGTTCCGCCCATAAAGCATCTCGATATGAAGGTTCATGCGCGCGTGCGAAACGACGGCCTTCCAGAATTCTTCGATAAGTTCCGAATCCAGTTTCCCGACGCGGTCGCGTTCCGCCTTGACGTTGTAGACCAGGTACGGTCTGCCCGAAAGATCGGCCACAACGCGCACCAGCGTTTCATCCATCGGAAAATACGAATGCGCAAAACGCACCAATCCCTTTTTATCGCCGAGCGCTTTTTCGAACGCCAAACCCAGGCAAATGCCGATATCCTCGACAGAATGGTGCGCATCGATGCCCAGGTCTCCCTGGCACGACACATCCAGATCGAAAATGCCGTGTTTCGCAAAGAGATTGAGCATGTGATCCAGAAACTGCACGCCGGTATTCACATTGCTTTGGCCGCTTCCGTCAAGATTCAGGGAAACGGTGATATTCGTTTCATTTGTGGTTCGGCTAATGGTTGCTGTGCGTCCGTTCATTTGGATTCTCCCGCTTCCTTTGCGCCGGGCGTGCATTGGATGCGTTTGGCCAGACTTGCACGCAGCGCAGATAATAGTCGATCGTTTTCGGCTCGCGTCCCCACACTGATCCGCAGGCACTTCGAAAGCATCGGATAAGAGGAGACATCTCGAATCAAAATTCCCTGATGATACAGATCCTCAAAAATCGCATGCGGCTCTGCCGCAACTTCCACAAGGAAGAAATTGGCTTCCGTGGGATACACCTTGATCCCCGGTATCGCGCCCAGTTCCCTGCCGAGGCGGTCTCTTTCCCTCAGGACCTGTTCAATCGCGGGGCGGAACCGGGCGATATTCTCAAGCGCGACTTCGGCGGCCGTCAGGCTGAACTGGTTGACGTTGTACGGAAGTTTGGCCTTGGAAATCTGCTCTGCAATCGCGGAATTGGCAAGCAGGTATCCGACGCGCAGCGAGGCCATTCCCATCGCCTTGGAAAAAGTCCTGGTGATGATGAGCCTCGGATACTCTTTAAGGAACCGAAGCGCGGTGTGCCCCCAGAATTCATAGTAGGCCTCATCCAGAAGGACGAAACCGGTGAACTCCTGCAATATCCTTTCGAGTCCCTCCTCCTTCAGCACGGAGCCCGTGGGATTGTTGGGCGTGTTAATGATCAGCACGCCGGCGCCTGATTTCTGGGACTGAGAAATGAGTTCGTCGACGTTGTAGCTCATGTCCGGATTCAACGGGATGCTGATTGTTTTCGGCGCCCAATACGGTGGAAATCAGCCGATACACGGTAAAGGTCGGAGACGGGATCGCGACGCGCGTCCGGCTGTTTATCAGGACCATGAGCGTGGCCTGGAGCAATTCATTCGAGCCATTGCCGACCAGGACGCCGTCCTTATGCCAGCCGGCAAACTCCGCCAGGCGCTGCCGGAGCGAATCGGGCACAAAATCGGGATAGCGCGACCATTGCCGTGCGCGGAAGCGCCGGAACGTTTCGTCCTTGAGGTCCTCCGGGAAATCAAAAGGATTTTCGTTCTGGTTGAGTTTTATTTCAGCCTCGTACGCGTGCAGGGTATACGCGGGCACTTTCACGACCTGAGGCTTCACTCCCTGCAGAGGCGATCTTTTCTTCACGGCTATTCTTCCTTGCGCAATTGGGATTTTTTCGATTTCTGCCGGATGGTCACGGAACGGGCATGGGCATCCAAGCCCTCGGCGCGCGCCAGCGCATCGATGGATTTCCAGGTGCGGGACAGTTCTTCCTTCGTATACCGAATGATCCCGGTCCTGCGCTGGAAATGATAGACCCCAAGCGGCGAGAAAAAGCGCGCGGTCCCTCCGGTTGGAAGGACGTGGTTGCTGCCGGCGAAATAGTCCCCGACGGCTTCCGGCGTATAGTCTCCATAGAAAATGGACCCTGCATTCCGGATTCTGTCGATCGTCGACGATGGGTATGCTGGAAAAAATCTCCAGGTGCTCCGGAGCGATTTCATTGATCCACTCGACGGACTCGAAATAGCTGTCCATGACGACAATCGCCCCGTAGTTATCCAGAGACTTGCGCGCGATTTCCTTCCGCGGAAGGTCCTTGAGCTGGACTTCCAGCTCGCGCTGTACCAGCATCGCGTGCGGAAGCGAATCGGTAAAGCAGATGGAGCAGGCGGCTTCGTCGTGCTCGGCCTGCGACAGCATGTCCGCCGCGATGAACCGCGGATTGGACGATCCGCTCGCCAGGATGATCACTTCGCTGGGCCCCGCAATCATGTCGATGTCCACCTGTCCGAAGACTTCCCGTTTCGCCGCGGCGACATAGGCATTGCCGGGGCCGACAATCTTGTCGACGCGGGGGATCGTTGCCGTGCCGTAAGCAAGGGCCGCAACAGCCTGGGCCCCTCCCACCAGATATATCTCCGTCGCATTCAGTTCATACAAGGCGGCAGCAATGATGGGGTGCTGCTGAAACGTCCCGGGCGGGGTTGCCACAACAATCCGCGGGACGCCGGCAATCTTGGCGGGGATAACGTTCATCAAAACGGAGGTCGGGTACGCGGCACTCCCTCCCGGCACATAGACTCCGACGCTGTCCAACGGAAGCACTCTTTGACCCAGAACCACTCCGCGCTTGCTGTACTCCCATGACTTTTGCACCTGCCGCTTGTGGTAGGCGTAAATATTGAAGATCGCCTTTTCCAGGTCTCGCACAAGCGCCGGATCGGCTTTTTTCGCCGCAGCGCGCAGGACCTGAGGACGCACGCGCAATTGATCCGCCTTGAGTTTCACCTTGTCGAACCGTTCCGTGAATTTCAGGAGCGCCCGGTCTCCCTCCTGCCGCACCTGGGACACGATCTGCCGCACCGGGCCGGCGATTTCGCTCGACTCAATAATTTTCCGGCTTTCCAGGCGCGCGAAAAGTTTGGCTTTGTCTTTTTCCTGGAAAATGCGAACCATAGAACACCTTAGATTACGATTTACGATTGACGATTGACGATTGAACCATACGACATCTAATCTTTGATTGCCTCGGCGATGCCTTTTTCGGACATCAGTTTTTCTATTTCGTTAATTTCCTTTGGCGCACCGTCTGTCAGGATCTCATATCCGTCCCTGGTCACCAGCACGGTATCTTCGATGCGGATCCCCAGACCTTTTCCGGCATATAAACGCCCGGCTCTACGCGTGATCACGACGCCCGGCTCGAAAGGCTCCGTGGCGCCCACGTCATGCGTGGACATGCCGACATAATGACTTACGCTGTGCGGCAGGTATTGCGCGTAGCCATAGCGCTCCAATACTTCCTTCACTGTGTCGTTGAGAACGCTGAAAGTGGCGCCGGGACGCACTTTCGCGAGAGCCGCTTTCTGCGCTTCGAGCACGACCTGATAGACTTTGGCCTGCTCCGCACTGAATTTGCCCGATATCGGGAACGTGCGCGTCAGGTCCGACTGATAGTTCCGGTAATCGGGACCGAAATCCATTACGACGACATCTCCCGCTGCGGCTTTGCGGCTGTTCTGACTGTAGTGCAGAATGCAGGAATTGGGTCCGGAGCCGACTATCGGGAAAAAGGCCGGACCGCTCGCGCCCTTATATAAAAAAATGAATTCCGCCACTGCCGCAATCTGGTATTCATAGTTGCCCGGCCTGGCCGACCGCATCGCTTCGTTGAATCCCAGTGCGCTGATCCGTCCTGCTTCGCGCAGCCGCTCAATTTCCTGCGCATCTTTTACGCGCCGCATTTCATCGAGGAGCGGAGACAAATCTTTAACCCGAACCTCCGGGCCAAGCTTCGCCTGCAAATTCTTCTCGAAGGTGGACTCGCGACTCGGCCTGCCGTCCCAGGGATCGTTCTGACGGGCGGAATCATGCTGCAAGGCCCTGTCCCGACTGGTCGCGGCCAGCTCCTGGGGAGAAAAGGGAGTATACAATTCCCGGAACGAAGACTTGCGCTTTTCCAGTTCCGCCCCGAATTGAGACAATTCCAGCACTTCGTCGCAGCCCGACTGACGGCGCGCTTCCGGTCCCGCATAAAGGCGTGGGCCTTCCCATTGTTCGGCTGCTTCATCGCGAGCCGGCAGAAAAAGGATGGAGCGATGCCGGGAAGCATCCAGCAGAAGCAGCGCATCGGGCGTCTCGACTCCGGTCAGGTAATAAAAATTATTGTCCTGCCGGAACGCGGCATAGGCGCGAGTATCCGGCGCTCCCTGCAGAACCGCGACGGCCCCATCAATTTTCTTCATCAGGGCTTCGCGTCTCGCTGCAAAAAAGGAGTTGTCATTCGCCCAGACACCCGCCGCCTGCAGGAATAAAAATCCGATCAGGATCGTCCGGAACATCCCAAAGCTCCCACAAGTAAATTATTGATAATAGCATCAAGCTCCGGATGGTTGGGCGGGAAAATGAGAGAAGAAGCCTCTAAACATAGATGTTTCGCAGATCGCAAACTAAACATGGCCCCGGAACGATCGGGGTCGGGGTCGGAATCGGTATCGGCATCGAATATGGAATCATCACGGAGAGGAGAAGCATTGTCTTGCCTTGTTCTTAAATATCGACCCCGATACCGATTCCGACCCCGACCCGAAATTATAGCTAAGAGCCCTCCTAAGGGACTAGATAGAACAATGCGGACATGCGTCCCGTTAGGGACGCAGCGAAAATAGCCCGGCACGCAGTGCCGGGATTGAGGAACAATAAGGCAATGAGTCCCGTAGGGACGACTGAGAAAACAAGTTGTGGAGTGGGTGCATTTCAATCGTCCCTACGGGACTCATTATTATTTTGATGCATGCTCCCGGCACTAACGTGCCGGGCTATTTTCGCGGCGTCCCTAACGGGACGCCCTACAAAGCCGAATCTTTTTTTGCGGATACTAATGCGGCGCGGGTGATGGCCTGTTCCCCGAAGCGTTGAGTGATGTCATCCATCGCAGCAGCCAGTTTGCGATCCTTTTGCGGCACCTGCTCGAGCAGGAGCATCTGATTGCCTCCGGCTTCCGCTTCAAGGTTGCCGGCATAAACGCCGATCAGCCGGACCAGAACACCCTTTCGGATCAGCGATTGCATCAGCTTCTGTGCCGCGGGAAATATTTTTTCCGTCGTATCCACCGGATCGGACAATGTCGTTCGCCGGGTAAACGTTGAAAAATCCGCTTCGCGAAACTTTACGGCAATCGTCCGAGCGCGCACGCCCTGCATCCGGAGCCGATGCGCAACCTTCTCGGCCAACTCCAGCAGCGTGGAATCCAATAGCTCGAGGTCGGACGTGTCCTTTTCAAAAGTGATTTCATGTCCTATGGATTTAAATCCTTCTTCCGGCAGGACCGGGCGGTCATCGATTCCCTGCGCAAGCTGCCACAGGTGGGCTCCGCTTTTGCCCAAGCGGGAGGCCAGTTCGCTGTGCTGCAGATTCGCAAGCTGCCCGATTCGCTCTAATCCGATTCCTTTCAGATACGCCTCCGTCTTGGAGCCAACGCCCCATAACTTGCCGATGGGGAGCGGAGCAAGGAATTCCTTCTCATGGCCGGGATCCACGATCACCAGCCCGTCCGGCTTTTTCAGGTCCGAGGCAATTTTGGCAATAAACTTGTTCTGCGCAACTCCGACGGAGGCCGTCAGCTGTAGCTCCGTTTGAATCCTGCTGCTTGATGCGGGCGGCAATCTCCCGGCCGGAGCCGAAGAGCTTTTCGCTTCCCGTCACATCCAGGAAAGCTTCATCGATGCTGACCTGCTCCAGCATGTCGGTAAAATCCATCAGGATGCGCATGATATGACCGGAGACTCTGGCATACTTTTCCATGTCGGGGCGCACATAGATGCCCTGCGGACAAAGCTTCCAGGCCTGCGATATCGGCTGCGCCGAATGCACACGGAATTTCCGGGCTTCATACGAACAGGTTGCGACAATCCCGCGCCCCTTTCCATCCTTCGGATCCGATCCCACAATGACCGGCTTCCCTTTGTACTCAGGGTGATCCCGCTGCTCCACTGCCGCATAGAAAGCATCCATGTCCACATGCAGAATCGTCCGGCTCATAGGAGGAAGTTTAGCCCAGCGGCAGCAAAGCGGAGGAATAATTTTTATTCTATATTGCGAAGTTGGCCGCGTAGCGGCCAGATAGATTTTAGCCCGGCCTTTCAATCCGGGATTTTGCGGCAATCAATTCCCGATCGCGATCAGCGACGGTTACGATCAAGTTTCGCTGCCGATTGCGTGCTGCAGAGTCGGGGTCCGGTATCGGAATCGGGATCGACAAAGATGAGTTCCGTCTTGCTGTGACAATCATAAAGGCCAATACCGGATTCGCGACCCCGACCCCGATGAGTCTGGATCCTGGCTATTTTACGGTCAGGTCTTCGGAACTAAGTTTCGTTGGGGATCGAGGACGCTTCTGGTATGATCGTAGAGTTAGATTGAAATCAGTTTTCAAGAAAGAATTTGAGATTGTGGCAACCAGTTCGCCTCCCGATATAAAAAAAGTCATCCTGGTCGGAAACCCCAACGTCGGCAAGTCGGTTATTTTCAGGCTTTTGACCGGCAGTTATGTCATGGTTTCCAACTTCCCGGGAACCACGGTCGAGGTGTCCCGGGGAAGGATGCGCGTCGGCGATGTTTTGTATGAGGTGATTGACACTCCGGGCGTCAACAGCCTGATTCCCCAATCCGAAGACGAATGGGTCGCGTGTGAAATTCTGCTGCGGGAAAAACCCGATCTCATCGTTCAGGTTGCGGATGCGAAAAATCTGCGCCGCACGCTTCTGATTACGTCTCAGCTCGTGGAACTTGGCATCCCGATGGTTCTTGTCTTAAACATGATTGACGAGGCCGAGGATCGCGGGATTGAGATTGATGCGCAAGGCATTTCGAGGTTCTTCTCAATTCCCGTCGTTGAAACGATTGCAATCTACGGCAAGGGCAAAAAACAGCTCCTGAATGCTTTGGCGAACACTCAAAGACCGCTGAATCCGCTTCCTGCTCTTTATGCCGGAGAGAAGGTTATTCAGGAACTCAACGGCATAGCATCGCCCGCATTCCTGTCGGTCGAATGGCTCGCTGAAAACAACCGGGACCTCACCCGGACTCTTGCGGGTTACCTGGGGGAAAAGCAGCTCTCGCAGCTGAAGGAGCGGCAGGAAAGATATCATGCCGCAGGGTATGGGAATCCCGTCAAGCAAATAGGAGAGGTCCGCAACGCGATGCTCGACGAGGCGGTCGCCTCCTTTAAAAAGAAGCGGCGCAATCGATTTGTGGAAGAGATCGGGGGATTTCGCAAACTCTGGGTAAGCTTGCTGGTATTGGGCTTGGTATTGTTCGCATGGAATGAGTTTGGATCGCTTCTGCGCATAGCGACACCCTTCACGCTGCTCAGGAACGTGGTTGAGCAAAGACTCGACGCTTCCTTGAGCGCCAACTACTTTGGCGGAAACCTGGTCCGGAGCGTGTTGCTGGGCGAAAAAACAGATAAGGGATTTGCATTTGGGCTTGTTACTGAATTAATCCATCTCCTGCTTCTGATTGCTCCTGTCATGGTTCCGTTGAGCGTTTTGATCTCCAGAAGTCGCGCATTTGCGTTCGAGATGGGCATTTTCACACGCCGGGCATGGACCGGAATCCCGATATTGATCGGCGTGATGCTGATGCTCTATGAGTTCGTTGGTTTTACGGGCGCGCAAACTCTGGTGGGTCTCATGGAAAAAGTTTTGTTTGGCCAGTATTTCATTCCTTATCTGCAGACGACTGCTCCCTTCAGGATTTTTCTCGGATCTGATCGCGGGCAAATACGGACTCATTTCCATGGGGCTGACCTACGCCATAGGAATTGTCTTGCCGGTGGTGGGGACTTTTTTCATAGCTTTCGGATTGCTTGAGGACAGCGGTTATTTGCCGCGGCTCTCCATTCTCTCGGACCGCGTGATGCGCTGGATGGGGCTGAACGGCAAGGCGGTACTTCCCATGGTGTTGGGCTTGGGATGCGGCACAATGGCCGTCATGGCGACCCGAATCCTCAGCTCCAAGAGAGAGCGGACGATCGCAATTCTTCTTTTGGCCCTGGGGGTTCCCTGTTCCGCTCAGCTGGGAGTGATGTTGGGAATTGCCGCCGGCGTTTCGCTCACGGCAACGCTGACGGTGTTCGCCGTAGTCGCGTCTCAACTCCTGCTCGTCGGTTTTTTGGCCGCGCGGATCATAAAAGGCCGGCCAAGTGAATTCATATTCGAGATCCCTCCCATCCGCATGCCTCAATTAAAAAATGTCGCGTTCAAAACCTGGTTTCGTGTTCGATGGTATTTAAAGGAAGCTGTCCCGCTTTTTCTTATCGGGACACTTGTTTTGTTTATATTGGATAAGGTTCAACTATTCGGCCGGAGTCTGCTCCTCTGGGTCCAGGCGGCGATGGAACCCGTTATCTCCGGCTTGCTGCACCTGCCGGCTCAGACAGCCGGCATCTTTTTGCTGGGATTCCTGCGCCGCGATTACGGGGCGGCAGGATTTTACAATTTGGCAAGAGAAGGATTGCTGACCGGGCAGCAAGTCGTCGTCAGCATGGTTGTGATTACGCTTTTTGTTCCCTGCCTGGCCAGTTTTCTCATGATGATCAAGGAGCAGGGAGCGAAGAAAGCTCTGGCCATCGCGGGTTTTATCGTGCCGTTTGCCATCTCCGTCGGAGCTGTCGTCAGCTGGATTCTGCGCACATTCAATATTCAATTTAATTAGGCCCGGGCAAGGATACAATTGATTCCAGATTCCTGATTCCTGATTCCGGAATAAAAGCGGCTCCCTATTCATTCGCGAATGATATTTTTTTATTGATTCCAGAGGCGAAATCTTGGATCAGTTTGGAATCTGGAATCAGGAATCAGGAATCAGGAATCAGGAATCAGGAATCAGAGGGCACGTTATGGAAAAAAGGCTACCGGAAGAGATAACCGAAGCGCTCGAAGCGATCTGGACGCTGCAGGAGCAGGAAAACGCTACGGTCGAGAATGTTATGCGCCATGCGGCTATCGCGGGGTCCGAGCAACTCCTGGAGACATTGGGCCAGGATGGGCTCATCACCATCGACGACGGGAAGCGGGTGCGCCTGCTCCCCAAAGGCCGCCAAATAGCAGAGTTGATTATCCGACGCCACCGGCTGGCGGAGAGGCTGATCTGCGACGTGCTCGGCTCCCATGTTGAAGACAGCGAAGCTGCAGCCTGTGAATATGAACACCTGTTGGCCGAAGGCATCACAAATTCTATTTGCACTCTTCTGGGGCACCCGCGGTACTGTCCCCACAATAGGCCGATACCTGAGGGGGACTGCTGCCGGCAGGCGCGCGACGATCTGAGGCCGATCGTCGTATCCAGCGACCAGTTGCAGGTCGGCGAATCCGCCCGCGTCGCCTATTTCTGTACGCGGGAACACTCCCGCCTGCTGAAGCTGTCTGCGCTGGGCATTTCTCCAGGCACTTCCCTGAAGCTTATCCAGAAATGGCCGGCGTATGTCGTTCAATGCGAGGAAACGGAGATCGCGCTGGAACCGGAAGTGGCGAAGAATATCTACGTCTGGAAAACGATTCCTGATTCCTAATTCCAGATTCCGGATTCCTGATAAAAGCTGTTCGGGTTTATGCGCGAATTTAAGGTTGGTTTGTTAATTCCTGATTGAAAACAGTATAGGCAGGATTGTCACCATACTCCGGAATCCGGAATCAGGAATCAGGAATCATTATAGGTCAAGTTTACGCAAACGGAGCGCGTTGCTGATTACGGATATCGAACTGAACGTCATGGCCGCGCTTGCGATCATCGGGTTGAGTAACAATCCGAAAAGCGGATAGAGCACCCCACCTGCGAGCGGCACTCCCAGCATGTTGTAAATAAAGGCGAAGAACAGATTCTGCCGGATATTGCGCATGGTGCTTCGGCTGAGCGTGCGCGCCCGCACAACTCCGCGCAGATCTCCTTTAAGCAGGGTAATGCCGGCGCTCTGGATTGCCACGTCGGCTCCGGTTCCCATGGCGATGCCAACGTGTGCCTGGGCGAGCGCGGGAGCGTCGTTTATCCCGTCTCCGGCCATGGCGACAATCCTGCCTTGCGCCTGCAATTGCCTGATCACTTCGCTTTTTCTGCCGGGGGAAACTTCCGCTTCCACCGTATCGATATTCAAACGGCGCGCAACATTTTCCGCCGTGGTCCGGTTGTCTCCGGTCAGCATAACCAGGCGGATCCCCTGTTTGTGAAGAGCAGAGACGGCTTCTTCTGCGGAGGCTTTGACGGGATCGGCGACGCAGAGCAGTCCGGCCGGAACATGATCGACCAGGACAAACATCACCGTCTGCCCTTTGCGCTTCAGCCTTTCCGACAAATGAGACAGAGCACCCTCGTCGACTCCCAGCTGTTGCAGAAGCCCGCTGTTGCCGATCGCCAGGGAGCGTCCATCGACAACACCCACAATTCCCTTGCCGGTTATAGAACGAAAATCGTTCACGCCGGATAGCCGCAGGCCTCTTTCTGCTGCAGCCGAGACGATGGCAGCCGCAATGATGTGCTCGCTTCCCTGCTCCAGGCTTGCGGCGAGGCGCAAAAGTTCGACGTCGGACCAGCCGCCTGTAACCTCAACGGAAACGAGCTGCGGCTTCCCTTCGGTAAGCGTTCCGGTCTTATCCACAACAAGGGTGTCCACTTTCTCCAGAAGCTCGAGAGCTTCGGCATTCTTGATCAGCACGCCGGCTCGCGCACCTCGTCCGGTGCCTACCATGATGGACATCGGCGTAGCCAGGCCCAGAGCGCACGGGCACGCAATAATCAGGACAGCCACGGCGTTGACCAGCGCATATGCCATGCGCGGCTCGGGTCCTATAAGTCCCCAGACAATAAAAGTGACGATGGAAAACAGGAAAACTGCCGGAACGAAGTAGGAAGACACCTTGTCCGCCAGCCGCTGAATGGGAGCCCGGCTGCGTTGCGCCTCGCTCACCATACGAACAATCTGGGCAAGGAGCGTATCGCCGCCCACCCTTTCGGCTTTCATTATAAAAGTTCCGTTCCCATTCACCGTTCCCCCGGTGATCTTGTTTCCTTTTGATTTCTCTATGGGCATCGGTTCGCCGGTCACCATGGATTCATCTACGGAACTCTCTCCCTCGAGCACCGTCCCGTCCACGGGAATTATCTCGCCGGGGCGTACGCGCAGTCGATTATCCGTCTTGACCTGATCCAGAGGGATATCTCTTTCGGCTCCGTCTTCATCGACAATGCGAGCTGTTTTGGGAGCCAGGCCCAGCAGGGCGCGGATAGCGCTGCTCGTCTGACTGCGCGCGCGCAGCTCAAGAACTTGTCCCAGAAGAACCAGAGTGGTGATAACCGCCGAAGCCTCAAAGTAGACTGCCGGAGTTCCGTGATGACTGTAAAGAGATTCCGGCAGCAATGTGGGAAAGAGGATCGCAATGACGCTGTAAAAATAGGCCGCACCGGTGCCCACGCCGATCAATGTGAACATATTCAAACTGCGATTCACGATGGAAGCCCAAAAGCGCTGAAAGAAGGGCCAGCCTCCCCACAGCACCACGGGAGTTGAAAAGAGAAATTGAATCCAAATCCCTCCCTTCACGCTGGAGTGCATAGCCATTTCGCCCATAGCGATTAGAAAGACCGGGAGAGTCAGGAGAAGACTGATCCAAAATCTGCGCTTCATTGCAGTCAATTCGGGATTTTGTTCTTCGGCCAGGCTTGTCGTCCTGGGCTCCAGCGCCATGCCGCAGATGGGGCAATCCGCTGGCGTATCCCGCACGATCTCCGGGTGCATCGGACAGATATACTCGGTCCGGAATACCGGCTCTGCCATTAAGGGCTCCAACGCCATTCCGCATTTTGGACACGGACCGGGGCGCTCCGGCGAATTTCCGGATCCATGGGGCAGGTATACAGCACAGCATCGGCTTTTTTTTCACAGCAGGGGGCTATCTGAACTATGGACGGTTTCACCGGGGCAAGGTATTTGAGAGGATCCAGGCGAAACTTTTCCAGGCACGATTTGTTACAGAAATAGTAGGTTTTCCCCTCATATGCCAATTTTCCGGCTGCCTTTTCAGGCGGGAATTGCATGCCGCAAATCGGATCCGTTACATTAGTGCCGGGATCCGGCAGAACATTGAGCGAGTTATCCATAGCCTCCGCCTTTCAAATGACTCCGAGTCATTATAGCGCAACAAACAACGCTTCGGAGTGCGGCAGTTTGCTGCAGGCAAAGAAGAATATGTGGGTCGGGGCTGAGAGCTGTCTAAAGATCGAATTAAGCGGGCCGTGCAGGGCCTGGCGTTTAGTAAGGGCCTTTCTAGCGCTACGCAGCAAGTCTAGTGGAGGCTCCGGTCGCTTGTGATGCGACGGCTGATCCTGAAGCGTCGCTCAACGCCGAGGCACTTCTATCGAATCAGATTCAGGCCCGAAGCCTTCGAATGGGCCGGCCTATGTGCACAGCGCCGCTAAGCGCGGCGCAAGTACCAGGTTTTGTAGACTGACTCCAAGCCGGCTAATTTGGACAAGCTCATGGGCTGAAGCCCCGACCCACATGAAGGAAAGGCTGAAAGGATTGTTAAGCTCCATTCCAATCGTCTAATCGCAAATTACTGGCGTTCCGATGCCTTGAGGAGGAAATCGGTGCGTTTCGCGGTCTTGGAAATTTCCTGACGAGCGGCCTCCCATTCGTTTGCGGGGATTTTCAGGAATTCGCTTACAAAGGCCGGGTCCAGTTGGGCTCCGGACATTTCGGCAATATTCCGGATCGCAGTTTCAACGCTGACGGCGGTTTGAAAGTGGTAGTTCGATGTGAAATCGTCCAGCGCATCGGCAATGGCGAAAACCCGGGCGCCCTTATCTATTGCGGCGCCTTTCAGATGTTGCGGATAGCCGTTTCCGTCATACCGTTCGTGATGATGCAGCACCAGTTGCGCCGCTCCTTTTAGAAATGTGATACTGGAAAGGATGCGGTAGCCGATTTCCGGGTGTCTTTGCAGCAGCAGCGATTCCTCCGGGCTCAAGTTGGTCCTCCTTGCGGAGCAATGCATCGGGAATGCCGATTTTGCCTATATCATGGAGCAGGACTCCCCGTTCAATCGTTTTTATTTCCGATTCGCTCATTCTGAGTTGCCGGGCAAGCCGCGTCGCATATACCGTGACGCGCAGCGAATGACCATCGGAGCCGGCATCCCGGCTGTCCAAAGCTTTGCTCAGGGCAACCAGCGTGGAATGGTAGGTGTGTTCGAGCACTCCCAGCGCTTCCTGCAGCTGGCGTGTGCGGCTGGCAACACGCTCTTCCAGCGTGCGCTGATAATTCTGGTTTTCCAGCAGCAGGCGGCGTTTCTCGAGAGCACGGGATACGCTGATGGATACTTCCTCAATGTTGAATGGTTTGGTTATATAGTCGTAGGCACCCTCTTTCAGCGAATCCACCGCCATCTCAATATCAACAACCGATGTCAGCAGAATCACCGCGATATTGGGACTAATGCGCAGTGCTTCTTTTAATATGGAGTACCCGTTCGCTCCGGGCATCGAAACATCCGCCAGCAGGAGGTCGAATTTTCTCTCTGCCAGAAGGGCAAGGGTCTCCTGATAGCTCTCGCATCGCTCGCATGCATAGCCCAGATCTGCCAGTTTGCGCGCCAGGATATCCACAACCAGCGCCTCATCATCAACAACTAAAATGCGGGCGGGGCGCAATACAGAACTAAGGGGAATATGCTGCGAATCCTCCGGGATTTTTCTGACAGTCGACATATTTATAGGCACCAAAGCTGGGATTCTTATCGACTCCTGGAGGATAAATATTTGTAGTAAATTATTTCGTTATTCTTAGCCTTCCGGGGATATAGCTGTCAGCTGTGAGCAAATTATGTCTTTCAGCTTAGACGCTTCGGGGTCGGAATCGGATCGGGGTCAGACTAGTCCAGCTTGTCGAGCCTCATTAAAGCCGATCTGATACGATTCCGGCTCCGATGGTGCCGAGCAATCGGTCCAGGACCAAGTTCGGTGACATTTCTGCCGATCGCTGACGTTGCGATAGCTGATAGCTCGATAGCTGATAGCTGATAGCTGAGCTGACGGCTGACAGCTGAAAGCTAAGGGACAAGCAGGTCCATCTGATCGGACAAATGGGTTGTATCGCGGGGCGCTGCGCCGAAGCTCCGTTGCCAGACAAGGCGGTTTTCCATGCACAGGTACACAAAGACTTGTGGGGCCACCTCATGGATCCAGGATTTCATTTTGCGGTAAATCTCCTCGCGGATGGGGCGGAAATAGCGCAGTTTGCCATGATGTCCGGGGACGAACTCGCCGCAGGGCACCCTCGATTTGGGAAATTGCCTGCGCACTATTTCCCTCAAATGCGGCGGGAAGCGAAGAGCGCCCAGGCTGATCCACGCCACTGTGCCCGGATCGATGATGGAAAAGATCTCCCTGATCGCCTCCCTGTATTCGTCTTCCCATCCCTCATAGTGGACAATCGGGTCAAAATGAAACCCCAGCTTATAGCCCCACTTCTGGCATTGGAGAGCGGCCTCCATTCGTTCCTCGAAGGTTGCCGTTTTAAACTCCTCGGTACGACAGATCCGCTTTGAGTTCATCGACCAGGAAATAACCGTGCGGCCGCCGTGATCCAAATCCTTCAGATTTGAAATTTGATCAGACTTGGTTTTAAGCTCGAGAATTGCGTTCGGGAGAGAGGCAAAAAATGGGACCATTTTGCGGGAAAAGCAGGTTATGTGGTCCAGAGCCAGGGAATCGGCCAATTCGCCGGTACCAATTCTAAAAGTGCCGGCCGGATTTTGCCGCAGCGTCTCCCCAACTTCCCGCAGCAGGTCCTCAAAATTCGTGCAGACTACCAGGGCCTCATTGTTCAGATACGACCGCAAAATGCAGTACGTGCACTCCATATGGCAGTTCCATGCGTAGCTCACCACAAAGTAGTTGCAGCAGATTTCCGCTCCGGAACCCTGACAATTCCGGATGAACCTGCCCGGATACCGCATCAGGACCAATGCATTTTTGCCATAAGAACTTATATTCCTGTCATGGATGGTCCGGACTTCAACGCCAGGCAGTCTTTCCAGAATCCCGCGCGTAGTGTCGTCCTGCCAGGATTGATCGTGGACCAGAATCAGATTCGGGCGATACGGAATCATGCGATTACCATCGAGATTCCAGATTCCGGATTCCGAAATTCCAGATTCCAGGACTATAAAACTCCGGATCTGCAATTCGGAATCCGGAATCATGAAATCTGGAATCTGGAATCATTGGAATCATTAGTCCAAATCAAACAGCCGCTCCATATCCGTCGACTGGGCAGCGTCGTGAAGGGCGGCGGCCAACTGGCGGAAACGATCGATGCCGGATGCATGGAATTCCACACGCAATCCCGGCTCTTCGAAGAACGGGTGCGCATCGATCTGTATAGAGCCAGGCAATGCCAGTTTCTTTTTATGGGCAAGGAACCGGTCCTCGGCCTGCGACAGCCTTGGATGCTGCTGGCGATACAAGATCTCATACACTTTGTCCCCCTTCTGAAAAGGAGACAGCCCGGCATCCTCTAATATGGCCAGCACTTGCGGGCTTTTTAGCGGCGCATCGAGCGCGCTGTCATCCGTAGCGCGCAACGCATCCAGCAGCTGCAACGCCTTCTTTTGCAGACTGGCACTCCAGCGGATCCCGTTCATCAGGGCGGCTATGCTTATCTGCACCGGCACCGGCATTTCCGCAAGAAACTCCGCACTGTATTGGGTCAGCTTGCCTTCCGCCAGGCAACGCCTGAGATCAGGGTGCAGCGCATTGAGCAGCAGATGGCTCTGCAATACATTTTCGTTGGGCGCTAAACCCAAAGCAGGAAGATAAATGCGTACGAGTTTCTCATTTGGCATGCCGCACATATCTTTGAGCTTAGAGAGCGTGCGCGCTTTTTCAAGCGGAGACAGTTGCCGGTGAGACAGGTTATCCCACAGCGCCAGTAAGAAAGCGGCGGAGGTGCTATGGTCTTCGGTGGAAAAGATCCGGGCGAGAACTTCCGTCCTGTCCAGCCGTTTCAGGGCATGAATACGCCGGAATCCGCACACAATTGCCATTTGGGGCTGTAAATCCAGCAGGATCACAGGATTCAGCTGACCAACTTCACGCATGGAGTTCAGTATCGGCTCCGAATCGAGTTCCTCGCTGATTCTAAATGCTTGATTCTCGAAACTAATTTTATCCAGCGGTATCTGTCTCAGTATCATGCGTTGAAGCATAACGAAAGCAGGGTACGATGCACAACTATACCGTCAATTTCATTTATTGTACTTGAACAGTGCTTTTGATATAAAAGGGCCCAGAATTACAGGGCGGAGGCAGCTTAAAGGTATTATTTCGCTCATAAAAAGGAGATTTCGACATGGCTTCCCAAAAGGTTTCTTACATTTCTAAAACGCTCCTCAGTATTTTGTTTATTGCAGGCATGGTCCTTGCCCCGGTCAAAGTGTGGGCACAGGAGCCTACCGAAGAAGAATACAAGTCGTTGACGGACATCCAGGCGGAGAAGGATGCCACCAAGAAAGCGGAATTGATTTTCAGCTTTCTTAAAGAAAAACCCAAGACCGCTTACAGGCCGAATGTAATCGCCGAATATCAAAAGGTCATTTTAGAGCTTAGAAGCGAAAAGAAGTGGAACCAGATCATCGCAATGGGCGAAAAATTCATTGACGTTGCGCCCGGCGATGATTTCACGGAAAAAGCTCTGACGGAGGCCTACGCTGAAACAAACAACATGAAGGGTTTCGCCGCCTATGGTGAGAAGGCCTATGCGCAAAAACCCAGCGCCGCGCTTGCCATGGAGATTGCGAGAGCCTATCAGAAACTGGGCAACGATGCGAAATACAACCAGTGGAGAGAAAAGGTCCTCGCACAAGACCCGGATAACATCGATATTCTCATTGATATGACTCAGAGATACGCTGCAAGCCAGAACCTTCCTCAGGCCCTGAAATATGCAAAAATGTGTCTTAACGCGCTGCCGACCGCAAAAAAGCCAGCTGAGACTGGACGCTCAGGCATGGAAAAACAAGGTGGATGCAGGCTACGCGGTTGCCTATGGCGTAATAGGAAACAATGCCTATCAGAATAGAAACTACGCTGAAGCCGTAAAAAACCTAAACAACGCGGTCAGGTATTATAAAAACATGGAACAGGCGTACTATTTCCTTGGCAACGCCTACTGGCAGCTAAACCAGCTGGAACCAGCCATGCTGAACTTCGCCAAGGCGTATCTTCTAAGAGGATCTACATCGGCCGCGGCCAAAAAATATCTGGACCAGCTCTGGGCGTCCGGTCACAGAGGTTCTCTTGCCGGCGTGGAACGTGTGCTGGAGAGAGCCCGGCAGGATCTAAAGTAGGCCGCGCCTGACGGCGCGAATTCCAGATTCCGAGATTCCAGATTCCGAGATTGAGATTCTAGTAATTCGCTGCTAGCACTAACACTAGAGGCGATACACTATGTCCTATTTTAATAGCTCAATCCGACAATCTGCATTCAGCGAATTTGATTAGCAAATTATCGACAACCAGATTCCGGAATCCGGAATCTGGAATCTGGAATCTTCAGATGAGGTTATGTTCGCGGGCGTGTTTCTCGAGCGCTTCGCGAAACTTCGGATGGGCAATGTTGATCAGCGACTGGCATCTTTCCCGGACGCTTTTCCCGTGCAGGTAGGCCACACCGAATTCCGTAACTACATAATGCACGTCGCCCCGGGATGTGACGACGCCGGCCCCTTCCTTCAGGTGCGGCACAATCCGGCTGGCAGCATCGTTTAGCGCCGTTGATCGCAGGGCGATGATCGGCTTCCCTCCCTTGCTGCGCGCCGCGCCGCGCACGAAATCCACCTGTCCTCCGATGCCGCTATAGAAGCTGTACCCGATGGAATCCGCACACACCTGCCCCGTTAGATCCACTTCAATGGCCGAATTGATCGAGACCTGTTTCTCGTTTTGGCTGATGATAAAGGGATCGTTGACATAGTGGCTGGGATGAAATTCAAAAATGGGATTGTTGTGGATAAAGTCAAATAACCGCTGCGTCCCGAGCACAAATCCGGCCAGAATTTTTCCGGCATGCAGTGTTTTCTTTTCGTTGGTTATAACCCCGGACTCCACCAGATCGATGACTCCGTCGCTGACCATTTCGGAATGGACGCCGAGGTGTTTTTTTTCAGAAAGGTAATTCAGCACCGCATCGGGAATTTCGCCGATTCCGAGCTGGAGCGTGGATCCGTCTTCAATCAGATCGGCGATATAGCGGCCGATGCGCATCGCTATGTCGGAGACCTCTCCCATCGGGAACTCCAGCAGGTCGTCCTCAACCTCGACGACGTGATGAATTTTGTTCAGATGAATGAAGGAGTCCCCGAGAGTCCGCGGCATCTTGGGATTGATTTGCGCAATTACGGTACGGGCGCATTCGGCAGCCGTTTTAGTGGTATCCACGCCTACACCGAAACTGCAGAATCCGTGTTCATCGGGCGGCGACACCTGAATAAGAGCCACATCGATGGGCAGTGCGCCGTTGCTGAACAGGGATTCGATTTCGCTCAGAAAGATCGGGACGATATCGGCGCGACCTTCGTTAATGGCTTCGCGCACGTTCGCGCCCGAGAAAAGCGCCACATGCCGGAAGCTTTGAGCCATTCCGGGAAGGACATAATCGGCAATGCCCCGGGTTAAAATATGAATGACTTTCACATTCCGCAATTCGCCGGCGCGTGCAACCATCGCTTTGACCAACTGCTCCGGCTCCGCGCAGCCGGGGTGGATATAGACGCAGTCGCCGCTGCGAATGCCCGAGACGGCTTCCGCGGCCGTATTTCGTTTGCTGAGATATTTATCCAGCATCGAACTTGACATACTCAATCCTCAGATTCCTGATTCCTGATTCCTGATTCCGGATTCGAGCTTCCAGATTCCAGAGTCGCTTCTAATTGCTGCTAACGCTAATACTCGGAAACATTATAAAAGAGCACGTTTTATAGAGTTCACTCCGGCAATCTGTATTTAATCGAATTTTGATCAGCAAATTATCGACAACCTCATTCTGGAATCAGGAATCCGGAATCAGGAATCAGGAATCAGAAGCGCGTCGAGGTTGCTGTATTCGCAACCCAGCAATCCCGCCAATCCCTCATGGGTGCAATGCCCTGAAAACAAGTACACGCCCCGGCGCAGGGCAAGGGTGCGTTGAAAAGAAGCTCTTCCATTTTCGGCTATATCCTCGACAAAGGGCACAACGACGTTATTCAGCGCATGCGAAGCCGTGCGGGCGACGGAAGAAGGGACATTCGGAACACAGTAGTGAATGACTCCGTGTTTCTTGAATACAGGATCCGACAGCGTGGTGGGCCGGCTCGTTTCGACACAGCCGCCCTGATCGATCGCGAGGTCAATAATCACGCTGCCCGGCCGCATTTTCCGGACCATGGATTCGGTGATGACGTGCGGCGTCTTTTGCCCGCGCACCATCACGGCACCCAGCACAACGTCGGCCGAAGCGACATAGCGTTCCAAATTGTATGGGGTTGCCAGCGCCGTATTGATCGTTTTGGGCAGAGAGGCATCCACGGCGCGCAAACGCTTCAGATCATCATCCATCACCGTGACCCCGGCGCCGAAGCCGTTAAATATGTGCGCAGCTGTGGTGCCGGCGGTTCCCGCGCCTACAATGACGATGTGCGCAGCAGGGATCCCCGGGATGCCGCCAAGCAAGACTCCCCGCCCGCCATGCGTGGTTTCGAGAAATCGCCCGGCAATCTGCGGTATCAACATGCCGGCTATTTCGCTCATCGCCTTTACCACGGGGAGAGAGTGCTCGGCATCCTCAATCAATTCTATCGCGACGGCGATGGTATTTTGAACTCTCAGCAGTCGATGGATTTCAGGGCTGGCAGATCCCAAGTGGACGGCGCTGAAGAGGAATTTGTTGTCGCCGATCCAACCGCACTCCTGCACCGTGGGAGGCATGACTTTTACAATCAGATCTGCCCGGGCAAAAACTTCTTCGGCAGAGAAAACGATTCCCGCTCCGGCTTCTCTATAGGAATCCGCCGAAAAGCCGCAGCCCACACCCGCATCGGTCTGCACAATGACAGTGAGTCCCGCCACCGAGAGCGAATGAGCTCCGGCAGGCGTCACGGCCACGCGGCGCTCATCGCCCCAGCATTCCCTTGGTATGCCAACAATCATCGCGTGCCTCCCTTCCCGTCCGGATCTGATTTCAGATTCCAGATTATCGGATATCCTGGCATTCCGTGATTCCTGATTCGCTGATTCCGGATATTCAGTTGCTGGACGCAAGTATATATCTGGAATCTGGAATCTGGAATTTGGAATCCATTTTCACTGCCGCACGCCACAGAACCGGCATGACAATTCTCCCACCAGCGGCTCAGCTTCTTTATCCCCGATTGCCGAGGTTCCGCAGACGAACGCCTTTTTTCAGGTTGAATTCCAGCTCTTCGAGAGTGATGCCTTTCGTCTCCGGGACAAAGAGCGCAACGAATACGATTGCCACTACGCAGAAACCGGCGAACACATAAAAGATGGATGCATTTCCAAATGTGCGCATGAAGGAAAGAGCGTTGGCCATCACCAGTCCCGCGAAGGTCCAGTTGACCATGGTCGTGATGGTCATGCCGACCTCACGCCCCTCGAGCGGGAAGACCTCGGAGCAGACCAGCCACACCACCGGACCCCACGATACCGCAAAACCGAAAATGTAGAGGATGGTCGAAACCAGCAGCACCATTTTCGGTGTGCCGCTGATGAGCGACGGATCGGAAATGTTGCCGATTGCCTGGAAAGCAAGGCCCGAGGCCACCATCGTAATCACCATCACCACGGCTCCCACGTAGAGCAGCTTCTTGCGTCCCCATTTCTCAACCAGGTGGATCGCCGGAAAAGTGAAGAGCATGTTGACCGTCGGGACCGTCATCATGGCGAGCAGACCCTTCATCCCCGCATAGCCGAAGATGGTCGGAGAGTAGTAGATCATCATGTTGATGCCAACGAGTTGCTGGAACATCTGCAGCAGAATCCCTACGACCAGGATCTTGAAGAAGTAGCCGCGAAAGACGATTCCGATCCCGGCTCCCTGCGGGCCGTGCAGCGCTTCTTCGATTTCGCCGATCTCCCTGTCAATTTCTTCCTGGGTGTTCATCGTTCTCTGCAGTACCGCGGCAGCCTTGTCTTTTCTTCCCTTGAGCATCAGCCACCGGGGACTCTCGGGGAGGATGAAACTGCCGGCAAACATCAGTGCCGCGAAGAGAGTGACCATAAGAAACATGAGCGGCAGCGACGTCGCGGGATCCACGAAAGTGCGCGCGATGAAGACGTTGCTCAGCGCGATCAGGAAGATTCCGATCGTGATCATCAGCTGAAAGAGCGTTCCCATGGAACCGCGGATGGCGGCAGGTGCCGTTTCAGAAAGATAGAGAGGAACAATGAAGGACGCGATCCCTACACCAAATCCCAGGGCAAAGCGGCAAACAGACAGGACTTGAAGTGGCGGAAGCAGCGCCGAGAACGCGGAGGCTGCCGTGAAAATAAAGCCTGCGAGCACCAGGCTTTTCTTGCGCCCAAGGAACCTCGCGAAGATCCCGGAAAGCAGCGCACCGAATATTCCGCCCGTCGCCAGTATCGCGGAGTAGCTCTCGCCTCCTTCAACGCCGAACTTGTAGTGCCGGGTGAGAGTCTCGAGCGAGTTGGCGATGAATCCCTGATCCAGGCCGAACAACAGGCCGCCCAGAGCCGCAACCATGCATATGACATAGACGATTGTCTTGTACCCGTGCGCCGCACTTCTTCCCGAATCCTGTCCCATAAAATCTCCTTTTCGCTTTGGCATGTTGGTCTCGGCTAATGCCGCATACTTTTTGCAAACATGCCGTCCTGGGAGCGCCGGCGTCTCGCCGGCCGACTGCTCCCTGTATCAATTTCTGGGCAAAATATGTGAGTTAAGCCCTGTTTCAGCCTCTTCAACAAAGAGCCGCCGAGACGGCTGGCGTTCCCAGGACAACGCCGCCTCATCCCAGATCCGCATAAGGCTCATCCCGCTTCATTCCAATTCCGGCTTTGGCGTCTTGGCGGTGCTGGGCGGTAGAACCGGCATTTTTACGTATTCAGCCGGAATTTCGCCGGTCAGCGCTTTCAGCCAGGTGACGATAGATCCAACCTGGCCTTGACTCAGAGTTTTCCCCAGCTGATATTCCGCCATCCTCGAAACCGCCTGTTCCAGGGTCTCAACCTTGCCGTTGTGGTAATAGGGCTTCGTTTCCGCAATATTGCGCAGGCCGGGGACCTTGAACATCATTCGGTCCGCCGCATTCTTGGTCACTTTCTCTCGACCCTGATCCGAAGTATCCGGCCATGGTTTGGCCAATCCGAGAACCTGATAAAAACTTCCACCCAGATACGTTCCTGCATGACAGGTCTGGCAGCCGGTCTCCATAAACACTTTGAAGCCCGCCTTTTCCTCGTTCGTAAGTGCCTGGGCATCCCCCATGAGAAATTTATCCCAGCGGGAAGGCGTCACCAGTTTGCGTTCAAAAGCTCCGATCGCCTTGGCCATATTGTCGTAATTGATAGGATTTTTGTCTTCAGGAAAAGCCTTCTTGAATAAGTCAACGTACTCCGGCATGGATTTCAGCACGGCAATGACGCGCTTTTCCGAGGGCATCGCCATTTCAACGGGATTCATCACGGGGCCCTTCGCCTGTTCCTCGACATCCGCGGCGCGCCCATCCCAGAATTGAACGAAGTGACCGGCCGCATTGTAGACGGTCGGAGAGTTGCGGTCTCCCCGCTTTCCCTTGTGCCCATCGGATGTAGGCTGCAAATCCACGCCATACTTATCCAGCATATGGCAGGAGTTGCATGAAATATCCTGGCCCTTCGATAAGCGGGGCTCGTAATAAAGCATCCGCCCGAGAGTCTCTTTGGCATCCGTCATCGGATTCTTATCCGACGGCATCGATTCGGGCAAAGCCTGAAAAACTCGCAATTCCTGTGGATCGATGGTTACGACAGGGACCGACACGGAGTCCGGCTTCTTGCTGCAACCGGCAGCAAAGGCAAGGATCCCAATCAACACACTGTACATAAAGAAAGCCGATAATTTTTTCATGTGCCCCCTCCCTTCTGATTCCGTGATTCCGGATTCCGGATTCCGGAATGAAGTTGTTGATAATCCGCTGAAAACAGATTACACCGATCAACCTTTAAGAGTCTTCCGATTGGCTCCCTTCATATGTTTTGCGGTACGCCGGCTGATCTATTTTCCAATTGCGAATCCGGAATCCGGAATCAGGAATCAGGAATCAGGAATCTTTGACCCGGGCTAATCCTTTACAATTGCTACGGCATGTTCCGCTGCTGCAAGAAGCGCTTCGGGCCCCACAGGCACTCCCGTGGCATTCTTCATCCACAGATCGGGAGCGAGGCGGCCCAGGCGCGCGACTCTTTCGAATTCAGGCCCGATCTTTCCCGCCTTCTTCATGTGTTCTTCCAACTGGAATGCGATCAGGTGCCCGAGGGGATAGTCGGGAACATATAAAAACTCGTTAATCATGTGCGAGTAGATTCCCAGCAGCACAACGTCCTTCGCGCCAAAAACGGGCGCATAGAACTTGTTCCAGACATCTTTCGAGATTTGCAGGACGGCGTCCCGCATCTGCTCCGGCGTCGCCTGAGGATGTTCATACATCCAGTGCCAGGCGCGCATATCCACCAGGCCGACTCCGCAAATTTCAAACGTCGCCCAAAAATCGTTCAGGGCTTTGAGGGCTTCAGCCTGCGCATCGGGCGACTGCAGGCCCAGCAATTCCATGTCACGCGCCTGAAACACGAAGGCTAAAGCTTCAGTAAATGCAGTATTCGGCACTCCATTCAGCGAATAGTGATCGATGGCATTCAACGAAAAAGTCTGCTCGACATTGTGCCCCAATTCATGGACAGCAATGTTAAAGCCCTTGTAGTTCATCCCTTCCTTTTCGACGCGCGTCCGCAGATGCGTCTTTCCCTGTCGCATCACCGCTCCCATCGCGTGCCCGGAACCGCGCGCCGGATCCACGACAATGTTGTCGGCCGCGAACGTCGCACGCTCGGGAGAAAAACCAAGCTTTATCAGCAACGCCGGTATGTCTTTTTCGAAGGCTTTCGCAGTGGGATATTTTTTCGCGACCATGGAGTCGAGTTCGGCTTGCGTATACCTGAGTTTGGGCTTGAATCCGTTATACCAGATGTCGAATGGTTCGAGAGGACGTCCCAGCCGTTTCTGAATCAGCGCGGCCACCCGCGGCACCAAGGGAGAAGCGAGAACCTGCTCAAACATCTTTTGCACGCGTTCTTCCGGCAGTTGCCGGTCCTCATCGAAGCGCCGGGCAATCAGCGTGGGCGCATTCGGCGAATATGGATCGGCAAGCTTCGAAGCCCGGTACATTTCAAGCCAGCGCAGATAGCGCGTATTCGGTTCCGGCGCGTTGCCGGCGATTCTTTGGCCGGGAGTAAAGTCGGAATCTCTCGCCGCAGTTGGTTTGACTTCATTCGTGGCTGGATTCCAGTCCAGTTGCGGATTATTAATGACGGCCGCGGGGATGGTCTGCGTAACGATGGCTTCCATCACTTTTGCGATCATGCGCTGCTTGGCCAGTCCATCCTGAGCGTCGCCATAATGCGCTTTGATTTCATCGCGCAGGTTCCAGTGCGACAACAGACGCAGTTTGGGTGGGAATAGGCGCGCGCCCTTATTGTCGATCAGGTGATGCATCCAGATGTTGTATTCGGAGATGTATTGTCCCGATTCCGCATAGGCTTTCGCTATCGCCAGGTTGACTTCGAGCGGGGACTCTGCGTGAAAAATATTCGGCAAGGCGAGTTTCTGCCCATTGGCGGCGGGTCCAGCTGTCGCCCCCGGCCAGCCTCTCTTCCAGTGTCGTCAGGGGAAAGTTCAACAGCACGACAAAAGCCAGCTTGTTATTAAAGAAGTCGTCCGTCAGATGCGCGGAAGGATCATAGCCGGCAAAAATTTCGTCATACGGCTGCACCGGTCCGGCATCAAGATCCGTTTGCTGCTTGAATTCGCGGCTGATCTCGGCCATATGACCCATGGATTGTTCCAGAAGGTATTCAAAGCGGCCAAACATCGTATCCAGCGCGGCCTGATCGCCCGCAAAATTCTTTTGAATGAATTCTTCATAGGCCGCTTGATCGCCGTCCGCATCGCCCCAGAATTCAGACTGCCTGCTTCAAGCCCCGCTGAATCCGGGAGCGCTGCGCTTCTCCATATTTCGCAGTCATAGTCGCTCTCAAGCTTGCTTACGGCCGCTTTCATCCACGAAGGCGGCGCAGCCGCTTTTTTCTCCTGCGATGATTTCATGCCTGACTCCTGCGAACATGACAGAACAAAAACCAACATCAGAACAAGCGCCGAGAAAAATGATTTTTTCATCGCTCCTCCACTCGTTGATTCCAGATTCGAGATTCGAGATTCCAGATCGGCGGCCGTGATAATAAATATTCAAGAGCCGCACAAGGGGCAGACATTGCATCGATCAATCGTGAAATCTGTATTCGGCAGATTTATCGAATTATCAACAACCTCATTCTGGAATCTGGAATCTGGAATCTGGAATCACTTTTACTGCAAGTTTCGAATGCGGACCTCGATTCCCTTCTCTTCTTTTAAAAGCTCCACGAGTTTTGCCGTGTCTGTATTGCCGAAGTGATAGGGATACAGCACCTTCGGCTGCATGGCTTTGGCAACATCGGCGACCTGTTCGGGCGTCATCGTATACGGCTGGTTCATCGGGAGAAACGCCACGTCGATATTCTTCAGGGCCTTTATTTCCGCGACATTTTCGGTGTCGCCCGCAATATAAACCCGTTTGTCGCCAAAGGTGAGGATGTAGCCATTGCCATTGCCTTTAGGGTGAAACGGTTTTTCCAAATTATACGCCGGCACGGCTTCCACTTTGATGCCTGAGACGGTTTTGTCTTCGCCATTTTTCAAAACAATGCAGTTGGGAAGATTTTTTGCGGAACTTGGATTGACAATAATGGCTGTATTGGCTGTGCTGGCTGCCTGGATGGCTTTTATATCCAGGTGATCGCCGTGTTCATGTGTAACCAGGATCAGGTCTGCTTTGGGGAGCGTCGCATAGTCCGCATACATCGACACCGGATCCGCGTGGATGACTTTTCCAGCGTAGGTCAACATCAGCGTGCCATGCCCGATAAAGGTTATCTTCAGATCGCCGCCGGATGTCTTGATCGAATCCTCCTGCAACTGTTTTTGCGCGTAGGCGGCAAACATCGCCAGGGCGGAAACCAAAACTGTCAGAAGAATCCATCGAATAAATATGGCACTGTTCATAATACCCTCCTTGAAGTTTTTGTCACTTTGCAGCACATCCTATAGTAAAACACACATAGGGACATAATTGTTTTCTCATCTCCGATAGGTTACGGTTTTTAGAGCAGCAAACCGGAGGATCCTATGGCATCCATCTCAAGACCAGGAAATCTGCTGAAAAAGCTTTCGATTGAGGATGTGAATCCGGGCGCCTGTTACGGCCCGGATGGCTGGGTTGCGGATTCACACGGCAGCCGGATGGTTTCCTATAATCCGGCTACAGGCGATCCGATTGCGGCAGTGGTACAGTCTGGGCCCGAGACGTACGAACGCGTTGTGGCCGAAGCCGGGCGCGCTTTCGACGCGTGGCGCATGACACCGGCGCCTAAGCGCGGCGCCGTCGTCCGTGACCTCGGCAACGCGCTGCGGGAGATGAAAGAGCCTCTGGGCGACCTCGTCAGCCTCGAAATGGGCAAGATCCGCGCGGAAGGGCACGGCGAAGTGCAGGAAATGATCGATATCTGTGACTTCGCGGTCGGATTGTCGCGGCAGCTCTACGGGTTGACGATGGCCTCGGAACGGCCGGCGCATCGCATGATGGAGCAATGGCATCCGCTGGGCGTCATCGGCGTGATTACGGCATTCAATTTTCCTGTCGCCGTGTGGTCCTGGAACAGCGCGCATTGCAGCGGTGTGCGGGGATCCTGTCGTGTGGAAGCCGGCCGGGCCGACGCCGCTGTGCGCGATTGCCGTGCAGCACATAGCCAACCGCGTGATGGCGGATCACAACCTGCGCGGAATCTTTAACCTGGTCATCGGGCCCGGCAGCAGCATCGGCGATCGCATGCTGAACGATCCTCGGCTGGCCCTGATATCCTTCACCGGCTCCACGCTCATTGGAAGACATGTATCCGAAACCGTTGCCCGGAGATTTGGCCGCACGATCCTGGAACTGGGCGGCAACAACGCCATCATCGTAACAGAGGAGGCAAACCTCGACCTGGCAACGCGCGCAATCCTGTTTGGAGCCGTCGGCACCGCGGGCCAGCGCTGCACATCCACCCGGCGCATCATTGTTCATAAGAGCATCGCGCAGGAACTGGTTCGCCGACTTGTGCAAGCCTACGGTCAGGTGCGAATCGGGGATCCGCTTGGATCCGGCCACACTGATGGGTCCTCTGGTCACACCGGACGCAGTGGAAGATATGTTCAAGGCAATCGAACAGGCTAAAGCGGACGGCGGCCAGGTGCTCTGCGGCGCGCAGCGGCTGCCGGAGCTTGGAGCGCAGTTCGTTGAACCCACAATCATCCGAATGCCACAGCAAACCGATATCGTGAAGCAGGAAACCTTCGCCCCAATCCTGTACATCCTCGAATACGAACGCTTTGAAGACGCCCTCAAACTGCACAACGGCGTTCCGCAGGGACTTTCCAGCGCAATTTTCACCGGAAATCTGCTCAAGGCCGAGGAATTCCTGTCGCCGCGCGGCTCCGACTGCGGCATCGCCAACGTCAATATCGGGACCTCCGGCGCGGAAATCGGCGGCGCCTTCGGCGGCGAGAAGGAAACCGGCGGCGGTCGCGAGTCCGGCTCCGACGCATGGAAAGCCTACATGCGCCGCCAAACGAACACCATCAATTGGTCCACCGACCTGCCGTTAGCCCAGGGCATCAAATTTGGCGACGATTGATTCCCTGGGGTCAGGTCTGGAATCATTTGAATGTTCTCCAGGCATCATGGGAGACAAAACTAAATTTTCCAGACCTGACTCAGTTATCTGCAATCTCGAATCTCGAATCAGAGGAATCGCACCGAATCGACCGTCAGCGTAACAACACCGAACTCCTCTTCCACGATTCCGGTCGAGCACATACGGCCGCGAGCGATTCAGCATGTGGCAGAAGCGCGCGTAGGCTTGAGGGAAAAAGACCGTCTCGTATAGGGCGCTGGTGTCTTCGAAGCTGATGAACTCCATCGGTTCGTCGTCTTTGGTTGCAATGAGTTTTCCGGTCACCCACCAGCCCACGGTGGTCACCCGCTTGCCGACATACTTGGGCAGATCCGCGCCCCTTGACATACTTCAGTTTCGAAAGCGGCTGGCTGTACAGGGACAGCGGGTGGCGGCTGATCAGGAAATCCAGGGTTTCCAGTTCGTGTTCCAGAATCGTGCGGGCGCTGTATTGCGGCACCTGCGGCGGAACAACGGCCGGCATATCCTGAAAAAGCGAGCGCATCACCGGGCGGCGCGCTGCCCGCATTTCATGCCACGCCAGCATTTTCCAGATCATTTCCGGCCGTGTGGCGCCTCCGGAAATGCCGTCCATCGCGCCCGCCTTGACGAGAATTTTTGCGTCCGACGGATCTATTTCCACCCGGCAGAGAAAATCCTCCAGCGACGAAAACGGGCGCTTCTTTCGCTCTGCCAGAATCGCCTCGAGCGCCGTCTCGTGCAACCCTTTCAGCTGCATCAATCCGACACGGATGGTCCTGTCTTTGCCCCAATAGGCCTTGCGGCTTTCGTTGACATCCGGCAGAAGCACCCGCAATCCCATCCGGCGGGCTTCCGAAACATAGGCGAAAGGCGAGTAGTAGCCGCCCCGGTTCGTGAGCACCGCCGCAATGAACTCGGCCGGGTGATGCGCGCGCAAATAGCAGGACTTGTAGGAAACCAGGGCAAAGGAAGCGGAGTGCGGCTTGCAGAACGAATATCCGGAAAAACTCAGAATCATCTCCCAGACTTCGTCGACGACCTTCCGCGGGACCTTCCGCGCCGCGGCTCCGGCATAGAACATTTCTTTGTAATCTTCGAGTTTCCTGCCTGCGCGCTTCTTGGAAAGGATTTTCCGTAAAAGATCCGCATCCGAGGCGTTGAATCCTGCCATTGCCATAGCGATGCGCGAAACGTCCTCCTGGTACACCATGATTCCATAGGCTTCGCCCAGCACCTCATCCAGCATGGGATGCAGCGACTGGTAGGAGCCGCCGCGCAGGCGCCGCACATATTCGCGAATGTATTTATTGGCGGCGGGACGGATGATCGAGCTGTGGATCACCAGGTGATCGAAATCGCCCGTTTGGCACTTCTGCTGCAGTTGCCGCATTGAAGGGGATTCTACATAGAACACACCGATGGTATCGCCTCTGCGGATGAGGTCCTGGGTTTTGGCGTCGGTCGTAGGATCCCATTGCTCATAGTCGATCTCTGTCCCGTAGTTTTCTTTGATGGCGGCCAGGGCGTCGCGGATCACGGCCAGGGACCGGTTTCCCAGGAGATCGATTTTGATCAGGCCGGCATCTTCCGCCTGGTCTTTTTCCCACTGAATGATCGGCACGCCTTTGGGCGCAGGCTCGACCGGAACATATCGATCGATCCTGTCGGGCACGATGACGATTCCGCCGCAATGCACCGACATGTGCCGCGGGTACCCGTCCAGCTTCACCGCCAGGCGGACGATCTCGGGCCAGGGATCCTTCAACTCCATGTCTTTATAAATGGGATGGTGATGAATGGAATCTTCCAGGTTGCGAACCGACCAGTAGTATCCCATGCGCTGCGTCACGGCTTTGATCTCCTGTTCGGGAAGGCCGTACACCTTCGCGACTTCCCTCACGGCGGCCCGCGCTCGAAATCCCACGTGATTGGAAATCATGGCGGCTTTGACGGCGCCGTACTTGCGGAAGACATAATCGAAAATACCGTCGCGCTCATCCCACGGAAAATCGATGTCGATATCGGGCGGATCCATGCGGCCTTCGTTGAGGAAGCGCTCGAAAAAGAGGTTGTGGGTGATCGGTTCCACATGCGTAATCCCGAGACAGTACGAGACCAGGCTCGCGGCCGCCGATCCGCGGCCGCAGGTACGCGTCGACTGCCGGACGATGTCGCGCACAATCAGGAAATAGTCGGCAAAACCCTTGTCCTTGATGATCTTCAATTCGTGCTCCAGGCGCTTCCGCACGGAATCTGAAAACTCGCCATAACGCCATTCGGCGCCGCGATAGCATTCTTCCTTCAAGTATTCGAAAGGGTCTGCTCCGCCGGGAAGATCAAACGACGGAAACACAAGCTTGCCGATCTCCGGTGCCGAGCACTCCTCCGCAATGCGCTGCGTGTTTTCCAGAGCTTTTGCCAGGTGCGGATACCGGCGGCCATCGCCTCTTCCGGTTTCAGCCAGTGATCTTCGCTTACCAGTTCCCCCGGCGGGATCCGCGATAAAGATGTGTTCAGGTCAATGGCGCGCAGCAGCCGGTGCAGCGGGAAATCGGAGGGATCGACGAAATAAACGTCGTTGGTCGCCACCAGCGGGATACCGGCTGCACGGGAGAACTGAAGCAGAGCGGGCTCCGCCTTGGGATCGTTCAACTCCACATAAATATCAGACGTCCCGTTCTGCCTGCCGAGCGCGCTGCAGCAGCGGGATCTGATCGCTGAGCACTATCAGGTTTTCGCGTTCCTCGATAAGAGCTTTGCTCAGGCAGAAATCCGTTTCGCACCGGCACCGGGAAATGATTCGGCAAAGAGTTTCATACCCATCGCGGTTGCGCGCCAGAAGAACCGCCCGCTCTTTTGCCGTACGCAACTCCGAACCCACAATCGGGCGCAAACCGCGTTCGGCAGCATACTGGAGAAACCAGATCAGCCCATAAACGCCGTTGATATCGGTCAGGGCCATCGCGGACATGCCGCGAGCCAAAGCCGCATCCACCAAAGCCTCAATTTTGCTGGCCCCGCGGCAGAACGAGTAATTCGAGTGAACATGCAAATGCGTAAACATAGTCGGCAGTTAGCTCGTCAGCTGTCGGCTATCAGCTATCAGCTCTACTGATAGCTGATAGCTGACGGCTGACAGCTACCTTAACGACTGATTCGCCGTACCGGCGGCGTAATGCGTCGAGGGCGAATTCCAGCTTCAACTGGCGGTCCGGTTTGGGGTCGGCGAACAGATCCAGTTGCATCGAGCCCCGGGAGAGTTCCGTCAGGCACAAATGCATGGAGCGGACGCGCGTGCGGCGTTTCAGGATCACATCCAAGAGCGGCAGCGCACGCGCGTACAGGACCGCAGAAGATTGAACTGGAGGCTTCAGCTGCTGGCTGTGTCCGTCCTCCCGGTAATCGGCGTACCGGACGCGCAATTCCACCCGTCCCGCGCACTGCTTTTTCTCCCGCAGCTGTTTTCCCGCCTGCTCGCACGAGATCCAACAGCACGCCTTTCAGAACTTCATAATCGTTGCTGTCTTCCGGCAGCACTTTCCCCTGCTCCAGTGCCGGAACCGTCCGCATCGGATACACGGGCGTGCGGTCAATTCCCTGTGCACGCTGGTGAAGCACAAATCCGAAACGGCCGAATGCCAGAGTCAGGAGATCCAGCCGCATCGCCGCGACATCACGAATAATGCGGATGTTGAGATCGTCAAACTGCCTTTCCGTCTGGAGCCCGACGCCGGGAAGCAGGCGCACCGGCAGCGGCGACAGAAAAGCGGATTCGTTTCCATGCGGGACATCCTGTAAACCAGCAGGCCTGGATCACTTCCGAAGCGATTTTGCTTACCATTTTATTGGAAGCGATGCCGAGTGCAGCGTCCAGGCGAAGCTGCCGGCGAATTTCCGTTCTGAGCTTTCCACGCGGTGTCCCGCGGCGGACCGAAGAGCCGGCCGGTTCCCGTAATGTCTATGTACGCGTGGCCATGTCCGGAGGGTTCCAGCACCGGGGAAAAGCTCTCCAGGACTTTGAAGATTGCCCGGGAAGCCCGGAGATACAGAGGCTCATTCGGCGGCAGGACAATCGTGCTCCTGCAGTACCGCATCGCTTTCGCGAGAGCCATTCCCTTGCGAATGCCCGCATTCCAGGCCTCTGCCGACAACGCCGTCACGATGGACCGGGCCGATCCAAGCGGCGCCACCACCACCGGCCGGCCGCGCAGTTCCGGATGAATGACCCGCTCCACCGCCACGGGAAAAGCAGTCACTGTCAGATAGATAATTTCACGTTCCATCATTTCAAATTACGAATGACGAATGACGAATAACGAATTGGAAACAAGCTGAGTCGGATCTCAATTCGTAATTCGTCATTCGTAATTCGTAATTCCTCTCAATTCCTCTAACAGCATGTGCGCGTTAATGACGGCCTGGCCGCGCCAGGGGTTGTTCATGAAGACCAACACCCGCTCACATTCCTGTTCCAGGCGGCGGATTTCCGGGAATCACGGATGCAAGCTCCGCCCGGCTGTACAGGTAGTCGTGCTGAGCGGATCCGTCGCCTTTGACCCACCGGGAATTATTTCGTCCCTGGAAACGGACATACGCCAGTCCGGCGGTCGCACAAAAAAAAGTCTTTTCCTTCAGACTCGTTCCGCCATCGACACAAGCCAGCGCGATGTTCGCTGCCGCCAGATGTTTTGCCGCCCTTGGCGACAGCCAGTCCGGGCAGCCGAACTCCGCTATCAACGGGATGCCTTCCAGGGAATCCCGGAGCAGGCACAGCCGTTCGAAGTTTCCCGCGAATAAACTCAAACTCCGGAGGAAACTGCGCCAGGACTCCCGCCAGTTGGCCGGTATCTTTCAAAGGCCATAACGCTGCGGCAAACCGGCGGGCAAGACGGGATTGTCGGGATGTTCCTCCGAAAGCCGGGAAGGGGCGCGAAAAACAAGCGGCAAGGAGCCTCTGGTTTCTTCGATAATTTCTTGAACCGCAAGTACTTCCGGGATTCTGTAGGACGTAAAACAGAGTTCGCCGCAACCGAACCGCTGACTGTAATAGCGCAACCAGGAACCGGGATCGAGGTTCCGGGGATAAAACACCGGCACCCAATCACGATACTGAAATCCGCTTGTCCCCACTAGAATCATGCTTATAAAATAGGTGAAGATTTGGTGAAAATCAACAAAAATAGACGTATCTCTCCAGTTCCAGATTTGCAGGTTCCAAGTTGCAGGTTTCTGGAATCAGGAATCAGGAATCTGGAATCTGGAATCTGAAATGATGTACTATCGTGCGGGTCGTTGCATCGTGCGTTAACTGCGAATCTTGACAGATATACCCAAGCTGCGGCCCAAGTATTTCGGTATCGCTATCGGAATCGGTATCGGTATCGGCTTTTTTCGGATGATCAAGATGAAAAGCCGATACCCGATAGCGATTGCGATACCGATTGCGATAGCGATTCCGACATTCTGTATGTTAGGCACGGGTGGACGATGGAACAGGAACCTCGACAGATTAATTTCGCATTTATGGGATTCGGGCATGTCGGCCGGGCATTTGCCCGTCTTCTGATCGATCGCCGGAAGTGGCTTTTAAAAGAATACGGCATCGAATGGAAGCTCACCGGCATTGCGACCAAGAACCATGGGACCGCGATTGATCATAACGGCCTCCCGATCAAAAAAATTCTTGGTTCATGGAAGCGTCACTCCAGCCTCGATCATTTTCACAATGGACCTGCCTGTGATTCCCATACCGATTTTATTCGCCAGTGCGGCGCAGACGTCCTCTTCGAAATGAGCGTCCTCCATCTCAGCGGAGAACCGGCTGCCACCTATATTCAGGAGGCGCTGGGCGCGGGTTTGCACGTCATCACGACGAACAAGGGACCGGTGGCAACGCATTTCCGCCAGTTAACCGGGCTGGCCCGCCTGCGCGGTGTTCGATTCCTGTATGAAGGAACCGTCATGGATGGAGCTCCGGTGTTCAATCTGGTCCGCCAGACGCTGCCGGCGACACGCATCCGTTCCCTGCGGGGGATTTTCAACAGCACCACCAACTACATTCTCACCCAGATGGAGCAAGGCACATCGTTTGAGGCGGCGCTGGATTTTGCAAGAGATGCGGGCATCGCGGAGGCGGATCCCACTTTGGACCTCGAGGGCTGGGATTCGGCCGTCAAACTGTCGATCCTCATCCAGGCCATGATGGGCGGGCATGTGAAGCCGAAAGACATCGAGAGGAACGGCATAACCGAAGAAACCGGCCGATTTGTCCGGGCGGCGGTGCGCCGCGATCGGCGCCTCCGTCTGGTGGCGAGAGCCTATCGCCAGGGCGGCAGAGTCATCGGCAAGGTTGAACTGCAGGAGCTTGAAGTCTTCGATCCGCTGGCGTCAATCCGCGGCCTGAGCAGCATTCTGGTTTTGAATACAGACACGATGCGCGAATTAGCCATCGTGGAAAATAATCCCTCGGTCGATCAAACGGCCTTTGCGCTCTTTTCCGATCTCATCTCTTTGTTGTAGTAAGCTGTCAGCTAGTCAGCTATCAGCTGTCAGCTAAAAATAATCGGGGTCGGAATCGCTATCGGTATCGCAATCGGTATCGGTTATCGGCTTTTCATCTTGACCATCAAAATCCAAACGCCGATCCCAATTCCTATACCGATCTGACTGAAAGCTGAAGCTGACGGCTGAAAGCTGAAAGCTGAAAAGCTGACAGCTGACGGCTGATAGCTGACAGCTGACGGCTGATAGCTGACGGCTGACAGCCAACTGCAGCTACACTCCCCAACCGCCGCTCAGCTGGATATTGGCGCCATTCACATAGCGCGCTTCATCCGAAAGCAGATAGCTCACGGCAGCGACCACATCGTCCGTGCTTCCCATATACCCTGCGGGAATGCTCTTGAATGACAGCGCAAGCTCCTCCGGAGGTACGCTGCCGGTTTCTATGAATCCCGGAGAGATGGAGTTGGCCGTGACGCCGTGCGGAGCAAGGGTCCTGGCCAGAGAGCGTGTCAGGACAAGCACGCCGATCTTTGCGATATAGTGGGCCGTGATGAACGGCTGCGCCGCCTGCTGGTCAGCGTTGACCATGCTGAAGTTGATGATTCTACCCCACCCGCGCTGAATCATACCCGGAGCGACCGCACGACTCAGATAAAACACAGGATGAAGATTGTGGTCGAACATAGCGTGCCACCCTTCGATGCTCTCCTCATCAGAGGGACACGGTGATAGGCGCCAATGCAATTGATGAGAGCATCGATGCGGCCCCAGTCGCCTTCGACGCGCCGGATCAGAGCTTCCGCATTTGCAGGATCCGAGACATCGGCGCGCAGTACCAGAGACTGTGCTGCACAGGATTGCAGCTCTGACTGCAGGGTTGCAGCATCCGCTTCGCTTGTGCGATAGCAGACCGCAATTGCCCAGCCGCGCCGGGCAAGCGTCAAGGCAAGCGCCCGGCCAATGCCGCGCACTCCTCCGGTAATCAGCGCAACGCGTGATCCTTCAGATACAGTATGCGCCATCGTGTCATCTCCTCCACATCGATTCCGATTCCGAATTCCTGATTCCTGATTCCTGCACTAAAACCGCATCTTAGACACGCGCAATCACGGAATCCACGGAATCAGGAATACGTAGTTGTTTTGGGCCGGCATACAGGTATCGTTTCACTTTCCTGGTTGTCGTTTTTTCCAATTCCTCGTGCTGCACAAGCAGTTTTGTGATTCTTTTAAAAGCGGCCAGCTTCTGGCAGCGCTCTTTTACTTCCTTCCGGAGAACGCTTTCAACGAGGGGTTTGTCGCCGGCATTCAATCCCTGAAGCGCGAAATATTCCAGGTTGGGCACGATGATAGCCTTGATCTCAGGCTCTGCTCCCGGATTATCCGTTGTCTGTCCCCAAACCACACACTCGGATATATAAGGCGACTTGAGTATTTCTGTTTCCACTTCTTCGGGATAAATCTTCTTTCCGGCAGGCGTCACGATAACGGCTTTTTTTCGCCCCTGAATATAAAGGAATCCGTCCGCGTCGATGGTATCCCAGATCGCCGGTATGCAACCATCCATCCTCGAGCGCTTCCCGCGTGCCTTCCGGATTATTGTAATAGCCTTTCATGATATTGGGCCCGCGGGCCAGGATTTCTCCATCGTCCGCGATTTTTACCTCCACGCTTGGCAGAGGCAGTCCTGCCGCATTGTCGCGGAAAGCCTTGTTCCGGTTCACCGCGATAATGGGCGCCGATTCCGTCAGGCCGTATCCCTGGAGAAATTCGATGCCCAGTTCACGGAATCCCTTTGCGACAGCCGGATCGATGGCCGCTCCTCCGGATATCAGGATGCGCAGACATCCCCCAAGCTTTCTGTGAACCTTCGCAAACAGCAGGCGGCGTATATTCCATCTGAGATATTTTTCCGTGAACGCGGCAATTTTCTTTGCGGCGTTTACTTTCCAGAGGCCCTGTTCCGCCATAGCAGCTTCGATCTTCTTATACATGGCATGCCAGAGCAGAGGGACACCCAGCATAGCCGTCGAGCGCGTTTCGGCAAGGTTTTCAGGGATGCGTCGAATGTTTTCCGCATAGGAAGTTGTAGCGCCGCGATAGATTGAAAGAAGAAAACCGTCCGTGCATTCGTAGCTGTGGTGCATCGGAAGTACCGACAGGAACCTGTCTTCCGTACACAAATCCACCCATTGGACAGCTTCCACAATATTGCAGGCGACATTCCCGTGGGTCAGCACGACTCCTTTGGAGTTGCCCATCGTCCCTGAAGTAAAAAGAATGGAAAGCACGTGGTCCGCTGTTACGGATCCCCCGGCGAAATCATTTTTGCCGGCCGCCATACGCTGCCGTCCCCTGGTTCTAAGGTCTGAAAAGCTCATAATTCCGTCGTTTGCACCGGACGCATCCATCGCATCCATGTTGACGACAACCTTCAGTCCGGGAAGCTTTTGTCGAAGTGTCCGCATCATCTCCAAATGCTTGTCGTCGCCGATCAGGACCTGGGCGCCGGAAAAGGAGAGGATGTTATAAACCTCCGTTTCTTTCAAATCCCGGTCAATAGGAACACAGATGATCCCGGTGCAGGCAGCGGCGAGATAGCTGGCAGCCCATTCCGGACGGTTGTCGCCGACGATGGCCAGGCTGTCAACCGTTGGCTGCAGGCCCAAAGCCGCCAACCCGCAGGCAATCAGCTCTGTTTCCCTTCGAAGCTGTTCGTAGGTGATCGGAATCCACTGTCCGGCTTTTTTTGACTGCAGAGCAACCTTGTTTGCATAGCGCTGGGTGGTTTTAAAAAACATGTCCCGGATATCGGAGATGGGGTCCGCGGCGTAAGCGGGATATAGGCCCTTCATATTTGCCGGCTTACGGGCCATCGCGTATCAATCCTCCAGCGCTGTTAAGTTTTCAAAATCAGACGGCGATTGCAGAGCGAATCCGAATCTCCTTAGAGCCTGTCAATGAAAAAAAGCTTACTACCTACCCTCAGTTGAAGTGGGGATTCTCGGGCTTGATGTGCTCGAATTGGCGCACAAGCACAAGCGTTTCGAGTTGCTGCTGCAGGACAGGGATCAGCACGTCGCACCGCTGGGCTGTATTGTCGATTTCCAGCAGCGCCTGCTTTTGCTCGATGTCAAGGTTTAGAGTCATCGCGACCATATTAACCAGAGACTCGAAATCCAATTGAGGCATCAGCTCGAGAGCCTGCTGCTTCACTCCGGTCGCCAGTTCGGTAAACTTGGCAAAAAGCCCTCCCAGGCGATTATGGCGTTCGACAATATCGGCAGCGCGTTCGTCGCAGGCCTCCTCTTCCAGCCTCTCCACTTCTACCCTCCGGTAGGGGGAATGCTGGACTTCGCGCACAATGCGGACCCGGTGAAGACCGACGACAACAATATTGTACTTGCCGTCTTCAAGCTCTTCATAGGTTTCTATTTTCCCCAGGCAGGCGATATCATGGACTGCGTTAAGGCTCGCATAGCCGGGCTCCGAACCACCGCGCAGCAGTGCGATCACCAATTCTCCGTTCCCGGCAAGGACTTCGCGGACCATTGTCCGGTATCTCTCCTCGAAGATGTAGAGAGGCATGGGAGTCTTGGGAAAAAGCACTACATTGGGCAAAGGAAAGAGTGGTGTAATCATTTCACCCCGATATTAATCAGTTGGCAGTCCGCAGTCAACAGTTGCCGACAGCTATCAGCTATCAGCGATCAGCTCTCAGCGATCAGCAGTCAGCTATCAGCTGTCAGCTATCAGCTATCAGTTATCGGCAGTCAGCTATCGGCAGTCAGCTATCGGCAGTCAGTTATCGGCAGTCAGTTATCGGCAGTCAGTTATCGGCAGTCAGCTATCGGCTGTCGGTTGTCAGCTGACGGTTGCCGGTTTTTTATGCTGATAGCTGAAAGCTGATAGCTGAAAGCTGATGGCTGACCGCTGACAGCTGACAGCTGATAGCAGACTGCAGGCTTTTGACTTATAATGCGAATATACAGCGTGGAGGTTCCCGAAATGCGAGCTCTCTTCCTCTTTCTGGCCAAACAAGAAGGTTTCAAAAACTTTGCCATGAAATTTGGCGTTTTTCGTAAAACTGCCTTGCGCTTTGTTGCCGGAGAAACACTGGAGGATGCAATCAGAGCGGTACGTCAGGCCAATCAGCAGAAGATGTACGGCACGCTGGATTTGCTGGGCGAAAACACGCACACGCGAGAAGACGCGCTCAAAGCCTGCCAGGAAGTGCTGACGATCTTTGACCGGATCCAAACTGAAAAAGTGGACTGCAATGTTTCGGTCAAGCTGACCCAACTGGGCCTTGCGCTGGATCAGGACTTTGCCCGCCAGAATCTTCTTCAAATTGCCGGTCGTGCGCGCGACAGAAATAACTTTGTCCGGGTGGACATGGAGGACAGCCCGTATGTCCAGAGCACTTTGGATTTGGTGACCCAGGTCCACCAACAGCTGGGAAACGGAGGGGCTGTAATTCAGGCATATCTCTACCGGAGCGAGCAGGATACCGCCCGATTGCTGGAAAGAGGCATCCGCATAAGACTGGTAAAGGGCGCCTATCTGGAACCGGAGAGCATAGCCTTTCGCAGGAAAGAGGACACGGACGCAAATTTCTTAAAGCTGATGAAGATGCTTCTGGTCAGCGAACCGTATCATGCCATCGCGACGCATGATGAATCCATCATAGCGGCCACCAGGGAATTTGCCTCGTCGCAGGGCATTCCCAAAGAGCATTTCGAATTTCAAATGCTGTATGGAATACGCCGTGATCTTCAGCTTCAGCTGGTGCAGCAGGGCTATAATGTTCGCCTCTATATCCCGTACGGTCGCCAATGGTATTCTTATTTTATGAGGAGGCTGGCGGAACGCCCGGCAAACTTGATGTTCCTGGCGCGGAATTTCTTTAAGAAATAGATTGCAGCGGCATTCCTTAAGACAATAGCAGGAAAGCCTCGATGGGGAGAGAACACACCATGGATGAGTCGATCGTTAGCTGCCCGCAATGCGGGGCGCATAATCGCATCAAAATTCCAACCACGGATCAGTTCCCGGTCTGCGGCAAATGCATGAGCTCCTTGCCTTGGATTATCAACGGCACGGATATAAGTTTTCGGAAAGAACTGGAAACCCCGACGCCGGTTTTAGTCGATTTTTGGGCCGAGTGGTGCGCCCCATGCCGGATGACGGCTCCGGTCCTGGAAGAGCTGGCTCGCGACAAACCCGGACAAATCAAAGTCGTAAAAATCAATGTGGACCAGAATCCGACGACAGCCGGACGATTCAACATTCAAAGCATCCCCACCCTGATTCTCTTCAAAAATGGGCAAGCGGTTGAAACGATGGTGGGTGCAATGTCGAAGGCCGCGCTGCTGGAGCGGCTCGCCCCGCATCTGGCATAAAGTGCCGCACCTTCGGCGCTCATTTTGACGTTCCGAACTATCCTCGCATTGAGCGGGCCTACAGCCCTTCATTTTCTTTTGCGACCCTTTCCTGGGGCTTCGCCCCAGGCTGGTATAGACCGCGCCTTCGGCGCTTTAAGCTGCTAATCTTACAGCTGTTTAAGCGCCGAAGGCGCGTTCTATATCAGCCTAGGGCGAAGCCCTAGGAATGAAACAACAAATAAGAAAAGGGCTGTAAGCCCGCTCAAGGAGCAGGTTTTGAGACAGTCTCTTCAGCCCCGACGCTTTGGAAATGTCAAGCATGGCCGGAAAGTGTCGGGGCTGAAAGCCCCGACCTACATGTTGGCAGCACATGACATTTTCTAGAAGGATATTTTCCGGATGCGCTGGATGGCTTCTTCGATGCGTTCTTTGCTCACCGTGAGAGCCAACCGGATGTAGCCTTCCCCGGGCTCTCCAAAACCGCTCCCCGGCGTCGTCACAATTCCGGCTTCGCGCAACAACAGGGCGGTGAATTCCTTGGATTTATACTTCGCTGGGACAGGGCACCATACATAGAACGTAGCCTTGGGCACCTCGGGATTCAGCCCGATTTCCCGGAGCCCGCCGATGAGAGCATCGCGCCGGTCCTGATATATTTTCTGCATCTCAGCCACACAGCTCTGATCCGACTCAAGCGCGGCTATTCCCGCATATTGCACCGCGTTGAATTGGCCGGAATCGATGCTGCTTTTAACCTGACCCAGCCCGTCCAGAATCCCGGCATTCCCGACCGCAAAGCCCAAACGCCACCCGGTCATGTTGTAGGTTTTTGAAAGGGAATGAAATTCGATGCCGACATCCTTTGCGCCGGGCAATTCGAGAAAACTCATGGGCCGGTATCCGTCAAACCCCATCTCCGTGTAGGCAGCATCGTGGCAGACAATCAGGTCATACTCTCTGGCGAAATCGATGATTCGCCGGAAAAAGTCCCGTTCCGCGGTTGCTCCCGTGGGATTGTTGGGATAGTTGATGAAAATGAGCTTGGCGCGCCGCGCCACATCCGGCGGGATCGCTGTCAGATCCGGCAGGAATCCGTTCTCGCGCAGGAGGGGCATGAAATAGGATTCGCCGCCCGCGAACATGGTCGTGATGGAATACACCGGATAGGCCGGGCTGGGCACGAGAGCAAGGTCTCCCGGATTAATAAAAGCCAGCGGGAAATGCGCGATCCCCTCTTTGGAACCGATAAGAGTCAGCACCTCGCTGCCCGCATCCAGTTCCACGCCGAACCGGCGCCCATACCAGCGCGCGACGCTCCCTTTAAAATCATTCATTCCCGAATAGGAAGGATATTGATGATTTGCAGGATCCTTTGCCGCTCTTCCCAACTCTTCCACAATGTGCCCCGGTGTCGGCAGATCGGGATCTCCCACTCCAAGATTGATGACATCCACGCCTTTGGCCATGAGCTCAGCCTTCAGCCGGTCGATTTCCTGGAAAAGATAAGGGGGGAGCCGTTTCAGTCTTTCCGCCCTGTCAATCATCATTCAACCCTCCAAACGTAATCAGGCAAGGATGCCATTCACTGTTGCAGTGTTTCAGCCCAAAGATCGGCTTCATAGGCGATCCTGGCTTCTCCTTCAAGACACACTTCTTTGAACTGAAAGTCGGCCGGGCTCCGCTTCCCGCCGGACATTTCAAAATAGACCCGCAAGAATTCTCCGCCGCGAGTTCTTACATCCACGGGAGAGGCAACGCGGCCTCTAGCGGCAGCGACGAGGCTCGACGCAATGCAGCCCGTGCCGCATGCCAGGGTCTCGCCTTCAACGCCGCGTTCGTATGTGCGAACAACCAGATGATGGGCATCCTGCACATGCACGAAGTTGACGTTGGTACCCGCCGGCTGGAAATGCGCATGGAAACGAAAGGCATGTCCATAACGCAGGACATCGATCGATTCTAGGTCATTCTCTTCCGCTGCAAAGCAAACGGCATGCGGTACTCCGGTATTAACGGAATCGACACAGAACGACATCCCGTTCGCCTCCAGATTCAGATCCAACTGCAGGCTGTGCGGCGAAGTCATCTGCACTTTTACCCTGTCGCCCTGCAACTCGGCTTTGATGACGCCGGCCAGAGTGCGAAAAGCCATGCGGGGCTTCTGAACGATTCCCGTCAGAGAGGCGAATCGCGCAGCGCAGCGTGCGCCATTGCCGCACATCTCCGCTTCGCTGGCGTCGGCGTTGAAGAAACGCCACTTAAAGTCCACCTCGGGATCGTTCTCGATCAGGATCATGCCGTCAGCCCCGACAGAGAGTTTATGGCGGCAGGCATTGCGAACGAAGTCCCGGCAATTATCCGCGTCTACCGCCCTTTCCGGTTGTCGATCACGATAAAATCATTGCCGGCGCCGGTCATTTTAAAAAAATGAATCCGCTGCTGCTCTCGTTGATTCATAAACCAGACGCTCCCTCAACCCGCATTATTCATGAAGCTTCTACTGCGGCGGCGGATCCGTGCATGTCTACTGCGTTGCGCTCGATCGGGCCCCTCGACGTACCGTCGAGTACGCCTGCGGGGCCCTCGGTCGCGCGCCTTGTATCCATGCCCGTCTGCGCCGCCTCGCTACGAACCCTCACGAATAATGCGGGTTAACAAAATCCGGTATCGATTCGCCGCGGATCAAATCCTCCCAGGATTCGCGCTTTCGTATGCTGTGAAATTGATCGCCGTTTACCAGCACTTCGGCCGCACGCGTTCTTGAATTGTAGTTTGAAGCCATGGAAAAACCGTAGGCGCCCGCACTCATGACCGCCAGGAGTTCGCCCGGCTCCACGACTTGCATGTCGCGGTCCCGCGCAATAAAATCGGAGGATTCGCAAATCGGCCCCACCACATCTACAACCCGGGATTCCTGCCGGCAGCGCAGTACCGGCTGAATCTCGTGATACGACCCGTAATAGCTGGGCCGGACCAGATCGTTCATGCCCGCATCGATGATGATGAATTCCTTGCTGGGAGTCTTCTTGGTATAGAGGACTTCGGTCAGCAGCACGCCGGCATTTCCAACGATGACGCGGCCGGGTTCCAGTATCAGGTTGCAGGACAGACCTTTGAGCCCTTGAACAATCGCCTGTGCGTATTCTCGGGGATGCGGCGGCGCTTCCTGGTGATAGGAAATTCCCAATCCCCCCCCGATATCAAGGTACTGGATGCAGACTCCTATTTCTTTCAGACGGGCGATCAGCAGTTTCAAGCGCTCGAGCGCTTCAATAAAGGGCGGAATCTCGGTCAGCTGGCTTCCGATATGGCAGTCGATTCCGACAACATCGATGTGCTCCAGATCCCTGGCTCGTCTCATAGGACTTCAGCGCCTGTTCGATATCAATGCCGAATTTATTCTTCTTCATTCCTGTTGAAATGTACGGGTGCGTCTTGGGATCGACATCGGGATTTACGCGCAGGGCGATTCTCGCCCTGGTGTTCATGGCTCCGGCCCGTTGGTTGATCGCTTCGAGCTCCTGGGTCGACTCGATGTTGAACATCAGAATATCTTCGCGCAAAGCATAGTCAATCTCGGCGCGTGTCTTTCCGACGCCTGAATAGACAATCCGCTCTGCGCGAATCCCTGCCTGTCGCGCCTTGAAAAGCTCACCCCCGGAAACAATGTCCGCGCCGCCACCAAGCGCCGCGAATAACCCGAGAATGGACAGATTGGCATTGGCCTTGACGGAATAGCAGGTCCGATGGGGCACCCCCTCAAATGCGCTGTCAAAAACGGTGAAGTGGTGCCGCAGGGTTGCACAGCTGTATACATAGCAGGGTGTTGCCACGTCTCGGGCGATTTTCCGGAGAGGAACATTCTCGCAATATAGTTCATCGCCTTCGTAATGAAAGTGGTGCATGGCAACAAATCTCCTTCAACTTCAATAATAATTTCCGTTCGGCTCGACAATCAAAGCCATAAATGTATAGGATAACCGCAAATATGCACAAGGGGAAATGGGGATTGGCTTTCAGCGGTCAGCAATCAGCTGTCAGCTATCAGCAGAATTCAGGAGTCAGGAGTCAGGAGTCAGGAATCAGAATGTCGGGGTCGGGGTCGCTATCGGGGTTGGCTTTTCGTGGTATCCATTGCCGATAGCGATTGCAATCCCGATCCCGATCCCGATCGCGATCCCGATCCCGATTCCGATAGCGATAGCGATTATTATTAGCTGTACCGACAGATATTCTGACTCCTGACTCCTGATTCTGAATCTCGAAAGCTGAAAGCTGAAAGCTGACAGCTAACAGTGGTATAGTAAGCCTGCCACGGATATAGGCAAAATAGGCAACTGCATTGAGAGGAAATTATGGGCACAAGAGGACGAGAAATTGTCGGAATGGATGTGGACGAACTGCTCAAGCTTCTGAATGGAGCGTTTTCCAGCGAATGGCTTGCATACTACCAATACTGGCTCGGAGCCAAAGTCATCAAAGGCCCGATGAAAGACGCCGTGGCAGCCGAGCTGAATCTGCATGCGACGGAAGAGTTGAACCACGCTCTTTTGCTGGCTACTCGCATCGTGCAACTCGGCGGCGCCCCGGTCACAAATCCCAGGGATTGGTTTGGATTGAGCCCATGCGCCTATGAGGCACCGGAGGATCCTTACGTGACCGTCCTGCTTGCTCAAAATATTGCGGGGGAACAGTGTGCTATATCCGCATACAAAAGCCTTATGGACGTCACGAAGGATAAGGATATGGTGACTTACAACTTGGCGCTGACCATACTGCAGCAGGAAGTGGAACACGAAGAGGATCTTCAAGCCCTACAGGAAGACCTGGAACTAATGGTCGGGCGCGGACCCAAATGATTCCGGATTCCGGATTCCAGATTCCGGACAAAAACTCGTATTCCGAAATCAGGAATCAGGAATCTGGAATCTGGAATCGGGTTTTATTTTGGGGACGGCTTTTTCAGGCTGCGCACAAAAGCGAGGATATCGTCGCTCTCGGCATCCGACAGCTTGACCGGCTGCATCTTTCCCTTGCCTTCGCTGATGATCTTTTTCAGCGCGGCATCGTCCAGCGACTGCACCTCTTTCGAGCCGAGCACCGGTATTTTCACTCCGTAGGCTTTGGCGATTGCCTCATTGCCCTCTCCCGAAGCCCCGTGGCAGATTGAGCAACGGCTAAAAAGCGCTTTCCCTTTTTCGACATCGCCCTTCCCCCCTGCAAGCGTAAGCAGCGGGATCAGGAACACCGGCAACAGTATCCATACTCGAAAACAGAGTTTCATATATCCTCCTATTCAAAAGGCCAGAAACAAGATCCAACAAATCCGACCGCATGTCCAGCGTTTTGCACCCGGAGATCAGGAGTTTTGCTTGTTTGGGGCCATTCCCTTATAATGCTTCCATGATGGAAACTGAAGATATCGTCACTGAAGACACCGTCAAAGAGCTGCAGGTTCTTCCCGAGGAGTCTCTCGAAGACATTGAGATTGCGGTACCCGGTCCCACCGAGATCGCTACCTATGATCCGCTTCGACGCTACCTGGCTGAAATCAGCCGCTTCGTGCCTTTGAGCAGGGAGGAAGAACACAAGCTTGCCATGCACTATCGTCAGACGGAGGATCGCGAAACAGCGTACCGCCTGGTGACATCCAATCTCAAACTTGTTGTGAAAATCGCGATGATTTATCACAAGGTCTATCGCAATCTGCTGGACCTTATCCAGGAAGGGAATTTGGGACTGATTCAGGCGGTGCGACGTTTCGATCCTGACCGGGGCACGCGCCTCCCGACCTATGCCGCGTGGTGGATAAAGGCTTATATTCTGAAATTCCTATTGGACAATACGCGGATGGTCAAAATCGGCACGACCAATACGCGGCGCAAGATCCTGATGAACCTCAACCGCGAGAAGCGTGAGTTGGAGGCCAAAGGAATCGAGCCTACCACTAAGCTGCTGGCGGAAAATCTGGGTGTGGCTGAAAACGAGTTACTGGAAGTGGAGCAGGGGATGTCCGGACAGGACATTTCTCTCGACGCCCCGCTCGGCAGCGAGGACTCTGATACGCATTACATCGATACGCTCCGCATGATGGAACAGAGCGTGGACGACAAGATTGCGCGCGGAGAATTCCGTGAGCTCCTGGAAAAAAAATTCGCCGATTTCGCCGAAACTCTTTCGGAGCGCGAGCGCATGATTTTAACGCGCCGGCTCATTGCGGACGAACCGGAAACGCTGCAGCAACTCGCCGATCAGTATCAGATCTCACGGGAGGCTATCCGGGTAGCGGAAAAAAAACTCGTGGCAAAATTGAAGCGATACATGATTGAGTCGTTCGGGGACGTCCGCGAAATCGAATTTCACCTGTCAGCCTGACCCTTTCTAAAACCTACCTCTATCGAATGTGGGTCGGGGCTTCAGCGGCTGTCCAACGGTTAAGAGTACCGGGAGCGGCGTCTCGGCTAGTGCCGCACAGTTGTTGCGCCCGCAGGGCGCCTTCGGAGATGTGCGGCTGTTCGCTGCCGCTTTTGAAAGCCGCCGGATGTGCCCGTTTTTCAATGGTTCACTTTAAAGCGGCAGCAAGCTGCCGCACTGAAGGCTTCGCTCCCAGGCAACGGAATTTATTCCGGCTCCACTGTTTTTGGCTCGGAGGACAAAATCCTGGTCTTGGTGCTAAACATTTTATAGTCGTCGTACGTGATGATTTCCTCGATGCGAACAGTGCTGTCCGGGAAATAGAGCCTGCTGTCGGCATGCGTCCAGACCGGGAACCAATATTTACCATCGACCATCTGACGAATCGTCTCAAATTCTGGAAATTGGTTTTGCGCAGTTTGAGGAACGGCCTTGCCGACCGTCTTTACAATCTGCAGGTCCTGATCATCCACATAAATTTTCCCTTCAAAATACATCTTCCCTTTATTGATTTTCTTCGGCTTCACGGAAAAAACGTGGCAATCCAGTTCGTCTATTTTTTCTTTGCCCTGGTACTTCAGGTTGTAGAGAGGAATCTCTTTGGCGGTTAACGCAAAAGGATGCACGTTCTCGAGCACTTCCTCGTCCTCGCCGTGAATGTCACAGAGCGCAGGCCGCCGCTGCGCCGGAGGATATTGACTTCGCGCGTACCGTCATCGTTGAACACAACTTCGGACACAATCCTCAAGGTTTCGTTTTTGGGCACGCCATCCTCCGATAGGACCTTTACCACGGCGGTTTGCGTGTACATATATTGCATCCAGGCTTCGTAAAACTCCGACTCCTTTTGGGCAAATTGCTCGATGATCTGCTCAGGGGTTAAATCTTTTCTGGCAGCAGACCGGGATTCGGGCTTGGATTCCTGCTGGTCTGGCGCCTGGGCCCTGGACTGGACATTCATAAGCATTATGGCGGCAGTTACTATATAGGCAATCCGCATTTCCACACCCTCCTGTTGCTATTGGAGTATCATAGTCCTGAATTTTCTCACATCAGAGATGTTTCCTGTGCCGGCTAGGAACCTGAAAAGTAGTAGCCTGCGAGCGCAACCTGCATTAAATTAAGGTCATGTCTTTGGAAAATATAGCAATTATACTCGCCGGAACCAAGCACCCCGGAAACATTGGATCTGCCGCGCGCGCCATGTTCAATATGGGTTTGAAACAGCTCATTCTTGCGGCTCCGCAATGTGCCATCGACGAACAATCGTACAGGATGGCGAAGAGCGGCAAGGGAATACTCGACTCTGCCAGGACTTGTCGGTCCGTGAAGAGCGCGCTTCGAGGCTTTCGACTTCTCGTCGGGACAACGGGCAAGAGCGGCGGATATCGAACGCCGGCGCATGCGCCCCGGTCATTGGTTCCGCGGATCCTGGACCATGCGGCCGAACAGCAGGTCGCAATCCTGTTCGGCCCGGAAGATACCGGCTTGATTGACGATGATTTGCGGCTCTGTCAGCTTCTGATTCGAATTCCCACGCAACACAACGCGAACAGCATCAACCTTGCCCAGGCCGTCATGATCGTGTGCTATGAAATCCTGATGGGAAGTTTGAAGCGCGAGCCGGTCCGCGTCCCCAAACTGGCATCCCTGGTGCAAATCGAAGCGATGTTCGATCAACTGGAGAAAGCGTTGCTCGACATAGGATTTCTCCAGCCTCAGAACGCCCATCACATGATGCTCACTTTGCGCCAGATGCTGGGAAGAGCCAGCCTCGAACCATCGGAAGTAGGCACGCTGAGAGGCATCGCCCGTCAGATTGCCTGGTATGCTTCATCAGAACGACACAAATAATCCTGATTCCGATTCCTGATATGACCGGATTCCGAATTCCGGACTCGGAATTGGGAAATAGATTATCGGGTGCCGAGATATTGCAAGGGGCCGCGGATAACGCATCGGTAATCTGATGGCAATTGTATGGATTATCAAAGCTATCGGAATTCGTCAATTCTGTATTCGGCGGATATATTTACGGATTAGCAACGGCCTCATTCCGAATCCGGAATCCGGAATCTGGAATCTAGCGAAGCTTGATCTTGTCGGCGGGGAGGCGGAATCCCCGCTGCTGAACGGCATCTTTCCAGGAAACGCCGAACGAATCCAGCAGCAATCTGTCCGACGAGGACTGCAGTTTCCCGTTCACATCCTTGTATTGAAAAAGAGAATGGCTTTGTCTTGTCCCGGAGATCTCGCCTATCTTCTCGAAAGTATACTTTCCGGAAAAAATGCCGATTTTTTTGCCGGTCTTGTCGGTCACAGGAAGATCCAAAAGCGAATCGGCGGGCAGGAATTTGAGGACCGAGTTCGATAAGGGCAGCAGAGCTTTATCGTCTTTGACCTTAAAAACCTCGTCATAGATCACGGCATGAGCCGAAAGAGAGGCTTCAACGGCGGACAGAAAATCAGCGGACTCATTTCGGCCTTTTTCCTGTATCTCCTGGAGACGCCTGGAAATATTTTCCCAGTCGACGCTTTCATAGGCGAGGTTCAGACATTTATCCGCGCTCTGCCAGCGCAGCATTTTGGGTTTTCCGCCGGCCTTCAGTTCGCAGGGAAACTTCGCGGATGCCGATTGGTACGCCTCCTGGACGACCGCATCCACCTGCTTGTGCAAATCCCCGGGAAGGCTCTGGCAGAAACCGGCAGCGGGAAATACTACCAGGGCCATGCCGTTAAGAATTACTGATTTGAGCGAAACTCTCATAGCACCAACCTTAGCCCGAATAATCGTTTTACTGCAGAGGTGAATCCGCAATATCGTTGCCCTTCGTGATGGCGCCGGTGCCCAGATAAAGAATGCTGGGTTGCGGAGAGCGTACCAGCGCGGGGAAATAGCCGGACCAATGTGATACGGTCCGAATCGCCCTGATTTTTGCCGTAGAGGAAAATTGTATTGTTCCCGGGAGCTATGCGCTGAATAGCTTCCTGCAGAGAAACCCGGTGGAGATTCACGGACACCAGCGGATTCTCCTGGCTGCGGACCTCGAATATGATTCCTGTCCGCGCGGCCAGATCCGCGAGCACATTCTGCAGGGGGCTGTCCACGATGGTTGCGGTGATCCTGCCTTCGTCCACGCGCATGCTCAGCACTGCAGGTTTCTGCAGATTGCTGCATTCCTGAAGCAGGCATCGGGGATCTGGGCCGCTGGAAAGGCGCTCCCTGGGCAGGCATGGCAGTGAACAAGACCAGTGACTCCAAACCGAAGCAGGCAGAAGGCTCGCCAATGATTTCTATTTGGGAAATTGCGTTTCATGCGTATCCAGATCTGCTTCTTCGCATATCCTCATAAACTGACCAAAGCGATACATGGCAAAGAGGTCCCGCAATTTCTGATTGGGATTCATGAGCACAACTTCGCCGCCGACTTCCCGCATATGTTTGAACAGGCGCAGGATTTCCCCTATTCCCGGAACTGTCGATGAAGGGGACGTCCTTGAAATCGATGACGACTTCGTTCACTCCTTCATCCATGATGGTGTCCAGCGGTTTTGGAGAACAGGGCAGCACTCAAACGTGACTTTTCCTTCAATGCGGACGATTCGACGTTTTCCACTAGAATCAACTTGGATGTCCATGGCCATTTAGGCCAGAATACTGTCATATTTCAACGGCAGGAGCAAGCGCCGGAAACGTGCCATGGTTTCAGAATTTGTGATTCATCATCATAAGACAGGCAGGTCCCATTTCGACCTGAGGGTCGTTCAAAACGGAGTATTGCGTTCCTGGTCATTGCTGAAAGAACCTCCAAGCCGAAACGGAGAGAGGAGACTGGCCATTGAAAGAGAAAACTTCCCGGTGGAGGCCATCAGCCGAAACCATATTGAGGAAGAAGCTTTTGGCTTCGGGCGGGTCACCGTTTGGGACCGGGGAAAGGCTGAAATTACGGCAGCATCGCCGAAGCTTTTAATGATGTCGCTGGCGGGCAGCAAAATTTCCGGGAAATATGAATTTCGCCGGATGTTCTGGTATCCCGGAAACCGCTGGCTTATGACGAAGACTGCAGGAACCGGCTGAGCACAAAGTAATTTGGCTTGACAGAACGGCCCTCTCCATATAGAACCTTAACTCAAAATAACTTGGCGAGTTTTGTTCCCGAAAAATCTATCGGGAGCTCGACGCCTGAATAATCAAAATAGGGATGTCGTTGACAAACCCTCTATTTCCAGGAGTAACATTTATGACGGGTAATGCCAAAAAGCAGATCCGGAGATTTGTCGGCACGGCCGCTGTAATCCTGATGTTTTGTGGAGCCAGCACATTCGCTCTGCAGGAAAAGCTCTCGCCTCTTTCCGACTATCAATACAAGAAGGACTTTGCACAATACGAGACCGATCAAAAAAGAGGCCGACATGCAAAAGCGGGCGGACCTTCTGATCGGATTCATCAAAGAGCATCCCATCTCAAAAATGCTGCTCTATGCCGCAAACGATTACATGGAATGTGTAAAGCCGTCATCTCGACAAAAATGATTTGCCAAAGGCGATATCGATGATGGAAGCCTTGTGGACGATCCTGCCGACCGCGAAAACGCGTTCAGGATGCGGCTCTGCCTGCGGGAGTGGAGGAGTTTCTAAAGGATCTCCTGACCGCTCAAAAACTGACGATCTCATCCATCGCAGGGGCGTACTATCAATCTCAAAACTGGCCCAAAGCCGCGGAAATGGTGGAGAAGCTGTACGAGATCGCCCCGGACAAGGCAACGCTGCCCTTGCTGGCGGATATTTATCTCAAAATGCAGAACTATGATAAGTACCTGGCCTGCGGCCAAAAGATCCTGGCCGAATTCCCTATGGACCAGCCGCAAGGATATACGACCGCCATCCAGATGGCGCAGGTCTATATTCAAAAACAGGATGTAAATTCTGCGACCGATTTGCTTTCCAAGGTCATGGATGTTTACGGAGATAAACTGCCTCCGAATACTCCGGAAGCCCAGTGGAACGCGACAAGAGCTTTCGCCTATGGCGTAATCGCATCGGGAGTCTACGCCAAAAAAGATTATCCGAAGGCACAGGAACTGTATGAGAAGGTAGCCAAGTTCGATCCCAAACGGGAGGATGCGCACTACTACATCGGCATGTGCAAATGGCAAACCAAGGATCCCGAAGGAGCTATCGACTGCTTTCGCCAAGTGCGTCGTATTGAACGGGCAGCTCGCAAAAAGAGCGCAGCAATATCTTGAGCAGCTATACAAGGCAAGCCACAAAGATACTCTGGACGGGCTCGATCAAGTCCTGGCAAAAGCAAAATCTGAACTCGGAATCAGCTAAACCGCAGATCGACAGACGTTCAGGTTCCAGGTTCCAGGTTGCAGGTTCATGCAGGTCTAGGCCGAATGCTGGAATCTGCAAATTCGGAACCTGCAACTGTTTTATCGCTGTCTTGATGTCGAAAATTGACTGGCAATCTGCCTGAGGCAGGTGTAAATTTAACTCTTTCAGTTGCTAGTAATTAGTCCACGCTTTCTCTTGCACCAGGTCAGAAACTAATCCCAAATAGGTGTCTTATGGCAGAAAAGGAAGTCCGGTTGAATAATGGTTCAGGCGATAAGAAAATTTCCATCCAGGAAGCTCTGGACAAGGAAGGCGAGCAGCTGCACATCAGTGAGCTGCAAGCGCTTAACATCAAGGAACTCGCCAAAATCGCCAAGAAGTACAAGATCGCCGAAGCCGGCAAAATGAGCAAACAGGATCTCATATTTGCCGTCCTGCAAGCGCAGGCTGAGAAGCATGGCCTTATCTTTTCCGAAGGGGTACTGGAAGTGCTCCCCGAGGGCTATGGCTTTCTCCGATCTCCGGATTACAGTTACCTGCCCGGCCCGGACGATATCTACATCTCCCCTTCGCAGATCCGCAAATTCGATCTCCGCACGGGCGACATTGTTTCCGGCCAGATCCGAATGCCCAACGAAGGCGAGCGCTACCTTGCCCTGGTCAAAGTGGACGCGGTCAACTTCGAACCGCCCGAAGAAGCGCGGCATCGCATCTTTTACGACAACCTGACACCGCTGTATCCCCAGGAGAGAATCCGGCTCGAAACCGTGCGCGAAAATCTTTCCGCGCGCGTGATGGATATTTTCACTCCCATCGGCAAAGGCCAGCGCGGCTTGATCGTGTCCCCGCCCAGGACAGGAAAAACCATGCTGCTGCAGAACATCGCGAACTCCATCAGCACCAACCATCCCGAAATTTACCTGATCGTCCTGCTGATCGACGAACGCCCGGAAGAAGTCACGGACATGGAGCGCTCGGTCAAGGGAGAGGTCATCAGCTCGACTTTTGACGAGCCCGCTTCGCGGCACGTCCAGGTCGCGGAAATTGTGATGGAAAAAGCCAAACGCCTCGTGGAGCACAAAAAGGACGTAGTGATTCTGCTGGACAGCATCACCCGTCTGGCGCGCGCCTACAACACCGTGATTCCTTCAAGCGGAAAAGTGCTCTCCGGCGGTGTGGACGCCAACGCCCTCGAAAAGCCGAAGCGTTTCTTCGGCGCCGCCCGCAAAATTGAGGAAGGCGGCAGTCTCACGATCATGGCGACGGCTCTGATCGATACCGGCAGCCGCATGGATGATGTGATTTTTGAAGAATTCAAGGGTACCGGCAACATGGAAATCATCCTGGACCGGAAACTGGTAGACAAGCGTATTTTCCCCGCAATCGACATCAACCGATCCGGGACCCGCAAAGAAGAGCTCCTGGTAGAACAGACCGATCTCAGCAAGATATGGATTCTCCGGAAGGTGCTCAGCCCGCTTTCCATCGACGAAGCGATGGATCTCCTGCTGGACAAACTCCGGAAATCGGACAGCAACGGGGAATTTCTCACTTCGTTGAATAAGGGGTAACGTCGCACATAGCTCAGCTATCAGCTATCAGCTGTCAGCTCTCAGCTCAAATCTAGCTCATCAGCTTCCGAGTTCAGCTGTTTGTAGGGGATAGTTGACAAGCCTCAACTGGTTCAACTGTCCACATACTGAGAGCTCAAAGCTGAATACTGCAGACGTCTGACACGCTGATAAAAAGAGAAGACCGTGGAAATTGCGGCGCACGTCAACGAAATCAATCAAAAAGTTAAAAATGAAAGCGGTTTCGTCGAGCAGTTGATTGGCGAGGTCCACAGGGTAATTGTCGGTCAGAAATACATGATCGAGCGCCTCCTGATCGGATTGCTCACACGCGGCCACATTCTGCTGGAGGGCGTCCCCGGCCTTGCGAAAACTTTGGCCGTCAAAACCATATCCTCTGCCATCGATACCCGATTCCAGCGCATCCAGTTCACACCGGATCTGCTTCCGGCCGACTTGATCGGAACGATGATCTTTAACCAGAAGGACGGCACGTTTGTCCCGAGGAAAGGCCCCATCTTCGCCAACATCATTCTGGCGGATGAAATCAACAGGGCCCCGGCAAAAGTGCAGAGCGCCCTCCTGGAAGCCATGCAGGAGAGACAGGTCACCATCGGCGACACCACCTATCCCCTGGACGAGCCCTTCCTTGTCATGGCAACCCAAAATCCTATCGAGCAGGAAGGGACCTATCCGCTGCCGGAAGCCCAGATCGACCGTTTCATGCTGAAGCTGAAGATCGACTACCCGGATCAGAAAGAGGAAAGGCAGATTTTGGATTTGATGGCGCGCGACGAGGCCATCTTAATTCAGAAGGTCGTTGGTCCGGCAGATATTCTCCGGGTGCGCGAAGTAGTCAAGGAAGTCTACATGGACGAGCGCATAAAGGATTACATCGTCCAACTGGTCTTCGCCACACGGAAGCCTCAGGAATTCAAGCTGGATCTCAAGGATCTGATCCAGTTCGGTGCGTCTCCGCGCGCCACCATCTTTCTGGCCCAGGCTGCCCGCGCGCATGCCTTTATCAAGGGGCGCGGCTATGTCACGCCGGAAGATATCAAGGCCGTGGGTATGGACGTCCTCCGGCACAGGATCATCCTTACATACGAGGCAGAAGCGGAAGAAATGACGACGGAATCCGTTATCAGCCGGATATTCGACGCTGTGCAAGTCCCCTAGTCAAATGACGAATTACGAATGACGAATTGATAAATAAACTATGGCGGCAGGGGTTCCGTTCCTTACAGGATGCAGCTTTAAATGACAGTGTGTCTTTGAATTCGTCATTCGTAATTCGTAATTCAGTCCTATGTTGCCGAAAGAAGTAATTCAAAAGATTCGACGGATTCAGATTACGACCAACAGGCTGGTCAATGAATCGCTGGCCGGTGAATATCATTCCGTCTTCAAAGGACGCGGAATGGAGTTCGACGAAGTCCGGGAATACCAGCACGGCGACGACGTGCGCACGATTGACTGGAACGTGACTTCGCGTGCCGGGAGACCGTTTGTAAAACGCTACGTGGAAGAGCGGGAATTGACGGTCATGCTGCTGGTGGACATGAGCGCCTCCGGAGCTTTCGGATCCGCCGGCAAAATGAAATCCGAGATTGCCGCCGAGATCTCGGCCCTGCTCGCATTCTCGGCCATTAAAAATAGCGACCGGGTGGGAGCAATTCTCTTCACCGATCGCGTGGAGAAGTTTATCCCCCCGCGGCGCGGCAGCAAACACGTGCTGCGTGTCATCCGCGAAATGCTCTTTCACACACCGCAGCATCGAGGCACCTGCATTCAGAAGGCGCTGGAGCACCTGAATCTTGTGGTGCACAAGCGATCCGTAGTGTTCCTGATTTCCGATCTTCTCGATCAGGGTTTTGAACAGTCTTTGAAAGTGGCCAATCGCCGGCACGACATCGTGATGATTCAAATCATGGATCCCCGCGAAAGAGAATTGCCGGATGTCGGCATTCTGGAGATGCGAGACTCTGAAACCGGGGAGATTGTCCGCATAGATACGGCTTTGTCCTGGGTCCGCAACACTTTTCGAGAAAACTGGGACAGGAATCAGGCCAGGCTGGCAAAGCTGTTTGACTCGCATCGCATGGATCACCTCACCGTCGAAACCGGCAAGGCCTACGATATACCGCTAATACGCTTCTTTGAGCAACGCGCGAAGAGAATCCGATGAGTTTTGTGCCCCGTAGAAAAATAAATCGGATGCTTATGGCGCTTGGAGCGCCGTGGCTCTTGTTCGCGGCGACCGGCATATACGGACAGAAAGCACCCGCTGCGGCGATGCCTCCACTTCCCGAGGAAATCAGCATCCGCATGGATGCGCATCCTAAGACCGCAACCGTGGGCGATCCGATTCGACTCGATCTGGATATCACGCATGCCTCAGGGTTATCTGGCTGAAATTCCCAAACCGGTTGCGCAGTCAGCCGACTGTTCCATAGTGGATTTTTTCCCGGGCCCGGCATTGCCCGATGCGAGCAAGTCTCAGGAATCCGCTCGGCCAGTCGTGCCCCAAGCTGGAGCATTCATACACCATCGGGCCCGCGTGGTCATCGCAATATACAGAACAGGAAAATTTACGTTCCCATCGATCCCGGTGAAAATAAAAACAGCTGGGGGAAAAGAAACAGCCGTTTCCAGCCCGCCAGTGGACATTCAGATTCAGAGTGTTCTTGCGGAAAAAAATCCGGCACTGCGGGACCTGAAAAAGCAGGCGGAAATACCGGAGCCCACGCGCTGGCTTCTATGGGGAATCGTGGTGCTGTCAGTCTGCGTCCTCTGCGCGATCTTCTGGCACTTCTGGCGTCGGCGGCGCAGGAAGCCTGTTGCGCTCACTCCAGCTCAAAGACAGGATCTGCTGGAACTGGCCGAGATCGATTTGCGCAATTTGCTGGCCCAGGGATTTCCGGAGAGCGGCAAGGAAAAACAGTTTTATGTGCTTCTCTCGGATATCATAAAAAGAATTCTCAGTGCGGGATATGGCATCCACACTGCAGAGCAGACAACGTCTGAAATCATGGAGGCTCTGAACCGAAAAACGGTCCCGGGATCCGAAGAGGAGAAGAAGATCGAGTCTTTTCTTCTTCGCTGCGATGTCGTCAAATTTGCCAAATATGTGCCGTCCGGGAATGAGCATGCAAGCGCAACTGAAGACGCGTTGCGGATCCTGGCCGGGGCGAGGACAGGCAGTCAGCTAGTCAGCTGTCAGCTCTCAGCTTTCACAAATCGGCATGCTGAGTAGTTGAAAATAACAGCTGACAACTGCATTGCTGATAGCTGAGGGCTGATAGCTGAAAGCTGATAGCTGACAGCTTACTGGCGACCAATAACTGTGGAGAATAACATGCTGCACTTTGCCAATCCGGGATTTCTTTTCCTGCTGCTGCTGATTCCGCTGCTGGTATGGCGGTATGTGCGGCGCATGCGGCAGGGACAGGGGAGTCTGCAGTTTGCCTCAACCATGGCGTTGGAGGGGATACGGACTTCATGGACTGTGCGTTTTGGCCATTTTCTGTTCGGAATCAGCATCCTCGCATTGGCCCTTGGCATCCTGGCGCTGACCCGTCCTCAGAAGGGCACTCAATCAGAGGAAGTGCTGACCGAAGGCGTCGACATTGTCATTGCTCTGGATGCATCCGGCAGCATGGCGGCTGAGGATTTCGAACCACGGAATCGCTTTGCGGTTGCCAAACTGGTTGTGGGCAAATTCGTGGAAGCCCTGAGCCACGACCGCGCAGGGCTGGTTGTTTTTGCCGCCCGGGCATATACGCGCTGTCCTTTGACGCTGGACTACGGGGCACTGCAAAATGTGTTGAACGGCGTTGAGTTGGGCACTATTGAAGACGGGACGGCCATCGGCAATGCGCTGGCTACCAGCCTCAATCGTCTGAGAGAGAGCAAAGCCAAATCCAAGGTCATCATCCTGGTAACAGACGGGGTTAATAACCGGGGGGAAATTCAACCCATCGATGCGGCAAAAATAGCGCAAGCCCTGGGCGTAAAAATTTATACGGTGGGCGTTGGATCCTCCGGCATGGCCAGATTCCCGGTAAATGACCCGGTCTATGGAAAGTATATGCGGATCTCAAAGTTGAAATTGACGAAGAATCTCTGAAGCAGATCGCCGGCCTCACGGGAGGATTATATTACCGGGCAACGGACCGGCCTTCCCTGGAAGGAATATTTGAAGATATCGGGCGTCTGGAAAAAACTAAAATAAAAGTCAAAACCTATACGCATTATAACGAACGTTTTATCTATTTTCTTGTGCCTGCTTTGGTCCTGGTACTTTTTGGAACAATCGCAGGGCACACGCGTTTTAGAAAAATACCGTAAAAGCTATCAGCTGTCAGCTCTCAGCTTTCAGCTTTCAGCTGTCAGCAGTGGGTAGTTGAGCAATAAGCAACTGAATACTGAAAAATGCTGAAAGCTGTCAAAGCTGATCAGCTAATTCAGCTGAAAGTTGAAAGCTGAAAACTGATTACTGCAACATGCTGACAGCTGATAGCTGAAAGCTGACTAACTGACTGCCGACTAATAACGACTATGCACTGGGCCAGACCTGAATACTTAAAACTGCTGTGGGCTGCTCCCTGTTCTGGGGCTCTTTTTCTTCTGGTCCTTTCGCAGCCGCAGAAAAAGGCTGGAAAAGCTGGTCGGCACTTCTTTGGCGCCCAGGCTCACGGAAGAATTCAGCAGAGGGAAAGCCATACTGCGAGTCTGTTTAATCTTGGGATTTTTCATCTTCGGTATTCTTGCCGCGGCCAGACCCCAGTGGGGGACACGCCTGGATACCATCCATCGCCGCGGCGTCGACATCATAGTTGCGCTGGATACCTCCTACAGCATGAACGTGGAGGATTTGGCGCCAAACCGCCTGATGAAGGCCAGGGGAGAAATTCGAAGACTCATTCAGAAATCCGAGGGTGATCGTATAGGCCTGGTAACCTTTTCCGGAAATGCCATCCTCCAGTGCCCCTTAACTCTGGACCACGGAGCTATCGACCTGTTCCTCGACATTTCCGAGACAGGAATGCTGCCGGAACCCGGGACATCGCTGGCATCCGCGATTGAAACTGCCACTGCAGCATTCATTGAGAAGGAGAAGAAGTACAAGGTCCTTGTCCTCTTCACCGACGGAGAAGACCTCGAAGGGCAGGTGGATAAAGCCGTCCGGAAAGCGAAAGAATCAGCGGTGATCATTTATGCGATCGGAATCGGCACTCCCCAGGGAAAGCCCATCCCGATTCGAGACTCCAGAGGCGACGTTCTGGAATATCGAAAGGACCCCGAGGGCAATGTGGTTGTCAGCAGCCTCGATGAGAGATCGCTGGCCGGGGTGGCCGCCGAAACGGGGGGGCGGTATTTCCGGGCAACAACATCGGAGAGTGAAATAGAAGCGCTATATAATGATATTTCCGGATTGGAGAAAAAGGAACTGGAGTCCAGGCTGTTTCAGAACTACGAGGACCGATTTCAATATCCACTGGCGCTGGCCATCCTTTTTCTTTTTGCGGAATTGTGGATCAGCGAAAGGCGAAAGCCGGGAGTTTCATGGTTAAGAAGGATGCATCGAAGCCGTTAGTCGGCAGCCGGCAGTCGGCAGTCGGCATTGGTTTGCTGGCCGCTTTTGCAATGCTGACTGTCTTTTCAGAGTTAAGGGCGGAATCGCTTGCGTCGAAGGTCCGGGAGGGGAATCGTCTCTTCGCGCAGGGAAAATATGCGGAGGCTGAAACGGCGTACATGGACGCGCAGGTGAAGAATCCAGGCAAACCGGAGGTCCTCTATAATCTCGGGAATTCGCTGATCAAGCAGAAGAAATACAGCCAGGGCGTTCAGTCGCTGCGCCAGTCCGCAGACAAAGGGGACAAGGCCATCCGCGAAAACAGCTGGTACAACACGGGCAACGCTTTATTCGAAGCGGGCCGCTTCAAGGATTCAGCGGAAGCCTTCGTGCAGTCTTTAAAACTGGATCCCTCCGACAAAGATGCGAAGCATAACCTGGAACTGGCATTATTGAAGCTCAAAGAGCAGCAGCAATCCGCCGCCAATCAAAAACCGAAAAATTCCGACAACTCGAAACAGGACAAATCCTCGTCTGGGGAAAACGGCCAACAGCAGCCGCAGCAGTCAGAGCAGGAAGGCCAGAAGAAATCCGGCGGCAATAAGGATCAGCCTGATTCCGCTAAGCAACAGGAATCGTCAAAAGTCCAGCTCCCGGGTTCTGTCAGCAAAGAACAGGCTGCACAAATACTGGACGCCGTTCGAGCTCAGGAGCTCGAGCAGCAGCGCAAACTGCTGGAAATGCGTGCCCGCCGGACAAACAATGGAAAGGATTGGTAAATATAAATGATTCCAGATTCCGAGATTCCGAGATTCCGAGATTTGAAACGAGGACTGGGACTGTCCATCTGGAATCTGGAATCTGGAATCTGGAATCATATTGCTCGCGCTTCTGCTGTGGATTCCTTCCATCGCCTTGGGCCAGGACACACAGGTCACGGCCTCGGTGGGCGGCGATACCGTAGGAATACAGGATCAGTTTCAATTGGCCATTACCGTCACGGGAAAAGATAGCGGCGATGCGGAGAATCCTCGAATTTCGCGCTTGCAGGGATTCCAGGTGGTTTCCGGGCCCAATACCAGCACGCAGTATCAATGGGTGAACGGGAGGTCCAGCAGCAGCAAAAGCTTCATTTATATCCTGATCCCGGAAAAGGAAGGCCAGTTCACTATCAACCCGATAGAAGTGCGGGTAGGAAATAAGATATTTAAAACTCAGCCGCTGCAGGTTCGCGTTACTTCGACCTCGCGCAATTCGCCGGCCCAAAGCCGGCGTCCGCTTAATCCGCTGGATCCTTTCGCGGAAGAAGATATGCCCAGCCGCAGGTCTATGGGAGACTCCGTTTTCATTAAATCGGAGCTCAATCAAACTTCGGCCTACCCGGGGCAGCAGGTAACCCTGTCTTACCAGCTTTACACACAGGTCGGGATCAACGGGATTCAGCTTCAGGATAATCCTGCGCTATCCGGTTTCTGGGTGGAAGATATTGAGGTTGAGAAAAACCCCAAGGGCATACTCAAGATCGTCAACGGCCGCGAGTATCAGGTATTTACCATTAAAAAACAGGCATTGTTTGCCACGGCCACGGGGAAGCTGAAGATTCCGTCGAGCACCTTTGCCGTTTCGGCGGGCACCGGGGGCGATTTGTTCGGGATTTTCGGCCGGACACAGACGCTCTATCGCAAGACCGACGAGCTCTTTCTCGACGTGAAACCGCTGCCCGTTGCCGGACGGCCGGCCGATTTCCGCAATGCCGTTGGGTCCTTCCATCTGACCGCAGGCATCGATAAAACGCAGGCGGCAACCGGCGAGGCTGTCGCACTCCGTGTCAAACTGGAAGGAAAAGGAAATCTTAAAATGATCCCGGACATTTCCATGCCGGCGATCCCCGACTTTACCGTCTATTCCTCCAAACGGGCCGATTCTGTTCGAGCCCTTGCCGACGGCCAGATCGGCGGAGATAAGACCTGGGAATTCGTCATTGTGCCCAAGGCTCCGGGCCGGCAAACCATTCCTTCGCTCTCCTTCTCTTTCTTCAATACGGAACGTAATGCCTATGAGACCATCTCCACTCCTCCCTTGAGCCTGAATGTAGTGCGCGGCGCGGACAACGCGGCCTCTGCTTCCATGCTTTCAGGAAGCGACAAACAAAACCTTGTTCGGCGGGGCACGGACATCAATTTTATAAAATTGTCTTCCGGGGAATGGGAACAGACAGGCAAGCCGTTTTATCGCAGCCTCTGGCTTTATTGGCTAGCCGCGCTCCCCATCTTCTTTAACGCGGGGATCTTTTTATACCAGAGGCGACGCTTCCGGCGTGTCGAGGATGTCGGCATGGTGCGAAGCCGGAGAGCCAGACGCACAGCCATCGGGCGATTGAAAGCTGCCGAAAAAATCAGCCGATCGGACGCACGCCGATTTTATGACCAGGCCGCTGGAGCCCTTTCCGGCTACTTGACCGACAAGTTCGGAATGACGGAGATTGAGCTGACCGGAGACAACCTGGAGCGCGCTCTGTCGGAAAAATCGATACCGCGCGAAATTATGGAAGAAACCAGGTCCTGTCTCCAGGAATGCGATTTCGGAAGGTTTGTCAGCGCATCCGCGTCATCTGTCAAAACGCGGGAATTAAGCGCACGCATCCGCAAGAACATCGATGCCATCGATAGCAGCGCTACCATCGAAACAAAGAAAGGCAAACGGAAAGTATCCCATTCAGCGTCCGCCTCTCTGTTTCTCCTGTTACTCATGTTTTCGTGGAATCTGTATGCCCTGCCCGGCCAGGATTATCAGGAAAAGCTTTTTACCCAGGGCAACTCTGAATATCAGAAGGGAAACTATGAGTCTGCCGAGCGCTATTACAGTCAGGTCCTGAATTCCGGCTTTGACAGCGGATCTCTTTACTACAACCTGGGGAATGCCTGTTTTAAGCAAAAGCGGCTGGGATACGCCATCTATTACTGGGAGAAGGCAAAGCACAAACTGCCTGCGGACCGGGAAATCCAGGAAAACCTGGAACTCGCAAACCTGCTGATTGTGGACCGCATTGAAATTTCCGACAATCCATGGCTATTGCGGATGCTGGCAGGGGTCACAGGATTATTCACAGCAAAGCAGGAAGCCTGGATTGTCCTGGGGTTGCTCTTTGCCGCCAACATTTTCTTGGCCTTGTATCTGCTTGCCAAAAATCCGCGCCATTCTTTCCGTGCGCTCCTGGGGTCTATTGGACTTGGATTGCTGTTTCTGATTTTTGCTTGCTCTTTGTCCTGGAAGATTTACGAACAGGAGTACCGACAAAACGCCGTTGTGGTGGAACAGAAAGTGGACGTGCGCAGCGGCCCGGGATCGGAAAACATCGCGGTTTTTACCATTCACGAAGGCATCACCGTGCGCGTGCACGGGTCCAATAACGACTGGTATCAGATCAGTCTGCCCAACGGCTGGAGCGGTTGGCTGCGCAAGGATAGTATCCGCATTCTTTAACGGATTCCGCACTTCTGATCAAATTTCACTTTGGGGATTGGCGGTTGGGTATTTATGCCTATGCCGCAATGGCTAATCTTGCGCATGCGTGTATGAGTATTTCATCCGATTGCCCGCGGGGACGACAGGTCTTTTAATATAAATGAAAGAGAAAGAAAATGAATGTAGGGGATTCGGGGAGGTGCCTATAGAAAAAAACATTTGCGGTGAAGCTATTATTAAGAGCTGCCCAAACACTTCTACATCAGACAGTTCTCTTTTGGAACTGTTCCCGCATAAAGCCTGCTGCAGAAGAAGGGCTCCGGAGCCAGGAATTATCCGGAGCCCATTTTTTTGTTTCAGACACATGGCATATTAAAATACGGATGCTAGAATTATATCCATATCTTCCACCGCATTGAATTGCGCGCCCAGCGGCGGCTGAAGCCTGGCGCACTGATTCAGGCCGTGGGCTTGAATGTTACTTCTGAAATAAATAATGGAAAGGTTCGATAAAATGGAAATGACGGTTGATTTCCCTGGCGGGACACGCGTAGACGCTCATTTCGGTTCATTTGTAGTTGGGACAGACCAGCCGGTGGCGAATGGCGGGGAGAATACGGCTCCCTCGCCCTTTGAGTTGTTTCTGGCCTCACTGGCAACGTGCGCAGGATTTTATGTTTTGGGATTCTGCAGGATGCGCGGGATCGCGGCAGACGGCATCCGGCTGATTCAAAGATTGGAAAGGGATCCCGCCACCAAGATGACCAGCAAAGTATTGCTGGAAATCCAGCTCCCCGCGGGATTTCCGCAGCAGTATACATCCGCCGTTATCCGGGCCGCTGAATCGTGCCTGGTAAAGAAGCACTTGGAAAATCCCCCGGCCTTCGAGATCACAACATCCACGGCGCCGGCTGCCTAGCCCGCAATTTCTCACGGGGTATTTGTAAAGCGAGGCGGCGCAGACGGGCGTGGATGCAAGGCGCGCGACCGAGGGCCCCGGACAGACTGTACTCGACAGTACGTCGAGGAAGCCTCGATCGAAGAGCGTCAACGCAGTACGTCTATGCCCAGGACTAGGCCCAAGCGCGCAGAAGAAAAGGATAACCCGGTGCCGACATGGAAATGCGGGCTAGGGGTTAATGCGGGTTAGTTCTTTGGCGCGCGGTTTTCGATCCAGTAGACGGTGCCGTACGCGGTGTCTTCGATCACCACATTTCGCCTTCGCAGATCTTCCCGGATCCGATCCGCTTCTTCGTAATCCTTGCGTTCCCGCGCGTCTTCCCGCAGGCTGACCATGGCCTCAATTTCTGGATCTTCGGTGTCCGCACAAGCGGCGTTGAAATCGAAGACGGCAAGAACGGAATGAATCTTTTCCAGGGCGTCAAAAATCAGAGAGGCGTCGCTTTTCGATATCTCTCCCTTGGCGAAATGTGGATTCGCGGTTCGGATCATAATAAAAACAGCGCCGAGAGCCATGGGCACGTTTAGATCCGATTCCATCGCCGCCTTGAAAGAAGCGAGCATTTCCTCCACGAGGCCGCGGATCAAATCGCTTTCTCGCCCTTCCGCGCATCGCCGCAGTTTGCCGACGAATGCGTCAATTCTTCGCAGAGAAGCTCTGGCCGTCTGCAATTTTTCTTCGGAATAGGTGACCGGTTGCCGGTAGTGCGTGGAAAGCAGCAGATAGCGGACTTCCCGGGCGCTATATCCCAGGTTCAACACATCCTTGAGGGTCACCGCGTTCCCAACCGACCGGGACATCTTCTTGCCTCCGGCCAGGACCAGTTCGGAATGCACCCAATAGCGCGCGGGTCCTTTCCCGTGGAGCGAAGCGCACTGGGCGATTTCATTTTCGTTGTGCGGGAAAAGGATGTCGGTGCCGCTCGTGTGAATATCGAATTCCTCTCCCAGGAAGCGCGTGGACATGGCGGCGCACTGGACGTGCCAGCTGGGCCTTACGTTGCCCCAATCCGTTTCGTAGAAAATGTCCCGGGCCATCTCGGCCAGCGTAGCCCTCTTGAACAGCGTGAAATCCCGCGGATCCTCCTTGTCATATTCATCAAGATCGACCGTGGCGCCCACTTTAATCTTGGACAGGTCCAGACCGCTCAAAGCTCCGTATTTGGGGAATTTTCCTATGTCAAAGTAGACGCTGCGGAGTCTTTCGTAGGCAAATCCCTTGCTGATGAGCTGGCGTGTAAAAACTGCCATGTCATCGATATGCTCGGAAGTCCTGGGATATTTCCAGGCATGTTTGACGGCAAGCTGATCCAGGCACTCCATGAATTCAATCACATACCGGTCGGTCAGCTCTTTGAGCGAGATTCCACGCTTGATGGATTCCTGAATCGTGTTGTCGTCAAGGTCCGTCACATTCATCACATGCCTGACCTCGAATCCGGAGTATTCCAGGTAGCGCCGGAGAATATCCGCCACAATCACGCGCCGCAAAAGGCCGAGCGTCGGCTCGGCGTTGACGGTGGGTCCGCAGGAGTACATGGATACTTTGCCCGGAACCAGCGGCTGGAACAACCGTTGTGCCCGGGTGAGAGTGTCATAGAGCTCCAGTTTCGGTTCGTGCCGCGCAACGGACGCAGACGTGCGGAAAAGTGTAGTGCTGAGATAGCGCTCGCCGCCATCGGGCAGCATCACGACAATAACGCCGCGGGGCAATTCTTTTGCCAGCTGCAGGGCAACATACGCCGCCGCGCCGGAACTCATCCCCACGAACAGCCCTTCTTCCCGGGCAAGAAGGCGTGAGGTTTCGTATGCATCCTCGTCTTTGATATTCACCTTCTCATCCAGGCGTTTCCGGTCGAAGATGCCGGGCCGGTAAGCTTCTTTCATGTTCTTGAGTCCCTGGATTTTGTGTCCGAGATACGGTTCAACTCCGATGATCCGGATATCCGGCTTGAGTTCTTTGAGCCGAAGGCTCATGCCCATCAGCGTGCCGGACGTGCCCATGGTCGCAACAAGATGCGTGATCCGGCCTTCGCTCTGCTCCCAGATTTCGAGAGCCGTGCCGTTGTAGTGGGCGAGCGGATTTGCGGGGTTATTGTACTGGTCAGGGATGAAGTACTTGCCGGGATCCCTGCGCTGCAGGCGATAAACGGCTTCAATCGCTCCATCCGTGCCGAGATGCGCAGGGGTCCGGAGAAAATCGGCTCCCAGGGCGGCCAGGATCTGGCAGCGCTCCTGGCTCACGGCTTCGCTCATGGCAAGGAGGACTTTATAGTTTTTGACAGAACCCACAAGGGCGAGACCGATGCCCGTGTTGCCGCTGGTCGCCTCAAGGATCACTTTGTCGCGGTTGAGTTCGCCCGACGCTTCGGCGGCTTCAATCATGGATTTAGCGATGCGGTCTTTCACCGATCCGCCGGGATTGGTGCATTCGAGCTTTGCCCAGATTTCTACATTGGGATTCGGGCAGATCCGTCGGAATCGAACGAGAGGAGTATTGCCAATAAGCTCGAGCGCGCCGCCTGCAAATATGGGAGCTTTCATGATTGCGCAGGCTATCACGGAAGCCGTTTCCCGTCTAGAGAGGGATCCAGCTTCCTTACACTCCACCAATCCTCACTGTATCATCAGGATGGAGACGATGATTTGTGCCAGGATTATCTTGGTCACCATCGCAGCGGGATATACGGTGGTATACCAGACATTGGGGAGATCGCTTTCGGTCTGCTGATTAGCATAGGCCAGACAGGCGGGCTGGGTCTGTATGCCGGACATCAATCCCATCACCGCGGCCATCGGCAGCTTGAGATAGATACGGCCGATCAGAATCGTCGTAATGGTCACAAGCGACGTGATAATTGCGCCGGCGGCAATCAGTCCCCACCCCCCCGATTGAAAAGTAGCGCCGAAACCGCCGCCTGCTTTGGTCCCGATGGCTGCCAGGAAGAAGACCAGTCCAACCTGGCGCAGCACCAGATTGGCATTGAACGGCATTTCCCATGTAATGGGACCGGTGCGTTCCAGCCGCCCTAGAACAAGCCCGGCGATTAGCGGCCCTCCCGCGAATCCGAGCTTAAAGCTCAAACCGTGCGGGAGCGGAATCGGTATCATACCCAGGAAAACACCCAGCACTATTCCCAACGAGAGCGAAAGATAATCGGTTTCCGAAATCGACTTTAGCGAATCGCCAAAATACTTGGTTGCGCGGTCCATATTGTCGCGCTGGGTGATTACACGGATGCGATCCCCCATTTCAAGCACCATATCCGGAGCCGGGGACCATGTCGACGTCGCCGCGCCGCACTCTGGTGATAATGGCATGCAATTCCTGGGAAATGTGCAGGTCGCGAATTGACTTCCCGACAATCGCTTTGTTTGAAACAAATATTCTTCGATAGCTGATGCCGCCCAGCCCCTCAGCCAAATGCTCCTGTGCCTGCTCGCCGAAAATCAATTCCGCCCGCCGCATGGCGTCGGCATCCCCCACAGCGACAATGCAGTCATTCTGTTCCAGAATGGTTTGCGAAAGCACAATATCGGTCTTGTTCCCTTTCTTTATCCGGCTGAGAACAAATCCATACCCTTCGATCGGTGCGAGCACATTTTCTACTGTCTTCCCCACAATGGCTGGATTGGTAATTTTGAAGGTGCGGCTGAAAATGGCGTCTTTTGCCGATTCCTTTCGAGCCTCCACTGTTTCTTTCGTGGAATCCGTCTTCAGAAGCTTGTTGCTGATAAAAAACCAGAGGATTACGCCGAATACACCAAATGGATAGGCCAGGCCGTAGGTGACGACAGGACTGTTGACATAAAGTGCCCGGGTAGCGGGTGGAAGATTGGCTGAAAGGTTTTTGGCTGTCTCCACCGCCGCAGCCAGGGCCGGCGTATTGGTCAGGGCGCCGCAAAAAAGGCCGGCAACGCTCGGAGCGGAAAGCCCCATGAACTTGCGGATCAGGATCGCAGCCGCGGCCCCGACAGCCAAAACCAGCGCAGCGATGATGCTGAAGCGAAGCCCCCGTTTGCGGAAAGAGGCGAAGAATCCATGCCCGGACTGGAGTCCTATGGCATAAACGAAAAGAACCAGTCCTATTATGTAAATATGCTCAGGCAGACTCAGGCGACTGTCTATGGCGCCGAAAAATATTCCGACAAAAAGAACCGCGGCGACTCCAAGTTTGAAGTCGAAAATATTGATGCTCCCGATCAGGTACCCAAGCCCGATCACCGTAAAAAGAAGCAATAGCGGGTTCCCCGCCAATAAATCCAACATAGTATGCCTTTATCCATATTCCTGCGCGGTCAGCCCGAATATAACAAGACTCCGGCACAATACCGGATTCCGCGCAAATACCGGCAGATTATAGTATAAATTGGAGCGTATGTCCCGACGGTGAACGGGCGACAGTAGCACGTTACAAGTTACAAGTTACAGGTTACAGGTTTCAGGTTTCAGAAGTGGGAAACCGATAGCCTGCAACTTGTGACCTGAAACTTGTAACCTGTAAAACTTCCAGTCATGCCCTGATATGCAGCGGCTGCAACAAACCTGTCAGTCCAGTGATCCAGGAATGCTATTACCAGCCGCTGCCGCTCTTGTAGGCATTGACGACGCCGACCGCCATGATGTCCCGGATCTTCCCGCCTTTGATTTTGAACAGCTCGGACATCGGCATGCTGTTCGGCTGTCCTGCGAAATAGGCCGCCTTCTGAATGCTGCCGTCCGGCATTCTTATGGTTTCTACGCCCGGGTGATTGAATATATAAACGCCCCAGGTAACGCCGCGTTCTTCGTCGACGACAGGAGTGCGGCGCGGCTGGATGCTCTCGATGAGAGCGAAGACGCCGGAATCAAACGCCTCGGCACAGCGGCCTCGGCCAAAAGCGCCGGCAGCCCCGGAACCGGGCATTTTGGGTGGAACGGCGCTCTTCGGTTCATGGACAGCCAGTTCGGGCGGCAGCTTCGGACCTGCGGTCCACATGCCGTTTTCCAGACGATAGCATTCATCGTGCCAGGGAACGAGTTTGCTGTTGATCTTCACGATTCCGTCAAAATAGACGCTCGAAATTCGCACCAGCTCCTCTCGCGAAACTCTCTCCTCCGGAGCGAGGGCGCGAGAAAACTCCGATGGCGGAGTCTTTAGAGTCCAGAGGTTCGCTTCGTTCATATTCCTGACGACGACAGACTCGACCTCCGTGATTTTCTTGTTCTCGATCTTAAGACGCATTGACAGGAGCGCCGGTTTGTCGCCTTCTTTCACCAGGCCGACGAAGGCGACCTGTCCAGCCTTTGGATCGGCAACATAAAATTTGTAGGAGTCCAGGTTGGTGGCATTGACCCAAAGCCCCTCAATGGGCTTGGCAAGAGGAAGTACTTTTGCGTTCTCGGTGAACTTCACATTAGTAGCAAACGGCGCCTTGGAAGCGTCATGCGCTACCATGGCGGCCAGATACTGATTTACGAAACCTTCGAGACACTGTCGATCGCATTGGGCGTAACTGCTTTGAGCAGCCGCAATCCCAAAAAAAAGCATCCCCATAGCAACGACTGCAAATAGTTTTCGCATGCTGTTCCTCTCCTTCCAAAATTCTAAATAAGAAAAATGTATATCTATCTCCCTAAAGGACAAAGCGCAAGTGAATTCCAGCTTTAATTTCGGTGACAGTCACCATAATCCCCAAATTCTATCTTATTAATAATAAAGGCTTTTAGGGATGTCCGAAAAATTTATGTGTCGATTTTATCGATGGACGGCCCACAACTCTAATTTCTCCAATTTATTCTTTTTATTAAATTTATCTGGTATTTATGTTTGATAAAATTTCGAGGTTATGGCGCCTGTCACCGTAATTCCGCTAGATGGAAATCCAAATGATGGTGTATGCAAATAAAAAATTGAGCTTGACATAATTCGTACGTATGATTTAATCGGTCGAATGAATGATACGAAGCAGAAGATCTTGGATGCTGCGGAAAGGCTGTTTAGCGAAAACGGCTACGCAGCCACATCTCTGCGACATATCATTTCTGAAGCTAAAGTCAATCTGGCCGCAATTCATTATCATTTCGGATCAAAACAGGATTTGCTTGATCAGGTGATTTTGAGGAAAGCCAGCTCAATGAACGAAAGCAGGCTAAAGCTCCTGGATCAGTTTGAAGCCGAAGCCGCCCCGGAATCCGCCTCTGTTGAGAAGATCGTGGTGGCCTTCATTCTGCCGGCCATATTGATCGACAAGAGCCCGGAATTTGTTAAACTGATGGGGAGAGTGCACGCCGAGGGGCTCATGCCGGAGATTGCCCGGCGGAATTTTCAGCCGATCATCGCCAGGTTCCATGTCAGCCCTGCAAAAAGCTCTGCCGGATTTGTCGGCGAAAGAGCTGGCGTGGAAAGCGCACTTCGCCATTGGCGCAATGGCGCAAGCATTGACAGCACGCCCGGAAACGGATCCGGGCGATGCAGCTGAAGCACCCCTGAATATAGCCATGCGGCTTGTCGCATTCATCAGCAGCGGATTCAGATCGCCCGCAACACTGGAAAAAGAGACTGAGGTGAACCAATGAAGCATACATGTGTTCTTCTGATAATCCTGGCATTCACCGGCGCAGCGGCCGGACAGCAACCCGAACAGGGCGTGCTTTCGCTGAGTTTAAAGCGTGCCGTGCAAATAGCGATTGCCCCTGATGGGAATGCACAGATCCAGCTTTCAGCGGAAGCCCTAAAGCAAGCCAATGCCCGGTCCGGGCAGGCTCTTGCCCCACTGCTTCCCGATATCTCCTCCTCGCTGTCCTATCGCAATCAGACACTCAATCTGAACGCAAGTGGATTGCGGCTTGGCATTCCCGCAACTCCCGGGATATCGAGATCCCCTCACTTGTGGGCCCTTTCAATACCATGGATGCTCGTATTAGCGGATCGCAAAGCATCTTTGACATCAGTTCTATACGGAGACTTCAATCCGCACATGCAGGCATTTCAGCCGCAAAATCAGACATGGAAAGCATGGCAGAAAGAGTGGCGGCACTGGTGGCGCGAGCCTATCTTCTGGCTATCCGCGCGGACGCGGATGTTGAAACTGCCCGAGCGAACATAACCCTGTCCCAAGCCGTTTTGAATCAGGCGGAGAACCAGAAGGGCGCCGGCACAGGCACGGGAATCGAAATCACCCGTGCGCGCGTGCAACTGGCAAACGACCAGCAGCGGCTGCTGGTAGCGGAAAATGCGCGCCGCAGTGCGCATTTGCAGGCTTTTGCGCGCCATGGATCTTTCGCTCAGCATCGAACTCGAACTCACAGACAGGCTGGGCTACGTTCCGGTGGATGCCGTCACGCTCGAGCGCGCCAAAGCACAAGCTCTTGCGGAAAGGCCCGACCTCAAAGCCCAGCAGGAGCGAGAGAGCAGCACGCGTCTTTCGGCGAGCGCTACGAAATTGGAGCGAGTGCCCTCTGTTTCATTTTTTGGCGATTATGGAACTATCGGATTAGGTTTTGACGATGCCCTGCCGACTCGCACGGTAGGCGTGATGCTGCGGGTTCCCATCTTCGATGGGGGGCGCCGGGATTACCGGCGCATTGAAGCTGCCTCCCAATATCGCGCTGAAATAGTTCGGACAAAGGAACTCAAAGAGCAGATTGAACTCGACGTCCGTCTGGCGCTGGATGCGCTGCACTCTGCCGAGGAACAGGTGAAGGTTGCGCGGGAGGGGCTGCAGCTATCGGAAAACGAACTGGCACAGGCGCGGCGGCGCTATGACGCCGGCGTGGCTTACGGCCTTGAAGTAACCGATGCGCAGACCCGCCTCGAACGAGCGCGAGACAATCAAACCGAAGCGCTATACAATTACAATCTTGCCCGCATCGATCTGGAAAACGCCATGGGTCAGGTGCGGAGCAGTGTGCAATAAGTGTGTCCAGCCGGGAGCTTGCGAAACAAGCCAACGGGCAAATGGAGATCGCCCGGCGGGACAAACTCACCACACAAGTGGAGAGCAAATCAGATGCGAAAACGAATCTTAATAGTAGTCATAGTATTGCTGGCCGCTCTTGGAGCTTACCTGTTGTTTTTCGACAGGGCCGGGAAGAATGCCAACGATCAGATCATGGTATCGGGAAACATTGAACTGACCGAGGTAAACATCGCGTTCAAAACATCGGGTCGCCTGATTGAACGAACTGTCGATGAGGGGGACGTTGTCAAAAAGGGACAGCTGATCGCGCGCCTGGACCGCGATCAACTGCTGGCGCAGCGGGATCGTGAAGCCGCCGGGCTGCAGTCGGCAAACTCCCAATTGGCGCAGGCCGAGACTGCGCTGGCCTGGCAGAAAGGAAACCAGGCCGCTGAATCTGGAGCAGCGCAAAGCTGAACTGGCTTCCAATGCAGCACGATTGCAGGAATTGAAGAGCGGATCGCGTCCACAGGAAATCCAGGAAGCCAAAGCTGCGGTGGACTCCGCGCAGTCCGAATTCGATCGAGCCAAGCGGGATTGGGACCGCGCGCAAACCCTATACAAGAACGACGACATCTCAACGGCCCAGTACGATCAATATCGAAATCGGTGGGAAAACGCCGAAGCAATGCTGAAGCAGACCAAGGAACGCCAGGCCCTGGTACTGGCCGGTCCTCGCATAGAACAGATCGACGCCGCTTCCGCCCAGATGGATCGCGCCCGCGCTGCGCTCAAAATGGCGGAATCCAATGCGCTCGAGATTAAGCGGCGCGAACAGGAACTGCCTTTGCGCCGGTCCGAGATTGCCCGCGCTGCCGCCAACCTGGCTATGATCGAGTCGCAGCTTGCGGATACGATGGCGTACTCGCCGGTGGACGGAGTCGTCCTGGTGAAAGCCGCAGATGTCGGGGAAGTGCTGGCCGCGGGGACGACGATCGTCACCATCGGGGATATCGATCATCCCTGGCTGCGCGCGTATATCAATGAAACGGATTTGGGCCGCGTAAAGCTTGGCACCAAGGCAAAGATCACGACGGATTCCTATCCCGGCAAGGAGTATGAAGGCCGCGTCAGCTTCATCGCCTCGGAAGCCGAGTTTACGCCAAAGCAGATTCAGACAAAGGAAGAGCGCGTAAAACTCGTCTATCGTATCAAGATCGATCTGCAAAATCCTGAACATGAACTGAAGTCCAACATGCCGGCGGACGCCGTCCTCCACTTGAGGTAAGGGATGGAACCGATCATCGAAACGCACGGGCTCACTCGCCGCTTTGGAAATATTACCGCCGTCGATCATCTCGATCTAAGCATTGCTCCCGGCGAGATTTTCGGCCTCGTCGGGCCGGACGGCGCGGGAAAAACCACGACGCTGCGCATGCTCTGCAGCCTGCTGGATCCCAGCGAAGGCAGCGCCCGCGTGGCCGGCCACGATGTTGTGCGCGAATCGCAGTCCGTCAAAGACCGCATCGGGTATATGGCGCAAAAATTCGGGCTGTACCTGGACCTCTCCGTCCGGGAAAACATGAATTTCTACGCCGATCTGTTCGGCATCCTGGGCGCCGAACGTGCGACGCTGGCAACGCAGCTGCTGCGTATGACCCGCATGGAACCCTTTCAGGACCGGCTGGCGGGCCGCCTTTCCGGAGGGATGAAACAGAAGCTGGCGCTGATGTGCACACTGCTGCATCGCCCTCAAATATTGTTTCTCGATGAGCCCACAAACGGAGTGGATCCCGTATCGCGGCGCGACTTCTGGGCCATCCTCTATCAATTGCTCAAGGACGGCATCACGATTTTGATGACGACCGCGTACCTGGACGAAGCGGAGCGCTGCAACCGAGTGGGATTGATGCACCGAGGCAGACTCATACGCTGCGATACGCCGGAAGCCCTGAAGCGCGCGGCCGGGGCAATCACTATGGAAGGCGTATTCATCAAAACCGTGCGCGCCGCGGAAGCTCCGGAGGCTCAATGAACAACTGGGCGGTAGAAACGGATGCTCTGGTAAAAGCCTTCGGCTCTTTCGTCGCGGTCGATCACGTCTCCCTGCAGGTCGCCAAGGGAGAGATCTTCGGGTTTCTGGGGCCCAACGGCGCCGGAAAATCCACGACCATCCGCATGCTGTGCGGACTGCTGACGCCCACTTCGGGGCGCGCTCTGGTCCAGGGCCTGGACGTGGCCATTGAACCCGAACAGGTGCGGAAAAACATCGGCTACATGTCTCAAAAGTTCTCTCTCTACGATGATCTTACCGTGGAGCAGAACATCGACTTTTTCGCGGGAATGTACGGAGTTCCCAGAAATTTGCGCCCGGAGCGCAAGCAGCATGTGCTTGAAATGGCCAATCTGGCCGAGCGTCGCAGTGCGATGACGGCAACTCTTTCCGGAGGATGGAAACAGCGCCTGGCTTTGGGCTGCGCGATCCTGCACGATCCCCCGATTTTGTTTTTGGATGAGCCGACTTCAGGAGTCGATCCTATCGCCCGCGGGGCTTTCTGGGATCTGATCCGCGAAATGGCGCGCACCGGCCACACTATTTTCGTCAGCACCCACTACATGGACGAAGCCGAGTACTGCCACCGGCTTGCTCTGATGTATCAAGGGAAGGGTGATCGCGCTGGGGACGCCGGCGGATTTGCGCGCAGACTTGAGCACGCACACGCTGATTCAACTCGAAACCTCCGCGCCGCTCGATACGATGCGCGCGTTGGAAAACGTTCCGGGCATCGGCGATGTGGCTGTGTTCGGAGGCGGGCTTCATGTCTCCGTCAACGAGCCGGAATCCGCAATAAACGAGATCCGCAGCCGGCTGACGGCAAAAGCGATTGACATTCATACGCTGGAAAAAATTCTGCCGTCCCTGGAAGATGTCTTCGTAGCCCTGATAGAGGCGGAGGAAAAGAAGATCGCATGACCTTCCGCCGCACGCGCGCAATCTTCATCAAGGAACTGCATCACATAACGCGGGACAGCCGCAGCCTGGCCCTTGCGCTTGCGATGCCTTTTATGATGCTCCTGCTTTACGGCTACGCGTTGAGACTGGACGTGGATCACATTCCGGCCCTGATATACGACCAGGACGGCACCGCCGTCAGCCGCGAGATGACGCGCCAGTTCCAGGGCTCCCGGTACTTCGAAATCCGCGGCTTCGCCGACTCCTACGCCCCCATCGAGCGCGCCATCGATAAAAACGAAATTCTTATCGGCATCGTCATTCCGACCGGTTTCGGCGGGGACATAGATGGCGGGACGCAACGCCGGCGTGCAACTCCTGGTGGACGGCAGCGATTCAAACAAATCGGCCATCGCCATGGGATATGCGGAAAGCGTGGCGCGGACATACTCGGCGCAAATCCGGATCCAAGGCAGCCCCGCGATTCGCGGCAGGTCCTTTGGTGGATGCGCGCATGCGCGTCTGGTACAACAGCTCGCTTCAATCCAGGAACTTCGTCATACCGGGACTGATTGCCGTAATCCTGATGATATCTGGCGGGCATGCTGACCACGCTCACCATCGCGCGCGAATGGGAAATGGGTGCCATGGAGCAGATCCTTTCCACGCCGCTGCGCCCCTCCGAAATGGTGATCGGCAAGATGCTGGCATATTTTGTCGTCGGGCTGGTGGATTCCATCATCGCCCTGGTGGTCGGCGTAACGATATTTGCCGTCCCTTTCCGTGGCAGCATCCTGTTGCTCGCCCTATCCACCTGCCTGTTTCTCTGCAGTGTGCTTTTCCTGGGCATCCTTATATCCGCCGGATCCCGCACGCAGGTGGAAGCATACCAGTGGGGCATGCTGATGACATTTCTTCCCGGCTTTCTGTTGTCCGGGTTTGTGTTCGCCATCGACACCATGCCGAAGGCTCTGCAGATCATCAGCGTGATCGTTCCTGCGCGCTATTTCGTCACAACGCTGAAGGCGCTGTTCCTGAAAGGAGCGGGGCTGGAAATCATCGGGGACCAGCTTCTCTTTATGGCGACGTTCGCCCTGATCGTCTACTGGCTGGCTGTTCGAAAACTGAAGCGACAAAAGGTGGATTGAGCATGTGGGAGCGCATCCGGGTCATTCTGCGCAAGGAATTCATACAGCTGCTGCGCGAACCCCGCATGCGGGGCATGATATTTCTGGCGCCATTGATCCAGCTGATCATGTTCGGATATGCCGTGACACTCGACGTGGACCATGCCCGCATCGCGTGGAGAGATATGAGCCGGACGCCGGAAAGCCGGGCCCTGCGCGCGCGTTTTGAGGGATCCGGGCGCTTCGAAGTGGTGGCATTGCCGCGCAAGCGAAGAAGAAGTCCAGCAGTTGCTGGACCGCAGCGAAGTCCACGCAGTGGTCTCCGTCCTGCCGACTTTCGCGCGCGAACTGGCGCGCGGCAGCACCGCGCAAGTTCAGGTTTTGCTGGACGGCACAAACTCCAATACCGCGTCTCTGGTTTCCGCCTACGCCGCCGGCGTCATCGCCGGTTTTGCAGAAGACGTCGCGCTCGAATCCATCGAAGAACGCGCAGATGATACAGGTAACGCTCCGCAAGCCCGGAACTCATGGAGCCTTCGGGCAGGGACAGATCATCCCCAGCACGCGCGCCTGGTTTAATCCCGATCTGCGCAGCCGCAACTACTTCATTCCCGGAGTAGCGGCCAATCTGCTCCTGATGCTGACGATGATGCTGACCGCGCAGGCGATCATCCGCGAAAAGGAGATCGGCACCATGGAGCAGTTGATGGTCACTCCCATGCGGCCGATCGAGCTGATGCTGGGGAAAACGCTGCCCTTTGCGTTGATCGGACTCATCAACATGATGATTGTGACGGGTGCCGCGCTTCTGATTTTCCACATCCCATTCCGCGGCAGTTTTCTGCTGCTGCTGTTTTGCTCTTTGCTGTATCTGATGCCCAGCCTGGGAGCCGGCTTGTTCCTCTCCACTATCTCCAACACGCAGCAGCAGGCCAACATGGGATCCTTCTTCATCACGACTCCGGCCTTCATGCTGAGCGGCTTCGCTTTTCCCATCAGCAATATGCCCGTCGCCGTGCAGTACCTCACCTATCTGAATCCCGTCAGGTATTTCATGGAGATCGTGCGCGGCATCTTCCTCAAGGGCGCGGGCATATCCGTGCTTTGGCCGCAGATGCTGATTCTCGCCGTCTACGGGGCGGTGATCCTGGGTTTAAGCGTCATTCGCTTCCACAAAACGATGGATTGATCCTCGATTCCGATTCCAGATTCCTGATTCCGGATTCCAGATCCGATCCTGATTCCGGATTCCATGATTCATTGCGCTTAACTTATTTCTGGATTCAGGCAGACATCTGCGGAATCCGCATCGGAATCTAGAATGCTTATCGAGTCGGCTTGAGTTCGTCGATGGTGACTTTGGGAACCAGCGCGATGCTCTCTTTCTTTACTGTCAGTTCCTTGTCCAGGTCGAACGAAGCGGATAGACGGATATCCCTGGAGGAGGCTCCTATCTTCACGGTGTATTTGCCGGCTCCGGCCACCCAGCTTGAAGACGCAGGATCAAAGGACGCCAGATTGCGCGGACTGATTTCGAAGCTCAGGGTCTGCGATTCGCCGGGCTGCAGCAAACGCGTTTTGGCAAATCCCTTCAGCTCCAGGGTCGGCTTGTAGAGCTTGCCCGCCGGAGCACTCAGGTACAGCTGCACAACTTCCTTGCCCGCAGACTTCCCCGTGTTTTTCACCTGCACTGTAGCCGTGATCTTTCCGGAAAACTTTTTTGAACTAAGCGACAGGCGGCTGAATTCAAAAGTGGTATAGGACAAACCATATCCGAATTCATAGGCAGGCGCCACGCCAAAGGTTTCATAGTAGCGGTAGCCCACAAAAATTCCCTCTTCATACACGATCTTCGAAGCGCGCGGATTCTTGAATGCGCTGTCAGTGTCCTGACCCTTCGCGTCTGCCTGCTTCGCTTCGGCTTGAAGAACCACGCCCGGGAAGTTTTTGGCTGAAGGCACGTCCTGGTACTTGACCGGGAACGTGGAAGCGAGTTTGCCTGAGGGATTGACTTTTCCGCCGATCACATCGGCGATCGAGTTTCCGGCTTCCTGCCCTCCCTGCCAGGTCAACAAAATCGCATCCGGCACGTCTCTCCAGCTCGCCGTTTCAATGACGCCTCCGATATTCAGCGCCACAACGACTTTTTTGCCTTTGGCATGGAATGCGTCCGCAACCCTCCTGATCAGCTCTTTTTCGGCCTGGCTGAGATTAAAGTCATTGTCCTCTTTGCGGTCAAATCCTTCTCCTGAGTTTCTTCCGATTGTTATCAGGGCGGCATCCGCTGACCCGGCCATTTGGGCTATCAGCGCAGGATCCACAGCCATTTCAGCGATTGGGGCGCGCGGTGAAAGCGGCCTGGCCTGCGGGCTTTTTTCCTTGGCCGTCCGGAGATATTCGCCATAGGCTTTCTGCAGCTCTTCGTTGATGGCAAAGCCTGCTCCCTTCAACCCATCCACCAGCGACACGCTGTAGGCTTCGTTGACATCGCCGCTGCCGGTGCCTCCGGTAATGATTTCATAGGAAGTATTGCCGAACGCCGCAAGATTTTTCGAACTGGAAGACAGCGGCAGCGTCGCGTTTGAGTTTTTCAGAAGCACCATGCCGTCAGCGGCCGCCTGGCGCGCAACAATCGCATGGGCTTTCAGGTCGGGCTTGTTGCTGTATTTATAGCCTTTGAACCGGGGAGTCTGAACAAGGATGTCGAGGATCCTCTCAACGTTCCGGTCCAGAACCGATTCATCCAGTTTCTTCTCCTGCACGGCTTTCATTATCGCTTTAGCCTGATCAGGACTCCCCGGCATCAGAAGGTCGTTGCCGGCTTTCATCTGAGCGATGGGATCGATCCCGCCGAACCAGTCGCTCATGACGTATCCCTTGAAACCCCAGTCGTCGCGCAGAGCCTTCGTCAACAGGTCAGGATTCTCGGACGCATGCACATCATTGATCAGGTTGTACGAAGACATGACCGTCCATGGCTGCGCTTCTTCAACGGCGATACGGAAGCCTTCAAGGTAGATTTCCCTGAGAGCCCTTTCGCTCACGATGGTGTTTAGCGCATTCCGGTTGGTTTCGGCGTTGTTGGCGGCAAAGTGTTTTGTGGAAGTCCCCACGCCCTGGGATTCGACGCCGTTGACCATGGACGCGGCCATTTTGCCCGTAATCACAGGATCTTCCGAATAGTATTCGAAGTTTCTGCCGCAAAGCGGATTGCGGTGGATATTCATTCCGGGGCCCAGCAGAAAATCGACGCCATATTCCAGCACTTCGTTGCCCATGGCTTGCCCGACTTTGTATACGAGATCCGTATCCCAGGTAGATGCCAGCAGCGTCGCCACAGGAAAGGCGGTGCAATAAAATGTTCCGGTGCTGCCTTTCCGCGTAGGGCTTATGCGCAATCCGGCAGGACCGTCGGCCATCACCATCGCGGGGATGCCCAGTCTGGGTATTTCGTACGTGGTTCCGGCAGCGCCTTCCACCAGGTCTTTGGTTTCTCCTACAACCGGCTCGCCCGGAGTGGAAGAGGGATTCATCGTATTCATAACGCCCGGCATGTTCATTCCTCTGCCGGTTACAAAGTACGCTTTCTCTTCAAGCGTCATGGCGGCAATCACTTTTTTAACCGGGTCCTTGCCGAGTCTGGGTACTTCCTGGCTGTTGATCTGCATGAATGCAACCATGCCAAGAACTGCAACAAAAGATAATCCGAAATATCTGATCCTGTTCATATGGTTTCCTGATTGCGAAGTGGTTTAGGATCCTGTGGTTTCTATTCTCTCCCAGGATTTAATGAGTTCATAGGAAGCTCCCCATTTTCTCTCGAATCCCCCGTCTTTCCATTTTTCGTCAAAATCTTTGACTGCGGCTGCAAACTCAGGGCTTTTGGGAAAAGCCTCAAGGTCCTCTTTGCTGTCAAACTCGTAGATCGCAAGATATTTGGAACTCTCCTTGTTTTCGCCCGACAGGCGATACCGGCTGGCCTTCTTCATGCCACGGAACTGGAACATCATGGGAACATGCTTTTCCGTGTACCATTCATTGTATTCGACTTCTCTCCCGGCTCCGGGTTCGTTTGCGACGATAAGTATGATGCTATGCCCCATAAAAACCTCTCTCCGTTTGTCACGTTCCATGGAATCAGTATATTCCGGCGACGGCAGGGCAACAGGAATGTATCACCCGGCGGCGTTCGTCCAGGATGTGTTCCGCTTTTGAAGGAATACTCAACGCGGTTCCGCGCATCATCTCTCGATGCCTTCCGGCTTCAGGATCCTGCCCCCGTGTCCCCCTCATGGTATTCTAACGGGGGACTTGTTTCGCTTAAAAGCCTGGAACTCATAGGTAGCGCCGAAGACAACTCCGGATTTCGGATCATAGTGCATGAGACCCGCGACACCACCCGCATCCCAACGAATAGCGCCGGTCCGGAACTGTACGCCTGCGCGCACCTGGGATGAATTTTCATTGCCGACCCGATCCGCCGGCCCCTGGCGTCCGCTGACCTCTGCAACCAGATTCACACTGCGGTGCACCGGAATGATAGCGGCAACGCCATACGTCAGAGGCTCCGTCTGCCTGCCTGGGATCACAGGAGAACCCAATATGGCAAATCCAAGATCCGCCAGAATCTGAGTGCGGCCAAAGTGCTTTTTAAATAGAAGACTTGCATAAAACTCGGTTTCGTCCGTCCCCAGACCGCTGCCTTGATTTGCATTTGGCAACTCAACCGCAAATTTAAATGCGATGGCCGGCCGTTTTCCCTTTTCGCCGGCAAGTTTGAGTTTGGTGCCCAGCACCAAATTGCCGAAATCACTCGTCGAATCTCCCGAAAATTCCGGAGCAACAACCGGCGCCGTACGGCCGGAGATTGACAAAAAGTCCTGTATCACGCCGGATATTTGAAACTCGGCAAATTCTCCAACGCCCACATCAATGGCAACCACACCCAGCCGGATCAGATCGCCGCTCAGACCGGAAAGAGAATACTGCTGGTCCTGCAGAAATTCGACGCCAACTTCAGTGCGAATCCGTCCGGTTCTCAGGATCTCGGCGTCATCTGTTTTAAGCGGTCGCTGCTGTCCATAGGCCGCTAACGGACAAACCAAACAAACCATCAGCAGCATTCTTTTCCATTTGTTCACGAATCCTCCCGCTTCTGCCGGCAATATATATGAAAGCATGCATTATAAACTCAAAGCCTCTCAAGCGCATTATTCATGAAGCTCAAAGGTTCAGGTTCAAGTTACAGGTTACAGGTTTCAAGTTGCAGGCTGCAAGTCTGGAATCCGTAATCCTGGAATCTGATGAACCTGCAACCTATCTACGAGCAGGATTGAGATTAAAAGGTTGAGGTGATGTTGAACGATGGAAACGGCCGCAATGGCGGCTGTTTCGGCACGCAGGATCCACGGGCCCAGGCTGAATATTTCCCAGCCGGCGGCTCTTGCCTGCTCCACTTCGCCGTCCTCCCATCCCCCTTCAGGGCCTATGCACAGCACAACGCCCTCCAAAAGCCTCCGGGGATCAGGATGCCAGGGATCTGATGCCTTTTCGTACAGCATAAACCTGGCGCATGAAGAGATCCCTTCCATCGAAAGGAAATCCGGAAAGGCCTGCGGCGCGTGAATTCTGGGCGCGGCGGAGCGCCGGCACTGTTTTGAAGCTTCCAGCACAATACGGTCCCACCGCTGCAAACGGTCGGCGATTCTGCCTTCGGGAATCTCGATATCACTCCGCCGCGTTTTAAGAGGGATGATTTCCTGGACTCCCAGTTCGGTGGCCTTTTGCAGGATCCATTCAAATTTTGAGGATTTGATCAGTGATGCTGCGAGCAGGACGCGCACCTGCGATTCATGGGTAGTGATGCTGCGCAGTCCGCGAATAAAAACCGCCGTATCCTGGAAGTCGACTTCACCGGCATATCCGCTGCCTTTGCCGTCAAATATTTCCACGACCTCGCCCGCGCGCAACCGCAGGACGTTGCGCAAATGATGGGCCTGATCTGACAGGAGGCAGGCAACCCCATCCCGGATGCATTCCCCGGGGACAAAGAATCGTCTGCGGCTCATAGGCAAGCTATCCGAAAATATCTTTGACCTTATCGAAGAGATTCCGTTCCTGCGTGAGTTCGTCATCCTTGCTGACTTCGGCGAGGGATTCAAAAATCTGCCGCTGTTCTTTTGTCAGCTTCGTGGGGATTACCACGTTCACGGTCACAAATTGGTCCCCGCGCCCTCGCTCGCCAAGGCTGACGATCCCTTTGTTGCGCAGGCGGAACGCGGATCCGCTTTGCGTGCCTTCGGGTATTTTGAGTTTCTCTTCACCTTCGAGCGTCGGAACGGTAATTTCAGAACCCAGGACGGCTTGCGCAATACCTATGGGCACCTGGCAGTAAATATTATTTCCTTGTCTCTGGAAAAACGGATGCTCTTCCAGGTAGATCACTACATAGAGATCCCCGGAAGGCCCGTTGTGGAGTCCGGCTTCACCTTCTCCCTGGATGCGCAGTCTCGCACCGTTATCCACGCCCGCCGGGATCCGCACTTCCAGCACTTTCTCGCGGCGCACCCGGCCTCTGCCCTGGCAGGTTTCGCAGGGCTCGCTGATTACTCTCCCTGTCCCGTTGCATTGGCCGCAGTTTCGGCTGATTGAAAAAAAGCCCTGCTGGTAGCGCACCTGGCCGGAGCCATGGCATGCGGGACAACTGGTCGGATTTTTGCCTTTCGGAGTGCCGCGTCCTTCGCAGGCGCCGCAGGTATCCTGGCGCGGGAATCTTGATCTTCGTTTTGAGGCCGAAGGCCGCTTCGCGGAAAGAAATTTTCAGATCGTAGCGCAGATCCGAACCCCGTTCCGGGCCTCCGCGCCGCCGCCCGCCGAAAACATCGCCGAACCCGAAAAATTCGCCGAGTATGTCGCCGAAATCGCCAAACGTAGAGGGATCGAAACCGCTGAAGCCGCCCTGCAATCCGCTATGGCCGTAGCGATCATAGCGCGCACGCTTGTCGGGATCGCTGAGGATGCTGTAGGCTTCGGCAGCTTCCTTGAATTTTTCCTCGGCGTTTTTGTCATTCGGATTTTTGTCAGGGTGATACTTCAGGGCCAGTTTTCTATAAGCGCTTTTTATCTCCTGGTCCGACGCCTCCTGGGAAATCCCCAGAACTTCGTAACAATCTCGTTTGTTATTCAATCCAGCATCCTCATGGTCGCAATATTAATTCTTAGTTTTTACATCTTTCAGGGCGGACTTCAGCAGCTGGTTCAGCTTTGCTTCAGAATTGGCCTGGGTTTCCGCCTGGTCTCCATCCGCCGACAACTCGCCATCCCCGGAAGCCTGGAACATGGCCGACGACAACTTCATGGCTCCTCTCTCAAGCTCTGTCAGCAGATCTCGCAGCATAGCTGCTATCGCTTTCCTCTGCGGAAAGGTTTTTGGCTTTATGCAGCGCATTCTTGATCATTTCCTGCTCGACAGCGTCCAGGAGATTGCCGAATCCGGAATAGCTCCGGGAAACTGCCAGCATTTGCGCGTTGATGCGGTTGAGCAATTCGGCCAGCTGTTTCGCCTTTCGATCATTGTCGGCATAATGCTTGGACTCCAGGATCATCCGGTCAATCTCATCCTTGCTCAATCCAGTGGACGGAGTGATCCGTATAGCCTGTTCCTTCCCGGAAAGCTTGTCTTTGGCCGAAACACTCAGCATCCCATTGGCGTCCATATCAAACGAAACATCAATTTGTGCCGCCCCGCGCGGCCCGGCGGCGATGCCCACCAGATCGAATCTGGCCAGAGAGCGGTTATATTTCGCCAGGTCTCGTTCACCCTGCAAAACATGGATCTCCACGACAGTCTGGTGGTCCGCGACGGTGGTAAAAACCAGCGTCTTCTTCAGCGGGATTGTCGAATTGTGCTCGATAATCCGCGTAAACAATCCGCCTTGAGTTTCGACTCCGAGCGATAGCGGGAGTACATCCAGCAGAACAATTTCCTTCAGATCGCCCCGCATCACTCCACCCTGCAGTGCCGCTCCAACCGCCACAACTTCGTCGGGATTGACCTCCAGCGAGGGTTTTTGCGCAAAAATCTTTTCAACGTGCCTCTGAACTGCAGGCGTGCGCGTCTGCCCTCCGACGAGGATTACCTTGCTGATGTCGGCGGGCGTAAGCTTGGCGTCCGTCAAAGCTTTTTCGCAAAAATGGGTGGTCCTTTCAATCAGCTCTTTTACGAGTTCTTCAAAGCGGGCGCGCGTCAGGATTTTGTCGAAGTGCTTCGGGGTTTTTGCCACCGTTGCGATAAACGGCAGGCTGACGTGCGATTCCTCGGCAACGGAAAGCTCGCATTTTGTTTTTTCGGCGATTTCCTTAAGACGCTGGCGCGCGAGAATATCGTCGCCCAGATTAATTCCGGTTTCAGCCTTAAATGTCCCGATCATCCAGTCCATGATGCACCGGTCGAAATCCTCACCTCCCAGAAGACTGTCCCCGCAGGTGGAGATAACTTCAAAAACCCCGTTGTTCAATTCGAGGATGGAAATATCGAAAGTGCCGCCGCCCAGATCATAAATAGCAATCCGCTCCCGCTCTTTCTTGCCCAAACCATACGCAAGCGCCGCTGCGGTAGGCTCGTTGATGATTCTGCGGATTTCCAGTCCTGCAATCCGCCCGGCATCTTTCGTAGCCTGGCGCTGCGAATCGTCAAAATAGGCGGGAACTGTAACGATCGCCTCCGTAACCGGCTCGTTCAGAAAATCCTCGGCAATGCCTTTCAGATACTGCAGCAGCATGGCGGAGATTTCCGGGGGGCTGTAGTCCCGTCCTCGAACAGAAATTCTCACATCTCCGTTCGACGAAGGAGCGATGCCATACGTCAGATATTGACGGATCTTCTGTATTTCCGGCGCATCGAAGCGGCGCCCCATCAGCCTTTTCACGGCGTAGATCGTGTTGGCGGAATTTGCCACAGCCTGCCGTTTTGCGATCTGCCCCAGAAGCCGGTCCCCTTTTTCGGTAAACGCGATAACGGAAGGCGTCGTCCTGCCGCCAATATTATTGGGGATAATCTGCACCGAAGGGCCTTCGAGAACAGCCACACAAGAATTCGTGGTACCCAGATCTATACCAATGATTTTACTCATCAGGCCATCCCGTCTTTGGCGATAGGATGAAAAGCAACAATCACTTGCGCCGGCCGGAGAAGCTTGTCTTTGAACAGATAGCCCCGGCGCAATTCTCTGACAACCGTGTTTTCTTCAAGCTCTAATTGTTCTTCGCGCGATAAAGCCTCGTGCATATGGGGATCAAATTGTTTCCCTTCGGCTTCCATCGGGACCACACCCATGCGGATCATCGTATCGAGCAGCTGTTTATAGAGCAGCTGCACGCCCTCCTGGTATTGCTGCAGGCCGGTAGTTGTCTCCTGCGCATCGCCGAAGCTTTTCAAGGCCCGCTCACATGCATCCAGAACGGGCAAAAATTCGACCAACACAGAGCTTTTTGCCAGCGTCATGGAATCTAATTTTTCTTTCTCCGTTCTCTTCCGGTAGTTTTCAAATTCCGCGGCCTTTCGCAAAAACCGGTCCTGCCATTCCGCCACCTCTGCTTTGGCCGCATTGACGTCCGCCTGCAGCTGCACCAGAGGATCTACCGGAGCCTCCACCAATTCCACATCATCCTGATTTGCATCCTCGATCGGGCCAACGCTGTTTTCATCCGATTCTGAGAGATCCTGTTTCGTTTTCCATGTCATCGTTTAGTTTCCTGTCTCGAGCACCCGTCCAAACAGCCTGGCAACATAGTCCACAACAGAAATGGCCTTCGCATATTCCATCCGGGTGGGGCCCAGGATAGCCAGGGACCCGTGGGTTTTTTCATCTACAACATAGCGCGAAGTAATAAGCGCGCAGTCCTCAATGCCCTGCAAAGCGTTTTCAGCGCCGATCGTGATCCGGACCTCCTGTGTGTCTCCTTCAATGCAGCGGGATATCAGCGCCGCCAATCGGCTCTTTTGCTCGATCGTCTCGAATAAGAGCTTCATTTTATTAATATCGGAAAACTCAGGCGTTTTGATGAGGTTCGATGCCCCATCTAGATATACTTCGGCGTCCAGCTCGTTATCGTTATCGGAAAAGGCCTGCGTGCTCAGGGTTATGATCCGCTGCGTGAATTTGTCGTAGAGCGCCTGCTCCTGTTGAATCATTTTGAGGATCTGGCTCCGGATCTCAAGCAAAGTTCGATCTTTGAAATGCTCCACAATATAGCGGGCTGCCTGGTCCAGTTCCATCTGGGATATTTCTTCCCTGTAGTGAATGACCCGGTTCTGAACAATGCCGGAACGCGAGACCAGGATGACCAGGATTCGGTTATCCGCGAGTTTGACAAACTGCACATGTTCCAATGCAACGCGGCTTATCGGAGGCGAGATGACAATCCCAACATTCTTGGAAACACGCGACAGGATCTGGCTGGTGCGCGCCATGAGGTGCTCCGGGCTGTCATCAAGCCGCAGATCCCTGTTTATCAAGTCTTTGTCGCGGGTTGAAAGGTTGCGTTTTTTCAGCAGGTAATCGACGTAGAAGCGGTATGCCTTGTCTGTGGGGACCCGACCCGCCGATGCATGCGGCTGGTGCAAGATACCCCATTTCTTCGAGATCCGCCATGATATTCCGGACGGTCGCCGCGCTTAGTTGTTCTTTGCTGTGGCGGGCAATCTTGCGGGATCCTACAGGTCTGCCGGTTACAACAAAAGTGGCAATCACCCAATGCAGAATTTCGCGAACTCGTTCATTATGCAGAAATTCTACGGTGTCCGCCATCGTCTTCCCAATTCCCCTCAGCCCGGTTTCCCAGCCAGTTTATCAGCTTGAGCGTAAATAGCTGTCGGGAAAGAATATAGTATTGCATAACCCAAAGTCAAACGACCCACCCCGAATGACGAATTGACGATTGACGAATTACGGATGCACGCAGACGACTCGGTTGGGGGGGCGTCCTCGGCAAGAAGGCGTACAAGCTGTCCGAGAAGACTGTCACCTAGGCGGCGTAGCCGGGTAAATAAACGAATGACGAGTGGAACTGAAAAGCCATTCCCAGTTTGTAATTCGTAACTCGTAATTCGTAATCTTAGTTCAGATTTGGTCTTTTAGAAGATGCAGGAAGGCTCCGACATCCGTAATGATTCCAATGGTTTGGGCTGAGCCACGGTCGGATAGTTTTGTAACAACTGCGGGATTGATGTCAACGCATATTGTACGGACCCAGGAGGGGATCATGTTGCCCGCGCCGATTCCGTGGAGCATTGTCCCCAGAATCATGACCATTTCAGCGCCTTTGAGCAGCTCTTCGTAGCGGGCTTGCGCCGGAACCATATCCGAGATCGTGTCCGGGAGGGGCCCGTCGTCGCGAATGCTTCCGGCCAAAGCAAAGGGAATCTGGTTCTTAACCAGTTCGTACATGATGCCGGACCGCAGGGCATTGGCCTCGACCGCCTTTGCGATGCTGCCGTAATGATTGATCACGTTGATTGCGCGCATGTGATTCCGATGTCCCTCATGCGCCGGCTTTCCCGTTTCCAGGTGCACCCCAAGCGAAGTCTTAAATAAAGCGTATTCGATATCATGGACGGCAACGGCATTGCCCCCAAGGAAGGAATGCACATAACCGGACCGTATCATTTTGCAGAGCCCTTCAACGCCGCCGGTGTGCACGACAACAGGCCCGCAAACGAGAACTAATTTGCCCCCCGCTTCATGGGTCTGGCGAATCATCTGCGCCAACTGGCGCACGACGACTTCGACGCGGCGCTCGGACGAGACTTCACTGGCCATGAAAGTAAAGTCTCTGCGCTCGCGGTCCTTGAATTCACGGACAACTTTGATGCCCGCATGGCCCCGGACGACCTTATCATTTTGTTTGATATCCCGCAGTTTGACGCACCGGGGCCCGTCGGGCTTCCATCCGGATCACGGCGTCCATGCGCTGATCTTTGACCGGGTGCCAGTCGCCAGAAATGCGGACAAAGGTGCGGTAATTGGTAGTGGAGTAGAAATCGTCCGGCACCTGCCTCGGACCCGGGGCAGGTGCCAGCGAAACGTCTTCCTCTTTTGCAAGATAGCAGCCCAGAGGGACCAGCACGTCCAGGGTCCCTCTTAAAGAATCAGGGTTCGAAGATTGAATTTTAATGCGGGCAAACGACTCGTCTTCGTTCGTCTTCCCGACAGTGAACTCTTCAATCTTAAAACTGCATTTTCCCTCGATGATCCGGTCAAGGATACGAGACATGATCCCTGAGTCAATCAGGTGTCCCCGCGCCTCAACGGTCTGTTCGAACGCTGCCATCTTTGTCTCCCTAGCGCGGCCAGGGCCGCAACCAAGCTATCGTGGTTGAATAAGGCCGCGCGCTTTCGGCAGTCAGCTTTCAGCGCTCAGCTTCCGAAAACAAAGCGAAACTTCTTTGCATTTGGCAAAGAGCACGAAAAAAGCCTTATAAGCCGAATATCTACCTGCTTAAGGCTTAACGATACTGGTATAGCAGGTTTCCGGCACAAGGTTGCGGCTTTCATCCTGGCCCAGAATTCGCATGAATTTCAGGACCACCGGTTCCCCGCTCTTCAAGCTCTTGACGGTGCTCAGCAGGTCCTGTGGATTATTAACCGGCTTGCCGTTTGCGGCAACAATCACATCGCCCCTGCCTCCCTGCTCCGATCCCACCAGACCGGCATCATCCGCAAGGCTTCCCGGCTTTACTGAAACAACGTAGGCTCCGCCGGAAATATTGAGGGATTCGGCTAGTCCGCCCGGGAGGGCGTCGAAACTCAGCCCGATTTCGGATTTGGGTTTCTCTTCTTTCTCCTCAAAACTGTACTGGTTTTTTTCCTGTTCCTCGATTGTTCTTTCGGCGACGGTCACCTCGAATTCCTTTTCCTGGCCTTGCCGGACAACCTTTATCGTGGCCTTTTTGCCCGGAGGAGTATCCGCAACCGCCAACAGGAAGTCCTGGTTACTCATGATCTTCTTCCCGTCGAACTCAATGACCACATCTTCCGGCTTTATTCCGGCTTTTGCTGCTGGTCCCGTATTCGCAGTTTTGCCCTTTTCATCACTGAGTTGCGTAATCAAAACCCCGGAACCTTGCTTCACTCCAAAGAATTTGGCCATGGCCGGAGTGAACGGTTGGCGGTTCATGCTGACGCCCACCCAGCCTCGAGAGACTTTTCCGGTTTGGAGGATCTGATTGTAGATTTTGACAAACAGGTGCGAAGGAACTGCAAATCCAACGCCTGCACTGGCTCGGGAGGGAGTCGATATGAAGCTGTTAATGCCCACAACTTCAGCATTCATATTCACCAGCGGCCCGCCGCTATTCCCGGGATTGATGGACGCGTCGGTTTGCAGATAGTCATTGAACCGGGATCCTATCGAAGGCCCTTCGCCATTTTCAAACGTTCGTCCTGTGGCGGAAATGATACCCGCCGTTACCGACTGATCCAGTCCAAACGGGCTCCCGATGGCAATCACCCAATCACCAACTCTCATGTTCTTGGAATTGCCGATCTTAGCGTAAGGAAAATCATTTTTCCCGGATATTTTGATGACCGCAATATCGGAAATAGGATCGGCGCCTACGACCTTAGCCGTATATTCTTCTCCGCCGGCAACGCTAACCGTAATCTTTGTTGCCCCTTCGACCACGTGATTATTGGTTACGATATACCCTTTCGGATCGACAATGACTCCCGATCCCAAACTTCGCTGCATTTGTTCTTCAGGCACTTGCGGGGAGGGACGTCCGAAAAAGCGCCGATAGAGCTCGCCCATCGGATCCTCGGAATCCGGGTCCTGCATGCCGCCTTGCCGCCGGTCCGTTACAAGCTCCTCCGTATTGATATTAACCACGCTGGGCTCTATCCGCGTCGCGGCTTCCTCAAAAGCCTTCGAAAGAGCCAGGACTGCTCCCCCTGCGACAGGTTTGCCATCCGATTGCATTTGCAGCTGGCTATCCCCCGGACCGGTTGCATCCACGCGGCTGGAGATCAGCGTCCCAATGCCTATGCCCAGGGCGAGGACAAATAACACCATCACAAAAGAAAATAGCCTCTTGCCGATCCGTTTGTTTTCATTCGGCTGTTTGCTCATTTCAAATCCCTCCGTATACTAAGGTTGCACTTGCCTTACCTTTTACGCAATGACTATCCAATGGTTTCAAAATATGATTGCACGGCCCGATTTAAACCGAAAAAGCGTTTTTTAGACCTAATGCTGTTCACTTTAGGTTCCGAGGCGTTAGATGTGCTCAAAAGCAGCCACGGATTGCACGGATTTCACTGATTTTTTATTTTTTTCGTGAAATCCGTGCAATCCGTGGCTGCTTTTGGATGCATGGTGCCTAAGTGAACAATAGTCGATTTAGGTCGGCTGGGTTGATAATTCAGCGATTCCGTATGACCTCGATTTTTTTAGCCGGCAGGGCGATCTTGTAAAGAATCTTCTGGTCGTCGATCCAAAGATCAATGAGCAGCACACCCGAATCGGCTTTCAAGTGATGCAGGTCCATTTTTTTGCCGTGAATGGACATCCGCTCCAAACCGACTTCACTGACTTTGAGCTTCCCTCCTTCCAGTTCTTGCGGAATAACGGCTTCAATAGACTGGGCGCTTCCCGACCGCAGATTAAACAAGCGCGCGAGGAATATGAAATGGTGAAACACATTGGTGTCAAGAATGACGTAACGCTCCCCGACCAGCAGTCCTCGTTTCAATGGATTTCCGCTGCCCTTATATTCGAAATTAGCCTCGCCTGGGACAAACGTCCCGGTTACCATTCCTTTCTGCCCTTCGACATCTGTACGAAGCTGGTAAGCGCGGGGCAAAAAATGGCTATCCATGCTCAACTGTGTCTCCATTCGCACTTTCTTGTGTTTACCGCCGGGGTCCTGGAAATTCACAACTGATTTGCTCTCGATGGTATCCGCAGAGCTGAAAATAGAAAATTTTTCAAAGCCTATTTCTTTGCCGGCAACATAGATGCCAAACTGCGATTCCTCGCGCTGGGGTGCTTCCTCTGCTCCCTGCGCAAGCGGCAACGAAAGCATGGGAAATAGCAGGATAGCGCCTACAACGAACAATAACGCCGCGCGAACAGCGAAGGCTTCTTTCCAGGAAGCAAAACTGCCGCCCGCCTTCCATGCATCCATAGCAGCGAATCCGGCAGATTCGCTCCCCTGCGACAGCATGTACTCCACCCATGCCCAGCGTGGAGAAGCCGGCTTCACCTCGGCCTTTCCCCTTAATCCGCTCCGGATCTTTGCCAGTTTTGCCGTCTGCACTGGAATCGCTTCGAAAGGCGCTCCGTCGCAGAGGAGTGTTTTTCTTCGCTACAAAAGGGGAAATGCTCAAAGAAAGCTTCGCAATCCTGGAAAGCTCTATCGAAAAACGAATGAGTTCCTCGATGTCTTCCATTGTTTCCCCGGGAAAGCCAATCATTTCATACAACTTCATGCGCCGCAGACCAGCGCTTCGAACAAGTTCTGCTGCACGAATCAAGTGCTGCTCCGCAATGTTCCGGCCGGTGAGGTTGCGCATTCGCTGTGAAGCGCCGTCCGAAGCTGTCGTAAGGGTTTTATAACCTCCTCGGGCCAGCAAATCCACCAGTTCCTTACTGAGGCGATCGGCGCGAAGACTGGACACTCCGATTTCACGGCCGCTCGTAACAATTTTTTGAATCAACTCCAGAATTGCGGGATGATCGGTGACTGCCGCACCGACTAGACCGACGCGCCGCGCAATCTCCGGAATCAGAGAAAAAACCTTGTCGGGAGAGACCAGGCGCATGCCGCCATTCGTCGTGCACCGCATCACACAAAAGGCGCAACTGCGCGAACAGCCGCGCTCCGGCTCAACAAGAAACATTGAAGAGAGGACTGTGTCCTTTGTAAGAATCTGGGAATATGCGGGAAGCAGTTCGTCCCGCACCCTTGCCATTTCAGGCATTTCGGGGGTCACACCCGGGACATAGCATCCCGGAGTGTGGGAGAAAAGAGACAACAATTCAGCTCTTCCCATCGCCATAGCGGCATCCAAAAATGAGTGGATGAGCTCTTCCCCCTCACCAAGAATGATCAGATCAACAAACGGAGACAGGATCACCGGATTGGAATATGTCAGAGGACCGCCGGCGATGATCAGAGGATGCTTTTCTGTCCGGTCGCGCCTGAGTACCGGGACGCCGCTTAAATCCAGCATCTCAAAAATTCCGGGAAGCTCCAGTTCGTATGCGATTGAAAAAGCGGCTACGGGAAAATTCGACAACGGCAATTCATTTTCATACGTCAGTATTGGCACGCGGTGCTTCCGATAATCCTCAGGATTTTCCGGAAGGAAAGCCCGTTCCGCGCCCGCTCCGGGATGCCGGAAAATTTCGCGGTACATTGCCTGGAAACCGAGCGAACTCATAGCCGCTTCGTACGGGGAGGGGTGGCAGAGAGCAACGCGAAAAGCGGCTTCTTTGCGCAGGACTCCTTCCTCTTCGCGGACCCTGCGGCGGATTTCAGTGATTGTGTCCCACTGACTCATCAGAGCACCCCGGTGCGGATACATCCCTGGTCAATAGTATTCATGAAGCCCCTCCCGGGGTGAATCCGTAGCTAAACACCCCGCTGCACATCGGGCCAGATACTCTTGTGCAACTGCAGCTGCAGCCGGACCGGAAGTCCGCAGTGCAGAACCCAGTTGGCAAGCTCGGCACCGGTGATCTTCCCATAAACCGGCGAAAAAGCCACAACTCCAACCCGGGAAGCGAGATCGTAGTGCCGGATGAGATCGCATGCCCAGTCGAAATCATGTCTATCCCCAACGACAAACTTCAGTTCGTCGCTTTTTGTCAGATGCCGGACATTGTCGTAATCGTTATGGTTCTGCATCCCGCTGGACGGGCACTTGAAATCCACGATCTTATGCACACGAATATCCACTCCGGCCAGAGAAACCTGTCCGCCCGTCTCGACCAGCACCGTATAGCCCTTCCCGATCAGTTGTTCGAATAATTCGTGCACCGATTCCTGCAGCATCGGCTCACCACCGGTAACCAAGACGAGCCGCGTCGGGTACGCGTCGACTGCCTGCAATATTTCGGAAACGGACATCTCGGTGCCGTCATAAAAAGCATATTGCGTATCGCAATAGGTGCATCGGAGGTTGCAGCCCGTCAGCCGGATAAATGCACACGGCCAGCCGGAGTAGGAGGACTCCCCCTGGAGGCTGTAGAATATCTCATTTACTTTCATCGTCATTCCTATCGGTCGGCTGTCAGCTATCAGCTATCGGCTGTCAGCTATCAGCTATCAGCTACAGGCATCAGGTATCAGCTGTCGGCTTTCCGAATTATTGCCCTGTGAATCGCGCCAAATATAAGCCCATGTGTTCTTGTGCTGAAAGCTGACGGCTGATTGCTGACAGCTATACAGCCTACTGCAGTATTCTCCGCAATGCTTGACCGGTCGCAGATGCCTTCGTCCGGGCGACCTGTTCAGGCGTACCTTCAGCCACGATTTTCCCGCCCCGTTCGCCGCCCTCCGGCCCGAGATCGATGATCCGATCCGCCATCTTGATGACATCCAGATTGTGCTCGATAACAACCACTGTATTCCCGAGATCGACAAGGCTGTTTAATATATCCAGCAGTCTTTGGACATCGTGGAAATGCAGGCCGGTCGTCGGCTCGTCCAGGATGTAAAGCGTTCGTCCCGTGGCGCGCCGGCTCAGTTCTTTTGCCAGCTTTACTCTCTGAGCCTCTCCGCCCGACAGCGTAGTCGCCGACTGGCCGAGCTGCACATATCCAAGCCCGACATCATTCAGCGTCTGCAGTTTTTGAGCGATTGAAGGAATGTTTTCCATCAGCGGGTATGCGTCACTGATATTCATTTCCAGGAGGTCGGCAATGGAATAGCCTTTGTACTTCACTGCGAGAGTATCCCGGTTATAGCGCTTTCCCCGGCACGTTTCACACAGGACATGCACATCGGGCAGGAAATTCATCTCGATGCGCCTCAATCCATCGCCCTGGCATTCTTCACAGCGCCCGCCCTTGACATTAAAGCTGAATCTCCCCGCCTTATAGCCGCGGATGCGCGACTCGGGAAGCATCGCGAAAAGCTCTCTGAGCGGAGTGAAGAGTCCTGTGTAGGTGGCCGGATTGGAGCGGGGGGTCCTGCCGATCGGGGACTGGTCGATTTCGATCACCTTGTCCAGGTGCTCGATTCCGAGAATCTCATCGTGCAGGCCCGGATTGGTCAGGGCGCGATGCAGCTTTCGAGAAAGCACTTTATACAGAATATCGTCGACCAGCGAAGATTTGCCCGCGCCGGATACGCCCGTGACGCATAGGAATACGCCGAGCGGGAACTCCACGGTCAAGTTCTTCAGATTGTTGTGCCGCGCACCGCGGACCACAAGCTGCTTGCCATTTCCTTCTCGCCGCACCTTCGGACAGGCGATGCACAGTTCGCCGGTCAGATACTTGCCCGTGATGGAATCGGGGGCATTCATGATGTCCTGTATCGTGCCCGAGGCCACGATATCACCGCCTGCACGGCCCCCTCCCGGCCCCAGGTCGACGATGTGATCCGCGCTGCGCATCGTCTCTTCGTCGTGCTCGACAACCAGGACTGTGTTGCCCATATCTCTCAAATCCGCCAGAGTATCGAGAAGCCGCCGGTTGTCGCGCGGATGAAGACCGATGGAGGGTTCATCCAAAACATATAGAACCCCCCTGAGTTTGGACCCGATTTGAGTTGCAAGCCGTATGCGCTGTCCCTCGCCTCCGGACAAAGAAGAAGAGGGACGGTTGAGCGAAAGGTATCCGACTCCGACATTCAACAGAAACTCCATGCGATCGCGGATTTCGCGCAATACCTGTCCCGCAACGATGGACTCTCTCGGCGTCAGTTGTACTTCCCTGAAAGCTTTCTCCGCATTTTCCAGCGACAGCCGGGCAAAATCGGAAATAGACATGCCGCTTATTTTAACTGCCCTGCTTGCGGCCCGCAGGCGGGAGCCCTTACAGTCCGCGCAGTCCCTTGTCGAGAAGACCTTCTCCAGCTCTTCCCGGCCGCGAAGATTTTCGTCCTCATCCAGGAGAGATTCCAGCCATTTCCCCACGCCGCGGAAATCGGACACCGGACTTCGGGCGTTTTTGCTGCCCGGCATATCTTCAGCGCTGCCATGGAAATATATTTCTTTGACCCTCGCCGGAAGTTTTTCAAAAGGCACATCGCCGTTCAGTTTAAACTGTTTGGCGACATGGAGTAGCGATTCCCCAAAGTAATGCGCGATTCTATTGTTCTCGATCGAGAACTGCAGCCTGGCGATCGGTTGGCTGGGATCGAGAATCAGGTTATCGGGATTGATGACCCTCTGTGTTCCCATCCCGCCGCACTCGGGGCAGGCTCCATGCTTCGAGTTGAAAGAAAACGAGCGCGGTTCTAGATTCGGCGTGCTGACCCCGCAATCGATGCAGGCCTGACGCGCGGAGAAGAGCCTTTCCTCCAGGTCCAGTGCCGCGATCGTCACTAATCCTTCGGCCAGCTCCATCGCGGCTTTCACGGACAGTTCCAGCCGCCGCCGGATGTCGGGCTTGATAAGAACGCGGTCCACGATGACTTCAATCGTATGGTTGCGGGTTTTGGTCAGCCGGATGCTCTCTTCAAGATCATGCATCTTGCCATCGATTCTCACCCGCAAATATCCTTTTTTGAGATACGTTTCAAAGAGCTTCTTGAATTCTCCCTTCCGGTCGCGGACTACGGGCGCCATGATGATGACGCGCGTGTCCGCCGGGTACGCTAAAATCAAATCCACAATTTGATCGATCGTTTGATGCGAAATCGGCTTGCCGCAGATAGGACAGTGAGGTTTGCCGATGGAGGCAAACAGCAAACGCATGTAATCATATATTTCGGTAACGGTGCCGACCGTTGAGCGGGGACTTCGGCTGGTGGTTTTTTGTTCAATGCTGATTGCGGGAGAAAGCCCATCGACGCTGTCGACTTCGGGCTTTTCCATTCTTTCCAGAAACTGGCGCGCGTAGACAGACAGCGATTCCACATAGCGCCGTTGCCCTTCCGCATAAATGGTGTCGAAGGCAAGGCTGGACTTGCCGGATCCGGACAGTCCTGTGATGACGGTCAATTTATGCCGTGGGATCTCGAGGCTGATATTCTTCAGGTTATGCTGGCGCGCACCGCGCACCACAATCTTGTCTAACATGGAAAGACCAAACAGTACATTTTACGGTGCCGGCCCTGCACTGTGCAAGTCGGCGGTCTGTCGCTGATAGCTGATAGCTGTCAGCTGTCAGCCGACTGCTTTTTGATCGCGCGGTAAATCGCCCAGGGCAAGCCGATCAGCACAACGACTGAGAGGATATCCCGGAGGCGTTCGGAATTCACAAGCATCAGGGGCAGGCGAATGTCCATCCCTATCGGGATAGCGAGGAAAATACCCGTCAGAGCTTCTCCCGCAACCAGGCCGGCGCAAAACACTGTCCCCGCCTGAATTGCCATCTCCAGTTTCTGCCGGGATTGATATTTCTTAGTGACCAGAAGATGGACAATCCCGCCAAGCAATATGGGAAGCGTCGTTGTGAACGGAAGATAAATCCCCACAGCCACAGCCATCGGGCTGATGCCGAATTCCGATCCGCGTTTTTTCAGGTAGGCTCCAAGCAGTATCAATCCAACCGAAAGCGCCGCGCCCAGACCGATCATGTTCCAGGGCAGGCTCGATCCTTCCATGAACAAGCCGTTGGCCATGGCGGCAAACATGCTCGCCTGAGGAGCAAGGAGTCTGCCGGTCCCGATGCCGAATGCTTTGTCGAGGAATGCCATCAGCGGGGCCGCAAGCAGGGATGTAACGATTGCGGCAAGGATGAGTCCGGTCTGAAGCGCACGGGGAGTACCTCCGACGATCAAGGCCGTTTTGAAGTTTTGCGCGGCAGTGCCGGAAAGGCAGGCTGCAAGGCAAACAACGCCGGATATAAAAAGAATAGTCCGGACAGCCTCCACCCCGACGACCCGGCCGACAAAAAGGAATAGCGCTGCAAGCAGGAAAGTACAGATTGTTATTCCAGAAACAGGCTGATTCGTGCTTCCAATCAGCCCCACGATATAAACCGAAATTGCCACAAAAAAGAAAACCGCCAGAACCGTGTATAGAGTCGCGATCCCCGCGCCCAGAGGCCCGACATTGTAGAAATAAACTGCCGCCGAGATGAGTATGCCGGCGGCAATAAAAAACCATGTCGTTCCTTGCTGCAGATCAAAATTCTGAGGCTCTCTGGAGGTCTGAGCCCCATGATGGGTCCCTTTCAATCCCGCCAGGGCCGATTGAATCCCGGCCGTCAGCTGTTGCCGTATCTGGACAATGGACCACAATCCGCCTATGGCCATGCCTCCCACTCCTATGTACCGGACCTTGCTTGCCCACATCGCGGCGGCTACGGCATCAGGCGCGCCCACGGACGGTTGGAAGGCGGTAAACAGCGGGATAAAAAAGAACCATGCCAGCGCGCCGCCCAAAGCCACTAGCACCGCGCCGTTGAATTCAATGATGAATCCAACACCTACGAGGGCGGCGGAAACATCCGATCCCAGTCTGAAAGCCGCATTGCCCAAACGGAACGCGCCCGATACGGTTTCCTGCAGCACCGCGACTCCCGACGAGCACAGCTTGACGGCAAATCCTCCGCAGAATGCCAAAACGACGCTCCGGATCCCCTCGCGGCGGCCCTCGCCAAACGCGGCCATGCCCGTTTTCAGTATTTCCGCTGTGGCCACACCTTCCGGGTATTTCAGCTCCTTGGACTCCACAACCATCGGCCGCCGGAGAAACCCTGTGAGCACAATTCCAAGAATGCTCCCGGCCAGCACGGCCAGAGTCACGGATGCATACTCGGCAAGGCCCCAACTGGCGAACGGCTTGAACGCGCCCGACAGCACAAGAGCCGGAAAGACGAAGACTACACCGGCGGCCAGTCCTTCGCCCACAGAGCCGGTTGCCTGGGAAAGATTGACTTCGGCAATGGATCGTGTGCGCGTCAGGGCGTGAAAAAGAATGAGCGCGATGACGCTGCAGGGAATATTTGCACTGATAGTGATTCCGACCTTAAGGCCCAGATACATGTTGGCTGCGGCCATGGCCAGGCTCAATATCAGACCGATCACCACGGCGCGCAAAGTAAACTCGCGATCATTTTTCATGCGCTCTCCCAGTTCCTCAAGGCGTTCGCTACCATACTAACAGACACCCGAATAGATCCATGATTAGAAATATCAGGAATGCAGTCAAGACACTCTTAACAAAGGCGATCAGGACAAATAAAACAGTCGTCTCAGGGATAGGAATAGGTCTACAATGGCCCTAGTACGAATAGTAATAAACAGACTTGAATGGAACTCTGTACAAAAACAAGGAAATCGAATTCTAAATTATTGATTTCGGAATAAATCTCGAATTTCAAATCTCGAATCTCGAATCTTTTAAGCTATGTTCTTCGAACAATTCACCCAGTTTTTGCCCACCGAAGGAGTCAAGATCCTCCTGACGCTTTTCCTGGGCTTCCTCATCGGTTTGGAGCGCGAAGAGCACAAAGCAAGCGATTCCCATTACGCGTTCGGCGGTGTGCGGACCTTTCCCTTGATTGCCTTGATCGGCTATGCAATTGCGTTGCTGGCCGGCAAGCAGCTCGTTGCTGAAATCCTGGGATTTATGGTGGTCGGCGGCTTTTTAATGCTTTCCTACTGGCACAAGGTCAATACGCAGCAAGCCCCGGACAAACCCGGCGTCACGTCTGAACTCTCGGGACTGATCACCTATCTTGTAGGATCTCTCATTTTCCACGATTATTTTTGGATAGCCACAACTCTTACGGTGGCCAGTCTGCTTCTCCTGGAGCTGAAGGACGCGTTGGAAGGGCTGACGCGGCGGATTGATGCACATGAAATTCTGACGTTCACCAAGTTCCTTCTGCTGACAGTCGTGATATTGCCGGTTTTGCCGAATCAGGACTTCGGCCCGTTTCTCATTAATCCTTTTACGACATGGCTTGTTGTAGTTGCCGTCAGCACGGTTTCCTACGGCAGCTACCTGCTTCTTCAGGTCACCAAGGAGAGCGGTATCCTGCTCTCGGCAATTCTCGGCGGCATCTATTCCTCAACCGCAACCACGGTGGCATTGGCGAAACGATCTTCAAGAGAAGATTCCCATCCGCATTTATTCGCAGGAGCCACCCTACTCGCCTCGGCCTTTATGTATCTGCGGATCACCATTCTCGTGGGCATATTCAACTGGAAGCTTTTGCACATGCTTGCCGGGCCCTTCCTGACTCTGGCTGTCGCCGCGGCCGTGACGGGTTTTTTATGGTCGCGCCGCCCCAACGGCCCGCGCGAAAATTTGCAGCGCCAGTACAAGCATGAAAATCCGCTGGAACTCCGTTCCGCATTCCTTTTTGCCAGCCTGTTTCTCGCGATCTTAATCCTTACGAAACTGGCCTTTTCTTATATGGGGAACAGAGGGGCTTACATTCTCGGAGCAGTTATTGGATTCGCGGATGTGGATCCGTTTATTTTGAGCATGACACAATCGGGCGGGGCGACGACCTCTCTCGCCGTAAGCGCCGGCGCTATACTCATAGCCGTCGCCAGCAACAACGTGGCGAAAGGAATATACGCGTTCAGCTTCGGCAGCCGCCGCGCGGGAGTGCAGAGCCTGTTGTTGTTGACCATGCTTGCTTTCGTCGGATTAATCCCTCTCTTCTGGCTATAACGCTTTCAGCGCTCGTTATTGACCGGAAAACCGGACTGAATTAAGGATCTGCTGGAAAGCGCTCTGATAATCCGCAAATTCCTGTTCCGGCGCCGCAAAGACAAAATACAACAGCCCTTCAGGACGCAATACGGTCACTAGCCAATCTGTTTCGCGTCCGCCAAGCGGAGAATCATTCGTAAGGATTTTGGATAATGCCGATTTGCCTCCGACTCGAACCTGCCCCTGGTCCTTCGAAATGCGCATAGCGGCATTGGAACTGCGCAGGCTCTCGATCAGCTGATTCGTCGCATCCTGCAAGGTCCTATTGGACCGATTGCCGCCGTCTGGAGCAAATACTTCCATGATGACTCCATAGGCAAGCGCCGAAGAATTGTCGTTGCTTACGATGCCGCCGTCTGGAGCCAGCGTAAGTTTCTGATCTTTTTGATAAGCCTTCCAGTTATCCGGATGGCGCAAACTCACATTGCTCCCTCTGAAGGTTTGATAGGTGTCCGATGGAAGGTCCGGTTGGCGGGTTCGGCGCGGGCCTGAAGTTCGAGGTTGATTCTCATCGGCTTTGGGAGCGGGTGGCAGTGATCTCAGAAGGTTCTTAATATTCTGGAATTCGCGGGTATCGTTCACGGCATTATCAGGAATTGAGCCCAGTCTCCTGATTTCAGTATTGATATTTTGTATGCGGTTGTCCGGATTGGGATGACTGCTGAAGAAATCCGACCCTCTTCCCTTTGAATCCAGCTTCTCAAAAAACTGCGCCACATAGCGCGGATCATAGCCGGCATCGTACAGGATCTGCGCGCCCATTAAATCGGCCTGGCGCTCATCGTCTCTGGAATATTTCAGCAGGATCGAACTGGCCGCGAAACTGGTGCCTACCTGCGCCAGAATTGCGGGAACGGAGTTGTTTCCCATAAAGGTACCGAGAATGGCCAAAGGCGCCTGCGCCAGGTACGACTTGCTGGCTTGATTCGTGCCGTGACGGAGTGCGACATGTCCGATCTCGTGCCCTATCACTCCGGCGAGTTCAGCTTCGTTATCAGCCGCTTCTATGGTTCCGCGATTGACGTACAGAAAACCTCCGGGAAGGGCGAACGCATTGATGCTTGCATCGTTGACACATTTAAACTGATACGGATATTTTTCGCCGGGCGCGACGCCGGCGAGTCTTTTCCCGAGCCGGTCCAGATAGTCGTCCACTCGCTGGTTATTCAACATCACAATTTTTTTCTCCGCATCCTGGGAAACCTGCCGTCCCAGTTCGACATCCTGCTGCGGAGAAAAGAAATTCATGCCCGGCTTCAAGCGTGTCCGTTGCGCAAATGCAAAAGGTGCCGTCACAAAACTCAGCAGCAGCAGCATGGCTGCAGCGCGCGAAAAATAATAGCTCGAAGAACTCGCGTTTCGTCTCATAAGGTCACCCTCCTGCCAGTAAATGTATCTCACTTTTTACTGCTGATCCAGCCGGACGGGAAAAGTTGCAGGAGATGTGAAATCAACACGGACACGATCCAGAAATCGGAACAGTGCCCGCGCTGAACGCGAAAGGCTCTAATTCAGCATGCTTTTTTCGCGAGTTTTCGCAATAAAACAGCTCAGGATCAGGAATGCACTTTCCTGCCGATCGTGCATTAGTGAATTACGATCGACCCTCCACGGATGACTGCCTCCGGGTCCGCAGTATCGCCGAAGTTTCCGCTCACCTGACTGTCGTAGACTACCGCATTGCCTTTGCTTTTGTCCCAGATCTTAATTCTAAAAAAGTCAACGCTACCGTCAACTTTGCCGTCGATGACAGCCAGCAGGAATCCAAAACTGCCCACGCCATTTACTGTGCCGGACCCACCGAACCAAGCGCGGGATCCGCGAAGTGTCATCCATTCCAGCGCCGAGCTATGGAAGTTCAGTTTGCCGGCCTTGAATTGAAATTCAACATTGCCGGTTGGGACTGAAGCTCCATTCCTATAGCCGGACACAAATCCAAAGTTGGCCTTTCCGGTTGCGTTCATACATTCTGTTGTTAGCCGGCAAGCACCCCGAGGGGAGTCGATCCACCCGCCGCCGGTAACCGAACCCGTTGCAGTCGCATTAACAACAGTCAATTGGAACAGGGATTCTCCCAAAGCCTGGTCCTTGTCCTTTACTGTCAACCTTATTTCATAGGTCCCTGGATCGGCATATATGTGACTTCCGGTTGCCGTTCCGGATCCGCTCGTCTCATTCACGGCTCCGGGCGAAGTCTGGCCATCGCCCCAGGTCCACAACGCAGTGTGGGTATCCAGTATTCCCGGGTCTGTAAAAGCGGCAGAGACAAGAACCACTACACCTGTGAGTATCGGACTCTGTGCGATTGTAATCGCTCCGACTGACGGCGCTACGTTGAGGACATAAATCGTCGTCGAGCTCGTCGCCATGAGGCCGCCCGCGTCGGTAACTCGCACAGCTACCGCATAAGCGCTCGGTCCGTCGAGTCCTGCTGCCGAGAAAGCCACCGTCTGGCCAGGCGTTTCAAATGTGCCGTTGTTGTCCAGGTCCCATGCATAGGCGAGGGGGGCCCCTTCCGGATCGCTTCCGGAAGCAGACAGAATTACGCTACCGCCTTCATTCACGGTGTACGGTCCGCCCGCATTGACGCTGGGCGGAGCATTCGGCGAGATGGCCCTGACCTCGACCAAGTCAGGGGAACTGCCTGCAATACCATCATTGACGATCAGCTGGACCACATAAAGCCCGTCCACATCCGGAATAAATGAAGCAATTGCCAGCGTGCGCCCCTGGATGCCGTCATCACTAAGCGCGCTCTGCGGCGGCTTAGAGCTCAAGCTCCACAAACAGGTAATAGCATCCCCGTCGGGATCTTTTGAAGCACTGCCATTCAGGCTAACAGAATTGCCAGTCGTCACCTGCTGATCAGGGCCGGCATTGGCGATGGGCGGAGCATTCGGCGGAATTGCCCTGATCTCGACCAAGTCAGGTGGACTGCTTGCAATACCATCATTGACGATCAGCTGGAACACATAGAGTCCGTCCACATCCGGAATGAACGAGGCAATCGCCAGCGTTCGCCCCTGGATACTGTCATTACTAAGGACGCTCTGCGGCGGCTTAGAGCTCAGGCTCCACAAATAGGTAATAGCATCCCCGCCCGGATCGTAGGAACCGCTTCCATTCAAGCTCACCTGGCTTCCTGTAATCACCTGCTGATCAGGACCGGCATTGGCGATTGGGCCCACGATGTGATGCGCAGAGGAGCGCTCGCCACCGTCTGGATGGTCCCGTTGATATCCCCCTGCAGCACAACAAGGTAGTCCCCCGCCGCAATCCCAGAGCTATTGAATAGCTGACTGTTACGGAACGATTGCCCCTGAGTGAGCGACGCACTATCCGTAAGCGTTCGAGCCAGAGATCCGGCCGGAGGGCGCACGATTTGAATTTTCACCTTAACGTTAGGAATATCTTCATTGCCTATATTGGTAAGCTGGTACGCGAGGGTAGAGCTTTGCCCTTGTGCCATTTCACTGGGAGTCACGGTGATGCTGCCCGACAACGCGTTGCCCGCTGCGGTGCTGGAAAGCACGGTGAAAGCCGCTTCGCCGTGACACACCTCGGCGGATCCGGACATAACGGCTATCGCAGCGTGATAATCTCCAGGCGCGCTGATTCCTACTTCAAACGAGGCCACCTTCTTGGATGCTGCCTTCGGCGGCAGGCTTTCAAGCGTGACAGCCTGGGTGAAGGCCCTCTGCCCGGCCGGATTGCTCACGCTGATGTCGGCGTTCAAGCCGGCAAGCACAAGATCGAGGCTGGTGTTATTGACTGTGCCTGTTAACTGCGCCGATTCTCCCGAAGCATAACTGCGCTTGTCCGTAACGATAGAACAGGTTAACGCCTCGCTCGGGGTGGCGTCGGGCGTTGCCGGATTGCAGTCGTCATCAATCCCGTTCACGGGAATCTCCGTCCGTCCTGGATTAACGTTCGAGTCCGCGTCATTGCAGTCGACCGAAGTATCGAATCCATCTTCATCCCCATCGACAGGAGGAGGCGACAATGGTTCGCTCGCGGGAAGAACTTCCACGCTGAATGATTTGTTTGCAGCGCCTCCCTTGCCGTCCTGCGCCTGTATGGTGAAGAACTGAGTGCCGAGCTGGCCGGTGACCGGCGTCCAGGCAATCAATCCGGTCATCAGGCCTATGGCCGCCCCGGCGGGAGCCTGAACAAGAGAAAACAAAACCACATCTCCGTCGGGATCGGTAGCCATGACTTGATACTCATACGTCTGGCCGAGGACAATGGATTCAGGAGTGTTCAGGATGATCAGCGGTGGACGGTTTGCAGTCGCCACGCTGATGACGAAGGATTGCTGTGCGCTGCCGCCGCGCCCATCGGACACTTCGACGGTGACGGGAGCGTCTCCTCCCTGCATTTCCGAAGGAGTCCACGTGACAAGCCCCGTTCCGCTTTCCGTTACCATGCCTGCGGGAGCTAATGCCAACGAGTAGGTCAGTGCATCTCCATCAGGATCTTCCGCCTGCGCCTGATAGCTGTAAGCGAGCCCTGTTCGAGCCGTAATGGGCGGGGCAGAGATGATCGCCGGCGAACGATTCACCCCCGGATCGCATGGGGACAGATCAAGCGCTGATGAAGCTTTGTTGTTAACGAGACGGCCTTCGCCTTCATTGATGACAAACGGTGGCTCTGCATAGGAGCCCCCAACAACGAATTCAGAAATGCTAGCGCCAGCAGATTTCGTGGATGAGGCAGTCAGTCTCACCCATGTGATCTCTTGTTCTTCCGGGAACGATACTGAGCCTTCGCCGTTGTCGTCGAGAGTGATAGGCACACTGTCACCGTTCGAGAAGTCGAGTGTGCCCGCGAGAAAGCCTGTGGTAGTGACACCATCGTTAGCAATTGTGACTGAGCTGGCGTTAACCGGGAACGGGAACCGAACCTCGAAGAATGAAAGGCCGGTGCTCACAGTGCCCGCATTCGGACCAGTAAGTATTGGACAGTCCATCTATGCCGTAATACGCTCCCATGTTGAACTTCACATTATTGATTGCATCCATGCCGCTCGTCTGGGCCCATGTATTGGGCAGCAGGGAGAGATCGATGGATGGCGTCCGCGTTTCTGCCGGCGGATCATTGACAGTGACGAAAATCTGTCCCGTCCCCGGCGTGTTCCATTCCAGAGTAACGTCTTCAAACTCGCCCGGGTAAAGCGCTCTAGAGGTGAAAGCGGTCCCGATAGGAGTCCCTCCCGCCGCTGGATCGCCCAAAAAGAAATTCACCACCATGCCGGATGCTACATGCAGGCTGCCCCCGTTCCCAATGCGCGCCGTGATCCCGGCTTTGCTCGGGCAGCTTTGCGAATTGATTTTCGAACCTTCGAAACCGTCAGATCCGGCGCAGCCAAATTGCCAACATTGTAGAGGGACGACTGCGTCCGGTGCGAGTTCAAGATCTGCCAGTTGGGCGGTTGGACGGCGGGGATTCGGCCATTTTCCTCTACGTTGGTTACATGATATTGCCACTGGTTCCACACAGGACGCGCATTGCGCCAATTCCCTTTCGCGTTGCCCAATACCAGGACGCCGCTGCGCGTTGGGCTGCCCGCCTTATAGCTGGTGGTAGTTGGCACGATGATTTCAGGAACGCCGTCATTGTCCACATCCGCAACGGTCGGATAGCGCGTGCCGGCGCCCGCTCCTTCATTCGTGCGCTCGACTCCCATCTCGAAAAGCGATGCCCCGTCGCGGCCATTGAGGATGTAGAGCTTTTGAGAGTCCTGGAGCACCATCTCGGCAGCACCATCGGCATCGAAGTCAAACGCAGTGACTGCAAGCCCGATGACGCTGAGATGTCCAATCAGGTCTTTCCGCCATAGCAACTGCAACGAGTTATCGCTGCTTCGATATCTGTACAGCGACAGGAAGTACCGGCAAGGATCGTCGGGATTTGTCCTCCCACAATCCACAAGGCGTTTATAGCCTGGAATGGCGATCTCCGGTTCTCCGTCCCCATCGAAATCGGCCACAGTCGGCGGGCCTATCTCATAGGAAACCACATTGAAAACATTCTCGAAGAGGCCGAAGTTTGCCTTGTGACGGCCGTCATGCTCAAAAATCCACATTGACGTGCCCATCACAGGCGACGTCATGCTCGAGGAAGATGATAGAACAATCACCTCGGGCCTGGCGTCCCTGTCCGAGTCAGCAACGGCGTTGTGGCCGTCGCTCAGGAAGTTGTACGACGTTACTTCCGCAGTGGCATTTCCACGATCCAGGGTTCCGCGGAGATCCCCGGACTTATAGGATCCCGGCTTAAAAGCCCACGACCAGACAATGCCGCCGTCTTTGTCGATCGCACTCGGTCCCGAGATGACATCCAGGAATCCGTCTCCATCAAGGTCCGCCGCCAGCGAGGCACCCTGATAGCCGGCGCCTCCTTTGTATCCGGGGAGGGATCGCGCCCTGTCCCATCTAATTGAGCCATCCGAGTTGAAGCTCGATGTGCCGAACAGAATCTCGGATTGTCCGTCTCCATCGAGGTCGGCAAGGGTCGGCGAATTTTGGTATGTCACTTTGGGGCTGGTCCACTTCAGCGATCCATCGTTGGCAAATGCGTAGAGAATCGCCTGGTTAAAGACCGGGGAGATAATTTCCGGCAAGCCATCCGCATCGATGTCACCTACCGCGGGGCTATTATAGAAGCCGTCGAGACCAAGGCTTGGCCCGTCAGCCTCAAAAATAATTTCGCCGGTATCGCCGCGGAGCGCGGTTGGCCTGTTTCTTCTTCACAGGCGGCGCATCCCGTAGCCCAAACCTTGGCATAGCCAAATGCCAATCCACGCTGCTGCTATTCCCCTAAATATTCTTTGGAAGTTGTTAATCATGCGCATCCTGTTGCTTGCCTCATTTTTGAAAGGGCTAACTTCAAAAAAGGCAAAACCCAAGAAAATTTCACCCGCCAGCTTTAGTGTCAACGCTGCTGCAATCATTTCAGCACCCCCGAAAATAATCACTAAACCGCCTATTACCAGAAGTACAAGGAGAGGGAGCACATTAAAGGCAAATTCCTCCCAGGCAACAATTCCCTGGGCCTTACACACCGCAGCACGTCCCAAAAACCCTGAAACAATTCACTAAGATCTTTCAACATGGCGAGCAGGGGACCACCAATAATTCTTGTCGCAGCGTCAATGAGCAGATCCTTGAGTAAATTCAGAAGAGTCCCGTCCTCGCAAGGGCTTTGGGCAACCCCCTGGGCGGAGCCGATAGCCGTTGCCTTTGCGTCACATATCCCTGAGGCAGATCCCAAAAATACCCCACCGCTTAGAGTTCTTTCACCTGATACCAAATAGGAGTCCTATCCGGATACAGGATCCTCCACGATATAGCCTAATCCAGTAAAACGCAGCTGTGTAACCTCCGATTGTGGCGCTAGAACCTTCATGCCTGCATTAACGGCATCGCCAATCTCATCCTTAACAGTCTGAGGCAGGCTCAATTGAGGAAGTATGCTGTCGAGATTATTCGAGTTGATGGATATCAAAGCTACGCCGAGTTCATTTGCGCGATCGAGAAGGCTTATCGTGCTACCCCAGATTGGTTTTTGATTGGAACCGGCAAAGAAATGTGTAGGCATTTCCCCTTCAAGGGAAGACCCGATAGTTCCCTGTGCCCGGCTAAGGAATTTGACCTTAGTATCGTCGCCATCTTTTGATGTTGTGACGACTACATCACGATCGATATCCAGGCTCAATCCTGACATAGAAGCGCTTAAGGCAATCCCGAATAGGGTATTGCTTTTCAATTCGAGAAAGCAAAGTCCAGCGGACGGATAGCGTATTGTCTCTGCATCAACAGATCTGGACAGAGCAAAGGAAGAGACATCTGATTGCGAGAACCATCCCCATATGATAGCTTGCAGCATCCTTTCCGCAAGATTCCCATCGCCTACCGCATCATACTGGCCGCTGGCGACAAGGCTCATAATGTTCTGAAAATATGTCGATTTATCACTCAATTGTTTGCTCGAGATGGAACTCAGATCCAAACCAATAGCAAACAACTCCCCTGCATTGATGATATTCGCTATGTCCGGGGTTGAAATCGTCGGCGCTCTAAATCCGTAGCTGAGTTGATTTTTTGCTCCAAATCCAACTGGGCTTCCCGCTATTAGTGTTTCTCCGTTTAACGTTAAGACCGGCTTGACATGGACGGAGGATGGAACAGTGAATACGCCAATCTGTTCCTCGGCGAGAGCTACAATCGCAGTTTCATCGACCTCAGTTGCAGCCGTGAATTTTAAAGCAAGGCGTTTGCCGCCCAATTCTGGCAAAAAAGCTTTCCAGGAAAGCATCGTGACGCCTGTTTGGTCCTCCAATGTTATAACCAGTGAGTGTCGGAGATTATCAGGTAGTGTGCTGAATCCAATCCCGCTACTCAGAACACGATACGGGGTAATTGGTGGAAGCACTTCTGGATTAGCATTTCGGATGGCCTTAGTGCCAATCAGCATGGCTCCCTTTTGAGAGGCAGTCAGACCATCCAAAGACTGCCGCAACTGAACTGCCATTGCTTCCATATTCGATTCAATGGCAGCACCATTTAAGCGCGCTACAAAGCCCGATTCTGTATCTATGCTTGCGCCGGAAAGCATTTGCTGAATGACATTGTTCATATCAGGAAGAATAGATCTATAATCCGTGCGGTTCACGAACTGGTATTGCTTATAACTTGGGTCCAGATCCACCCAAGTATCACCACTGCGATTCAATGCTCCGCCCGAAGGGGCATAATCCACAAAGGCCTTGACCCAGACATGCTCCAGCTTAACGCTGGTGACCTGGCCGGTTCCATCAACACGGCGGACCACCGATGGCACACCGGCGCTGGCGAAAAACGAAGCGGCCGCATCGGCATCGGTGAAGCCGCCGGCCCAATTCTTGAAAGCCTCGATCGGGACCTCGATCGTTCCCATCTGGTACCGAGCGGGAATGTCGGAAGCCCGCAGCAGCGCAATCAGTAGAGAAGAGGTGTCGAAGGCATTGCAGACCCGGGTTTCATAGCAAAGTTGCGCACCCTGGATGCTTCCCCATATTGGAACAAAATAGATATTGTTGCGGACCCAGTTATAGATCTTAACGGGATTTTTGCCCAGGTCTGCCGCCTTCTGGCGGATTTCCGGCGTCAACTTGACGTCGATTGTTTCAGCAAGATCGTTTGAATCAGGAACCGGGCCTGACAGAATCGGCGCATCCATCGCAGTCGCGTCGGTTGATGAGGATCCCGAGCGAATCAAATCTGGAGAGCTTGTCGAAAGGGATGAGGTTTTGTTCTTCGTTGCCTCTTTTGGAAACGCTTTAAGCCATTCTTCCTGCGTTAGTTTCGGTAGAACCGGGTTCGCTGCCTTCAGTGTCCGGTGCGGCAGATTCGCCGGATCCAGACGAGACCCCCGGGGGCGATGCAGGCGCTGCTGCAAAAATGAATCCAGATTTCTTGCCGCCTCCGCCTGACCAGCGGGATCGCGGCCCAAAGCCCGGGAAAGGAGCCCGAAGGGAGAAGTGACCGCCGGATCGATCCGGCCAAGATGTGTCGACAAGCTTTTCCAGTTCGCGTCATAAGCCTGAGCCATTTCCTCGAGCCGCTTGGTGAGTTCACCCGACAATCCGCGGCTTGCGAGGAAGCTTTTCTGTTTTTCGAAATACGCTCGCACCTGTTGATCCTGCCTCACAAGATTCGCTCTGATACCGCGCACAAGGCTGAGATCAATGGCGGTTCTGCCCGAAGCATCCTGCTGCGACGCTGTGCCGATGGCCGGCTGCAGGGCATTCTTCAGCTCAATCAAAAGATCATCAAAACGAATCTCCGAGTCCGCGCCGGTGAGCGAAGAATCGACGGATTGTTTTTGTCCCGTGGAACCCTGATTTAACGCATAAGAAAAATCTTGTGTGAGGTACCCGAGAAGTGCGGGAATCAAAAGCCAGGCAATGAATCCGAATCTTTTTGGGGATAGTATCATGGCAGCGCTGTCTCCTGAACAGAAGCACCGCCTGCGGCTGCAGAACTACCAACGGGGCAAGAAAAACAGTTTCGGCTATCTGCTGCGGCCAACTGTTCTTAATTAGGGATAACTGGATAAAACTATAGCTATGATTTGAAAAGCAATTATCAATCCAGCCTATCGAGTTCGCCAAGTAAGGTCTATGGCAAATTCAATAAACGGAACAGATTACATAAAGCATGCTTTGTTTGCGGGGCTGTCGGGACAGATCGCTGCAACTCTATTATTGTAAAGAATTTTTACAGGAATTTCTGCGAGCGGTGCTATTGCTTACGGCGGGATAAGGGCTTGAACTGTCAGTCAAACGCATGTCCCGATTTCGCCTGCGAGCCCTCCGGGCGCGCCTTGGGCCAGTATTTATCCTCGTCAACTCACTGCAATGCCTGGCGAGAAATTTGGACTAACAGGCAGATGTAAAGATTCCCGACAGCCAGAGAGCTGATAGGAAAACCGCGTGCTATTTGCCTTAATCGGGAATCTGCACAACAATTGTGCGCTCGATCCCCTGGCGGAGCACTTTTAGAATCGAGTGCGAACCCCAGGCGTGTGTCATGAGAAACGAGGCAAAGCTCGGGGCATCCATGATGGGTTGGCCGTCAATGGAGAGGATGACATCTCCCGCCAGAACACCACCCTGCTCCGCCGGCATTTCCCGCGCAACATCCAGGACAAGCAGCCCGGTCTGCCCGGGCACATGCAGGGCATCCGCAAGAGGGGGATTCAGCATTTCGGTGCTGAGGCCCATCAGCAGCCGAGGGTTGCGGGGCGTAAGCCCCGGAACAATCCCTTTGGCGGTTGGATCCAGCGCTCCGGTTAAATTGAAAGACAGTTTGGCGTCATTCTGTCGGGGCTTGCGCGCTTCTACCAACGCAGTCATGTTGTTCACAGGGCGTCCTTGCCGTATAACGTCCAGTTTCACCTCTGATCCTATGGGGGCATTTTGAACAAGTTGAATAAACCGCTGAGCGTCCTTGACCTCGTTGCCATCAATCTTCAGCACTATATCTCCGGAAATGAGCCCTGCCTTTTGCGCCGGGCTGTTCTGTTCGACACGCAGCACCGTGACTCCGCGACCTATTGAGGAATCCGAAGTATTCAAAAAAACGCCCAGCCAGCCGCTGCGGATATCCCCGCCCTGCTTGAGGATTTTGTCCGCAGAGGAGAGCAGTTGTGAGATAGGATAGACAACGGTTTGCATGTCCATCGGGTCCATGCCGGCTACAAAACCGATAACCCGGCGGTCCTTTGTAAGGATCGGCAGACCTATTTCCGGAAAAGGCCGGTTCGTTTTCATCACCCATGCCCCGGGATCCAGCGAGCCGGGGCCCGTGCCCACGGAAAGGACTTGTGCCTCCCGATACTCCGATTTATCGGGGTTTTCCATCTTGGGCGCCATTACCATGACGCCATCTTTTATTTCGCACTGAACACAAACAGGTGTCTTTTGCAGCTTGCCTTCCAGCAATTGTATGACCGCGACTCCGTTGCTCTGATCGATTCCGACCAGTTTGCCGCCCCACTTCTGTCCTTTAGCGGCGGTTACCACAACCCTGGCATTGCCGTCATGAATATCCACCCAACGGTATCCCAGATACGTCAGTATATGGTTCTGGTGATCAAGGACGATCCCAATGGACGGGAAATCCCGGATTATTATCGGGCTGTAGTTGGCAATCAGTTTCCCGTTTATCTGAACTGTGTCTTTGGCGCCGCGCGTCTCAACGATGATGTTGACTCTCACGAGAGTCGGCACCGACTCATCGTTGGCAGTTTCCTCGAAACCAAATCCTGTCGTAAAGGGCGCACATAATAGTAGGGAGCCGCACGTCAAAACGCAGATAAGCGGGATGGATGAGATATGCAAGGCGCGGCGCATAGTAGCTTAATGACTCACATTCTGGATAAAATATTCTTCGGACATCTGACCGTATCGCACCGGAATTGTCTTGGGCAGTGGCAGACGAACCGGCACCGGGCGATTATCCGGCCCAGGCATCGTGTATTCCACATAATCCATATCCTGCGCTTCCTGCATATCCCGAATTTCCGGCGTCAAGGACGGGCTCTTGCTTCAGGATGGCAGGAGGTCGAATCCTCTTTGCCGATTTGAGTGGTTCCGCTGCGGCCGGCTTACTCCGCACAAGTGTTGCAGGATTCGCGCCGGGGCTGCTTTTAACTTCCTTTGCTTCTACGGCTATGCTTGTGCGTGCGCCGGCAATCTGCGGTGAAGTGGGCGCTTGATTAAAGACTGTCCGGTGAGAAGCGTAAAAAATGCCGAAGCACAAAATCGCCAGGCAGGAGGAGGCCAGCGCAAGTTTTCGGAACGAGGGCCACTCCAAGCCATGCATCAAAAAGTTTCGAAAACCGGAGAGTCGTCCATGCGCTCTGCGCATACTGATCTCTCTCAGGACTGAAGTCTCGAAATCAGAGGGCGCCTTAACACGCTGCAATTCGGACACCATCCGGCGCAATTGCTGGGCATCCGATATCTCCTTGCCGCAGCTCAGGCACTGCCGGGCATGGCGCTCCATTCCAAAGCGGCCGGAAAAATCAAGTCCGCCCTCCAGGTAATCTTCCAACGTTCGATGAAATGTTCTGCAATTCATGGCAATTACCTAAACGTAGTGCTCCAGTTTTCTTTGTAGCAATTCTCTCGCCCTGTGCAGCCGGGATTTAATGGTGCCCGAAGAACAGTTCAACACTTTGGCGATGGTTTCATACGGCAGTTCCTGAACTTCTTTCATAATGAAAGCGGTTCGGTATTTCTTCGGCAAGGACCGTATGGCGTCTCCCAAAACCTGGCTGCTTTCCTTTCGCAAGATCTCATCACTTGGGCTGCGCCGCGGATCCGTTATCTCAAACTCGCGCCCCTCCTGATCCCCCGGCTGCCGGCTGCCCATAACGTTTTTATAAAAAACCTGACCGCGCCGCTTCCGGTATCGGAGCTCATCGATGGCCAGGTTGGTCGCAATGCGATATATCCAGGTGGAAAACTGGTAGAGGTTGCTGTATCGGTCGATGCTCCGATAGACCCTGAGAAAAGTCTCCTGGCTCAAATCCACGGCTATGTCGTAGTCTCCGACCATCATATTCAAATAGTTGGTGATAGAATCTTTGTACCGGGTGACAAGCTGCGCAAAAGCCTCATCATTTCCGGATATGAATTCACTCACCAGACTATTGTCTGTGGCAGAAACGCTAGGTCCGAGATCAACATCAAGGCTTTGCATCCCTACGGTTTCTTCCCCAATTCCCGAACTCAAAATCTTTCCTCAGGAAACAACACCATTTTTTTCAACCAGTTACGCCCGATCGGAATCAGCCCTCTTCAAACTCCAGCTAATTATACGGAATCATCGCGGTCAGGTTCCGGTTTATTTCATATCCATCCAGTTGCCGGCAATGTTCAGACCCACTTCTAGGGGCACCAAAAGCTTGGCAGCCCCTTCCATCTCCTGTCGAACCAGGCTATTTACGCTGTCCGCTTCCTTTTCTGCGACTTCGAGGACCAACTCATCATGTACCTGGAGTAAAATTTTAGCAGATGATTGCCTTTCGCCCAAAGCGCGATGAATGCGGATCATGGCGATCTTGATAATGTCCGCCGCCGTCCCCTGAATCGGGCTGTTGACAGCAATCCGCTCGGCAAAATGCCGCGCGTTGCTATCCTTGCTGTTTATATCCGGAATCGGCCGAATGCGGCCGAACAGAGTTTTTGCATACCCCAGCCGGCGCACTTCTTCCAAGGTGGAGTCGAGCCATGCACGGACGCCGCGATAGCGTTGGAAGTACGCATCAATAAAAGACTGGGCATCTTCCCTTGATATGCCAAGCGTTTTGGACAGCCCGAAAGCAGAAAGCCCGTAGACGATCCCGAAGTTAATGACTTTCGCCCGCCGGCGGCATTCCGCCTTGTTGACCAGCTCCTCTGCGCTGAAAACCTCCCGCGCCGTCCGTTCATGAATATCTTCTCCCGCCCGAAACGCACTGATCAGGACCTCATCTTCAGAAAGGTGCGCCAATATGCGAAGCTCCACCTGCGAATAGTCCGCGGCGATCAATACATTCCCTTTTTCGGGAACGAAAGCGCCTCGGATCAAGCGTCCTAAGTCGGACCGGATCGGGATGTTTTGCAGATTTGGATCCGAGCTTGATAGCCGTCCAGTGGCTGCGCCCGTTTGATTGAAAGAGGTATGGACCCTTCCGGTTTGAGGGTGAATCAACGCAGGAAGAGCATCCACATAGGTGGATTTAAGCTTGGAAATCTGCCTGTATTCGAGGATTAATTTGGGGATCTCATAGGTTTGCGCAAGTTCTTCGAGGACCGCCTGATCCGTGCTGTATCCACCGGTTTTGCGTGTTTTTTTCACTGCCGGCAGGTTGAGCTTCTCGAAGAGGACTTCTCCCAACTGCTTGGGTGAATTAATGTTGAACTCCATTCCGGCAGCCTGGTAAATCTTGCCGGTAAGATCCGCCAGTTGCTTTTCCATTGCTGCCGACATCTGCTGCAGCATCCCGCGATCCACCTTGATCCCCGCGCGTTCCATATCCGCAAGCACCGGCACCAATGGGAGCTCTATTTCCTGATAAATTTTCCGCAATTGGAGTTGATCCAGGCGAGAGTTCAGTAGCGCATACAGTGATCGCATCGATTCCAGCCGCCGGCAGAGGCTTTCGACGATTTTTTCCGGTTCGGGAAGGAGGGAACCCTGCCGGTTGGATTTCTCATCATCAAGAGAGACGTGCAACTGATCCAGAGCCCAATGTTTCAAAGAATAATCACCTGCATTGGGTGCGACCAAAAACGCCATGAGCATGACATCGTCCGGAATTCTTGCCACGCGGATCCCGCGGTGTTCCTGGGAAAGAAGGTATAGCTTGGAATCCCAGCAAACGCTTTGGACCGATCCGTCCTCTGCCAGACGGCGCCAGCATCGCGCCAGGCTTTCATTTTTTAAATCGATCAGGATCGCGCTTCCAGCTTCTCCCTGAACACAGGCAATTTCAGCGGTTTTTCGGTTCAATACTCCTTCCGCATGATAAAGCTCCACGTATAGCCGGGATTGCCGGATCATCGTCTGCAGGAAATCATCGGTTCCAGAACTTGCCAGCCACTCCCCCTTTAAAGGCTCCTGTTTTTCTTCTTCGAGAAATTCCCTAATAAGCGTCTTGAACTCGAGCTCTGAAAATAACTCGAAGGCAGCTTTGCGATCGGGCTCGCACAAAACAAGAGACTGAAGATCCAGTTCTAACGGCAGATCTCGGTGAATCGTTACCAGTTCCCTGCTCATTCGTATCAGTTCCACATTATCGCGCAGGCTCTCCTGATAGGTTTTTCGTTTCACTTTATCCCAATTTTGGAGAGTGTTTTCCAGGCTGCCGAAAGTTTGAATCAGCTCTTTGGCGCCCTTTTCTCCGATACCGGGCGCACCCGGGACATTGTCCGAAGCATCCCCCCATAATCCCAGGAGGTCCGCGACCTGATCTGGATTAACGCCCATTTTCTCTACGACCTTCCGGGCATCCAGCAAAGTATCCTTTGCAGTATCGAGGACTTGAACGTGATCCGACACCAGCTGCAGCATATCCTTGTCGCTGGTCACGATAACGGAATCCAGCCCTTGTTGTGTCGCTTTCAGCGAAAGCGTTCCAATCACATCGTCCGCTTCATAGCCGGCATGGCTGATCACGGGCACACAGAAAGCCTTGCAGACTCTTAGGATATAGGGGATCTGCAGAATTAGATCTTCCGGCATAGGCTTGCGCGTCGCTTTGTACGCCTGATACTTCTCGTGCCGAACGGTGGGTCCCTCGAGATCCAGCGCAACGCCTATGTATTCCGGTTTCTGTTCCTGTATGAGCTTGCGCAGCATCGAAATAAATCCGAAGACGGCATTGGTGGGCAGGCCTTTGGCATTGCTCAGATTGCGAATAGCATAATATGCCCGGTAGATATGCGACATACCATCAATCAGGAAAAGGCGTTTCGGGCTCATAGAATTTCCTTGGTTCCATTGAAAAGATAATTCCAGTTAATTTCGGTGACAGTCACCCTAACCTCGAATTTCCGCCTGTCGGAATTACGGTGACAGGCGCCATAACCTCGAAATTCCGCAAAACGAAAATTCCCTATAAAATCAATGAAAAGAATAAATTGGAGAAATAAGAGCTTTCAGACATCCGCAGACAACCCAATGTTTAAATTCAGTGTCACCCATAAAAACCCTTTATTAGTCATATGATAGAATTTGGGGATTATGGTGACTGTCACCGAAATTCCACCAGGCGGAAATGCCGAGGTTGGGGTGACTGTCGCACGAATCGGTGTCGAAAAGCCAAAAAAACAAAATCCGATACTGGCTCCGATTTTTCCCTTTAATCCTTTAATGCTTTACCCCTTTGATCCTTTAATCCATTCTGACTCCTGATTTCTGTCTTCTGCTTTTTCCTGGCCCGAGGATGGCACGATTGATAGACCCGCACCAGTTGTTCCACAGAAACATGCGTATATTTCTGTGTGGTGGAAAGGCTCTCGTGCCCCAGCAATTCCTGGATGGCGCGCAGATCGGCGCCGGCACCGAGCATGTGTGTGGCAAAAGTATGTCGCAGCGTATGCGGATGAACCTTCAATTTCTGGGACAGGTGTTCGACATAGCGGTCCACGAGGTTGCCCACGCTGCGGCTGGTTAGCCGCGCTCCTCTGAAATTCAGGAATACCGCTTCCGACAACGCCGAGATCTCTTTTGCGTGCGGTTTGCCGGCTTGTATCAAATTTCCTCGTGCCTGAAGGTACGACTCCATGGCTTCTGCCGCTCTCCTGCCAAACGGGACGATGCGCTCTTTCCGGCCTTTGCCCACCACTCGCACAAGCCCCTCGCTGAGACTTACATCTCCCAAATCCAGCGCGACCAGTTCGCCTGCCCGGAGTCCCGCGCCGTAAAGCAATTCGAGAATGGCGCGATCACGTTTCCCGGTATCCGTGCCCGTGTCCGGCGCTTCAACGAGTTTCGTCACCGCGTCAATCGTCATGTAATCGGGCAAACGGCTCTCCATTTTCGGCGAGGAAACGATCCTGGCAGGATTTGCCCGGATGGCTCCCTGCGTGGATAGAAACTTCATGAACGAACGGAGCGTCGCCAGTTTTCTGGCCACAGAGGATTTCTTATTGGATCTTTGATAAAGCTCCCCAAGGAATTCGCGGATAGTAAGATTGTCAATTTGATCCAGGTCGGGCGCGGGACGCTGCGAACCATCCGGAGCAATAGTCAGGAAAGAATAGAACTGCTCAAGATCCGAAGCATAGTTGCGAATAGTATGCGCGGATGCATTGCGCTGATAGCGCAGATACTCGAGAAATTTTTCAATCCAGGAAGACAGTGTATCTGGCATATTGCTCTCAGGCACATACAGCGCATTTACATTTTCAGCGACTCAATCCATTTGTCCATCGTCTCAAGAGCCTCTTGGACCTGGAGGCGATGCCTTTCCTTTTTGTCTCTGGAGTGTGACCTGAATCCTGCCGGCGCATCCGATAGAATACCGAAACTCATGTTGACCGGCTGAAAATTTTCCACGGCGGCATTGCTGATGTAATGCACAAGACTGCCGCATGCCGTCAAACGCGGCGGAGACAGAGTATCACGGGCTTGCGCTAATCGCGCGGCGTTGATGCCTGCCAGAAGTCCGGTAGCAATAGATTCAACATACCCTTCCACACCACAAATTTGTCCGGCAAAAAAAAGCTCCGGCCTATTCTGTGCCTGCAGTGACGGGAAGAGTAGCCCAGGGGAGTGAATATACGTATTTCTATGAATCTGTCCGAAGCGCAGGAATTCCGCGTTTGCCAGGCCGGGGATCATGCGGAAGACGCGACTCTGTTCCGGGAATTTCAGATGATTTTGAAAACCGACCAGGTTGTAGCAATCGGCCATGAGGTTTTCAAGCCGCAGCTGTACGGCGGCGTAGGGCCGGCTCCCTGTGCGGGGGTCGATCAGGCCCACCGGTTTCATCGGCCCAAACCGCAACGTATCCACGCCCCGACGCGCCAATTCCTCGATCGGCAGGCAGCCTTCGAAATACATGGCTTTTTCGAACGATTGCAGCGGCGCCGATTCGGCGCTTACCAGCGCATCGTAAAAGCGGAGATATTCCTCTTTTGAAAAAGGGGCGTTGAGATAGTCTTCCCCTCCCTTGCCATACCGCGATGCCGCAAATAAGATGGAACGGTCGAGCGTGCCGGCATCAACTATCGGGGAAATGGCGTCGTAAAAATAGAGATTCCCGCGCCCGGCAAATCGGGCGATGGATTCCGCCAGCGGACCGGACGTCAGCGGCCCCGTGGCAACAATCGTAATGCCTTCCTCCGGCAACTCCGTAACCTCTTCCCGCAGAACAGTGATCCGCGGAGTGCGCAGGATCTCTTCCGTCAGACGTCGGCAGAACTGATCTCTATCCACCGCCAACGCGTGGCCGGCGGGAACCTTCACCTCATCGGCAATACGCAGCAACAGGCTGTCCAGCCGGCGCAATTCCTGCTTCAGGAGGTAGGGCGCGGTTCCCGGCAGATCCGATTTGAGAGAATTGCTGCAGACCAACTCGCCCAATTGGTCTGTCGTGTGCGCCGGAGTGGAAACCACAGGGCGCATTTCAAAAAGGCGCACATCGAATCCCTGGCGCGCAACCTGCCACGCGGCCTCTGATCCCGCTAGACCTCCACCTATCACCGTGACAATTGGCTTCATCTCAAGATTCTAGTGGATGCGATGACGGAGAACAATACGCGCAGGAGAACGAAATACTTCCCATGAAACTTATCAATGGATTAGGCATCAGAAAAAAGCAGGCTTCCCGGGCTGTAAAATCCGGGTTCCTAATGGAGGCTTCTATGAGGAAGTTATGGCTTGGTTTTTCCTTGATGCTCTTGATCCCAATGACTGCGATGGCGCAGGGAGAGTACCCGAAGGCAGAGTTGTTCGGCGGTTATTCCTACTTCAGAGCTAATCCGGATGGATTTAACCTCAGCGGCTGGAATGCTTCGGTAACGGCCAACCTAACCAATTGGTTTGGCGTAGAAGGTGATTTCAGCGGACATTACGGATCCCCTCGAGTATATGGTTTCGAAGTTCCATTCGTGGATGTCAGCTCCCATACTTTTATGGCAGGCCCCAAACTAACCTATCGCGCAAATACGGTCGCCCCGTTTGCGCACTTCCTAATTGGAGCCGCCCGCGCCAGCACGGGAGCTTTTGGCTACTCCCTCTCCGACACCGCACTGGCAACCGTCGTAGGCGGAGGCATTGACATAAATGTGAGCAAATCGCTGGCCATTCGCGCGATCCAGGCGGACTACCTCATGACTCGTTTCCAGGTAGGCCCACAAATAGCATTCAGCGGGCTAGACGACCGCCAGAACAATTTCAGGCTATCCGCCGGACTGGTGCTGAAACTGGGCAACTGATAGGAATCTGTTCAAAAGATTATTCAGACTATGAGGATTGAAGCGCTGTCGAGCGCCGGTACAAAGCCCGCTAGGAGTTGAAACGGCTGAGCTTCATTCCAGCATTCTATGATGGCGTCTGTCTTGGATGGGCAGAACTATAATGCCGTTGTTATGAAGCGGCGCCGGAAGCCAAAAGGTTGCGAAGAGATTTAACAGTCTCCTCTATATCGTTTGCGCTTCCGCTGTATTTCAGAGCATCTTCGAAGTTTTTTCCCTTAAGATCACGTTTTCGCAAAAACTTTTCATCGTCTGACAGGGAGGGATCCTGCTGGATCTGCTCGATTTCGCTTGAGACTCGCTGGTTTGCATCCAACAAATGAGCTTTATCCGAGTTGAACCGAACCAGCTGATCGTAATAGGTATTAACCAAGCGGCTAAATTCACCGCAATGCTTGAGCGCTGCGGCGTCCGTGAGTTTGCTCTGTTTCTCTTGCAGCGTCATCATCATGTCGTAGGCCAGGGTTTGATTCTTTTTAAAACCCTCACCTTGGCGATCGGACATATTCTGATCAACCTTTCCCAAAAAATCCTGGTTCAGCTTTTTCACTTCTTCCAGTTCCCGGTTGGCGGAAGCACTCTTGGCTATCACTTGGTTTGTTGCGCTGTTGTTTGTTTCTGCAAGTGCGGTCCCGGAGATCGGAATGTTTTGCGAATATCTATAATAAACAAAAATGCATAGCAGAGCGACGATCACAATAGCCGGGATAGCCCAATGCCGGGCCGCTCGACTGGAATTCAGAGGCTTGGAGTCAGAGACATCCCCATTCTTATCCGAAGACAGTGAAGCGCCACACCTCCGGCAGCGGTGAACACTTTCCGAGTTGATCAGTTTGCACTTGGGACATCTGATTGTATTCATCCACTCTCGCCTTTCCACGATTTCTAATGGGCATTCAACGCGTCGCCTGCAGACAGGTCATTAGTCTCCAGCCGGTTAGGGATCAAGTCCGCTGGGGATTTCTCTGAACGACAACTGTTTCAAGGGTACAAGGCCATTTCCCATGTTTGCCAGCGAGCCGTCGTATGTTGCTATGTTACTGTTTCCCCTGATGTCAAAATCGGTATTGGCTGCGGTAAATACTGGCTGGCCGCTACCATTGAGTGATACACCGGCAACAACCAATCCGCCGTAGATGCCGTTATTCATACCGTGGGTCCAGAATTCGCCTTTGCCTATCACCAGAACGAGCCCATCCCACCGTATGGCGCCACCCATGGTGAGTGCGCCTTTAACGACCAGCAATCCCGCGCCATAGAAATCTCCCGTAGCAGTAAGATCGCCTTCGGCAATGGTAATTTTGGGATTCGCAGCGGTCCCTATATTAGCGGCAGTGAGGCTTCCGCCTGCCGGAATCGTATAATCTGCCATGGCGGGCACTTGGTTAGTGACAAAGTCATAAAGCCATGAAGCATTCGCCAAGTTAGATTTGGCGGGGTCGGATGTCACACTGGCGGTGATGTCGGCAATGCACGAAGAAGCTGTGGATCCTGTGCAATTTCCACTAATGGTGCCTTTGCCCGCTGTCGCCGTTTTCAGAATCGCGGCGGGATCATAGCCGTCCGATGTATTGGTGTCGACCGTTCCAATTCCCGGCCCATTGCTATTGCCGATGATGTCAAAAGAGTTTCCCGAAAAATTAGCTCTAATGTTGCTTCCGACAACAACCGCCGGCGAGCCCAAGTTGGCAAACGGGGTACCTTGGAAGAATCGAGATTCATATATGGCGACCGAATTACGGCGTACGTTGGCCCCGGAGCCCTCCTGAATTGTTCTGGCAACCCCGACAGAACGGACGATGATCGTCCCGTCTCCATCAATGAAAGGATTGTTGGCCGCATCCCTGGCCAGTTCTGCCGCTTCACCGTTGTTATCCGTGACTTTTAAAAAATAGCGCGCTGTGGTTATCGTCCCCGATCCGTAAGGATTTGCGGCAGTGAAAACGTTGCCGGTTTTGGGTATCAGCACGGTTCCCGACAGGCCGGTATTGATCAAGCCATCATCGGGCAGAGAGCTGACATCGCTGGTGGGATCCGACAATGTTCAGCGATCGAAACGTCGCCCAGGGGGCCGGGTTGCGAAAGCTGACTAAACGGGCAGAGTTAAGATAGGTGGTTGTGTTGGTATACGCTCCATCCGGCCCTTTGAGGAGATTGTTGAACGTAAGCCCACGGAGGATCTCGCGCGCATGATCAATGCCGGCGCGGGCTGCGAGCCTTGCCTGAATCATGCTCTCGCTGTTGTCGCTGATCCTCAGATCCTCGACACTGCTTAAGAACAGGTAGGCGGAACACATGATTAGCAGTGAAAGGGCGATCATGACAAGAATCATCGCGATTCCCTGCTCGTCCTTCAGCCCCCGATCGCTGGTATTGCCGGGCTCGGAATTCTTGGGCAGATTTGGTTGAGAGGTAATTGCCTGCATAGTTTTATCCCAATCGGTTTTGCTGCTAAAAGGGAGCCGAGGACGTCTTGTAGGAAGGGGTTTGGCGGATCAGGCCGCCCCCATCGACAAGAATATCCACGCGCAGCCCATTGCGGGAAATCAGTTTTACGCGTCCCATTGAACCGTTTCCGGAAACTGGCACGGTTCCATCAGGCTGAAATGTTACGTAACGGCCGCCGAAAGTCACTCCAGTGCCACCGTCAACAGTATTAAGGCTGATGCCTACGGGGAAATTATAGGGTCCCCGAATCAGCGTTCCGTCTGACAGCTCCACTCGATAGGAAGTTGCGTTCGAAAAGTTGACACGAAGCGCTTCATTGCTGGATATCGCTTTGAGTTTGGCGAAATGCAGTTGGGTGCCAATTTGTTGAGCCGCAAAAACAGCATTGTAATTGTTCTGCATGTTTGTCAGCCCGGGCAACGCCATAGCGGCAATGATTCCGGCGCCACAGAGAACGACCATCATTTCAATGAGCGAAAAACCGGCATTTCTGGAGCAGCCGGAAGCATGTCTATTCATTTGCATCATCCTCGATTCGGCAGAGTGGCAACGCCGGTAAGAGTAAGACCAAAGGTCTTTCGCGTGTGGGCATTGGCGACAGCCGAAGTTCCGTTGATAGTAATCCTTATTGTACGGACGTTGGCCCCGACCGTTGTAGCGCTCCCATTTTTGTCCAAATATTCCAGAGCGAAGCCGGATATGTACCGTGCCAGAGTCCGAACCGTTCCATCCGCGGCAACAAGCTCAATGCTGCGACCCGTCGAGTTATATCGGATTGTGATATTTTCATTCGCATCAGAGATATCGCCATCCGCATCACCCTGATTGCCTCCGGCCGATCCGGTTAAATCGCTGCAGAGCTGAACTTGGGTTGCGCTTGTGATGGTCACAGGCGTGAATGCAGCCGAGCGCGGGTTGTTGCCCGCCTGCACGATGTAACGCTCTATAGTGCTCATGGCGACCCTGGTATGTTCCATCACGCTCAGGACCTCTGTTTGATACCCTGAGGTACTTAGCACGTTGGTCAGCATGCTGAAAACGCCTGCGGACAGACCCAGGACGATCACCGTAGAGATTAAAAACTCCGCAAGTGCAAAACCACTCTCTTTTACTGTCCCCTGATCGCAGGGCAATGGCGCAATGAACTGCTTTCTTGCCTTTTTCATGGACTCCTGTAACTGAAAATAGTTGTTACATTAAGCACCTTGTTTTGTCGGACTTTGATGTTTGTCGAAGTTCCGGATCCGATCGGCGTTACCGTGGCGGTCACCTGTACCGCTCGCAATACTTTGCCCGCTCTCGGGTCCGGCACGGAGGAAACCGTCCAAGCTACGTTATAGCGGTTCAATTTACTGCTGTCGGCGGGATTGACTATTTCGACTTGGACGGGGCCATGCGCGCCAATAGTGAGATTTGCATCGCTGGGATTTGCCTTGTACAAGCTCGCCAGCGTTTCCAGTTGATTGGTTGCCGCAAATCCGGCCGTATCCTTGGACCTGGCAAGCGTAAGCGATTGGATGGAGTCAAACAGCATCGGTGCGACAAACATGAAACCGAAGGCAAGGATAAGAATGGCCATCAGAGATTCGACCAGGCTGAAGCCTTCCGAACCGGCAGAGTCAATATGCGTCGTGGCCTTGCTATCAAATGCTTCGACAGTCGGGATTTCCCGGATCGTTGTCATAGGCTCATCCATTCTAAATAGGCCTTGAATAGGATCATGTCGGCCTTGCAACCCCTCTATCGCCTTGATGACACTCGCGTTGGTAATCAATCAAGGATTATCGCGTTTCAGTCAAAACCGGATTCGGGGGGATAATCCGGGTCGCCATTTGAGGCGGACCTCCAACAACAGAACCTATATTGCTTATTTTCGGCGCCGAGCAGGGAAGCCATTAGGACTTTTTTTACTATTGGGGGATATTTATTGAAAATTCCGCAGGGGAACCGAGCAGCGTCCCAGTACGAGTGTTCCCATCCTATTGGGTTTTCTCCGGCAGCGGTATTAGCCCCCGGATTTCATATCGCCATGAATCATTCGTTTCATTGCAAATTTTCCTCTTTAATTTCGCCCTCTTGCTCTACAGCGCCTTTATTCGTGACTTGTTTGCGAAATGCAGAAACATTCAACTTCGTTATCGGAAATTAAGAGCTGAAGGCTGACAGCTGAACGTCCGCGGCCTCCATCAGTCTCGAATACTTGGTTCGGCCCCGGCCGCGGTAGGACGGAAATGCCTAAAAAGGACCGAAGGTTCCAAGGCTTCTGAAATTCGTTCTCATGCGACCCACACGTTGCGGGAACGGGGACCGTCAAACTCGCAAAAATATATGGCCTGCCAGGTGCCGAGCCGCAGCTGTCCGTCCGCGACGATAACCTGAACTGAAGATCCCATCATGCTTGCTTTGACGTGCGCCGCAGCGTTGCCTTCAGAGTGTTTGTACTCCGCCTGCCAGGGAACCGCTTTATCCAGTGCATCTGCGATATCGGACGTGACGTCCGGATCGGCATTTTCATTGATCGTGATTCCTGCGGTTGTATGCGGCACAAAAATAGTGACGACTCCATTTTTTATCGCGAGATTCGATATCACCGATTGAACCTCCCTGGTGATATCCACAAACTGAGTGTGCCTTTGGGTGCGAATTAAAAAAGATTTCATGGAAATTTCTCCGATGAGAATAAAATCACGGTTTCCCCGGCTTCCGTTCTATTCCAAATTCCAGATTCCAAATTCCAGATTTCCGATTGCAGTTTGGAATCTGGAATCTGCAATCTGGAATCCGCGTATACATACCCCGATCCGCGACCGCATTAGTGAGAGAGCGATAAATGCGGCTTACGGCTGTTTCAGGCGCAGCGGCGCCATTTCCGTATCGCGCTGCAAATAGCGCGTTCCGATAAGCCAGAACACTCCGGCAGCAAGAAACATCAGCCCGACCACAAAGAACGATTTGTTCATATCTCCATACCGGTCATTCAGGAATCCGATGACGACCGGCGAAATGACATCCCCGAGAGCATGAATAATAAAAATGTTGAAGGCGAAGGCCGCAGCGCGCATGGAGGGATGGGTAACATTAGCCAGGATAGTATTCGTCGGACCTGTATTGAAAAACAGGCAGAAGCATGCGAGAAAAACCATTACCCAGATCGCCCAGGGGAAAGGGGCTCGGAGTGCCGCCAGGAATAGCGGGAATCCGACAATCATTGCAGCGCCGGAAACGAGGAAATAGGATCCGGGAAAACGATCGCGCAGCTTGTCTCCCGCGATTCCCCCGAGGAGCGTGGCACTGAGTCCAGCCACTGCAGTAATCGCGCCGAAGATGATCGTGGAGTTTGCAGGCGCGCCGGGCCGGGTTTCAAGATAATAGGGCATCCAGAAAGCAATTCCCCCGATCGCAAAAGTCATGGCCGTCTGTCCCAGCGTGCACAGCACATAGGATGGCGTTCGTACCAATATCCAATATTCTTTCCATTTCACCGGCGCGGGCTTGATGGCCTGCCGGAAGTCCCTATCTCCGCGCGGAGGTTCCCGCATCAAAAGGCTTCGCAACCCCAGCGCAACTCCGGGCAATGTCACAAGAAAGAAGGCCCAACGCCAGCTTTCGCACCTAAGTCCGATCCAGGCGGCACCCCAATTCCCGATATTCGAGCTCGCCACCCAACCGCCCAGGACGTATCCCAGGGCGCTCCCCACAGGGATGGCTACATAAAACCAGGACATTACTTTGCCCCGGATCTTCAGCGGGAACATATCGGAGATCATGGCCGGTGCTACCGGTCCGTAGGCAGCCTCCCCGATCCCTACGAAGCAGCGCGTAATCAGAAGCAGGACGAAAGTCTGCGCAAATCCGGAAGCGCCACTGGCGAGACTCCAGAGAAGTACACCCAAGGCGATCAGTCCCCAGCGCGACCGCCTTTCGGCCAGCCGCGCAAATACAGGCGCGCCGATCATGTAGGTCAGCATAAAAGCGGTCCCCAAAAGCCCCAGCAGAGCATCTTCAGGTTTGAATCCCAGTTGTGCCTGGAACCAATGCATCCATGCGTTCAATACATTGCCGCCTGCTGCACCCACTTCCCCGCTTTGATTAAAGAAAGTTTTTTTAATGGGCCCTATCACCGCTGACAAAACCTGGCGATCGACATAATTGAACAGGTTGATAAGAATAAGGAGCGCCAGTGCCGATTTTGCGCCGGGGAATTGGAGCTTCATCATCTCGCGTATTAGTTTTCACACCCGCTATTTTAGAATGGACCGAGCTGTGGGACAATGAACCATTCAGGCGAATGCCCGGATGGACACAAAGGAGGCGGCATGGACGAAATCGATAAAATCCGGAATGAAATAAGCTCGGTGGATGAGCGCATCATCGAGGCGCTGGCAAACCGCCGCAAACTGGCGGAACAAATAATACAGGCCAAAGGCTTGACAGGAACCCCAATCCGGGATTTTTCGAGAGAAGAGCAGCTGCTGGCGGATCTCATCGCCAAGGGACGAAGCCAGGGGCTGGATGCACACCTGGTCACACGCGTCTTTCACGAAATTATTGACGATTCGATCCGTTCCCAGCAACTCCACCTCCTCGATTATGGCAAGACCGGCGCGAATCGCGTCGCATTTCAGGGAATCGAGGGCGCTTACAGCGAATTGGCAGGACGCAAACATTTCGCGCCGTACCTGGATCACACTCTTTTCACGGGCGTCGCTACGCTGGAGCAGGTCATCGACGCGATTGAAGACGGCGATGTCGACTATGGGCTGCTGCCGGTCGAAAACACAACCGCAGGGAGCATCAACGAAGTCTATGACCTCCTCTCCGTTTCACAGCTCTCCATCGTCGGCGAGGAAGTCCTCCGCGTCGAACACTGCCTGCTCGCCCTCGATGAAGTGCCTCTGGCCAGCATCCGACAGGTATACTCCCATCCGCAAGCCCTGGCTGAATGCATGAAGTTTGTGGCAAAACTGCCGAATTGCCAGGCTTTGCCCTATGAAGACTCCGCGATGGCGGTAAAGAAGGTAAAAAACGAAAAGGATCCGAGCCTCGCCGCCATCGCCAGTGAAGAAGCCGGGAAGCTTTATGGTCTAAAAATCCTGCGCCGCAATATCGAAGACCAGCAGAACAATTTCACCCGGTTTCTGATCCTCGCCAAAAAACCGGCGGCAATAGACCTGCGGATCCCGTGCAAGACTTCGCTGATTATGGCAACTTCGCATGAGGAGGGATCCCTGCTGAAGGCTTTAAGCCTACTGCATGACTATAAAATCAACCTGACCAAGCTTGAGAGCCGCCCCATCCCCGGGATGCCTTTTCAGTACATCTTCTATATAGATTTTGAGGGAAACACGGCGGAAGCGCGCATCGCGGAAGCGATCGAAAAACTGAAGTCGGCTACAACGTCGCTCAAAGTCCTCGGATCCTATCCGGCTCAGCACCGCGCCAAGACTTACCCCAGAGTTGAAACACTTGCCATCGGTCCGACGGAAGCGAGTTCCGAGCCGCCGGAGCCGCCCGCAGAAAAAAAGGCAAAGGTAGGATACAAGCTGGCCAGCCGCGACCACAAACCCGACGACACCATAATTGACGTGCGCGGCGTTAAGATCGGCGGTCCCGGGTTCGTCGTGATTGCCGGACCCTGCGCCGTCGAGTCGCGCGAGCAAATACACCAATGTGCCCGCTACGTCCGCGAATGCGGCGGCCAGCTGCTGCGCGGGGGCTGCTTCAAGCCGCGCACGTCTCCCTATAGTTTCCAGGGTTTGGGTTTCGAAGGGCTGCAAATGCTGGCAGAGGCGGGGAGAGAATACGACTTGCCCATAGTCACCGAAGTTCTGTCTCCGGCAGATGTGGAGCCTGTGGCGCGCTACGCGGACATTCTCCAGATCGGGGCGCGCAACATGCAGAACTTCAGTCTGCTGAGCGAGGCCGGCCGCTCCAATCGGCCCGTGCTGCTGAAGCGCGGCATGATGTCCACCATGGATGAGTTCCTGAATGCCGCCGAATATATTCTCGATCGCGGCAATCACCAGGTGATTCTATGTGAGCGGGGCATCCGGACTTTCGAAACGGCGACGCGCAATACGCTGGACCTCGCATCCATCCCGATTCTTAAACGCCTGACCCACCTCCCGATCCTGGTGGATCCATCCCATGCCGCGGGCAAACGGGAACTGGTAATCCCGCTGGCTCTGGCGGCCCATGCGGTAGGGCCGCACGGGTTGATTGTGGAGATGCACCCAGACCCGGAAAACGCTCTCAGCGACGGCCCACAGGCGCTGCACTTTTTCGAATTCGCGGATCTGATGCGGCGGATATACCAGAAGTAGCTTCGGACACAAAACGCATCGGAATCGGTATCGCTATCGCAATCGGCATCGGAAATCGCAATCGCGATCGGCAGTTGGAAAACAAAAAACCGAATCCCGATTGCGAGTCGCGATCCCGATAGCGATCCCGATTCCGATAGCGACTGAAGGGGCGAAATGGCATTTAGTCATGAGAAGCTTGATGTATACAAAGTTGCCATTGAATACACTAAATGGGCTTTTGCTGTCGGCAAAAATATGGCAGGTGTGCACAGGCACTCAAGGGATCAGCTGTTTCGAGCCTCACAGTCCATTCCTCTAAATATTGCCGAAGGGAATGGCAAAGCAACAGAAGCCGACCGACGGCACTTTTTTGAGATTGCACGGGGATCTACACTGGAATGCGCAGCAATACAGGACGTCATGGAAGTCTGCGGAGCAATAAAAGCCGAAGAGAGTCGCATTGGGAAAGATTTACTGGACAGGATTGCCGCAATGCTGACGAAAATAGGGGGCCGAGGCTACACAATCAAAGAGGATGACACCGGCATTGCGTAACCGCCGGAATCGGTATCGCTATCGGAATCGGCATCGCCAATCGCAATCGCGATCGGCAGTTGAAAAACAAAAAACCGAATCCCGATAGCGAGTCGCGATACCGATAGCGATACCGATTCCGATAGCGACTGCAAAGGCGATAGGGGGCCACACAATTTACCCCCGGATGATGGAATTGCTGCGGCGTTCCTGCTGAATCGTGGATGTCGGGTACATGCCGTAGTTGTGGCCTGGAAAAACCACCGTATCGCCCGGAAGCGTATACAGCTTATTGCGAACGGATTGCTCCAATTCCGCATAAGAACCGCCGGGGAAATCGGTTCTCCCAACCGAGCCGACAAATAGCGTATCCCCGGTAAAAACCATTCCGTCCAGAAAAAGACACATGCCTCCCGGCGTGTGGCCGGGCGTATGGATTACTTTGAGGGCTACGTTCCCCACCTGAATCAAATCGCCATTCGAGACCAGAATGTCCGCCGGCGGCGGTTCTTTAGCACCAAACATTTCCAGGATATTTGAGGGTGTATCCAGAAGTCCTGCCGCATCCGCTTCATGGATGATAACTTTGGCTCCTGTCCTTCGAACCATTTCCCCGTTTCCCATGGTGTGGTCGATGTGGCAATGCGTATTGACAATATATTTGATAGCCAGCTCGTGCGCTTTTGCTTCCTTGATGAGCAGGTCATGTCCATCGGAAGGATCTATCAAAAGCCCTTCCTTCGCCTGCTCGTCCCCGATCAGATAACTGAAAATATTAAAATTGCCTACTTCAATCTGTCTGATGATCACAATCGCATCTCCTAGCGCGGCCAGGACCGCAACCAATTTTTCGAGGTTGATGAAGGCCGCGCGCGTTCAGCTGTCCGCTTTCAGCTCTCAGCCTCCAATAATGAAGATAAACGTCTCTTCATTTTGCATAGAAATCATGGATAAAATCTCTACCCACTGTTGCCCGTACATCATACTTTATTAAAGCCTTCGCGTCTTGAAGACTTTAGGTTTACTGTTCACTAGCCAGCA